>NZ_CATNVD010000007.1 GCF_951230155.1 Parablautia sp. Marseille-Q6255
ATTGAACTCATCATACAGACTCCTTATGTTTTTTCTCAGCAATTAAACAATAAGATAAATCTGTATGATTGGGAAGAGGTTTCGATCTCTTCCCTTTATTTTTGCCAATGATAATTATACTCTAAGAAAACAGTGGACACAGCCTCTGCCATGCCCACTTTACTGTCATTCTAATTTTCTCTCGGTACACTGCTTCTATCTGTCCATTTCAAATGTTCTTTTCGGGTGTTTAGTTGCCTTTTCTTCCTGTTCTAAAGCTTTAGATCGCTCTATAATCGACTGCACCTGTTCTTTTCCCAAACAATGCTCCAGTCGTCCAAAATCTGCCGTTTTTTCCTGCAATTTATCAATCGCCTTCTCTTGCTCCATAATTCTGTTTGTTAAACGGCTAATTTTTTCTTCTTGCCGTTCAGATTTAGCAGCCAACTTCTTTCCCTGTTCGGTAAGCTGAACACATTTAATCGTCAGTGCCTTGATTACTTCTTTCAGTTTCTCTACCAATGGCAAAGCCTTTTTATCTCTATATGCCTTCGCACTCATCAGTGCCCCCGGCTCTGCCAACTGCCACTTTTCTTCCTCATCATAAGCGTAAATATTCCTTTCCATTGTCGCCTTAGACTGTACCATCTTCTCAATCTCTGTTTCTAATTTTTTCTGTCGCTTTTCCAGCTTCTCATTATCAGATAACAGCTTTTCCTTATCCTCCGCCAGCGTTGCAGTCTGCTCTTTCAATAAATCGCTTGCTTCTGAAAGTTCGGATATCTCCTGCCGGATTGCTTTGCTCTCCTGTTGGATCTGTTCCGTTTCCTGTCCCACCACAGCCTGCTGTTCAAGAATATGATTCAGTTCTTCCTTACTATCAGAAATTACCTGTTCCAACTCCGCTACTTCCTTTGCCCGTTCCTGTTTCTCAAAATCAAGTACCGACAAGTGTTTATTATGCGTTCCAAGCTGCTTCCATTCAATTCCATACCGCCCCATAATCTGGGCAATTTCCTGCTTTTCTGATTCTATCCACTGATTCCATTCCGTTGCTCCCCTCGTGCCGCCCTTAAAGCCCTGTTCTCCCAATGCTCCCTTTAAGGTAACTCTGGTATCAAGACCACGCTTGCTGTTACAAATAACCGGAACAAAATCTACATGGACATGTGGCGTTTCCTCATCCATATGCAGATGAGCAGAAAATACATGAAGATATGGATTCCGTTTCTGAAAATCTTTCATAAATTCAATCAGAATTTCCTTTGCAAGTTGCCCTTCGCCACTTTTGGCATTCATATCGTCCTTGTTTCCAATTTGAAAAACTGCTTCATGGAATAGCTTTTCCTGCTTGCCCTGCCGGATTTTTTCATAGTAATTATCAATTTTTCTGTCATTTCGTTTCTGTTTCGCATTATACCGTTCCAGAGCTTCATCAAATAATTCATGATAGACTTCTTCAATCTCTGCATGACAAAACTCCACATTGTAAATACTACGTTCTGTATCCACATTTTTTGCACTAAAGGCTCTTGTGTTATGATTGATAGAACCCTTTCCCATCATACCGCTAATCGTTCTCTCCAAGCTTTATCCTTTCTCCCTGTTTAGGGGTAATCAGTGCCGGCTACGGCACATAGCTTTGTTACTTTCGTCGAAAGTAACGCAAAAGCACTTTTGACAGCCGTTCCGTCCATCAAAAGTTGCCATTGCGTCCTGCCGGAGGCTTTTTCCGTCCTACGGACGGGCGGCTTCCAGCCTCTTTGCTTCTGCCGCCATAGCTTTTCGGATAGCCGATAGCACATTTTCTATCGTATATTCATCCCATCCGGCAAGCCATATCAATGTCCTTTCTTCATCAATCGTTAGCTCTACCTCTCCAAAGATTTCATTAAGATCAGCAATCCTCCGGGTTTCACTTTCATAAAAATATTTATTTACATTCCGAGTTCCCCACTCCGGCTGAATGATCATCCAATCACACCTTTCTCTTTGTCTGCTGTCCACAGGAGCGTGACACGCCCCTGTCCATTATCATCAAGGAAAACTACCATCGGAAACTGTCCTGCACTCCCCGCCTGTCCAGATATTCTTTTCTTGCCTGTTCCCGTTCTTCCTCTGTCGGTGCAGTTTTTGATTTTCCAAACAGGTCACGCATGACCATCCTGTCCAACTTTTTCTCCAATTCCTTCTTGATTTCTTCCTCGCAGCTTTCATCTTCCATCAAGTGAAAGCGAAGCAACTGCATAAATAATTCCTGTGATATTTGCACATTTCTCATCGTATCCCATCCTCTCCGTGACGGTATGTGACAGTTGTGACAGTTATTTCGATACTGCACTCGCTGTCAAAAATACCGTCACAACCGTCCCCAACTGTCACGCTGTTTCCGTATCGCCTTTCCAAAACCGTATTTTTCTTCCATCGTGAGTGCGGTTGCTCTTATAATAAATGCCATACTCTGCATACAATCGCCCTGAAAGAACATTCAGTTTTCTTGTAATAACATGGGGCTGAATTTCTACCTTTATCAGCGAAACCAGTTCCGTTGCTGAGCCTTCCCAAAAGAATTTATCCTTCATAACAAGTTCGTCAATCTCATCCAGTAAAGGCTCTGGCGGTTCCTTCCACAGTTCAGTTTCTGCCCTTTGCAGTTCCCACAATAACGTTTCTGTGTTGCGGATAAGGTATAGCTTTTGGTCTTGCTGATCTCTGCCCGATACTTCCAAAGTTGCGGCATTGCCTGTCCGTTTTTCTTTCTGAAGGAGAAACGCCCCATCCGCTGCACCGAGCAGTCCGCTTGTTCCCGAAATCATATCAAACTTATCATCCGCCGTCTGTTTCCTTGTGTGGTGTACGAGCAGGATACAAAGACCGTGGGCGTCTGCAAAACTTTTCAGCCTTGCCATAATCTGATAATCGTTTGCATAGCTGTAATTATCTCCACCGACTTCCCGTACCTTTTGGAGCGTATCAATGATAATCAGCCTTGTGTCTGCGTGTTCCGCTACAAACCTTACAAGCTGTTCATCCAACCCTTTCCCAAGCTGGCTGGCAGAAACAGCGAAGTATAGGTTCTCTGCACTCTCTGTCCCAAACATCCGATACAGACGCTCCTGTAAACGGCGATAATCATCCTCAAGGGCGAGATACAGTACCGTTCCTTTTCGGGTAGTATAATTCCAAAGCGGTGTGCCTGTGCTGACATGATAGGCAAGCTGTGCCATCAGAAAACTCTTTCCCAGTTTGGGAGAACCTGCAAAAATATAAGTGCCGGGGTAGAGCAAACCGTCGATTAACGGCGGCTTGCTCTGGTACTGGGTGTCAAACAATTCATTCATGGAAACTGTTTTGAGATAGGAGGGGTCTAAACTCAACTGCATTTCTCTCTGCATTTCCTCAAAACTCTTGATATTTTCCTCATACTCGGATATACTATTTTCAGCGTTTTTATGAATTGGCTGCCTTCCATCTGCGGCAACAGATGGGTTAAGGGCAGTCTTTTCTTTTTTATTCTCCATTCTCATCCTCTCCTTTCAGACCGCCAAGAATAATGGCGATTAGTTCAATTACATTCAACAGTTCCTCATCCACGCTGTTCCCTGCTTCAATCCGCTTTAACTCTGTAAGGACAGCGGCAAGTTCCAGTTTGAGTGCCTTATACACTCTCGGATTTCCCTGTACCACCACATCCTGATTCAGACAGCGGCGGTAACAGTATTCCTGTTTGGGCAGCCCCGATAAGGCAACCGCCTTGTTGATGCGTTCATTTTCTTCGGGCGATACCCGAAATCCTACTGTGATGTTTCTCCATCGGTTTTTGTTATCCCTGTTCTTAGCTGACATTTGCAATCTCTCCTTTCCCTAAATCATCTAATCTATCTGCCATTTCCGTCTGTTTTGACGGGAACAGATGAGCGTACTGGTAAGTGATGTCAATGCTTTCATGCCCCACACGGTCTGCAATCGCCACCGCCGAAAATCCCATATCAATGAGCAGACTGATGTGACTGTGCCTGAGATCGTGAATGCGGATACGCTTTACACCTGCGGCTTCTGACCCCCTGTCCATCTCGTGATGAAGATAACTTTTGGTAACTGTAAAAATGCGGTCTTTCTTCTTCAATCCGTAGAGCATTTTCAAATACTCCTGCATTTCTTCGCAAAGGAACTTCGGCATTTTGATCATGCGGTTACTTTTCTTTGTTTTCGGTGTGGTAATCACATCTTCTCCGTGTAGCCGCTGATAAGATTTGTTGATTCTGACCGTTTCTTTCTCAAAATCGAAATCCGCTGCGGTCAGTGCAAGCAATTCCCCTTCTCGGATACCGCACCAGTAAAGCATTTCAAAGGCATAGAATGAAACTGGCTTGTCCATCATCTCAAAAGAGAACTTCTTGTATTCTTCTTTTGTCCAGAACAGCATTTCCTTGTGTTCTTCACTTCCCATATTTCCCACCTTTGCGGCAGGATTGGAACGCAACTCATAATAACGTACCGCATGATTAAATATGGCTGACAGTTGATTGTGCAGTGTTTTTAGATAGGTCTGTGAGTATGGCTTTTTCTTCTCATCCCGATAGGCAAGCAGTTCATTCTGCCATGTGATAATCTCCTTTGTGGAAATCTCGCTGATTCTTAACTTGCCAAAATACGGAAGTATCTTTGTGCGGATGATATGCTCCTTTGTCAGCCATGTGTTCTCCTTCAGACGGGTTTTCACATCCCGGATATACAATTCAGTAAAAGCTTCAAAGCTCATATCAAGGTCAGACGCATTCTGCAACTGGAACATCCGCTCCCATTCCTGAGCTTCTTTCTTGGTGGCAAAACCACGTTTGCATTTCTGCTTACGCTCGCCTTTCCAGTTCACATACCTTGCCATCACATACCATGTTCCATTGTCCTCATTCTTAAATACCGGCATTACTTTTCCTCCTTTCCTGCTCCGTAGAGCCTTTCATAAAAATACTGGCGGTTCACACGCCCTGTAATCGTAATAAAACCTTTCGCTTTCAATTCCTCATTCAACTGCCGGATTAACTTATAAGCATAAGGCTTTGATACGCTTAGTTCCTGTGCCACTTCTTCGGCACGAATAAATTTGTTTTCCATATCATCAGTCCTTTCATTAAAGTTTTGTTTGGCTGCCGTTCTATCCGAGTAAAGTTCCAGCAGGCATCCCCTTTTCGGTGCTGTGCTGTCCCGATATACCGTGGTATGTCAGGTGCTCGCTTGCCTTCCGGCAAGGTCTTGGCAGTTTATGCTTTTCGGACGGTCATTCAGTTTTTCTAAGCTTTTTTGTTTAACTTTATTTTCATTATACTAAGCATATTTGTTTGTGTCAAGTGGTTTCAGGAAAAATATTAAGCTTTTTTGTTTTGTATTATCTTGACTTCGCCTAAACATATCTGCTATACTAATTACACTACATATACAAGGAGCGATGATTATGGCGATTGGAGAGAGAATACATTTTTTCCGCATTCTGCGTGGAATGACACAAAAATATCTTGGTACGATTGTCGGCTTTCCTGAACGAAGTGCCGATGTGCGTTTAGCACAATATGAAACAGGAACAAGAAAACCGAAAGCAGAACTTACTGCTTCATTGGCACAGGCACTTGATGTTTCCCCTCATGCCCTCGATGTACCCGACATTGACAGCTATATCGGACTGATGCACACTTTGTTTACCCTTGAAGATTTATATGGTCTGACTATCAGCGAAGCAGACGGAGAAGTCTGTCTGAAAGTCAGCAAGAACAAAGGAAAAGACGCTCACGAACTACTAAAAATGCTCTATGCTTGGAAAGAACAGGCGGACAAGTTATCTTCCGAAGAAATCAGTAAAGAAGAATACGATAACTGGCGTTACCACTATCCAAAGTTCGATACCACTCAAGTGTGGGCGAAAGTGCCATCACAGGAACTTAGTGACGCTTTAGTGGAAATGTTCAAAGAGCAACTCAAAAATGACGATTGAAAGTAGGTGTGTTATGGCTTCAAGTAAAGATTATTTGACTTTTGTATTAGAACAATTATCAGATTTAGACGGTATTTCCTATCGTGCAATGATGGGAGAATATATACTCTATTTCCGTGATAAAATCGTTGGCGGTATCTACGATGACCGCTTACTTGTAAAACCAGTGCCCTCTGCAATCTCACTTATGCCAACAGCAGCTTACGAATTACCCTATGACGGAGCAAAAGAAATGCTCTTAGTTGATGATGTTGACAACAAAGAGTTTCTCTGCAATCTGTTTCTTTCTATGTACGATGAACTTCCTACGCCAAAGAAAAAGAAAAGCACCTCCAAAAAATAACGACAAAAAGCCCTTAGCCATGAGTTTCATACCCACAGCTAAGGGCTTAGTTTATAATATGGATTTATTTGTTACACAACCGCCTGTCAATCATTCTCTAACCATAAAACCACTGGATTACAAGAATAATGGCTCTTATGCAACTGTTATCAATTTGTTATCAAAAGACTTTTTAAAGTGCCGCAAACCCGCATAAACACTGGATTTTTACGATGCTCCACCTTATTCCCACTCGATTGTCGCGCATGGCTTCGGGCTCATGTCGTAGCACACCCGGTTGACATTCTTTACTTCTTTCAGGATACGGTCCGTGATCTTCAGAAGCACTGGCCATTCGATCTGTTCGATCGAAGCTGTCATTGCGTCAATCGTATTGACCGCGCGGATGATGACCGGATACTCATAGCAGCGCGCATTATCCTTTACGCCAACTGACTTAAAGTCCGGAACGATTGTAAAATACTGCCATACCTTCTTATCCAGGCCGGCTTTTGCAAACTCCTCGCGCAGGATTGCGTCAGATTCACGTACTGCCTCAAGCCGATCTCTTGTGATCGCTCCAAGGCAGCGCACTCCGAGTCCCGGTCCCGGGAACGGCTGACGGTATACCATATCATGTGGAAGTCCAAGCTCTACGCCGCAGGCACGCACCTCATCTTTAAACAGCTGCTTCAGCGGCTCAACAAGATCAAACTGCAGATCTTCTGGAAGTCCGCCTACGTTATGATGAGATTTTACCATTTTTGCCGTCTTTGTACCGCTCTCAATAATATCCGGATAAATGGTTCCCTGTCCAAGGAAATCAATTCCCTCAAGCTTTCTTGCCTCTTCTTCAAACACCCGGATAAATTCACTGCCAATAATCTTTCTCTTCTGCTCCGGATCTGCCACGTTTTCGAGCTTGCCAAGAAAACGCTCTGTTGCATCCACGTAAACAAGATTTGCATGAAGCTGATCACGGAATACCTGTACCACACTTTCTGACTCATTTTTACGCATCAGACCATGGTTGACATGGACACAGACAAGCTGGGATCCGATCGCCTTGATCAGCATAGCTGCTACAACGGAAGAATCCACGCCGCCGGACAAAGCGAGCAGCACCTTTTTATCACCAACCTGCTTACGGATCAGTTCTACCTGGTCTGCAATGAAATTCTTCATGTTCCAGTTTGCTTCTGCCTTACATTCGTCAAAAACAAATTTTTTGAGCGTCTCCTGATCCGGGAGCTTATCGTACTGTTTTTCACATCTGGATGACGGGTAATCTACTGAAATCATCGGATAACCGAGATCATACAGCTCCGGTCTTACTTCTACTGCTGCACCGTCTACCATGCGGTTTTCTCCGCCGTTTAAAATGATTCCTTTTACATTATCAAGCGCTTTCAGTTCCTCTGCTGTAATATCATGCGGATGGATCTCACTGTATACGCCGAGCTCGCGCACTGCACGTGCAGCCACGGTATTTTCGGTACTGCCCAGATCCAAAATAACAATCATATCCTGTTTCATGACAAACCTCTCCTTTAACTTTTTTCTTTCTTCATTATAACGCCTGTCTCTCCAAAAATCATCAAATTTTTTTCAATTTTCTGGCAATTATAGACAGTTTATTTGTTTCTATTCTCTATTATTTCTGTTTTATTTTTTAATATTATATAAATTTCAGAATTATTTTCTTGACATTCATTAAAATCAGAGCTATTATGAAAATAACCTAAAATACATATCACAGTTAAAGGAGGTCGGAGATTATGTTAAAACTGTTACTTCATATCTTTATTCTCACAGGCGTCCTCCTCATTGTTTTCGTTGCGGCCGGATATTTCCGTTCCCGCACCGATTACCGGACAGGATGGCTTCACAGAATCGGCAGCTTTCTTTTGTATGGATACGTCAAAGTCTGCAGCGCCATCGAGTACGGTCTGGAGTATCTGAAAAGAAAAACGGTTTCCGTATTCCGCATGTACCATCCTGCAGATGGTCCCCTCTCCGGAACTGTCCAAAAGGATATGCGGCTGCATTCCCTTGGCAGCAGCTGTTGCCAGAGTACCAGACAGTTTGAATTAGGTGTCCGGAATAGATATTCATAAATTTTTAATCGTGATATCAAAAAGCGACGAGCTCCCTGCATATGGATCATCTGATCATCCATTGCAGGGAGCTCTTTTATCTGCTTTTTCATTCTGCCGTCATCATTCTTCTGTCATCATTTTTATGATCTCGCGGTTTGTCTCGCGCATTCCTTCTTTTCCAAGGCGGCCTACATTGCTGATCGTCTGCTCAATCCCCTTTGTCACGATCCCGTCTCCGCTGTAAAACTGCTGTCCTCTTAAATACATATTGTATCCTAATATTCCGGCATCCACGGAGGAAGCAATCTTCGCCGCACAGGAAGCCTTTGCTCCGTCGCATACAATACCTGAGACAATAGCGAGCGCATTTACAACCGTATGTACTACTTCCTCGTAGCCTCCGCCGCACAGATATGCGATCCCGGCTCCTGCCGCTGCGCCTGCACTGACTGCTCCGCAATATGCCGACAGACGTCCGATCCCTGTTTTCTCATGGATCGCAATAAGATTTGACAGGGCCAGTGCCCGGAGGGTTGTATCCTCATCTGCCTGCAGTTCTTTTGCATATTCCAGTACCGGCACGGAACAGGTAATACCCTGATTCCCGCTTCCTGCGTTAATGATCACCGGAAGCTCACAGCCATTCATCCTCGCATCAGATCCCGCCGCTGCCCTTGCCTTCGCACGGTTGCGCACATCACTCCCATACGTATCAAGGAGCACGCTTCCTATATTTGCCCCATAATCACCGCGCAGTCCCTCATCTGCAATCGCTGTATTATAGTCAATCTGCCGCTGCAGCACTTCCCGTATTTCCTGTGTGTCTACAGAACGAATAAAATCCCAGATCCCCTCCACATCAAGCAGGGAGCGATCGGTCAGCCCCTCTTCCCGCTCTGCCTGCACAGGCCGCTCAAAAAGCGTTTTATGATCTTTCTCTATCAGGACGATATTGGTATGATAGTTGGCGATCCGCACGACTGCGTAAGAATCGCCTCTGCTTACTGTTACAATAATATCGAAAATAATACCGTGATCAATATGCTCTACCTCTATTTTGGTGTTTTTTAAAAACGCATCAATCTGCTGCGTCTGCTCCGGCGTTACGTGCGCAATGACCTCCAGCTCATTTTCTGCTTTTCCTGCGATGATCCCGGCCGCTGCCGCTGCCGGGATCCCCTTTAAATGATTCGTATGCGGCACGATCACACTTTTTACATTTTTAATAATGCTCCCGCTCACCCCAATATGCACGCAGTCCGGTATCGCTCCAAGCGTCTCCCGGGCCTTCGCTGCAGCATAGGCAAGCGCGATCGGCTCGGTGCATCCCATAGCAGGCACCAGCTCTTCCTCCAGTATCCTGATATAGGCCGTATATCTTTTATCCGATCTGTCCATCTCGTTCTCCTTTGTTTTTTATTGTGCTGCATGTGCATAAGAAGCAGCTCACTCAAAATTTTTCTTCTGACGCAAAGAGACACGGGAATCGGATTCCTGTGCCTCAATACGCATTTGGATCAGTCTCCTTAATGGAAAGCCCAAACAGCGGTCATCTTATACTGTATGATATTTTGCAATATATACCGGGAACGTATCTGTTCCTTTCATTTCTTTTCCTGCTGTCACTGTTACGTTCTTGTCTGTGATCAGATATTCGATATTGCTGCCAGCCTCTACCACAGTATCCTGCATCAAAATACAGTTCTTTACCTTAGCGCCCTTCGCTACCTTGACGCCACGGAATAAAATACTGTCCTCAACCTCGCCCTCGATCACACAGCCGTCTGCTATCATGACATTTTTTGCACTGCAGCCATTAATATATCTCGTCGGATTATCATCACGGATCTTTGTGTAGATTCTTGGGCCTGAGAAAAGCGCATCCAGATTGTAGTCATCCAGCAGCTTCATGTTCTCATCAAAATAGCTCTTAAGGCCTGTGATGCGCGCTACGTATCCGTCGTATTTATATGCCTGGACATTAAGCTTGTTGAGCTGAGTCAGAAGAACATCGCGGTTAAAATGTTCCTGGCCGCGCACAAATGCCGTATTGACCATATCGATCAGCAGCTCCCTGTCGATCAGGTAAATACCCATGGAAAAGTTCTGTACTCCGCGTGTTTTCGGATTCACATAAATTTTTGTGATCCTTCCATCTTCAATATTATATGTATAATACAAAGCCTTGCTGTTATCAGAGGTACGCAGAAAGCTTTCCGGAAGCTCCTGCTCATTATAGGCAATACTCACATCCGCGCCTGTCTCGATATGATTACGGATCATATCCTTAAAATCAAAATTCAGCGCAATGCTCGTATCAGCCATGACCACGTACTGCTCCTTTTGTTCACGCAAAAACTCAAGCAGACTTGCCAGCGCGCTGATGCGTCCTGTATAGCGTGTCGACTCCTTCTCCGAGTATGGCGGGAAAATATTCAATCCTCCGTTCTTGCGCACAAGATCCCATTCACGTCCGGAGCCAAGATGATCCATCAGGGAGTGATAGTTGCTGTTTACCATTACGGAGATATTATCTATATCACAGTTTGACATACTTGAAAGAATAAAGTCTATCATGCGGTAACGGCTCGCAAAAGGTATAGAAGCCATCAGACGCACATTGACCAGCTCCGGGACAAGCGGATCATAATTATTCGGGAAAATTATACCGAGTGCACTCGTCTTCGCATTTACCATTGTTCGCCACCACCTTCTACATTTTTCTCTACCATTGCATTCGGTCCGATCGTTGCATTATCGCCGATCACAACACCCGGCCCTACTGTCGCAACACCATTTTCATCACCCTCCGGCATCGCACCGACAACGGCATTTTCTCCGATCGTGACCTTCTCCGCGATAATACAGTGCTTTACAACGGCGCCCGCCTTGATCACTGTGCCGCCCATCACCACTGCATCCTCGATCACTGCACCTTCCTCCACTGTAACACCGGAGAAAAGGATCGAATGCTTCACCGTTCCCTTGATGCGGCAGCCATCTGTGATCATAGAATTTTCAACGATAGCCCCTGCACTGATCTTATGCCCCGGCATTCCGCTGTTTCGGCTGTAGATCTTCCAGTCCTCATCAAAGAGATCAATACCGCTGTGCTCCGGATCAAGAACCTCCATGTTTGCCTCCCAGAGCGAAGAGATCGTCCCTACATCCTTCCAGTAACCGCTGAAATGGTACGCATACATCTTGCGCCCATCGCGCAGCAGATTCGGAATGATATTGTTTCCAAAATCATTTTCTGAATCCGGATCTGCCTCGTCCTCTGTCAGGTACTTCTTCAGGATATCCCAATTAAAAATATAAATACCCATGGATGCCAGATTCGACTTCGGCGTCTTTGGCTTTTCCTGGAACTCGGTGATCTTATCATTCTCATCAGCAACCATCAGTCCGAAACGTGACGCCTCTGACCACGGCACCTCCATAACAGCTACACTGAACTCTGCCCCCTTTTCCTTATGGAACTTGAGGAAGTCACTGTAATCCTGTTTGCAGATCTGGTCACCGGAAAGAATAATGACATATTCCGGATCATAGCGCTCAATAAATGCGAGGTTCTGATAGATCGCGTTTGCTGTTCCCTTATACCAGTCAGAGCCAGAGGCCTGCTGATACGGCGGCAGGACATGAACACCTCCATGGAGACGGTCCAGATCCCACGGCTGTCCGTTTCCGATATATTCATTCAGCACAAACGGCTGATACTGTGTGAGGATCCCTACGGTATCGATGCCGGAATTCACGCAGTTGGAAAGCGGAAAATCAATAATACGGTATTTCCCGCCAAATGGAACTGCAGGTTTTGCAAGCTTCCGGGTCAGAGCATACAGACGTGAGCCCTGTCCGCCGGCAAGAAGCATTGCAATCATCTCTTTAGCCATAAATACTTCCTCCCTGTACAAAAGTGTTTATAGCTAAAGTATACACTATATTTTTAAAAAGTGGTAGTTTTTTTGTGCATTTTTCGAAAAATTTATGTAAAAAAAACTTCCAACCCCCGCTTCTGCGCTTCCTCCAGAAGCTCTTCATTTTTTTTGTTCATTGCTGCGAATGTTTTCACACAACAGACAACCTTCTGACACTGTGCAAGCACTTTTTTGGCTTCCTGCAGCGCATCCTCTCCTATCGGCTCAAATGACTGTTCTGTTATGACACGGCATGCCAGAAATTTCGCCACTGCATAGTCTACATCATTTTCATGCAGAACACCTGCAGCAAAGGGGATCCCCTGCCTTTGGAGCTTCCGGTATACCGGTATTCCTCTCCCGTTTCCTCCGATGACAAAAATCTGAGGCTCTCCCTGTGGGCGCGCCATCTCCAGGCAGCCAAAATCAGCGTTATAGCTTCCGCTTGTCATGCCATAGAGCGTATGTATATATTCGTTTGTAAAAATCTCTTCCGGTGTCCCAAACCGCTCGATCGTATCTCCGTGTACGCAGACTACGATATCTGAAATCTTCTGCGCCAGATCAAGCTCATGCAAAGACATGATCACTGCCAGATTCTTTTCCAGCACCATATTTTTCAGAATGCCAAGCAGCTCCAGCTTATGACGGATATCCAGAAAAGACGTTGGCTCATCCAAAACGATCACCTCCGGCTCCTGGCAGATCGCCCTTGCAAGGAGCACCCGCTGGCGCTGTCCGTCACTGATCGCTGTAAAATCTTTATCCTTCAGCTCCAGGGCATGCACCAGCTCCATTGCGCTGTACACCTTCTGCCGGTCTGTATCGCTTAAGATGCCCAGCCTTCCCGTATAGGGATAGCGTCCTGTCGAAACAATATCCTCACACGTCATAAGCTCTGTGTGCATCCGTCCCGTCATTACAACAGCCAGCTTTTTTGCCACCTCTTTTCCTGACATGTGATGCATCAGCTCACGATCCAGGTAAACTGCTCCCCCGATGAGGGAAAGCTGCTTGGTGATACTTTTTAATATGGTTGACTTGCCTGCTCCATTTGGCCCGATCAGTGTCAGGATCTGGCCGCGCTTTAAACGGATCTCAATATCCCGGATCAGCGGTTTTCCGTCATATCCTACCGTCATTTTATCTGTATATACGAAATAATCGTTCATGCTCACACCTGCCTCTGTCTGCGGATCATAATATAAATTACAACGGGAGCCCCGAATACTGCCGTCACAGAGCTGATACTGAGCTCAGTCGGCGCAAATACCGTCCTTGCGATCAGGTCGCAGCCCAGGCAAAACACTGCCCCGCCCAGAAAACAGGCCGGGATCACCAGGATCGGCTTCGATGTCGCAAGGAGGTTTTTTGCCAGATGCGGTACAGCGATCCCCACAAATGAAATCGGGCCCGCAAAGGCTGTCACACATGCGGATAAGATACTCGAAAGCAGGATCAGCGCAATACGGAACAGCCGGATATTCACTCCCATATTCTGCGCATACGCTTCACCCAGCTGATAGGCGCTGATCGGCTTGGACATTAAAAAGGTGAGCACAAGTGTCACAAGGATCACAACAGACATGATTTTCACATTTTCCCAGGACATTCCGGAAAAGCTGCCCATAGACCAGTTATGCAGATTTACGATATTGCTGTCATCTGCAAAGGTGATCACAAAATCTGTCACTGCAGAACAGATATAGCCTATCATGATCCCGCTGATCACAAGTATTGACATGCTTTTTACCTGCTTTGAGATCAAAAGGACAAACCCCATAGAGATCATGGAGCCTGCAAAAGCTGCAAGGATCAGCACGCCGGAGCCTGCTACCATAGATTTTTCCAGAAGGTAGATCATGACGAAAGAAACGATCAGCTTTGCTCCCGATGAAATGCCAAGTACAAACGGACCTGCGATCGGATTGCCAAAAAAGGTCTGAAGCAAAAAGCCTGACACGGAAAGCGCACCTCCCAGAATAATAACAGCAAGTATTCTCGGCATACGGATCTCCCAGACAATATTTATCGCAGTCTCCTCACCTGTGCGGCAGAAAATAATATCCAGAATTTCTTTTACAGAAAGCTCTACACTTCCTGCGTTAATATTCCATACCGTAAATAACATGAGCAAAACTGCAAGCACTGCAAAAGCAACACAGTACCTGCCATTTGACCTTTTTTCCATAATCGTCTCCTTATTTTAACCGGTGCATATAGGTAAGCTCTGTAAGAGAAGCATCCTCACTTGTAAACATCCGATGCATATCCTCGATCATCACACCGAGCCCCGTCGTCTCCTGAAAAAGATTTTTTCCGGTGCACCAGGCATTTCCTTCCTTTACCGCCTTAAAATCTGCAAGAAGCGGGCTTTTTTCCAGAAGCTGGTCGATCGTCTCAAGCTCTCCGTCGATTGCGCTGTTGTAGATCAGATAGTCCGCGTCCTTTGCTCTCGCATAAAACTCTTCCATCTGCATATTCATTGTAGAAAGCGCATTGTCCTCTTCTCCCAGATCATCAAAAATATACCGGCCGCCTGCCAGTTCGATCATTTTAGAAACATAATCTCCACTTTTGCGTACATTTGCATAGCCATTTGTGCTGATGTAAAAAAAAGCTGCCGTCTTGCCTGTATTTTTTTCTGAGAGGACACTCTGCAGACGGTCTGACTGTTCCTGAAATACCTTCTGTGCCTGTTCCTCTTTTCCAAGCAGGACTCCGTAAAGCTTCATCCATTCGGTACGTCCAAGGGGATGACTTTCATAGCTGGAACGCTCCACCAGAACTGGTATCCCAAACTGTTCCAGCCTCTCTTTTACCTCGGGATTGTGATAGATCATCGTGGACTCCACTGCCAGATCACACTTTTCTGAGACGATCCGTTCATAGTCAGGTGCATTATATTTTCCCGCGTATGCGATCGTCCCCTGCTCCATCGCTTTCTTTGCCTCTTCAATATACCAGCCATCCGCATCCGTACCTGACAGTGTGATACACTCCAGCCCGCCGATCGAGCAAAACAGATCCATAGCAGAGGTAGCCACCAGATAAATATGATCCAGAGGCTGCTGCAGCAGGACGATATCTTCATCCAGCTCCTTTGGTACTGCTCCATTTTCCGGAACAAGCAAAAAACGTCCTCCATCTGCAATGGATATCAGCGCATATCCGTCATTATAATAATCTACTGCAAACTGATCTGCATACAAAAGCTCCAGACTGCCCGTCACTTCCATGTCCTTCCACAAAAGCTCTTTTGCTCCTGCCGTTGTCTCCTGCCTGATACACAGGCAGAAGAAGATCAGAAATATCAGAACAGGCTTTTGAAGCACTCCTTTTTTTGTTTTCATTTGTCCGCCTTTTCCAGTGTCGTAGAATCAAAGTACAGGGTATAATCAATTTCATGCGGCGTGCTCATTGCGACCGTATCCGCTGTCACTGCAAGCTCCCCGTCAAAGCCCGCTACCGGAATCTCAAATACAGAGTTTCCTTCTGTATTGACCGTCATATATTTTTCCCCGTCAACTACCATATAATCATAGTTCGGACTGCTCCATGTGATCACTGCGACCACCTCGCCGTCTGTTACGGTAAGCTGCGCCGGACTCTCCACGGTAGATTTCCCGGAGCCGCCCTCCAGTGTGACCTCTGCCATATAGCTACCGTCACTGATCCCAAGCGTTTCTGCCGATGCCAGAGCAGAATCACCTTCTTTTTCTTCTGACTGGCCTTCCTGCTGCGCCCCTTCCTCTAAAACTACCGGGTCGCTCACACTGACCTTATGGTCATACCACTTTCCCTTTTTCCCGATCAGCGCCACATCAAACTCTTCCTCCAGTACCGGCACCGGAATATCAAAGCCGTATACCGTCTCTGTATAGCCATCGCTGTATGTGACGGTATCCTCTGTCGGATCAAGCAGCTGTGCCCCCTCTTTCTGCGCATCTTCTGCCAGCCCCGGAAACAGATTCAAGATTCCTTTCGATGCAAGGCTTACGTGGATCGTCATCTGACCATCCTCCACAGTCAGTACACCGCGTCCTTCCTTTGCTTCATTCACATGGAACATCGAGCTGTCTGTATCAAATCTGGCGCTGTAGATGCCATCCTCCAGCTGCTCCTTCGTCTCTGTCTGCATTTCCTTTTCCGTCTCAGAAGCTTCCTCCGTCTGCACCTGTTCCGCCTCAGAAGCCTCCTCCGTCTGCATCTGCTCCACTGCCTCTGTTGCTGCCTCTGTTGCTGTCTCCTGCGCATATGCTGCAGGGGCTGCAGCTGCAAGTGTCATAGCAGTACCTGCCATACATACATAAAATCTGACTGAACGTTTCATATTATCTTCTCCCTTCATAAAAAGCTGCCCGGGAATCCGCATGCGGTCCGGGCAGCCAGATCTTACTTTATCTGCTGTTTACTGTGTCCAGATCTGTCCTCATTCTGCCATCGAATCAATAGCTGCCTGCGTATGTGCGACATAAAGCTCTTTTATCGCATCAATTCTTCCAAGTCCTGCGATCTGCGCGTCTACGCGTTCAAAATCTCCGGAGGCTTCAAACATGCTCTTCCAGGAATCAGCTTCACTGCCTGCCATATCATTATTTGCATGATCTCCTGCAACTACCATCAGCGGCCGCAGGATGACCTTCGTAAATCCGGCTTCCTTCACAGCCTCGATGACCGCCTCACATGCAGTATCCTCCGGCTCTCCTTCTACCGTTCCGATAAACGCATTTGTATATCCCAGCTGTGCCATCTGCGTCTGCATCTGACTGTAGCTTACCTTTGCAGTATGAGAAGTGCCATGTCCAAGGAAAACAAAGGCTGTGCCATCCTCCTCTGCCGCCTTCATGCTGTCAAATCCGGCATCCAGAACCGCGGCATCCACAACTGCCTGTGCCACTGCTGCTTTATCCTCATTGATCACGGTTGCGTCATCGCCTACTTCTCCAAGCATCGGCTCTGCGATGACTACTGATTCAAACTGGTCTGCGTACTGATCCAGCATCTCCTTCATCTCGTCATATTCTGCACCGTGCATCAGATGTGTTGGCTGTACCACCAGATTCTTTACACCATTTGCCACCGCACGGTCAAGCGCCTGCTGCATATTGTCGATCTTTTCCCCGTCTCTTGCCTGTACGTGATTGATAATGATCTGAGCTGTAAATGCTCTTCTTACAGACCAGTCCGGGTATGCCTGCGCCAGCGCGTCTTCGATTCCCTTAATGTCCTCTACGCGGCTGTCATTATAAGATGTACCAAAGCTTACAACAAGCAGCTCATTTTCACCGATCTCATCTGCATTGCGCGCATCATCCAAAGAAGCGTCCCCGGTATCCAGACCGAAATAATCAGGGCTCGCGTTTTCTCCCTCTACTAAGGCTTTTTCCTCCTCACTTAACGCATCCCACGCTTCCTTTGCAGCCGCACAGTCATCATCTGTCGTATCGGTGCGTTCCTGCACGTAGATTGCGTCAATCAGTTCTGCCGCCTTATCTGCTGCCGCCTGTGCGTCTGCGGTATTCTCTGATTCTGAGGCTTCCTCTGCCGCTTCTTCGAGCGATTCTGTCGCGCTTTGTGTCTGCCCCTCCTGTGCCATACCAGCCGTGCCGGTAAGCATTGCTGCGGTCGATACCGCCAGTCCGAGTACCATTCCTTTTACTACTTTGTTTTTCATGTCTTTTTCCTCCTGTTTTTTTCTTCTGACTTCAGAATCGGAAAATGTGACGTCCTCACAAAAGCTTCTGCATCTTTTTACGCGTCAGGAAATAATTCTTTTTACATCCGTACGCATCCTGATCTTATGGTATAAGAAAATGAGAACTTTCCTGTAACATAATAAAAACCTTTTACGCATGGTAAAAGGTCATCAAAAAAAGTGCTAAAAGCTCCTTCACTGGTACAACCAATTACTCGTGATCTGGAACATCAAGTTCCCGTACCAACACCGGGCAGGTTTCCTGGCTTATAGATCATCATATACGGCGCCTTCCCAGATTTCCCCAGTGACGTTCCTGCTTTCGCAGTGCCGTATACTCCTTAAATACAGTGACGAGATCGTACAGGATTCTCACCTGTTTCCCTTTTCGGCATATACGATATACATGCCGCACCCGCTGTTTTCTTATTCTGTTGTCTTTGTTATCTTATCACAGTTTTTTCTGGTTGGCAAGAGCGCCCCTCAGCCTTCTTCCCTGGCAATGATCAGAGAATAATACCCTGCATCCTCCGGTATTTCTTCCAGACTCCTGTAGACCCGCTCGTTTGCCATACCGCAGTTTTCTACCATACATACCTCACGCCCGCTTGCCTGAAGAAGCTGCTTGACCTGATCCATTTTTCGCCCGGACTTCATCACAACATAAGTCCCCGGCTGGTCGAGCCTGCCGTCCAGTCGATGTACGCCCGGGATTACGTGGAGCGGCTCATTCCATTCTACAAGCGGCAGATTCAGTCTGGCTGCTGCTGCACAAAACGATGTGATCCCGCTCACAAAAGCAGTCTCGTATCCCTGATCCTCCACCCGTTTTTGCAGATATGTAAAGGTAGAGTAGACTACAGGATCTCCCAGTGTCAAAAACACTACATTTTTTCCCTGTTCCAGATACGACAGGATCCGTTTTGCACCCTTTGCATGATTCTCCTCAAGCTCTCTGCGGTCATGTGTCATAGGCATGTAGACCGGGAGCAGCTCCTTATCCGCAAGCTCCGGCACTGCCTGCACCGCAATCTGATAGGCTACCGTATCCTCTACCTGCGCTCCTGCTGCCGCAATCACCTCGTTCTCCCGGATCATACGCACTGCCTTTAATGTCATCAGCTCCGGATCCCCGGGGCCTACGCCTACTCCATATAAAATTCCCTTCATCCCTGTTCTCTCCTTTTCTGTCCGGTATCTGTCCGCCTGTCAGTCCCGTTTGTCGTCTATCATATAAAGCAGCGCATTGCAGATGCACGCAGCAATATTGCTCCCGCCCTTGCGCCCGCGCGCTACGATATACGGCTTCCCGCTTTGCATGATCAGCTCCTTGGACTGTACTACATTGACAAATCCTACCGGAACACCGATGATCAGCGCCGGATCGATGCGCCCCTCCGCGATCAGCTCATACAGTCTTACAAGCGCCGTCGGAGCGTTTCCGATCGCAAATATCAGTTTTTTGTTCATTGCAGCAGCTTTATCCATGCATGCGGCTGCTCTCGTTGTCCCATCCCGCTTCGCAGTCATTGCCACATCCTCGTCTGACATAAAGCAGTACACCTCTGCTCCATAGCGTGCGAGCGCACGCTTATTGATCCCTGATCTGGCCATCTGCGTATCTGTCACGATACATACACCGCTTTTTAGCGCCTGTGTCGCCTTTTCGATCGCGTTTTCTGAAAAACACAGATTTTGTGCATAATCAAAATCAGCGCTCGTATGGATACACCGTTTCACGATGAGCTCTGTTCCGGGGACAAGCGGCGTATCTCCAAGCTCCTGCGTAATGATCTCAAAGCTTCTTTTTTCAATCTCCATCGGTCTGACTTTTTCCAGCTCTGTCTTCATCTTTTTCTCCCTTCTACTACAATATAAATATGGTTAATATCCCTTACAGCCAGTAAGGAATTATCCATCTTGTTGCTTAAGCTGTATAATGATGGAGCAATCGGTATGTCGGCTTCCTTTCTTGGACTTCGCGTCCGTTAAGTAGACTGATAACCAGCTCCTCATTCGCAGCGTTCGTTTTATGCAGGTTGAATCGCCTTAGGCGCATTCGTGTCACACCACAGTAGATTGAATAGGCAATGAGTAAAACTGGTATTTATCCATTGCATGATCAATTTTTAAGGAGTGACAAATTTATGAACGCAGTAGGTATCGATGTTTCTAAAGGTAAAAGCATGGTTGCTATTATGCGCCCTTTTGGCGAAATTGTTGCTACGCCTTTCGAGATCAAACACACAGCCAGTGATATTAATTCACTTATAGAACTCATCAACTCCATTGAAGGTGAATCCCGCATCGTGATGGAGCACACCGGACGTTATTATGAAGTCCTTGCCCATCAGCTTTCCCAGACAAATCTTTTCGTCAGCGCCATTAACCCAAAACTTATCAAGGATTTTGATAATGATTCCCTTCGCAAAGTCAAATCTGACAAAGCTGACGCCGTCAAAATCGCCCGATATGCACTTGACAAGTGGCAAAATCTCAAACAGTATAGTGTTATGGATGAATTACGCAATCAGCTCAAAACCATGAACCGTCAGTTCGGCTTTTATATGAAACACAAGACGGCTATGAAGAATAACCTCATCGGCATCCTTGATCAGACCTATCCTGGCGTCAATACCTACTTTGACAGTCCTGCACGTAGTGACGGCAGCCAGAAATGGGTTGATTTTGCATCTACTTACTGGCATGTGGACTGTGTTCGTAAAATGTCTCTAAAAGCCTTCGTAGACCACTATCAAAAGTGGTGCAAAAGAAAGAAGTACAACTTCAGCCAATCCAAAGCTGAGGAAATCTATGGAAAAGCAAAGGAGCTTGTTCCTGTACTTCCAAAGGATGAAATAACCAAACTTATCATTAAGCAAGCGGTTGACCAACTCAATAATGCCTCGGCAACTGTAGAAGAACTTCGCACTCTTATGAATGAAACAGCCTCTAAGCTGCCCGAATATCCCATCGTCATGCAAATGAAGGGCGTAGGTCCATCACTTGGTCCTCAACTCATGGCTGAGATCGGCGATGTTTCCCGTTTCACTCACAAAGGCGCAATTACAGCTTTCGCCGGTGTAGACCCTGGTGTAAATGAATCCGGCTCTTATGAACAAAAGAGTGTTCCAACCTCCAAACGAGGTTCCGCAGACCTCCGCAAGACACTTTTTCAGGTAATGGATGTTTTAATCAAAACCATGCCTCAGGATGATCCAGTTTATAAGTTCCTTGATAAAAAACGAGCACAAGGTAAACCTTATTACGTCTACATGACCGCCGGAGCTAATAAATTTTTACGGATCTACTATGGTCGGGTGAAAGAATATCTTTCGTCACTTCCAGAGTCCGAATAATCCCACAACGCTTTCTTTCAGACCAGCACTGATGTGGTGGTCTTATTGTGATACCCATTTTTTCAACCTGTATAAAATTATCAATTTTCAGCAATTTAGCCTTGACTTTTTATTTGCAGGCTACTGTCAAAATCGCGCTCCGGGATTTCCCCGATCACGCATCCTGCCTGCCTCCAAGCCCCAGTATCTCATATATCTTTTTCATATCAAGATTTTTTCTAAGCTCGTCAGCCAGAATGTCATACTGTGTCTCTTTAAATGCAGCATAGTCCATTTCTGCCAGTTGGTCCATGGAGATACCTTTTTTTTCTGCAAGTGACCGAAGCAGCGCGTTCGTCACAGTCTCACGGTCAAAAATACCGTGCACATAGGTGCCGTACACATTTTTGCAGTATCCTCCGTCTTCCTTTGCCTCTCCGCTCACGGTGTCATCCATATACGTCACCGGATATGCCCCGTCTTTTAAGCGGCTCTCCCCCATGTGTATCTCATAGCCGGAAAATGCAGCGCCGCTCATACCGCCAAGATCGCCCGACAGCGTCTGAAACCTTCCTTCTGCCCTCGTGCGCGTCTTGTTTTGCGTAAACTCTGTGTCCATCGGGATCAGGCCCATTCCTTTCATACTGCCGCCATCCTCCACGCCAAACGGATCATGCAGTGTATCACCCAGCATTTGATAGCCGCCGCAGATACCGAAGATCACCTTGCCTTTTGCCGCCTGCTTCAGGATAGCAGCCTCCATCCCGCTCTCCCGCAGCCATCTCAGATCGCCCATTGTATTTTTAGAGCCCGGCAGGAGGATCATATCCGGATCCTTTAATTCTGCAGGACGCTTTACATAACGCAGGGAGACGCCCGGAATGTTTTCTAGTGGATTAAAATCTGTAAAATTCGATATTCTGGGTACGCGTACAACTGCAAGGTCGATCAGCCCTGCCTCCTGCGACCGGTCAAAGCGCTCGCTCAGGCTGTCCTCATCCTCCACAGAGATATTGAGGTACGGCGCTACACCTACCACCGGGACTTTGCACAGCTCCTCCAGTGTTTCCAGTCCAGAGTCAAGCAGTGTTTTATCGCCGCGGAATTTATTAATGATCAGCCCCTTTACCAGCGGCCGCTCTGTCTCGTCCAGAAGCATGACAGTCCCATAAAGCTGTGCGAATACGCCGCCTCTGTCAATATCTCCGACGAGAAGAACCGGAGCATCCGCCATTTTTGCCATACCCATATTTACGAAATCGTCACTTTTCAAGTTGATCTCTGCCGGACTGCCGGCTCCCTCGATCACGATAATATCATAATCCGCAGCCAGAGAATCAAAGGTCTCTTGTACAACAGGGCGGAGCGTTTTTTTATATTTAAAATAATCTCGTGCGCTCATGGTACCGCGCACCTCTCCGTTTACGATCACCTGAGAGCCTGTATCGTTCGTCGGCTTTAAAAGAATTGGATTCATCCGGACCTCCGGCTGTATGCCGGCTGCTTCTGCCTGCATGACCTGCGCACGCCCCATCTCCAGTCCTTCTTCTGTAATAAAAGAATTCAGCGCCATATTCTGTGATTTAAACGGAGCCACACGATAGCCATCCTGATGAAAAATCCGGCACAATCCTGCTGCCAGAAGGCTCTTTCCTGCATTTGACATCGTTCCCTGTATCATGATCGTTCTGGCCATCCTTATCCCTCCTTCTGTATTTCCATGAAAGACTCTGTCAGAGCCTTCACCAGCAACTCATTTTCTTCATGTGTTCTGACTGCCACCCGAAAATACCCTTTGCAAAGTCCCGGATAATTGCCGCAGTCCCGAATCAGCACGCCTCTTTTTTCACACAGGGAAAAAAGTGCTTCTGGTCCTTTGAAAAAAATATAATTTGCCTGCGGGGGATACACCGTAAGCCCCAAAGCAGTAAACTGTTCCACCATCCACTCCCGCTCCCGAAAGATGAGAGCGCGTGCACGCCGGACGTAGTCCTCCTCCTGAAGTGCGGCAAGTCCGGCTGCCTGCGCCGGCACAGAGACATTCCACGGCTGTACCATTGCCGCCATCTGTTCAAGAAGCTCTTTATTTTCGCAAAGTCCGTATCCCAGACGCAGCCCCGCCATAGCATACCGTTTCGTAAATGCTTTCAGCAAAAACAGCCCTCTGCTTTTTTCGAGCTCTCCTTTTAAGGTATATTCAGACGGAGTCTTTACAAAATCCAGAAAACATTCATCGACAGCAAGAAAGATCCCCCGTGTTTCGCACCGCTCCAGAATACGTAAAAGCAGGCTGCGGTCTGTAAGCGCCCCTGTCGGATTATTCGGATTGCATAAAAATACAATATCCAGATCCTCCTGCAGCAGGTCTAAAAACTCCTCTCCGACCGCAAATCCGTCTTCTTCCCGCAGTCTCGCGCAGGTTATCTGACATCCGACCGATGACAGAGCCTGTCCGTATTCCGCAAAGGTAGGCGCCAGAAGCAGTGCCTTTCGCGGCTTCAGTGCCTGGCAAAGAGAAAAGATCAGCTCCGCGGCGCCATTTCCGCAGATCACCTGCTCCGGCCTGACAGCCTCGTATTCCGCAATCGCCGCACGCAGTGGCACACATCCGACTTGTGGATAATGTGCGATCTGTTCTATGCTTTTTACTGCTGCGCGCTGCACACTAAGAGGCGTACCGAGCGGGTTACAGTTTGCGGAAAAGTCAAGACAGCCCTCGTGCTCATAAATATTCCCGCCATGTATATGTTTCTCCATCTGTATTCTCCTGTGTTCTCCTATACTTATATCTCCATTGTCCTGTATACCCATCTGCTCATCCTTCTAGTGCAGGATCAGCAGACGTACAGCGACAAATAAAATCACCGCCAGAACAGATACTGCATAGAGAAGCCGATCTGCCCTGCAGATGTCCTCTGCTTCAACTGCACGAAGAGGATCCCCGATCGTCGGTTTCTTATACAGCTTTCCGAAATACCATGCATCGCCTGCAAGCTGTACGCAAAGCGCACCTGCCATAACCGCCTCCGTCTGTGCGGAGTTCGGGCTCGCATGATTGCGCCGGTCCCTCCTGTATATGCGGGCAGCCTCTTTTGCATTCAGACCGGCAAACGGCGCCGCCAGAATCATCAGCCCTGCTGACAAACGTGCCGGAATATAATTTGCCACATCATCCAGCCTGGCTGCACATCGTCCGAAATAAAGATATTTTTCATTCTTATATCCAAGCATCGAATCCATTGTATTAATGCCCTTATACAAAAACATCAGCGGTACGCCGCCAATCGCCATATAAAGCATGGGCGCGATCACTCCGTCTGACGTATTTTCCGCTACTGTCTCAACGGCTGCACGGATCACGCCCTCCTTCGACAGTGCCTTCGTATCACGCCCTACGATCATGGAAACAGCATATCTTGCTTCCTCCAACGTCCCATTTTTCAGGCGGTCACAGACCCGCATGCTTTCCTTTTTCAGTGAATTTGTTGCCAGAAGCTGATAGCACCAGAAGCTCTCCAGGACAAATCCGGCAGCGGTACTTATCCTGTATACTCCTGAAAGTACTGCAAGCGGAATGCCGCCGCACACCATACACACGATCAAAACCTCGAAAAAGCCGCCCCACAGCTCGCCTTTTTGTGATCTGGGCAAAATCCCCCGGATTCCTTTTTCAAGTGCGGCGATCAGGTTACCGATCGCACAGACGGGATGATAAAGCCGCCTCGGATCTCCAAAAATCAGATCCAGTAAAAAGCCCGCCAAAAGTGCAAATGCTGTGTATTTCATACCGATCTCCCCGCTCTCTCTTTCTTATAGCATGCACACTGCTTCAAAAACTCCCATGGCACGGCAGGATTCCCATAATAATACAGATGCGGAAAGCCTGCAAGCAGTCTCCCGTCTGCATGCATGCACTCCCACTGCCTGTTTCCAGCAGGCTTTTTTGCAGAGAATGCCTGCCCGCAATTGGTCGAATCAAAATAGTGGAATTCATGTGCGGGGACTTCTCCATACACATCCTTTTCATGCTTTTGCAGTGTAACGTAGCCAAAACGGGACAGCCTTTCCGTCCGAAATGCCCGCCCCTTTATCACACCTGTCATTTCATGCAGGCGGCCTTCCATATCTTCCATCTCCTCATGCAGATACATAAATCCTCCGCACTCTGCCATGCAGGGCATCCCCTGCGCTAATGCACTGCGGATACTTTCCCGCATACGGATATTTGTTTCCAGCTCCGCTGCGTGCAGCTCCGGATAGCCTCCATAGAGCAAAAGCCCGTCAATATCTTCCGGAAGAACTGTATCTGCAAGTGGAGAAAACGGGACAAGCTGCGCCCCCATCCCTCGCAGAAGCCGGAAATTATCTTTATAAAAAAAGCAAAAGGCTGCATCGCTTGCCACACCAATACGCACCTGCGCGCCGCGGTCCGGCTCCTTTTCTGCCGGTTTTTCATGGATCCCTTCCAGAAAAATTTCCAGCGGATCTTCTGGTTTATGAAGCTCTGCCGCCTCCCTGGCAAGCGCAAGAATCCCATCTATATCCAGTGTCTCCTCCAGAATATGCGCCAGCCTGTCAAGCTTTTCACGCAGTGCGAAAATCTCCTGCGGAAGCACCAGGCCAAGATGGCGGCTGTCAAGCGCACATTCCTCTACTCTGGGAACGTACCCCAGCACGCGCACACCTGTCCGCTCTTCCACCAGAGCCTTTATCCTGGGATACAGCATGGCAGACATCTGATTAAAGATCACACCGCGGATACGGCTGTCCTTTTCATATTCCAGAAATCCCTTTACACACGCTGCCAGAGAGCCGCTCATTCCCGCGCTGTTTACCAGAAGGATCACCGGCGTCTCGGTCACACATGCCAGATCATACGCGCTGGCAGTCTGCGTCACTCCTGCGATACCATCGTAGTACCCCATCACACCTTCGATCACTGCGAGGTCACACCCTGCCGCATTTTCTGCGAGAAGATAGCGGACGCACTCCGGTGATGTGAAAAAGGTATCCAGATTTGCAGAGCCCGTCCCTATTACCTTCTCATGAAACATCGGGTCAATATAATCCGGACCGCATTTAAACGCTGCCGTTTTTATTCTCCTGTTTTTCAGAGCCTGCAAAAGCCCGCAGGTGATCAGTGTCTTTCCGCTCCCGCTGGAGCACGCACTTAACAATACCCTTGGAAGCCTCATTCTTTTGTCTCCTTCTGACACGTAATGATATAAATCGGATTTTCCCCCATCATCATATGATAGGGGCCCGCTGTTTTTGCACGTGACACACCCATCTGTACGATCTGAGGATCCTGGAAGGAAAATTCCTTTATTGCCATAAGCGCCTCGGAAAGCGTCTCAAGTGTGATACAGTTGATCACGATCCTGACCGTCTCATTCTTTTTCAGGAGCACCCCGATGATCTCCCTTAGTTTTCCAGAGGAGCCGCCGATAAACGCATGCGTACAGGGTGGAAGGTCGTTTAGCGCCTCCGGCGCAGTACCCGATATGATCTCGACATTATCTGCGGCGAATCTCACCTTGTTTTCCTGCAAAAGGGCAAGCGCCTCCTCCTTCTTTTCCACTGCAAATACTCTGCCGCGGCGGGCACGCAGCGCCATCTCTATAGCGACCGATCCGGTCCCCGCTCCCACATCGCAGCATACCGAATCTTCTGTAAGGCACAGCTTTGCCAGTGAGACTGCCCGCACCTCTGCCTTTGTCATAGGGGCCTTGCCGCGCAGAAACTCCTCATCTGCGATACCGTGCGTTTCCGGCCGGTCACAGGCTGTCGGATGGTATGCGCAGACTACGCTCAGGCTGCTCCCCTCATATCCGGTCAGCTCCCGCGCAGGCTTCGCAAAGATCCGTTCTGTATCATAGGACAGATTCTCTCCTACATACAAAACCACATCCCCCATCCCGTACTGCGTCAGCTTTCCGGCAAGCTGCGCGACTGCATCTTTTTCTCCGAGGATCGCAAACGTTTTTTTATGGTACTTCACATATGATACAAGATTCGCTGATCTGCCGTGTGCGCTTACGAGCGCTGCGTCATCCCACGACAGGCCGATCTTTGCCATAAAGTACACGACCGATGAAATTCCGCAGATCAGCTCTGTATCATCGGGCAGCAGTCCCAGCAGCCCTTTCGCTCCGCTGAAAAATCCCACATCTCCGGAGAGTGCAACAACAACCCTCTCATATTCTGGATGCGCTTTTATGTAAGCGGCTATTCTTTCACTCAGATACTCATGGACCACGGCGTGATGCGGCATTTTCACAGCATCTGTCATACGTTTTGCCCCGATTAAAAGCTCAGCCTGTTCAAGCGCCCTCTGGCCCTGGATCGTGAGAGTTTCCTGGCTGCCCATCCCGATCCCAAGCAGCGTCACATGCTGTATCTGCTCCAGCCCGAAGCGTTCGATCAGCATTTTTTTACATTCCGGAACAGACAGTCCGGTTTCTCTGAGCGGTCTGCCAATAATGACAGGAGTAACGCCGCAGATACGGGCTGCCTCCAGCTTTTCTTCAAAGCCTCCTGCTCTTCCTGTATTTTTGGTCACCAGATACTGGCAGGAAAACTGTCTGAGCATTGCGACATTTAATTCTGTTGAAAAAGGTCCCTGCATTCCGATCAGGTGCTTTCCCTCAAAGCCATGTCTTCTGCATTCTTCCATCACAGAAGGCAGCGACAGCACACGCGCATACAATCTGTTCTCATAATCCGGTACGCACGTAAACGCTGCCAGCTCCTTACTGCCCGTTGTAAGCAGCACATTTCCCTGCGTCGTCTTGAGATACTGTGCGGCAGCAGCCGTATCCTCCACGCAGACAGCATCCATCTCACAGCTGCCTTCCCTGCGCAGTACCCGTACACGGGATATGCCTGCCGCCTCACAGGCCTTTTTGATATTTTCTGTCACTTCTGCCGCGTACGGATGCGTCGCATCCAGCACAAGCCCGGGAGCTTCTCTCTGGAACAGCTCCGTCATTTCTTCGCAGGTAAGCCGGCCCGGCCGCACCTTTAGATATTCACTTTCTGTCAGAGACCTGCTCCCATACTGTGTCGCCACACACGCCAGCACCGTCACACCGCGCTTCCCGAGAAAACGGCAAAGCTCATATCCTTCTGTCGTTCCCGCAAATACTATTACGCGATACATACGCTCACCTTTCCATCCGGTAGCCTCTCGGCGTCACCATTTTTCCATTCTGTACCTTTGTCTGCGAGTTTCCGACAAACACAGTTGTAAACATGTCGACCTGCGTGTCACGCAGCTCCCGAAGCGTCATAACCGAAGCGCATTCTCCCTGCCTTGCGATCTGTGATACGGTCCCGCAGACGGTGTCCGGAGATTTGTAGCGCATCAGCAGATCACACGCCTTCTGGAGATAATCATGACGTTTTTTACTGGAAGGATTATAAATACATACAACAAAGTCTGCCTGTGCAGCCGCCAAAAGACGCGCCTCGATCTTCTCCCACGGTGTCAGCAGATCGCTCAGACTGATCAGACAAAAATCATGGATCAAAGGCGCGCCCAGCACAGCTGCTCCGCCTGTTGCCGCCGTCACTCCTGGAATGACTTCAAGCCCGATCTGCGGATAATCTTCTCCGACCTCGTACATCAGCCCTGCCATACCGTAGACTCCTGCGTCTCCGCTGCAGATCATGGATACATTTTTCCCCTTTTTTGCCTCTTCAAAAGCCAGAATGCATCGATCGACTTCCTTTCGCATTGGAGTCGTCAAAAATTCCTTTCCGGCAAAATGCTCCTTCACCAGATCCACATAGACCGTATAGCCAATGATGACATCGCTGTTCTCAAGAGCATATACTGCCCTTCCGGTCATCTGTTCATAGGAGCCCGGTCCGATTCCCACTACGTATATCTTACTCAAAATAAGCCCTCCATTCTTTCCGGGCAGCAGCGATCGTCACGCCGCCGCCCCCTCTTTTCCTTACAAACAGCCGTCCGCCGCCGCTTGCGCATACGGCGCTGCGCTCGCACACATTATCGACTCCTGTCACCTGCTCTACAAAAGCAGACGGGGTAAACTCACCTGGTGCGCCAAGCAGCTCCTGCGGCAAAAATGTACAAAACGGCACATTCCATTCATCCGAAAGAGCCAGCAGCCCCGGTTCTTCTTTTTTTAGTTCATGACTTGCCAGAGCAAGGACCGCTTCTTTATAAAGCCCCTCCTCCGCAAGCAGCTGCTCTGCCATATCCTTTACTGCTTCTTTTTCCTTTCCCTTTCGGCAGCCCATTCCGACTGCCACTACTGGCGGCACTACCTGCACCGTAGACTCAAACGGCATACAGTTTTTATGTATCGTCACAGCAACCCCGATGCGAAGCGGCCTGTCCTGTCCAAATCCCCGCTCTTTCGAGGCTTCCGCGCCATACTCTGTCTTTGTATTTTTTACCGGATATCCGTCTCTTTTGCACAGGACCAGTCCCTCCGGGAGCGGCCCCTCCCACGGATATTCACTGTAAAAACCAGCCTGCTCTCCTGCCAGAAGCGCTGCCGAAAGCTCCTTTGCCGCTTTCATGTGAAAGATCGCACATCTGTTTTTTTTTGCAAAAACGTCGACTGCAAACCGATGGTGCAGATCTGTTGCAGTTGTAATGACGGGAACTGCTCCTAAAATATCTGCCGCTCTTTGTGTAAGTTCATTTGCTCCGCCAAGATGCCCGGACAAAAGTGAAATCACAAACCTGCCGCATTCATCCGCCACAAGCACTGCAGGGTCCTGCTTTTTTCCTGCCACAAATGGCGCGATACTGCGCACTGCGATCCCACAGGCGCCGACAAAAATAATCCCCTCCGCCTGCAAAAACTGCATCCCGGTCCATTCCTGCGTACTCTGTGAAATGCTGTCCTGCAGATAACGGCTTTTCCCGTCCAAAAATACCTCATATCCGCATGCGCGCAGCCCCTTTGCCAGCCTCTGTCCGGTCGCCCAGCCCGTAAGGCTAAAACACAGGATCGAAAGCCGCCCGGACCTTCGCGGTGTCTGCTCCCTGTCAGCTTTCATGACTCCGCCTCCTTCCGAAATGCTGCTGTATCCTACTGCGCCTGATCGTTCCCCTGGCGGAACATGGTGGTAAAGCCCGGATCATACAGCTTTGAGCGTTCATAATGAGCTGCCTTCACCGCATCTCCTATGAGCATCAATGCGGTCTTTGTGATCCCATGCTCTGCCGCTGTCTGAGCCAGTGTCCCTACCGTACAGATAAATTTCTTTTCGTCCGGCCAGGTCGCTTTATAGACAATCGCCGCCGGCGTATCAGAACGGTAGCCGCCCTCGATCAGACGTCTTGAAAGCTCCTCCAGCATTCCGGTACTTAAAAATACAACCATGGTAGCGTTGTGTGCCGCAAAAGACTGAATGCTTTCCTTTGGAGGGACTGGTGTTCTGCCTTCCATCCGTGTGATAATGACACTCTGAGAGATATCCGGAAGTGTATACTCAAGATTCAGCGCGCTGGCTGCCCCGCAAAATGCACTGACTCCGGGACAGGAATCATAGCAGATCCCCTTTTCATCCAGAATATCCATCTGCTCCCGGATCGCTCCGTAAATGCAGGGGTCTCCCGTATGCAGCCTCACTGTCATCTGTCCATTTGCTTCTGCCTGCTCCATAACGGCAATAACCTCTTCCAGCGTCATTTTTGCGCTATTATAAATCTGACATTCGCCCTTTGCATACTCCAGAAGCTGCGGATTTACAAGAGAACCTGCATAAATAATCACATCCGCCTCTTCCAGATATTTTTTCCCTCTCACCGTGATCAGATCCGGCGCTCCCGGTCCTGCCCCTACAAAATGTACCATATGTACTCCTTTCCTGACCGCCGTATATCACGGCTGATCCATCCTCTGTGATTGTTATAATCGCTCCTGCTCTTTCGCAGGATGTTTCTCTCCAAGAAGAACACGCAGCTTTTCTGCGTCCTCCGTCTCTCCTAAAAATCCATATTCATTGGAAAACATGACCGCTCCGAGCAGGATCTGGTCATATGAGCGATGATTTAAGTAAAATTGGATTTTCTGCATGACCTTTTGCATCGTTCCTTCCAGAATACCGTATTGGTCCAGTATCCGCAGCGCTTCGTCTGTCATCGTGCACGCCAGAAGCTCTCTTGCACAGTCAAGCGTTCCCCCTGCCCGGATCGCATTCGACGCCAGGATCTCCATCCGTGCATCCGCACTGTGGGAATGAGTATTCATGATACCCGCTGCCAGCTTAACAAGTTTGCCGATATGCGCTACAAATAAAATCCCCTTCACGCCCATATCAACAGCCATATCAATCGTTTTCCCAAAGTAATTGCTGCATTTTAAGCTCTTTTCAAACGGAAGCGTCATATGCTCTCTCAGATACTCTGCCCCGTAATTTCCTGGTGTCACAAGCAGATAATCCTCCCCACAGGCGTGATGCTGCCCCATCTCCACACGAATACTGTCGATCAGCGCGCGTTCACTCATGGGCTCCACAATCCCTGTAGTTCCCAGGATAGAAATCCCGCCCACGATCCCCAGTCGCGGATTAAAGGTGCGCTTTGCCCGCTCCCTGCCCTCCGGTGCATAGACCGTGATCAGGATCCGCCCCTGGTATCCATACTGCTCTGCGACAGATTGTACCTCGCGGAAAATCATCTCTCTTGGTACCCGGTTGATCGCAGCCTGCCCGATCTGCTGAGAAAGCCCCGGCTTTGTCACACGGCCGATGCCATCGCCTGCATCCAGTATAATATTACCGCTCACAAACGCAGTATCCGCTATCTCCGGACAGGTTACGGCTTCCTGTATAGTTTGACTGTCCATGTTCTTTGACATCCCGGCTTTTTCTGATACGATCTGCGCTCTCGCATAGATCAAAATCCCGTCTGTCGTATCCGGGTCATCGCCTGCGTCCTTCCTGACCGCGCAGGAGACACTGTGCTCATCTCTCACCCGGTCGACAAGAGCAAGCCGCAAAAGGATACCCTTTGGAGTCAGAAGCTGTGTCTGCAAAACATCCGTTCCCGAAAGCAGCATCTGCACAGCGCCTTTTGCTGCAGCTGCCGCGCAGGAACCTGTCGTGTATCCAAACCGCAGCTTTTTATGATTGCGTATCACATAATAATCCTCCAGTTGCTTCTCCTGTCCCATCAACTGCCTCCCTGTTTTATCCCTTACAAACCAAAACGTACTCCCGATCTGCCGCACTGCGATCCCCGGGAAGCCTTTTCTTCCACAGAACGTACATTTCTATGCAACAAAAAGCTGCCGCAGCACACATCAAAAATCCACCGGATGCGTGTTGCAACAGCCCTGCCCCGCTGGAATTTCCCGGTGCCCGCAGGTCATTCCTCTTCTGAAAGAGCATTCAGTATCTGGCTGTACAGTAACGGACTTGCGCAGGAATTTCACCCGCTTCCTGAAAATGCTCTTTCCTGTTTTGTCTTTCGCTATTATAATATTTTAGACCTCAAAAGTCAAATACTCAGAAATTTAAATCGCGACAACATTTTACGACACAACCTTTGAAATCCCGCATTAAAACGGCGTTCCCACCATATCGTACGGCGTTACCTGATACACGTAATAGTTCAACCAGTTCGTATACAGATTGTTTGCATGGGAGCGCCAGCGTAAAAGCGGGCGGTTCTGCGGATCATCGTCTGTATAATAGTTTTTCGGGATGTCAATTGCAAGCCCCTTGCCAAGATCCCTTTTATATTCTCCATCCAGCGTCACACGGTCATACTCCGGATGCCCCATAACAAAAATCCGTCGTCCACCATCCGCCATCGCAAGAAACAGCCCCACCTCATCGGATTCTGCAAGAATCGTCAGCTCCTTTACTTTTCGGATCTCCTCAATCGGCACATCTGTGTGGCGGGAATGGGGCGCGAGAAATACATCATCAAATCCGCGAACGAGAGGAACCTTGCGGTTCAGGACACGGTGCCAGAACAGACCGAACACTTTGTGATCCATAACTCTTTTTTTCAGTCCATAATGATGGTAAAGGCCTGCCTGTGCTGCCCAGCACAGATAGATCGTAGAGGTAACATGCTCCTGCGTCCAGTCCATGATCAGGGTCAGCTCCTCCCAGTAATCAACCTCCTCAAACTCCAGCATCTCTACCGGCGCTCCCGTGATGATCATTCCGTCAAAGCATTTATTCTTTATGTCATCAAATTCTACATAAAATTTATTCAAGTGACTGGTGGAGGTGTTTTTGGATTCATGCGATCTGACTTTAACAAACGTCACATCCACCTGCAACGGCGTATTAGAGAGCGAGCGCAGAAGCTGCAGCTCTGTCTCCTCCTTAAGCGGCATCAGATTGAGTATCGCGATCTGGATAGGCCGGATATCCTGATGCACCGCCCGGCTCTCATCCATTACAAATATATTTTCACGTTCCAGGATCTCCCGTGCCGGCAGATCACTTTGTACTTTAATCGGCATACCGTATTTTCGTCCTTTCTGCTCTTTATGCTACATTTCTGAAATGATTCCGGCAAATTTCTCTGTCCGCATCATTCATTTATCTGATCCTTCGGCCAGCGAAAGAAAATCCGCTTCCGATAAAATCGGAATTTCCAGTTCCCGTGCCTTTTTATTTTTTGAGGATGCAGAATTTACATCATTATTGATCAGGTAATCTGTATTTCTGGAAACGGATCCCGTCACCTTTCCGCCCCGCTCTTCAATATATGCTTTTAATTCATTTCGATTTGTAAAATGCGTCACACTGCCGGTGATCACAAAGGTTTTTCCAGAAAAAATCTGTTCATATTCTGCCGCCTGTACCTGCTCAAGTTCCAGCTCGCAAAGAAGTGCATCAAGATTTTCCCGGTTGACTGCGTCTGAAAAATAGGCGCAGACGGAGGCTGCAATGACTTCTCCCAGCCCCTCTACCTCCGCAATCTCCTCCGCTGCTGCGCTGCGTATACGGCCGAGGTCATAATCGAAATGTCTGCATAAAAGCTTCGCATTCGCCACACCAATATTCGGTATCCCCAGACTGTAGATCAGTCGCGGAAGCGTTGTATGTCTCGCCTGTCTGATACTCTGCATCAGGTTTGCATAGGATTTTTCTCCAAACCCCTCCATCTCCACAATTGCTTCTTTCTCACGATCCAGGTGAAAAATGTCCGCAAAGCTGTGTATAAACCCTCTCGCAATAAACTTTTCCAATGTCGCTTCAGAAAGCCCCTCAATGTTCATCGCGTCACGGCTTACAAACAGTGTGAATGATTTGATTTTTTTTGCACTGCACTGCTCATTTGTACAATAAAGCGTCTGCACGCCATTCAAATCACGGATCTCTGTTTTCCCAGCGCACACCGGACAGGTTTCCGGGATTCTGACCGTGTCGCTTCCTGTCAGATTCTCAGCAATCTGCGGAATGATCATATTTGCCTTGTATACTTTGACCGTATCGCCGATCCCGAGCTTTAATGCTTTCATAATGCTCAGATTGTGGACACTTGCACGGCTGACTGTTGTCCCCTCCAGCTCCACTGGTTCAAATACTGCGATCGGGTTGATCAGCCCTGTTCGTGATGGACTCCACTCAATTTCCAGAAGCCTCGTCTCCCGGATCTCATCCTGCCATTTAAACGCAATGGAATCACGCGGAAATTTTGCTGTGCGTCCCAGAGACTGCCCATACGCAATATCATCGTACGTCACAACGAGGCCATCGGATGGAATATCATAATGCAGGATTTTTTCTGCAAAGTAATCCACTGTCTCCTCTACCTGCGCCGCAGATGCCAGACGATACTCCACCACGTCAAATCCCTGATTGGCAAGCCACTCGAACTGTTCCTTCCTTGAATTATGGAAATCTACATTTTCTGCCTTCACCAGCGCAAATGCATAAAAGCGTACATGCCGCTTTGCCGTGATCTCATTATTGAGCTGGCGCACCGAACCACTGCACAGATTACGCGGATTCTTATATTTTGCGTCTGCCTCTCCGATCTCGCCATTGATCTTTTCAAATTCAGAATACGTGATCACAGCCTCCCCCCGCAGGATCAGCTCGCCCTGATAGGAAATGCGAAGCGGAATATTCTGAAATACTTTTGCATTATTTGTGATGACCTCCCCGATCTCGCCATTGCCCCGGGTGACAGCCTTCTCCAGTAAACCGTTTTTATAAGTAAGCACCACGGTCAGTCCATCCAGTTTCCAGGAGATCAGCACATCATGACTGTCGGCAAAGCTTACAAGCTCAGACCGTTCTTTGGTCTTACCCAGAGAAAGCATCGGCGCATCATGCCGCTCCTTTGGCAGGCTTTCCAGCGCCTTATATCCCACCGTAACAGTCGGACTGCCAGCCAGTACAACACCGCTCTCTTCTTCCAGACGCTGCAGTTCATCATACAGGGCATCATACTCATAATTGCTCATGATCTCCCTGTCCTCCTGATAATATGCTTTTGAAGCTTCTGCCAGCTTTTGTGACAGCTCTCTCATTCTCTCTATCTGATTCATTGATTTCCTGTTTCCTTTCGTGAATGCTCCTGCAGCTGCTGCCTTAACTGTGCCAGCTCCTTTCTCGTAATGCTGCGATACTCTCCCGGCTTCAGATTGCCAAGCTCAATATTCATGATGCGTACCCGGAGAAGCCGCGTCACCTTATAATGGAAGGCTTCGCACATCCTCCTGATCTGGCGGTTCAGTCCCTGGGTCAGCACAATACGAAACTGCTTTTCTCCTGCCAGCTCTATGCGGCAGGGACGCGTCTTTACCCCAAGCTCTTTCAGATAAACACCCTTTCGCATCTTCTCCAGAAACTCTGCCGTGATCTTTTTATCGACCGTAACCAGATATTCTTTTTCATGATAATTCCCTGCACGCATAATTTTATTCAGGATATTTCCATCATTTGTAAGCAAAAGAAGACCTTCTGAGTCCTTATCGAGCCTTCCCACAGAAAACACCCGTTTCTCTGTATCCAAAAGCTCATACACCGTTTTATCTCCCCACCTCGTATCCGTTGTGCATACTGTACCGCGAGGCTTATTCATGACAAGCAGGAGCATCTCTTTCTCCCGTCTTACCTCTTTCCCCTTTACTAAAATATGCTGTTCCGGGCGGACTTTCATTCCCTGCTGTGCCTTTTCTCCATCCACGCAGACCAAGCCGCTCTCGATCAGCCGATCCGCTTCCCGTCTGGAACAGATTCCTGCCTCACTCAGATATTTATTCAGACGGATTTCCCCCGTCACCTTTTCCTTTACAAATCCTCGATTCATACCCATACGTTTATCCTCAACTGTCCATAATTTTCCCAATTAGTTTACCACAATCCCCTCTCCCAGACAACTGAAAATACCTTCTCAGACGCATCCTCAAATTCCGAAGAGGCTCTAAAACAAAGTCTGCCGTCAGATCTCCTGAACACTTCCGGATATCTGACGGCAATCCTGTTTTTGATGATCTTATTCAGTTTTTATGCAGGCGTCCTGCTTATATCCTCCAGCAGGATCAGAAACTGCACTTTACCTGTAATCTGGCTGCTTTGTCACTTACTGCACTGCAGTCAGATACTGTGTCATAATATAACCCTCTACTGTATTTCCATTTGACGTATAGCTGATCTTTGACCACCCGCTGTCAAGATTCTCCAGCACCTCAACGGACGTCCCTGCTGTCAGTACCCCATAGAGTGTCGCTTCTGCCGATGCCTCTCCACGAACATTGACCTCTGTCGTAGTCTGCATCGTCCCTGTCGTGGTACCTGTCACAGGCTCGCCATCTGTACCATTTGCATCTGTCTGTCCCTGCTGGGCATCTCCGGAATTGTCGCTCTCCCCTGCCAGTAATGCTGCAAGCGCGTCATCCGATGCGATCACCTCATCGTACTTTTTATTTACATCCTTTAGCAGCGCCTGGACATCGTCATCCTTGCGACGCTCTTCCACCAGAGCCTTCATCTCTGCCGTCATATCCGCCCGCACGAGACTTCCCTCCGCGTTTTTTATCAGATAAAACTCTCTCAGAGACGGTACCAGCGTTTCACTGCCCGTTACCTTCGCGTCAAAGTATGCATATACAATATAGGAGCCTTCTGTCAATCCGGCCTTTGAGTATGTCATAATATTATTATACGCCTCAACCGCCGCATCCTGAGCCTCTACCTCTGTACGTGCTGCATCGTCAAACTTCTCGCACAGCTTGCCAAGCGCATCATAGTCCTTGCTTTCCTTTGCATCATAATACTGCGTCACCCACGCAAGCACATCCTTCTGATCCTTTTGCAGAGATTCACCGTTTTGCACGCTCTTTTCTGTCTCCGCCTCCTCTGTACCTGCCTCCGTCTGTACTGTATCCGGCTTCTCTTTTGGAGAGCCAAGTCCCTTCACCAGCCGAAATGCGAAAAATGCAATTACAATAAGCAGGATGGCTGCCAGTCCCAGCAAAATGTATCGCAAATTGTCAGATAGCCACTCTCTAAAATTGTCCAACATCTGTTATCCCCCTGTTTCTGAATCTGGTTTTTCCGGTCTGCCAGGTCTAAAAACAAACCTTCGCATACTGTTCACAGATTAACACAGATTGCAATAAATGTTAAAACAATTTTAGCATATTCGTATAATTATGTAAAGATTATGTTTCTTAAAGAAATTCTAAATTTAAAACAAGAAAAAATTTTTACTAAAAGATTCCCTGAAAGTTTTTTATTCTTTCGTTCAGTAATGCTTTACTTTTTCAGAAAACTGTGATAAGATAATTGAGCAATTCAATTTGCACCTGTAGCTCAGGGGATAGAGCAATGGTTTCCGGTACCATGTGTCGGGGGTTCGAATCCCTCCAGGTGTGTCGCAGAAAGCCCGTGTTTACGCGGGTTTTCTATTTTTTTATAGTCTAAAAAGGACACTACTTTGGTGTTCCACGGTGTTCCACTTTTTTGACTGCCGCCTAAAACCTCTTCTGCCTTTGTTTTTATCTTCTCATTGCTCTCGATTGGATAAGAACAATACTTGCGAGTTGTCTCTATATCACGGTGTCCCATGAAACGTTTTATTTCCTCATCTGTCATTATGTTAGATGCAAATAGTTTCGATGCACACGTTTAGAGTTACAGGTAGCGCACTCACCGTCCCCCATAATATTATTTGCAATTTCCATACGTTCCATATCAACACCCTGTATTAAATTTACTACCACCGCAGACTGACCCCAACTCATAGTCTCAAATCAAGTTCCTGTATTCCTGCCTGCTATCTAGTACAGGATAGCTGGTTACTGTATGTGCAGTTTCATCCACTTTATAAAATATAAGGTGACGCTCTGCGAGCAATATACGGGAGCCCTGTCTCTGTAAAATACAATAATGGGGAATACTGCAGGAATATAGAAAATCTTCCAGATGCATAATAGCTGTTTCAACTGGTAATACAAAAAGGACACTGCTTCATCATCACACTTTTGGTTCCATTTCCGCACCGCATACGAGCTCCAGATACTTTTTATTTCTGCTGTATTGATAAACAGAATCTCCCAGTATCTCTTCTTCCTTGACACAATTTCTGTTGATCTCGATAACCATTTCTCTCAGCTCTTCTGTCTGGATCCCTTTTTGTACCGGAATGATCATACATTCATGGACACTGCTGGGCAGTACGAAAAAGTCCTGTCCCAGTCTCTGGGCTATCTCGCTTAACACACTGTCATAAATCATACTCACTGCGCCCCAGTATTTTTCCGAATTGGTCAGCACATACATGGGGGCCTCTCTCTCACTGATGACAGCAGACACAGGATGTTCCTCTTCTATACAGTCCTTAGCAGAGTCATGAGCCATAATTTCCTCGATCATATCGGTAATGCTGTAACATCTGTAGGGTAAAATATTCAGTGTATTAAAAAATGCCGCTTCATGGATCTGATCCGCGTCTGCCTGCCACAGTCTCAGATGGTCATTTAATACCAGAATACTGCCTTTTCCAAGAACAGCGTGTTCTGTCCGGCAATAGTAAACGATTGCCAGGTCATGAAACGTTCGGTGGGGGACCTGATGCAGCATGTATTTATTTTTTTCATAGTTGACAAGCTTGCAGACAAGTCGATGTTTTACACGCGTAAAATCTGTATAAAAGGAAACATCTGCTGTTCCTTTTCTGTCACACTTCTCATATTGTTCCAGAATATATTCTGCCACTGCATCTATACTTGCTCCACTGCAATATTGCTTATAGCAGATCTCCAGTCCGATAGCCGGAGAAACATTCGTTCCAGGGGAAAACAGCGTGATCTGATGAGCCGGATTTTTGTTATTTTTTAATGTTTCGGAAATGGTCACTCTTGCTGCCTTTCCGGCTTTTTCCTGTACCTTTTTTTCAATCTGAACTAAAAATTCTCTGTATTCCAATAAAAAACCACCTTTCTAAGATATGATAACTGATATTGCCAGACGGATTTGTGTGCGGACCCGCACAGGATGCGTAAAACGCCAGATATTTGTCTCTTATTATATTTTATATTTTCACTTTTTGCAAGTGCTTTTTTAAAAAATTTAAGGCTGCTTCTGAAATATATGCTTCAACAGCACAATTCCTGAAACAGCCTTTTCTTTTCCTGTTATTGAAACAAATGCATACTTTGCACAGTCCCGCGTTTTACACGAAGCTCACAGAGCACACGTTTGCCTCGCCGGATGCATCCTTTATAGCAGGGAAATCCTTTATGCATCCACGGACAGATCCCAAAACCGATCAGACTCTGGAGAGGTACTCTCCTGTTCTTGTATCGATCTTAAGCTTGTCCCCAGTCTCAACAAACAGCGGTACGTATACAACCGCGCCTGTCTCTACTGTAGCCGGCTTTGTTGCGCCTGTAGCTGTATCGCCCTTAAATCCCGGCTCTGTATCTGTTACCTCAAGCTCTACGAACAGAGGAGCCTCTACTGCAAATACATTTCCATTATAAGAGCAAACCTTTACCATTTCATTTTCTTTTACGAATTTAAGCGCATCTCCGATCGTCTCCTGATTCAGTGCGATCTGATCATACGTCTCTGTGTTCATAAAATGGAACAGATCTCCATCTGAATACAGATACTGCATCTCCACACGGTCAATACGAGCTGCCGGGAACTTCTCTGTCGGGCGGAAAGTCTTCTCAATCACGCCTCCGTTGATGATATTTTTGAGCTTTGTTCGTACGAATGCCGCACCCTTTCCCGGTTTTACATGCTGAAACTCAATGATCTGCACAACAATTCCGTCAATCTCCAAAGTAATGCCGTTTCTAAAATCGCCTGCTGAAATCATGTGTGTTATTCCTCCTTATATTTATCCAAACAGGATTTTATCGAATCTCATTATCTGTAATATTCTATCGTATCTGCACACATTTTTCAACTGTTTTTTTAGGAAGCTTGACACCGCCGCATTCCTTCCATAAAATAGCAGTATCAGAAACAGAAAGAAGCTGTATTCTATCTGTAAAATATACGCTTTGATCTATATTCTATGAAAATTTCCAGAAAATGGAGGATTATTGTATGCTTATTAAAAACGGAACGATTCTTTCTCCTGCCACGCAGGAAGAGCTTCACGCTGATATCCGGATAAAAGAAGGTCTCATCTGCGAGATCGGTGATCTCAGCCCTGTCGATGGAGAAGAACTTCTCGATGCCAGCGACTGCATGATCGCCCCGGGACTCGTTGACGTGCATGTCCATTTCCGTGATCCCGGACAGACATGGAAAGAGGACCTGCATACCGGCGCATGCGCAGCAGCAGCAGGCGGTTTTACCACAGTTGTATGCATGGCAAACACAAAACCCGTCATTGACTCTGCGCAGCTTTTGACTGACCTGTGCAAACGCGCAGAGAATGAGCCTGTCCGTATCCGTTTTGCCGCTGCGATCACGAATGGCTTAAAGGGTGAGTCTCTTACGGATTTTGATGCGCTTTTTGCCGCAGGAGCCTGTGGTTTTACAGATGACGGCGTCCCGCTCCTCAACGAGAAGCTGGCTGAGGATGCAATGCGCCACGCAAAACGACTGCATCTGCCGCTTTCTTTTCACGAAGAGGATCCTGCATTTATTGAAAAAAGCGGCACAAACCGTACTGCTCCGGCAATCGCTGAAGACATCATGGTGGCCCGCGACTGTATGCTCGCCCTCCACACCGGCGCTCTGGTAAATATCCAGCACATCAGCTCCGCTGCTTCTGTTGCCCTTGTGCGCCTGGCAAAGTCCCTCGGCGCTCCTGTATGGGCAGAAGCGACACCGCACCATTTCACCCTGACCGAGGACGCCGTCGATGTCCACGGCACCTATGCAAAGATGAACCCGCCGCTTCGCACAGCCAAAGATCGGGCTGCGATCATCGAAGGGCTGCGCGATGGAACGATCGATATGATCGCTACTGATCATGCACCGCACAGCACACAGGAAAAGCACCAGTCTGACTTTTTCTCCTGTCCAAGCGGTATTATCGGTCTGGAAACAGCTCTGGCACTGGGCATCACAAATCTGGTGCGTCCAGGCCACTTAAGCATGATGCAGCTGATGGAAAAAATGTCTGTCAATCCGGCAAAGCTTTATTCCTTTAACGCGTGCGCCGCGCAGGATACCTCGCTCTATGCACAGGATACTGCCTGCGGAAGTCCAACAGATGATTTGCACTCTCCTCTGGTGTCTGCACACAGCGATCATCTGAAACACTCCTTGGACGGTCACAGGGCTGCATCAGATGCTTTACGACTGCCCTATGGTACGATCACGGTTGGAAGTGCCGCCGATCTCGTTATTTTTCATCCAAATGAAACGTTTGTAGCAGGAAATTATCATTCTAAATCTGAAAATACGCCGTTTACCGGCGAGACGCTGTACGGAAAAATCCGGGCTACGATCTGCCGGGGCAAGGTCACGTACCGCCCTGCCCCATAATACAGCAAAGCAGCATGCGGACCGGGGACAGCAGTTATCCCTCTGTCTCCCGCAGCCGCTCCACCACACTCTCCTTTGCGGCTCTCTGGTAGGCTATGATCGGAGCGATGACCGCGATCACCGCAAAGAATGGCAGCATGATCAAAAACGCCAGTGCATTATACCGGTACTCAAAAAACAGGATCACCTGATTCAGCGCATGCAAAACAGCATAGGAAATCGCACTTCCAAACAGGATGCTGATAATACCGGAGAGCAGCACATAATACAGCCCCTCCTCCATGAGCATGCGCTTGATCTGCTGCTGCGTCATCCCGATGCTGCTTAAAATCGCAAGCTCTCTCTTTCTGGAAATAATCCCTGTCAGAATAGAATTGATAAAGTTCAGTACACCGATCACTGCAATCACAAGGCCAAGTGCCAGTCCGATCCCCTGGATCACATTCGTCATATCACGAAACTCTTCGATAAGCGATTCCTTTGTCATGTATCCCATGTATGGATTTATATTTTCCGTATAATCTTTCACTGTTTCGATAAATGCAGGAAGCGCTTCCTCCTCCAGCGTATAGGATACCGCAAAGCAGTAACCGTCCTGTCTTGCTCCTGCCAGTTCAGATTTTGGAAGAATGATCTGCACACCGTTCACGGAATAACGGTGTTCATCCATACTGGATGGAGCCTCTGCTGTCACCGCCATGACCTCATATTCTTTCTCTATGACCTTCTCTGGTGTCACGCCGCTGATCTCCCCCGACTCTGTGCGTTCTTCGATCCACCCGGTATCCGGTGCGGGCATACGCAGCGTAACGGTATCTCCCGGTTCATAGAGTATGCAGTCCTGCGTATCATCTCCAATCACAGGTGAAACGAGAATATAACCGCCCTTTTGAAATTTTTCTATATCCAGTTTTCCTTTTAGCACGGTGAGATTCTCCAGCAGCTCATCATCATAGGCATACACATCTGTCGAAAGCTCACGGGTAGATATGCTCTGTTCGAGATGGCTGATCTCATAATCATCTCTCATGTCCAGCCTGCCCTGATCGTAATAGTCCTGATACCTTGCGACCGCCATATCGCTCATTACAATATCTTTCGCATATACAGGCGACCACATTTCATTGCGTGTCAGAATCCCCGGCTGCTCATCCAGCAGTGCAAGCATTTCCTCATCTACAACAAAATCAACAAGTCCGTTCTGAGCTGTTGCTGTATAGTTAATACTTCCGACCGTCACATCTCCGACAAGACGGCTTTTTAAATAATTGTCAATCCGGAAGCTTCCGACTGCAGTCAGGACAATACACAGAATCGATACGCTCAATGACAGGGACAGGACAACAAAGATGGTCTTCTTTTTGTTCCTGCCAAGGTTGGAAAGCGCCATGCGATGTACGCGCGCGCCTGTTTCTGATTTCTTTGTTTTTTTCCGCTTCATATTTTTCTCACTGTAGCGCACTGCTTCTATCGGAGAAACGCTGCCTGCAATCTTGCCCGGTCTGTGACAGCTGATCAGTACGGTAAGCAGGGAAAACGCAGCGCCAAACACCAGAATCCACAGATCAAAATGCAGCCTGATCTCCATGCCGTTGTGCTCCACCATTGACATCATAAACGGAAACAGACCACAGCTTGCAAAATATCCTGCAAAAAGTCCAAGCGGGATGCCAAATACCGAAAGTACAAGAGCCTGCCTGCGTATCAAACGCCGAAGCTGTTTTTTGGTCGCTCCTATGGTCTTTAGCAGACCGTAAAAACGGATGTCTCCTATAACTGAGATCTGAAAAATATTATAAATGATCAGATAGCCCGTCACCAGAATAACAAGCAAGGCAGCGCCAAGAAGCACCACCGCCATAGGATCCATAGCCTCCATGCGGCTGCTCATATACGCCCAGTTTACGCCGTATGTAAGCTCCCGGTCCGGATCATAGCCTGCATCCTTTATAACAGAACGAACCGTTTCTTCAATGTTTCTATCTGTTTCAAAATAGAGCCCCACACTGTACAGACCCACAGATTTGTCTTCCGGGTGATTTTCTCCCCATGCAAGAAAATCCTCATCTGTCCGCCCGTCTCTTAATTTCTCCCAGAAGGCACTGGAGATGTAAAGCTGCGACGCATGGCTGACCCGATCTCCCTGATACCATCCGCTCACGGTAAAGGTCTTTTCCACCGTTTCTCCCTGGAACCGGAAAACAGCCGGAAACTGAACGCCCACCTCATGCGGCAGTTTCAGCTCATCCAGGACAATCGTATCCACCACAATCTCATTCTCTTTTTGCGGCAGCTTCCCTTCTTCCAGTTCAATAAAACAATTTGTAAGCTCCTCCTCGCCCTGCGGATAACGAAGCTCCGCACTGCGTTTTAAAATATTATCTAAAACGGCAATAAACTGGTTCCACGTATAGCTGACCACACGAGGATCTTTTCCCACCTTCTCCATCTGTTCCCGTGTCGCATTTTTTAGCCCTGCATGAAATTTGCCACCGACCTCACGCATCGTCTGTTCCTGCGCGACCTGTGTCATCCCGATCCCCATTGACGCAAGCGCGGTAAAAAGCATACAGGTAAGCGCGATCGCCATTACTGCAAAGGTATTGCGCATCCGGTTGCTTTTCAGACTTCTTTCCGAAAGCCGCCGGATCGCTTTTTGATTATTGTTTTTCATCGCCCTACCTCCAGATCTTTCCGTCTTCAATACGGACAATACGGCTGCATAACTGTGCAAGCATCTCATTATGTGTGATCATAAGAATCGTCTGTCCAAACTGTTCTCCCGTAACTTTTAAAAGCCCCATCACCTCCTGCGAGTTGCGTGAATCAAGATTGCCGGTCGGCTCATCAGCCAGTACGATCGCCGGCTTTGCCGCAAGTGCCCGTGCGATCGCCACTCTTTGCTGCTGCCCCCCTGACAGCTGGTTTGGCATGGCAAATCTCCGTTCATATATGCCAAGCGATTCCATCACCTCGCGTACAAACGACTTATCTGGTTTTTCTCCGTCCAGCTCGATCGGAAGCACAATATTTTCATACGCATTCAGTACCGGAACCAGATTATAGCTTTGGAAAATAAACCCGATATTTCTGCGCCGAAAAATAGTAAGTTCCGTTTCTTTCAGATTAAAAATATCCTTTCCATCTACGATCACTTTTCCCTGTGTCGGATAATCAAGCCCGCCAAGCATATGCAAAAGCGTTGACTTTCCGCTCCCACTCGTACCTACGACTGCTACAAACTCCCCTTCTTCTACGGATAAATCTACTCCATCTAATGCTTTTACGAGACTGCTTCCGCTTCCATAGTATTTTTTCAGTCCTTCTGTTTTCAGGATCTCCATATCTTATCCCCTTTCTTTCTGGAAAATATTCCCTGAACTATAGTTCTTATATTTGAGATTATACACAGTCATTCTGACAATACCCTGACAATCCACCAAAAAAATCCTGACAATCTTGTCAGGATTCTCCCGGGGGCGCTCCATTTAATAAAAACACTGAAAAGCAGCTCCCTCCTTCTGGATTTTGCGTGCAGGTAATATACCCCTTCTCCCGGGTCAGGATCACCTGCGCCAGATACAGCCCGAGTCCGCTGCCTGGCTCCTGTTCTACGGCCTTTCCACGAAAAAAGCGCTGGAAAATTTTTGTACACTCATCCTTTGGCACTCCCGGCCCCTCATCGCAGAAATCGATTTTTGTATATAGCTCCATTGGACATATTCTGATCCGTACCACACTTCCCACAGGACTGTACTTGACTGCATTTTCCAATACATTTGTAAAGACCTCTGCCGTCCATTTTACATTATGATAAAGCTTTCTGTCATCAAACAGCTCTGTCTCAATATAGATATTTCGTGCCTGTGCCTGCGCATAGACTGCACTGACGCTCTTTGCAAGCGTCTTCCGGATACTGTGCATACCGGCTTCAAACGATACGATCCCATTTTCCAGTCTTGACGACTTCACCAGCGCTGATATAAGCCATTGCATCTTGGCTGCCTGCTGTGCAATGTGCACAGAAAACTGTTCCTGCTCTGATTTCGTAAGCGCTTTTCCCTGCAGTAATTCTGCATCCATCAGAACATTTGCCAGCGGCGTTTTAAGCTGATGAGACAGATCAGAAAGCAGCCCTGCCAGATGTTCTCTGTCGTTTTTTGCCTGCTCCTGTGCCTGCCTGGACTGACGCAGTATCCTGCGAAGCTGCGCTTCCAGCTTCGATTCCCTTGTCTCTGCCAGAAGCTCCTGTCCCGGTTCCCCGTTCTGATAATGGCGCAGCATCCGCTCCATCCTCCGCAGCAGCATAAAATAATACAAAAAAGCAGTCAGCCCTGCCAGAATGCAAAAAACTGCAGCAGCAAACAGCATGATCTGCCAGAAAACCGAAAAAGATTGTTCTGTCATACGCTCTCCCACATCCAGCGCCCATTCATCCATGACGCTGTTTCTATTACACCACTGTTGATTTTATCATATCATTTCTGACTTTTCTACATTCATTCTGCTTTTATGAAAACAGGAGCAACGATTGTCCCTTCCTCAGAGTTTTCACAGATCAGCCGCTGGATCTCTGCATAAAGAACAGAGCCCGGAAACCACTGTATGGTTCCGGGCCCTGTTCTTTTCGTCTATTACAGAAGACAGCTTATGCTTTTAAAGATTATTTCCTTCTTCTTTTGATAAATACCACCAGAAGTGCGATAAAGATCAGGCAGGAAACTCCTGCTATTACGGCAATCGCGATAACTGGCGTGTTATCCCCGGTCGCTACGCCTGCAGCCTTTGGAACAACACGGAATGTCACAGACTTCGTATCTGTTGTCCCGTCTGATACCCAATTGCTTCCATCATATACCTGCTTATTAAATGTCACCTTCAGTGTATATTCACCGGAAGCCTTGATCGCCATTGTGGTCGTATAAGGAGATGCCTTCCAGCTTCCTGTCACATTGCCGATCTGGTAGCCGGACGGACAGTAACGGTAATCACCCGGGTTCGGATTGGAATTATCCATCCCTGCTCCGGAAGCGGTAAACTTGATCGCGTCTCCTGTGTAGTATTCTCCGCCTGACTTAATATCAAGGATCGCATTATTATCTGCAGACGGTCCGTCCTGGTACGTTGCCTTAACTGCCACATCACTTCCCGGCATCGTAAATGTTGTCTGCCATCTCGATGCATCTTCGAAGGTAACATTGCCACTGACTGCTACCCATTCCTTGAATTCTTTTCCGCCTGCCGGATAATCGGAGCTGACCTTCGCCTTATCTCCCATTTTATAGAATTCATAATCGCTGTAGCCATTTGTCACATCAAGACGATACTCTTTGTTTTTGTAATGCGCTTTCACTGTCACCTCTGCGGTCGGCATCGTAAAGGTAGTTATCTCACTGTAAGCATCCTTCAAGGTAACATTTCCCGATTTTACTTCCCAGTAATCAAACTCTTTTCCTTCCGGTGCATCATCAGCTGTGATCGTTACCGTAGTACTGCTCACTGCCAGGGTATAATCTGCAGTACCGTTCTTTACATGGATCTTGTATTCGATTCCTTCATACTGCGCCTGAAAATTCAAAGCCTGTGATACCGTCACGGTCACAGAAGAGCTGTTTGCGTCAATACCAAGCGCAGCCGGATCTACTGCATTGCCGGAAGCATCTGTGATCTTCCAGCCCGCAAATGCCTGACCGGCCGGATTTGGATTCGCCGTGACCGTCACCTGCGTCCCCTGATCCACTGTCACATCTGTGGAGGAGCCATTGATCGTTCCGTTCGCCACTGTTACACGATGGGTTGGGATAACAGTTTCATAAACTGCTGTCAGATCAACTTTGCTTGCCGGCATCACGAAGCTCGTCTCTGCCTGAGAAGCATCTGCAAAAGCAACCGCTCCGCCTGTCGACTGGATCACGCCGGACCAGCCGGTAAATTTCGTGCCGTCCGCTGCTGCATTTGCCTTTACCGAAACCGTATCACCTTCTGCATATACTCCCGAAGTCTGTCCGTCTGCAAGCACTCCGTCTTTAACAGAAACGCTGTACACGGATACAAAGTTTGCTGTAATCGTCACTGCGCTCTCCGGCATTGTAAATGTTGTCTCCGGATTTGTGCTGTCTGCAAACGCGATCTGTGCGCCGCTGGCATCCGTACCGGACCAGCCGGTAAATTTTGTGCCATCTGCTACCGACGCCTTCACAGCCACTGTTTCACCCTTTGCGTAAGCTGTTTTTCCAGATCCGTCATTGAGCGTACCGCCTGTTACTGTTACTGTATAAGTCAAAGGCGCCTGAGATTCTGACTGATCAGATGTAGTGTCAGACTGCGGTGCTTCTGTCTCCTGAACCGCTTCATAATGTGCTGTCAGACTGACCTCTCCTTCCGGCATCGTAAAGGTGACAGAAGATGCTTTCAGATCCGGCAGCTCTACGTTCAGAGAATCTACAGACCAGGAGTCAAATACCAGCCCCTCTGCCGTGCGGTCATTGGCACTCACGCTCACCTGTGTGCCTGCCTCATAGGTGCCTGCACCGGAACCATCCATAACCGTCACGCCATACACTGCCGGTTCTGCCTGCTCTGACTCTGTCGGTGCCTGTGTTTCCGGCTGCTCTGACTCTGTCGGTGCCTGTGTTTCCGGCTGCTCTGACTCTGTCGGTACCTGTGTTTCCGGCTGCTCTGACTCTGTCGGCGCCTGTGTTTCCGGCTGTTCTGACTCTGCCGGCGCCTGTGTTTCCGGCTCTGCATAATTTGCGGTAAGCGTCACGTCTCCCTGCGGCATCGTAAAACCGGCCTGTGCTGCCACCGGATTATCAAGTGCTACCTCTGCCGGCTCGATCGTCCAGCCTGTGAACTCCAGCCCCTCTGCCGTGCGGTCATTGGCAGTTGCCACTACCCATGCGCCAGCCTCATAGCTGCCCGTCTGCATGCCATCCGCCAGAACACCGTCTGCGACAGTTACCGTGTACATCTGAGGTGCTTCCGGTGTCTGCGGCTCTGTCTGTACCTGTTCATAATTTGCCGTAAGCGTCATGTCACTCTCCGGCATCATAAATGTCATCTGCGCTGCTGACAGATCCATATCTGCCACCGCTGCTTCTGCCGGCTCCACCGTCCAGCCTGTAAACTCCAGTCCTTCTGCTGTACGGTCTGCTGCACTCACATTTACCTGTGCGCCCGCCTCGTAGCTGCCTGTGCCCTCGCCCTGAGCCACGGTCACATTATATACTGCCGGTGTCTCCGGCTGTGCTTCCTGATACGTTGCCTTTACTGTTACTTTCTTTTCCGGCATCGTAATCGTAGTCTCCGGACTGGAGGCATCCTCAAATACAACATCGCCCGGCTCTGCCGTCCATCCTGCAAATGCCATGCCCTCTGCCGGATCATCTGCTTTGATCTTTACCGTATCCCCTGCCGGATAGAATGCGATATCCTTTGACTCTCCTTCTGCGATCTCGCCTTCCTGAAATACATAATGATTCGACGTATCATCCTTTTTTCCGGATTTTCCGTTTTCTGTGACAAGAACATAGCCTGCCGGAGAAAGTGTGATCGCCGTTCCATCCTCCGTCATCCCGGCGCGAAATACCTGAGCCTCATCGGTATTCGTCCATGTTCCCGGAGTATCGAGTGCCACCTCTGCCCCGTCCATCATCACCGGAAGCGCTGCATTGATCAGCTTATCTCCCGGAAAAAGTATCTCATCTGCAGCTCCTGCAGATACATCATATGACACAGCGGCCATCGCCTGTGCCGCTGGCAGACATACCATCATGCATGCCAGCAAGAGTCCAAAAAATCTTTTTTGTATTTTTCTCATATAGACCCCTTCCTCTCGTCTGTCTTGATAATACAACCTTCTTTCTTTTGGTTACTGTGATTATAACACAGCTTCCGCTAAAAGCAAATAAGGGTTTTCCGATTACTTTTCTTAAGACTTTTCTAAGACACATTTTCAAATTTCCAAAGAATGCCTGCAATACAAAAGTCTGTCGTTCTGTATGTCTGTGAAAGGTACGTCGTGTCTGAAAGTATCGTGATGCAAGCAGAGCCTCATACGATGCGTTCTGCTGCGTCGTATGAGGCTCTGCTGATGGAAATCTCAGTTTTAGAGTAAGCAGGACGATAAGCCGGGTTATGTCGTGAATGGCCATCTATCCAGACCTGCCGTTGCCGGCAGGTTCCAGCGACCTACCTGAAGCTGACGGGCCGCCATATGCTTCGTTGCGGTCTTGCTTCGGATGGGGTTTACATATGCCCCTCCCGTTACCGGGAGGGCGGTAGTCTCTTACACTGCCCTTCCACCCTTACCGGTTGAAAAACCGGCGGTTCATTTCTGTTGCACTATCCTTGGAGTCGCCTCCACCGGACGTTATCCGGCATCCCTGCCCTGTGAAGCCCGGACTTTCCTCGTCTGACACCTTTCGGCATTGCCAGCCGCGGCCATTTATCCTACTTACTCAGCGGTTTTCTCCGCCAAACGCTGCTATCTTACCATATATGCTGTCTTTTTGCAATCAGCAATTATAAAATTACGCAACCGCTGCGCCTTCTGCTCAAATCAGCTGCTGCGCCCCCACTCCTTTTCCTTAAATCCTACCAGCACGGTATCCTCTCCGACAAGAATCGGACGCTTTACAAGCATACCGTCCGTGGCAAGAAGGCACAGCTGCTCCTCCTGCGTCATTTCCGGCAATCTTTCTTTGAGCTTCAGCTCCTTATAGAGCACACCGCTCGTATTGAAAAAGCGTTTCAGCTCCAGACCGCTCCTTTTATACCAGTCTGCAAGCTCCTCCCGGGAGGGATTGTCAAGCTTTATATCGCGCAGCTCGTAGGCAACTCCACGCTCGTCCAGCCATTTCTGTGCTTTTTTGCAGGTACTGCACTTTGGATAGCAGATAAATGTATATTTCATTGTGATCTCCTTTCTCTTACATCCGGTTCATCCGATGCTGTGTTTACAGGTCAAAGCAGCCGCCGCCGATGAACTCCCGGATCAGCGAATTGTTCGGTATCTCATCGCCCGGGATCGGCAGAAAGTAATCAAGGAATTTCAGAAGCCGCTTTGCCTCCTCATACTCCGGCTGATCCGGTGTGACGGAAAACAGCAGCGGCTCTGCGTACTGCTTCAGTACTGCCAGCTCATAGATGAGCGCAGAGTTGAACATGATGTCTGCTTCTTCCTGATACGGAAAAATATTATTATCTTCGCCCCGGCGTACAGACGGCCACATCTCAATCGTCCTTCTCGCATCCGCTCCGCGGGTCCGCGCATCGCGCACGATCCGGCGCAGCAGGCGCCCGTCTGTCGTAGGGATGCGGTTATGCTCGTCAATATTGAGCTGTGTCAGCGCACTGACATAGATCTTGAATTTGTTCTCCCGAGGCAGGCGGTGTGTCAGCCTGTCATTGAGGCAGTGGATCCCCTCGATCACCAGGATATCCTCCGGTCCCAGGGTTTTGAAGTTCCCTTTATATTCGCGCTTGCCTGTTTTGAAATTAAATGTCGGCAGCTCAACTGTCTTTCCTGCCAGCAGATCCAGCATATCCTGATTGAGCTGTTGTGTATCGATCGCGTCAATATGTTCAAAATCCAGTTTCCCGTCTGCATCGCGCGGCGTTCTCTCCCGGTCTACGAAATAATCATCCGCAGCGATCGGGTGCGGTTTCAGACCATATACGGCAAGCTGTGTCGTCAGTCTGTGTGAAAATGTCGTTTTCCCGGAGGAAGAAGGGCCTGCGATCAGCACGATCTTTTTTTCCGGCATGGATGCGATCTGTGCCGCCATCTCTGCGATCTTCTTCTCATGAAATGCCTCCTGGATCATGATAAGATCCTTTACATTGTGGTTCACAATATAATGATTCAGCGCGCCGACCGTAGGAATGCCGAGCTTTGCGCCCCATTCCATTGATTCCTTCTGTACCTGAAAGATCTTCATATCCGGCTTGAATCCGGGCAGCCGCTCCGGATCCTCCCGTGTCGGAAGGCTCAGTACAAAGCCCTCATCAAAAAGTCTCAGATCAAAATATTTTAAATAAGAGGTGTCCGGAAGCATATAACCGTAAAAATAGTCTTCAAAGCCTGCCAGATTATACAGATTTACCTTGGATGCCCGGCGATAGCGGAACAGCTCTTCCTTATCATACATCCGGTATTTTCCAAATTTCTTACAGGCCTCATATGTGTTTTCAGACGTCTTTACGATCGGATGCACTTCTCGCACCATCTGTTCCATGTACGCCTTCACCTCATCCAGAAACTCCTGTGTAAGCGCTGTTTTCCCCTTCATAGTGCAGTAATACCCGTCGCTTACGCTAAAATGTATGCAGACACGATCGATATTGCTGTTATCCCCCACAACATGGTACATTGCTTTTAGCATCAGCATGATCAGACTGCGCAGGTACGTGCTGTGGCCTGCCTTGCTTTCTACGGTCAGAAATTCTATCCGCTGTGCATCCGCCGCCTTTTTACTCAGCTCGCGCAGACGTCCGTCCGCCCTTACCAGTACGATCGGATAACGCTCCTGGTCCTGATGCTTTTTTGCGATATCAAGATACCTTGTCCCCTGTTCATACGTCTCCTGCACTCCGTTTATTTCTACTGTGATATTCTTTCCGCTCATCTGGTCTCCTCCTTCTGCCTCTTTTTGCGTCACAGGACAATAAATGGCGAACCTGCCTCGACTGCCTCCACCTCAATTCCCGGAAAGCACTCCCTTAAATACTCTGCTGCCTGACGGATAAATATATGCTCTATGCCATAGTGCCCCGCATCGATCACGAGCAGGCCCTGGTCAACCGCATCCAGACCGTCGTGGTGTCCGATATCTCCGGTCACCAGTACCTGTGCCCCGGAAAGGAGCGCCGGAGTGATCATACTTTTCCCGGATCCGGGCGACACCGCGAGTTTCTCCACGGCTGCTTCCTGACTGCCAAACAGCCTGACATTATCAAGGCCAAATGCCTCCTTCACATACGCGCAGCACTCCCGCGCACTCATCGGATGCGGCAGTCTCCCGACGCTTCCGATCCCGCACGCAGTCCCGTCCTCCAATCTTCCAGTCACTTCAAGCACCTGCGCATCCGCAAGCTTTAATGCGTCCTTTGCCAGCTCTGCCATTTTCGCCACATCATAATTTGTATGCATCGCGTAATGAGCAATCCCATATTCTGCCATTGCAAGCACTTTTCTGCCGTGGTAATCCTCATCGTTTATCTTTTTCACACCAGACATAAAAAGAGGATGATGAGTCACAAGAAGCTGCACGCCTTTGCGGATGCACAAAGCAATCACCTCATCCGTCGCGTCAAGCGCAACCGCGATCCTCCGCACCTCCCTGTCCATGCGCCCAACCTGCAGCCCCGGATTGTCCCAGTCCATTGCAAGCTGAGGCGGATATGCCTTTTCCAGTCTGTCTGTAATCTCTCTTACCTTCATCTCTTCTCCTCCGTACTGCACAGGATCCTCTGACACGGGATGTTCCTGCCCGCTCCCTTAAAATCCTCCAAGCGCAGTTTCTATCATCTGTATCTCCTCTGTCACCTCATCGCGGCGCTTTGCAGCTGCCTCTGCGCGCTGCCCCTCCAGCGCAGAAAGGATCCGTTTTCCCAGTATAAGCTCATGTCTTAGAAACGCTTCCAGTACCGGATCGCGGCGCTGCAAAAGCAGCCTGCCATACTTTTTTTCCACCTGTGACAGAGGCTTTTCGTCCTCTGCACTATCTATTTTTCTGATCGCACGCATCATGGGATAATATTTTCCGTCCTCCCGGATCATCTCCTCACGCACGATCTCCCATCCATGTTCTTCTGTCCAGGAACGGACCGCCGCAATCTCTGACTGCGGCTGCAGGATCAGCTCTGTATGTACGCTCAGCTTTCCTTCTCCCTGAGTCAGGATACGCACAGTGAGCGGACCGCCCATGCCTGCGATCACGACACAGTCTGCCTCCTGCGGTTCAAGCGCCTCCAGCCCATCCGACAATCTGGTGTCAATGAGCCGATCCAGCGCATGCTGTAAAATATGCTCCCTGGCACGCTGCAGCGGTCCTTCATTCACATCCATTGCGATCGCCCGCTCTGCTTTTTTATTTTCTATCAGATAGATCGGTATGTATGCGTGGTCAGTCCCTATATCTGCCACGACACCGCCCCGGGTCACCATATCAGCGACCATTTCCAGCCTCTTTGAAATCTGCATAACCTTGCTTCCTCCTAATCCAGATAATCCCGCAGCTTCCGGCTCCTGCTCGGATGACGCATCTTGCGCAGCGCTTTCGCCTCGATCTGCCGGATCCTCTCGCGCGTCACATGAAACTCCCGGCCGACCTCCTCGAGCGTACGCGCATGCCCGTCCTCCAGTCCGAATCGCAGGCAGATCACACGCTGCTCCCGCTCCGTAAGCGTCGCAAGCACCTGTGTAAGCTGCTCCTGCAGGACTGTAAAGGCAGCCGCTTCCGCGGGTATGGGCATATTCTCATCTCTGATAAAATCACTTAAGTTCGAATCATCCTCCTCACCCACCGGAGTCTCCAGGGAAACCGGCTCCATGGAAATCTTAAGGATCTCTTCTACCTTGCGCGCAGGCATGTCCAGTCTTGCGGCAATCTCCTGCGGCGCAGGCTCCCTGCCGAGCTCCTGCAGCAGCGTCCGGGATGTGCGCACAACACGGTTCATTGTCTCTACCATGTGCACCGGAAGCCGGATCGTCCTTGCCTGATCCGCAAGCGCTCTCGTGATCGCCTGCCGGATCCACCACGTCGCATAGGTACTGAACTTAAATCCTTTTTGATAGTCAAATTTCTCCACCGCCCGGATCAGTCCGAGATTTCCCTCCTGGATCAGATCCAGAAGCTGCATGCCCCGTCCCACATACCGCTTTGCGATGCTGACGACCAGACGGAGATTCGCCTCCGCCAGACGCGCCCTTGCCGCTTCATCTCCACGGCTCATACGTTCTGCCAGACGCAGCTCTTCTCCTGCATCCAGAAGCGGGATCTGTCCAATCTCTTTTAAATACATGCGCACCGCGTCATCCACCAGAATGCTGTCCGCAGCCCCTGCCGTGTCCGGTGCGCTTTCTGCCCCATCTGCTGTGTCTGTGCTGGCAGACAGCAGCTCCTCCTGATCCGGAACCAGCACGACCCCTTTTTCTTCGAGCCATTCCAGTATCTTCTCATACTCCTGCACATCCATTGACTGGCACGCAAAGGCCTCCTGAACCTTTCCATATTCCAGTACATTTTTTCCCTCCTCTGCCTGCGTCAGAAGCAGCTCGAGCTTTTTCCAAATGTCAATTTTCTGTGCACCCATGTCTGTCCCTACCTTTCCCGGCTTTGCATTATAAGTCTGTCCCGGTTAGAGGGAAATATGCAGCCCGCCAAGCTCCTGAAGCCTTTTTTTTGCATCTACCAGCTTTTGAAGCCCGGCAATATCGGTCGGATCAAGCTGCGCGGTTCGCTGTTCGATCCCGTATTTCATGACCTTTTTTATCGTCTCGGCAATTGCCTTTTCCTGTTCCTTCGGACTCTCTACAGGCACCTCTGTGTTAAACAGCTGCGCTACGGTCCTTTGCTGCTGCGGGTCCGTAAACCGGCTGGTGATCCTCGCCGGATTCAATTCACCGCGCTGCAGCTGCTCATAAAGCATAGAAGCAACCTTGCGGTACAACTCATCCGAGAAATCCTCCGGGTGAACGTACTGGGAAACTGTAACAAACAGCTTCGGATATTCTGTCAGCCAGGTCAATAGCAGTCTCTGGGATTTTTTGATGCCATCCTCTTTCTCCGGCCGTTCCTGCCTGCGCACCGGCGTCTTTCGCACCGGAACGCCCTGCATCAGCACATTCATGACCATTCTGCGCATTCCCTCAAAGGAAACCCCAAACCTTCCTGTCACTGCCTCAATATAATTCTCCCGCTCGATCTCCAGTTCAAAGTCTGCGATCTTCGCTGCCACTGCCTGAAAAAACCGCGTCTTTGCATCGGGATCCTTCATATCATACGACCGCTGCATCACAGACAGCTCAAACAAAAAGCTGTTTTCCGCCCGGTCGATCCGCTCCTGGAACGCATCTGTGCCAAGCGCCTGAATAAACTCGTCCGGATCCTTATACGGCTCCATGTGGAGCACCCGCGTCGAAATCCCTGCTGCTTTTAAAAGAGGGATCGCGCGCAGAGCAGCCCGCACACCGGCATCATCACTGTCGTACGTCAAAATCACCTCTTCGGTATAGCGCTTCAGGAGAGAGGCGTGCTGACTCGTAAGCGCTGTGCCAAGCGATGCCACTGCGTTCGTAAATCCCGCCTGATGCATGGAGATCACATCCATATATCCTTCACATACGAGTATGTACGGCTTCTTCGCTGTTCTCGCAAAATTCAGGCCATAGAGGTTGCGGCTTTTATCAAAGATAACCGTTTCCGGAGAGTTAAGATATTTGGGCTTTGCATCTCCCATCACACGTCCGCCAAAGCCGATCACCTTGTTGTTGACATCCATGATCGGAAACATGACCCTGTTCCAGAATTTATCGTACATCCCGTTTTTTTCGTTGACCTGCATCAGGCCGGATTCCTTGAGCAGCTGATCGGATATTCCCTTTTTTTTCAGGTAACGATACAGCGCGTCACTGTACTGTCCCGCGTAGCCAAGGCCAAACTTCTGCATCGTCTCTTCACTTAGCTGTCTGCCCTTTAAATACTGCATACCGCGCGCGCCCTGCGGGGAGCGCAGCACATAGTAATAATATTTTGCAGCCATGCGGTTTATGTCAAGCACTGCGCTCTTTAGATCGCGCTGTTTTTTTGCCTCTTCTGAATATTCCTGCTCCGGAAGCGCCACTCCTGCCCGGTCTGCGAGCATTTTTAAAGCCTCCGGAAACGTATAATTTTCGTATTCCATAATAAAGGTAAATACATTGCCCCCTGCCCCGCAGCCGAAGCAATAATACATCTGCTTGCCGGGACTTACGGAAAACGATGGGGATTTTTCATTATGGAACGGACACAGCCCAAAATAGGAGCTGCCCTTTCGCTGCAGCTTTACATAGCCTGATATTACATCTACAATATCATTTCTCGCCCGTACTTCTTCTACTACATCATCCGAATAAAACATGTTCTGTCACCCCTGCCATGATTTTGGAACAAACAACTCTTTATATACATGTATGGAATACAGGTCTGTCATCCCTGCAATATAATCACAGACAACCCGCTCTCTGGGTTCTCCCTTCTCCCGCATCAGGTACTGATACTCATCCGGCATCTGCTCCGGATAGTCATTGTAATAGCGATACAGCTCCTGTATCATCCTGACTGCCTTTTCTTCCTCCCGCTTCGCCGCGGGATTATTGTAGACATGCTGGAACATAAATGCCCGCAGATATTTCATCGCAGCCTCCATCATATCTGACATTGCGATCGTATTTCTGCCCTCGCTGTGGCGCACGACATCATGGATCAAAGTATTAAGCCGTTCTCCGGTCGTATCTCCCATCATCATCCGGCTCTCCTCCGGGATATCCTCCTCTTTCAGGATCCCGGCGCGCAACGCGTCATCAATGTCGTGATTGATATACGCGATCTTATCACAGTAGCGCACGATCTGTCCCTCCAGCGTGTGCGGCGTCCCGGATGTCCTGTGATTGCGTATACCGTCACGCACCTCCCAGGTCAGGTTAAGACCTTCCCCTTTTTTTTCCAGAAGCTCCACAATCCGGACACTCTGCTCAAAATGGGCAAACCCGAACGGACAGACGGCATTGAGCGCGCGCTCCCCGGCATGTCCAAACGGCGTGTGGCCAAGATCATGCCCAAGAGCGATCGCATCTGCCAGATCTTCATTTAGCCTGAGCGCTTTTGCGATCGTACGGGCCAGCTGGGCAACTTCCAGCGTGTGCGTCAGCCTCGTCCGATAATGATCTCCCTCCGGTATCAGAAATACCTGGGTCTTTTGTTTCAGCCTCCGAAAGGACTTGCTGTGCAGGATCCGATCCCGGTCGCGCTGATAGACCGTGCGGATATCGCACGGCTCCTCTTCCCTGTCACGCCCCCGCGAATTTCTGCTGAACGAAGCGTAGGGACTGAATACTGCAAATTCCTGTTCTTCTGTCCTCTCCCGTATCGTCATATTTCTCCTCCACCGATACATCTATTATTATATTCGGATCTTCATGAAAAGTTGCTGCTGTATCATCAGAAAAAATCCTGCAAAGTAAAATTCAGTAATATTCTATCAAATTTTTACCATCTGACAGCTAATATTGCTTATTATACACAGGATTTCACGGTAAAACAATAGGTTTTCTGAAAGTATCGGCAAGAAACGTCCTGCCGTTTGACCGGATCATGACTGCCCCTCCCTGCGGAGTCTGTAAAATCCTGCTGCCTGCATCCTCCAGCCGCTTGAGCGTCTCCCGGGACGGATGCCCATACCGGTTGACCTCTGCGCAGGAGATCACTGCGACCTGCGGCTGCACCTGCTCCAGAAATTCATCGGATGACGCTCCAGCCGATCCGTGATGCCCGACCTTCAATACGTCTGCGCGAAGCTTTGTCCCGGACTGTGCCAGTCTTTTCTCAGCCTCCTTTTCAAGATCTCCCGTAAAGAGCATCCGAAACCTGCCATACGTAAGCATCAGCACCATGGAATCCTCATTGCTCTCCCCGCACAGCTTTTCTGCGTCCGGAGCCAGGCAGGAGATTTCCCACAGCCTGCCATCCTTCGCCGTGATCCGATCTCCCGCTTCCATAGAAAGTACTTCTATCTCTTTTTCATTTGCCAGCTCCTTTAGCCTGGCAAAATCTTCGCGATCCGCAGACGGCGGGAGCACCAGATGCTTCACCGTAATTCCGTGGACATTTTTTCCTCCCGGTCCGCACTCATAAGATTCCAGGAATTCTTCCGCTCCGTTTATATGATCCTGATCCGCATGTGAGAGAAATATGTAATCAAGCGTGGCAGCGCCGTAATATTTTACACTCTGGCTGATCACATACTCCCACACCTTTTTCTTTGATGTGCTCCCCGCATCGATCAGGCAATTCGTCCCCTGCGGCAGCCGCACCAGAGCACAGTCTCCCTGCCCGACATCCAGGGAGAGCACCTGCAGCTCCCGCTGCGGACGTACTCCCATCAGCAGGACACACAGCACTGTGGTGACTATGCAAAGTACCGGGCCCGTCAGTTTTTGCAGCCTCTGTGCGTTCTCTTCCGCCTTCTTTCGTTTCCTTCCTGCACATTTTTTTTGAAAAAGGCCCCATTGAAGTGTCGCGATAAGCACGACGTAATACAGTACTATCCTCCACAGCGCCGGACGTCCCGCCACCCACAAAGCATTCGGAAGCCTTTGCTGAATGCGGCACAGCCATTCAAACAGAGCCAGCAGATAATGTACCGGCGCTGCCAGAAAGGTTCCTGCCGCAATACTTACAAGCCCCGTCACAGAAGCGGCAAGTCCCGATATCATTAGTATCGTCATCAGAGGGATCACAGCCAGGTTCAAAAGGATACTCCACGGCGCGCTCTGATAAAAGAAATACAGTGTGCATGGCAGAGTCCCCAGCCACACAGCGCAGCCTGACAGCACTGCATTTCCCGCCCTGCTGCGTACACCGCACAGCTCCTGCACTGCGGGTGCCAGTGCAGCAACCGAAAGGACTGCGCAAAAGGAAAGCCAGAAAGGGGACTGTCCTGCATTCCTGTGATCCTGGCATACAATGACAGCCGCTGCCAGCGCCACAGCTGTCATCGTGTCATTTTTCCTTCCACTGATCTGCGCTCCTGCCCACACAAAAAACATAAAGACAGCGCGCATTGCAGAAATTCCAAATCCTGTCATCAGACCGTAGAGAAAGACAGCCGCTCCCGCCAGGACTGCCGATGGCACATAGCTGCAGCGCAGACGGCGCAAAAAGCGAAACAGCCCCATTCCCACGAGGGAAACGTGCAGTCCCGACACGGCAAAAATATGCGCGATCCCGCCTTCCTGATACAGCGTTTTCCACTCCCGCTGCATCAGGCCCTTCTCTCCCAGGCTGATCGCAGCCATCGTTCCCGCCGGTTTTTCTCCCAGTACTCTGCCATAAGAATCCGTCAGCTCCCTGCGCAGCTGTGCGAGCATCCTGCTCACAGAAATGTTTCCTTTCTGCCGGTCGAGAATCTCTGGTTCCCACAGGGTTCCTATGACATCATCGGACAGATAATAGGACTGCGCGTCAAATTCACCTGGGTTGCCTGCTGCTTCATGCTCTGCGAATTCTCCTTTTACGGTCAGGCGGTCTCCCGGCAGCAGATCCGTTTGTTCTGTTGTAATTGTGATTTTATATTCTGATGATAAAGAAAGAACAGATTTGTCTTTTTTTTGGATAGATAATTGATTTACAGACAGGCGTAAGCCTGCAGATACCATATCGCATGTTTTTACAGTGCCCTGTACGATTACCTGCGTATCTCCAGCCAGAGCTTTCGATACTGCGCATTTTGTCAAAAACGGCGGGGAATCCTCTGTCCGTTTCCCCGCCGTGCCCGATACTGCCATCCAGATCACTGATACCATGCACAAAATTGCCAGTGGTCTTTTCAATGCCTCACTCCTTTTTGTGCTCCGTCTCGATCTCATTTACCTCGATGTAGGAACGGTCCGCCACAAATACCTGGTCCAGATCGATCTTGCCGCGGAATTTTGCATCCGCATCCCCGGCGATCTGTATCCTCACGCCTTCGATCTTATCGCTCGTCTCACAGATAGAGTTTACGACTGCGTACAATACTGTCTCAGGATCCGGCGGATTCTCCGACGGAGCCTTGTTCGCCGCATCATTTAGTGTGATCGTGCAGATATTCTTCTGCGTATAAATATTTTCAATTTTTACATCACTCGTAAAAAGAGGTCTGAGACCGGACTCCTCCGGTCCGGCGATCAGCTGCTCCACGATCACCCGCTCCAGCACCATATTGCTCGAATAATGCAGCCTGCGCACTTCCTTTACAAGCTGATCTTTCTCCTTATCTGCGAAATAAAGCATCAGCTTCGTATACTGGTAGGAATTGATGCCGCCCTCCTTCGTATCAATAAAGGTGTTCGCATCCATCGCCGGGACAGGCTTGCCCTGTGCATCGACCAGCTGCTGCTGATCTACGGTGATCATGATCTTCGTCACTCCCGGGATCTGGCTTACTGTCTTTACGACTGCCGCACGCAGGAGCACTTCTTCTGTATTGCTCAGATCATAATATTCTCCGGAAAAATCAATCCTCAGCGCATCAATCCCCCGCTCAAAGCCATTGATCTTCACTTTGTCCGGGAGCGCACTCCTGTACCCTGACGGAGGCTTGGAAAGCTGCCCCAGCAGTTCCTCCATCATCTCTTCAAATGTCTGAGCACCTGGAGTGTATGCTTCTTCCATCAGGCGTGTGCCGGCATCATTAACATAATATACCTTATATCCGCCTTCCTCCTTCTGTCCCTTTGTACATCCTGCCGACAGCATCAGCACGGCGGCAAGCGCTGCCAGAAGGAGAAGCTTTGTTCTTTTTTTCACCAAATGCCTCCTGTCCATCTCCTACGGAACGTATTTCAGCGGGATGCGCACGGTGAATGTCGTGCCTTCTCCCTCTTTACTGTATACCTTGATCGCGCCGTGATGCATCAGCACCGCGCTTCTCGTGATCGCAAGCCCGAGCCCTGTCCCGCCGATCTCCCGTGAATGGGATTTATCAACGCGATAAAAGCGCTCAAAAATATGCTCCTGATCTTCTTCCGGTATTCCCATGCCGGAGTCTTCTACTCTGACATAAAAATATTTGCTGTCAACATTCAGAGATACATGCACCCATCCATCCTCGCGGTTATACTTAATCCCGTTTTCTATCAGGTTGGAAAGTGCAAGCGTCAGCTTTGTCTCATCTACCTCTGCCATGATCGGCTTAAAGCTCTCCAGCACAAGGTCTATGTCCTGCTTCGCAGCGATCGGACGCAGCCGCTTCAGGATCAGCTCGATCAGCTGGTTGATATTTGTCTCTTCTATATGGATATCAGAAGACTTCTTGTCCATTTTTACAAGGGACAGCAGATCAGAAATGATCTTATTCTCACGGTCGATCTCCTGTGCAATGTCTCCCATAAACTCTTTATAAAGCTCTACCGGCACATCCTCCTGCGCAAGCAGGGAGTCTGCAAGCACCTTCATGGAAGTGATCGGCGTCTTCAGCTCATGCGAGACGTTTGAAACGAACTCCTGTCTGGAGTCCTCCTGCTGCTTCATGCGCTTAAGCATGCGGTTGTATGCCTCTGCCAGAAGCTTCGTCTCCGTATAATCAGGGATGGATATCTCCTGCTCCAGCACGCCCCCGCGCACCTCTTCCAGAGACTGTGTGATCCTGTCAAAAGGCTTGGTCAGGACTCTCGCCACGTAATAAGCCGCTGCGAGGATCATCACCATCATCACGATCTGCAGAATCAAAACGGTATTGTCAAGCGCTTCCTTGCCGGCATTGATATCCTCTGTCGAGACGCTGACGATCATAATACCGTCTGTCTGCTTTGTTTCTGAATTTTTGACCGGCATCGTCAGCTCCAGAAAACGGCTCTCCTCGTTGTAATTCGTAATAGAATCCGTGCCAAGAAAGCACTGCAGCACTTCCTCGGAAATGATCGCTTTTCCTTCGTCTATTTTGTAGGTGTCCCGGACGATCCAGAAATTGCTGTCAACGATGATCACCCGTCCATTGTAAATATTCGCAAGCTGCGTCACCTGCTTGTCCACCTGCTTCGCAGAGGATACATCCTGGATATATCCGGAGCTTCCAAGCTGTGAGACAAGCTGCTGGCACTGATTCTGGATCAGCGTCGATTTCTGGTTCACAGACTGCGCCACATAATTTTTCAGGATAACGGTCTTCATCACCATGATCGGGATCAGTCCGACCAGAAGGACGATCACAAAAATACGCGTGCGGAGACTTTTCAGATACTTTGATGCCTTCTCCTTAATGCTGGAAATAATAACCCACTCCCCACTTCGTATGTACGTATTTTGGTTCACTCGGATTTGCCTCGATCTTTTCGCGCAGACGCCGGATATGTACATCTACGGTCCGCACGTCCCCCGGATACTCATATCCCCACACGATATTCAGCAGGTTTTCCCTGCTGTATACTTTATTCGGGTTAAATACAAGCAGCTCCAGCACGTCAAATTCCTTCGCCGTCAGATTGACTTCCTTTCCTGCGATGCTCACACGTCTGCCTTCGCAGTCCAGCGCCAGATCTCCCACCTCAACGATCTTTCCCTTCGGCTCTGCCACAGCTTTCTGCGAGGTCCTGCGGATGATGGCTTTCAGCCGCGCCTTGACTTCAAGGATGTTAAACGGTTTTGTAATATAATCATCCGCGCCGTATTCCAGTCCGAGGATCTTGTCCATATCGTCTCCCTTTGCCGTGAGCATTACGATCGGCACATCCGAAAACTCTCTTACCTCGCGACAGACCTCAAGTCCGTCCATCTTCGGAAGCATCAGATCAAGCAGGATAATGTCATAGGACTTTTCCCGCGCCATGCGCACAGCCTCTTCTCCGTCATACGCACAGTCTACTTCCATATCATCCTGCTCCAGACTGAAGCGAATCCCTTTTACGATCAGCTTTTCATCATCTACTACCAGAACCTTCTTTGCCATGATTCCACTCCTTTTATCTTATACCGTAATACGGTCTTCTATTTTCGAATATACGGCACCCTTAATGCCTGAAATCTGCTGAATCTCCTCAATCGCCGTAAAGCCTCCGTGCTCCGTGCGGTACTGTATGATCGCTTCCGCTCTCGCTTCTCCAATACCAGGCAGCGACATCAGCGTATCCTTATCGGCTGTATTCAGATTGACCCTGTCTGTCTCGTCCGCCTGCTGCAGCTGCTGTCCGTCCTGCACAGACTGCTGCGCTGCCGGATCCATCTGCTGTGTCTGCGACTGTGACAGTTCCTGCGTCTGCTCGCGCGTATAGACGTACCATCTCTGTCCGTCCTGCAGCTGCTGCGCCTGATTCAGCCACGTCTCGTCTGCCTCCTGCGAAAAACCGCCCGCAAGCTCGATCGCCTCAAACAGACGCATCCCCGGATAGATCGGATACACCCCCGGACAATTGACCGCGCCGCAGATGTGAACGTAGCCCACCGTCTGTCTGGCAGTCTCCGGCTGCGGCTCACGCAGTTCTTCTTCTGTCCCGGACTCTGTCTCAGGCAGATCGCTGTGCGCAGGTTTTTCTGTAGTCTGTGAGGTCTGTATCTGCACCGTCTCCTCCACACCGGCGGTATAAACGCTGCTGTCACGACGGCATCCACCCATACCAAGGGTCAATAGGAATAACAGGGCTGTCACCAGCCCTTTTCTTACTTTTTGCATATTATACCTGCAGCAACAAGCCGCGGTTCCCCTTATGCAAATCTATTTTAACGAAAAAGTAATGGTTTTGCAATATTTTTCTTATAATTCCATCACTTTTCTCTAACAGAATACTTTTCCTGTAAAAATTGCCACGGATCGGGGCCGCATCACAAATTCGTGCGTGATCATAGTTTCTTCCCCTTCCGGATAGAAATATCTTCCATTTTCATCTCCGTACGTATTCACGCTCAGATACCAGGCTCCTGCTGCTTTTAAATGCGGGAGGGTGATCGTCACATCTTCCCAGTACGTATTCACAGACACATACACAAAATCATCGCAGCCCTTTTCCGGATCGTAGCCGATAAAGCTGACAGAAAAGGTCCTGGCCTCCCGCGGGATCGTCAGCTTTTCCGCCTGAAGGTCATGCGTATGCATTCCCTCCATCCCGCACAGCGCATCCGGCAGCTTCTTTCTGATGATCGTGTGCCTGTGGCGATAATCGATCATAAACTTAAAGAACTCAAAAAGCTCTCTGTTTTTGTCAAGCAGCGTCCAGTCCAGCCAGAAAATATCGTTGTCCTGGCAGTAGCAGTTATTGTTGCCATACTGCGTGTTTCCAAATTCATCCCCGGCCAGAAACATCGGCGTTCCCCGGCTGCACATCAGAACCGCACAGGCATTGCGGATCATGCGGTAACGCAGCTTCAGTACCTCCGGATCATCGGTCTGCCCTTCTGCACCGCAGTTCCAGCTCAGATTATTGTCGCTGCCGTCTGTATTGCTCCAGCCGTTGTTCCAGTTATGCTTATCATTGTACGCATACAGATCATACAGTGTGAATCCGTCATGGCAGGTCAGAAAATTGACGCAGGAATTATATCCTGCATACCGCTCATTATGTTCTCTGTAATAGCCCCCGTAGAGATCGCCGGAACCGCAGATGCTCCATGCAGCATTCCATGCTTCCCAGCAGTTTCCCTTCAAAAATCCGCGCATGGAATCTCTGTAGCGTCCGTTCCACTCTGCCCAGCGCCTGCTTGCCGGGAAGCTTCCGACCTGATACATCCCGCCCGCATCCCACGCCTCAGCGATCAGCTTCACATTCGCAAGGATAGGATCAAACGCCAGGCTTTTCAGGAGCGGCGGATTATTCATCGGGGAGCCGTCCGTATTTCTGCCAAGAATACTGGCAAGATCAAACCGGAAGCCGTCCACGCGGTAGTACACCGTCCAGTAGCGCAGACATTCCAGGATCATCTGGCGCACAACCGGATGATTGCAGTTGAGCGTATTGCCGCAGCCGCTGAAATTATAATAATTTCCATCCGGCGTCAGCATATAGTAGATTTTATTATCAAACCCTTTGAAGCTGAAGGTCCTGCCCTTGTCGTTTCCCTCTGCTGTATGGTTGAACACAACATCAAGGATGACCTCGATGCCATTTTCATGCAGCGCCCTGATCAGCGTTTTCAGCTCTGTCCCCTCATGGTTTGTCTCTCTCGCCGCCGTATAGCTCGTATTGGGCGCAAAAAACCCTACCGTATTGTAGCCCCAGCACTCCAGCAGACGGTTTCCGTCTACCTCGCGCTCATTGACTGTCTCGTCAAACTCAAAGATCGGCATCAGCTCTACTGCATTAATGCCCAGCTCCTTTAAATACGGGATCTTTTCCATCAGCCCGGAAAAAGTCCCCCTGTGTGCCACGCCGGAGGACTCATGCATGGTAAAGGCTCTCACATGGAGCTCATAGATCACCAGATCACTCAGCTCGCGCCGCGACTGCGGCATATCGCCCCAGTCAAACAGATCCCGCACGACCCTTGCGTGGTATGATTTCGTCCGCTGCTCGCCCCATACTCTCTGCCCTGTGACTGCCTGCGCATATGGATCGAGCAAAACCTTTGTTTTATCAAAAAGAAGCCCTTCCTTCTGATCATACGGCCCGTCGATCCGGTACGCATACTCGAACTCTTCTATATCAAGGCCGAACACGATCATAGAATACACGTCGCCGATCTTATACGCCTCGGGAAATGGCAATACCGCATACGGTTCTTCCTCCCCGTTGTGAAACAGTAAAAGTTCACACGACGTACCATCATGCGTGTGAACCGTAAAATTTACTCCGGCCGGAAGCGCTGTCGCCCCGACTACGTCAAACATCCCCGGGCGCACCTGATATCCTTCGATCTCTCCCATCGGACTTACCGATGTCGCGACATCCAGCGTCGATTTATGCTTATAAAATTTCAAAATGTATCCTCCCGTCATCGGTCATTCATACCGTCTTCTTCCTGTAAACAGCCAGAGATTTCCAGCTTCCAACAATTATACGTTCAAAGTCCCGATGCGTCAAACACATTTTTGCCATCGCCACAGGAGGGCGAAGCGTATGCTCTACCATTTAAAAATCACAATGCCAGTGACTGCGATCGCCATTCCGATTACCTTCCTCCATTCAAACGGCTGCTTTTCCACTCCAAACATCCCCAGAAGCTCGATCACATACGCCACACCCAGCTGTGCGATCACGATGAGCATTGCCGCACGTGCCGGTCCGAGACTGTCCATGCTTTTTACTACTGTGACTGTGATAAAAGCACCGATCGCCCCTCCCAGCAGCAGATATCGCGGCTCCACACGCGTAATGCTCATAAAACTGGTCCTGTCTGTGACCAGCCATGCGCCAAGACAGACGAGAAGCGCCGTAAGCTGCACAAAAGCAGACGACACCCAAAGGCTCGTCTGCTTCGTCACTTCTGTGTTAAATACCCCCTGTACGCTCATCAGCGCACCGGAGAGTAAAGCGATCACGATTCCCCACATACATTTTCCTCCATTCCCCTGCTCTGTTTCCGGCGTGTTTCCTCCCGGTATCCTGCCATCCGGTCCACATAGGCACAGGTCACGCAGCGTGTTACGCAGGCTCCATGAAGGGAGTATATGCAGTTTTCTTTCCGATTATTCATCCGATCCCTGCGCAGGCGCTTTTTTCTACGGCACTTAAAAAGAACGCTCCAGACGCCGGATCATCTCGTCAATATCTTCCTTTTCTATGATAAGCGGCGGCACAAAACGCAGTACATTTCCTCCTGCGCTCATCACCACCAGCCCGTTTTCAAGCGCTCTGCCGATCAGTTCTCCTACCGGTCTTTCCTTTACCACAAGCCCCTGCATCAGCCCCATTCCCCGGCGCTCACTCAGAAAATCGTATTTCTCTACAAGCAGATCAAGCTTCTGTTCCAGATAGGATGCCATCTGCTGTACATGGTTCAAAATCCCGAGTTCTTCATACAGGTCAAACACCTTTGATACTGCGGCGCACGCCAGAGGATTGCCTCCATATGTCGTGCCGTGATCTCCCGGGACAAGAGAGGACTTTGCCACCTTTTCATTTAATACGAACGCGCCGACGGGGATACCGCAGCCAAGCGCCTTTGCACACGTCATGATATCCGGCCATACTCCGTACTGCTGATATGCAAAATAGCTGCCTGTCCGGCCCATGCCACACTGTATCTCATCTAAAATAAGCAGGATATCCCGTTTATCACACAGCTCTCTTATTCCCTCCAGAAATCCGCGCTCTGCCGGGTAAATGCCGCCCTCTCCCTGCACCGTCTCCAGAATGATCGCACAGGTGCGGTCGCTGATCTGGGCATTCACACTGTCCAGATCATTAAAATCAGCAAACCGCACGCCTCCTACCAGAGGCTTAAACGGCTCCTGATACTGCGCATTCCCGGTAACGGAAAGTGAGCCAAAGCTCCTGCCGTGAAACGAATGGCGCATAGCAATGATCTCATGATCCGTGCGCCCGTCCTTTCCATAAGCATACCTGCGCGCTGCCTTTAGCGCGCCCTCCACTGCCTCTGTGCCGCTGTTCGTAAAAAACACCTTATCCAGACCGCTTTTTTCTACCAGCTTTGCGGCCGCCTCCGCCATCGGGATATTGTAAAACAGATTTGATGTATGGATCAGTTTTCTGATCTGCTCCTGCAGCGCTTCCTCATAAGCCTGGTTCCCATACCCAAGCGCAGCTACCGCGATTCCCGCTCCAAAGTCGAGGTACTCTTTACCCTGCACATCCACGAGATATACACCGCGTCCCTTTTCAAATACGACTGGGAAACGGTTGTATGTGTGCAGGACATTGTGTTCTGTAAGCTCCATGTACGGTCTGCTGTCTGTCATCACGCATCCCCCTTTCCATCTCCGATAATGGCTGTTCCGATCCCCTCATCTGTAAAAAACTCAAGCAAAAGGCTGTGTGCGATCCGTCCATCCAGAATATGCACGCGGGATACGCCTGACTCAATCGCCTGTATACAGTTTTGCAGCTTCGGGAGCATTCCGCCTCCTGCATTGCCCGCCGCAAGGAACTGCCTTGCCGCAGGGACAGTCATCTCGCTGATCAGAGAAGATTTATCTTCCGGATCCCGGTATACACCCTCAATATCTGTCAGGAATACCAGCTTGGATGCCCGGACTGCCGTAGCGACCGCGCACGCTGCATCATCGGCATTGACATTATAAGAACAAAACTCGCTGTCAAATCCGACCGGACAGATCACCGGAACAAAATCATCCTGTAAAAGAGTATCGATAAGCTGTGTATTTACCTTCTTTACTTCTCCGACAAATCCGATATCCTGCCCGTCTGCCGTCCTGCGCTCTACCTTAAGAAGTCCTCCGTCCTTTCCGCTGATCCCGACCGCTTTAAGCCCTACCCGCTGCATCATGGAGACAAGATCTTTATTGATCTTTCCAAGTACCATCTCCACGATCTCCATTGTCGGGCGGTCCGTCACACGCAGCCCGTTTACGAACCGCGTCTCAAGACCGATCTTATTGATCCACCGCGTAATATCCTTCCCGCCTCCGTGTACTACGATCGGCCGGAATCCTACAAGCTTTAAAAGCGCCACATCGCGGATCACACTCTGTTTTAATTCCTGGTCTGCCATTGCACTTCCGCCGTATTTCACTACCACAGTCTTTCCATGAAAACGCCGGATATAGGGGAGCGCCTCAACCAGAACATTTGTCTTTTCTACCCACTGTTTCATCTTTTCATCCATGACTGTCCTCTGCTCCTTTTGCCATATTTCTTTTATTTTCTCTCCCGGAGATCCGTGAGGCAAAGCCCTTCCTGCACAATCCCTTAAGAACGATAGTCTGCATTGATCCTGACGTAATCATACGTAAGATCGCAGCCCCACGCTGTCGCCTGCGCCTTTCCCATTTTCACATCAGCGATCGCTGTCACTTCTTTTTCTGAAAGGATTCTTGTCGCCTCTTCTTCACTGTACCCGGTCGCAACGCCATTTTTAATGATCTGCAGACTGCCTGCAGCACTTTCAAAATACAGGTCCACCTGCTCCGGATCAAAGGAAGCGCCGGAATATCCCATGGCGCACAGGATTCTGCCCCAGTTCGCGTCATGTCCGAAAATAGCCGCCTTCGTCAGTGTAGATGTCACGATCGATTTGCTGAGTGTAACAGCCTGCTCCTTATCCTTTGCCCCGATCACTTTTACCTCAAACAGCGCTGTCGCTCCCTCGCCATCTGCCGCCATACATTTTGCCAGATGTGTGTTCACCTGATCAAGCGCCTCACAGAACAGATAGTAGTCCTCATTCTCCTGTGTAATTGGCGTATTTCCCGCCAGACCGTTCGCGAGCAGCAGACACGTATCATTGGTAGACGTATCACCGTCCACAGAGATCATATTATACGTATCCTTTACATTATCTGAGAGCGCTTTCTGCAGCAGCTCCTGCGAAATATCTGCATCGGTCGTCACAAAGCTGAGCATCGTGCACATATTCGGATGGATCATCCCGGAGCCCTTGCTCATACCGCCGATGGTCACCACCCTGCCGCCGATCTCTATCTGTACGGCAATCTCTTTTTTCACAGTGTCCGTTGTCATGATCGCCTCTGCCGCCAGTGTCCCTGCCTGCACGCTGTCGGAGAGCATCGGCTTCATCTGCTCTATACCGGCTGTGATCTTATCCATCGGAAGCTGCTTTCCGATCACTCCGGTCGAAGCAACCAGCACCTCCTCATCCTGTATCCCGAACAGCTGCGCCGCTTTTTGTGCCGTCTGGCGGCAGTAACCGTAACCCTCCTGTCCGGTGCACGCATTTGCGATCCCGCTGTTTACCACAACGACCTGCGCTTTTTTATGTTCATGGACCACCATCTGATCCCACTTTACCGGCGCCGCCTTCACGATATTTGTCGTAAAGGTACCTGCTGCCGCACACGGCACCTCACTGTAGATCAGCGCCATATCCTTCTTTTTTCTCTTAATGCCGGCCGCTATGCCGACTGCCTGAAATCCTTTCGGGGCAGTCACGCCCCCCTCAATGATACGTTTCATAATCCTCTCCTCTTTCTTTTCATTATTGCGCATACACTGCGGCTGCCAAGCCGTCAGCCAGGAGCAGCTGTAACCATATACCTATGGAAACAGCGGTGCAAAACGAAGCCCCTGCGTCTCCTCAAGCCCGAACATCAGGTTCATATTCTGGACCGCCTGACCCGCTGCTCCTTTTACAAGATTATCCATTGCGCCCATCATAATAATCCGCTTTGTCCTCGGATCGATCCGGGCATTCACATCCACGTAATTGCTTCCTTCTACCCACTTTGTCTGCGGACAGACATCCTGCGGCAGCACACGCACAAACTGCTCTTTCTCATAATAGCTGTCGTATACTGCTCTCACATCCTCATAGGAAACATCCCTCGTAAGAGAAGCATACGCAGTGATCAGGATCCCCCTGTTCATCGGCACCAGGTGCGGCGTAAAATTCAGATATACCTTTTTTCCTGCCGCATATCCGAGCTGTTCCTCAATCTCCGGCGTATGTCTGTGTCCTGCCACACCGTACGCCTTGATATTTTCATTCACTTCACAGTAAAGGTTGTCCGTCTTAGCTCCTCTGCCTGCTCCCGAGGCGCCTGATTTTGCATCAATGATCAGTGTCGCCGGATTGATCAGCCCTTCTTTTACAAGCGGATAGACCGACAGAATACTGCAGGTGGGATAGCAGCCCGGATTTGCGACAAGCCTTGCATTTCTCACCTGATCCCTGTTTATCTCGCACAGTCCGTACACCGCCTCATCCAGATACTGCGGCGCCGGATGCGTAAGCTTATACCACGCCTCATATGTGTGCACATCCTTCAGACGAAAATCGGCGCTTAAGTCGATCACCTTCGTTTTCTGCAAAATCTCTTCCCGGATCATGGACGCGCACAGTCCCTGCGGCGTAGCGGTAAAGATCACGTCTGCCTGATCTGCCAGCGCCTCCATATTATCATCCATACAGGATGCGTCAACGATCTGAAACATATTCTGATAAATAGAAGAATACTTCTGGTCCACATAGCTTCTGGAACCGTACCATACGATCTCTACCTCTTTATGTCCTGAGAGTATACGCACGAGCTCTCCTCCCGCGTATCCGGTTGCTCCTATAATCCCTGCCCGTATCATAAAATAACCCAAGCCTCCTTTTTCTTAGCTCTGCTGCCAGATATTTTTTCCTATCATATACCCTCCCGCTCTCCTTGTAAAGTGTTTTTTTGCGAATTATTATACATTTATACCTCGTTTTTTATGTATATTATTTCTTTTTTATACAAAATATAATTTCATACTTGCATATTTATGATATTTGGAGTATACTCACAGACAGACAGGGAGCCTGTGTATCCGCACAGTCGTCCCGGTGCCTTTTCGCACACCGACAAACCATACACAAGAAAAAACAGGAGGATATCATAATGAAAGAAAAAGTAGTTCTGGCATATTCCGGAGGACTCGATACCACGGCAGTGATTCCGTGGCTGAAAGAAAATTTTGGTTATGAGGTTATCTGCTGCTGCATCGACTGCGGGCAGGGCAATGAACTGGATGGTCTGGATGAAAGAGCCAAGCTTTCCGGAGCTTCTAAGTTATATATTGAAAATATCGTAGATGAATTCTGTGATGACTTTATCATGCCGTGCGTCCAGGCCGGCGCCGTATACGAGCACGAGTATCTGCTCGGCACCTCCATGGCACGTCCTGCTATTGTGAAAAAGCTTGTAGAGATCGCAAGAAAAGAAAATGCCTCCGCCATCTGCCACGGAGCGACTGGAAAAGGAAATGATCAGATCCGTTTTGAACTCGGTATCAAAGCGCTCGCTCCTGACCTCAAGATCATCGCTCCATGGCGGATGACTGACGTATGGACGATGCAGTCCCGCGAGGACGAGATCGAGTACTGCAAGCAGCACGGCATCGTACTTCCCTTTGCCGCTGACTCCAGCTATAGCCGTGACCGCAACCTCTGGCACATCAGCCACGAAGGTCTGGAGCTTGAAGATCCGTCAAATGAGCCAAATTATGACCATATGCTCGTACTCGGCGTGACGCCGGAAAAGGCACCGGACGAGGGCGAATATGTGACCATGACATTTGAACAGGGCGTTCCGAAAACACTGAACGGGAAATCCATGAAGGTCTCCGAGATTATCACACAGCTGAATGCTCTGGGCGGAAAGCACGGCATCGGCATCGTGGATATCGTAGAAAACCGCGTGGTAGGCATGAAATCCCGCGGCGTATATGAGACGCCGGGCGGAACGATCCTGATGGCGGCACATAATCAGCTTGAGGAGCTGATCCTTGACCGCGAGACAATGGAGACAAAGAAAAAGCTCGGCAGCCAGTTTGCCCAGGTCGTATACGAGGGTAAATGGTTCACTCCGCTGCGTGAAGCGCTTCAGGCATTCGTAACCTCCACACAGCAGTATGTGACCGGAGAAGTAAAATTCAAGCTCTATAAAGGAAACATCATCAAGGCAGGCACAACATCTCCGTACAGCCTGTACAATGAATCGCTCGCCTCCTTTACCACGGGAGATATGTACGATCATCACGATGCAAGCGGCTTTATCACCCTGTTTGGTCTTCCGCTGAAGGTCCGCGCCATGAAGCTTGCAGAAACCAAAAATAACCAGCAATAATACCGCCAGAAAAATGGGGGATGCTGCAAAATACCAGTTTCCAGGTGTATTTTGCAGTATCCCCTCTTTCTTTATTTTATACCGTTTTGTTTGCTTTTTCGTCTGCTGTCTCTGCCGCTTGCGCGCGCATCCGTCAGAGCACAGAACAGATAAAAAGCTCATGCAGCGCTCTTGTCGCACTGATATACTGGAACTGTTTATAAAACGGATTCTCCCGATCTCCTCCCAGGACAAAGACCTGGTCAAATTCCAGTCCCTTCGCCTGGTAATACGTGGTAACAGTGATCCCCCTGCAAAACGCACTGCTGTCTCTGTCAATATAAGAGACCTGCGCAAAGCGCTTTTCCAGCAGAGAAAAACACTGCTTTGCCTCTTCCTCCGTCATGGTAAGAACTGCTGCAGTCTCAAACCCATCATCCCCAAGACGTACGCTGTGAAGGATTTCTTCTACTGCATCCGATACACTGGAAAAGTCCCTTCGTTCTACCTCCTTCCCCTGACGGTTCATATATTCAATGCCCGTAATTCCTGATACTTCCGCTGCATAGGCAGATATCTGCGCAGTATTGCGGTAGCTTTTATTCAGCTCGATCCTGCGCACATCCCTGCCAAAAATCCCGGGCAGAAAGGTCTGTACATCCTGCGCGCTGCCGTCTACGGTCTGTGCCCGATCGCCAAGTATCGTCATATTGCAGGAGAACATCTTTTCCAGAATGACATACTGCAGATAAGAATAATCCTGCATCTCATCAATGACCAGATGCCGGATATTCCTGCGTCCCTCCCCTCCGAGCAGACGCTGTTTCAGATAAAGGATCGGATAGACGTCCTCATACTCCAGTATACGCTGCTCTCTTGGCACATACGAAAGCTGCGGCAGCCCGCAGTCTTCTAAAAGCCAGTTGTAGATCTGATAAATCTCCCGCGTCACATACATTTTCTGAAAGCGCTCCCTGATCTGCTCCAGCTCATCCTCGCACAGAGTCTTGTTTTTCAGGGTTTCGACCTCATCGACAAAGCACTCCATCACTGCATCCATTCTGGAAAGCAGCGGCACCTCAGAAAACTTTTCGTAGAACAGACGCATCAGCCTCGGCGTCTGCATGCAGACACCCCTGTATTCTACATCAGAAAACTCTACCAGACGGTCTTCAAGCTCAATAAGGAATCCTTCCACAGCACGCACATACTCCGAAGACTGCTTCCACTGTGCGTATCTGGAGCTTCCGCCGCGTATCTGATGCTCAATAAAATGGTACCTGTCCTCACAGTCAGAAGCTACATCCTGCAGATTGCGGTATGCAAACAGGTCAAAGCTCATCTCCTGGATATGTTCTTCCCCGAGCTCCGGGAGCACATGCGAAATATAATCCGAAAATACACCGTTTGGAGAAAGTACCAGAACATTCGATGATTTTAAGTGCTCTCTGTCATGGTACAAAAGATAAGCGATCCGGTGCAGAGCGATCGAGGTCTTTCCGCTGCCTGCCGCCCCCTGAATGATCAGTATGCGATCCTTTGTATTCCGGATGATCGCATTTTGTTCTTTCTGGATCGTCCGTACGATATTTTTCAGCTGTATATCACTGTTTGCCCCAAGCTCCTGCTTTAAAATATCATCATCTATCTTCGTATCGCTCTCAAACTCATAGATGAGCTTTCCGCCGCGCACCTTATACTGCCATTTGGAAACGATCTCTCCTTCCATGGTGCCGCCCGGAGCCTCATAAGAAGCTTCCCCTTTATCATAATCATAAAACAGGCTGGAGACCGGCGCTCTCCAGTCATAGACAAGGGGCGTCCCTCCCGTGCGTTTTGCAAAGCTTCCGATACCGATATAAAAAATCTCCGGCTCCTCTTCTCCGTCATACACAAAATCCACACTTCCGAAAAACGGAGCGTCCAGCATACGTTTCAGTCGGCGCTTCATTTTCTGATTTTCTTCCTTTGCGTTGACCTGTGCAAGCAGCGCCTGCTGATTGTCAAAATTCTCATATCCGTACTGGTCCATCTCCGTATAATTCTGCCAGTAATACTCGTGCATGTCCTCGATGTCCTTTTGTACTGTCCCGATCTTCTCCTCAAGCTCCAAAAGCCTGCGCGTCAGCAGCCCTGTGACAAACGTAAGATATTCTGCTCCTCTGCCCATACGTATCTCCCTTAATATCGCTGATATATTCTGTTTATTCTACCACCAAGTCCGCCGTCTTACAACAGCTATCAGGGATTCCCCCATAATTCATAGTAAAATATGTACTGCTGCATGATCCCCCGCACACAGTGGTAGCGGCGGTTTGGAAAGCCTCTTTTATAATGTTTCTCAAGAGCCTGACTGATATGCGTATCGACCGGGAAGGCTTCCAGATGATGCAGGGCAAACAGACAGATACAGTCCGCCACCTTTTCCCCTACTCCAAAGAGCGTAAGAAGCTCTTCTTTTGCTTTTTTGTATGAAAGACACGAAAGCTTTTCCAGATCCAATGCGCCGGATGCCACCCGTTTTGCTGCCCGCACTACGTATTTGCTCCGATAGCCGAGATTGCACGCTTTCAGCTCCTCCTCTTCGCACTGCGCCAGAACCTGCGCCGTTGGAAAAGCGAAATATGTTTCTCCGTTTTCGGCGATTTTCCGTTCCCCGTAAGCGGCACAGAGGTTTTCAATGCATTTTCGTATCCTGGTAATATTATTTTGCTGAGAGATCAAAAAGGAGACGATCATCTCCCAGAGCTCCTGCCGCAGGATCCGGATCCCCCAGCCAAGCGCTGCCGCCTGCGTCAGATATGCGTCCCTGGGATTGATCCTGGCAATACATCCGGCATAATCGCCATCCAGGTCAAAATATGCGTTCCAGAACTCCTCAAATTCTTCATCGCTGCATGAAAAACTGCACTGATCCCCTCTCTGCCAAACCTCCAGATAACGGTCTCCTGCTATTACCACAAACTGTTCCTCACTTTTTTGCGTCATGCGAAAGCACTGTCCGGAGCGGCAGATCTGCTCCATGCAAAAATGGCTGACTGTTCTTTTTACCATATCATTTCTCCTGTGTCCTTTTTTCACTTTTGATACTATGCTCTGCAGCAGACTGGCATCAGACCGCGCGGCTTACGCATCCTCTGCCGTCACATCCGTGCGCCTGATCAGTCCCCTCCCGGTCAGCTCGTAGACCGTATCACAAACCTCTCCAAGATACTTTCTGTCGTGCGAGATACTGATCACTGTACCCGTATATGAGGCAAGGACGCTGCGGATCACCGGCCCTGATAAAGGAGAGAAGTTGCGGGTCGGCTCATCCAGGATCAGCACATCTGCTCCCGACATGCTCATCTTCAAAAGCAGCACTTTCGCCTTCTGTCCGCCTGAGAGCTCTGCGACCGGATGCTCCATTTCCTCAGGCGTATACTTCATAGATCCAAGGTACGTACGTATCCGCGTGATCTCCGCCTTTTCTTTCGTGACACATAAAAACTCGACCGGGGTCTTTTCCATATCGAGCAGCTCCTCATAATCCTGCGGCATATAGGCTGCATGTATGTCCTCTCTTGCCAGAAGCTCCTGTGCGATCTTTCTCAAAAGAGTCGTCTTCCCGACTCCGTTTTTCCCGATGATGCAGACCTTTTCACCGCCTTTTACACGCAAAAAGATATGCTCCGCCAGAACCGCCTCTGAATGTGCGTATGGCTGCGGCACGGTAAGCTGCTCCATACAAAGCTCCAGGACCGTTTTTCCTGACGGCATACGGATACCTTCTCCAAATTTCATAAAAATCGCTTCTTCCGTCTCCGGTATCTGCGTCATCTTCTGCGCTTCGCGCACGTAGCGGTGCTCCAGAGATTTTACTGCCTTCATCTTTTTCTTCAGCAGTTGTCCGCCATGTGGATCCTGACGGGAAATCGTCCGCTGCTCATGCTCTACCTTCTGCTGGATCTTACGGAATTTTTCCTGACGGATCTGCTCCTGCCGCCGCTCATTGTATGCTTCCAGACGCTGCTTTTCCAGATGTGCCTCCCTGTGCTTCTTATATTCCTGATACGTTGTCCTTGCGATCGTATACCTGCTGACCGTTTTCCTGTGTATCTGTTCGATATGGATGATCACATTCGCAGTGCGCTCTATCAGCGTCTCATCATGAGAAATATAGAGTACCGGCACAGAGGAGTCAAGCAGCAGCCTCTCCAGCCACTCCAGCGTGCCAATATCAATATCATTTGACGGCTCGTCCAGGAGCAGCACCGTTGGCTGTGCGATCAAAATCCTTGCCATCTGGAGCTTGATCCGTTCCCCGCCGGAAAGCGTTCCCACCTTTTGCTCTCTGTAGAAAAAATCCTTTTCTAATCGCAGTTCTCTTGCCAGCATGCCAAGCGATGCAGGAGTCTGTTCCCAGAAAAGCGGCTCCTCGCAAAAAAACTCGTAAATGCTTTTATCCCTTTCTTCCCGGGGCAGCTCCTGCGGCAGGTAGCCAAAACGTTCTCCTGCACAGATACGCTCTCCGCCCGCTTCTGCATATGCGTCAATCAGCTGCGGATCTGCAATCCATTTCAGAAGCGTTGATTTTCCATTCCCCTCTTCCCCTATGATCACCGCCCGGTCGCCTTCTCTTAAAACAAACGAAAAGTTTTCCAGGATCGTACGTAAATCCTTTTTATGTGTAATGCTCAAATTTCTAATCTGCAGCACAGCAATCCCTCCTGTCTTCTGCCGGAAGTACGCATATACTGTATGACAAAAAAAATCCGTTTTCACACACGAAAACAGATTTACGCACAAAAAGAAACCCCTATACTATATAAGATATAACAGGTTCCGAATTGTCCAGCAATCTGATTTGGCATACAGGCACAGCAATGACCCGGCAGGTCCTCTGATATGATCCTTTTGTTACAAGCCAAATAAGATTATCTGAACATTTCATCACCAAAACACGCATCAGGCGTGTCCCTTTCCTGTCTTTTGGGACGGATTATAGCACATCTTTTCCGAAAAGGCAATCACAAATCAGTACACTTTTCTTCCCTTATATTCCCCTTTTCGATATTTTCCCGGATCAGCCGGTCCGTCAGCTCGTAGAGCGTCTGTGAACCTTCTTTTGTCTTCTTTTGCCGTCCATATACCTGTGTCGCGCTCACCTGATGCGCTCTCCAGTCATTTCCGTTATTGCTGTTATTTAAAAGAAGCGGCTGGAGATTATCCATTGCATGTGCAAATTTTGCCTCAGCGGTCTGATTCTCCTCAAATTCATCAAAAATTGCACTGAGTTTTTTCTTCTGATCCTCGGGAAGCAGAGAGTAGATCCGCTCCTTTGCTGCTTCCTCGCGCATTTTCTGAGTTTTCAGCCCTTCTGCATCGTACGCATATGTATCGCCCGCATCGATCTCCACCACGTCATGGATCAGGCACATCAGCATCACGCGGACAATATCTATCGGCTCATTCGAGTATTCCTGCAGTAAATATGCCATAACTGCCATATGCCATGCATGTTCTGCGTCATTTTCATTTCTTCCGTTTCCTGATAAATGGGTCTGACGGAAAATATTCTTTTCCTTATCAATCTCCAGAATAAAATCTATCTGTTTTTTTAACCGTTCCTCCATCCGTTCATTCCTCCTGTTCCTGATCTGTGGCCTTTGTCCGGCTGTATTTCTATTATACCATACAGCCGTCCGGAAACCACCTTATTTTTTACAAAAAGAGCGCTCCGGTATATCCGGGCAGAATGTATGCTCTGTAAGCTCTGACAAGACCTGAAGCTTCTCATTGACCATCTGCCTCATACAGGCTGGTACGTGCTCACCATGCGCGCGGTGAATAGCCACACACTCCTTACAGTTTCCATGATAGCGGCACGCTTTCGTACACGGGCAGTGATCCTTCCGGTCATATTCCCGGCGAAATTCAGCCACAAATTCCTCCTGGATCCGAAGCCCCTGCGCTCTGTTGCCTCTGTGAAATTCTCTCATTGCCGCTTTCTCTGTCTCATTTCCTTCGATCTTCATCTGATTTCCTCCCGGCTCTTTTTATGGCATTCCTCTCCCGGATCTTTTTGCATCTCCAGGCAATAGCAGTATAGCTCCATATATTCTTGAAAAATAGGCGTTTTTCGCCTATAATATATCAAAATAACGCCAAACCGATCATTACTAAAACCAGAATCACTCTTTTGGAGTATAGATAAGATGACACATTCCAATACTGCAGACACTGCCCCGGTCTACTCGCACAATCCATACCACACCACAGGCTTCCCTCTCCTTGTACTGAATATCAGGGATGGCGTCTGCATACCGGAAAATGAAGGCTTCCAGATGCTTCACTGGCACGAGGAGGTCCAGTTTGTCCTCGTACTGCAGGGAGCGGTCCATATCACCGTCTATGATGAATCGTATGATCTGTATGCCGGAGACGTGATGTTCCTGAACCGCGCTGTGCTCCATCACATCGCAGGCGCTCACGGCTCCTGTTATCACAGCTTCCTGATCCCGACCCGTATGCTCTCCTTTTTTCCCGGAAGCATCATGGAACAAAACAGCGTACTGGCGATTACCGGGAACCCGGCCTTTACCTGCTGCCATATGAAACGGACAGATCCGGGCTGTCATCCGGTCCTGTCTGCTGTGCAGGCTCTTGATACGCTGTATTTTGAACGGGAGGAAAAGTCAAAAACAGACAGACAGTATGAATACCGTCTGTCTGTCCGTCTGGTCCAGCTATGGCTGGAATTTATCACTGTGCTGCCAGAATCTGCTCCGGCTGTCCCGGAAAAGAGCTATGAAAGAATCCGGCTGCTGCTTGGCCTCATCCACAGGGATTACAAAAAGCCTCTGCACATAGAAGATATTGCCGCTGCCGCACATATCAGCAAAACAGAATGTCTGCGCTGTTTCCAGAAATTTGTCCATGCCTCCCCGTATCAGTACCTGATCCGTTATCGTCTGCATATGAGTAAAACGCTGCTTGCCACAACAGATTTATCCGTGACGGATATCGCACTGGAGACAGGCTTTTCCTCTGCGAGCTCCTATATCCGCTATTTCCGCAGGCATTATCAGATGACGCCGAGCCAATACCGCAAATCGCTGTGACCTTTACAGCTCTTCTTCTGTCATATCCTTTTTCCGGTTCAAAATGTCATAAATACACGGTACGACAAAGAGCGTCAGCAGGGTTCCATACGTCAGTCCGCCAATCGTAACGATCGCCATAGGCTGGATCATGTCGGCTCCCATACCCATCCCAAATGCCATCGTCAGCAGTCCCAGGATGGTCGTAAGCGCTGTCATAATGATCGGGCGCAGACGTGTCCGCCCGGCTTCCACGATCGCTTCTTTTTTGTCCAGACCGGACCGGCGAAGCTGATTGATATAATCCACAAGCACGATACCATTGTTTACGATAATACCGGAGAGCATCACAAAGCCGATCATCGCGATAACGCTGATAGGATTTCCTGTCAGATACAGCCCAAACAGGCCGCCGGTAAATGCAAGCGGGATCGTAAACATCACGATAAACGGTGAAAGCAGTGACTGGAACTGCGCTACCATGATCAGGTACATAAAGACAACTGCGAGACCAAGCATCTTGGCAACCTCACCCATTGCCTCATTGATCGTCTCATCCTCACCTGCCATCTCCATACTGTAGCCTTCCGGAACCTCGTAATCTTTAAGCGCCTCTTTCGCCTTTGCCGATACCAGTCCGATATTGTAGCCATCTGCAAGCTCTGCCGTTACCGTCACATAGCGGTTCTGTTCCTCGCGGCTGATAGATGAAAAGCCGTCTGTATCCTGGAATTCGACCAGCTCCTCAAGCGGTACTTCAACGTCCTTATTCTCCTCATCCTTGCCCGTGATCGTCAGATTTTTGATCTTCTCTCTCGTAAGCGTCTCATCTGCGTCACTTAAAACAAATACAGAATAGTCCTTTGAGAGGGTAGACAGCGTCGTTGCGCTGGATGCTTCTGCAAGCTTCTCCTGAAGCATCTGATAAATCTGCGCCGTCGTCAGCTGATATTCCATCGCTTTGTTTTTATCTGCGACCAGACGGAACTCCAGCGTCTTTTCCTCAATACCATCCGATACATTCTGAGTTCCTTCTACACCAGAGAGGATGTCTGCCACCTCGCCGGCCATTTTCTTGAGTTGATCAAGTTCACGTCCCTTTATCTTGACTGAAATACCGCTTCCGCCAAGCGCGGAGGTATCCATCGTGGAAGTCTCAACCTGCACCTCACACTCCAGATCCTCTGTTCGTTTGAGGATCTCCTCTGCCAGCTCATCTCCAGAAAGCTTTTTGTCCTCTCTCAGGAGCACATACATGGATACCTGCTCTTTCGCACTCTGTCCGCTTCCTCCCGTGCCCGTCATGGAGCCTGAGCTGTTCATCGCACCGACATCCGTGACGTCTGGCAGCTCGCGAATACGCGCCATCACCTCATCCGATAATGCGCCTGTCTGTGCCAGCGTACTTTCCTTTGGAGCCTGCACCGATACACTGATCTGCGTACTCTCCATCTCCGGCATAAATGCCGTACCTCTGGACACCGCCAAATATCCTGACAGAACAAGCAGACCGACTGCCAGGAGCAATACCAGAGCCTTTCCTTTCAGGGATACGCGAAGCACTGCCGCATATCTGTTCTGAAGCGCTGTAAAAAAGCGGCTTGGTTTTTCCTTTATATTTTTCAAAAGACCTGCTCCCATCATAGGAACAAAGGTCAGTGCGACCACGAGACTGGCAACGAGTGAATACGCGATCGTAAGTCCCATATCTACAAAAAGCTGCCGTGTGATCCCTTTTGTAAATACGATCGGCGCAAATACACAGATCGTAGTAAGCGTCGAGGCTGCGATCGCGCCTGCCACCTGCCTTGCCCCCTCGACGGCTGCTTTCCTGGCAGAGTATCCTTCGCCTCTTAAACGATAAATATTTTCGATCACGACAATAGAATTATCGACCAGCATACCGATCCCCAGCGCAAGTCCGGAAAGGGAGATAATGTTAAGCGTAATATTGCTGAAATACATCAGCACAACTGCCGCCATAATACTGATCGGGATGGAGCACGCAATGACGAACGTCGGCCGTACGCTCTTTAAAAAGACCAGAAGCACAAAGATCGCCAGTACTGCTCCTGAAATCATATTGTCAAGCACAGAATCCACCACAAGATCAATGTACACTCCCTGATCCATCAGCCGGATGATATGTATGTCACTGTTTGTTTTTTCCAGATCTGCAAACTTTTCTTTAATCTTTTTTGATACATCACCAGTCGAATATCCCGACTGCTTCTGCATCGTGAACATGACGCCTTCCTTGCCATTCACCTTTGCGTAGATTGCATCACTGTCATCCTGTACTGTGATATCCGCAACGTCACAAAGGCGGATCGGATCCACTCCATCTATGTGCAGATCCAGGATCACCAGATCATTCAGATCCTGTACTTCATCAAACTTATTGCCAATGCGGATCAGAAAATCCGTCCCCTCCTCGGTCACATAGCCGGCCGGCATACTGAAATTCTGCGCGGCAAGAATTCCTTTTACCATTTCTGCTGTAATGATCTGCGACGCATCTGCCTGATCATAGGCCGTTTCCTTCTGGGTACGCACCTGCTCCAGCGCCGTCTCGATCTCGTCTTTTCCCGCACTAAGCTGCGCCTTACCGACTGCCATCTCTATGGTAGCCGAAATCTGTGCGCGGTTGAGCTGTGCGATCGCTTCCGTCACTGTACTTTGCCCGGAACCGATCTGCGCCTTGGCCTGCTGAAGCTGTGCTTTGGCCTGCTGGAGCTGCGTTTTACCAGAGGACAGCTGTACTTTTCCAGACGCGATCGCAGACTTTCCTGCCGCAATCGAGGCGAGCTGCTCCGGCATCTGATTCAGAGACTTCTGGAGCGTGGTCATCCCGTCATCCAACTGCAGCTTTCTGGAAACAAGCTCAGACTTTATGGTATCGATGCTCTGTGTCATCTCTATGTAGCTGCCGCCCGTGTTGACGCCAAGCGACGCCAATGCTGCCATCGCCTGCGCCTTTGCGCTCTCATAAGAAGCCTTTTCTGCTTCCTTTTGCACTACCTGACTTTGAAGCTGTGCGATCTGAGCCTGCGTCTGGGCGTCCTGCGTCACCTGCCCGATCACTTCCTGTGAAAGAATCGTAAGAGAGTCCTCCGTCTGCGCACCGCTTCCTTCAGAAGCCATCCCGGATCCGTCTGTTTCCGAGTTCTGCGCTGCCCCGGCATCTGTCTGTGTTTCTTCTATAATAATCTCTTCCTGAGCCTCCCCAACAGCAGGCGCCTGATCCGATGCCTGCGTAAGGGTCTGCTCCTGTAAGACAAGATCACCCGTTTCCCCGTCCGGCTCCGACTCTGCCATATCCGTCTGCGCAGGCTGTGTCTCTTCTCCGGTCTCCGACTGCTCCTCACCCGGCATCTGCGCATCGCCGCCCCCGTGTTCCTGAAGCTGCGCAATGGCCTCATTTAAGGCTGCGATCTCCGCATCAAGCTTCACGATCGCCGCTTCCATACCTGCAAGCTGCGTCGGGGCAGCTTCCAGCTGGCTGATCGCCTGCTCCATCTGCGTCTGCTGTGCTGCCAGTGCCTCTTTTTGTGCCGGAAGCTCCTTTAATGCTGCTTCTCCTTCAAGCAGCTCCTTCTCCTGCGCTGCCAGTTCACTTTCAGACGTTTCTATCTGTTTGAGTCCAGCCTCTACCTCCGCAAGCTTCTGGTCGATCTGTACCTGACCGGTGATCATCTGCGATGTACCCGAATTCAGCTGTCCCTGCGCCGCAGCCGTCTGATCCGCGAGCTGTGCCTGACCGTCTGCAAGCTTCTGCTCTCCATCTTCCAGCTCAGCCTGCGCCTCCTCAAGCTCAGACTGCGCCTCTTCAAACTGTTCATCCAGAGCTGATCTTATCTTCTTATTGACTTCTTTGATCTTTTCTTCACGCAGAAGTACCTGCACCTGTTCCTCGATCGTTCCATTCACCGATACAGACGCTACTCCCTCGATACTTTCCAGCTCAGGAAGCACCTCATTGTTCACAAGATCAGTCAGTTCGCTCTGCGTCAGCTCACCTGCCTCCATCGCCGCCACCATGACCGGAAGCATATCCGGATTCATTTTCATAATGATCGGACTGCCAATCGAATCATCCCAGTAGCTCTCGATCTGATCCAGACTCTCCCTCATCTCAATCGTCACCGCATCCATATTCGCAGACTGCGAAAATTCCAGAACTACGACTGACATATTTTCACTTGAGACAGAATTGATATTTTCTATATTGCTGGTAGTCGCCATCGCCTGCTCTACAGGTCTTGTGACAACCGACTCTACCTCTTCCGGACTGGCGCCCGGATAAGCTGTGTATACGACTGCATATGGAAGTGTCATATCCGGAAGCAGGTCTGTCTGCATATCAGAAAACGACACATAACCAAGCAACAGGATCAAAACGATCCCGACAACAACTGTATATGGTCTTTTTACACTATAGCGCGATAACATAAAAACCTCCTGAAGCATCCCGGGCGTTCGCCCCGCGGACAGCTAAAATATTTTTTTCATTATCGTACCATACCGTTCTCTCCGTCAAGAACGCATCCGGAATTTATAAATATTTTATATTTATTCCATAAGCACAGAACCAGCACTGCGCATCTCCAATGAAAAGCGATTGCTTTTTCTCACAAAATAGTGTAAAGTGTGACAGGAAAGGAGAATCTCTATGGAAATGAAACAGAAAAACACGAAAAAAATCATCTTTGCTCTCGCAGCGCTTCTTGCAGTCATTGCTGTTTTGTTTGCTGTTTACCACTTTACAAAAGGTAAAACGGCAAAAGGAGAAAAAACAATCACGGTAGAAGTCGTACATAAGGATGGCAGCACAAAATCCTTTGAATATACGACACAGTGTGAATTTCTTGGTGAAGTTTTAAGCGATGAGAAACTCATTGAAGGAGAAGACGGAGCCTACGGTCTTTTCATCACTACTGTAGACGGTGAGAAAGCAGACGATTCCAATCAGGAATGGTGGTGCATTACAAAGGGCAATGAACAACTGAATACGTCTGCAGATCAGACCCCGATCGCAGATGGAGAGAAATACGAGCTCACTCTGACCGTCGGATATTAATACGAAAGAATACTATTGGGAGATTTGCCATGAGACAGACGCAGCACAGACAAAAAATAATGTACATCGTGACAATGGGACTGCTCAGTGCCATTTTGCTGATCGGTCAGCTCGGCATGGCTTTTCTCCCTAATATTGAGCCCGTAAGTTTTCTGATCATCGCGTACACGCTCGTTTATAAAAAACGGGTGTTTCCGATCATCTATGCTTTTGTTATCCTCGAGGGGCTGATCTTTGGCTTTGGTATCTGGTGGGTCAGCTATCTGTATATCTGGAGCATACTTGCTCTGCTTGTACTTCTTTTGCAAAAAACAGATTCTGCCATTTTATGGGCAGTGATCGCCGGCGCATACGGGCTCGCCTTCGGTGCACTGTGTTCGATCCCCTATCTGATCTCCGGAGGTCCGGGTGCGGCTCTTACATACTGGGCTGCCGGCATTCCTTACGATATTTTGCACTGTGCAGGGAACTTTGTGATCATGCTGGTTCTGTATCATCCAGTCTTACATGTACTGAAAAAGCTTCACGCCTCCCAGCTTGAAAAGCTACCCGTCCGGTAACCCCCGTCAAACCTGGAAACAATCGAACAGAAAAACAAAAAAACAATCTCAGGAAAACACAGAGATAAATACACAAGGAGGCCATACAGAAAATAGCCATGAAAAAGCTGATCAATATTACAGACTATAAAGATGATCTGGCCCGCTATACGGATGCTTCTGATCTTCAGAATATGATCACCCGATTTGGACTGGATGGGCTGGAGGTGATGCCCTCTTCTGCTCAGGCGCCGCTCTATCCTTTTCTCCCTGGTCAGGTGATCGGCGTACATATGCGATGCCAGTCAGACTGGCTTGATCTGTGGAACCATGATGTGGACGCCCTGAACCTGGAATACGGATCCCCAGCCATCTGGGAATCCGTATTTTGCGGGTCTACTCGTAACGTACTGTTGCAGCGTGGAAAGGAAGATCTCGAATACGCGCGCCTTCACCGCGCTCAGTACGTTGTCTTTCATATTTCTAATGTGCGTACAACGGATATCCTCACAAACAGCTTTTCTTATTCTGACAAAGAAGTCATCCTCGCAGCTGCTCAGCTGATCAATCAGCTTCTCGCCGACTATACGGACACTCCATTTTATTTTCTTATGGAAAACCTCTGGTGGCCCGGACTTCGCATGACAGAGCCGGCTCTTACAAAAATGCTGCTTGACCATATCTCTTATCCCAAAAAAGGGATCATGCTGGATATCGGACATTTTCTTCACACGAATCCCGGGCTCCGTACCCAGAGGGAGGCTATCGCCTGTCTCAAACAGATGCTCCACGCTCATGCAGAGCTGACTGATTTCATCAAAGGGATCCATCTGCACCAGACGCTCTCCGGCGCCTATATGGAAGCGTACCTAAGCAGTCCGCCCGAAATTCCACTGGATTATTATGAACGCTTTACAAAAGCGATGTATCACGTTCTGGCAATTGACAGACATGAACCCTTTACGGATCCTGCTATTTGTGAAATCATTCATCAGATCTCCCCTGACTATCTGACTCTGGAGCTGATATCCGGCAGCCGCGCGGAGCATGAACACAAGATCCGTACACAGCTGGAAGCGCTGCATTAAAGCCGGGGTTCTTCAATGATCTCTATTGCTTTTTCGATCAGTTCATCCCGCCCGGACCGGATCCCTTCCAGGGTCGGATAGCACGCTACATCCGGCTCAAGTCCGCAGCGCTGTGTCTGACCTCCTTCTGGTGTATATACACCCAGACCGGAAATATACATGATCACGCTTCCCGGCAGTGATACCTTAACGACATTGCCATCCGCTCCAATAGACGGGCTCCCTACCACCACTGCATTTGGCGACTGCCGCAGCGCCATAACCGTGAATTCACTCTGACTCTGACTTTCCTCATTCATCAGAAGAACGATTTTCCCCTGATACGGCGTAAAAGTCCGTACGTCATCCATCAGCTCCTTCAGTGTGCCTTTTCCTGTCACCATTTCCTGCTGCCAGTACGCACCCGGCATTGCCTGATTCGGCAGACCGATCCTGGCAAAATTTTTCTGTTCTGGCACGATATATTCTGCCAGCAGGTAGAGGATCGCAGTTGATGGATAATACCGCAGATCTACGATGATCCCTTCCGTATCCTGAAATTCCTTCATCAGCGCTTCCAGATCTCCTGTTTCCAGTGCAGACGGATCAATATAGCCGATCTGTGTGGATTCCAGTCGTCCATTTTCCACAGGATTTTTATAAGAATACTGGTATTTCATAGTCGAAATATGCAGCGTCATTTCCTGCTCCCCACGCAGCACCACAACTTCCGCTTCTTCCCCCTGCGCTTCAAGCAGTAAATGTTCCATTTGGTTTAATATCTTGTCCCTTTCCGGAAGTGCAAGATATTGTCGCTGTTCTTCGATCCGGTCTTCGGTCCTCATCCCATCGATCGCAAGCAGAATATCTCCTGCCTGCAGCTGCTTTTCACCCGCTTTCACCTGATCGATCACCGCCTGTCCATCGATCATTTTGATGCTGCAGGGCAAAAAATATTTTCCATAATAGTAATACAGCAGCCTCTCTTTATCTGCAAGTGCAATGTGCGCATCCCCTGTCATAGACGCCACCCGTGCGATCGCAAGTACGTAGCTGCGGTAATCGAGAGCCTGTGCAACATCCGGAATCGCTTCCCTCAGGACTTCATCCCAGTCCTCTGCTGTGATCTCTATATTCGGAGAATAGTATTCGTATATATTCCAGAATCGAAACAGCCCTAAAAGCTTCATTCCCATATCGCCATCTGCAACCGGATACATCGTCTCATTTTCAAAAGAAACACATCCGCTCTCTTCAAATGAAGCGTAGGCCGTGTCCCGGTCTGAAATATACAGATCTGACATACTGCAAAGGTAGTCACTCAGCTCTTCTCCCAGAAATGACGGATCCTCGATCCATCCAGTATCCAGAGTCTGTTTACCGGCCTCAGCCTGGATCTGCTCCCAGATATCTTCCTGTTCCGGCTCTTCTTTTTTCACCGGAAACTGTTTTAGCCATTCCATCAGGACTTCATTTGCTTCATCGCTGCTGCCTGCCTCCAGTATACCCGGCATCACACGAAAAAGCTCTGCATCCCAGTTCCACTCTCCAGAGATCACCGAAGGATGGTGGTATTTCGTATAGCCCCATACCTTACATAATTTATACAGAGAGTCGATCTGTATATCCGAAAGATCTCTACTGGAAATATCCGATCCCTTCTGAAACTCCGTATCCTTCTCCCTTGGCAGATGCTCTTTCTTTTCTCCCAGGCCTGCTGCGATAAGCAGAAGCACTACCGCCGCCCCAATCAGCAGGATACCAAAAAACACAAACCGCTTCTCTTTTGTCTTCTCTTTGATCTTCTCCATGGAATTCCCCCTTTTTCCCTCTCTTTTTCTTTCCACGGCTCGCTGTTTGCTTTCTCAGAAACTTCATTAATATTCACGCTGTCTCCTGATATTTCTGTCTTATTTTTTCAAAGTCCTCTTTTGCTTCTGCCATTTTAGAAGGATCCCGCAGTATTGCAGAAGGATGATAAACTGCAGTCATCCACGTTTCCTTTCGGTACAAAAACTTCCCGTGTTCTCTTGTGATCCGGTAATCCGGAGCAAGGATCCTCTGAGCCGCAATCCTCCCAAGACAAACAATTATTTTTGGCTTTATAAGAAAGGTTTCATACTTCAGATAAGCAATGCAGGCTTCCTGTTCCTCCGGCCTGGGATCTCTGTTTCCCTGCGGATGACATTTCACAATATTTGTCAGATAAATATCCCCTCTGGTCAACCCGATCCCTTCTAAAAGCTCATCCAGTACACGGCCGGAAGGGCCTGTAAACGGAACTCCGTCACGGTCCTCATTCGCACCCGGAGCCTCCGCGATAAACAAAATTCCAGAGTCCATATTTCCCTTTCCCATAACTGCTTTCTTTCTCGTCCTGGCCAGCGGACACCGGCTGCAGTTCTCCACAAAAGCCTTTAATTCCTCATAGGTATACATCGCGATCTCTCCTGTCTCCTTCCTGCGCCGAAATCCTTTGCAAGCTCCTCCACCACACAAAACTGATATGGTTCAGCAAAGCACAGACTCCTGAAACCTTAGGATCAGCTCCGACGGAATATCCAGTCCGTCGCACAAAAATGCGTCGATACTTTTATACTGTTCGTCTATCGCTAAAAAAGCTTCATTTAGATACTCCTCTTTCGCCAAAAACATATCCCGCATCCTCGCGGCTTCTGCCTCGGTTTTCCCGGATGCGCGCAGCATCTGAGCGTATCTTTCTGCCTTTGCCTCATTAACATGATTTGTCAGCATATAATCCTCTGTAATTGTGCCGCGGTCTACGCCAAGTGCCAAAAGCAGTACTGCAGACAGCAAACCGCACCGGTCCTTTCCCTCCGTACAATGCCACAAAACACTGCCTTTTGAAAAATCATGCTCCATCACACACCGGGCCGCCCTGCCCAGATTTTTTCTGCATAATTCATCTGTCACTATTTGGCGGTACAGCTGTTCCATCCTGGGTGCTACAGCAAAAAGCTGTTCTACGGTAAGGCTTTTTTCATGTGAAATACCCGCCATGCTTTCTGTAAAAATCGGGATCGTCAGATAGTCTGTATGCGGCAGGGACACATCCGGACGCTCCCTTCGTTCTATTTCAGTGCGCAGATCAATGATCTTTGCAATATGCCAATACTCTCGCAGCTTTCTTTTATCCGACTGCGTTGCATCTGCCAGATTTGCCGAACGAATCAGGCATCCCGGAGAAATCATATGACCGGAAACAGTCTGTAATCCGCCCAGATCCCGGGCATTGGATATTCCCTCAAAAGCAATACTTCTTTTTTTAACAGCGTCAGCCACAACGTCTTTCCGTTCTGCAGGTTCATTTGTCTGAAAAAGCATACTGCCGTCTCCTTGTGCTTTAAATTTATATGTCAATCATACCAAATCAAGTTAATCGCGTCAATCGACCTGTGGCTCGCTTTTGCATGTGCAGAATGTGTATGGATATAAAATTGTTTATCGGGTGTATTGTCTGAAAAATACACTTAACTTTTGCCCGAGCACTGCCGGGTTATCAGTATTTACTTCGTGTCCTGCATTTTCAACAATAACTATTTCTGCATTTTCTATCTGGTGCTGCAATGCGAAAGAAGCTTTTTTATTTATCTTATCCTTATCACCACAGACAACAAGTGCCGAACATGATATTTTTTTCAGTTCATGTTTAAAATTAAGTTCCGTCATAGATTTGCATAGATTGATAAAATCTGTTTTCTGAAAGCCCATTTTTTCAAATGCTGAATAAGGCATAATACGAAATATCATATTTTGCATTTTCAACAGATACTTTGGCATTTCATATTGTGTTCCTATTAACACCAATGAGTTCACTTTTTCTGGGTGTTCTATCGCATACTGCATAGCAAGAATACCGCCTAAAGACAGTCCGCAAATATTTAACGGTTCTTCCAACTGTTCACAGTATGTTTCCAATGCCCGATACAATGTATCATAACATGGTGTTTTCCCGGAAAGCCAGTCTGATAAATTCGGGCATAAAACTTCAAATTCATCATTGAGAACTTTTACGGTATCACTCCAGCTTTCAGAAGATTGTCCCAGCCCATGAAGCATTATACATTTCATTTCATCACTCCTAAATATTGTGTTTCATATCCAAACCTGTCTGCTACAGCCTGGAATTTTATAATTCCTCGACAAAATGATTTTCAGAATCATTCCAATATTTTCGATATACAAAATCTGTATTGCCATCAAAATTGAGTTGATACATTCGGAATATGACAGGAAAATTTTTCGGTTGCCATTGTTCTTCGTAGGAATAGCAGTATTTCATACCCAACTTCTTCATAACATTGCCGCTTCTCGGATTGTTTTTGTCATGTGTTGCTGTAATATAGGGCAATCCGTCTTTTTTCACCTGTTCGATTATAGCTTTTGCTGCTTCGGTAGTAATCCCTCTATGCCAAAACTCTTTACGCAATCCATATCCCAAATCATGGGCTTCTTCCATATCAACATTGATGTAACCAATCGGAAAATCGTCTTCCTTCAGACAGATTGCATATACATACCCTTGTGGCTGTGCATAATTTAAAGCATATCGTTCCTCATAAAATTGCCTTGTTTCTTCTAAATCTTTTAACGGATACCAAGGTAGGAACCTATTCACTTCTTTATCTCTCAAAATAAGAAAAAGAGCTTCCATATCTTGTTCTGTAAACTTCCTTAAAACCAAGCGTTCCGTTTTCAATGTCGGTGTATTCATGCTATCTTACCTCTAAAAATTCCAGATTGTTTATTTCTCATAATATCATACTTTGTAATTATTTGTACCATGATAATTTAGACGATATATATATTGCTATGATGACGCAATATGCCGCCCGAATTCCACACTTTTATGTCCTTGTCAGCTTAGAATATAATTATCATTGGCAAAAAGCAAAAAAATAAAGGAAGAGGTCGAAACCTTTTCCCATTCACGGTGGTCTGGCGCACCCTCTTATGTCTGTATTTGCTCTTATCCCGCTCCTGCATCAGCATCTGGTCATACCATTCCAAAAACTCCCTCGTAAAGTTTCGGCCGATTCCACTGATTCATTTAAAAGTATCCGTTCATTTACCATAAGCAGAAAGAACTGGCTGTTCTAGGAAAGCTCAAAAGGTGCACGGGCCAGTGCTGGTGTGTATACATTGATAGAAACAGCAAAGGCGAATGACCTGAATCCAAGGAAATATATCCAGTATATTTTGAGTGACATCCCTTGATCAGCCCTTCGGCAATATTCTGAATTTCTTGAAAAGTATATCCTATTATTCAGAAGCGAGCTGTGTCGCTAACTGCCAGCAGCTGAGACAATCGGTGGGTTGGCTGCTTTTCTATACACATTTATATTTGACGCTAACCCCTAAAATACATACCAAAAAGAGAAAAATAAAAATCTCCTGTCGAAAATCAGGTATAAAAACACTAAGTTCTACAGGAGATTCATATTTTAAGATTTAGAAGCTAAAAATCGGTATTTACCGACAGCCCCCTATTTTTTTACAATATGTCATAGATTAAATATGTATTTTTTCTTTAACACACGGCAGAACCATCCGTGTTTGTATATGAAGTAGAGTATCCCATCTAAGCTAAAACTTTAACATTTTCTATTTCATATTCTTGAACCAATCTTATAACAATACCGCAATAGCCAGCACATGTTACTATATCAGCTTTCAATAAATACACGTCACTTCTATTCATTAATATCAAATTCCTGCGCATTATGTACGTTCAGAAGCACAGGTTCCAGCGCAAAAATATCTTCCGGTCCACTTCTTGTGTATTCTCCTGCAAAAATCTCTTCCATAAACTGAATACACTGCGTAGCCATCTTAGTCGGCGACATTCCCAGACTTGCATATAGCTGACAATCTTCTCCAACAGACCTCATTACTTCCTGCTGTTCTTCAGTAGCATCATATCCAATAATTTTAACATTTGTATTCCCCGCATCCTGCACTGCATTATAAGTTGCCATTGCGCATTCTGCCCAGTAACAGAAAATCGCATCAATATCAGCATGAGCGGTAATCATATCAGTCGCCCAAATATAGCAGCCATCTGATGTTTTATCCTGTGTTCTGTTTAATACTACTTCGACATTCGGATAATTTTCAGAAAGATAATCTACAAATCCATTTACACGCAATGTACTGGAAGAAATAGAGGGATCATCTTCAAACACAACAATTTTTGCATCTTCTTTACCATTTAATGCTTCCATTGCCTGTTCCGCAGCCATCTGTCCCCCCCTATAATCATCATAACGAATCGCTGCATCTTCGCCACCTTCTGATGCAAGACAATCGTAGCCAATAATAGGAATTCCGGCTTCTTTTACCTTTTCAACAAGATCATTTGCTCCATCAGAATCAATTGCTGTATAAATAATGCCGTCAACCTGCTGTGTAATTAAGTTTTCAATAATGGTATATTCTGAAACCCAGTCTCCTTTTGGATCCATAGTAACAGATTTCCATCCTCTTGCCTCAATTTCTTTTTCTGCTTCATGTGAAAAATCTACTGCAAAAGTTTCTGCCATGCTCCACGGAACGATTGCAATCATCTTTTCTTCTGCAACTACAGTCATAGCCCCTGATACTACCATTGCTCCCACCAGTAGTATTCCTAACATTCTCTTTTTCATAGTCGGTCTCCTTTCTACTACAATATAAATATGGTTAATATCCCTTACAGCCAGTAAGGAATTATCCATCTTGTTGCTTAAGCTGTATAATGATGGAGCAATCGGTATGTCGGCTTCCTTTCTTGGACTTCGCGTCCGTTAAGTAGACTGATAACCAGCTCCTCATTCGCAGCGTTCGTTTTATGCAGGTTGAATCGCCTTAGGCGCATTCGTGTCACACCACAGTAGATTGAATAGGCAATGAGTAAAACTGGTATTTATCCATTGCATGATCAATTTTTAAGGAGTGACAAATTTATGAACGCAGTAGGTATCGATGTTTCTAAAGGTAAAAGCATGGTTGCTATTATGCGCCCTTTTGGCGAAATTGTTGCTACGCCTTTCGAGATCAAACACACAGCCAGTGATATTAATTCACTTATAGAACTCATCAACTCCATTGAAGGTGAATCCCGCATCGTGATGGAGCACACCGGACGTTATTATGAAGTCCTTGCCCATCAGCTTTCCCAGACAAATCTTTTCGTCAGCGCCATTAACCCAAAACTTATCAAGGATTTTGATAATGATTCCCTTCGCAAAGTCAAATCTGACAAAGCTGACGCCGTCAAAATCGCCCGATATGCACTTGACAAGTGGCAAAATCTCAAACAGTATAGTGTTATGGATGAATTACGCAATCAGCTCAAAACCATGAACCGTCAGTTCGGCTTTTATATGAAACACAAGACGGCTATGAAGAATAACCTCATCGGCATCCTTGATCAGACCTATCCTGGCGTCAATACCTACTTTGACAGTCCTGCACGTAGTGACGGCAGCCAGAAATGGGTTGATTTTGCATCTACTTACTGGCATGTGGACTGTGTTCGTAAAATGTCTCTAAAAGCCTTCGTAGACCACTATCAAAAGTGGTGCAAAAGAAAGAAGTACAACTTCAGCCAATCCAAAGCTGAGGAAATCTATGGAAAAGCAAAGGAGCTTGTTCCTGTACTTCCAAAGGATGAAATAACCAAACTTATCATTAAGCAAGCGGTTGACCAACTCAATAATGCCTCGGCAACTGTAGAAGAACTTCGCACTCTTATGAATGAAACAGCCTCTAAGCTGCCCGAATATCCCATCGTCATGCAAATGAAGGGCGTAGGTCCATCACTTGGTCCTCAACTCATGGCTGAGATCGGCGATGTTTCCCGTTTCACTCACAAAGGCGCAATTACAGCTTTCGCCGGTGTAGACCCTGGTGTAAATGAATCCGGCTCTTATGAACAAAAGAGTGTTCCAACCTCCAAACGAGGTTCCGCAGACCTCCGCAAGACACTTTTTCAGGTAATGGATGTTTTAATCAAAACCATGCCTCAGGATGATCCAGTTTATAAGTTCCTTGATAAAAAACGAGCACAAGGTAAACCTTATTACGTCTACATGACCGCCGGAGCTAATAAATTTTTACGGATCTACTATGGTCGGGTGAAAGAATATCTTTCGTCACTTCCAGAGTCCGAATAATCCCACAACGCTTTCTTTCAGACCAGCACTGATGTGGTGGTCTTATTGTGATACCCATTTTTTCAACCTGTATAAAATTATCAATTTTCAGCAATTTAGCCTTGACTTTTTATTTGCAGGCTACTACAAGTTAATCATTTTTATAATAGTTTCTAAATAAAACTTATTTATTTATATGAAACAACAAAGGCTTTTTTCCGGTTTAAAAATAATGGATTATACCATCCCGCCAAATCACTCATCGGGAAAATTTCTGGTTTCAAATGAATTCCAATCACATCTTTCATATAAGTCTTTCTTTCATTCATTCTTCTCCATACATCTGGATAATTTTGTGCTAATTCTTTTTGTAGTTCTTTATCTGCGATACAAATACCATCTTCACAATTAGGGCCTCCATACCCTTCCATGCTAGGACTAATATCCATCTGTACCAACATTCCACTTCTGAACTCTATATCAGATCCCGGATAAATCGGTGAAGAAAGCCATTCTTCCGTAGCAATCAGATGACCCGGATTCAAAACCCATCCATAAGTTTCTTTTGGAATGATATTTTGAACAGCTTCATACATAGCGCCGCCGGTAATTCCTATACCAATCATCTCATACCATGTAACTACTGCCGCAAAATAAGGTTTTGCGAGTTTCTCCATGTAGTCCTGCTCTGTTCCTTTCAAATCTGTAATCTCTTCAGCTACATATCCTGCTCTGTTGGTAAGACCGCCTTCCAATCCCATAGAGGTGCAGAGTGCATCTCCCTTTTTCACTACATAATCAGTAACACTGATCAAGCCTCGAAATCTATTCTTTCCAGCCACTAGATACGGATGACATGACATCACTTTACCTCTTGGGTTCAAATACGCGCCCAATTCTTCTTCTGTTTTTCCGGGTTCTAAAGCCTCCAGCATTTCTGCCACTCTTCTTGATGCCTGTGTCGCACCGTGCTCCATCTGCGCAATCGTGTGAACATCATTTACAACTCGGATACCATCATCAGGTGCAATAAACAAATCTGTGGCATTTTCTATATTATTATTTCCCGCAACATGCTTCAATGCTTCTACAATATAGCTCGGTACATCAAAGATATTTTTTGCGTCTGTCTTTGCTGTAAATAATTTCCAGCCAACAACGCCAACCTTCATACCAACTTTTATTTCTGCTCTTTCAAACAACGCTTCCATTGAAGAAAACTGATTCATCGTCTGGTTGGGCAAAGAAAGAATCTGACACAATACAGGTGTTACCGCAAATTTGCATTCCTGGTACAGGCAAAAACACTCGTTTCCCAATAGCACATAATTCTTTCCATTTCTATGTATGACCAGTATTCCTTCTTCAAATCTTGGTTCAAAAGCTGCTAAATATCTAAAATTTGAATAATGTTCTCGATCTGCGTAGAGTACTACTGTATCAAGCCCTTCTTCATCCATTTTAGAATAAAGCTTTTCCAATCTTTTCTCATATACTGTATCCGGCAATTCTGGGCAAGCACCCAGCGTTCCCCAATGTAACTTTTCCACCGCTTTATAGTGTATCATATCCGGTGATCTATGGTTCATTTTCTCTCCTCCTATTTCATTTTATACTTTTTCCTTTTTTAAAGCATATCCATGATTCAGAATCAGCGGCCGCAAATAACCACAAATATCACTCATCGGCAGAATCTCATCTTTCAAAACAATGCCAAGGTTACTTTTCATATACGCTCTACGCGCCTCTATCCGCTTCCATGTTTCCGGATATTCTTCTCTTATCTGATTTCGAAGCTGCTCATCCGCAATTGCAATTCCATCTTCCGCACTCACTCCACCATACCCAGAAACCGAAGGAATAATATCCATCTGCAACATCATGCCACTTTCTAGCTTCACCTCAGAATCTGTATACATCGGCGATGCCGTCCATTCATCAGCACTTGTATAATGCCCCGGATTCAAGGTCCAATGGTAAATATCTTTCGGCAACACTTCTTCAATGGTCTGATAGATTTCTGCACAAGACTGACCAATCCCAATCATTTCATACCATGTAACAGCAGCTTTATAATACGGCATAGCTACCTTTTCAATATAATCCTGTTCGTTTTTTGGCAAATCTGCCTTTTCATTTGCCACATATGCTGCCCGAGACGTTAAGCCACCTCTCAGTCCAAAAGTAATTGACATTCTATCGCCCTTTTGAATTTGTTTATTTCTCGGAAAAACAACAGCATTTGTAAATCGTTCACCAGCAGCACATATTGTTGTTACTGTGGTCGGCTGTCCAAATGCAGACAACTTTTCTGCAATTTCCATTTCTGTTTTTCCCGGTTCTACTTCATTAAGCGCCTTCAGAACTTTCGACGATGCCAATCCCGCTCCAAATTCATAATGTGCAATCTCATTTGCATTTACCCGGTTTCTCAATCCATTCTCAGCATCGAGAAAGATATTGCTTGCCCTACATACCACGCCAGTCGGATTATTCTGCTTTATAGCCTCTACAATGAATTCCGGAATGTCCAGCAAGTTTTCTTCTTCTTTCAGACTGCTCGTAAAATGCTTCCATCCAACGCATCCAATTTTCATACCATCATGGATTCCTGCTTCGGCTACAAGCTCCTTCATAGACTTTATCGTCTCCATGGGCTGATTGGGAAGTGAGAAATGAGGTACATGAACCACTTTACTCTTTATAAAACTATATTTTCCCATTTTGAGATTTTCATTTCCAAGCATCAGATAACTTGTTCCATCTCTATGTAAAACCAAAGCAGCTTCCTCAAACCGTGGTTCAAATCCGGTCAAATATGCAAAATTTGAACCGTGTTCCCGATCAGCGTAAATAATCACTGCATCCAACCCATATTTTTCAATTTTTGCAAGAACATTTTGTTGATGTTCTTTCATTGTATCTGCAGAAATATCCACTGGGAAATAATTTTCATGAGCTATTGGCATACTCACCTTATCATAAACAATATTCATTTTTATTCTCCATTCATAACCAACATACAGGCGCCAATAATGCCCGCATCGTTTCCGAGTGTTGCTAACTTAATATCAGCACCTTTGTCGATCAGAAACAGCCTTTTTAAATATGCTTTTTTTATCACATCAATAATCAGACCACCGGCTCTGGAAACTCCTCCGCCAATTACATAAACTTCGGGATCAAATGCGTGAGAAAAGAATGCCAGTCCAGTTCCCAACGCACTCATACAAATATCAATGCACTGTAAAGCTAATTCGTCACCCTGTTCTGCTGCCATACATACATCTTTTGCTGTAAACTTTTCTTTATTACACAGTTTCGAAAAACCATCCTGCTCATTTAAAAGTTTTTTCATGATGCGTACAATACCGGTAGCCGACGCAAATTGATCAATACATCCCACATTTCCACAGTTACATTTTTCCGTTTCTGCAATACCTCCCGAAATATGCCCTACTTCACCTGCCAGTCCGTTTGCACCCAGCAATACTTTTCCATCAATTACAATCCCACCTCCGACTCCAGTGCCCAGAGTTATCAGCATCATACTTGAATATTCTTTTCCTGCTCCTCTATAGTATTCCCCAAGAGCAGCAACATTCGCATCATTTCCTGCTGCAATTGCTACATCCGGAAATTCCTTTTTCAGTTCTTCTACCGGATTGAACTCTGTCCAGTGAAGATTTACACATGTTTTCACATAACCTTTTTTATCTACCGGCCCTGGTATACCCATACCAATACCGCCGATATTATATAAGCCTTCTTTCCTTGCAATATATGTGTTTATACTTTTCACTACATCCGGTATGATTTTCTGACCAGAATCTGATAAATTTGTAAGAATTGACCACTTGTCAATCAACTGTCCGTTTTGATCAAAAGCTCCGAACTTTACTCCAGTGCCACCAATATCTACTCCAAAAAATACTTTCATCTCTTCACCTCCTACATCTGAAATATTTTTCTTTATTATCAGCCTTACAGACTGTAAAGGCGTGCAGCATTATCATGAAGAATTCCATTAATCTCTTTTTCTGTAAATGTAGGCCATCCAGACTGCTTACAAATCTTATTCATACCATTCTGCACAAGATCAATCCATTCCAGCAGATCCTTAGTTGGATTTTCTGAAAATAAATCATTATTTGATGCCACAAAATCAGAAGCAAACATAACTCTGTCCAAAACACCCAGTTCTTTTGCAAGTACCATATTCCAAGTCATCCAAAGCGGGCGTTTATAAAGCATCGCCAGATCTGTCCATAAATTTTCATCATTAACCATCATAGTAAACAAATATTCGCTGAACGGATAGCCAATATGCTCTATCACAATTTTCATATCCGGAAAATCAAACGTTACATCATTCAGATTTTCCATTTTTGCATATTTTGTATGTGCCAATACAGTGGGACCACCTGCTGCTGAATGATGATACTGAACTACCGTTCCTGTCTTCTGAGCAAATTCGTAGAACGGATAAATCGCTCTATCATTAGAATTAAACTGTCCATAAGGCGGGGTAAATAGAATTCCTTTATACCCGCAGTTGGTCACCTTATCTACCACATAATCATAATTCTTCTGATTAAATCTTCCCGCACTGTCAATAGGTTCCACGCTGCAGAACGGAATAAAGAAATCGGGATATTTTTCATATGATGTTTCTACCGCGATTTCTCCGAATTCCGAATTCCAGATTCGGTGCATATCTTGTCCCATGCATACACATTTTTCAATGCCTGCATCTTTCATCCACTTTACAAGCTGATCAATGTCTGTATCCTTAGGAATAGTCTGTCCCAGCCTGTCATAGGTTGGTTTATCAAAACATTTTGAATTAATTAAATGCATATGAGAATCAATAATCATCATTTTCCTCCTTTACTTTACTGGCGGAGCATTTTGCCCCGCCAATCTTTTATTTATCAATATCAAATTCCTGCGCATTATGTACAGTAAGCAGTTCAGGTATCATCTGACAAATATCTTCTGCTCCTGCTCTTGTATAAGTTCCTTCAAAAATCTGTCCCATATATTCCACACATTTATTTGCCATCTTAGCTGCCGACATTCCTGGACTTGCATACAGCTTACAGTCTTCACCTACAGATTTCATCAGGTTCTGCTGTTCTTCCATTGCATCGTATCCAATTACATAAACTTCTGTTTTTTCTGCATCCTGCAGTGCATTGTAAGTTGCCATGGTACATTCATTCCACCAGCAGAAAAATGCGTCTGCATCCGGATATGTTGTAATCATATCAGTTGCCCAAATGTAGCAACCATCTGCAGTTCTATCGGCAGAACGATTCACTACAATTTTTACCTCCGGATAGTTTGCCTCCATATACTCCACAAAACCATTTACTCTCAATCCACTAGATGCGATGGACGGTTCTTCTTCATATACAACAATCTGAGCATCTGTTTTTCCTTGCAATGCTTCCATAACCTGTTCTGCTGCCATCTCACCACCTCTGTAGTCATCATATCTAACAGCCGCATCTTCTCCCCCTTCCGAAGCAAGGCAGTCATAGCCTACAATCGGAATACCCGCTTCTTTACACAATTCAACAGCATCATTTGCTCCGTCTGCGTCAATCGCTGTATAAATAATTCCATCCACCTGTTGAGTAATCAGATTCTCTATAATAGTATATTCTGAAGCCCAATCACCTTTCGGATCCATAGTTACCGCTTTCCAACCATTAGCTTCAATCGCTTCTGTTGCAACTTCTGCAAACTGTGCTGCAAACGCCTGAGATATATCCCACGGAACAATTGCAATAGTTTTTTCTTCTGCCTGTGCGGCCATTGTACTCGCTATAATCACTGTTCCCGCCAGTAACATACTTGCCAATTTTTTATTCATTGTCAAATCCTCCTGCTTTTTTTCATTAACGACTATATAAAAAGAACATAATCCCTACGGCCGCTAGAATTTTGTTCTTCTATATACTACTTTTTTATCCACTACTTCTTGGTTGCTTTATTTGAAATTTTACTGAACCACTGAGCATAGAATACTGCAATTACCATCAGACATCCTCTGACTACATACTGCCAGTTACTACCAATAAACATCAGATTCATTCCGTTTGTAATCATACCCATCATCAGAGCACCAAGAAATACGCCAATTGTCAGACCTTTACCACCGGTTAACGCCACACCACCAATCGCACATGCAGAGATTGCAATAGTAGCGTATCCACTTGCAGCATTTGGTGTTGCTGATCCTACACGAGCAGTAGAAAGTATACCTGCTATACATGCCAATGCTGCACTGATGATATATGTAGAAAAGCGAATTCTTTTTACATTAATTCCAGAAATATATGCCGCAACATAGCTTCCGCCGATTGCATAGATTTTTCTTCCATAAGAAGTTTTTCCAAGCACCAACGCCATCATCACAAATACCAGAAGTAAAATCCAGATAGAAACTGATACTCCTAATATTTTTCCGGAACTTAAAAACTTAAATGAATCTGGAAGAGACGTTACTGCGCTATTATTACATACAATATAAACAATACCTCTTACCGCAGTTTGTGATCCCAATGTTACAATGAACGGATCTATTTTCGTCCTGGATACCAATAAACCATTCACAACACCTACAACACAACAAATCAAAACAGATATAATAATTGCAAAAAACAAATTTGTTTTCAGTCCAAACAAACCGTCTGTTACCAGTAGTGCACAACAGGTTCCTCCTAATGCACATGTGGATTCAATCGATAAATCAAAAGTCCCATTAATCAGAGGAAACGTCAGTGCACTTGCCAAAATACCATATACTACAATTTCCTTAAGAATATTGTTAATATTGCCAACTGTAAAGAAATTTCCACTCCGGCTCTGTACAATAATAGAATATACAACGATCAAGCAGATTAAGCCTGACAGTTCAAAATATTTTGAACTCTTTACTTTCTCAAATAAAGTCATGTTATTATCATTTTTTGTCTTCATTATTTACCTTCCTTTCATTTTATCAATTAATGGTTAATCGCTAACTTCATAATAGTTTCTTCGCTTGCTTCATTCATAGACAACTCACCCGACAAATGTCCTTCATGCATTACTAAAATCCTATCACTGATGCCTAAAAGTTCTGTCATCTCAGAAGAAACTACTATAATTGACATCCCTTCACTTGCCAGATCATTTATAATTTTATAAATCTCAGCCTTTGCTCCTACATCAACCCCTCTGGTAGGCTCGTCCAGCAATAATATCTCCGGATTTGATGCAAGGCATTTACCAATTACCACTTTCTGCTGATTACCTCCACTTAACATCTGAACAATCATAGTTCTTCCCGATGTGCGAATCTTAAGCTTTTTAATGTATTCATCACAAACATCCATCTCTTTTTTAGGATTCATGATCCCCCAGACAGACATCTTTTTTAAAATACTTAAAACAACGTTTTGAAGAATCGATTGATTTAATATCAGGCCTTGATCTTTTCTATCTTCCGGAACTAATGCAAATCCTCTGTTCAGCCCATCTATCGGTGAATTATTTTTTATTCTTTCCCCTTTCAGAAAAACATCGCCCTGACAGTCATCTACTCCAAAAATTGCTCTTAAAAGTTCTGTTCTTCCGGCACCAACCAGACCGCCAATTCCAAGAATCTCACCCTTTTTCAACTCAAAAGATATATTCGTTATTTTTGAATTGGTTAAGCCTTTCACTTCTAAGAGTTTCTCTCCGGGGCTATTTGTTTTTTTGGGAAACTGCTGAGTCATCTGTCGTCCAATCATCAGTTGAACAATATCGTCAACCTTCGATCCCGCAACTTGCAGTTCTCCTGAATTTTCTCCATCTTTCAAAACCACTACCCGATCGCCTACTGCATAAAGGTCTTCCATACGATGAGAAATAAGGATAATTGCCATTCCTCTTTCTTTCAGCTGTCGAATAATCTTATACAGTTTTTCAGTTTCTTCGATAGTCAGTGCTGCTGTCGGTTCATCAAAAATAATAATTGAGCAGTTATGAGACAATGCTTTTGCAATTTCGATCAGTTGTCGACTAGCTACGGTATACTGTCTGATCAAAGAATCTGGTTCAAAGTAAATACCTAATTCTTTCATCAAATTTAAAGTATCTTCTCTTAATCTTTTGTTATCAACAAACCCCGCTTTGGTCTTATACCTTCCAACGAAAATATTTTCAGCAACCGTCATCTCTTCAATTTGTACCAACTCCTGATGCACCATGCTAATACCAAAGTCAAAAGCATCAATCGGCTTTGATATTTTCACCAGTTTTCCATCAATAAAAATTTCTCCTTGTGTAGGAGTTTCTACCCCCGCTAAAATTTTCATCAGCGTAGACTTACCTGCTCCATTCTCTCCACACAGACATAGCACTTCACCCGCTCTCAGTTCTAAACTTACATCTTTTAAAGCTTGAATTCCTCCATAACTTTTATAGATTTTCTTCATTTCAAGAATAACTCGACTCATACTTCCTCCTATCTTTAGATTCTATCTTAGTTTGTAATTCTTCTATTGCTATACATTTAACCATTTGCTACTTTGCATTAAATTCTACATAGTTTCATCGAATATATCCCTGTTTAATGCCATTTTTCTTAAATCGTTTTTTTATTTGTTGAGTATATTGTAGCAGTGATACAATATTTATCACAAGCATTTTTTTCACTGAATTTTCAACAATTATTACTTATTATTTTTGTATTTATTGCACAATCATCAAAAAATTCATTATTTTTCTTCATCAAAAGGCTATCTAACAAAACATTTTTGTTTTTTCTATTGACTCTTTCAATTATAATTGATAAAATCTTTAAAAAAGATAAACTTTTACTTGTTTTACAGAGAGTGAGGACATAATGAACAATAAAAATGTTACATTACAAGTGATTGCTGATAAAGCTCATGTATCCAAAGCTTTAGTGTCTAGAGTTTTAAATAATCGTCAGGTTCGTGTGTCAGAAGAAAAACGCGCACAAATTCTACACATTGCAAACGAACTAAACTATACTCCATCAGGACAAATAATCAATGTTTCTCCTTTTCCAAAATTAAATAAAACGATTGCCCTGATTCTGCCACACATAAATAGCCGATTTATGTCAACAATCGCTGATACTGTTACAAAAATAGCATACGAAAATGGTTACTCTGCAATTATATTTGATTCAAAGGAAGATAGTTCTCTAGAATTCAAATATCTAGAGCTCTGCCATTCCTTAAACGTTTCTGGTATTATCATGGATTCGTTCGCCAATGCAAATAATCAAAAATACCTTGACAAAATAACTGAATGGGAAATTCCTTTCGTTTTCCTTGACTGTTATCCCAATAACTCTCAATTCTCCTTTGTTACGTCCAACAATAAAGAGGGTATATATCAATTAACAGAAAGCCTTATCAAACGTGGTCACAAGAATATCCTGAGTATCATTCAAAACAAGGCGACTCTGACAAACGTTTCTTTAGAACGATTAAATGGTTATTACCAAGCCATGTACAAACACGCTTTACCTGGATACAACGAAATTATTTACCCCGATCGAGATTATCAACAACAGCCAATATATTCCCTTATGAATTCTTCTATTGAATTCACTGCATTTATTATTCACACCGGTTCGGATGTACAACATTTTTGTAATCTACTTCCAGTTACCAAATATGCACAAAATGCAGACTTTGAGATAGGTGTTTTTGATGACTTCAATTTATCATTTGTGGAAAATATCACTGGCACAAACCAGAATATTTATCAAAAAATCGTCAGCCTAGTATCTCAGAAAACAGAAGAAATCGCCATTCGAGCCAGTGATATTTTACTTGACAATATAAAAAAGGGGGCAAATTTTACCCCCACTCAAGTATTTATTGACTGTAATTTATCAAATTTAAATTTTAAATAGTAGAGGAGGAAAATTATGAGTACAACAAAAATCAATCACTTAGGCGTCATCGAAATTCCTTATGGTGATCTAAACTGGGGACCCGATCCAAAACATATCAGAAAAGGTATTTATTCTGATATTCAGCACTGGAAAAAATATCGCGAATTAGATGACTACAAACTATGTGGAATATACAATAAAGCTACCGTACCTTACACGGTCGAAGAAATTGTTTATCAGCCTAAAGAAAATGAAGAAGTATATCTTACTTTAACAAGACAGGTTTCTGATGCTGTATATCAGCATTTATCCAATAAAGAAGCGCTACTTCTAACTGGTGGTTACTGCAAGGACGCAGTTGGCGTCTGTGGTGGAATTCAGCGTGCTATCGGTTCCGATAAACGTGTCGGAATCATTTATCTTGATGCCCACAGCGATATGTCTACCCCAGCTGTTACGCACACTGGGATTTTAGGCGGCATGGATATGGCCGTAATTTTGGGTGTAGATATGGAAGAATGGAGAACTGCAGCCGGTCTTGCAATTCCTTATGATGACCGCTTGGTAATCCTGAGTGATTTCCGAGAAGCAGAAATCGACGATGATGGTGCATTAGCGATTATAGAAAAACTGCACATTAATTGGCTCAAATCTGAAGAGTTCGAAAACGCAAATATCTGGCGAGAAAATGTAGAAAAATTGGCAAGCCAAGTAGATGCAATTTACCTTCACATTGATGCTGACATCTTAAATAACCGACACGTTCCCAATGCAGCTTGTGTTGCAGAAGGTGGACCTTCAATTGACACAGTCATGCGAAATATCCGAATCGTAATGCAGACAGGAAAAGTTCTTGTCTATGGCACTTACGGCTTCTATTTCGATACTGATATCCCAGGGCAAGATTCTTTAACTCTGAGTGGCTTAAGAGTTGTTTCCTCTGGATTAGAAGAGTGGAAAGAATATCCGGAATTACTGTAAAAATCGAGTAGGAGGCGGTGATTAGCCGCCGTCCTCTCACACCACCGTGCGTACCGTTCGGTACACGGCGGTTTCAATAGTTGATGTGCAGAGACTGATAGGCTGTGGCTAAATCATAGAAGCCCCAGTTTATCAGTCTTTCTTTTGTTAATGCTCTTTTGACCACACCCGTGTTAGACATCCTCCAGTAGGATTTTCTGCTGTATGCTCCTTCGCATGCTGCCCACTCTGATAACCCCAGTCCTATCAGCTTTCTCCTCCTGGTCTTTGGCAGTTTCCACTGTTTCCAGATACACATCCGTATCCGGCGGTACAGCCATCCGTTCACGCTTTCGATATTGTTCTTCATATCCGCTATCCCATAATAGTTTAGCCATCCTCTCATGTAGACTTTTACCTTTTCCATAGTTCGGACGACACTTCCGCACTTGCTCCGGGAAGTGAGCCTGCGCAGTTCATCCTTGGCTTTCTCCCATGACTTTCCATGGACTCGGATATAGATTCCTTTTCCGTTCTTCCCAAAACAGAAGCCAAGGAACTTAAAATTTCGGATTGCGAATACACTGACTGTCCGGCTCTTTTCCCGGTTCACTCTCAGTTTCAACGTTTCCTCCAGATATTTCGTGCTGGATTCCAGCAGTCGCTCTGCGGCCCGTTCGCTTTTCGCCAGCAGTACGATATCGTCTGCGTAGCGGATGCATGGCACACCCCGCCTGTGAAACTCCCAGTCGAATTCATTCAGATACACGTTTGCTAAGAGTGGAGATAGATTTCCTCCTTGCGGGGAGCCTTCCTCCGTCTCTGTTACAACACCGTTTTCCATCACTCCGCTCTTCAGATATCGCTTTACCATCTGTACCACTCTTTCATCTTTTACCTGTTTCCTCAACTGGTTCAGCAGTATCGTATGGTTCAGCGTATCAAAGTATCTCGACAGGTCGAGGACGACTGCCCTCGTATATCCCTGCTCGATGTACTCTTTTATCCTCCTGACAGCGTCTTTTGCCCCTCGACCCGGACGATAGCCATAACTGTCCTTCGAGAACAGAGGTTCATAGATTGGCATCAGCTGCTGTGCCATGGCCTGTTGGATGATGCGGTCTATGACAGTAGGGATTCCTAGCTTTCTTGTCCCTCCATCCGGCTTCGGGATCTCCACTCTCCTGACTGGGGAAGGGCTATATTTCCCCTTCCTGATTCTTTCTACCAGTTCGTGATTATTCTCCCTCAACCATGGTAACGCCGCTTCAATAGTCATCCCATCAACTCCTGGCGCTCCCTTGTTCGCCTTCACTCTTTTGTAAGCTCTGTTCAGGTTATCCTTATTCAGTATCTTACTTAGGATATCTGGCTCTGCACTGTCCCTTTCCTTCCATATCCGGTTGAATGAGCGGTGCGCTCTCACATACCCTTTGCGTTCCGCGCTATCTCTTTGTGAGCAGCTTTCTCTGTTTTCTGTACCCATTCTGCCCATTCCTCCTTTCCCAGTCGTACGAAAGACTCCTATTGATTCAGCCCTTCGCTGAAAAAAAATCAACTACTATGGCCTCTGCTGACTTCTGTACGTTCAGCGTTACCTTCCGATAACGGTTACTCTTTTCAGAGCGTTCCGTACAGACCTCCCTGGGTACCACACGTTTCTTTCCCTCCATCCATCTGCCGCATTTACTGCACATGATTCCGTGTAGTTATCGGGCTTCATCTTGTCTTGCAGACTTACCCTCATGTACAGCCTTATATGCGATTTCTGTCCGTCAGACCAGAGGTTTGCCCGTGGGTTAGTAAGTTTCCCACATCTGGCTTCCTTCAGATTCCATCTCACGATGGACACCCTTGCCTTCGGCTATATCCTTCCCACTACCGGGCGAATTCGGGACTTGCACCCGTTAGAAACGTGCGCCGCCAGGCGCACAAGAAATCAGGAGGAGGTGAGGGAGCCCCCTCCTCTTTATATAAATCTACATCTGGGCAACAAACAAATATAAATATCCGAATGAACTAATATCACTCACTGTAACCTTTCCTACATTTTCGTTCATTCATCAATAAAAGTATCTGTTTTTCGTTCCAATAAAAATCGCCCTTTTCTATACCACAAAAATAACGCAGACAATATCTCTACCATCTGCGTCATTTCTCTAATAATAAGTACCTATTCTGCTGTGAGAGTTTCTCTCGAATTATTTTTGAACGATATTTACGATCTTCTTCGGCACGTAAATCTCTTTTACGATCGTACCGTTTAATTTATCACCAAGTGCTTCTTTCCCTTTTGCGATAGCATCCTCCTTGGAGATGTCGAGCGGGATCTGGATCACGGCCTTTGTCTTGCCGTTGATCTGTACCGGAATCTCGATAGTGTTCTCTACCGTCTTCGCCTCATCGTACTCCGGCCACGGCTGCTCATAGAGGAATCCCTCATAACCGCAGGTACTCCACAGCTCTTCTGTGATATGCGGAGCCACCGGATTGAGCAGTGTCAGGAAGGTCGCATATTCTGCGCGTGTGATGCTGCCCTTTTTCACAAAATCATTAAGAAGCGCCATCAAAGCTGCAATCGCTGTATTATACTTGAGACTCTCAAAATCATTGCTTACCTTCTTGATCGTCTGGTGCATCTTCGTCTCAAGATCAGCGCTGTAGGAATCACCGTCTGTCAGAATATCCTGCAGTTTCCAGACACGCTCCAGGAAACGACGGCAGCCCTTTACGCCATTCTCTGACCAGGATGCGCTCAGATCGAACGCTCCAATAAACATCTCATAGGTGCGGAGCGTATCTGCACCATACTCACCGACAATATCATCCGGATTGACAACATTGCCGCGGGACTTGGACATCTTCTCTCCGTTCTCGCCAAGGATCATGCCGTGGGAAGTACGCTTCTGGTACGGCTCCGGACACGGCACTACCTGATTGTCATAGAGGAACTTGTGCCAGAATCTGGAGTAGAGCAGATGAAGCGTCGTATGCTCCATACCTCCATTATACCAGTCTACCGGCAGCCAGTACTTCAGAGCCTCCGGACTTGCCAGCGCTTTCGTATTATGCGGATCCGTATACCGCAGGAAATACCACGAAGAACCTGCCCACTGCGGCATAGTATCTGTCTCACGCTTTGCCGGACCGCCACAGCATGGACACGTTGTATTCACCCAGTCTGTCATGGCAGCAAGCGGGGATTCTCCATTATCTGTCGGCATGTAGGTCTCAACATCCGGCAATTCCAGCGGAAGCTCGCTCTCCGGCAGCGCTACATAGCCGCATTTGTCGCAGTGTACGATCGGGATTGGTTCGCCCCAGTAACGCTGACGGGAGAACACCCAGTCTCTGAGCTTGAAATTCGTCTTTCCGGTTCCAAGCTTCTTCTCTTCCAGCCATTCGATGATCGTTTTCTTTGCCTGTGCTACCTCAAGTCCGTCAAGGAAACCGGAATTGATCAGCTTGCCTGTTGCCACATCCGTAAATGCTTCTTTCTGCACATCTTCTCCGCCTGCCACAACCTCAATAATCGGCAGATTAAATTTCTTTGCGAACTCCCAGTCACGCGTATCGTGCGCCGGTACTGCCATGATCGCGCCGGTTCCATAGCTCATCAGTACATAGTCCGACACCCAGATCGGGATCTCTTTCCCATTGACCGGATTTACAGCGCGGATACCGTCGATCTCGACACCTGTCTTTTCTTTCGCAAGCTCAGAACGCTCAAAATCAGACTTTCTTGCAGCCTGCTCCTGATATGCGTGGATCGCATCCAGGTTTTTGATCTCGTCTTTGTATTTCTCAAGCATCGGATGCTCCGGAGACACTACCATATAGGTCGCTCCAAACAGCGTATCCGGTCTTGTCGTATAAACTGTCAGCTTATCCTCTTTGCCTGCAACTGCAAAGTCTACCTCTGCGCCCTGGCTCTTACCGATCCAGTTTTTCTGCGAAACCTTCACGCGCTCAATATAATCGACGTCATTTAAGCCTTCCAGAAGTTTGTCCGCATACTCTGTGATCTTGAGCATCCACTGGCTCTTTACCTTGCGGACAACCGGAGAACCACACCGCTCGCAGACACCATTGACGACCTCCTCATTTGCCAGTCCCACCTTACAGGAAGTACACCAGTTGATCGGCATCTCACTCTTATATGCCAGTCCGGCTTTAAAGAGTTTCAGGAAAATCCACTGCGTCCATTTATAATATTCCGGATCTGTGGTATTGACCTCTCTGTCCCAGTCAAAGGAATATCCAAGGGAACGAAGCTGATCTTTAAATCTCGCCACATTATTTGCTGTTACGATTTTCGGATGGATCTTATTCTTGATCGCGTAGTTCTCAGTCGGCAGTCCAAATGCATCCCAGCCCATCGGATAGAGCACGTTATAGCCCTGCATTCTTCTCTTTCTCGCTACGATATCGAGCGCAGTGTACGGTCTTGGATGGCCGACATGAAGCCCCTGTCCTGACGGATATGGAAACTCCACCAGTGCATAGTATTTTGGCTTGCTGTAATCTTCTGATGCAGCAAATGCCTTATGGTCATCCCAGATTTTCTGCCATTTTTTTTCAATCGCTTTGTGATTGTATGGTACAGACATTTTTTTCTCCTCCTGATTTCGTATTTCTTTAAGTGTGATTTAAGTGTTCATAACACAAAAAACCTTTCATCCCCAGTTTTCCAGAGACGAAAGGTTCAATTCCGTGGTACCACTCTAATTCATCTGATCCTTATCATCAGATGCACTCATAAAATCTGTAACGGGATCTCCCGTCCAAAGCTACTGTGGTTCACTTCGGAAACTCCAAGGCGAGTTCAGAAAACATCCATCTCTGCCTCACACCACCCGGCAGCTCTCTGTGCATATCTGCTTTCCTACTATTCCTTTTCTGCGTCTTTTGCATTTATACGAGTGTTATTCTACTGACTTATACCGCGTTTGTCAAGGACTTGTTGTCTGTTTCCAGGACAAACGCATGAATTGTTTTCCTTCCTCTTTCTCAAAATATCTTGTTTTTAAAAATTTAATACCTGCTCCAAAAACTCCGCTGGGTTCATACTGATTACAAACCGTTTCTTTTTCATTGACAGATTAGAGCGGAAAATTTCTACCATTTTCAGTATACTTAAACACCATTTCCTTACGATGTTTAAATTTTCTGCTGCCTGCTTATCCAGCGTTGTGTTGCCATCTTCCTTAAATGTTACATCCAGCTGCCAGTGCATACTTTCTACACTCCAGTGACCTCTCACTGCACGGCTGAACAGCTCTATATCTTCATTTAGGCTGCTGATATAATAACGGAACTCTTTTTTCTCCTCGCCATCTTTTTGAATCGTCTTTTCTTCCATTCCAATACTTTTAAGCCCTTTCCAGTCCTTCTTCTGAGACAGCCATCCAGTTTCTTTTGTCTGGTAATATTCCCGGATTTCTAACTGGCTGTGGGCTTTTTCAATTGTTTTTTTATAATTCCCCTTCTTACGCAGTTCTTCTTTTATCTTCATATCATTCAGGTACAGACTCACATCCTCATGCAGCGTCCTTTGGTTTTCCTTTAACGCCAATACATAGTCTCCCTGTTTCGAACGGATCTTTTCGGCTATGGCTGTCTGCGTTCCCATAGCATCAATCGTCACAACCTGACCTTTGATCCGGATTTTCTCCAGTAATTCCGGTATCGCCGTAATCTCATTACTCTTGGTATTTACCACCTTCTGACCAAGACTGAAGCCATCTTCTTTACTCCAGGCGGTTATGATATGGTTCGCTTTTCCTTCTTTTCTTTTATTGGAACGCATTGTTTTTCCATCAATGCAGATCAGCTTACGCAATGTTTCTCCTTCATTTTGATTCAGTAATTCCTGCCATTTACCATAAAGCTGCTGCAGGATTTCCGGTGACAGCATTCCAAACACACGGCAAAGTGTATCATGAGACGGAATCCCGTTTTTCAATTCGATATATTTTTTCAAATATGCTTCATGATAATGGGCAAAATACTCCATTTCAACCCAGTCATCCACATTTGCAAGTGTAGCAAACAAAACAATCACGATTATGTCCTTCAGCTTGTGCCGTACTTTCCTCTGCTGTCGTTTATCTTCGATATAATCCATCCATTCCAGCAGCTCATCCATAGCAAAACCCCCTTTTTCTTTTTATCATACCAGAAAAAGGGAATTTGTTCACAATTTATTTACTCATGCGTTTGTCCTGGTCTGTTTCTGAGCTGTTCTGAGCTGTTTAAGCTTCTGTTTTTTCATTCTTTAATTCCTCTACTTTACAGTGATGCTTCTTTTTATCTTTGTCATAGCTGATCCCGACCAGCAAGATCCTGCCAGTTTGAGGCAGCTTTCCAGCAAAACGAATCGCATAATTCTTTTCGCGAATCTGCGCGATCGCCGCCTCCGGTGAGTGATCTATTTTCAGTTCCAGAATGATCCCGTCCTTTACCGATGACGTTTCCGGATAAAAGATAAAATCTACAAATCCTTTTCCTGCCTTTTCTTCCCGCTCTACACGGTAATAATCCCTTGCAGATAAATAGGCCAGATTGACCACTGCGCTTAATTCTGTTTCGTGATTATACGAAAGGATCGGCGTTTCCATATCGTGGGTCTGTTCCAAAATACGTTCCATCGTCTCCGTATCTCCCAGAAGAGTGGCCTGAAGCATCCTTTCTGATTCCTTTGCCAGCCGGTACACGTATCCAAAGGAGGTTTCCCTTTTCAGCATATCTGCAAACTGATCCATCAATTCTCTGTTTGGAATAGAGATCATCCCGTTTTCATAGCTTAAAAAGCCATAGACCACCATTGCCGATAAGATCTGTTCTTTTGTCTTTAGCTCCTGCGCCGTCGCTGCATACTCCCATATCCTTACAGGAACTGCGTTTCCGGATACCATCAGGGCAAGATCGTCCCGCACGGCGTCTACATTATTTTGAATATAATAAAAAATTTCATCGTAAGGTCCGGAGCTGGTCCAGTAATTACCCAGATTATTATTCGATAAAGCGAGTACTACAGATCGTGGATTATAAAGCCGCTCTCCAGCTTTCGTGTGGTATCCATCATACCATTTTTTCAGGTCTTCCCGCGTCACCTGCTCCGACTGCCATTTCTGTTCCTGATAGCGTTCAAACAGCAAATCCACTTCCTGCTCTGTAAATCCAAAATACTCAGAAAACCGTTCCTCGGAAGCCATCGTATATTCACTGAACATATTCAGCTCCGATCCGCTGCTGTACTTCGCAATCGGAAGAATCCCCGTCATATAGGCGAGCCGCACATACGGTCTGTCTTTTAAGAGGTTCCGCAAAAACAAAAGATACTCTTTTCTGTCCTGTTCCGTAATAAAATTCTGGTGAAAAATAAAATCCCATTCATCAAAAACAAAGATAAATCTTGTCCCTTCCTGCGCATGCAGCTCTAAAAGCACATCCGCCACACTGTCCGTTTCCTCAATGTCAGCTTGCTGGTATTCTTTTCTTATATCCCGTACCAGCCGTCTTTCCATGCGTCCGATGTATTCACGATAAGAACTGCAGGCTCCGTCCAGTTCGTGAAAAGAAATATGGATCACAGGAAACTGATTCCGGTATTCGTCATATCCACTCACTGCTGCAATCTGCAGCGTATCAAAAATATCCCCAGAATCACAGCCCTCCGAAAAAAAGGCTGCAATCATATTTGCCGCTACAGTTTTTCCAAACCGCCGCGGTCTGGTAATACAGACATGATTATTTCCAGTCCGCACCAGAGGAAATAATTCTTCCAGCATTCTGGTTTTATCTACAAAATATGGTTTTTCTGTCTCGCTTTTATATAACGTATACGCTGTTTTGCTGTTTACATAAATCCCCATACGCGCTCTCTTCCCCTCTATGTCTGCATTCCGAAAAGCTGCCTGCTTCTTTTTATTTTATCATGAATAAAAAGGTTAAGCAAGATTTCTACACTCCAGTGCCCTCTCACTGCACGACTAAATAACTCTATATCTTCATTCAAACTTCTATTGTCCATTCTGCATTATTTTAAAGAACAATCTCTGAAATATGCTCTTCCAGCTTCGGGTGGCGTTCTGCGCCATCGTCATCATACAGCTCATACACAGCCCCCGGCTGTGCAAAATGTATCAGTTCCAGCGTATCCCAGTCTACATCGTCTACCTTTTCTGCTGTCTGTGCAAGCGGAAGAATCCTGCCTTTTCGGATAAAGATTACAACCTCATCCAGAGCCACTTCGATGTAGTGATGTCCAGCCGGAAGTTCTCGCTCTTCGGTAATCTCTGTCCCGCCAAACCGCACAAGCTTCATCTCTTCCGGCAGATAAACCGTCCTGCCTGCTGCATTCTGCTCATAAACCGGAGCGATCATCACACTTTCACCGATCATAAGCTGATCCTCTGTGCGCCGTGCCACAGGATCCTCTCCCCACACAAAACCGAGCGGTCTTGCGTACATCTCATTTTTCAGAACAGCCTTCATAAACTCGCTGTAAAGATAAGGAAGCAGACGGTATCTCAGACCGATAATGCCGGCGAAAGCTTCTGTATCTTCAAATGCGTACGCCTCCTGTCTGCGTGTACCGTCGCAGGAGTGGTTTCGCATCAGCGGCGTAAAGATGCCAAGTGAGAGCCAGCGCAGGACAAGATCTTCTGTCGCATCACAGCTAAAGCCGCCGATGTCTGCACCTGTGTACAGGAAACCGCACATATTCAGCGATGGAAGCATTTTCAGGTTCATCAGGATATGCGACCACCATGATTTATTGTCGCCCATCCAAATGCCGCCATAGCGGTGCATTCCTATGTAAGAGGACCGGGAGAACATCAGGATACGGCGGTCCGGCTCCAGCTCCTCAAACGCCTCTCCTGCAGAGCGCGTCATATAATATCCAAACAGGTTATGTACTTTGTCATGGCGTATCCGCTCTCCCCGGTAATTATGATAAAAGCTCCTGTAATCCTCCGGATTCTTCTCCAGCCCCGCCACCATATCTTTGAACGCAAAGAATGATTTTACGTCAAGATTTATGTCCCGGTATTCTTCCAATTTGTCAAATGTCTCTTTCAGCCTGCGCTCGGAATAAAAGATCGCCGGTTCATTCATATCGTTCCAGAAGCCGTCAATCCCCTTATCAAGCAGGAATTTATATTTCAGGCCAAACCATCTTCTCGCCTCGTCATTTAACATATCCGGAAAATGACAGCGCCCCGGCCACACGCCTACGACAAAATCCTCTCCGTTTTCATCCTTACAGAAATAGCCGTTTTTTACGCCCTCTTCGTACGTATCGTAGCCCTCTTCTATCTTTACGCCTGCATCGATGATCGGCACGAGATGAATGCCCTGCTCTTTCATTTCTGATACAAGTGCTTCAAAATCAGGGAAGCTCTCCCGGTCGATCGTAAAGTCCTTGTAGCGCTCCATGTAATCAATATCCAGGTAAATACTGTCGATCGGTATATGATTTTCCCGGTACTGCCTGGCTACCTCGCGCACCTCCTGCGACGTCCGATAGCTCCAGCGGCACTGACCAAATCCGAACGCCCACTTTGGCGGAAGAAACGGCAGACCGATCATTTCCCGGAACTCTTTTACGATCTCATCCGGCGTCTCCCCTTCAAACTCGTACAGCTCATAATCCATCCCGTCGATCCTGATCTCCAGCAGGCTGTGTTTCGTATACCCTATGTCAAATGCGATCTTATCTGGCGTATCGAGGAAGAGTCCGAACGGTCTTTTTCCCTTTCCCGCCACGATCAGAAAATTATGGGCGCCGTACAGTGAACTCGTATTTTCATGATGATGCGGCTCATCCGTACAGTTACTCACATAGATCCAGCCCCGCTTGTTGATCCCTCGCACATTTTCACCAAGACCGTATACGATGTCCTCCTCATCCATCATATATCTGAGCGTACTGCCTTCTTTTTCAAAAAACTGCGTTTTACTGCCGCAAGCCTCCGGCTTCTTGATCACTGCGTCCGTCTCGAGCGGACTTCCAAAAACATATCTCCTTACCATAATCTAACTCCAGTTCTGTAAATTTTATGTATCTGTTCAGTACCTTCACAGATACGATTCGTAACTCCATGAAAATCGGCTGCGCCGATGGGCTTTATTCACACCTGATTCATGCCTTTACGGTCTCATCAGCAGGTGATTCGTCTGTTCTGAACAGTTGCAATTTTATTATTTTATATGCTCCTATGATTTTACACCGCCTGCCATAACGCCCTGCCTGAAGTGCTTCTGTGCACAGATATACACGATCACGATCGGGATCATAGAGATCAGGCTGCCCGCCATCAATACATTATACTCGGTTCCGTACTGTCCGTTCAAGCTGTTTAATGCAAGCGTCAGCGTCATTTTATTTTTATCTGTCAGCATCAGAAGCGGCCAGAGATAATCGTTCCAGCTCTCCATAAATGTCGTGATCGTCAGCGTCGCGATAGAAGATCCGCAAAGCGGTAAAACGACTGTTCGGAAAATGCGGAACATGCTTGCTCCGTCGATGCGTGCCGCTTCAATAAAATCATCTGGAATCGAACGCATCTGCTGCACCAGCATGAAAATACCGAAAGCACGAAACATTGCCGGAAGTATCACGCTGGGGTACGTATTGATAAGCCCCAGCCGGTTCATGATCACAAACAGAGGAATCAGCGTAACCTGTGTCGGTATCATCATAGACGCCAGATAGATATTTAACACCGCTCCAGCGCCCGGAAAACGAATCTTCGTGAACGCAAAAGCCGCCATGGATGCGGAAAGCACTGTAATGAATGTATAAGAAAAAGTAATAAACAAGCTGTTTAACATAGCCCGCAGAAACGGAAATCTGGAAAATACTTTTTCATACGCATCAAGCGTCGGCTCTGCCGGTATCCACTCGATCGGGAGCGCCATCAGTGCGCCCTTGCTTTTTAAAGAAGTAGACACCATCCAGAAAAACGGAATCATCACAATGACTGAGATCAGACAGGCGACTGTATAAAACCGGACATTCTGCCATACCTTACGATTCATAATGCACCCATCCCTTCTGTCCTTTCATTTGGATCACGGTCAGCACAAAAATAATGACAAACAAAAGCCATGAATATGCAGACGCATAACCCATCTTGAAATATTTAAATCCATACGTATAGATTCGCTCGACCATTACCTGCGTTGCCCCGTTCGGTCCGCCCTCCGTCATGATCATGACCTGCGGAAATAGCTGGAATGCATTGATCAGCGACATGATCATACAGAAAAAGATCGAGGGAGTAAGAAGCGGAAGCGTAATAGAAAAGAACTGCCTGATCTTCCCTGCGCCATCCACACGCGCCGCCTCGTAATACGTTGTATCGATCATTTTCAGACCGGATAAAAGAAAGAGACCGAAAAAGCCCATATCCTTCCAGACAGATGCCAGTACGATCGCAGGCATCGCCCACACCTCGCTCGTCAGCCAGCTCGGTCCCCTGACACCGATATAGGAAAGCAGCTGATTAAAAATCCCGTACTGTGGGCTTAATACCCATTTCCAGATCAGGCTGGCTGCCACCCAGGAGGTCAGCACCGGAATGTAGTACATCACGCGAAATGCTGTGATGCCTTTCATATTTTTATTCAAAATCACTGCAATTCCAAGCGATGCCAGAAAAACAAGCGGAATGTACAACACAATATAATACAGTGTGTGTCCCAGTACCTTCCAGAATTCTGAAGTCGTCAAAATATTTATGTAATTTTCCAGCCCCACAAAATGCTGTGACAGTGTATTCAAATTCAGTTTATCCAGCCCGTTCCAGTCGGTCAGACTGATAAAAATCGAAATTACGATCGGTAGCAGACTGAAAATGATCATTCCCACAAAGCTCGGAAGCATAAATGGAACCGACCGTATCAGCGCCTGCTGCTTTTTCTTCTTGCTCATACCGTTCTCCTCATTTTGTCCATATCATCAGATATCCCGCAAATCCCATGTGCAGTATATCATATCGCATATGTCACATGATATACTGCATCGTGTGATCGCCGGATATCTGAAAATGCAGCATTATATAGCGAATCAAACCATTTTATTGAAGAGTGATCTGCGCTTCACACTCGCTCTGAGCCGCGTCAAGCGCCTCCTGTGGCGTAATCTTTCCGGATGCCGCTTCTGCGAGCTTTCCTGTGATAATGTCGGACATCAACGCATAATCCTCAATGACCGGAGCTACCTCAAGATAATCCAGAGAATCAAACACTGCCTGACGGTTCTGCGGAGGAGTCATTTCAAGATAACTGGAAAGCACCTCCTCATTGCTGATCGCCGGAAGATCCCATCCCGCGTCTATACGCATCTTTGCCGCCGTCTCACTTGATGCGAGCCAGTTGATCCAGCACTGTGCCGCTTCTTTTTTCTCTGTATCTGCATTTACTACAAGCGCATTGCTGAAGAAATGTGTCGCTTTTTGCGTCTGCCCCGGCTCTACACAGATATCCCATTCAAAATCACAACCTTCTGCAAAAGTAGAGAATGCCCATATACCGGTCGGTATCATGCCAAGACGTCCGCTCTGGAACAGATCCCAGTCTCCCATACCGCTCATCTGCTCATCATTTGGCTGCACGTTGCTGTCAGTGATCTTGGAGATCATCATTTCTGCTGCCGCTACATTTTCTTCGGAATTAATCGTAAACTCTGTCTTATCCTCATTTAAAATACTTCCGCCAAACTGAGCCGCCACCTTGAAAAATTCATTAAATGTCACTGGCTGATAGATACCGTACGTATTTTCATCAAGTGCCCGAATAGCCTCTGCCGCCGAAAGAGCGTCCTCCCAGGTCCACTCATCAGTCGGATAGTCGATCCCTGCCTGATCGAACAGGTCTTTATTATAAATGAGAACAACGTTAGAAAAATTGCCTGGCACACCGTACTGTGTTCCATCTACATTAAAGGCAGAAAGAGCCGTCTCATTATACCCCGATGCATCAAGATCATCGAGCGGCGCAAGCGCGCCCTTATTTGCATACGCTGCAAAGTTCTCGATATTCAGCTCATAACAGTCAGGAGCTGTACCGCCTGCTACTCTCGTCTGCATCTGCGTAAAGTAATCATCGAATCCTATCGTTTCAATCTCAACGGTAATGTTCGGATACTCTTCATGAAATGCTTCATACATCGCCTCCAGCGTTTCCTCCTGTCCGCCTGAAGCATTGAAGTTTGCATATGTAATCGTAACCTCTTCCTCTGCTGCCGCTGTCATCGTGCCTGCCGCCAAAACTGCTGCCATCGCTGTACCTGCCGCCATTGCTTTCCACTGCTTCATCTCTTTCATATTTCTTCTCCTTTCTATATTTAACCGGTTAACCGGCCAGAGTACACACATATTTTTCTTTGTTAAATAAATATTATCCATTTTTTACACTTCCCGCAGTCTGTTCAAGGCTTCCATCTTTTATTTCAGGATTTCCCATGAAATCTTACGCTTTGCGCCTTTTATATCTGCATGAACTCTCCCCTGCTCCCAGTTTAGAAGAATCTCTGATTCCTCGTCCCGGAAACGGTATTTTCCGCTCTCTCCTGCCAGTATAAAATGTAGCCGTTCAAATCCGTCGGATGACAGGCTTTCTGTCCTTATGTCATCTCCCTGCACGTGTTCCTTCATAGCCACTGCGTGACCGCCTCTTAAATAAACCGGAAAACGTTCCTTAGAAAGAATAACTTCATCCCCATTGTATTTTCTGTGAGAAAAGAAGCCGTACCACGTTCCCGGCGGAAGCCAGAGCTGTCTGCCCGTCTGATTCTCCTCAAAGAGCGGCGCGACAAGAAGACTTTCTCCGAACATATACTCATCCTCCCACTCAACAGACTGCCTGTGACAAGACCAGGTATATACAAGCGGCCGCATCATCGGTCGATACGCTTCACAGCAGTCCATTGCGCTGCTGTAGATGTACGGGACAAGATCCATATGGAGATTATGCCAGAAGCGAATCTCATCCAGCAATTCCGGTTCATCCCACGCCTTCGCAATGTTCCACGGACTCCGTTCATTATTCCCGTCTGCACCGGGCATAATCTCTTTGAACTGCCCTCCGTCCGGTTCTGAATGCCACTGCAAAGCCGGTACAAAGCACGCAAGCTGCGTCGCTCTCCGATACAGGTCCGACGTTGGAAGAGGTCCTGCAAATCCTGCTATATCAAAGCTCCAAAACGGGATACCCGTCATTGCCGCAGACAGACCTGCCTGAAATACATCTCTTAATTCACTGTTCTCAGACTGCTGATCGCCGCCCCAGTGGATCGGCATACGGTGTGCGCCCCGCGAGCCGGCTCTTGAAAACAGGACGTGATCCCTTCCCAAAAACTTTGTATACGCTTCTGTATACAGCCTTGCATACGCGTTTTTCGCTTCCGTTCCGTCCATTCCATTCTTTAATAGGACATCAGGGCGGTAAATAAACTCTCCTCCGTCTGTCTTGAACCCGTCTACCCCCATATCAAGAAGATACTGACGCTTTGCAAACCATGCGTCGCACGTATCCTGATTGGAAAAATCCGGTATGAGCGATGTCTCAAACCAGTTTCCTGCCGGAATCTGATACGGAGTTCCGTCGCTGTTTTTCACGCAGAGGTCTTTTCTGACGGCATCCTCTTTGTCAAAAATAAGCTGCGTGTTTTTCTCTTCCTCCTCTGACTGACCTTTGTATACCGGGATCTGCCACAGGACAAGACGGATCCCTCTGTCATGAAGACTGCGGATCATTTCAGCCGGATCGCTCCAATAACTGCTTTTGGAATAATCAAAATCATCCGCCGTAAATATACCTCCATCCGTCTTTGGCTCATAAGAAGCTCCGTTCCAGATGTAAAATGTCGCTTCATCGCTCCATGCTTCCAGCACCATCACACTTGCCGGAAACTGATACTTTTCCAGATACTTTATCTGATTCTCCACATCCTGCTGCGAATTCCAGTGATTCGCAGAGATCCACACGCCAAACGCATACTTCGGCGGCAGCTTTGCCTCTCCCAGAAGCTTCATGTATGCTGAAATCACCTCATCGACCGCTCCGGCAAACACATACACATCTGCATCCGAAGGAAGCTCGCACACGATCGTCTCATTGAAAGAAAACACTGTTTTCTTGTCGGTGTCAATATAAATACCAAGTCCCGTATCTGTTACAAAGAACGGAGCCGTCAGATACGTGTAATCTCCCTGATGGCAGAAATGCTCGATCACCTGATTAACGACCGTATTTCCCTTTTGGTTCAGTCCATTAAACTTCTCTCCCATACCGTACGCTCCGGCATACGGTACTTCAATCCGAAGGCAATCCTCTCCTTCGTTTCTCCTTCTATGCAGCAGGACCTGCGCTCCGCTTGGAAGAACTGCCTCCAGCGTCCCTTCGCCGCACGGTATCACCCATTGTTTCATAAAATAATCCGATACACCTCTCTTTCTTTGTTTCTGCAGACGGAATATCTTTCCCTTCCTGCCTTTCTTCTCATCGATCACACGCGTATTCTTCGCACACTGTCTCTCTCCACAATCTTTACCGGAAGTATTTCTTCGACCTTCTTCATCCTGGGATCCGCCATATTCTGTACAAGCAGCTCTACGGCATGCTCGCCTTTGAGCGAAATCTCCTGTCGGACTGTTGTCAGTCCCGGCGTCAGATATGCGGAAATATCGAGGTCGTCAAATCCCATGATCGAGATGTCCTCAGGTACACGCACGCCGGACTCATAAAAACCTTTCATCAGCCCGATCGCAAATATATCCGCCGTCGCTACAAGTGCCGTCAGCTCCGTGTGCGACTTCGCGATCCGGTAAGCGATGTCTGCGCCGCTGTCATAATCCACGTTTCCCTCAAAGACGTATTCTGCCCTGTACGGAACTGCGAATTCCTCCAACGCCTGCTGATACCCTTTAAACCGCTTCTGCATAACGCCATCCTCATGAAGCAGGCCTGCTACAAGCCCTACCTTCCGATGCCCGGCTTCCAGCACATGCTTTGTCGCCATATAGGAACTGTACTGGTCGTCGATACGCACCTGATGAAATCCGTCATACCTGCAATAGCTGTCGACCATCACGACCGGCACATCGAGCTGACCAAGCTGCTCAAAAAACTCATTCTGGTATGTGCCGATAATAATGACACCGTCAAGATTGCGTTCACGGATCAGATCCAGATAATCCGCCGTCACATCCGTTGCGGAGATCAGTACGTGATACCCGTGCTGCCTCGCGTGATACTCGATGCTGCCAAGAATCTCACTGTAGAAATTGTTGCGGAACATCAGCGTACTGCCCGGCTCTGTCTGCGGAACAACAACACCGATCAGCTTTGTGTCTTTCACGGACAGCCCGCGCGCATTTAAATCCGGCACATACTCAAGCTGCTTGATCACATCGAGTACAACCGCTTTCGTCTGCTCTGAGACTTTTTTCTTTCCATTTAGTACGTATGATACGGTCGCAACAGACACACCTGCCACCGCCGCCACATCCCGGATCGTTGGTCTTTGCTTCATAATGAGATTCCTCTGCTTCTGCCCTTCTTGTTCTTTGGTTTTTTACTTTGTTTCCTGCCTTTTATTGCTTCTTCCTGTTCTTTCTACTGGTAAATCATTACTTGTTTTAAACCCTGGTTAACCGGTTAACTAAATTATATTACCGCCGGTTCTTCCTGTCAATCCACAAGTTTTATACTGCTTTATTTTCATTATATTTCAACAAAATAAAACTGCTGTTTTTTAGCAATATGCCAAAAATACAGCAGCTTAGAATGAACGGCGCATGCACGGATAATTATTCTTCTCCAAACATCATGTATTCCATATAAAACTCCTGAAAATCCGGATCTGCCGACAGACTGATCTCGGTACTCATCCCGACCAGCGCATCCAGCCTGTCATCTCCCCGGCTGTCCATCAGATATCTGGCAGCGCCTGAGAGACTGCTGTTTCCTACTGTCCGGATCTTTCCGCGGAATTCCTCCGGGAGCATACCGATCGCGAACGCCTTTTCCACATCCAGCCGGAAGCCGAAGCCGCCCGCCACGCAGACGTGTGCGACCTGTTCCTTCTCTACTCCGTAACGAAGGAGAAGCGTCTCGATCCCGGCGCGCACTGCTGCCTTTGCAAGCTGGATCTCCCGTATGTCCTTCTGGGTGAAAACGATATTTTCTCCGCTCTTTGTTGTGGCCAGAGGAAAGCCTTCCTCAAAGTATTCCTCGTCAAGCAGTCCTGACGGTTCAACGAGCCCGCACCGCACCAGCTCTGCCGCCGTTTCCACAACCCCCGTGCCGCAGATGCCTGCAGGCTCGCGGTCCTGGATTGTGCGCACGGCGGCCGTATGATCCGCGCCGATCTCCACTGCGCAGATCGCGCCCGGGATACTTCCCGTCCCCCACTCGATATTGCCGCCTTCAAAAGCGGGGCCTGCCGCGGTCGATGCGGTATAGATCTGCCCGCGCCGTCCGACTGCCATCTCCCCGTTTGTACCGAGGTCGATCAGCATACTGACCTCATCTGTTTCGTCGAAGCCGCAGGCGTAGAGTCCCGATACAATGTCTCCGCCAACGTATGTCGAGATACCAGGGAGCACGGTGACTTCTGCATCACACAGATCACTGCCAAACAGTTCGCCAAATGTACTCTTGATAAGACCGATATTGACCGGCGTAAACGGATACACGCCCAGCGTATCGCAATCATATCCCATCAGCAGATGAACCATTGTCGTATTGGCGCCCACTGCGATCCTGCGCACAGAAGCGGAAGAAACTCCGCTCTCCTGCATCAGTCTGCAAAAGCCGGAGAACAGATCCTTGCGGATACTGTTTTTCAGCGCTTCCTTCTTTCCTTCTACAAATGCCTGGATCCGCGAAATGACATCGGCGCCGTACGCACGCTGTCCGTTGATAAAGGTCACTGTATGCAGGATACGCCCTGTCTCTCCCTCCAGAAGCTCCATTGCGACTGTCGTTGTCCCGATATCGACTGCCACGTCATACCATGCCCTCTCCGTCTGCGTGCCTCCCTGCATCACTTGCTTTTGCGGCTCTTGTTTTTGCTCTTCCAGTATATCGCCGACCACATCAAACTCTGATTCATCCGGCAGATCGAGAAGGATCTCCAGATCATCTTTTGGGAAAAGACAGCATGCCAGACGGTATCCGGCTGCAAGCTCTGCTTTATCAAGCGACTTTTTATCTCCTTCGGAAATCGGAGCATCCCCCGATAGGATCTTTATGCGGCACTTCCCGCACCGCCCTTTTCCTCCACACGGCGCGCTGATAAAAAAGCCGCTCCGCACGAGTGCATCCAGCGCCGACTCTCCTTCTTCCAGCAAGATCTTCTCTGTCACATTGCTGCGTGTCACCGTAAGCTCTGTCTTTGGGATATTTCTGTGGCGGCACGTCACATTCGGGCAGTTGCGGCAGTCATGCTGCGCTTTGAATATACCTGTATCCTGCGTCAGAATAAAAATCTGGCACGTTGTCTTTACCGGATCATACATATATCCGCTGCTGATCCCGATCCCGAACCGTTCCTGCAAATGCAGGTATTCCCACGCCACCTTCTGAGATTCCATGGAAATATCCTGCGGCGCCTCCAGCCTTCGCAGGATCCCTGTCTCATGCTCTGCGCAGACCTTGCGCAGCTGTTTCTGCCAGATTTGCTCCAGAGAAAACAGAGCCGCATCTGCCATTGCATCGCAGAGCATCCCGCGCACATAATCTCCTGATGCAAACGCCTGCGTGCTGGCTGCGCTTATGGCCTTTCCTACGCTCGTGACCACATACAGTACCGGCGTGCCTGCCTTGTATTTTTCTGTCGCTATCTCTTTCGGAAGCTCGCCAAACCCCATCACTCCGACCGGCGAGAGCATTTCCATTACCGACTCATATATCTCCCGGTACTCATCGACCACCTCTTCATAGACAGGGCTGTCCTCGTAGCAGTCCATCCCTTTAAGCGTCTCATCGAGTCCGACCTTGGGCTGCAGTCCTTCCAGTTCGTAAAACCGTTCCATCTCCGTCCTCCCGAATCATGATAAAATCGGCTCCGTATATAATCCTATATCCCGGAGCCGATCGGTCAGTTCATATCTACTGTGCTTATGATGCTTTTTTTGCCATTACTGCTTCTTTCGCTTTTTCTGCTGCGCTCGCTGCATCCGGTGTATAGTAGTCTGCACCGATCTGCTGTGCAAATGTGTCATTGACCGGAGCGCCGCCTACCATGACGATATATTTATCGCGCAGACCGCGCGTCTTCAGCTCTGTGATCAGATCCTCCATATTCGGCATTGTTGTTGTCAGCAGAGCAGACATACAGATCACATCAGCGCCTACCTCTTCTGCTTTTTCGATAAATGCTTCCGGAGCTACATCTACTCCCATATCATGAATCTCAAATCCTGCCCCGCGCAGCATCATGACAACAAGGTTCTTTCCGATATCGTGCAGATCGCCTTTGACCGTTCCGATCACGGCCTTGCCTACCGGCTCGTTTCCGACCTCGACCAGCTTCGGCTCAAGAATCGCAATACCTGCTGACATCGCTCTGGCTGCCACGAGTACCTCCGGCACGAAAATCTCATTCTTTTTGAACTTCCCTCCAACGATCATCATTCCATCAAGAAGTCCCTCATTCAGGATCACTTTCGGATCCATCCCTTCGTCGAGCGCCTGCTGCACAAGCGCCTTTACATTCTTTGCGCGTCCCTTCTGTAAAAATTCAGAGATTTCTGTAATAATTGTTTCCGCCATTTTTAATACCTCCTGCTGTTTTTCTCACGTACTTCTCCGCTCTTTCCGTGACTTTCTTTTACATGGTCATTATATGTTTTTTTTCCTATACTTTTTTTGATTTATTTTGGAAAACCTGTATATTTTTTTACTTTTTTCCCGTATAATACAGACTGTAAAAATATATTTTGAAATTTTTTTCGTTTTAGGGGGATTTTTTTATGCAGCCGATCTTATACACGGTTATCCAGAAGCAGCATCTGCATGATATGCTCGAAACCTTTTATCACTGTATCAATCTGCCGATACAGGTGCTCGATGAAAACGGAAACATTCTCGACAGCTTTGGAGACACCTATCATTACTGCCGTATTTTCAAAGGCTTTCTGCCAAAGTCGGAATCCTGCCAGAAGATACACTCCAATGCCAGCAAGCTGGCCATGAGTCTGGGGGAGACGTATATCTTCGCCTGCCATTCCAACCTGAACCACATTGTGTTCCCGCTCACCAATCACAATACACTGCTTGGCTCTATTCTTGCCGGCCCGTTTTTGATGGATGAGCCGGACTCTCTGCTGCTGTCTGATCTTTCCCGCAAATACCAGATCCCCGCCATATCCCTGCTGGAAATGTACGAAGAAGCCGGCAAGCTTCCCGTCATTGACCCGCCCAGGGTCACCTACATCAGCAGACTTTTGTATTTTATGTGCTCCGGACTCGTCACAGACAGCCGCAACCAGTTTATCTTAAACCAGAGCAAGCTCCATCAGCAGTCCGTGATCAACGAGTCCATCCAGACCTACAAAGCCGCCTCCGACATAAACAAAAAAGCCTATCCCTATGAAAAGGAAAAGGCCCTGATCACCAAGCTGAAAACAGGGGATACGGAGCAGGCGAAAGCGCTCTTAAATGATCTACTCGGATACGTGTTTTTTGCAGAAGGGACTGACTTAAACATCGTCAAATCACGTGCGATCGAGCTTTCCTCCCTGCTCTCCCGCGCAGCCATCGAGGGAGGGGCGACAAGCGACAGCATCCTTCGCGCAAACAATCAGTTCCTGATGGATATCCAGAATACTGATACGCTCGACGATCTCTGCTACCGCCTGCAGGAAACCATAGATGTATTCACAGAATGTATGTTTAATTATATTCCAAGCAAGGGCAGCGAGCTGATCAAAAAAGCGATCCGCTATATTTCAAAGAATTTCCAGCACACGCTCACGCTTGATGAGGTGGCCAGCCACGTGCACCTCAATCCGTCGTATTTTTCGACCCTGTTCAAGCAGTCAACCGGCTCTTCCTTCAAAGAATATCTCAACCTCGTCCGTATCGAGGAGAGCAAGCGACTGCTTGCCAACACAGATTATTCGATCATCGACATCTCTATCGCCGTGGGATTCGAAGATCAGAGCTATTTCTCAAAGGTTTTCAAAAAATATACCGGACTGACGCCAAAGCAGTACAGATAAAACTGCGAGGCGCTGCAGGCGACCCGTTCCGGTCAGTCATCCTGCAGCGCCTCGTTTTCTTTATTCATTTTCTTTATTTCTGATAAAATTTTTCTGACGCGGCAAAGAATGCCCCGAGATTTTCCATCGTTGTCTGCGGCGGAATATCACAGCCACTCGCAAGTACAAAATTCGGATACCTGCTGCAGCGCTCAAGAAGCTCGTACGTCTCCTTTTCGATCATCTCCGGCGTACCGTTCCGAAGCGTTCCTGCCGGGTCGATATTTCCGATGATCATGCGGTCTGACGGCAGCGCCTGGAGCGCCTTCTCGATGTCGATCGCATTGCCAAAGCTGTATGCGCGGACATTGAGCGCTGCGAGCTGATCCATCAGCGGCTCTACCATTCCACAATTGTGATACAGGAACAGGAAGTTTTCGTCTTCGACTGCCGCACGGACCTTCTCTACATAAGGATTTGAAAATTCTTCCATCAGAGACGGAGACAGAAGTCCTGCCGCCGGTTCTGCCATGGCGATACCATTTGCGCCTGCCTCTTTAAATGCCTTTGCATATTCGATCAAAAAGTCCGTCGCCTTTTCCAGCACTGTCTCTACCATCTCCGGTTCCTCGTAACACAGGATCATGATCTCCGTCATGTCAAGCAGTCTGCCTGCCAGAGAATACGGCCCGATGATACCTGCGAGCACCGGGCGGTCTGTGATCCTCTCACACGCTTCGCGTATCCCCTTCACACACTCCCCGGTGCGTCCTGCACCGACCTGTGGTACCTGCAGCGCCTCTGCCTCATCCTCGTCATGGATCAGCGCGCCATGCATCGTCGGAATATCATCCGGACTGTAGATCACCTCTGCCCCAAATGCCTCCGCTTCTACAGACAGATCCATCAGACTGAAGGATACGCCTGCATCAAACCGTTTTGCGATCGCTTCCATACAAAGCGCCTGGTTGTGTCCGTCCCGGACCAGCTCCTCCACATTTTTTCCGATCAGCTGTGTTCCCGGAAAAGAGAGGATCGGCATCGGTTTCCGTACTGCCTCTTTCATATAGCTTTCAAGCCATTCGTTCATATTTCTTTTCATTATCTATCGACCTCCACCTTCCATTATCATGCCCGCCGGATAGTTTCCGGTAATTTCTTGATGAATCCTATTATAATTACCATTTTCTATTCGTCAATAGCTTTTGGAGAAGTGACAAAGAGGGTCTGGAAATTCAAAAGAAATCACGATTTCTTCAAGTTTTCGCTGTATTTTCCCGCTTTCCTGCAAAGCAGATCCTGTTTTTGTAATTCTATTATATATCATAGTAATTATTTCAGGTTTTTTATCAGACAGCTGCCGGTCCCTGTTTATTTGTAGTTTTTTATCACGATCTGAAGCGACTTTCTGCCCATGTATTCATTCACAGACGGATAGTACGCAATATCCAGCTCCATTCCGGCTCCTCTTCCCCAGAAAAGCTCCTGTACTTTGCTCTCCCCGTATTTTTCCGTCAAGTATCCGCGCAGTTCTTCCGGATCTCCAAAATACATGGCATCCATGACGCACCCCTTCCGGTTCATCACACGCAGCTTTACGACATTTGCATTTTTCCCAAGAATACGTGCTCCCTGTAAAGACAGATGCGCTTCCGCAAACAGCGGCTTTTCATTTCCTTTTCCAAATGGTTCCAGAAGGGAAAGCTGTGTGATGAGCGGTTCGTTGATATAGTCAATGGGCATTGGTACATCGATCACTACCTTTTCTACCATATCTTCCTGTGTCAGCGTGCAGTTTTCATTCAGCCGCCTGCGCATCTCATCAATGCGGCTTTTTTCCAGGGAAAAGCCTGCCGCCATCGGATGACCGCCGTATTTCGTAAATACATCGCCGCACTTTACCATCTCGTCAAACATCGAGTACGCTTCGATGGAGCGCCCGGACCCTTTGGCGCCATCCGCGGCATCTGTCACAACAAAGGTCGGCTTTCCATACCGCTCGCGCAGTCTCCCTGCTACAATTCCCGCGATACTCTCATGGCAGGAGGGCAGATAGATCACCAGTACGCGGTCTCCATCATAGACGCCTGCATCAATCGCGCGGCACGCTTCCTCTACGGCTTCCTGGGTCAGATTCTTTCTCTCGTCATTGAGCTCCTTTAATTCCTCCGCGAGCTGCTTTGCCTCCTGCGGATCTTCTGCAAGCAGCAGACGCATGGAACGCTTTGCAGTATCGAGCCGTCCGCTTGCATTGATACATGGTCCCAGCACAAATCCAATATGATACGAGGATACACTGTGAAGATCGATCCCGTTTGCGGCAACCAGAGCGCGCAGTCCGCAGTTATCCGTAAGTGGAAAACGCTTCAGCCCCTCCTTTACCAGAACCCGGTTTTCCCCGTCCAGATCCATCACGTCTCCGACTGTAGCAAAGGCAACGAATGGCAGCAGCTCCTGTGCCTTTGAGAAAGGAATCCCGCACCGCTCATACAGGCAGCAGATAACCTTCCACGCTACCGCAGCGCCGCACAGCTTTTTGTACGGGTATGCACAGCCCGGCTGCCTGGGATTGACCAGCGCATCTGCATCCGGCAGGAGATAGCGCCGCTGTGTTTCTCCCTCCAGCGCCCCTTCCGGCTGTGATGCGCACGCTTCATACCGAGGCTCATGGTGATCGGTAACGATCACTGTCATCCCGTGCTTCCTCGCATATGCGATTTCGTCGGGCGCTGCGATCCCGTTATCACACGTGACCACTGTATCAATCTCCTCCTCCAGCGCCAGCTCGATCAGATGTATATTAAGCCCGTAGCCGTCCTTCATACGATCCGGGATCTCAAAGTCTACATTTCCTGCACACTGAGAGATCCCCCGATACAAAATGTACGTGGCATTGACGCCGTCAATATCATAATCGCCAATGATCCGTATCTTTTTTCCCGCCCGGATCTTTTCTTCCAGAAGCGCGGCAGCCTCCGGGACGCCTTTCATCTGTCCCGGCTCGTGCAGGACCTCCAGCCCGCCGTGCAGATACTCCCCGATCGCCTCATCTCCTGTCACCTCACGATTACGGATGAGTCTGGCTATGACAGGGTCAATGTCAAACCTCCCGGCAATCCCTTCAAAATCAGCACGCTTCGCAGCCACAAACCATTGTTCCTGTTTTTTTCTCAGCATATGTTCTCCTGTTTTCCTGTATGACCCTCTTTTTGGCCATATATAAAACTGCCCGGTCATCTGCCCGGGAAGCCTTCCGGCTTCCGGAACGCAGATTCTCCGGACAGTCACTTTCTCTGTTATCTGTTATCTGGTTTTCTTTGCATGACTTTTCATCACATACCACAGCGCGCCTGTGATGCATACAGAAGAATATCCTCCTGCGACAATACCCACGATCATCGGAAGTGCAAATTCCTTGATCGTAGCTACGCCAAGGACATAGAGCACTGCAATCGTGATAAATGTGGTCAGGGAGGTGTAGACACTTCTTGTCAGCGTCTGAGTCACGCTCGTATTGACGATCTCTGCCAGAGAAGCCTTGCTCATCAGCTTGAGATTCTCTCTGATACGGTCAAAGATAACGATCGTTGCATTGATGGAATATCCTACGATCGTCAGCATACACGCAATAAAGGTATTGCCGATTGAGATACGCACCAGTGCATAGCATGCAAATACAACGAGTACATCATGCAAAAGTGCGATAACCGCACTTCCTGCAAAGCGGATATCCTTGAAACGGAACCAGATGTAGACGAGCATGCACAGCGCTGCTATGATCACTGCTGTGAACGCATCCTGCCGCATTTCATTGCTGACGGTAGAGGAGATCGTCTCAAAGTTAATAGCTTTTTTATCAATATGGTATGCATCCTGCAGTGCCTTTGAGAGCTCCTCGCGCTCATCCAGCGTAAGCACACGCGTCTTGATAAATACCTCATTGGAGCCGGCTACCTTCTGGGTCTGGATCTCCGCATCTCCTGTGACCTTACGGATGATCGGCTTTACATCTGAATCAAGCTGACCGATCGACAGGTCCTCATTAAAGATAACGCTTGTAGAGGTACCGCCCTTAAAGTCCATGCTCAGGTTCAAAGCTCCCTTTCCGGCAGCAGAATTGATCCCCATGCTTACCGGACCGACAAGGATCAGCACCACAGAGATCGCAAAGAAGAGGTTCTTCTTTCCGATAAAGTTGATCACTCTCGTCTCTTTTGCCCTGCCGTAATACTTCGCATCCTTAAAGCCAAGCTCATACAAAGCGGTCACGATCAGTCTGGAGATCACCAGAGCCGTGATCATGGAAAGTACGATACCAAGCGCCAGCGTCTGAGCAAAGCCCTTCACGCTTCCTGTTCCCATCAGGTTCAGTACAAACGCCGCGATCAGCGTTGTAATATTTCCATCAAGGATCGCAGACAGCGCTTTCTGGAAACCGGTCTTTATCGCAGTTTTTACGGATTTTCCTGCCGCGATCTCCTCGCGGATACGCGCATAGATAATAACGTTCGCATCGACTGCCATACCGATCGTCAGGATAATACCGGCAATACCCGGCAGCGTCAGTGTCAGATCAAACGCATTCAGGCTCACAAGTGTCAGCCCTACATAGATCAGCAGAGAAAAGCCTGCCACGACACCCGGAAGCGCGTACACCAGGATCATAAAGATGATCACAAGCGCAATGCCGATCGCTCCTGCGATCAGGCTGGTACGGATCGCATCCTCGCCAAGCTGTGCCCCGACTACATTAGAGCGGATCTCTTCGAGCTCCAGAGACAGCGAACCGATACGGATGGAGGATGCCAGATTCTGTGCCTCCTCTGCAGAAGCCATACCGGTGATGATCGCCGTACCATCCGGGATCGCCTCATTGACGGTCGGATCGCTGATCACCTGGTTATCATAGACGATCTCGATCGGCTTTCCGATATTTTCCGCAGTCGCCTTTGCAAAAGCTTCCTTGCCTTCCTTCGTCAGCTCCAGCTGTACAACGTACTCCCTGTTTCCCATATTGTCCTGCTGTGCTCTTGCCTCTGCATTTGCCACCTGATTTCCTGTGAGGACAACGGTGCCGTCTGTCAGACGGAACTCCAGAGAACCTGGTTTTCCAAGCTCCTCGAGGATCGCGTTTGCATCGCTGACGCCCGGGATCTCGATATTGATACGGTTGGAACCCTCCTGATAGACCTGTGCCTCTGTGCTGTAGCCTGTGACTCTTTGCTGCAGCTTATAGACCGTATCCTTCATGTCCTCCTCAGACGGAGTCTCTTCCCCCTTTGCCTGGTATGTGATGCTGACACCACCAGACAGATCAAGGCCGAGAATAATGTTTTTCGCTGCTCCTGTTCCTGTCTTGCCGATACCGACTGCTGACGTATAGACCAGCAGCGCCAGTAAGGCTACCATGCCGACAAGAACAATTTTTGCCCTTTTCTTGTTCATGATACCTCTCCTTTATTCATTGTCGGCCAACGCCGCTTTTATCATGATCGCACACTCCACACGTTTACGCTGCAGCTCGCAGCCAATGTCGTACGCATCCTGGATCGTTCCGTGGAAATTGTAGGAGTTTGCCGCACAGCCGCCGCTGCAGTAGAACTTTGCAAAACAGTTTCTGCACTTTTCCTTTGTATATACGTTGCAGCACTTGAACTCATCTACGATCTCCGGCTTTGTGATCCCTTCATCGACATTGCCCATCAGGTATTTATCAATGCCCACGAACTGATGGCACGGATACAGATCCCCCCATGGCGTCACGGCAAGATACTCCGTGCCGGAGCCGCAGCCTGACAGGCGCTTGTATACGCACGGACCGCCGCTTAAATCTATCATATAATGGAAGAACGTAAAGCCGCGCCCTTCCTTCTCGCGTTTTACCATCTCTGCCGCAAGCTTATCATACTCTGCAAGGATCTGCGGGATATCCTCCTTCTGGATCGCGTACTCCTCCGTCTCAGGAGCAACGACCGGTTCTACTGATATCTGTTCAAATCCTTCATCTGCCAGATGCAAAACGTCCTGCGAAAAATCGAGGTTATGATGTGTAAATGTACCGCGCACATAATACTTCTGCTGATTTCTGCTGTCGGCAAATTTTTTGAATTTGGGAAGGATCAGATCATAGCTGCCCGCGCCCTTCCGGAACGGACGCATAAAATCATGTACCTCCCTGCGGCCGTCGATGCTGAGTACGACATTCGCCATCTCTTTATTGCAGAACTCCATGATCTCGTCGTTTAACAGTACGCCGTTTGTTGTCAGCGTAAAACGGAAGTTCTTGTCATGCAGCTTTTCCTGCTCTCTTCCGTACTTTACGAGATCCTTGACTACCTGCCAGTTCATCAGCGGCTCTCCGCCAAAAAAGTCGACCTCCAGATTCCGTCTTGACCCTGAATTTGCGATCAGAAAATCAAGTGCCTTTTTGCCGACCTCATAGCTCATCAGCGCACGTCTCCCGTGATACTCCCCTTCCTCCGCAAAGCAATAGCGGCAGGCAAGGTTACAGTCGTGCGCAATGTGCAGGCACAGTGCCTTTACCACAGTCTTGCGCGCCTTGTAATCCGTGATCGCGTGCTCGTAGATATCCTCTGTAAACAGCACTCCGGCTTCCTTTAAAGCCTCACATTCCTCAAGCGCCTCAGCAATCTCCTCTGCCGGGTACTTCTTTTCCAGCTTTTCTGTCACTGTCTGCGCCGTATCGCCTGCATCAAGCAGAGCGATCACGTCATATACAAGCTCATCTACGACATGCACAGAACCGCTGTTCACATCCAAAACGATGTTGTATCCATTATTTTTATACTGATGGATCACACCAAAGCTCCTTCCTTTCACTCACAAAAAAACCGGGGCATTACAGACCAGCTGCATGAACCCCTTCCTGAGTGTTTTTCTTTTTCTTTCTGTAATCAGAACAGTTGCAAATCATTCAGAAAGGCAGCGAAGCATCTCTCCGCTGCCCATTTTGCCATGTTTTTTATTTGTTTTCGCAGGTCTGATTTCCTACTGTGCAGGAAGTCTTGCATGCGGACTGGCAGGATGTCTGGCACTCACCGCATCCGCCCTTCTTCAGTGTGTTCTGTAACGGCTTTGTGTTTAATGTCTTAATATGCTTCATTTTGGCACTCTCCTTATCTTCATAATATAAATGCGGAGCAGACACGCACCCATGCAGGCACACGCCCCGACCTTATGGGCTATTGTACCACACAATGGCTGAAAAAAAAAGTACTTTCTCTCACATTTTCTTTAAAATCATATGCCGGTATCCGTTATACTCATCCATTTTTGCCTTCACTCCATACACCTTCTCCATGTTTTCTCCGGTCAGTACCTTCTGCGCATCTCCGAAGGTATACACTTTCCGGTCGCAGAGCATGAGAAAATCATCGCAGTACATGGCCGCCAGATTAATGTCGTGAATCGAGACAATAACCGTCAGGTTCTGTTCATCTGCCAGCCGTCTCACCATACTCATCGTCCGAAGCTGGTTTTTCAGATCCATACTGCTCGTCGGTTCATCAAGCAGAAGGAGCCGCGGCTCCTGACACAGCGCCCTTGCCAGAAATACTCTCTGCCGCTCTCCGCCGCTCAGCTCATTCGTATACTTAAAAGCAAACGGCGTCAGTTCCAGAAGCGAAAGCAGCTCCATCACCTTTTGTTCATCTTTTCTGGCTGATCGCATGCCCTGAAATGGCCTTCGCCCCATCATCACCGCGTCAATGACCCGCATGGGAAAGGCCGGATTCGTATTTTGCGGAACGTACGCCACAAGTTTTGCCTTTTTCCTGACATTCATATGCAGCAGATCCTCCTCATCCAGAAAGCTGCTGCCCTCAAACGGACGCAGAATCCCGCTCAACGATTTCAAAAGAGTCGTTTTTCCTGTTCCGTTCGGCCCAAGCAGCGCCAGGATCCGTCCTTCCTGCTGCGTAAAGCTCACCCGGTCCAATATCTGCCTGCTGCCATACCGGAAAGAAAGATCTGTCACACACAGTGTCATACGCCTTCCCCCTTTCTCTGCACCAGGATCAGATTAATGAAAATCGGCACACCCAGAAAGGAGATCACGATGCCCACCGGTATCATCACCGGCGCCAGAATCAATCTCCCGATCGTATCCGCTACGAGCATCAAAAATGCCCCCATTACTGCGGAAAACGGCAGCAGGTACCGGTGATCGCTCCCGATCAGCAGCCGCGCGATATGCGGCCCTGCCAGTCCGACAAAGCCAATGACTCCTGTAAAGCTGATCACGGCAGCCGTTGCGAGCGCCGCCTCTGCGCAGACCAGAAGACGGATCCGCTCCGGATGGATGCCAAGCGTCCTGGCCACCTCATCGTCTCCACCTGCAATGACGTTGAGGTCCCTGGCATACCAGAGCATTCCTGCCGTGCAAAACACTACGACAACTGCCATGACAAATACCTCTTCCCACTGGCTCCCGTTCAGGGAACCGAACGCCCACTGGACAACCTCCGCAAGCTTGTGCTCGCTTGCAAAAAATTCAATCGTAGACGTACAGGCGCTGAAAAAATAATTCAGCGCGATTCCCGTCAGTACGATCGTTGACGGACTCATGCCCGCTCTCGCTGAGATCAGTGAAACAATGCCCATGCAGCCAAGCGCCCACAAAAATGCATTGAATACCGTTCCAAACGAGCTGCCGCCAAAAAATCCAATTCCAAAGACAATGGACAAGGATGCGCCGAATGCAGACGCATTTGATATACCGATCGTAAATGGACTGACCAGCGGATTACGTGTGACTGCCTGCATGGCAGCGCCTGACACGGAAAGTCCGATCCCCGCCACGATCGCCATCGCCATTCTTGGAAGCCGCAAAAGTACGATGATCTTGTCCTGCTTATCCACGGCTTCTCCCCCTGCAGTGAGGGTGCGCCAGATGCTTCCTGTCACGGCTCCAATATCTGTGTCTGTCGTTCCCAGCGTCGTAAAAAATATAGCAAGAAGCAGTACCAGAAAAAATCCGCCTGCGATCATGATATATTTCTTTTTTCTTCCCCGGCGATATGTGCCAAGAATCTCATCCCTGTGCTGCATCATCAGCTATGTAAATCCTTCCCGCTGTAAAAGTGGCCTTCCACATTTTCAAATCCCTGGAAATCCTCCATCCATGCCCGGAATACCTCTGCCGGATCCAGCTGTGGCAGAAGGTCCGGATACAGCATTTTTGCGATATAGCATGTACCTACCAGTTTACTTGCCCCGCCATGGCTAAACTGCGTCATAAAATAAATGTCATCATTTTTTACCGCTTCGATCTCGTCCCAGCCGGCGCGGCCTGTGATCGTATCATAGGCTGCCTGAAACTCTTCTTTTGAAGGCGGCGTATACAGACCCGTCCCTGACATGGCCTCTGCCGGAGTGACCAGCTTAATGATCACCTCCGGATCCCGGGCGATCACTTCTTCCGGATCCACCTCACCCTTATTTACATTTTCATAATCCACTGCAAAAATATTATCCGCAAATGCATAATCAACCATATCAAACATCGGATCTCCCGGGAAAATCGTCGTCAGATCAGAAGTGCTCTCAATATAGAGCGTCCTCTTCTCCACTCCTTCAAGCTGTTCCCGGATATATTCCAGCTTTCCGTTAAAATAATCGTAAAACTCCTGCGCCTCTTCCTGTGTTCCAAACATGGTCCCGATATTGCTTACCTGATCTTTGAAGTCTGCTGTGTCATAGCCTGAGATCACAAAAACAGGAATCCCGAACGGCTCCAGCTTTTCTTCTGCCTCTTCGTATGCACCGTTCGCAGGCAGGATCACAACTTCCGGATCCAGTTCTACGATCTTCTCATAATCAAGCTCTCTCTGACTTTTTCCGATCACCTCATCCGGATCGAACATCCCCCAGTACTCTCTGTCCTGCGCCGTATTTAAATCTACCGAAATAATGTGGTCAATCGCGCCGCAGGCGCGGATCAGCTCATTGTTGTACCGCAGTGCGCTCACTGCCGTCTCTACCGGGCACTCAAGCTCCACCTCTCTGCCTGCATTATCCGTCAGCGTGATCCGCTCACGCTCCTGAGCGCTTTCTTCCTGTGTCTGTGCATTCTGCTCCTGTGCCTCCTCTGCCACAGCGCCACCGGGGCTCGCCAGTGCCGCTACCGCCAGTGCCAGCAAAAAGGCTGCTTTCTTGTTTTTCATACGATTTCTCCTTTCGTTTTTCCTCTGCCGGGCCCCGGTCAGGGCTCTCCTGCATATGCAGACAGCATAGAAAAAGGCCTGCCTACGGCAGACCTGTAACGTCAGCTACTCCTGTTCCGGTGTCCGCAGAATAAGATGTATTTTTCCACAGGCAAGTATCTGACTTATGAGACGCAGCAAACGCTCAAATACAGTAACGGCCTTGTACAGGATTCTCACCTGTTTCCTTTTATGCTCACGCACCTGGGAAAATAATATAGAAACAAATATAAGCTATCACATTTCTTCTGGCATGTCAATTATCTGGTCTAAAACCTTTCTAGATCCGTAACCGTTCAGCCGCCTCCTTCACCCACGCCAGCAATTCTGTCTCACTGCGCACCATATATTCCGGGCAGACTGCCCCTGCCGGAAGCTTTCTGCCAAGCTTATTGAGCCATATACTCTTCCATCCGGCATGCTGTGCTCCGACTATATCATTCTCATAGCTGTCACCCACAAAAATGCAGTCTGACGCGGACACTCCAAGCCGCTCCTGCGCACACCGGAAGATCGCCGGATCCGGCTTAGACGCGCCACATTCTTCCGAAATGATCACATGCTTTGCATCAATCCAGCGCTCCATCCCCAGTATATTCGTCTTTTTTCTCTGGTGCTGAGTCGGACCATTTGTAATGATCCCCAGCAGCGCCCCGGCATCCCGGCAGATTGTCAGTATTTCTTTCATTGTATCTGACAGGGTGATCTTCTCCTGATTCCGCTCATAGGCGCGCTGAAAGTCGAGCGCCTCCTGTGAGGTGATCTGATATCCCAGATCAGCAAACGCCATCTGCCCCCGGTAGATAAACATTTCTTCCATGGATATTTTTCCTGCCATTGCATCCTCAAATACCTCATTACTGCGTCTGGATCGCGCTGCAAACAGCCTACGAATATCCGGCTCAAGCCTTCCGTCAAAAACATCCTTGCAGGCCCTTTGAAACGGCTCTATCTGTTCATACAGTGTATCATCCATATCAAATACGATCGCTTTCATTTCTGTTCTCCCCATTCTTCTGTTCGTAGTCCTTATTCCATCAGCTTAAAAAACTGGCTGTACCCTGCATGTTCCATCATTTCCTGAATCCCTTCTAAAACCTCCTCCTGTGAATAGTGGTTCTGTTCCAGGAACTGCGCGCTCATCTCCGATAAATGCTGATAAAAAAGAGCAGCCACAGCCAAATCCTCTTTATTACTGTAATCTATTCCTTCCAGGATCAGATTTTCAGCCTCATTTATATTGCCTTTGTCTGCCAGTGCCAGCAATTCATCCAGCTTTTTTCCGGATACTTCATATTTATTTGTCGCCTCCTGCTTCACACAGGTGTAGTCTTTGCCAAACATGAGGGAAAACAATACTCGTACCATTTCTTTGATGATCCGCATGATATAATCTTTCTCATCTTCAAAATTCATTCCCATACTCCTTCGTTTTCCGCTGTACTTCTTTGATAGATTTCCCTGCAATATCAAGAGGCTGCTGCAAAATACAGATTCCTGTGGATGTATTTTGCAGCAGCCCTAAATTCACTTAACCATAGCAGCTGATCTTATTATTCCTCGCCTGCATTCTGACGCGCTGCGATCTCCCTCTCCTGAACATCATTCGGAGCCTGCTCATAACGTGCAAACTCATAAGAATAGGAACCGCTTCCGCCCGTCATAGAACGAAGCTGTGTCGAATAACCGTAGAGCTCCGACATCGGAATGTCTGCCTCAACAATAGTATTTCCTTTGTGGTCCGGATTCATACCGAGTACGCGTCCGCGTCTCTTGTTCAGATCCCCCATAACATCGCCGGTAAACTTATCCGGAACAGTAACCTTCATAGATGCGATTGGCTCAAGAAGAACCGGTCCTGCCTCCATGAAGCCTTTCTTGAATGCCTGACTTGCCGCTGTCTTAAACGCCATCTCGGAAGAATCCACCGGATGATAGGAACCATCGTAAAGGACAGCCTTTACGCCGACTACCGGATAACCTGCCAGAGGTCCCTTAAGCGTTGCATCCTGAATACCCTTCTCGACTGCCGGGAAATAGTTCTTTGGAACTGCGCCTCCTACTACCTCCTGCTCAAACTCATATGCCTTATCCAGCGTGTCAAGCGGTGAAAAACGCATCTTTACATGACCATACTGCCCGTGTCCGCCTGACTGTTTCTTATATTTGGAGTCTACGTCAGAGCTCTTGCGGATCGTCTCGCGGAATGCTACCTTTGGCTTCTCCAGCTCTACCTCCACTTTATATTTTGTCAGAAGCTTGCTGGCGATAATATCCAGATGCTGATCGCCCAGTCCATAAATAAGCGTCTGACGATTTTCACCGTCATTGACAACCCGCAAAGTCAGATCTTCCTGAGCCATCTTTGCAAGCGCCTGCGCTACCTTATCCTCATCGCCTTTGTCTTTTGCCTTATAACGCTTGTATGTATACGGAACAGGAGTATCGATCTTTCCGTATGCGACCGGGGTTGCTTTCGTAGAAAGTGTATCGCCTGTCGCTGCATTGAGCTTTCCGATCGCTCCGATGTCGCCTGCATGCAGCTCTTTTACTTCGACTGCCTTGCTGCCTTCCATTACATACAGCTTGCTTAAACGTTCCTCAGAATCCCTGGACTCATTATACAGCGTGTCATCGCTCTTGATAACGCCGGAAGCCACCTTGATCATAGAATACTTTCCGATAAACGGATCTACGATCGTTTTCCATACAAACGCAGATTTCGCTTTTGCAAAGTTATAATCCGCTTCAAAGACTTCCTTTGTCTTCATGTTCACACCGGCGATCTTGCGCTTCTCCGGTGACGGCATATAGCTTACAATATCATCGAGAAGGATCTGGATTCCCTGAAGGTTCAGGCTCGCTCCCATTGTCACCGGAACGATCGACATATCGTCTACGTTTGCATGCAGAGCAGCCACGATCTCTGCCTCAGAGAACTCCTCGCCGCTGAAGTAGCGCTCCATCAGCTCTTCACTCGTCTCTGCGACTGCCTCGAGCAGATGCTCTCTGTAATGCTCCAGATAATCCTCCAGATAATCCGGAACCGGACACTCTACCTTTTCCTGCTTATTCACATATCTTCTGCCCGCACTCTTTACGACATTCACATAGCCGACAAACTTTTCATTTTCACGGATCGGAATGTGCAGCGGCGCAATTTTCTTTCCATACAGCTCCGTCAGCTTCTCAACAACTTCTCTGTAGCTGGCATTATCATAATCCATATTAGAAACGTAGAAAAATCTCGGCAGCTTATACTTTTCACAAAGCTCCCATGCCTTCTCCGTACCGACTTCTACTCCATTCTTTCCATTTACAACGATGACTGCAGCGTCTGCCGCTGCCGCTGCCTCTTCTGCTTCTCCCAGAAAATCAAAATACCCCGGTGTATCAAGAATATTGATCTTCGTATCTCCCCATATGATCGGCACCATAGTAGTGCTGATTGAAAACTTTCTCTTAATCTCTTCTTTATCAAAATCGCTGATCGTATTTCCTTCAGCTACATTGCCAAGTCTGCTCGTGATTCCCGTCAGATATGCCATAGACTCTACAAGACTCGTCTTACCGGAACCACCATGTCCAAGAATGACGACATTACGGATTTTATTTGTTGTGTAAACATTCATAGCTTTTTCCTCCAATACTAGTTAGTCAGTGGACACAACTACACCACATGGCTATATTCTACTAAAATTTATTAAATATTTCAAGCATTTTATTCATTATTAACAATATTTTTATTTTTTACGCGTTAAAGCAATAAAGTGTTGACAGTCATTTTGTTTAATAGTACAATATACAGAAATTGCTTTCCAGAAAGAAGGATTTTAAATATGAAGTTTCATACATTTGGATTTATCGGTCTCGGACTGATTGGCGGAAGCCTCGCGCTTGCTCTGAAACGCACAGATCCCGACTGCTGCATTATGGCATACGTCCGTACACGCGCTACCGCAGAAGAAGCGCTTGCCTGCCATGCGATCGACCAGATCTGCAGTTCCTCTTCTGATCCGCAGTTTGCCCAGTGCGACTGCATTTTTCTGTGCGCCCCTGTCGGCAGTAATATCGAAGCGCTTGCCTGCCTGAAAAATATAATAAAAAAAGACTGCCTTCTGACGGATGTAGGCAGTGTAAAAAGCGATATTCATAAAGCAGCACATGAGATGGGCCTAGACGGGAGGTTTATCGGCGGGCATCCTATGACCGGATCAGAAAAATCCGGTTTTGCAAATGCTCAGGCTCATCTGTTTGAAAATGCTTACTATATCATCACCCCCTCCCAGGGGACGCCGCAGGAATGGATCGATGCATACTATAATCTCACAGCAGCCATCGGTTCCATACCGCTGATTCTGGACTACCGGCAGCACGACTACGCCACTGCCGCCGTCAGCCACCTGCCCCACCTGATCGCCGCCTCACTTGTAAATACGGTCCACGATCTGGACTCTGCGGATGAGATCATGAAAATGATCGCTGCCGGTGGATTTAAGGATATCACCCGCATTGCCTCTTCCTCCCCCGAAATGTGGGAACATATCTGTCTGTCAAACAGTCAGAATATCTCGGAGGTGATGGATACCTTTATCTCCTTGCTGGAAAACTGCCGCCGGGAGATGTCGGCCGGAAATGGAAGCGCCATCTATAAAACCTTTGAGCGTTCGCGCGATTACCGCGATTCGTTCGCCTCCTCTTCGCTTGGTTCGATCAAGAAAACGTACCGCATTTACTGCGATATTGTCGATGAGTCGGGCGCCATCGCAACGATCGCCACAACACTTGCCGTAAACGGCATCAGCATCAAAAATATAGGGATCGTCCACAACCGCGAGTTCGAAGAGGGAGCACTGCGCATTGAATTTTATGAAGAAGCCCCTTCCCTGCAGGCTGCCGAGCTGCTGCGCCAGCATCGCTATCAGGTGTGGGTGCGGTAACGTTTTCTGCCAAGAGCAAAAAGCGCCGCTAACAAACCAAGCGGGAATATCAGACCAACGCTCATGCCAATGCGAATACGATCTCCGGCAGCCTGTGTAACCCAGCCGACAATCGCCGGTCCGATACTCCCGCCCAAATCTCCGGCCATCGCAAGCAGTGCAAACATGGCTGTACCTCCTGACGGGAACCGTCCAGAGGAAATACTGATCGTTCCCGGCCACATAATTCCAACAGAAAATCCGCACATAATACAGCCAATCAGCCCCAGTGCCAGGTTGCCTGACAGCGCAGTCAAAAGATAACACACGACACACAGACAGCCGGACCCCACCATGAACTTCTTTAAGTCCATTCGATCACCGTATTTTCCAAATATCACACGGCTAATTCCCATGGTGAGGGCAAACATACACGGACCTGCCAGATCTCCTATTGTTTTGGATAATCCCAGCGCTGCTTCCGCATACGCCGATGCCCATTGCGCCATGGCAAGCTCTGACGCGCCGGAACAGACCATCAAACAAATAGAACTCCAGAACAACGGAGTTCGAAACAATTCTTTTATTCCCATTTTGCGGTCTTCCTCTACTAAATGCTCTATAGGGCACGTCGCAAAATTGTAAATATTGACTGCCGGAATCATCGCCCACAGTACCGCCAGCCACCTCCAGCTGTCTATTCCAAACAGCAGGAAAAATAAAGTCGAAATCAATATTGTCCCTACTGTTCCCCAACAGTAAAAAGAATGAAGAAGACTCATTGTCGCTTCCTTATTTTCAAAGGGACAAGCTTCTACTATAGGGCTGCAAAGAACCTCGATCAATCCGCTTCCTATTGCATATAAAATCACACTGCATAGGATCCCCACGAAAGGATCCGGCAAACACTCCGGTAAAAATGCCAGACCAAGCAGTCCTGCCGCCGCACATACCTCAGAAGCTACAATACAGACGCGGTATCCGATCTTGTCTACAAATTTGGCACAAAACAAATCCACTACAAGCTGCGTAAAGAAAAAACACATAGGGATCAGCGCAATACTTCCCAGAGCTATCTGATAATCATAACGAAATTTCAAAAATAACAGCGGAGCAAAATTTGCCGCGATTGCCTGCGTGATAAACCCCATATAACATGCGATTTTTGTTTTTCGATAGTTTCTCATAATACTCTAACCCCCTCTCTTTCCTTCCTTACAGCAAATCTTAATTGCATTTTCGTCTCCATATAAAAAACAGCCTTCGTAATTTCCTTCTATGTAGCTTGGTTCATAATTCACTGTAAAGCCTGCTTCCATTAAATCTATCATCAGTTCATTTACCTTACTTTTACTGTCAACATAGATAACAAGGCATTTTCCGGTTTTATACGCTTTTGTTTTTATAACTCCATTCATACGTCCACTCCCTCTTTTCCTTTTTACCGTTCCATGACTGTTTCTATTCTGAATTATATAACACAAAAATTTATTTTTCATTGATTTATATCCTATATTTATTGTATAATATCACAAAATCCTATTTTTTCAGGAGATTTGCGTATGAGCTCTGATACATCCTACAGCAGGATCATTACAGATGAAAATTTAATGGAAACGATCCAACACGGTCGTGTCGACTATCCGTTTCATTTTTATTATGACAATTTAGGACTGTTTGATTTTAACTGTATTGAATGGCATTGGCATGCAGAACTGGAATTTGTATACATCGAATCCGGAACCGTAACGTTTTGGATCGGCGAAAAGCAGTTTACTTTACCGGAAGGACACGGTGTGTTCATTAACTCCAAAATCCTGCATCGCTTTTCTTCCTCCGACAGAGCTGTAGTCCCAAATTTTCTGTGTCTTCCTTTTTTTATTGCCGCACAGGACAGCTTGATATATAATAAATATGTCTTACCTTTTATAACGTCTTCCATGCCATTCCGGATTTTTCACACGGAAGTTTCATGGGAAGCAGAAGCGTTATCAATCATAAAGCAGATTATAGCTGTTCAGAGCTGCGCCTCCTGTGAGCTTGCCACATCTGCCCTTATTCAAAGACTCTGGCTGACACTATATGAGCATACAGATATCCCAAAGCAGGAGCGCACAAATGTATCGGCTGCTTCTCAGGCAAGATTGCAGATGATGATGCAATATATTCACCAAAATTACGCTGCCAACATATCGCTGGACGATATTGCCCGTCATGCGATGATCAGTAAAAGCACTGTATTAAACCTGTTTAACAAATACCTACGCATTACACCAATCAACTATTTAATAAACTACCGTTTAAAGGAAGCAGCGTTGCTACTGTCAAAAACCGAAGAAAAAATTTCTGCAATTGCCCGTGCGGCTGGGTTTCCTAACGTGGACTATTTTTGCAGATTATTTAAAAAACGCTATCATTTAACACCTACCGAATATCGAAAAAAGAAGGAGGCAGACTGCGCGTATTGGTGCAATGGAGAAAACCCGGAAATTATTTTATACAAGAAAAGGTAATGTTCCATACATAAACAGTCATTCTCTAGGGGAGGACAAGACATGGTCATAGGATTTGTGACATGGAGTATTGTTGCTGTTATTTTCCTCAGCATCGGAATCACCTGCCGCAGGTCAGACAAAGCAACAGGCTTCTTTACTTTTGTAGAACCGCCAGCCGTAACGGACGTCAAACAGTACAATAAAGCCGTATCAATATTATGGTTTGGGGCAGCCGTTATACTCGAAGTATTAGGACTGCCACTGCTCTTTGCAAAACAAAACTCGCCTGTATTTATTTTTATGATCATCGGCATGATGCTGCTCGTGATCGGAATGGCTATCGTATATCTGAGAATCGAAGCAAAATACAGGAAATAGATAATCCGACATCATACAAAGGGGAGGCTGCAATATACATCCGGCGGTACCCTTTCGGATGATTTTCCTTCGAAAACTAAGATGTTTTCTGCGGAAAACACACCGAAAATCCACCGGAATCAGTATTTTGCACCATCCCCTTTTGTTTTGATATACTATCTTTTCTAAGTTAAAAATCGCCTGTTTTAACACTCAAAAATTCTCCAGCACAAGGTCATCTTCCTCACACTGCACCGTGCTCCGGTAAAACATCTCTGCCACACGCGTAAGATACCACGTATCCTTCACGCCAGCCGTCTCATACGGCGAATGCATCGCAAGCTGCGCCAGACCGATATCTACGCACCGGAGCGATACCTGTGTATTGGAGATATTTCCAAGCGTTGAGCCTCCTGCAATATCCGAACGGTTCGTGTAGACCTGACAGGGTACCTCTGCGAGCGAGCAAAGCTGCTTAAACACTGCACCGCTTACTGCATCTGTCGTATATTTCTGATTTGCATTATATTTGATCACAATTCCATGGTTCATCTGCGGTCTATTTACCGGATCCGCCATCTCCGGATGATTTGGATGCACTGCATGTGCATTGTCACAGGAAATCATGAAGCTGTCTGAAAGCGCCGCCCGATATTCTGCCTGCGATCTCCCCAGACTTTCATTGATACGTAAAAGCGTATCCTGTAAAAATGTAGATGCCGCTCCCTGTCTTGAAACGCTTCCTGTTTCTTCATTATCAAATGCACAGAAAACACAAATATGTTTTTTATCCTTCTCCTCTGCTGCGAGAAATCCCTGCAAAGACGCGTACATACACTGCAGATCATCCAGCCGCGGAGCAGAAAGGAACTCATTTCTGCTGCCCCAGATACTGCCTTTTTGACGATTGTACAAAAACAGATCCATTCCCAGCAGCTCTTCTTCCAAAACGCCGGCTTCGTCCGCGATCATCTTCACAAACGTACCCTTTGCTGTCTCATCGCCAAATATCGGGCACATATCCGTCTGTGCATTATACTTCATCCCGTCATTTGCGTCGCGATTCATATGGATCGCCACATTCGGAAGCATCAAAATATCCCGGTCCACATTCACAAGGATCTGTTTCAGGCTTCCATCTTTCCTCGCCACCACACGTCCTGCCACTGAGAGCGGACGGTCAAACCACGGAGCGCAAAGCATCCCTCCATACTTTTCTACATTCAGTTTTGTGTATTTTTTATCTGCCTCTATTTCAGGATTCTCCTTCACCTTAAAGGAGGGTGAATCCGTATGGCTGCACATCAACTGAAAACTGGAAAACGGCTCCTCGGGAATGCGAAATGCAATAAGCGAGGACGCATTGCGCGTCACATAATAGTTGCCGCCAGGTATCAGCTCCCATCTTTTATTCTCCAGCAGCCGGACAAATCCATTCTGCTCCAGCATACTGGCAGTATTCTTCACCGCCTGAAAACAGCTTGGACTTTTTTCAATAAAATCAAGAAGTCCCTTTGCACTTTCTAAACTTTTCTGCATATTCTCTCTCCCTCAGCTTAATACTCTTTGACCTCATCCACAGGCAGTCCGTCATACGTCAGACCTAATTTATCTGCTTCTTCTGCATTCCAGTACAAGATACCATCCTCATATGCAGCGACACAGCCCTGCTCTACCTGCGCGCTGTCCATACCGAGAACCGGAATCCCCACTTCATCAGCATACGCCCGGACTGTCTGGATCAGACCCGTTACCATTTCATCCTCCATGCAGAAAATCGCATCTACATTTCCTGCCATTTCCGAAACAATAAGATCAATATCTACTTCTGCCTCGATCGTATCTGTGACAAGCCCAATTCCATATTCAGAAGCAAGCTGCGTATACTCCTGGATCTGCGCTTTTGCATCCTGATTCGTTTCAGAATAAATAATACCGACGCTTTGCATCTGCGGTGAAAATTCTTTTGCCAGCTCAAACTGTGCCTGCACTGCATTTTCCCACTTTACATCCTCCTCAGATGCCAGCTGTTCGGATTCCGACTCTTCAGATTCCGGCTGTGCTTCTGACTGAGCCTCGCTCTCTGTCTCGGTTTCTGTCTGCGCTTCGCTCTCTGTCTCAGATTCTGACTGCATCTCGCTCTCTGTCTCAGATTCTGACTGCGTTTCTGACTGCATCTCGCTCTCTGTCTCAGATTCCGACTGCGTTTCTGACTGCATCTCGCTCTCTGTCTCAGATTCCGACTGCGTTTCTGACTGTATCTCGCTCTCTGTCTCGGTTTCTGTCTGCGCTTCCCCATTTATCAGTCTTTCTTTCGCGCTCATGTCCTCAGCGCCGATGCTTTCCAGAAATTCAGACTTCACATAAGCATTCACAGACTCATTGGCCTGTGTATAACGGATTTCAGACCATCCATTCTTTTCAGAAATAACGATAACGGTCTCACCTGCCGCAAATTTACCGATTTTTTCAGAGTCCATGGATGCCTCTGCTCTTATATTGATCGTCTCTTTTACCGTACATACTGCACTCGCGTCGCTTAAATACTCTGCCTTTATGTAACCCTCAGCAAAGCCTTCGTCTGTCTCATAACGAACATGGATCCAGCCTGTCTGCTCAGATAAAGCAAGTACATGCATACCCGGTGTAAGCAGCGCCTGAATATCTGCCTGCTCGGATGCTGCTTTTCTTACATTCACTCGATCATTTACATATTTAAGCTCCTGCGTAAACTCATCTTGCGCCTCACTCTGCGCTTTGGCTTCTGTTTCAGATTCCGGCTCAGTCTCCGTCTGTGCCTGCGTCTCGCTCTCTGCTGCGGTTTCTGTCTGTGTTTCCGGCTGCGTCTCGCTCTCTGCCTCGGTTTCTGTCTGCGTCTCTGGCTGTGTCTCGCTCTCTGCCTCAGTTTCTGTTTGTGTTTCCGGCTGTGTCTCGCTCTCTGCCTCGGTTTCTGTCTGTGTTTCCGGCTGCGTCTCGCTCTCTGCCTCGGTTTCTGTCTGTGTTTCCGGCTGCGTCTCGCTCTCTGCCTCGGTCGCCGTCTGCGCCTGGGGCTCGCTTTGCTCCTGCGTTACTTTCTGTGTCTCGCTTTGTTCCTGAGATTCACTTACTTTCTGCGTCTCACTTTGTGTCTGAGATTCGCTTACTTTCTGCGTCTCAGACGATACCTGTGTTTCCCGCTCGCTTTCTGGCTTCTTCTTCGGCTTTGATGGTTTTTTATCTTTCCTGCCTGCAGGTGAAGAGGAATTTTTATCACCCGTCTCCGTTTCTGTATCCGAGCCGGCTGTAGTCTCTTCCTCTGTCTCTTCTTCCCCCGGTTTTTGTACTGTTACGGATGTCTGTGACTCTGTCTGCGCTTCTGTCTGTGTCTCCGACTCCGGTTCTGTGAATGTCTCCGGCGGTGCAGGCTCCGTCTGCGTTTCTGCTGACAGATCCAGTTCCAGCTCCTGTGCGCCCGTCTCTGTTTCTGATAATTCAGATCCTGTGCTATCCTCTGACATGACTTCCATATCAGAGATCACCAGTGTTTCCGGCTCCTCCTCTTTCTGTGAAGAACAGCCCGTCACTGCTGACATCACCATCGCTGCTCCGGCTAAAGCTAAGATTTTCTTATATTTCATAAGCCCTCCTCCTTACGGGTTATTTATGCAGAAAGCGCCTCAGAAACTGAGGCGCCCACACTGACTTTTTCACTCTTTTACATCTTTCATGCTGAAGCTCATTCTTCCCATCTTGTCTTTTCCAAGGCAAACTACCTTCACCTTATCGCCAAGGGTAAGTACGTCCTCCACGCGGTTGATTCTCTCTTTTGCAATTTTAGAAATGTGGACCATTCCCTCTTTGCCCGGTGCGAACTCAACAAAAGCACCGAATTCCTTAATGCTGACAACTTCTCCTGTAAACACCTGACCTGCTTCAAAATCTGTGACAATGATGCTGATCATCTGTGCTGCCTTATCCATCATCGCCTGATCTGTACCGCAGATAGATACTGCTCCATCGTCTGTAATGTCGATCTTCACGCCTGTGCGCTCAATAATCGTATTGATCGTCTTTCCGCGCTGTCCTACTACGTCACCGATCTTCTGCGGATCGATCTGCATGGAGATGATCTTCGGCGCGTATTTTCCTACTGTCGGTCTCGGCTCAGAAATGCACGGCATCATGATATCATTGAGGATATACATTCTTGCCTCGCGTGTTCTCGCGATTGCTTCCTCTACGATCGGCCTTGTCAGTCCGTGGATCTTAATGTCCATCTGGATCGCTGTGATACCGTCAACTGTACCAGCCACCTTGAAGTCCATATCGCCAAAGAAATCCTCAAGTCCCTGAATATCTGTCAGAACAATATAGTCGTCATCTGTCTCGCCTGTCACCAGTCCGCAGGAAATACCGGCTACCATCTTTTTGATCGGTACGCCTGCTGCCATTAAGGACATCGTAGACGCACAGATACTTGCCTGTGAAGTAGATCCATTTGACTCAAATGTCTCAGATACCGTACGGATCGCATACGGGAATTCTTCTTCTGACGGAAGCACCGGAACAAGCGCTTTCTCAGCCAGAGCACCATGTCCGATCTCACGGCGTCCCGGTCCGCGGCTGACTTTCGTCTCGCCAACAGAATAAGACGGGAAATTATAATGATGCATGTATCTCTTGCTTGTAATATTCTCATCCAGTCCGTCTACCTTCTGCATCTCAGAAAGCGGAGCAAGTGTCGTGATCGTGCAGATCTGTGTCTGACCACGCGTAAACATTGCGGAGCCATGTACTCTCGGGATAAGATCTACCTCAGCGGCAAGCGGGCGGATCTGTGTGATCGCACGGCCATCCGGACGCTTGTGATCCTTCAGGATCATCTTGCGGACAGTCTTTTTCTGATACTGGTAAATTGCTTCCGGAAGCAGCGCCAGCCACTCCTCATTCTCAGCAAATGCTTCCTCAAGCTTTGCTGTCACCTGACGGATATTCTCCTCGCGCACCTGCTTTACGTCAGTAAATACTGCTTCTTCCATCTCAGCCGGCGTAACGACCTTCTTGATCGCCTCAAACAGCTCTTCCGGGATCGCACAGCTCTCATATGCGTGCTTCGGCTTGCCTACCTCAGCCATCATTTTCTTAATAAACTCAATGATCTCCAGATTGATCGCATGACACTTGTAAATAGCGTCAAGCATCACTTCCTCTTTTACCTCATTTGCGCCTGCCTCGATCATAATGACCTTCTCGCCTGTAGAAGCGACTGTAAGCTGCAGGTCACCGTCATCCCACTGCTTCTGGGACGGATTGACGATCAGCTCTCCGTCTACCAGACCCATCTGCGTCATCGCGCACGGACCGTCAAACGGAATATCAGAAATCGCTGTAGAGATAGCCGCTCCGAGCATAGCTGTAAGCTCCGGACGGCACTGCGGATCAACCGACATAACCATGTTGTTGAGGGTTACGTCATTTCTGTAATCCTTCGGAAAAAGCGGACGCATAGGACGGTCGATCACGCGGGACGTAAGGACTGCATTCTCCGATGCCTTTCCTTCTCTTTTATTGAAGCCTCCCGGAATCTTTCCGACAGAGTAGAACTTCTCCTCATACTCTACGCTGAGCGGGAAAAAATCGATCCCGTCTCTTGGCTTCTCAGAAGCCGTAGCAGTAGAGAGGACTGTAGTCTCTCCATAATGCATCAGCGCGCATCCATTTGCCTGAGCGCCCACACGACCTACGTCAACAGTGAGCGTTCTTCCTGCAAGTTCCATAGAAAAACTCTTATACATATTCTTTCTCCTTTTCTGATGTCTCATCACCGAATGAAACACAGCCGGATTCTGCAAAACTCCGAAACTACTGAAAAAAAGACCGATGCTCCTGTACCTCGAGCCTCCCATCTGCTTTTCAGTGGTCTCGGTGCATGTCCTGCAGTATCGCCTGTGTCAAACTGTAACTGCAAAGCAAGGGCGGAATCACTTCCGCCCTCTGTTTTATTATTTTCTGATTCCAAGTTTTGCAATCAGCTCACGGTATCCGTCAAGATTTGTCTTCTTCAGGTATGCGAGAAGTCCACGTCTCTGACCTACCATCTTCAGCAGACCTCTTCTGGAATGATGATCCTTCGGATGTGTCTTCAGATGCTCTGTCAGCTCCTGGATTCTTGCTGTAAGAACTGCGATCTGTACCTCCGGTGAACCTGTGTCGCCCGGTGTTCTTGCATACTCGTTGATGATTGCTGTTTTCTTCTCTTTAGAAATCATAATAAATCCTCCTGTTTTCTGATCGCCTGCTACCAAGCCAGTGGTCGGAGACTCCATACTGCTGGGTGGCGGCTGAATTTCATACCTGTTCAATATAACATACGTTCCCGGTTCCGTCAACAAAAAAGTAAGCTAAATCTCTACCCTGGCTGCATACAGCAAAAACAACGCACAGCCTGCCAGGATCAGTACGACTCCGCTGATCCCGAAAAGCTCTGCGATCAGCTTTCTTTTGTCACGCGATGCAATGCGAAACTGCTCCGGTCTGGCCGGATTATAACAAAGCGTCACCCTCTGATGCATACGGTACGGACACGGGTAGGTATCTGCGGTATCTTTTACCTTTACGGGACGCCCATCCGCAAAGAATTCAAATACTGCCACCTGATTGTTGCGAAATTCTGTTTGCGGTGCATCTGCGCTGCGCGGTCTTGTGATAATATCTACCACCTCCGCCTGCACGCGTCTCGCATAAGGGTCCTTTCTGCCGGAAATATACTTAAGTATCACGCCCGTAAGCGCGCTGACAAACCCCATAACAAATAGCAGACAGCTCACTCCCCACAGACTGTCATACATGGAAATACTCCTTTCCTGCCAGCAGGTCGCTGCTCATCTGTTCTTTCAGCTTTTCCACTGAAGCGAATTTCTGCTCCGGGCGCCGAAACTTCAGCAGACTGACCTGCGCCTCACATCCATATACTTCTTCACTCATACCATATAAATACGTCTCTACACCAAGAAACGTACCATCTACCGTCGGTTTATAACCGATATTCGTAACGCCGCAGTATACCCTTCCATTCAGTGCCGTATGACTGAAATAAACGCCCTGCGGCGGAAGAAGCTTGCGCGGCTCGGGAACCAGATTGATCGTAGGCATGCCGATCCGGCGCCCGAGCTGCTTTCCATGGCAGATGATTCCCTCCACCGGATAAGGACTGCCCAGGAGCTTGCCGACCAGCTCCATGTCTGCCCTGGCAAGCGCCTCCCGCACATAGGTGCTGCTGATGTCCCGTTTTCCGTAACACTCTTTTTCAACAATTTCAACGGTATAGCCATACTTTTTGCCAAACGCGGCAAGCATTTTCGCATCACCTGTCCGGTCCTTTCCAAACCGGAAATCTGTCCCCACCACAATGTGCTCTGTCTTCAGCCGCCTGATAAGGATCTCCTCTATAAAGGTCTGCGGCTCCATCCCAAGTATCTCCGGGACAAACGGACACCGGATCATACAGTCCATGCCGTACTGCTCCAGCCTTTTTCTCTTTTCCTCAGCAGTCAGAAGCACTGGCACCTGATCCGGCGCGATCGTGAACACAACGGATCTGCAGTCCGGTCTGCGATATGCCTGGACACGCCGGATCAGCTTCTGATGCCCGCGATGCAGACCGTCAAATTTGCCCAGAGTGACTACGCTTGGAACATCCATGTGAAACTGTGCGATCTGATCCATATATTTCATCTGTCTCTTTCGTCAGCTCCTTCTTTTGCAGCGGCTGCTCCGCTGCCGTATGATCTTACAGAAACATCTTTACTGCTCTGTAGCTGTCTTTTTCCGCTTTCCATTCATATACTGCAAGAAACCTGCCATCCTGGCTGTACAGTCTTATCTGCATGCCGTCCTGCGGCCGGTTCTCACCCTCCAAAGCTAAAGCTCCCCTGCCAAGCGGATTTCCGTTTTGTACCAGACGCAGCGCTTTTTCTAAAAGTACTGCTTTGGGAAGCTGGAGAAACACAGAGTCTGTACTTCGGATGATCTCCTCCAGTCTTCCTTCATCCCGATATTGTTCGATCGCCGCAAGCGTCACACTTTCCTCCTCCAGAAACGGACCGACACGCGTGCGAAGAAGCGTTTTCATACATCCGCCGCAGCCAAGTGCTGCTCCAATATCATGGCACAGGGTGCGGATATAGGTGCCCTTCGAGCATTCAACCGAAAACTCTACCTCTGGCAGATCGATTCTTTCGATCTCTATCCGGCTTACTGTAATCTTCCTTGCTCTGCGCTCCACCTCAACACCCTGACGCGCAAGCTCATAGAGCTTTTTTCCATTTACCTTCAGTGCCGAATACATCGGCGGGATCTGCTCCTGTTCCCCTGTAAACCGGCTGATACATGCACGCACCTCTTCCGGTGAGCAGGTAACCTCCGCCTTTGAGAGGATTTCCCCTGTCATGTCCTGCGTATCCGTCACTGTGCCGAGCATAAGCACCGCCCGGTATTCCTTTGTCTTATCTGCAAGAAGCTCGCAGACCTTCGTCGCCCTTCCAAGACAAACCGGAAGCACGCCCTGCGCCTCCGGATCCAGTGTCCCTGTATGACCAATTTTTTTCTGTTTCAAGATTCCCCGCAGCTTTGCCACTACATCATGAGAAGTAAAGCCGCGTTCTTTGTATACATTAATAATGCCGTCAATCAAGATTTTCCACCTTTTGCAGCTGCTGCTCGATATGCAGCGTAATATTATTTACCACATCATAAATGCTTCCCTGCATTGCGCACCCTGCGGCACGTACATGCCCGCCGCCGCCAAAATATCCGGCCACAACGCTCACATCTACACATTCCTTAGAGCGCAGACTCACCTTATACTCACGCGGAGCAGTCTCGTAGATAAAGATCGCTACTTCTACTCCCGCCGTGCTCATCAGCACCTGTACGATCCCGTCAAGGTCTGACGGTTCTACGCCGTAAAACTCCATATCCTTTTGCCGGACTGCGCTAAAGATCACCTTCTTATCCATCACCAGAATACTTTCCAGAAGCGCTCTTCCCAGAATCTGATTCTGATGATACGTCTTCTCATAAAAAGTATGGTTGATAATTTTAGAACAGTTGATCCCCTTTCGCATCAGCTTCGCCGCAATCTCCATTGTCTCCGGCGAGGTACAGGAATGACGAAATACGCCTGTGTCGTGTACAATGCCCATATACAGGGCTTCTGCACTCTCATACGGAAGTTTTTCTTCATCCAGTATCCCAAATACCAGCTCAGAGGTAGAGCTTGCCTCCGGAACAATATAATTGATCTGTGCAAACCCGCCATTGCTAATATGGTGGTCTATGCAGATTGTTTTTGCCGCCCCCGTACAGTATCCTGCCGCCCTGCCCAGCCGCTTGATATCTGAACAGTCCAGGCCAAAGAACACATCGTACGTTTTCTCCTGCTCAAAATCATGGCAGATCTGAGAAACTCCGGCAAGCATCTGAAAGGCAGCCGGTATCGGTTCAAGATATACGGTCGTCTCAATCTCTGGATAATTCTTTTTCAGATAATGATACAGACCCAGGCATGCCCCCACTGCATCGCCGTCCGGTCTGATGTGCCCTGCTATAGCAACCGACTTCACGCCGTTTAGTTCACCTGCAAGATTAATCATCGAAATCCATCCTCTCCTAAATAGAACAGTTCAGCCATCTGCAAAGTATAATCGCAGTGCGATTCCTGCGGCGCATTTTATTGCGCACGGCCAGACTGTCACCTTAAATAAGCAATATCACTGCTTTTCCTGATCAGAACTGATCACATCATCGATCAGGCGGGACATATTCACCCCATATTCGATCGACTGATCCAATATAAACCGGATCTCCGGTGTGTTGCGCAGATTCACACTGCGCGCAAGCTGGCGGCGGATATACCCCTCTGCACTCTTTAAGCCGGCCAGCGTATCTGCCGCTGCCTTCTCATCCCCCAGAACGGAAATGTACGCCTTACAGGTCTTAAGATCAGGCGCAACCTCAACCGCTACCACTGATGTCATGGGTGCGATCCGCGGATCCTTGATCTCATTTTGTATGATCGTAGACAGCTCCTTTTGAACCTCGCCGTTGATCCTCGTGTTTTTAATACTGTTTTTTCTCATAACGATCGCCGCCTTTTCCTTTCACTTCGTCCTTTTTCCATAGTTCCATGAGCCGTGCCGACCTCGATTTTGCTTCGCTTCTTCTCGGTCGCGGGCATTCGCCCTATAAAATCGCCGTCTGACAAATTCGGCTGCCAGCAGCCAATTTGTCATCCGTCGATTTTGCACGGCTCATTGTTATCGCGGAACTTCTACCATGGTGTAGGCTTCTACGCGGTCTTCTTCTTTGATATCGTTGAATTTTTCAAATACAAGACCACACTCGTAGCCTGCCTTTACTTCTTTTACATCGTCCTTGAAACGCTTCAGGGATGCCACAGCGCCGTCGAAGATCACCTTGTCATCACGCATGATCCTTGCGGAGCAGCCTCTCTGGAATACGCCGTCAAGCACATAGGAGCCTGCGATTGTTCCGACACCGGAAGCCTTGAAGGTCTGGCGTACTTCTGCGTGGCCGATCACCTTTTCTTCAAATACCGGATCGAGCATACCCTTCATTGCAGCCTCCACATCTGCGATCGCATCGTAGATGACACGGTAGAGACGCACGTCTACGCCCTCGCGCTCTGCCGTAGCCTTGGCTGTCGCATCCGGACGCACATTAAATCCTATGATGATCGCATTGGATGCAGATGCCAGCGTGACGTCGGATTCATTGATCGCACCTACTCCTCCGTGGATGATCTTGACAACAACCTCTTCATTTGAAAGCTTCAGGAGGCTCTGCTTTACAGCCTCGACCGAACCCTGTACATCCGCCTTTACGATGATGCCAAGCTCTTTGAGGTTGCCTGCCTGAATCTGAGTGAACAGATCATCCAGCGACATTCTTGCTTTTGTCTCCTCAAGCATCCGCTCTCTGCCCTCACTGATAAAGGTCTCTGCAAAGCTTCTTGCTTCCTTTTCATTGTCCATAGACATAAAGATCTCACCTGCATTCGGCACATCGCTAAACCCAAGGATCTCTACCGGAGTAGATGGCCCTGCCTCTTTTACACGGCGTCCTTTATCATCCATCATAGCTCTGACTTTTCCATAACAGGAGCCTGCTGCGATCGGATCGCCGACATGCAGCGTACCCTTTTGTACCAGAACAGTAGCTACCGGACCCTTGCCCTTGTCAAGCTCGGCCTCGATCACAAGACCTCTTGCCTTTCTCTTCGGGTTTGCTTTCAGCTCGGATACCTCTGCCGTCAGAAGGATCATTTCAAGCAGTGTATCGATACCTTCCTGCGTATGTGCGGACACCGGAACAAAAATAGTGCTTCCGCCCCAGTCCTCCGGTATCAGCTCGTACTCGGACAGCTCCTGTTTTACGCGATCCACGTTTGCACTCGGCTTATCGATCTTGTTGATCGCAACAATGATCTCAATCCCTGCTGCCTTCGCATGGCTGATCGCCTCAACCGTCTGCGGCATCACGCCGTCATCTGCTGCCACAACGAGGATCGCGATATCTGTCGCATTTGCTCCACGCATACGCATTGCTGTGAACGCTTCATGTCCCGGTGTATCGAGGAAGGTGATCTTCTGTCCGCCAACAGATACAACATATGCACCAATGTGCTGTGTGATTCCACCTGCCTCTTTATCAATCACGTGTGTGTTGCGGATCGCATCCAGAAGCGATGTCTTACCATGGTCAACGTGTCCCATAACGCAGACAACCGGTGAACGCGGTACCAGTGTCTCCTGTGCATCGTCTTCTTCTTTGAGAAGCTCCTCGATCACGTTTACCTTTACTTCTTTTTCACAGATACAGTTGAACTCCAGTGCGATCTCCTCTGCCTTGTCGAAATCGACCTCCTGATTCACTGTAACCATTGTCCCCTGAAGGAAGAGCTTCTTAACAACAGCAGACGGCTGCACCTTCATCGCCTCTGCAAGCTCTGAGATCGTCAGACGCTCCGGAAGCGTAATTGTGCGGATCGTCTCTTCCGGCTTCTCTGCCGGCTTTTGCTCCGGCGCTTTTGTATTCTGGTTCTTCTTGAAGCCGTTCTTTCCATTCTGGCGTACATTCTTTTCCATTCTTTCGAGCTTATCACCCTTATCACTGCGGTTTCTGTCCCCGCGCTCTGTACGCTTTCTGCTCTCCTTCTCCAGAGGCTTTGACTCTGCCGGCGCCTTCGGGATATTTACTGAACGGCCTCTGCCGGCGCCTTCACCCTGGTAACGGCCTCCCTGACCACGGTTTCCGCCGTCATTTGAGTAACGGCCTCCCTGGCCACGGTTTCCGCCGTCGTTTGAATAACGGCCTCCCTGGCCACGGTTTCCGCCGTCGTTTGAGTAACGGCCTCCCTGACCACGGTTTCCGCCGTCATTTGAGTAACGGCCTCCCTGGCCGCGGTTTCCGCCGTCATTTGAGTAACGGCCTCCCTGACCGCGGTTCCCGCCGTCGTTTGAATAACGGCCTCCCTGGCCACGGTTGCCACCGTCATTTGAGTAACGGCCTCCTTGGCCACGGTTCCCGCCGTCATTTGAATAACGGCCTCCCTGGCCGCGGTTCCCGCCGTCACCCTGGTAGCGACCTGTCTGGCTGCGGTTTCCGCCATCGCCCTGATAGCGGTTTCCTGACTGAGCCTGCGGTCTTGTCTGTGAGGCAGCCGGAGTCTGTGCCGGTTTTGTCTGCACAGAAGGGATTTCCTGTGCCTTAACTGGCTGCGTCTTTGCTTCTGAGGAAGTCTTCTGGACTTCTGTCTGCTGCTTTGCCTGTACCTGTACCGTAACCTGCTCCGCAGTCTTTACCTGGGAAGGCTGTGCCGTCTGACTGTGCGAACGGCTCTCGGCCGTACTTTGTGCTTTTGTCACAGGCTGCTGTGCTTTCGCGCCTGACTGGCTCTGTGTCCTCGGCTTTGCGCCCTGCGGTCTTGGTCTGCTTCCCGGCTTTACCATACCTGTCTTACTGTTTTGAGGACGGAACACCTGGATAATATTTTTCTTCTTCGGGTGTGTGCCACCTTCTCCTTCAGTTTTTTTAACGGAATCCTTTTCAACCATCTTATCCGGATTCTGCTCCATACGTTCATCCTCCTTTATACTGTCCGGTTTCTGTCTGAATAATACCCGGATTTTTCCTGCATCTGTCTCTTCCACATTACTCATGTGACTCTTCACTTCTACTCCGTTTTTCAACAGAGCCTGAATAATCTCTTTATTTTCTCTGTTCAATTCCTTAGCCAGTTCATGAACTCTGATTTTTGCCATACTCACTACCTCCATCCTTCCTGCTTTCCATCTTTTTCTCTATCGCTCTCGAAAGCCCGCTGTCCATCACCGCCAGGGATGCTCTGAATTCACATCCGATCGCCGCTCCGAGCTCTTCTTTTGTGCCATAGAAAAATGCCGGTACTTCGTAGAAGGTACACATATTCCGGAATTTCTTTTTTGTATTATCTGAAGCCTCTTCCGAAATAATGACAAGACTGGCTTTGCCTGATTTGACTGCATTCTCGGTTTGAAACTCACCGGCTGCAATCTTGCCTGCTTTCTTTGCTATTCCTACCAGCGACAATATACTATCTTTTTTCAATCGCTTCAATCTCCTCCTTCAGCATCCCATACGTCTCTTCTGGGATCCTGCATTTCAACGAACGCTCCAGGCCCTTATTTCTGACTGCTTTTTCAAAACATTCCATTGCACAGCAGACATATGCGCCCCGTCCGTTTTTGCGTCCTGTCGCATCAAGGACGATCTCGCCCTCCGGTGTGCGGATGATCCGCAGCATTTCCCGTTTACTTCTCATCTCCTGACATCCCGTGCACTTACGCAGCGGGATTTTCTTTGTCTGCACTGCCATGTTTACTCCTGTCCGTCCGTTTCCAAATCATCTGCCGGAAAATCTCCGTCCTCAGAATACGCTTCTGCGTCAGTTTCCTCTGAGTATCCGTTTTCCGGATTCTCCTGCGCGTCCGTCTCCTCGTACTCATCGCCGTAATATTCCCCGTCCTCGTAATACTCTTCTTCATCCTCGTAGTAGTCTTCTTCGTATTCCAGAAGATCACCGGATTCTCTTGCCTGTGTCTCGCTCTTGATGTCGATCTTGAATCCCGTCAGACGTGCCGCAAGTCTGGCATTCTGTCCTTCCTTGCCGATCGCCAGTGAGAGCTGATAATCCGGCACGACAACCTTCGCTGTCTTTTCGTCGCCGTCTGCAATAACAGAAATCACCTTTGCCGGACTGAGCGCATTTTCAATCAGAAGCGCCGGATTCTCATCCCAGTTTACGATATCGATCTTCTCTCCGTGCAGCTCATCCACGACTGCGTTGACACGCGAACCGTTCACGCCGACGCATGCGCCTACGGAATCAACATCCGGGTCATTTGACCATACTGCCATTTTTGTCCTGCTGCCCGCCTCACGCGCAATGCTCTTGATCTCAACGATGCCGTCGCGGACCTCTGTCACCTCTGATTCAAACAGACGCTTTACAAATTCAGGATGTGTCCTGGAGACGAGCACCTTCGGTCCTTTCGGCGTATCCTTTACCTCGAGCACGTATACTTTAATACGCTCCGTCGGACGGTACGTCTCTCCCCGGATCATCTCCTCCGCATTCAGCATAGCGTCCACTTTACCCAGATTAATGCTGATATTGCGGCCAACATAGCGCTGCACAACGCCTGTCACGATATCCTTTTCCTTCTCATAATACTCATTATAAAGTACCTTGCGCTCCTCCTCGCGTATCTTCTGAAGAATCACATTTTTCGCATTCTGAGTTGCAATACGTCCAAATTCTTTTGACTTGATGTCCACACGTACGATGTCGCCGAGCTCATATCTGGAATCCTTCAGCTTCGCATTTGTCAGGCTGATCTGTGTCAGCTCGTCTTCTACCTTTTCCACGACCGTCTTCTCGGCATACACCTCAAATTCGCACGTATTCGGATCGATATTGACTACGACATTATTTGCCTCCGTCTTTCCATAATGATTCTTACATGCCTGCAGCAGAGACTGCTTAATCGCATCCATCAGCGTATCTTTGCTGATATTCTTCTCTTTTTCAAGAATCGTCAGTGCTTCAAACAACTCGTTATTCATGATCGTATCCTCCCTGTTAGAAATCAAATGCGAGCCGCACCAGAGCGATATTCGCGCGGTCAAACTCCATTGTTTCCTGATCTTCCATCTCAATAATTATTTTTTCTTTGTCATACCCCTTCAGGATACCTGTAAATTCCTTCTGATGACTGATCGCACGGTAGGTGCGTACCTCGACCTCTTCACCTATACTGCGTGCAAAATCCTTTTCTTTGCGAAGCGGACGGCCCAGTCCCGGTGAGCTGACTTCAAGAATGTACGCCTCATCTATAAAATCATGTTCATCCAACAGATCGCCAAGCGCCCGGCTGACTACCTCACAGTCATCTACTGTGATCCCTCCCGGCTTATCAATATAGGCACGAAGATACCAGCTGCCGCCTTCTTTTACATACTCCACATCAACCAGCTCAAACTGATGCTGCTCCACGATCGGCAGCAGAAGCTCTTCCGTCTTCTGTTCGTACAGTTCTCTTTTACTCATCCACATTCCTCCAGACTTTGTAACGGTTCAGTACCCTCACTTCACAAATAAGAGTGGACCGCCGGCCCACTCTCATTCAACTAGTAATATTTTATTCTAACTCATCATAGCACTATTCTCCGGCAATTGCAAGCCCTTCTTTTCGTGCTTTTCCACTTACTCCTGCGCAAATGTATTGTTGCAGGTTACCTCCATAACCGTATCCTTGCCAAACTGACCATCATCTCCTTTGTAGACGATCAGCTCATAGCACTTGTCGTACTCCAGCTCATTGACGGTATAATAAGCAAAATCACTGCCCTCATCCCGCTCGGTCGTATATGCCACACCAGCCGCCTCAAGAGCTGCTACCATATCTGTCTCTGGCATTCCGGTCGTGATGCCTCCCGGCAGAGCGCCCTGCGCCTCCAGTGTGTAGCCGCCTACCGTCAGAGTCTCCAGCCAGCAGTTCTGCGGAATTGTAGCATAATCCTCCTGGTTGACTGCGATCTCTCTGATCTCCTGTCCACCCTTGCGAAGCGTTACCCATCCGAAATTGTGGGCTGCGATCTCAGCGTCGCTGTCTGTCTCATCCAGCTCCCAGCCATCTGCGATCAGCACGCTGACCGGAACCGGCACCTCGTATACCGTTCCATCCAAAGAGATCTGGAAGTCATTCAGACTGTCTGAAAGAGCCTCCGGTTTCACATATCCGCTCACCGAAGCCGGCACCTCCGCGCTGATCTCACCCGCATCAAAGCCCTCCGGCTCTACAAAGTTGCGCACCTCGATGTCATTGAGAAATCCAGTCTCATGATCCACATACAGATCCACATAGCTGTAGGAGTCTGTCTCATACGTATATTTTTTGTAAAGATCTCCTTCGTATACATCAGAAGGCGTGCCGTATGCCGCCTCGATCGCCGCTGCATCCGCCTGTCCTCTGACAATACCGCCCGGCAGTACGACCTCATTTGCCGTGACATCCCAGTCAAAGCTGTCGATACTCATACCGCCGATGATGCACTGATCAGCCGGCGCATTGTTCTTTGACAGATTGATCACATATGCCATACATTTTGCTCCGTCTTTTGTAAAATACAGCATATCATACTGCTCAGGCTCCAGCGTAGGCAGTTCAGAATCCTCATTTGTCCAGCCGTATGCTACAAAATCAGAATACATCATCGGAAACTGATAGATCTGATCATCAATCTGGATCTGAAAATCAGACCATTTATCAGAGAGCACTGCCGGCTGCGCTGCTGCGCCTGTCTCCGTCTGCGCTGCTGCTGCATCTGTCTCTGACTGTGCCGCTGCATCTGTCTCTGACTGTGCCGCTGCATTCGTCTCTGACTGTGCCGCTGCATCCGTCTCCGGGGCTGCCGCCTGTGTTTCCTGCACGGCCGCCTGCGTCTCACTCTCCTGCGCAAATGCCGGTGTTGCCGCAAGCATCATTGCCGCGAGCAAAAAAGAAACCTTCTGCATTTTCATATGTAACCTCCATACATTCATCGTAATTTAGCTGCCAGAACAGACATCATGCACTGTGCACAATCCTTCCTCCTGACATCTGGATGATGGTATGCATCATACCATATTTCAGAATCTGTCACAATATTTTTTAATGATTTTTAACAATTTTTTTCTTTTTATCTTCCGATCTCATCACGAGTTTCTTTGAAGCATTTTACAATAAAATCAATATCTTCTTTTGTGTGGCTCGCGCACACCTGCGTACGTATTCTTGCTTTTCCTTTCGGAACAACCGGATAAGAAAAGGCAACTACGTATACGCCCTTTTCCATCATCTTTTTTGCATACGCTACAGCCAGCTTTTCTTCATACAGCATGACCGGTACACAGGGATGGGTGCCTGGGATAATATCAAAACCGTTTTCTGTCAGCTCTTTTCTGTAATATGCCGTGATCTCCTCCAGATGATCGCGCAGCTGCGTACTCTCCTCCAGCATATTGAACATCTCAATACTTGCGCCCGCGATCGCCGGTGCAAGCGAATTGGAGAAAAGATACGGTCTGCTTCTCTGGCGCAGCAGATCGATGATCTCTTTTCTTCCGGAAGTATATCCGCCGGACGCCCCGCCCAGCGCTTTTCCGAGCGTACCTGTGATAATGTCCACACGGCCTTCCACGCCGCAGTACTCCGGAGTCCCTCTGCCGTGCTTTCCGACAAAGCCGACTGCATGACTGTCATCTACCATCACAAGCGCATTGTACTTATCTGCCAGATCGCAGATCCCTTTCAGATTGCAGATAATCCCGTCCATGGAGAATACTCCGTCCGTGGCGATCAGCTTGATCCTTGCGCCTGCCGCATCAGCCGCCTGAAGCTGTGTTTCCAGATCTTCCATATCGTTGTTTTTGTAACGGTAGCGTTTCGCCTTGCACAGACGCACTCCGTCAATGATCGATGCGTGATTCAGTTCATCGCTGATCACCGCGTCCTGCGCGGTAAGAATCGTCTCAAAAAGGCCGCCGTTTGCATCAAAGCAGGAAGAATACAGAATCGTATCGTCTGTGCCGAGGAAGCCTGAAATCTTTGCCTCCAGCTTTTTGTGGATATCCTGTGTACCGCAGATAAAGCGGACGGAAGCTACACCGAAGCCCTTTTCATCGTATGTTCTCTTTGCCGCCTCGATCAGTCTCGGACTGTCTCCCAGCCCAAGGTAGTTGTTCGCGCACATGCACAGAAGCTCTCTTCCATCCTCCATCGTCACACGGGCACCCTGCGGCGAGATAAAGGGCGCCTCACCCTTAAAAAGGCCTGCCTCCCTGATCGACTCTACTTCTTTCGTATAAATATCCAGTATATCATTTTTTCGTGTCATGAGCTGTTCCTCCTTCTCCATCATTGATATGGCTCCAATCCAGAATCACCTTGCCGGACTGCCCGGACATCATTGCCTCAAATCCCTTTTCATAATCTCTGATATCAAAATGATGCGTGATGATGTCTGAAATATCCAGTCCCGCCTGGATCATTGTAGACATCTTGTACCACGTATCCCACACCTTGCGCCCGTATATGCCGCGGATGTTCAGACCATTAAAGATCACCGTCTCCAGATCAAGCACTGCATCCTGACGCTGAAGCCCCAGCAGTGCGATCTTGCCTCCGTGCTTCATATTGTGGATCATATCAGAAAGCCCCATCTGACTCCCGGACATCTCCAGTCCAATATCAAAGCCTTCCGTCATTCCGATCTCCGCCATTACCGCAGAAAGCTTTTCTCTGTTCAGATCCACGGTACGCGTCGCGCCAAGCTTTTTCGCCAGATCAAGCCTGTATTCATTCAGGTCTGTGATCACTACGTGGCGCGCTCCCGCAAACTTCGCAATAGCAGCGGCCATGATCCCGATCGGACCTGCTCCGGTGATCAGCACATCCTCTCCCAGCATATCGTAAGAAAGGGCAGCATGTGTGGCATTTCCAAGCGGATCAAAGATCGCATAAAGCTCCTCCGGGATATTGGGATTGCACGGCCAGACATTCTCCGCCGGAATCACAAGGTACTCCGCAAATGCGCCGTTTCTGTTGACTCCGACGCCCTTCGCATCCTTGCAGTTCTCCTTATGGCCTTCCAGGCAGTTGCGGCACTTTCCACATGTGATGTGCCCCTCACCTGACACCAGATCTCCCGGCCGGAAGCCCTTTACGCCTTCTCCAACCTCCACAACCTCTCCTACGTATTCATGTCCGGCTGTCAGACCGATCGGGATCGTATGCTGTGCCCACGTATTCCACTGATAAATATGTACGTCAGTGCCACAAATAGCAGTCTTGTGGATCTTGATCTTTACATCATTCGGTCCGACCTGCGGAACCGGCATGCGCTTCATCCAAAGCCCCTGCTCCGGCTTTTCCTTTACGAGCGCCCACATCGTATGATTTTCCATTTTTCCGTTCTTCCTTTGCATATATTTTCTGATAACCTGGTGCCTTTATCTTAAAACCATCATAATAGAAAATCATATATTTTTCAACCACTTTTTTCCGTACAGTGCGGACATTTTTTCAAAAACGTATTTTTCTCACGCACATGCACATTTGTTTTTCTGACAAGAGCATTTCCGGATCACATCACATGACCAGTCTTTCCTATGAAGTCGAAGAATTATATATACGTATGTAACCGAAAATGATATAAGTTGATATTACAAGTGCAACTTTTAATTGCATTTGTACCAACGTTCCAAACACCAAATTTATATTCTCCTGCCGGGACAGATAAACTACTTACTGTATAGCCAGAATCATATATTGGTTATTGCTGATATTAGTTATTGGAATATGTGTGGCAGGGACAGGGATACTGGCACTACTTAGTGTGACAGCCCCACTTTCACTTAATAAAGTTCTAATGAATCTTCTGCATCCACCCACATCTGTAAATTGCCATCAAGATATAAAATTGTTCCATATTCTTAACCTCTCAAATTCAAATTTTGTTATTTAGATTTATCCTTGAAAAAGCCAATTAAAATTAAAGCAATACCAAGAATTGCTACTGGAATATAAATAACATTAGGTATATGATAAACAAATCTATCAATTCCAGACATAACAATATAAATAATAATTCCCACACTGATTAAAATGCTTTTATCTTTCATAGTTGGTCTCCTTTACAACTTCAATTTATCTTTATCTGCATTATATCATACTGTTATAAGCAGTATCATTTCTTTTCTGCTTTTGAAAAGTTACTTATCAGCCTATAATTTGTAAAGAGTGTTGTTCAGCATTGCTTACACAACAAGCCCTTGACTAACCACAGACTAATAAGGTTTAGAACAATCAAGCAGAAATGAAATAGTCTGCTGTTTTACGGCATAGAAAAAGACACTCAGTTTCAAGTGTCGTTCTTCCATAACTTTGTATAACTTTCTATAAGTCGTTAAATAAGGCTCTTTCATTTATTGTAATTTCGTTGTAAATTGCTTGATATTTTCTCTTTCAAATCTCTCTAAATGCTGTATTTATGCGGATAATTTGCATTTTAGCACTGTTTTTTTGTATTAAAGACAACAGTCCCTGATATATTGAGCGATTCTGTACTTGTATCTTTATACTGTAAGTTTTCGCTACTATTTCGTATTCCGAATGAATACCATCCATCTGAACTGATTTTAAACACACCAGTTCCTGTGCCGCCAATAGCTGATCCTGCGTTTTCTGTTCCGTCATCTGAAATTAAAATAACCTCGGCAACCAGCCCTGTGCGAAAATATGTAACATGGTACATAATTTCTTCGTCTTTCTGTAAAAAAATTTTATCCACATAAGCTGTGTGTTCTCCTGGTTTCAAATCTGAAAAACCAAAACCAATACCATTTGTTAAATTACATTCTTCATCCTTATTTGCAAATAAGTTACTGCTATAAACAACACTGTTTTCATGTTCTACAGCTGAAACATTGCTATCAAAATTATTCTGCAAACTGCCTAAATAGCTTTCTGTTTCAGACATACGATAAGAATTAATATCAGGAAACAAAATTAAGAATAAAATTTCAATAACAGGTACAAGTAAAAACATTTTATTCATAAGTTCACCTTCTCTCTTAATCCTCATTAAATTATTTTACAATACAGTATCGCCTTTCGTATATCTTTTTCATTGACTCATCTGTAATATCAGATGTATTAATATGTGATTCAAAATTTTTGAGATACAAACAGAAAAAGTAGATGTTATCAATACGAAACCTAAGCTTGCTCATATTTCTAAAAACATGGATGCTTAAAAAAATGACTGTGGTCAAACCACTTGAAATATAATTATCAAAATAAACTCCAGTTCACTTTTACTTACATTTTTTTAATAGTCTGATATTTATTCCTATAAAATACTATAAGACATGTTATGATTTATAATAATATTAAAGCATATAATTTTACATTCGTCAATTATATTTTCAGATTATAATTAGTTTTTCCATATTATATTTGTAATTTGATATAAATATTATATCTGATTTTTGATTATCCGCATAAGCATTATACTTTCAAGTATTTTGAAATATAGAAAAGCACTCATTTTACCACGAATTTACCACAATTAAATGAGCTTTGATATGGCACAAAAATAATATGGGAGATAGCACAAACCACATCTTCAGTTTTTTATTCATTTAATATGATTACTGATTTCAAATTTTAAGATTGCTTTCATCATTTTTGTATGAATTTGACCTTTTTTCATTGGTTCAATTCCTTTCTTTCAATAGTGCTTTTAATTTCTTCAATCCGTTACTTCTTCTACGATAAATAGCAGAACGTGACACATGATATAATTCTGCAATTTCTTGGTCGCTCATGCTTTGAAAATAGCGTAATAGAATAAAGCATTAAATTGTATTCTAACGATATGCTCGAAAGAAGATGTGTTCATAATCTCCCCCCTTTCCGCATACGATGAAATATATAAACGGAAATACCGTCTATACCTTTTGAAATACGGAAAGTGAGCAAGAAAAAAAGTCCGCACAAAACATATTGTCTGTACGAACTTTATGTAGATAGCTTAGTCAAGTGGCATATATTTTTCCAAATATTCCTCAACTGTTTCCATATATTTTTTATATATTTTATTGTCGTTTTGAAGTCCATGACCTGAATGCGAACATTCAAAATATTGGTAATCTATATTGTTTTCCTTATATGCTTTTAATAGTCTTTGCGAAGCTTTGAATGGTTGTACCTTATCATATTTTCCATAAGCAACAACACTCGGAACAGTATCTTCATTTACCCACATGACTGCGGATATTGGTTTTAATTTATCAATATATGAACCATTTTCAATCATGTCAGATGTTAATTTAATTCCACCCATAACTCCGAAAAGTCCAGCACTGCCCTGTCTTGCTTCATCTGTATTTTTATCAAAACCGTAAATCCCCCAGTCTTCTGCATAAAAGCTTGAGGGTCCAACTGCACCAAATAATAGTTTTACAGGTATTGGAGAAATATCAGCATCTCTATAAGCGTAAATCATTGCAAGTGTATGACCAGCAGACCCTCCGGCAATCGCCATTTCGTTGATAGAATATCCATATTTTTTTGCTTCCTCAATTACTCTTGAAATTGCGTTTCTAATTTCGATAGATTGTGTATAGACATTTGCGTCTGGATTTTCTTCACTAAAGAGTGTGTAGTTGATACCAACGGCAACATAGCCTTTTGAGCAAAGCCATGATAGTATTTGTTTGTCATCCGCTTTATCCCCCGAAGTAAAACCACCTGCATGAAGATATACAACCAAACCATAGTTATCTCTTATATTATTCGCAGGCAAATACATATCAAATTTATTTGCCTGATTATCGCCATAAGATAAATCTGTATACAATGTACCTGTTTTCTCTGTAAATTCTATTTCATATTTTTTAGACCATGACGGTTTTAACAAAAACTTTGAGCCTGCTCCTAATACAAAGCAAACAAAAAACATAAGAATACACAAAAATACAAACATTACTTTTCTACCTTTCTTTTTAACCTGTTTCATAGAAAATTACCTCCGAATAATGTACCACCCATAAGCAAATTTAGTATTGCTCTGAATGCCAGTCGCCCTAAAACGAAAGCAATTACTCCTATAATAATCAAAATAAGCATGCGTGATTTTGTTATTTCCATTTTTACTTCCTCCTAATTTAGTTCTTGACGATATTTTTATAATTTTGCTATAATATAGATGATACACTTGTATCATCAAAGATGTAATAAGTGTATCATAAGACTGTTGAACTATTCAACTTTATAACAAAAATGAAACAAAATGAAGGGGATTGTATCGTTATGGATAATAGCGAAAAAAATAAATATGTAAAACAAGAGATTACAAATGCGTTAATTGCTTTATTGAAAGAAAAAGACTTACAAACAATCACAATAAGTGAAATAACATCAAAAGCACAAGTCGGTAGAGTTTCGTTTTACCGAAATTATGCAAGTAAAGAAGATGTTTTGGAACAATACATGCTCTTTATTATCAAAGAATGGGAAAACAAAAATAAATCAACTGATTGTTCTACTGATGTATTGCTTAAAACTCTATTTGAGCACCTCATTGTATACAAGAACTTTTATACCTTACTTTATAAAAAAGGATTGTTTTATCTTTTTAGAAATACCATAAAGCAGACTATGATTAAAGATACTATACTATCTAATGCAGAGGCATACTCTGTTGCTTTTGTATCTTATGGTATTTATGGCTGGATAAAAGAATGGATAGCTCGTGGTATGCAGGAGTCAGCAGAAGAAATTTTTACTTTTTTACAAAATCAATCTGTTATCAGTACAAATTAGCTTTTAACTGTTTTCAAAATTACGATTATCATTGTTGCCATATCAAGAATTTTACGTTGCAATCATTTTTTGTAAATCATATTTTGCGTAAAATAGTCAAGACCACCGGCTTAGCCCAACATCATAAACTTAAGCGGAAATTATTCCTATACCCGTTACTTTTTTAGATATAACAATTATATTTTATAGAAAAAAGTCCATACTTTCTCCAATGGAATTGT
>NZ_CATNVD010000008.1 GCF_951230155.1 Parablautia sp. Marseille-Q6255
GCCCGAAGTCAGTGACCCAACCGCAAGGAGGGAGCTGCCGAAGGCGGGACTGGTAACTGGGGTGAAGTCGTAACAAGGTAGCCGTATCGGAAGGTGCGGCTGGATCACCTCCTTTCTAAGGAAGAATGAGTAGAGGTTGTTTTGCTGTTGAGTTATCAAGCAGAGGAAGTTCGGCTGCACTAGATTCGATCGTCGCAAAGCTCGATCTCATCAAGTTGCAGCGAACAGCTTTCGTACTAAGCTCGAAAGGACCTCGCTAAGTACTCAAAGCTTCTGGTGGCGATGCGCTTAGGGGAAACACCCGTACTCATCCCGAACACGATGGTTAAGACTTAAGCGGCCGATGGTACTGCACTGGAGACGGTGTGGGAGAGTAGGTGGCTGCCAGATTAAAAAAGAAAAAACAGAAGCGATTCTGTTTCATATATATACAGACAGATCCGAATGACAGTGGGATGAGCACCACGTCTGCTATCGTAGGATGTGTTAACCCAATCAGCAGGGAAGTGCTGTTACCATAACTGGTTTTACCAGTGATTTAAAATCAAAAAAAGTTTTGGTTTTAAATGACTGATAAAACATCAGTCGATAACGTACCTTGAAAACCGCATACAGACAAAAATATCCGATAAATAATGAAGAGAGTATTCGGAAAGGCGGCAGGAACAGGAATTGGACGCTTGCGTACATATGACTGTTGGTGACGACTGAGAGATATTCGAAGAATATCTCGAGCGAGCAAACTTGTTTCTGAGCATGCGAATACGAACGGAACTATTTATCAACAAGACATCCGAGGATAGGTTCAAAGAGATTTGAACTTATAAAAAGCAAGCAACAAAGTGACAGAAGTCACACGAGAGAAAACTCGTAAACACAACCCGACCGCATATACAACGCTATGTATATGAAGGTTAAGCGAAGAAGAGCGCAGGGTGGATGCCTTGGCACTAAGAGCCGATGAAAGACGTGATAAGCTGCGAAAAGCTTCGGGGAGGAGCAAATATCCATTGATCCGGAGATATCTGAATGGGGAAACCCACTGGAGGAGCCCTCCAGTATCCATACGCCAATCCATAACGTATGGAGGGGAACCCGGTGAACTGAAACATCTAAGTAGCCGGAGGAAGAGAAAGAAACATCGATTCTGTGAGTAGCGGCGAGCGAAAGCGGAAGAGCCCAAACCAGCGTGCGTGCATGCTGGGGTTCGGACTGCATAAGTGACTGATGAGGGTAATGGAACGGTTTTGGGAAAGCCGGCCAGAGAGGGTGAAAGCCCCGTACATGAAACCCAAGTCAGCGCGGCAGGATCCAGAGTACATCGAGACACGTGGAACCTTGATGGAAGGAGCGGGGACCACCCCGTAAGGCTAAATACTACTTAGTGACCGATAGCGCATAGTACTGTGAAGGAAAGGTGAAAAGGACCCCGGGAGGGGAGTGAAAGAGAACCTGAAACCCTGTGTTTACAAGCTGTGGAACTACGTTAAGGTAGGACCGCGTACTTTTTGTAGAACGGTCCGGCGAGTTGCGGCTGCTGGCGAGGTTAAGGACAGAAAGTCCGGAGCCGGAGGGAAACCAAGCCTTAATAGGGCGAGATAGTCAGCAGGTGCAGACCCGAAACCGGGTGATCTACCCATGTCCAGGTTGAAGCTGCCGTAAGAGGTAGTGGAGGACCGAACGCACATCCGTTGAAAAGGGTGGCGATGAGGTGTGGGTAGGGGAGAAATTCCAATCGAACCCGGAGATAGCTGGTTCTCCTCGAAATAGCTTTAGGGCTAGCCTCATATTAGTCTAACGGAGGTAGAGCACTGAATTTCCTAGGGGGCGTCAAAGCTTACCGAAGAATATCAAACTCCGAATGCCGTATAGATGATGTATGGGAGTCAGACTGCACGAGATAAGTTGGGTAGTCGAAAGGGAAAGAGCCCAGACCTCCAGCTAAGGTCCCAAAGTGCGTGTTAAGTGGAAAAGGATGTGGGATTTCGAAGACAACCAGGATGTTGGCTCAGAAGCAGCCATACATTCAAAGAGTGCGTAATAGCTCACTGGTCGAGAGGTCCTGCGCCGAAAATGTCCGGGGCTAAAATACGACACCGAAGCTGAGGAATTCTTAAGGAATTGGTAGAGGAGCATTGGATGCGCGGCGAAGCAGTACCGGAAGGAGCTGTGGAGTGCATTGAAGAGAGAATGCCGGAATGAGTAGCGAGAGGAAGGTGGGAATCCTTCCGGCCGAATATCCAAGGTTTCCAGGGTAAAGCTGATCTGCCCTGGGTAAGTCGGGACCTAAGGCGAGGCCGAAGGGCGTAGCCGATGGACAACAGGTTGAGATTCCTGTACTACGGTATAACAGAACTGTGGGGACGCATGTGGAGAGCATGGGCGCGGAATGGAAAGCCGCGTGCAAGCGAGGTAGCTGTGCGGGAGGAAAACCCCCCGCATAAGGTGAAGACGTGACGCGGACCGAATTAAAGTAGGGAAGCATGTGAGCCATGTGCCAAGAAAAGCCGCTATTGTTTGTACCGTACCCGTACCGTAAACCGACACAGGTGGATGAGGAGAGAATCCTAAGGCCGACGGAAGAAGCATTGTTAAGGAACTCGGCAAAATGACCCCGTAACTTCGGGAGAAGGGGTGCCTGGGAAACCAGGCCGCAGAGAATTGGCCCAAGCAACTGTTTAGCAAAAACACAGGTCTATGCAAAACCGCAAGGTGAAGTATATGGGCTGACGCCTGCCCGGTGCTGGAAGGTTAAGAGGAGAGGTTAGCGCAAGCGAAGCTTTGAATTTAAGCCCCAGTAAACGGCGGCCGTAACTATAACGGTCCTAAGGTAGCGAAATTCCTTGTCGGGTAAGTTCCGACCCGCACGAAAGGCGTAATGATTTGGGCGCTGTCTCGACAATGCATCCGGTGAAATTGAAGTACCAGTGAAGATGCTGGTTACCTGCGCCAGGACGGAAAGACCCCATGGAGCTTTACTCCAGCTTGACACTGGGATTCGGTAATGCATGTACAGGATAGGTGGGAGGCTAAGAACCAGGGACGCCAGTTTCTGGGGAGCCGCTGTTGGGATACCACCCTTGCGTTATTGGGTTTCTAACCAGCTGCCGTTAACCGGCAGTGGGACAATGTCTGGCGGGGAGTTTGACTGGGGCGGTCGCCTCCGAAAGGGTATCGGAGGCGCCCAAAGGTTCCCTCAGAATGGTTGGAAACCATTCGAAGAGTGCAAAGGCAGAAGGGAGCTTGACTGCGACACCGACGGGTGGAGCAGGTACGAAAGTAGGGCTTAGTGATCCGGTGGTATTAAGTGGGAATGCCATCGCTCAACGGATAAAAGCTACCCTGGGGATAACAGGCTTATCACTCCCAAGAGTTCACATCGACGGAGTGGTTTGGCACCTCGATGTCGGCTCATCGCATCCTGGGGCTGTAGTAGGTCCCAAGGGTTGGGCTGTTCGCCCATTAAAGCGGTACGCGAGCTGGGTTCAGAACGTCGTGAGACAGTTCGGTCCCTATCCGGCGCGGGCGTAGGATATTTGAGAGGAGCTGCCCTTAGTACGAGAGGACCGGGGTGGACTGACCTCTGGTGCACCGGTTGGTTTGCCAAGACCATGGCCGGGTAGCCAAGTCGGGCAGGGATAAACGCTGAAGGCATCTAAGCGTGAAGCCCCCCTCAAGATGAGATATCCCAAGACCCCTTGAAGAATACGAGGTAGATAGGGCAGAGGTGGAAGTGTGGTAACACATGGAGCTGACTGCTACTAATAGGTCGCAAGCTTATCCAAAGACGGAGAAAGGCGGATGTGGGTACGCGAAAGCGGAAGGAAGCACAAAGTGGTTCCGAACGGGAGAGCGTAGACACATAGAAAAGACGCTGATCGAAGCAATCGGAAGGGTAAAAAAGACTTGTAAAGATCGGAAAGATATGGTATTCTGTATGTGGTTTTGAAGGTATGTTGGTAACGATATAGCTTCAAGGCACAACGACCGTAATGGGTCGTTAAGTGTTCATAATTATATATTCCTCCTTAGCTCAGTCGGTAGAGCATGCGGCTGTTAACCGCAGTGTCGTTGGTTCAAGTCCAACAGGGGGAGTTTTGTCGTAGGAGTTCTTATCCATGACAAATACAGATATGGCTCCTTGGTCAAGCGGTTAAGACATCGCCCTTTCACGGCGGTAACACGGGTTCGATTCCCGTAGGAGTCATTTTCACAGACTTCTGTGAATATAATAGAATATGGCGCCATAGCCAAGTGGTAAGGCACGGGTCTGCAACACCCTTATCACCAGTTCAAATCTGGTTGGCGCCTCTTAAAACCTCAGAAATTATTTTCTGAGGTTTTATTGTATCACGAAAAACAAAAACGAAGATTCTGTGACCGGACGGTTACCGGGATTTTTGGGATGGCGGCAGAAATGGAGAGAGGTGCCATGGAGAAAAACGAAAAGAAACAGAAAAAAAAGCGTCGTGCATATCTGGATGATTTTAAAAAAAATGACAGTGGCGATTACGTCTATGAGGGCGCGATGTACGCATTTTGCGAAAGAGATGAGAGCAGAAAGAAAATGCTGGCAAAAGTATGCGGACTGTGCGGCGCTCTCGTTTTCACTGCCGTGGTAAATGGTTTTCTGCCTGTTCCCGGTCTTCAGAACAGCGCCTTCGTGCTGCTGCCTTTCGCGGTGGAGCTCATAGCCTCCATAAGCTGCTGTGTCGCTGTTGGAAGAATTATTCTAAATGGAAAAGCGTTGCGGGAATACGTATATCAGGCAACTGTGATGAAGCTTCCGGGAAGATCTGCTATCGCACTGTTTGGAGCCGGGGCGGCACTTTTTGGTGAATTGCTCTATCTGGCACAGGATTTTTCTCAGGCACGCTCTGTGTATGTACTGATTTTCTTTGTTTTGCAGCTTGCTTCTTTTGGAAGCGCATTGTATCTGCACCGTGAATCGAAAGCTCAGAGGTGGGAGAAAATATAAAAAATATGGGTGCTATCGCTGCGGTAAAGTGGTAAAAGCATAAAATTTCTATAAAGAACGAAAAAAACGGCAAAAAATGCAAAAATAACGCACGATTTGACACAAAAAGGAAGTGCAAAATTATATAAAAAATTGACAAGACAGCAGGAAAAAGGTATAATACTAAAAGCAAAACTGAAAACAATATAGGTAAGATATAACTTCACCGAAAGGGGGGATATCCCCCCTTTTATGCTTGTGTTACAAGCATAAAAGTCTTGTTTACAGTTTTTTCAGCAAATAAAAAAGGAGGAAGAAGGATGATGAATGCAAAGAAGCTGTTGGCGTTTACGATTGCAGCAGGTATGACGTTCGGTCAGTTTATGGGCGTGTCTGCAGAGGAAGCGGCAACGGAAGCTGTGACAGAGGCAGCTACGGAAGCAGCAACAGAGGCAGCTACGGAAGCTACAACAGAGGCAGCTACGGAAGCAGCAACAGAAGCAGCTACGGAAGCTACAACAGAGGCAGCTACAGAAGCTGCAACAGAAGTAGCTACAGAGGCAGCAGATGCTGCGGAGGCTGAAACAGAGGGTGCAGAGGCAGCACCGGAGGAAGCGACAGACGGAAAGACGCTGGTAGTTTCCAACAACCATTTTGAGGGAAAATTCTCCCCGTTTTTCGCACAGAGTGCAGAGGATCAGGATGTCGTAAACAGAACGTTTGTAAACCTGATGGATCTTGACCGCGTAGGCGCTCCAGTGCTCAATGGTATCGAGGGTGAGACTCGTGCATACAATGGCACAGATTACACCTACACAGGAATTTCTGACATCGTAGTGACAGAGAATGAGGATGGTACGGTATATTATGACGTAACAATGCGTGACGACCTCGTATTCTCAGATGGTACTCCGATGGATATTGATGATGTTATTTTCAATATGTATGTATATGCAGATCCGACATACGATGGATCAGCTACATTCTATTCTCTCCCGATCCAGGGGATGGAAGAGTACCGTTCCGGTATGGCTACGCTTTCCTCTCTGATCGCAGCAGCAGGCGAGGAGAACACAGACTTCACACTGTGGACAGAAGAGCAGCAGACTGCATTCTGGAACGCAGTAAATGAGGGCGGTGTTGCTTTCGCACAGGAGATCGTTGATGCCTGTGTAGCACAGGGACTGTGTGAAGAAGGCGATGTAGCTACGGCTGCAGCAAACTGGGCATACGAAGGCCTGGCAGCAGATGCTACAGCAAAAGACTTCTTTATGGCTATTGCAGAGAACTATGCATGGAATTTCGCATCTATGGAAGCAGAGACAGCAGGTACAGCTCTTGCTGATCTGATCCCGGAGGATGTTTACAATTATTCTACAATCGGTGTCGAGACAGGCGAGTCCGCAGATCACATCGAGGGTATCCAGCGTACAGGCGACTACAGCATGCGTGTAGTAGCTACAGAGATTGCTGCGAACATGATCTATCAGTTCCAGATCCCGGTAGCTCCGCTTCACTACTACGGCGAAGAGGATCTGTACGATTACGAGGCAAACAAGTTCGGATTTGAGAAGGGTGATCTTTCTCATGTACGTTCCGTAACAACACAGCCGCTGGGCGCAGGTCCGTTCGTATTCAAGGAGTACACAAACGGTACTGTTTATTTCGAAGCAAACCCGACATACGTAAAGGGTGAGCCGAAGATCAAATATATGAACTACATCGAGACTCTGGAGGATGACAAGACTGTAGGTATTGAGGCAGGTACGATCGATATCGGTGATCCGTCCTACTCAACAGAGGTTATGCAGCAGATCCAGGAGTACAACGGCGGCGATGAGAGCTTTGACGGAAGCGTAGTTACAGTAAGACTGTATGACTTCCTTGGCTATGGCTATGTTGGTCTGAGTGCAGACAATATTAAGGTTGGCGATGATCCGGCATCTGAGGAGTCCAAGAACCTTCGTAAGGCGATCAGCACAGTTCTGTCTGTATACCGTGACGAGTCCATCGACTCCTACTACGGCGAGACAGCTTCTGTTATCAACTACCCGATCTCCAGCACATCTTGGGCATCACCGCAGGTAACAGATGATGGATATCAGGTGGCATACTCTGTAGACGTAGAGGGCAACCCGATCTACACAGAGGGTATGAGCACAGAAGAGAAGTATGACGCAGCTCTTCAGGCAGCACTTGGATACTTCGAGGCAGCAGGCTACACAGTAGAAGACGGCAAGCTGACAGCAGCTCCGGAAGGCGCTAAGCTTGAGTATGCAGTAAACATCGGTGCAAACGGAAACGGAGACCATCCGTCCTTCCTGCTTCTGAAGAATGCAGCAGATGCATTTGCAAAGATCGGCTTTACTCTTACAGTAAACGATATTTCTACAGCTTCTGAGCTGTACCAGACATATCAGTCAGGTGTTGCTGAGATGTGGTGTGCCGCATGGCAGGCAACAGCAGACCCGGATATGTATCAGCTGTATCACAGCCAGGGTGCAACAAACTACTACAAGATCAATGATCCGGATCTTGATGAGATGATCGTTGGCGGACGTATGTCCACAGATCAGGATTATCGTAAGTCTCTTTACACAGCAGCTATGGATATCATCATGGACTGGGGTGTTGAGGTTCCGGTATACCAGAGAAGCGAATGCTTCATCTTCTCTACAGAGCGTGTAAACACAAGCACGATCCCGACAGACATTACTCCGTTCTGGGGCTGGGAGAATGAAGTTGAGAAACTTGAGATGAACTAATCATCTGATAATCGGGAACCGCTCCCAACCAGGAGCGGTTCTTTGACTACATCAGGAGAATGTGAGGACTTTTCATGAAAAAATTCGTTGCTAAACGAGTCGCTTTATCTGTAGTGATTCTCTTCTGTGTCACCTTCATTATTTATACATTGATGCGTTGTCTTCCAGGCTCCTTTGTGGAGAATATGGCAATGCAGTTGTCGCAGGCTCCAGACGCAAAGCCGTTTGAGGAGTGGCTGGCACAGCTTAATGAGACCTACGGTATGGACAAGGGGATCATCCCAGGATATTTTGTATGGCTTTCTGACGCAATCCGCGGTGATTTTGGAGAGAGCTGGAAATATACAGTTCCGGTTATCCAGAAATTTAACGATGTTATCTGGCTTTCCTTCGTAATGGGAGGCATTTCTTTTGTACTTCAGCTTCTGATTGCGATCCCTCTTGGTGTGATCGCATCAACAAAGCAGTATTCAAGACTTGATTATGGTATTACAGCAGGAGCGCTGATCGGTATTTCGCTCCCAACCTTCTTTTTTGCAACATTATTAAAGCTTTTGTTTTCCGTAAAGCTGGGCTGGTTCGACCTGTATGGACTGGTAGGACGAGATTATGCGCAGCTGGATGCTATGGGACAATTTCTCGACAAGGCGCATCACCTGGTGTTGCCGATCGCAACTTTGGTGATCGTTTCTGTCGGTTCGCTGATGCGTTATACACGTACTAATATGCTTGAGGTACTCAACTCTGATTATATCAGGACGGCGCGTGCCAAGGGCTTAAGTGAGAAAAAGGTAATTTATCATCACGCATTCCGCAACACACTGATTCCGCTCGTAACGATCATCGGAGGATCTCTTCCGAGTCTTTTTGCGGGTGCGCTGATCACAGAGACACTGTATTCAATCCCTGGAATCGGGTATACTTCCTATCAGGCGATGATCGCGGGAGACATTCCGTTTTCCATGTTTTATCTGACATTTATGGCAGTTTTGACACTCGCAGGCAACCTGATTTCTGATATTCTGTACGCTGTGGTAGATCCGCGCGTGCGTATCGCGTAAGGGAGGGGGAAGAAGGATATGAGTAATAATAAAAATATAAAATCCCCTGTGGATCTTGCGCAGGAGCGTCCGATGCGTGTACAGGACGTGCCGGGCAAGACAGCAGCACATCATGCAGAAAACAGGATGGAAGATGGCGGAAGCAATAAAGGCAGCCAGCACCAGGAGTTTTCTCTGAATGATGACCGCCGTGTCAAGGTGCTTTCACCGGGTGCGCTTGTTGCAAAGCGGTTTTTCCGAAACCGTCTGGCAGTGCTTGGTATGATCATGCTGATCGTAATGTTTGTTTTTTCCTTTATCGGAGGCATGATCAGCCCGTACGGTGAGGATGAGCAGTTTTACACATACACCTACATGGACAAAGAGTATGCCGGAGTCGTTCAGAACGACGAGGTGCGCTTTACTGTAGCGGACGGGAAAGAGTTCGGCACGCTGCTTCAGGCAAAACTCAAGCTTGCCATGACAAAGAAGGAGACTTCCTTTACAGAAAAGAATGTCAAGTATGAGGTGACGACACACGGCGATGACTTTTACTCTGTTACTGCGGATGGAGAGCCGCTTGCCGTAGCCAGCAAGGATATCATTACTTCCGCCGGCGAGGAGCTTCCATATGAAGTGAAGTACGGCGCGCTTACTGCAAATGCAGAGGAGAAGGATTCCTTTGAAGTAGACGGAAAGAAGTACAAGATCGATGAGGAAGGCAGTATCCTCGACGGCGATACGATCGTCGGATCGATCGGCCGTTTTATTGTACAGCCGGCTCAGGCCGGAACAAAGATCAGCAATGAGTTTAAAGAGGCAGTGCAGGAAGCGATTAACAACGGTGCGGAAGAATTCGTGCTCAAAGATGAAGAGGGCAATGAAAACACCTATACGATCACTTACAAGGCAGACAGCGATACGTACTCTGTCATCCAGGAAACAAAGACTTATGTCTATGACCGTTATGCAAATCCGTCAAAGGCTCACTGGCTCGGTACGGATACGAACGGTATGGACATGCTGACGAGACTGATGTACGGAGGACGTGTGTCTCTGGTCATCGGATTTATCGTTGTATTTCTGTCATGCTCGATCGGCGTGGTGCTTGGCGGAGTCTCCGGATATTTTGGCGGCTGGATCGACAACCTGATCATGCGTATCGTGGATATTTTCTATTGTATCCCGTCCATGCCGCTCGTTATCATACTCGGTGCAGCAATGGATGCGATGCGTGTCGACCCGCAGATCCGTATGCTTTATCTGATGCTGATCCTTGGCTTCCTTGGCTGGCCGTCTATCGCGCGTCTCGTGCGAGGACAGATCCTCTCACTGCGTGAGCAGGAATTTATGACGGCGACAGAGGCCTGCGGCATCAGTATACACCGCCGGATCTTTAAGCATCTGATTCCGAATGTTATCCCGCAGCTGATCGTTATGTGTACGATGAGTCTTGGCTCCACGATCATTACGGAGGCAACACTGTCCTTCCTCGGTCTTGGTGTTAAATTCCCATTTGCTTCATGGGGTAATATTATCAACGATGTAAATAACGCATACGTAATGACACATTACTGGTTTATCTGGATCCCGGCAGGTATCTGCCTGCTCATTACGGTGCTTGGATTCAACTTTGTAGGCGATGGACTTCGGGATGCATTTGACCCGAAGATGAAACGGTAAGGGGGATATGAATTATGGCTAAGAAACATGCAGAGGGCTATCTTTCAGCGAAAGAATCCCGCCGGATCTCAAAAGAAAACCGCCGGATCACAAGTAAGCTTGAAAAACAGCGCAAAAGAAAGAATGTGCCGGAGTCAGAGTACCTGACGACAATGAAGAATCCGGAGAATGCGGTTGAGTTTGACAATCTTCACACCTATTTCTTTACAGATGCAGGTACAGTAAAAAGTGTTGATGGCGTATCCTTTGAGGTACCGATCGGCAAGACAGTCGGCGTCGTAGGAGAGTCCGGCTGTGGAAAGTCCGTTACGAGCCTGTCACTGATGCAGCTCATCCAGAGACCGCAGGGGCAGATCGTAGAAGGTGAGATCCGTCTGAATCTTGGGGACAAGGCGTATGATATTGCGAAGATCCCGATGGAGAAGATGCAGTCACTGCGTGGAAACTATGTTTCCATGATCTTTCAGGAGCCGATGACCTCCTTAAACCCGGTGTTCCGTATCGGAGATCAGGTCGATGAGGTCATCGAGCTTCACAACAGCAGCATGAGCAAAGAGGAAGTGCGCCAGCGGACGATCGAGATGCTTGAGGTCGTTGGCATCGCGAACAGCAAGGGTGTAAGTGAAATGTATCCGCATGAGCTTTCCGGCGGTATGCGCCAGAGAGTCATGATCGCGATGGCGCTTGCATGCAGCCCGAAGATCATTATTGCCGATGAGCCGACAACGGCGCTGGACGTAACGATCCAGGCACAGATCCTTGATCTTCTGCGTCAGCTTAAGGACAAGATCAATTCTTCCATCATGCTGATCACGCACGATCTGGGTGTGATTGCTGAGATGGCTGACTATGTGGTTGTCATGTATGCAGGCCGTGTCGTAGAAAAGGGAACAGTGCAGGAGATCTTTGAGAACCCGGCACATCCGTATACGATTGGACTGATGGCGTCCAAGCCGGTAGTAGGAAAGCAGGTAGATAAGCTTTACTCCATCCCGGGCAAGGTGCCAAACCCGATCAATATGCCGAATTACTGCTACTTTAAGGATCGCTGTGAGATGAACTGCGCACAGTGTGACGGCGCATATCCGCAGGAGATCAGCTTAAGCGATACGCATAAGGTAAGCTGCTACCGCTACTATGACGGCGGCAAGATTTCCGATGAGGAAAAGAAAAATATCCTGGAGGGACACGTAAAGGCTCCCACAGGTGAAAAGGAGGGAAAATAGATGGCTGCAAAGACAAATGGAGAGATGACGGTCGAGCATCCGGTAACGTATGATCCGCAGTATATTCTGATGGTCAATGAGCTGAAAAAATATTTTCCCATAAAGGGCGGAATGGTATCCCGTACAAAGGGCTATGTAAAGGCTGTTGATGGCGTTACCTTCAACTTAAAGCGTGGTACGACGATGGGCCTTGTAGGTGAGTCCGGCTGCGGAAAGACAACGACAGGACGTACGATCCTGCGTCTTTCCGGAGAAAAAACAGGCGGTCAGGTACTTTTCAATGGAAAAGAAGTCTACGATGTGAGCAACGAAGAAATGCGTGCTCTGCGTACAAAGATGCAGATCATTTTCCAGGACCCGTTTTCCAGTCTGTCTCCAAGACTTCCGGTTGGTGAGATCATAGGAGAAGCAGTGCGCGAGCATAAGCTTGTGCCGAAGAATGAGTTTGAGGATTACATCGATCAGGTCATGGATAACTGCGGACTTCAGCCGTTCCACAAAGACAGGTATCCGCATGAGTTCTCCGGTGGTCAGAGACAGCGTATCTGTATCGCGCGCGCACTGGCCCTCAATCCGGAATTCGTTGTCTGTGACGAGCCGGTATCAGCGCTCGACGTGTCGATCCAGGCACAGATCATCAACCTGCTGAATGAGCTTCAGGAGAAATACTCACTGACGTATCTGTTTATCTCGCACGACCTTTCTGTCGTAGAGCATATTTCTGATACGGTAGGCGTTATGTATCTCGGAAATCTCGTAGAATATGGTGAGACAGCAGATATTTTCAAAAATCCGCTTCATCCATATACAAAGGCTCTGTTTTCGGCAATCCCGATCCCGGATCCGAATGCGAGAATGAACCGTATCGTGCTGGAAGGCTCTATCCCGTCTCCGGCAAATCCGCCTTCTGGCTGCAAGTTCCATACACGCTGTCCGTACTGCACGGCTCGTTGTAAGGAAGAAGCGCCGAAGCAGCGCGAGGTAGAAAAGGGACATTATGTAGTGTGCCACCTGTACGATAAGTAAAAGCTGCATGGGCATTGTACAAAGGGCAGTGTAGCTGAGCAAACAGTGAGGATACATTTCACGATGGTTCAATATGATAGACAGCTCCTCAGAATTTCGGTTTTGGGGAGTTCTTTTTATATGTATTTTATTGCGGGATAATGGTATAATCCATGTCATAGGGAACCAGAACCTGTAGCAATCAGAATATACCCTGTTATTCAATCAGATGGGAAAAATAGAGGAACAAAGTATTATCTTGTTTAATAGGATTCGCATTTGAAGTTGTCAGATAGAAAGGAAACGGCACTATGAGCGATAATTGGAAAAAATATCGGGAAGATCAGGATGACGACGGGCGTACAGTCGCAGATATGAGCGACGTGCAGCGTAGTATATTTTCTGGAAGCTGGCGTCCGGTTGGCGGAGGACACATACCGAAAAATAATGCGGAGCAGCAGGAAGAAACGCGCCCGCACCGCCCGTGGGAAGACGATTCTCTGACAAAAGAAGAGCGCCGCATGTATGTGCTGGGAGCTATGAAGGCAGCTCTCCTGATCGGTATGGTCTACCTGGTGGGCGGAGGTGTGCTGATCGCACTTTTGCTGGCCTGGTGGAATTAGTGCGATAAAGCAAAAGAACCGGAATTGTACTTAAGAAAGATAAAGTACAGCTCCGGTTTTTTATTTGTTACTCTATGATGCTAATTCATTATATTTTTGGATAAATTCATCGACGCTTTCTGCGCGTGCGGCGATCTTCAATAATTTTGTCAGAACAGCAAAATCTTCTGTCAACAAACGTTCTTTTAAATTTTCAGGGATCGGACCGTACTCTTGAAGCAGTTCTAATATACATTCAACTCTCCCCTCGATTTTTCCTTCTTCCATTCCGTCTTGCTTTGCATAATATATGATCTCATCAAATTTCATAAGCTCCTGTTTCACCTCCGGTAAAATCTTAACGCGTTCTACACAGTTATGCACCGTTTGGATATCCTGGTTTGAAACGTTGTGCATACTGCTGTCCTGGAGATAATTCAGCATGGATTTGATAGCAGTGTTACCGCCTTTTGTGCCCTTTGTGTAAAAGTAGAGAAATTGAAGTCCGTCTGGATAGGGCATTTCCGGCAGTTCGATACACACATTCTGAATCGTGTACAACATGTAATCGTAACCGAACGGATCAAAATCTGTGATGTTTATGACGTAGAGATTTGGCAGGTGTGAAAAATTGTTTTCTCCGCTGTTCATATAGCGTCCGTCTATCTTGGCCTGATAGAAACGGTTGTGGCGTGGATAATCCTGCTGACTGCGCAGGTGCGGTTCTACATCATAAAGATTCAGGATTGGATACGCGACATCTGTACTGTCTGTTTGCGTTGTTTCTTCTGATTCTGGTCGGATTTCTTCAATTTCAATATCCATGCGTATTCCACGGTGTTCGGGAGATATGGCAGGGATCACACGCTGTGCGATAACCCGTATATCGCCGATTTCTTTTTGGAGTAATACCGACAGCAAGGTGCGGCAGAAGATATTGCCGACATCGGGATCCGTTGCAACTGCGGTCATCAGAAAATCATCGAGTACGTTTAAGTCTTTCAGTGTTCGTTTCGTGTAATTCATATAAGTCCTCCTTTTGTTGGTGGAGCAGACCGTAATGCCATGAATACGAACAATAACCGAGAAATGCACGTTCTCTAAGGGGCGATTTCGGACTGCCAACAATGAAATTAAGTAACTGCGAAAACGTTGGCGATGTGCCAGAAATCTGCCTTTTGAGAAATGCCGAAGAAACCGGCAGGCGAAATGATTTTCACAAGGAAATACTCCTGTTTACATCATAGTATAGATTCAGTGGGGTGTCAAGAATTCACAGCGGAATTTGCGGAAAAATGCAGACATTTCGGTGTATGGAAGACTGCATCGGCTGTATCTGCGTAGCTTTAAGTATAGAAAAGATAATTTTGCATAATGAAGCTGTGAATAAAAAGCTAAAAAACAGGAAAGTAAATAATAAAGTTAGAAACATTGACGGCAAATAAACTAAAAAAAGTATTATTGAGTAGTTTTATTGTGCTAAATGAACAAAGGACGGGTGATTTTTTCGTGTTTGACAAACGTATAAATTATCAGACAAAAGATTATAATGGACTTATCAAAAACAACGGGGTGTTGGAGATGGAGAATACAACAAGAATAAAAGAGATGACCTGGTTTGAGTATGCGAGGAGGACAGATGACTGGTTCATATTGCCGGTAGGTGCAGTAGAACAACACGGACCGCATCTTCCATTATATGTGGATACAATTCTGGCAGAAGAATTTGCAGAAAGAATTGCAGAGCAGGTGCATGGTGTAGTGGCGCCGGCACTCAGTTATGGATACAAGTCAAAACCATTTAGCGGAGGGGGACCTCTGTTTCCGGGAACGATAGATTTAAGCGGCAGAACATTGCAGTACATAATAGAGGATATTCTGGAGGAAGCTGTCAGAGATGGATTTAAAAAAATCTTGATTTTCAGTGCACATTTTGAAAACGAAGCATTTATCGCAGAGGCAATGGATATCTGTTCGAGAAGATTTGGGGATACTGTTCAGATTTTGTTGATGAACTGGTGGGATCCGATGAGTCCGACTCTGATAGATGAGGTGTTTGATACGATACCATTTCCGGGATGGGCACTGGAGCATGCCGCTGTTACAGAAACCTCTCTCATGATGTATTTTGCACCGGCGATGGTCAGAGCAGAGCAGATCGTGCAACGTAGCAATGCTGTCCCGGAAATCTGCTATAAATATCCGATTGATCGAAACAGCATTCCCAAGGACGGATGTCTCGCATCAGCTCAGTCTTCCAGTGCAGAAAAGGGCAGGAAAATAGTAGAAGATGTGATACGGAATATAACGGACTATCTGAAGAAACTGGATATTTAAGAGAGAGAGGAAATCCGGCAGAAAAGGATCTGCCAGAGAAATCTTTTCCCGGACAGATCCGCTGTGATGTCATGTATCGTATAGAAGCACACTGATAAAAAGCTCCATCTGCTCCAGAGAATTTGAGAAATCTGATCCGAGCAGAGATTTAATCAGTGAAAGGCGATACGATAACGTATTTTTATGGATGTAAAGATCGGCAGCAGTTTTCGTAAGGCTGTTGTTGTTAATAAAATAAGACTTTAAGGTTTTAAGGAGATTGGCAGAGTGTTTTTCATCATACTCAATCAAAACTTTAATGTTCTTATAACAATAATCAACAATGCGGTTATTTTTCTTTAATTCAAGCAAAATGCGGTAAATCCCGAGCTGTTCATATCGTATGATACATTCGGGGGGGGGTAAAAGGTGATAGTCCTTATAGGAAAGGCAAAGCTGTACTTCCTTGTATGCAGCTTTGATTTCGGTAATTTCCTGCTTGACCGAGCTAAATGCGAGGTAGATCGGATGAGAAGGAAATAATGCTTTCATATAGCGGAATGCCTTTTCAATTTCCTGACGGGTATCATCAAAATTCTGGTCCGCAGTGATAAACAGGATCAGCTGATTCGCATAGGAGCAGGAAAGGATGTTTGATGAATCCGTGCCCAGACGTTTATGCCGGATAAAAGAATTCATCTGACGAAAACATAGTTCTGTAGTTTTGGAAAATGCAGTTTCATCGGCCTGGACAATAGCAATACAGTAGTTATCATATAACGCGATATCATAAAATTGCAGCAGTGAATCGATGTCACAGTTTTCAGAAAACAATGCACTTTCCAGAAAAAAGCGAGTGCGCTCTCTGGAATTGTGTTCGGCCTGAATTAGCTGAATGATTTCTTTTGTAGCATCTACGAGTTTTACGTTCCAGGGCATTTCAAATAAGGGAAATGATTTTTCATTTGCAATGCGCAGGACTTCCTCAGGGATCGAAGCAATATGTTCGGGATGAAGCAAAAATATAATCCCGGATAAATTTTTGGCGATGCATTCGGCTGTTAAGTGAATCAGGTATGTATCGCTGACAGGAAGTCCGAGTCCTGTAACAAACAGCAATTCGCCGCCGTGAAGCCATTGTGATATGGTAGGCGTTACACAGACAAATGGCCAAGTGACTTTCCTCGTCAAGCCATCTTCACCGGCACGCAATTTTACGTTGCGAAAAGTGGTTAGAGAAAAAAGGTCACTACAGTATATTGACATAATAATCACTCCTAAAACAAAAAATATCTTACTATTATTTATCATAGAATGAAAAGGCGTGTCAAGTATCTTTCGATATTTCAAAAGTGCGTCTTAAAAATAAACAATAAGGATGAGGTGAAAAAATGAAACAGGCATGGGAATATGATTACGAATTTTTTTGTGATGCAGTGCCAGTAAAAGACAGAAAGGATTTAATCCAGTGGGACACTATGCTGGAGGGAAAATTTCTGGAGGAAGCAAAGGAGATGCTTGAAATCGGAAAGGGAGCGTGGATAAAGCCGCTTCCAGAATCAAAAGCTCCGTTTTCCAAGATGCTCGGTGCGATCTCCTCTATGAAAAATATGGGTTACAACGTGGATGAGGCAACAAAGCTGATCCCGGAGGCTTTTGAGTGTATTGAGAAAAATGATCTGATCCGGCTGCAGATTGTAAATGCACGGGTATTTAAAGCTCTTGCAGAGGCAGAGAAGATTCCAGATCATCCTTACTGGGGCTATACGGTATATGAGAGCTTTGAGCAGTATTGCGCAGCCGTCACCTTCCCGGAGTATCCAGATTATCAGATTCCGGACAAAGACAAGCTCTTTGAGCAGGTACATGCAGGATGGCTTGGTGAGATCATCGGATCAGCGCTGGGGACTGCAGTAGAAGGGTTTAAGTCTTCAAGGCTGTGGGAGGTATTTGGTGAAATCCATGATTATGTAAAGCCGCCGGAGACGCTGAATGATGACATTACATTTGAGCTTGCATTTTTAGAGGCATTCAGAGAAAAGGGCTATGATCTGACAGCGGACGATATCGCTGACAAATGGATCGGATATATTCCATTTGCCTATACGGCAGAAGGTGTTGCACTGAATCAGCTGCGCCAGGGTATTTATCCGCCGGAAAGCGCGTATGTGGCAAATCCATACAGAGAGATGATCGGAGCTGCGATGAGAGCAGCTGTGTGCGGAACGATCGCACCGGGTAATCCAAAGCTTGCAGCAGAGCTGGCGTGGAAGGACGGGTCAATTTCTCATCATAACAACGGAATTCTTACAGAGATTTTCAATGCAGTGATTGTCTCGATGGCATATGTGGAAAAGGATATCCGGGTGATTTTGGATAAGGCATGTGACATGATTCCAAAGGACAGTGAATTTTATTCCGTTATCACGTTTGCGAGAAAGGCATGTGAAACATCGGCAACTTACAGAGAAGCATGTGAAAAATGTGAAGAGAAATATAAGGAGTATAACTGGGTACACGCATACCCGAATATGGCATTTGAAATTGTTGCAATGCATTTCGCAGGAAATGATTTTGAAAAGGCAATGACGATATTGATGATGGCAGGTCAGGACAACGACTGTACGGGAGGACCGATCGGTCATGCATATGGTACTCTGCTTGGTAAAGAGGCAATCGGGGATAAATTTATTTTACCTTTGCAGGATCAGCTTGATACGTATGTACGGACGATGGAGAGCCAGACGATTACTTCGCTGTCTGAGAAGACGACAGAAGCCATTCTGAAATATAATAAATAATAAGAAACAAGCAAAAAAGAAAGGCAGGTAACAGTATGAAAATGAAAAGATTGGCAGCAATGACATTATGTGCAGTGATGTGTGCGACAACAGTTGTTCCGGTTATGGCGGAGGAAAAAGACAAGGTGATCGGTCTGCTGATTCCATCCCCGGAAGGAGACCCGTTTATCAGTCTTTGTATCAAAGGTCTTGAGAAGCTTGCAGACGAGCAGGGGGCAGAGCTGAAGATCGTGGAAACGGTAGATAAAGCGGAGTATGAGGATCAGACAAGAGCAATGGCTGAAATGGGAGCAAATCCAGTTTACACTATGTGGGGAGATCTTTCTGAGATCGCAGACCGCATTGCACCGGAGTATCCAGATACAGACTTCGTTCTCTGTGACGTATATATGGAAACGGATCAGCCGAATGTCAGCTCCGTTGCGGTAGACCCGTCTCAGTCTGCATTTATTGCCGGTGTAGTAGCTGCGAACAATACAGAGGTAAATAAGGTTGGGTTTATTGCACATGCGGATCGCCCGGTAAGCCGCAAATACCGTGATGGATTTATTCAGGGTGTTGAGTATGTCAATCCCGATATTGAAGTAAAGGTAGCATATGTAGGAAATGATCAGGACCCGGTAAAGGGACAGGAAGTGGCAAAGCTGATGGTTCAGAATGAAGGAGTAGACCTGATCTTCCAGTCAGCTTCCAGAAGCGGTCTCGGCGTGATTGCAGGATGTGAACAGCTTGGTATTAAGTGTATTGGAAGTGATGACTATCAAGGTGACGTCAGTGACTGTGTGATCTGGTCAGCGCTCAAACCGATTGATGAGGCTTTGTATGTAGTAGGAAAGTCATCCTTTGAGGGTGAATTTATGAGCGGTGACAAAGAGTATGGTCTGACAGATGGACTGCCAATGTATACGCAGGAAGAGTTTGACAGCCTGAGCGAAGATGTTCAGGAATCCGTCAAGAAGGTAGAAGAAGAATTCATGGCAGGAAATATTGAGGTAACTGTCGAAACGGAAGCTGAGACAGAAGCCAAAACAGAGTAAACAGGACACACAAAATACGATAACGCAAATACAATAGGTGCTGCTGTGCAGGATTTGCGCAGCAGCATAATTGTTAAAATGGAGGGGTTGGATGGATGACATTATCCTGGAAGTGAAACATATTTCTAAATATTTTGGGACATTTGCAGCAAATAAAAATATTGACCTGAAGGTAAAAAAGGGTACTGTGCATTCCATTATTGGTGAGAATGGAGCTGGAAAGAGTACTCTGATGAATATGATCTCAGGAATATATCAGCCCAGTCAGGGTGAAATTTATGTAAAGGGTGAAAAAGTAGTATTTCGAAATCCCAATGATGCAACGAAACGTGGAATCGGTATGGTGCATCAGGAGTTTATGCTTTTTCCAGAACTGACGATTCTGGAAAATCTGATGATGGGATTTGAAACAACGAAATCAGGCAGATTTTTAGATAAGAAAAAGGCAGCAGCAGATATTGAAGAAATCACGAAAAAATATAATTTTTCGATTCCTCTGAACCAGAAAGCAGAAGAACTTCCAGTTTCTCTGCTGCAGCAGGTTGAAATTGTCAAGGTGCTTTACAAAGGCGCGGAACTCATTATTCTGGATGAACCGACAGCCGTTCTGACTCCGCAGGGGATCGAAGGATTGTTTGCCGCTATCCGAAATCTGACAAAACTTGGAAAGACTATTATTATGATTACCCATAAGCTGAAAGAGGTTATGGAAATTTCGGATTATATTACGGTGTTAAAAGATGGAGAGGTAACTGGAAATCTTCTTCCGCAGGAGACAAATGAAGAAGAAATGGCAAGCCTCATGGTAGGGCGAAAGGTTCTGTTTAATACAACGAAGCAAGAAAAGCAGATAGGCGGACCGATCCTCGAGGTAAAAAAACTGACGGTAGCAGACAGCGATGGAGTAGACCGGGTAAAAAATGTCAGTCTGACAGTGAAAAAGGGGGAGATTGTAGGGATCGCAGGTGTAGCCGGATCGGGGCAGAGCGAACTGGTTGAAGCAATTTTTGGATTGAGAAGACCGAAATCCGGTGATATTTATTACAAAAATGAATTGATAACAAACAAAACGCCAAGAGAAAAAAGACAGGTAAAGATCGGATACGTTCCTCAGGACCGCCTTGCGACCGGATGCTGTGTGAATGGCAGTCTGATGGAGAACTGTATCATGGGGTATCATGTTGCACATAAATTCAGCAATCCGCGGCTGATTAATAAAAAAGAGGCAAGAGATTTTACCGAAGATGTAGAAAAGCAGTTTCAGGTCAAAATACAGGATATTTCGGATGCAATGGGAACAATGTCAGGGGGAAATATTCAAAAGGCGATTGTAGGACGGGAATTTATGCAGGATAATAATCTGCTGATCATCGAGGATCCGACGCGTGGAATTGATGTCGGAGCGATTGAATTTATCTGGCAGAAGATTATTGATATTTCTGAACAGGGATGTTCTATTTTGCTTGTCAGCCATGAGCTTGGAGAGATCATGGAGCTGTCCGACCGTATTTTGATCATGTACAATGGAGAAATCACAGGAAATCTTCTGAATACGGCAGATCTTGATGAAAAGACAGTAGGTCTGTATATGCTGGGAGGGAAGAAAGATGAAGCTTAAACTGAAGCTGTCAACAAAGCTGGAGATCATGAAATATACAGTGTCAGTAGTTCTGATTATTATTATCGGCAGTCTGATCATTTTGTCTCAGGGTGACAGTCCGCTGGAAGCAGGGAAAGCGCTCCTGGAAGGTTCTGTAGGCAGTCTGAGCGCATTAGGTACAACCATCCGCTGGACCACTCCAAGCATCATCACAGGTATAGCGGCGCTGATCGCATTTAAGTCCGGTATCTGGAACTGTGGTATTGAAGGGCAGATGTATTTTGGAGCCTTTGCAGCAGCGATCGTAGGATCTGCATTTACTTTACCGAAGATGATCCACCTTCCGCTTACGCTGATCGTAGCAGGGCTTGCCGGTATGGCATTTGCTTTTATTCCGGCCATTCTGAAGCTGACTTTGAATGTAAATGAGCTGATCTGTACCCTCATGCTGAACTATGCAGCAAATCTGTTTACGGAGTATCTGACTTTTAAATACATGGGATTCGATGCATCCGAACTGGCAGATGCAATTGCCACCCCGGATATGCATCCAACGGCGAGACTGTCTACGATTATTCCGCGGACAAGCGCGTCAACAGCTATTTTTATAGCTATTATCATAGCCATCGTGATTTTTCTGTTATATAAATATACTGTTTTGGGATATGAGCTTAAAATGGTGGGCGAAAATCTGAGATTTTCTAAATATGGTGGAGTAAACTACAAAAAAGTGTTCATTCTGATTTTCCTGATCAGCGGATTTATCGCAGGATTGTGCGGTGGAACAGAGATGTCAGGATCTTTTGGAAAATTCCGCCCTGCATTTGCTACGAATTTGGGATGGGATGGCGTTATGATTGCATCTATTGCAAAAAATAATCCGATCGCCGTGATCTTTATTTCTATATTCTGGGGAATGCTCAAGAGTGGATCGTTCCATATGGAAAGAATGACAAATACGAACCGACTGGTGATCACGCTTTTGCAGGCTGTATTTGTACTTCTCGTCGCAGTAGATTACGAATCGCTGTATAAGCGCTTCTGTGAAAAACGTCAGCTGAAAAAGCTGCGCGCACAAAAGGAGGTTGGCTGATTATGTTGCGATATTTGTTTAGTGCATCTACCTGGGCGGCTACATTGCGTCTGTCAGCACCGCTTGGACTGGCCGCGATGGGTAGTGTCTTTGGTCATAAAGCAAGGATTTTTAATATCGGGTTGGAAAGCTACGTTCTTACGAGTGCATTTTTTGCGACCTGGGGAAGCTATTTGTTTGAAAATGCATTTATCGGTCTGTTGTTTGGCATGGCTGCCGGTATTGTCATGTCGGGTATTTTCGGAATTTTTGTTTTGCATCTGAAAGCAGATCCGATCGTAGTGGGTATTGCAATGAATTTAAGCTCCTGGGGTCTGACGTCGCTGCTCTTACTGAATATATTCCATATCAGGGGTTCTATTATGGATCCGCGTATTAAGAGCTTTTCAACAATACATATTCCGTTTTTAGATCATATTCCGATTATTAATGATATTTTCAATAACCAGAATATTCTTGTATATATGACGATTGTTGTAGTGATTCTTTCTCATATAATAATGTACAAAACGCCATTTGGCCTTCGTATCCGCGGTGTAGGTATCAATGAAAGTGCAATGGAAGCGGCCGGAGTGTCTGTTATTAAGTATAAATGGGCCTCATTGATTATTACGGGAGTGCTGGTTGGAGCAGGCGGTGCATTTCTGCCGCTGAGCGGAATATCGATGTTTACAGAGAATATGTCTGCAGGAAAGGGATTTCTCGCTGTAACAGCAGCTCGAATCGGAAACGGAGATCCGTTAAAGGCATTTTTTGCATGCTTTATCTTTGCTTTTGCAGATGCATTGTCTGTAGGACTTCAGAATTTCAGTATTCCATCACAGCTTGTGTTGATGACTCCGTATGTGATAACGATTGTAGTGATGTGTTTTACAAATTTAAGTGAACTGAGAAAGGAAAGCGTATGAAAATAAAAGTACAGGAAATGGACCCGGTCAGTTTTGAGCCATACGGACGGTATATTCCGATGCTGAAGGATGAAACGTATATGATGCACAGCAGCGGAGACAGTTTTGAGGATCATATGACAAAAGAGCCACTGATCGATACACAGGGACATTTGGGTTACACGATTGGCGGCAGTGCTCCGTATATTGTCAGCAGTATGGAGAAACATTTTCATACAGAGGAGGCACTGTTTTGCGCGGCAGAGCCGATCGTACTTGTTGTGGCAGCTTCCCACGGGGATCTGCCGCCGCAGGCAAAAGATATCCGGGCATTTGTGCTGCATCCGGGCGAGGTGGCAGTATTAAACCGCAACGTCTGGCATGATGCTTGCCGGGGTCTGAGAAAGAATACAGGATATTATTATCTGGCGTCAAGAGGCGCAGCTCCTGCGGACTGGATTACAGTGGACGGGGAGGCCGTTATAGAATTGTAAGTATAGTGGAGGCGTGATATAGATGAAAAAATTCAGTAATCTCCGTCTGCGAGGAAAATCAGAGACGTATGAAATATTAGTGGAAGATGGAAATATCACAGAGATCATGCCGAAAATTCCGGTAATATGTGAGACAGAGGACTTAGGTGGCAGGCTGGTTCTTCCACCGTATGTCGATCCGCATCTTCATCTTGACTACGTTTTTACAGCACGAAAGCAGGGAAATAAAAACAATACGGGAACATTGTTTGAAGGAATCCAGAGATGGAGTGATATGAAGCACGTGCTGACGATAGAGGAGGTGAAAAGCAGGGCAAGGGATGGAGTCCGCAAAGAGATGCTGCACGGAGTACAGATGATCAGGACTCATGTAGACGTGACAGATCCCGGACAGACTGCTTTAAAAGCAATACTGGAGCTTCGTGAGGAGCTGAAGGAAATGATTGATATTCAGATTGTTTCCTTTCCACAGGAAGGAATGTATTCGTATAAAAACGGTGTAGATCTTGTGGAAGAGGGGCTTCGTATGGGAGCGGATTGTGTAGGCGGTATCCCGCATTTTGAGCTGTCGTATGAGCTGGGAGAACGTTCTGTTCATAAGGCTGTAGAGCTTGCTTTGAAATATGATAAGCTGATTGATCTGCACTGCGATGAGACAGATGATCCGCACAGCCGCCACCTGGAGTTGCTGACAGCACTTGCGATCACGGAGGGGATCGGAGAACGGACTACAGCAAGCCATACATGTTCATTTGGATCAGCAGACAACAGCTATGCCTTTCGGATGATGAGGAATCTAAAAAAAGCAGGGCTGCATATGATCTCCTGTCCGACGGAAAATGTATACTTGGAGGGACGGCAGGATGCATATCCAAAGCGCCGTGGCCTTACGAGAGTCAAGGAGCTTTTTGAACACGGGATCAATGTATGTTTTGCGCAGGATTCTATACAGGATCCGTGGTATCCTCTGGGAAATGGAAATCTAATGAATATTTTGGATCACGGGATCCATCTTGCACAGATGATGTCCTTTGAGGAATTGGATCAGGTACTCGATCTTATTACGGTAAATGGCGCAAAAACAATGCAGATGCAGGCATTTTACGGAATAGAGAAAGGAAAGCCGGCAAATTTCATTGTCCTTGACGCGCAAAGTGAATTTGAGGCGATCAGTGAGCGCGCCGGAGTCCTCGCCTCGGTTAGAAAGGGAGAATTTCTGTTTAAAAAAAGACCGGCAGCGTTTGAAGAAAAAAATGCTTTTTTTACTGTGTAATAGGAGCGCAGGCAAATCAGATAGGGCAATCTGTTTGTACAGCCGACATAGGCAGATATATTCTGCTTGTGTCGGCTGTTTTTCAGCCGTAAGTGTTTTTTGCATCGTCATGGCATATCATTTATGAGCGGCCAAAAACACCTTAAATTTTTCTGAATCAAGGCGATTAAAGTTGACAATTTCTGGCGATTCTTTTAAGATGAGGGTATTAAAATTTATCTGGTTAACGCAGAGAATTTCAGAGCCCGTGCCGCATAGAAACCAGAGAGGCAAAGGCCGGACAGGCAGAGGAAGGAGTACTGCGGAAAGGAGCGAAAACATGGTTAGAAAAACACAGCTGGAGATAAAGAAAGAGCTTCGGGGAGGAAATGGCGAGGTGGAGATCCGCCATATCGTATCCAAAGAAGAGTTAAATGGTCACGGAAATATGTATGCTCTGATGAGGCTGAAGCCGGGATGCAGCATTGGCTGGCATCAGCATATCGGAAATACAGAGCCATATTTTATTCTGGAAGGCAAAGGAACCTTTATTGACAATGACGGTTCCAAAACAGAAGTAGGACCGGGAGATGTCTGTGTGATTGAGGTCGGACAGAGCCATGCGATGGAGAATAATGCAGATACGGATCTTGTGTTCATGGCGCTGATTTACAATGAGTAATAGCTGGGAAAGATGAGGAGGCAATGAAATGAATTTTGAAGAGCTGGGGAGAAAAGTCAGGAAATTCAGTCGTGATACGATGGAAGAAGTACAGAAGATGAATGAGGTGCGGCAGCTCAATGGAAGGATCAATGAGGAGCAGAAAAAGATCCAGAGCCTGTATGCAGAGATCGGGAAAAAGCTGTATGAACAGTATAAGGAGGAAGCGCTTGCCGGGTTTGAAGCAGAGATCCATGCGATCAGTGATAAGTTTATCCGCATCGCGGAATTAAAAGAACAGATTCGAAACGTCAAAGGAGTTGTTTTGTGCCCGTGCTGTAATATGGAAGTGTCTGCTACAGAAAGATTTTGTTCCAACTGCGGGAACAAGATGCCGGAGGTATTTGAGATCGTCGATGAGGAAGAGGCGGCAAAGGCAGTCACGGTAGAATCAACAGATGTAACACAGACTGTGGAGGAAACTGCAGAAGATACGGCTGAGGAAGCAGCAGAAGCTGTGGAAGCTGTGAAGGAGAAGACAGAGGAAGCTGTGGAGGCTGTGAAGGAGAAGACAGAGGCAGCAGCGGAAGCTGTGGAGGAGAAGGCAGAGACTGTGGCAGAGGCTGTGGAAGAAACAGCAGAAGACGCAGTGGAAGCGGTGAAAGAAAAGGCAGAAGACATCGCGGAAGCAGTGACGGAAAAAGCAGAAGACATCGCGGAAGCAGTGACGGAAAAGGCAGAGGAAGCAGCGGAGGCTGTGAAGGAGAAGACAGAGGCAGCAGCAGAGGCTGTGGAGGAGAAGGCAGAGACTGTGGCAGAGGCTGTGGCAGAGCCAGCAGAAGATGCGACAGAAAAATAATTGCGGAAGGATGCGGATGCAGGGAAAGTGAGGGGAGAACGGGATGTATTTTTATGTACCGACAAAGATATACAGTGAGAGAGACTGTGTGAAGAAGTATGCTTCGCAGTGGGCAGGACTGGGGAAAAAAGCGCTGATTGTGACCGGAAAGAGCTCTGCGCACAATGGAGCGCTGAAAGATGTCACAGCGGCACTGAAGGAACAGAAAACGGAGTATATTGTTTTTGATGAGACAGAGGTGAATCCGTCTGTTGAGCAGGTAATGCATCTGCGCGGGCTGGGGCTTTTGGAGAAGGTTGACTTCGTGATCGGCATCGGAGGAGGATCGCCGATGGATGCGGCAAAGGCAGCGGCGCTTATGATCGCACAGCCGGATAAGGAAGCGGCGTATCTGTATGAGAAGGGGGATGATACGGCGCTTCCGGTTGTCGAGGTGCCGACAACATGCGGGACTGGATCGGAGGCGACGCCGTATGCGATATTGACAGTGCATGAGCGCCGGATCAAAGCAAGCCTTCCGCACAGGGTTTTCCCGGTATTCTCTTTGGTGGATGGAAAATATCTGCTGGGGATCGGGAAGGATACGCTTATTGATACTGCGGTTGATGCGCTGGGGCATCTTGTGGAGAGCTACGTAAATGTCAATGCGACGCCATTTACCCATATGCTTTGTGAGTATGGGATGCATATCTGGAACGACAATAAAAAAGTGCTGATCGGCGCCAATCGTACGGTAGAGGAGTGTGACGCGCTTCTTCTTGCCTCGACACTTGCGGGCATGGCGATCGCTCATACCGGGACCGCTCTTCCGCATGGACTGAGCTATTATCTGACGTATGAGAAGGGGATCCCGCATGGCAGGGCAGTGGGCTATTTTCTCCCCGGGTATCTTGCAGCTGCGGGGCCGCTTGTGAAAAAGCAGGTGCTTCATCTGATCGGTTTCCCGGATATTCAGTATTTTACGGCGTTTCTTCATAAGCTGATCGGGCCGATGCAGGTAGAAGATGCGCTGATCGCGAAAGCTGTGCAGGGGCTTATGGAAAATGAAAGCAAGCTGCGAAATGTACCGTACCGTGTGACGGAGGATATTTTGTATCAGATTTGCAGCAGTGCGCCGGGATGCAGCATAAAATAGATAAACATATAAGAAGGAGAGCGGATATGAATTCATATAAAAAAGAAATGGATGTACTGGTCGGGGAGATTCTTGGCAGCTATCAGAAATATCCGCAGACATGCAGCATCCATACGAGACATCGTCTGAATAATGAGATTATTATTGATCTGCTCGATAAGATCCGGTGCGTAGTATTTCCGGGGTTTTTTGAGACAAAGACACTCAATGAAAATGCAATTGAATACCATGTGGGAGAATTGTTAGAGGATATTCAGTATCGTCTGACAAAGCAGGTTACAAAGGCGTTATTCCATTCGGAGAATGCACCGGGAGACGAGGAGGCTGCTTATCAGCAGGCAAAGGATATTGTGCATCGCTTTTTGCAGAGGATCCCGGCGCTGCGGGCGATTCTCGCTACGGATGTGCAGGCGGCGTATGATGGAGATCCGGCTGCATTTAATACAGATGAGGTGATTTTTTCGTATCCGGGTGTGTTTGCGATCACTGTGAACCGTATTGCCCATGAGCTGCATATACTGGGTGTGCCTCTGATTCCCCGCATTATGACAGAGCATGCGCACAGTCTGACGGGTATCGACATTCATCCCGGAGCAACGATCGGGAGTTATTTTTTCATTGACCATGGCACGGGTGTCGTGATCGGAGAAACCACAACGATCGGTACCGGCGCAAAGATTTATCAGGGTGTTACGCTTGGCGCACTCTCGACGAGAGGCGGTCAGACACTGCGCAGCACGAAGCGCCATCCGACGCTGGAGGATAATGTGACCGTATATTCCGGAGCGTCTATCCTTGGAGGAGAGACCGTTATCGGAGAAGGAGCCATCATTGGCTCTAATGCATTTATCACATCCTCTGTGCCGGGAGGGACGAGAGTCAGCATTAAGAATCCGGAGCTTCAGTTTAAGGATCGCGTGCGCATGACAGAGCTGGGACAGGAAGGGTTCTGGAAGGGCAATGACTGAATCAGCATGAAAGTTAAAAAGCAGTGGAAATGCGATGGAAAAGGATTATTTTTGGAAAAGTGCTTATGTTGCATGGCAGGGCGTCTTCCGGTTCAGACCAGAAGGCGCTCTGCTGCGTAAACAAAGAGAGGAATGGTTGCCAGAGAGCACAGCGTGGTAAACGCATACATTTCGGAGGCATATCTGTAATTTTTCTGAAAACGCAGAGAAAATGCGGTGCAGGTAGTAGCAGCCGGGCAGGCTGCGGCAATCAGGATCGCGCAGGCTGCGACAGAGCCGGTGTGCAAAAGCATCAGGCTGATGAGCACAAGGGCCGGCATAAGGAGGAGCTTCAGGAATGCTACCAGATAAAGCTTTTTGTTGCGGAGCATTTGCAGCAGATCCGTCTGCGCTACCGATACGCCGGCAATGATCATTGCGAGCGGCGTGTTCATCGCAGCTATGTAGTCCAGCGTATCGCCGATCATGGCAGGAAAGCGGATCTGTGTGAAAAACAGGATCAGTCCCAACGTACTGGCAAGGATCATGGGGGAAAACAGACCCTTTTTCAGATCAGCCCAGGTCGCCTTTCCCGTCATCAGGATCATACCGTGTGTCCATGACAGGAGATTGAACACCGTCATATAGGCAGTCAGATAGAGGACTCCTTCAGAACCGAGAATACTCTGTACCAGAGGGATTCCCATAAATCCGCAGTTGGAATACATGGCTGAAAAACGCTCGATAGAGTAATCCGGATTCCCGGTTTTTTTAATAAGTAAAGACGAAAGCACAATACCGATCAGATGTGCGGCAAAGGCAAGCGCGAACGATAGCAAAAGACCAGATACGAGGCGCGGCTCATAATCTGTCTGGAGCGCCGTGACTGCAAGGACAGGATTGACGACCATCAGAAGCAGATTCGCCAGAGATTTATTACCATTCTGGTCAATGAGCCCAAAACGGTAGCAGGCGTATCCCGTCAGAAGCAGAAGCAGCATTTTCAGGATCTGTGTTGTGATAATTGTAAACATATAGAACCCCCTCGTAGATAAACAAATAATGTGCAGGAATAAATTCGCCCTATGAATCCGTCTTACGGCATCCGCGCCTGCAAGCAGCCGGTCTGCCATCGGTCGGATTCGCACTGCCGATTGTTTGTGGATGCGGCAGAGTTTATTCGCAGTGGCACTCGAAAATGCAGGCATTTTCTCATTCACGGGCATTCGCCCTATGAATCCGTCTTACGGCATCCGCGCCTGCAAGCAGTCGGTCTGCCGTCAGTCGGATTCGCACTGCTCATTGCTTTCGTGGACAGTATAGCATATGTGGGGGGAAAGGCAAAGAAAAAGAAAGGAAGTAACTGGTATGAAGAGGATTATCCTGGCTTCGGCATCGCCGAGGCGGAAAGAGCTGTTGGAACAGATCGGAGTGGATTTTGAGGTGGTGATCAGTAATGCGCCGGAGATCATTACAAAGACAGATCCGCAGCAGGTGGTAGAGGAGCTTTCCAGGCAAAAGGCGGAGGCAGTGGTAAAGCAGCTGCACGGCACGGAAGGGGAGACTGTATGTGGTACGATTGTGATCGGAGCGGATACGGTGGTCTGCAAGGATGGTGAGATCATGGGAAAACCCAGGGATGAAGCTGATGCGCACAGAATGCTCTGTCTGCTGGCAGGCAGTACGCATTCGGTTTTTACGGGAGTGACGGTGATCGCAGATGGCGCTCTGGTAAAGACATTTTCCTGCGGGACCAGGGTTCATATTTATCCTATGACGCAGGAGGAGATCCAGTCCTATATTGAGACGGGAGAGCCGATGGATAAGGCGGGCGCATACGGGATCCAGGGAAGATTTGCAGCGTGGGTAAAGGGGATCGAGGGGGACTACAACAACGTAGTAGGGCTTCCGGTATCTGCGCTGTGGCAGGTACTGAAAGCCCTGTGATCAGGAAAAGAGTTCTTCTGGATATTCGACTTCAGTGAGGAACAGTCCCTGCGCAGGGGCTGTAAATCCGGCCAGGGAGCGGTCCTGATGCTCCAGCGCTGCCGCCACCTGGGAAGGGAGGCGGTCTCCGAGACCGACTTCTATCAGCGTACCCGTCAGGATCCGCACCATGTTGTAGAGGAAGCCGTCGCCACGGTAGCGGATAGACAGTACGCCATCCTGTTCGGCGAAGGAGATGTCATAGATTGTGCGCACGGTAGATTTTTTCATATGACGGTTGGCACAAAAGCTCCTGAAATCATGGGGTCCGGTCATCAGTGCGGCGGCCTCCTGCATTTTGGGAAGATTCAGCGGCTCTTCGATGCGGTACAGATATTTGCGGTCAAAGACCCGGGCAATGGGGCCGCAGTCAATACGGTATTCGTACGTTTTGCTCGTAGCGCTTAGACGGGCATGAAAGCGGTCAGGCGCTTTGATAACAGAAAGTATGCGGATGTCCTGCGGGAGATAGCGATTGAAATAATCAAGGATCTCGCGGCAGGAGTAGCGGCTTACGATGCGCGGTACACGATAATTGGCGATCTGGCGCAGTGCATGGACACCCGCGTCAGTCCGTCCGGAACCATTTAATTCGACCGGCTCTCCATATAAATATGCAAGAATATTTTCCAGCTTTTCCTGGATCGTATCAGAGGTATTTCCCTGACGCTGCCAGCCGTTGTACCGTGTGCCGTCATACTGGATCACTAAACAGAAATTTGCCATATGTCTCCTTTCCGGCAATAGCTAGGCCTGAGGTTCTTTTAACTGGTAGATTGTATAAGGACCGGAGGTTCCGATCTCTTCATATCCGTACTGCGCCATGGCGCGATGCGGATCTTTTTTTCGCTGCGGCAGTGCGAGGAAGTTGCAGCCGGCACGTCTGGCGCGTCTGGCAAGCCTTTTGTAGTGGGGCGTTTCGGAGATGATCTCGTCATAAAGCTTCTGATCATTTTTGGTGAGGGCGCCCTTGCCCCACCGTCCAAACGGCATCAGGATAGAGGCATCGTATACCCGGATATAGGCGTTTGCCCCGTCGTCCGAGGCGATCCGTATCTCAGAAAGGCCATCGGACCGTGCTGCGTCCTGAACGATATTGCAGATGCGGGCAACGGTATCAGGCACCTTCTGACGGTTGGCGGTGCGGATAAAGTTTCCTTCCTGCAGCATACCGCGGCCTCCAAGAGCGATCGCGGCAATGAGAAGAAGCATGATCAGTGTCTGAGTAAGCCGGGATCTCCGGGTACTCACCAGCCATGCGGCTGCGGCTGCGATCGCGGGTATCAGCGGGAGCAGCCACAGGACGCGCCAGTATACATCGCTGCCGATGCAGGCGCGGATGATGGCAGCAGTCAGCGGACATACAAATACGAACAAAATGGCGCCAAAGCTGATCAGGACCTGTCTGGCTCCGCTTTTTTTTCTGTGGAAGATCAGCAGATAGGCAATAGCCAGCAGCAGCAGATACGGATAAAAACCGTCGTCCCAGTACAGCTTCCAGATTGAAAAAATCCATGTCATCATATCTTTCATAAAATTCCCCATTTCCTGCCCAGCATAATGAAAATGTATGATGCTCCCAGCAGGAGCGAAGGCGTACAGCACAGAAGCCCAAGTGCGGTTTTTTTCAGGCTGCGCACAAAAAACAGTCCCAGAACGATAAAGATCCCCATCATGACGGGCGCGAGGATGATCCCCATAGAGGAGAGCAGGCACGCAGAAAGATTCGCCATGAAGTATAAGAGCCAGGAATGCTCTGCCTGTTTTTTCAGAACGATCGCCCATGACAGATAAAAGATCATGGGCAGCAGGATGGAAGCGAGGAGCGCTTTCCCCTGCCAGATACGTACCATCTGGAAATTTCCCGCATTATAAACAGAATAGGCAGAAAACCAGATAAGAAGCGCAGCGCAGAACAGATAGACCCCGCGCCCTGTTTTGTTGTCTGAAAACCATTTTTTACCGATCTGATCCTGCACAAGATAGGCAGCCGGGAGAAATACAGCCGGAAAGATCGTATGCGCCATAATGGCGGGATGAAGTCCCCCGGAAAGCTGGCTGACGACAGCAAGAAAGATCGGAAACGGAGATAGGATATACCGCCTTGGCAGACGCACGTAGGGCAGTCCTGTGTATGCGTTGATGCGGAAAATAGAATCCGTCTCAACCGCAGTAGTAGCAGCGGCGACATAGAGCGCGTCATCCGCATCATGGTGCGCCAGTACGACTGCTACGGCAACCTGAAATACGATGAATCCGACAGCTGCCCACAACCACACAGAGGTGCCGCGCAGTGCCCGGAAATCCCCAGGCACAGAGCTTTTGCGCCGGTACATCCGGATAGCTCCCCCTGCTGCGGCAAGTCCGGCTGTGATGCCATAGCACAGGACAAGCTCATGAAGCGGCCGGCTGAAGTACATAAACAGCAGGATCAGCACCTCCGATATGGAAAATAAAAACAAGTATCCAAACAGAAAACTTTTTGCCAGAGAAAATGGCTCATTTTTTTTAAAAAATAAAGCACCGGAGGCAGTCGGTATCACGACAAGCCAGAACAGTGCCAGAAGGCCTTTCAAAAGAAAATCCATAGAATCCTCCTGTAGCGTCTTTTGTATCAACGATAGCAAGGATTGTCGAAAAAATCAAGTTATTCTTTGAGGAAGTCAGTGGTAAAGGAGGACAAAAACTGATATACTGGAAAAGCAAAACAGTTTTTGGAGAAAAAGGATGAAGATACAAAAAGATCGAAAAATAAATATAGAAGAGAAGCTGTCAGAGCTGCCGGTCGTCCAGTATGCGTGGCTTGCGTGCAGCGATATCCCATTTTCTGCGCGCGTGCGCAGTATCTGCCGTGAGGAATGTCCCAGATACGGGACAAGCTGGGCGTGTCCTCCCGGTGTGGGGAGCGTGGAAGCGTGTCAGAAGCGCTGCGAAGCATACGACGGTGTGTTTGTATTTACGACTGTCGCAGAGGTCACAGACGCTGCGAACATGGAAGAAATGCTTGCAACGCGCGGGGAGCATGAGATGGTCACGAGGCAGATCCGGGACATATTTCAGGAAGAAGCGTTTGAGACGCTCGCACTTTCCGGAGAATCCTGTGCGATCTGCCAGACGTGTGCGTATCCCGATGAGCCGTGCCGCTGTCCGGACCAGATGATCCCGTGCATTGAGGGGTACGGCATCGTGGTTCCGCTTCTTGCAGAAAAAACAGGGATCGAGTTTATGAACGGCGGGAATATTGTAACGTGGTTCGGGATGATCTTATATAAATGTCAGGATAAGTGAATGTATGATAAAACAAAATAATAAAAATAAGAAAAAATCCCGTGCGTTCACAGTTTTACCACAATTTTATCACATTATAGTCAAAAGAGCTGATTATACTTAAGCCATAAAAACAAAGGAGGGGTTCTTATGAAGAAGAAAACAGTTATTTCATTATTATGCGCAGGCGTACTGACCGTAGGAGCATTTACCGGACTGACTGGTTTTGCAGATAAAGATGATGCACAGGACAACACAGAGAATTTCACCATGCTCTCCGCAGAGGATACAGAGGATGTAGATGAGGCAGATGAGGTGAAGGCAGACGGCACGATTACTGGCGTGGCTGACGTCGCGGCGGAGGTGATGCCGGCAGTTGTATCGATTACGAATAAATCCGTGCAGGAGGTACAGGATATTTTCGGTATGTACGGATATTATTTCGGATACGGCCAGCCGGATGGCGGATATACGATCGAGCAGGAGAGCGCAGGCTCTGGTATCATTATCGGACAGAGTGACGATGAGCTTTTGATCTGCACCAATAATCACGTAGTAGAGGGTGCAACCGAGATCACAGTCGGTTTTGTGGATAATGAGATCTATGAGGCGGTCGTAAAGGGAACGGATGCGGGCAATGATCTTGCAGTAGTAGCGGTTAACCTTTCTGACATTTCTGATGACACGCTCGATCAGATCAAGGTGGCCCAGATCGGAAATTCAGATGATCTCGTAGTTGGACAGCAGGTGGTTGCGATCGGTAACGCACTTGGGTATGGTCAGTCTGTCACGACAGGCATTGTAAGTGCGCTCAACCGTACGATCCAGCTGGACGGTTACGATAATACACAGCTGATCCAGACAGATGCGGCGATCAACGGCGGAAACAGCGGCGGCGCGCTTCTTGATATGAACGGCCATGTGATCGGCATTAATTCCGCAAAAGTAGCGGAGAGTGGTGTAGAGGGCATGGGGTATGCGATCCCGATCTCCTATGCACAGCCGATCCTAGAGGATCTGATGAACAAGAAGACACGGACAGAGACCGTGGAAGAAGAAGACAGCGCTTATATCGGCATCACAGGCGAGAGCGTATCCAGCGAGATGACAGAGTACTACGGTATTCCGAAGGGAATCTTTATCACTGAGGTGGCTGAGGACAGTCCGGCAGATGAGGCAGGACTTCAGAGAGGCGATATCATTACAAAATTTGACGGAAGCAGTGTTATGACGATGTCGGAGATGAAGGATATGCTTGCATACTACGCGGCTGGCGAGGAGGTAAAGGTACTGGTCAGCACGGCAGATAATGGCGAGTATAAGGAGCGGGAGGTCAATCTGACACTCGGAGCTCTGGCTGATTATCAGGATCTTTCACAGGACTGATCCCTTCCGGGGAAGACAGTGGACATTGATGCGGTGACGCGATGAAGCGACATAGAAAAAATTCGCGCCCGCGCTGTGAAAACAGCACAAAAAATATTCAAAAAATGCCCTGTAATATAGCGGGATAAATAAAACAGGCGGCGTTCGATACAGGGTCGGGCTGCCTGTTTTTTTCTATATTGCACGTAAATGACAAAAAACGAATGTCTTTTTCGTGCGGACATCAAAAAATATTTGCGAAATGTTTTTTGACATTGTATAATACAAAAAGTAATTTATTTTAGTCAGGGAGGTCGATAAGAATGTCATACACAGAGGAAATTTATGAGCGCGTTGTAGCGCAGAACCCGGGCGAGCCGGAGTTCCATCAGGCAGTAAAAGAAGTTCTTGATTCTCTGAAACTCGTTATTGATGCAAATGAAGAAAAGTACCGCGCAGCAGGTCTGCTCGAGCGCATGGTCGAGCCGGAGCGGGTTATTTCCTTCAAGGTTCCGTGGGTGGACGACAATGGTAAGGTGCAGGTAAACAGAGGCTACCGTGTGCAGTTCAACAGTGCGATCGGACCGTACAAGGGCGGACTGAGATTCCATCCGTCTGTAAATCAGGGTATTCTGAAATTCCTCGGATTTGAGCAGACCTTCAAGAACTCTCTGACAGGTCTTCCGATCGGAGGCGGTAAGGGCGGATCAAACTTTGATCCAAAAGGCAAATCGGACCGTGAGGTAATGGCATTTTGCCAGAGCTTTATGACGGAGCTGTCCAAATACATCGGCGCAGATCAGGATGTACCGGCAGGAGATATTGGAGTCGGCGGAAGAGAGATCGGTTATATGTATGGCCAGTACAAGAGACTGACCGGCCAGTATGAGGGCGTCCTGACTGGAAAAGGTCTGACGTGGGGCGGTTCTCTCGTGCGTACGCAGGCGACGGGATATGGTCTGATCTATATTCTGGATGCGATGCTCAAGGATCACGGTATGGAGCTGGCAGGAAAGACAGTTGTCGTATCCGGTTCTGGAAATGTAGCGATCTATGCGACAGAAAAGGCGCAGCAGCTTGGCGCTAAAGTAGTAGCAATGAGCGATTCCAACGGCTATGTATATGATCCGGAGGGGATTAAGCTTGATGTGGTAAAAGAGATCAAGGAAGTGCGCCGCGGCAGAATCAAAGAGTACGCCGATCAGGTACCGGGAGCTGTTTATACAGAAGGAAAAGGTATCTGGAGCGTGACCTGTGACATTGCACTTCCGTGTGCAACACAAAATGAGCTGAACCTCGATGATGCAAAGGCACTTTATGCAAACGGCTGCAAGGTGATCGCAGAGGGTGCAAATATGCCGACCACACGTGAGGCTACAGATTTCATCCTTGAGTCAGACATGCTCTTCCTTCCGGGCAAAGCATCAAACGCAGGCGGTGTGGGCACTTCCGCACTGGAGATGTGCCAGAACAGCATGCGTATGAGCTGGACGTTTGAGGAGGTAGACGCCAAGCTCAAAGAGATGATGAACGATATTTACGCAAAGATCTCAGATGCTGCAAAGCGCTACGGAGTAGAGGGCAATTACGTGACAGGCGCGAATATCGCAGGCTTTGAGAAGGTAGCAGAGGCAATGATCGCACAGGGGATCGTGCTGTAATTTTACAGGCAGGTGTGCTTCTGACACGCTCGAAGAGAAACATGGCAAAGAGCGTCTTATAGAAAATTGATACATGGAAAACGATCGGCATAGTCTGGAGAAGTCCGGCTATGCCGATTTTGTATGCCATACCCAAAGGCGGTGCGTATCCTGACAGAGATCGCAATGCCCGCATTGGAACACCGGTGCAAAAATTTCGATACACTTGTATTGCCCGAGTAAGAGAACTATAATATGTTTTGTGAAGATGCAAGACGGATTATATGACATGAAAAGGGGCGCTGGATATGAGAGCAAAACAAGGGAGGCAACGAAATGAAAATTTTTATCATAGAGGATGAACCAGCAATCCGTGAGGAACTTACCCAATTTCTTGAAAAATACGGATATCAATGTGCCAGCAGCAGTGATTTTCATTGTATTGCTGAAACTGCTCTTTCTTCTGGGGCTGACTTGATTCTTCTGGACATTAATCTGCCGTATCAGGACGGTTTTCAGGTTTGCAGAGAAATCCGGCAGAAATCCAATCTTCCAATCATCGTGCTTACCAGCAGAAACAGCGATTTTGACGAGTTAATGAGTTTGAATATCGGTGCCGATGATTATATTTCAAAGCCCTACAATGCACAGGTCCTTTTGGCTCGTATACAAAAACTTCTGGCACGAACTTATGAAGTGCAGGACAATATGGTTTTGACACACAAAGGCTTAACTCTAAACCTGCTCAAAGCAGAAATCAATTATCAGGGGAAGAGAAAATCTCTTACTAAAAATGAAATGGGGATTTTGCGTCTGCTCATGGTAAACAAGGGAAATATCATTCCTCGTGACGCCATTATTGATGAACTCTGGCAGAGTGAGCAATTCATAGACGAAAACACTTTGAATGTGAATATCGTTCGTCTGCGGAAAACGCTGGCTGAGATCGGCTTGCCTGACTATTTGGAAACGAAGCGTGGCTTGGGGTATTGCGTATGAGATTCTCCGAGTATCTTTTAGACCGAATTTTTTCCTTGATATGTATGCTGGTATCGGCACTTCTGCTGTTTGGCCTGCTTTGGCTGATTGAACTCCCTGCTATTTTTATTCTGTTTGCCGAAATGATCCTTATGGCAGCGCATATTTTTGCTTTGGCATATGATTTTTTACGCAAGCGAAGTTATTATAATCTACTCCTGAAAATGTCGGAACAGATGGAAGAAAAGTCGCTTTTGGGCGAACTTTTGACACAGCCTCATTTTTTGGAAGGTCAGATTTTAGTGGATATTTTAAGGCGCTGCAATAAATACCAGAACGACCAGATTGCCAATGCGAAACAGGCAAGCAGGGAATACCGGGAGTACATTGATTCATGGGTACATGAGATCAAGACCCCTATTACCTCTGCCCGTCTGATGATAGAAAATGAAAAAAATCCTACCACGCTGCGCATCGACGATGAACTCCGTAAAATTGATACTTATGTGGAACAGGTACTATACTATGCCCGCAGCACGGATGTGGAGAAGGATTTTAAGGTGGAAAAAACCACATTGCAGTCGCTTGTTCATGCTGCGCTGAAAAAATATTCCAAGCCTCTGATCCAGGCAGGCGGTAAACCAGTGTTGGATGGTCTGGACATTCCCGTTGTTGCTGATAGCAAGAGCTGTGCATTTGTAATCGGACAGATTATATCCAATGCGATTAAGTATCGAAAAGACAATCTGCAAATTGAATTTTTTGCCAGAGTAGATAAAAACAATGTTTCCCTTTTTATTTCCGATAATGGGATTGGGATTTCCGCTGCAGACTTGCCACGAGTATTCGATAAAGGTTTCACTGGTGAAAACGGACGCTGCTATTCCAAGTCAACCGGGATTGGGCTGTATTTGAGCCAAAAGCTGTGCAAGAAAATGAATATTATACTTTCCATTTCCAGTGAACCCGGACAGGGGACTACCGCAACCATGGTATTTCCCACGGAGAGCTATTTGAAAGAGGCGGGGCTGTAAAACCTCGCTTTTTTCAACCTTACATTCTGGTAAGGTAAATGTAATTTAACTTAATGGCGCAGGAGAAGTCTCTATGGTAGAGTAAGAATATAAAAGCAAACCGCTTTTGAGAAAGGAGTCTTATAATCAATGGAGGACATGATTTTACGGGTGGATGACATCCAAAAAATTTACGGTAACAAGGGCAGCCTGACAAAAGCTGTCGATCATATTTCTTTCTCTGCGCGTAAGGGTGAGTTTCTCGGTATTATGGGTGCTTCCGGTTCGGGGAAAACCACTTTGCTGAACTGTATCTCTACGATTGATACCGTTACCAGCGGACATATTTATGTGGAGGGAAAGGACATTACAACGCTGCATGGATCGCAGCTTGCAGACTTTCGTGGAAAAAAGCTGGGCTTTATCTTTCAGGACTTCAATCTGCTGGATACTCTGACAGCTTACGAGAATATCTCGCTGGCCTTGTCTATCGCAGGAATCAAACCCGGCGAGATTCAAAAACGTGTTCCTCAGATTGCAAAGGAGCTGAACATTCAGGAGGTATTGAACAAATATCCCTATCAGATGTCCGGCGGCCAACAGCAGCGGGTAGCCGCTGCAAGAGCAATGGCAACCAATCCCGCAATGGTACTGGCTGATGAACCGACTGGCGCTCTTGATTCCAGCTCCTCACGGATGCTGTTGACGATGCTGACGGAATTGAACGAACAGCTTGCGGCGACAATCCTCATGGTAACGCATGATGCTTTTTCAGCCAGCTATTGCCATCGCATTTTGTTTATCAAAGACGGTCAGGTGTTCAATGAACTGCATCGGGGGACAGACACACGCAAAGACTTTTTTGCAAAGATTCTGGAAGTGGTTTCGGTCTTGGGAGGTGAGCAGAATGACCTCATTTAAGCTGATCCTCCGAAATACTCATAAGAACATCCGGGACTACCTGGTTTATTTCCTTACACTGACGCTTTCGGTCAGTCTGTTTTATGCCTTTAACTCAATTTCCGATCAGCCGGCCTTTTCCAATATGGGAATGACCGGAACGCTCTTATACGACCAACTTGGCATACTGTTGTCGGCGCTTTCTGTTGTCATTGCGGTAGTATTGGCTTTCCTGATTATTTATGCCAACCAGTTTCTTTTGAAACGCCGCAAAAAGGAATTGGGCGTATATATGACGCTCGGTATGAAAAAAGGGCGTATTTCCAGACTGTTTGCCGGTGAAACACTCTGTGTTGGTGTCGTTGCTTTGGCTTCTGGCTTGATTCTTGGGTTTCTCTTTTCGCAGGGACTTTCTTTGATTGCATTAAAGCTCTTTGCGATTGAACTGGATAAATTTCAAATCGTATTTTCTGCCGGAGCATTTCGACAGACGGTACTTTGCTTTGCGATTATCTTCTTTATCGTTATGCTTTTTAATGTGTGGTCTGTAACGAATGTCAAATTAATCGACTTATTGACAGCCAGCAGAAAGAACGAAAGCATAAAAGCAGAAAATCGTGTTTTACCAATCTGCCTGTTTGTACTTTCTCTGATCTGTATAGGGATTTCCGCTGTGTTGTTCAATAAAAACGGAATACTGCCATCTCGTGAAAACATGTCTTTTCAGATTGCGGGAGTGGCTTTGGTTGTTGGAACTTTTCTGCTATTCCATTCATTATCCACTGTTTTCATCCAGGTGGTAAGAGCCGGTAAAGAGTTCTATTTGAAAGGTTTGAATACATTCCTTGTATGCCAAATCAGCAGTAAAATCCGCACGAATTATTTTGTGGTGACAATTATTTGTGGTCTGCTGACCATTACCATCTGCGCTGTATCCATCGGAGCAAGTACAGCTCTTGCAATGAATGAATTGTCAAAAGCTGCAACTCCCTATGATTTGAATGTTCTTTCTAATGTTTCTATTGATGGCGACAATGATATTGCAGAGTATCTTGCCACACAAGATGTTATAATGAGTGACTATGCCGAAGATATGGAGCAAATCAGCATTTATGAGGCTGACATGACCTATGCAGAGCTATTTGAAGGTCAGAATGTCGAGCTGTGGCCGATTGACGAAAAAATTCCCGATAGCAGAGTTTCCGTAATGACCGTTTCAGATTTTAACCGTGCTTTAGTTATGCAGGGTAAAAAGCCAATCATGCTGAACAATGACGAATATTTGTTAAACTGTAATTACAATGGAACATATCAACATGTTTCAGCGGCTCTACAAAGTCATTCAGAAATTGTAATCGGCGGTACGACCTTACAGCGTGCATCCAATGAAGTTCTGCAAGAAACGTATTTTATGACTTCTGTTGGAAACAATGATCGCGGAACATTGATTGTCCCGGAGCATGTGGCAGCTGTCCTTGAAAAAGATGTTAATGTGCTTTTGGTGCAATACAAACCGGATGTGGATTCCAATGAGATTCTACAAAAAATGATCCCCATTGGTTTGGACGAAACGCGTGGATATCGGTATGCAGAAAAGAACATGATGTACGAAATGTTCTACGGCCTTAATGCTTTGGTGAGTTTCCTTTGCTGCTATATCGGCTTGATCTTTTTGTTGATCTGTGCCGCTCTTTTGGCGCTGAAACAGCTCACGGAAACGACTGACAATATTTACCGATATGGCCTGCTGCAAAAGCTGGGAGCCAGACGCAGGCAAATCAACCGCACACTTTTTACGCAGACGGCTGTGTTCTTTGCAATTCCACTGACCGTTGCCGGGACATATTCGACCTTCCTGATCGGCAAAGCAATGACTGTCGTTGAGGAGTTTATGAATATCCATATTTCAACAAACCTTGGTTTGACGATTATTCTTTTCCTTATTGTTTACGGGAGTTATTTTCTTGCGACCTATTTATCTTGCAAGAGCATTGTTACAGAGTAAAAGAAATCGGCGGTGCAAAAAAGCAGGAGATCTTTTCATTTCAGATTTCCTGCTTAATATAACTATGAAAATTTAAATTCCTTATTTAAAATATAATTACAATTCCTGTTCGACAAGAACGATTATCATAGAATGATTGTATTTGTCCCCAGTCATAATAATATTCGACATCTCTCATACTCTTTTTGCTGGGCGTGCCTAAGCATTTCTTTAAAAACCTATTATTTTCTTCTTGTAACTTTTCTAAGGCTGTATCATTCACTGTCCCGTATTTCGTAGAATCTTTTTTGTCTGCCCGAACCAGTTCAATCTTTTTTACTTTTCCATGTCTTCCGTAGATTGTAACATAAAACTTCTTATAAAGCCATTTTAAAGGTTTCCTGGAAATCAATATTGTATAAGAATACTCTGTTTGAGCAATCTTAAAATCAATTTCTTTAAATAGGGAAATATTTCCTTTGGGAGTAATTATATATTCCCCTATTTTTAACATATCTTCCTTTAGTTCATCCTTTATCTGGATAATCTCCATACGTACTATAAAAACAACATAGCCTTCACACATTACAACGGTAACTATTTTTGCCCATAATACATCTGGAACAAACATATTCCAGGCTATAAAAGGAAGCAGAGCTACTCCTATCGCAGTCACCAGTAGAAGCACTCTCCAAATATAATTTTTCTTTCTTTTTCCTTCATTGGTTAAATTTTCATCATAATAAAGATGACCTGGGGATTCGAATGAGTTTAATAGAAATTCCTTTAAAAATGACACCAGAACGGCTCCCCAAGAAGATTTCTTTTGTTCCTTCATATTACACAATCTCCTCTGATATATGGTTGTTTATAAGGACATCCTTAAATAATTCTATCTTTTATGAAATTTAATTATTCTGTTGACGGCATATGAATACCCAGAAAAACCACGCCAAAAGGACTTTCTCTATGGCAAATTTCCAATGGTTCACTGTTCATAGCCATCTCATATACTTTTTCAGTAACTACAAGGTCTGTTTCTTCCCCGTTATCCATCACAATAGTCAATGTGTAATCATCATCATCTACATCCGGATCTTCTGCATGGCTATCCACAATAACAGCTGGATAATGCTGGGCCGGGCCAATAAGAGCTGCATTTACACAGTAATGAAGTCCACAGGCAATGGACAGCCCAACCACTCCCATATACAACCCTGCGGCTACCCGATTCCGCTTCGGCGAACGAAGAACTTGCAGCACAACCAATACTATGGTGATAGACAGTATCCGAATTAGCCATCCCCAGTTGCCATCTGCCTCCCGAAGCACCAAATCGCCCCAGATGTCACTAACTTGCCAGAAATAAGTATATCCTATTAACAAGCAAATAATCAGCGGGACATGGATGTGCATGGCTCTCCACTCTGGTGTTGCGTTCTGCGGTTTGTCTCCAAAGGAGAGTACAGGCGCGAACACCAAACAAAATAAAAGAAATGGAACAGGAGCAAGTGCACCAATTTTCATAACCGCAGTAAACTTTGCATCAGCGAAAAGATATAGCGGAATAGGAACAAGAACGCCAATGGCAAACAATACAATAACAACCCACAATCCGATCCGGATACTTTTGATATGGTCATGCCAGTGAGTGTGGTACTCCTCCCGCCATTGGACGGTGTTCTCCTGCTGTTCCTCTTGTCTGGTTTGTTTTTCCATCGCAGGAGTCAATGTTGCAGCAAGATGGGTACTTTCGAGCCACTCTGCAAACCGTGGGATACCCCGCATATTTGTTTCGATAGATACCAGCTTTTTTCCGTCCTTGTTCCGCAGATGAATGGAACGGTTGGCTGTCAGCCGAACGGAGGCTACCTGCCCCGGCGCAAATTCCCGTTTTCTTCCCCAGCTGCTGATGTACAAAATAGAGTTATCCTGGAATACGGACAAAGACCGGTTGCGCCCGGCCAAAATCATCCATACTCCCATAAGAAAAAGCGGCACGCCGGGAACTGTCACAAAGGCAGTGACATCTGGTTCAAAGGGTGGCGTCCCGGCCACAATGACACCCATGAGGGTCAGAACAAATCCAAGCACCCAGACAATTACGCCAAGGACCGTGACTACCATCCGCTCCCGTACGATCACCAGCGGCTGCTGGGTTTCTTCCGGTTCGACATGGCGGCACAGTAGCAGTGTCAGACCGAATCCAAGCAGGTAGAGAAGAATCCCCACACCGGTCCACACGCCCGCCATGTCCAGCGGCTCATTCCCGTCGGGAATAAAAATCAGCGGGAGCAGGAGCAGAGCAAAAGCGATGGTAATACCGCCAGTAATCATACATGGCCACTTGCTTCCGGGGGTTGGCAGATCATGGGGCGGTTCCAGAGGCTTTGGGGGAGCATATTCCGTCTGAACAGCCGCTAACTTCGGCGGTTGTTCCAGCACATGGGCGCAGTGAGGACATTGGGCTACATACGCCATCTCACAGCTGTGACCTTTCCCGCCCATGGGCAAGGGCTGGCCGCAGGCAGGGCAGATCCAGCAGCGCTGGAAGATCTTTTTTTGCATTTGTTTTAGTATCAGGAGAGACGCTGCCGGAAGAAGAAGGATCAACAAAAACAGCCAGGGACTGTTCCAAGCGATCAGACCAATCATCAAAAGGGTAAAGCACATCGCTGTTCCAATCGGAAAGCGGCTTCCCATCTTGGCGGCCTGCTTTGTGGCGGCAATGTAGGTTTCGTTTCCCTGCTTCATACCTGCGTGCTGAAGATCCAGTAAAAATGCCTCAATCAGTTCATACAGATCGTCTGGGTCATCCACATATTCACTGGTAAATTGGTCATACAGATTTCCGTTTACATATAGCTTTGCGCCAGATTGCCTTACCTCGACCTTGCAGTAGAGCCGGTTCAGGGTCAGACTGTCTCCGGAAAAATCCAGCTGATACTGGGGATATTGCGCTTTTAGACGCTCATACAATTTTTGGAGTTCGTTTTCTTGATACATAAGTAATCTCCTTTAAGTAAGGGGTTGATGTCCAGATTTTCTTCCTGTATAGCAAACCCATAGACTTTTTTAGGTTTCCAGCAATATGGAAAGTGCAGGGACCATCAGTTCATAAAATGTCATTTCAGTACCTCTGTTAAAAAAGACAGCTACTAAGAAAAAGCGATTGTCAAATTGTCATATCTATATGCAAACATTATAGCAGTTGCCTGTTTTTTCGTCATCACTTTTCTACTATACAACTGGGGATTAAATGGTGAATAGCCATACCAGGATTTTGCAAAAAGAAAACCGACGCATGATTGCTTTACGCTCAATACATCGGTTTTTTCATCGGACCTTGACGGTCATATTCAGCTGCGGCAGACTGTTCATTTGCCGAACAAGTCGCTGTGTGTGCCGGTGCGAGCCAGCGTCAGCACCAGAACATCACCCTCTATGCGGTAGACAAGCAGCCAGTCCGGGAGAATATGACATTCCCGATGCCCTGCCCAATCGCCGGACAAGTCATGGTCACGGTTCTTATCCGGCAGCGGTTCGCCCATCGCCAGCAATGCCACGACCTGCTCCAGAAGTTCGATCTTCAAGCCACGCTTTATGGCTCGTTTGTAGTCTTTTTTGAAACTGGTCGTGTACTTGACGGTATATTTGGTTTCTTTCATCTTTTCAGGTCAGCAAACAACTCGTCAAGGTCATTGTAGCCCTTTACAGACGGGGCTTTTGCAATCCTTTCCGCTTCCAGCATGGCAGCAACCGTTTCTTTGTTCGGCTGTTCCAGCCTTACCTCAAAGGGAATGCCGCCTTCACGAAGCGACTGGCGCACAAAGATGTTAAACGCCGTAGTCAGGTTCATGCCAAGTTCCGAAAACAGTGCGTCCGCCTGCGCTTTCAAATCTGCGTCCATGCGGATACTGATGTTTGTGGTCTTTCCAGCCATACGATCAACCCCTTTCTGCTGGTAATTATAGTATATGCCATTTGCACGAAGAAAACAATATTTTGCACGAATATTTAACAATAAATTCATTCAATAATAAAAGGACTGATCTATCATAGGTAGTGCTTCCGGTTATGATTTCATCAAATACAGAACCACGATTTTGTTTTGCGATCCGCAAATCTTTCAGTTTTCCAAGACTCATCAGATGATGAAAGTCCAATTTGGAAAAGCCAATTACTAACTCTGCGGTTTTTCCCTTTCGGCCAATCACGATCCGATATTGTATCTCCAACAATTTCTCAAATGCTTTTGCGCACTTTTGTAATTTATCCATAAAACCTCTCTGTCCATAAAGAAAGCCGCCCTGCAATGCAAGGCGGCTTTGAGCATTTTCTTTCGGCTTTGCAGCCTACTCCGGTTTGAGGTTACTGCACAACCCCTACTGAAAACTCTGCATAACAAGGCATCCCGGTACGCTGTTATGCTTCAACGCTTTGGCAGACACACGCCGTTGCCCACCTTATACTATTTATATGCAACTTCAGAAAATATGTCAATAAATTCATTCAATGAGGTTACCGGTTATCCTTGCAGAAGCTGCGTTTTCTGTATCATGTCATTCCTCCTGCCTGTCGTGGTCGCTGTGGCTGATTGCGCATGGCATCTCGACTGTCGCCTCTTTTTGGGGTATAAAGCGAAAGCGGGATGTTCCGGTTTTGTTTTGGGTGTTCGCAGAGGAACTGGAGCTGATCCATCAAAAGATGCAGCAATAACTTGAATCAGTTGACTCGCAAAGTGCATGAGACGGGGGGTTATGATGCTTTTTCTTTTTGCCAGTATCCTTGTCTTTTGCCTGTCTCTACCGGATAATATGAGTAACCCGATGGGGTTGCCGCTGGCTGCGATCTGGCTGCTGGGCAAGGTGCAGAGTTTGAAATTTGCGATCCAGGATTGGGTGTATGGGTAAATGATGTGAATATAATTTGGAATGAAAAGAAGCAGGACAATGGGAGATGAGACCCAATGCCCTGCTTCTTGGTTATTTGGAATGAACGGTAGAGTATTTCTGGTTTTTGCTTTTGGGTTTGTCTGGAAACATCATTTCAAGTTTACCAGAAGATAATAAAGGCTTGAGGTAATATTTGCTGAAGTGAGAACGACTGGAAACATCAATATATGCTTGCATTTCATCTCGACTTTTAGGGTCTGCACAAAATTCCAATAGCAAGTTTTGCTTGCTGATCACAGATGTATCATGTGCTGTCTCATGTGCGGCATCATGTACGGAAGCACCGCACATGATGTAGTTTACATTTTTCAAGATGACCCTGAAATCTATTGCTGTCGAGAAAAATTCCGGTTTATATGTTTCTGAATATCCAGGTAGTTTTTCAGTTTCACTGACGATTTTGCGCAGACCACTTCCACGGCGTTCCATGTATTTCATGCGGTGGAACAGGTCAGCAATCACAGGGTTTCGTCGCATTGAACGGATACTATAAATATCGTATTCCTGAATTGATCCGCCGCCAAACATACCGCCAGGAGATGTGATTTCCACCCGATCATCAAACATATCAATATGGACTTCGCTGCCAAGCACAATATAATCACGATGGATAAGCGCATTAACAAGAGCCTCTGTCACAGCTCGTTCAGCATAATCCGGCTTGTCTACACGATACTGTGCCTCTTTGATAAAACGGACTTTGGAATTATTGCGAATAAATTCACTGCCGCTTTTCAGTAGATAAATCAGATTCCCTTCGTATTCTTTATCGTCCAACGCATCATCAAAGATAGAGCCTTTTTCCAAGCCATTCCACCGGGTACAGAATATACGGGAGTTATAAACTGTGTGCTGATCGGTCATGAGCTTTCCGGCATTGGTCAAGAACCCATTTTTGTCAGCCAAACCGAAGGAGACATAATCGGATGGCTCAAAGCGGAGGCCGGTTCGTTCCAGATAGGTTGCCTCCAGGAGTGTGAAGCTGTAATCCTTTTTCACAGCTTCTGTTGTTAAGGTGTCAAAGGACTGATTGGTTCCCTTTAAGATCAGTTCATTCACAATGTAATCCGGTGCAATTACGCTTTCATTTCCAACACGGATATATGCTTCCATCACGCCGTCTGCCTTGTAATAATATGGGGTACTGCGACCAGAAGAAATTTCCAGTGCCAATAAATTTTTACCATCTTCCTGTAAAGGCTTCAAGGTAAACTGAGGTAATGGTGTGATTCGTTCTTTTATTAAGCGGCTGATGGCTTCAGCATCTTTTTGAACATCGGAAAGTCCAACTGGATTCCGGTTGTCAGAGATACCAAAGAATAAGGTGCCGCCAATTCCGTTAGAAAAAGCACTCACGCTTTTCAGCCAGCTATCAACTGAAAAGTGTCCAAAAAGACAAGTTCTGTATCATGTCATTCCTCCTGCCTGTCGTGGTCGCTGTGGCTGATTGCGCATGGCATCTCGACTATCGCCTCTTTTTGTGGTATAATCCAGCATTATGTGACCATGGAAGGAGGCATTTTTTATGGGTGAGAGGGAGTCTGAAAAAATACAAAAACATATCTGTGTGGGGATCCTTGCCCATGTCGATGCCGGAAAGACGACTTTGGCGGAGGGGATTTTGTATCTGACAGGCAGCATCCGCAAACTGGGGCGTGTGGATCATCAGGATGCGTTTCTCGATAATTTTGATCTGGAGCGGGAACGTGGGATCACGATCTTTTCCAAGCAGGCCAGGCTTCTGCTGGGAGATGTTCCCGTGACTTTGATGGATACGCCGGGGCATGTGGATTTTGCGGCGGAGATGGAGCGCACGCTCCAGATCCTGGATTATGCGATCCTCGTGATCAGCGGTCCGGACGGGGTGCAGGGTCATGTGGAGACTTTGTGGCGGCTGCTGGACAGGTATCAGATCCCGGTATTTGTGTTTGTAAATAAGATGGACCAGCAGGGGACGGATCGCGCAGCGCTGATGCAGGAGCTGGAAAAGAGGCTGGATAGCCGGTGTGTAGATTTTGGTCCGCTTGCAGGGGCAGAAAGTGCAGGGGCTCTTCTGGAGGGATTCTATGAAAATCTGGCGATGTGTGACGAGGAGGTTCTGGAGCATTATCTGGAATCCGGGGCAGTCGCGCAGCAGGAGATCGTGCGCCTGATCGCGCAGAGAAAGGTTTTTCCCTGTTATTTTGGCTCGGCGCTCAAGATGCAGGGCGTACAGGAGCTTCTGACGGGCATCCATGACTATGCGAAGGCGCGGGAGTACGGCAGTGCATTTGGCGCGAGAGTATTTAAGATCACACGCGATGCGCAGGGAAACAGACTGACGCATATGAAGATCACAGGCGGACGGCTGAGGGTGAAGGATCTGCTGACGAACCGGAGACCGGAGGCGGTACAGGGGATGCAGCAGGAAGCGCAGCCTGTGCGGGAAGAGGCAAAGGGACAGGCTCCAGGGACAGGCAGTGGGGCGGTCTGGGAGCAGAAGGTCAATCAGATCAGGATCTTTTCCGGGAGCAGCTTTCAGGCAGTCCAGGAAGTGCAGGCAGGAGAGGTATGTGCGGTGACAGGGCTTGATCATACGTATGCCGGGGAGGGACTTGGCGCGCAGACACAGGCGGCGCTGCCGATCCTGGAGCCGGTGCTGTCTTACCGGATTGAGCTGCCGCCGGAATGTGACGTACATAAGACCTTTTTGCAGCTTCGCGAGCTGGAGGAGGAAGAGCCGGAGCTGCATATTGTATGGGAGGAGCAGACCGGCGAGATCCATGCGCAGCTGATGGGAGAAGTACAGATCGAAGTGCAAAAAAGGCTGATCCGGGAGCGCTTTGGCATATGGGTAGAGTTTGGCGCGGGAAATATTGTGTACAAGGAGACGATCGCCTCTGCGGTGGAGGGAGTCGGCCATTTTGAACCACTGCGTCATTATGCGGAGGTCCATCTGCTGCTTGAGCCTGCGGAGCGCGGGAGCGGGCTGCAGTTTGCAGCTTCGTGCAGCGAGGACATGCTGGATAAGAACTGGCAGCGCCTGATCCTGACGCATCTGGAAGAGCGGCAGCACAAAGGCGTGCTGACCGGATCGGAGATCACGGATATGCGGATCACGCTGATCGCGGGGCGTGCGCACCAGAAGCACACAGAGGGCGGTGACTTCCGGCAGGCGACGTACCGCGCAGTGCGCCACGGACTGCGCTGTGCGCAGAGCATTCTTTTGGAGCCCGTGTATGCATTTAAGATCGAGGTTCCGACAGAAGCGATCGGGCGTGTGATGACGGATATCCAGAAGATGTGCGGAGAATTTGAACCGCCTCAGACAGATGGTGAGATGACAGTGATCTGCGGGAGCGCGCCGGTGGTGACGATGCGGGGCTACCAGACCGAGTTGATCTCTTATACCAAGGGGCGCGGCCGGATGACGTGTACGCTGAAGGGATATGAGGTGTGCCACAATGCCGAAGAGGTGATAGAAGCGCGCGCCTATGATCCCGAGGCGGATCTGGAACATCCGACCGGATCGGTATTCTGTGCGCATGGAGCGGGTTATGTGGTAAGCTGGGATCAGGTGCGTGATTATATGCATGTGGAAAGCGGCTGGAGCGCAAAGCAGGGGGTGCCGGATGGTGCGGCTGTAATGAGTGACCAAGCTGCGGGGACGATGAAAGGATATCCGAAGACGCAGGAGAAAAGGCGTGAGGGCGGCTATGGGATCAGCACGGCTGAGGATAAGGAGCTCGAAGAGATTTTTGCACGCACGTACGGGACCTCCAAAAGGGACGCAGACCGGCAAAGAAACAATCCATATAAAAAAAGCCGGCGCATAGAGGCTTCCGGAACAGACACGCAAAGGACCGGGCAGTCCGGGGAGGCGCAGGAGGAATATCTGCTGGTTGACGGGTATAATATTATTTTTGCGTGGGAGGATTTAAGGGAGCTGGCGAAGGTCAATATCGACGCTGCGCGCGGCAGGCTGATGGATATTCTGTGCAATTATCAGGGATATAAAAAATGTCATCTGATCCTTGTCTTTGACGCGTACAGGGTCTCCGGGGGCAGAGGAGAGGTATTTCAGTATCACAATATCCATGTCGTTTATACGAAGGAAGCGGAAACGGCAGATCAGTATATTGAGAAAACAGTCCGTGCGATAGGCAGGAGGTATCACGTCACCGTAGCGACGTCGGATGCGCTGGAGCAGATCATTATTTTCGGCGCAGGTGCAGGAAGGCTTTCAGCAGCGGGACTCCTTGAGGAAGTGGAACTGATGCAGCAGGAAATCAGAAAGGAATATCTGGGCAGGCAGACAGGCGGGAAACGATATCTGTTTGATCATCTGGATGGGCCGGTGAGTCAGTGGCTGGAGGATGTGCGCCTGCCCAAATAGTCACAGAAGAATTATAAAAAAAGCAGAATAATGTAGCAGATAATCTAAAATCGTGTTATAATATTTCAAAATATTGTGAAAATTTTACCGATTCAGGAGGGTGTTACTATGGGATTTGATGCAAAAACTACTATTGCAGAGGGGAGAGCAGTACTTGGTATTGAGCTTGGCTCGACAAGGATCAAGGCAGTCGTGATCGGAGAGGACAACAAGCCGATCGCATCAGGAAGCCACGACTGGGAAAACCAGTTCGTAAACGGCATCTGGACCTACAGCCTCGAGGCAGTGTGGGAAGGTCTGCAGGACTGCTACAGCAGCATGGCTGCCGATGTAAAAGAAAAATACGGTGTGGAGGTAGAATCCTTTGCGGCGATCGGATTCAGCGCCATGATGCATGGATATATGGCGTTTGATAAAAACGATGAGCTGCTCGTTCCGTTCCGCACCTGGAGAAATACGATCACGGGAGAGGCCTCCAGAGAGCTCTTTGACCTGTTCCAGTATAATATTCCGCAGCGGTGGAGTATTTCGCATCTGTATCAGGCGATCTTAAATGGTGAGGAGCATGTAAAGGATGTGACGTTTTTTACCACGCTTGCAGGATATATCCACTGGCAGCTGACTGGTCAGAAGGCGCTCGGCGTAGGGGATGCGTCCGGCATGTTCCCGATTGATATTGAGACAAAGGATTTTAATAAAGAAATGATCCGCAAATTTGACGAGCTCGTAGCGCCAAAGGGATATCCATGGAAGCTCGAGCAGATCATGCCGAAGGTGCTTGTAGCCGGCGAGACGGCAGGCGTCCTTACGGAGAAGGGTGCACGGCTGCTCGATGTATCTGGCAGATTAAAAGCAGGTATTCCGCTGTGTCCTCCTGAGGGTGATGCGGGGACCGGCATGGCAGCGACAAACAGTGTGGCACAGAGGACAGGAAACGTGTCAGCGGGAACCTCTGTATTTGCAATGATCGTTCTGGAGAAGGATCTCTCAAAGGCATACCCGGAGATCGATCTTGTGACTACGCCAAGCGGCGATCTTGTGGCGATGGTACACTGCAACAACTGTACCTCCGACCTCAATGCCTGGGTCAGCATCTTCAAAGAGTTTGCGGATGCGTTCGGTGTGAAGGCGGATATGAATGAGCTGTTTGGCACACTGTACAACAAGGCGCTTGAGGGGGATAAGGACTGCGGCGGTCTGCTTGCGTACAACTATTTTTCAGGCGAGCATATTACGGGCTTTGAAGCCGGGCGTCCGCTGTTTGTACGGACGCCGGACAGTAAATTCAGCCTTGCGAATTTTATGCGTGTCAATCTTTACACCTCTCTTGGCGCGCTGAAGGTCGGCATGGATATCCTGCTCAAGGGCGAGGATGTAAAGGTAGACAAGATCATGGGACACGGAGGACTCTTTAAGACAGAGGGAGTGGGACAGAGTATTCTCGCAGCAGCGATGAACTCTCCGGTATCTGTTATGAAGACGGCCGGAGAAGGCGGCGCGTGGGGCATTGCGCTTCTGGCTTCTTATATGGTAAATAAGAAGGAAGGGGAGACGCTGGATGCCTTCCTGAACGGTAAGGTATTCGGGCAGGATACCGGCGTGGAGATGGCGCCGGATGCAGCAGATGTGGCAGGCTTTGATGCGTTTATCGAACGCTACAAGGCAGGGCTTGCGATCGAGAGAGCTGCGGTGGAGAAGCTGCATTGACCGCGCAGACAGCTATGCGCAGGACGCAGCTGTACCTGGCGCCGCTGGAGGGGATCACAGGCTACATATACCGCAATGCCCTGGAAAAATATTTTCCGGGTGCAGACCGGTATTTTACCCCCTTTATCGCTCCCGACCAGAATAAGCTTCTGCGGACGAAGGAGACGAGGGACGTGCTGCCGGAAAACAACCATGTCCCGGAGCTGGTGCCGCAGATATTGACGAACAACGCGCAGCATTTCATACAGACTGCACAGGTTCTTCGCGATATGGGCTATGAGGAGATAAACCTGAACCTCGGCTGTCCCTCTGCGACTGTTGTCTCGCGCAGACGGGGCTCCGGGCTTCTGGCATTTCCGGAGGATCTGGATCGTCTGCTCGGGGAGATCTTTGACGGGATCGATATAAAGGTTTCCGTCAAGACCCGGATCGGGAGCGAGGATGCAGATGAGGCGGCTGCGCTGATGGAGATATACCGGAAGTATCCGCTTTCTGAGCTGATCATCCACCCGAGGACGCAGAAGCAGCTTTACCGGGGACGGGCAGACCAGGAGCTGTTTGGACAGCTGCTTGGAAGCTTTCCATTTCCTGTCTGCTACAACGGAGATCTCCTGACACAGACGGATTATGAGACATTTACGGAGAAGTATCCTCAGACGGAGTATGTGATGCTGGGGCGGGGCGTGATCGCAGATCCGGGTCTGTTTCACCGGATCCGTACCGGAGAGACGACGAGCCGGAAGCGTCTGCGTGAGTTTCATGATGAGATTTTGGCAGGATACCGCGAGGCATTCGGTGAGGACAGAAATGCGATGTTCCGCATGAAGGAGATATGGATCTATATGTTCCGTTTATTTCCGGACTGTGAAAAGTACGCAAAGAAGCTCAAAAAAGCGCAAAGCCTTGCACAGTATCAGTGTGCCGTGGATGCGATATTTGAACAGGAAATGATATGACAGAACACAGGCGTAGCCGTATTAGTGAAACGGGGGGATCATGATGGAATTGACACTTGGGATGTATCACAGCTTTGGAAATGACTATCTGGTTTATGACTGCTTAAAAAATGAATACGAGCTGAAACCGGAGGATATCCGAAGTATATGCAACCGCCAGTTTGGCGCAGGAGCAGACGGCGTCCTCGCAGGCCCGGTCCAGATGTTTGGAAAGATGGGAGTCCGGATCTTTAATCCAGACGGCAGTGAGGCGGCGATCAGCGGAAACGGACTGTTTATTTTTGCAAAGTATTTAAAGGACGCAGGCTATATCAACAAAAAGGAATATGTACTGCAGACCAGGAGCCGCACGGTATCTGTGCGTTATCATGATGAGATCGGCAAAGAAATGACGGTCTCCATGGGAAAGCTGTACTGTGGGCAGACGGCTCCGTCCAGCGATGAGAAAAAGACAGAGCATGTGCAGGTGGGCTACCGCGGCAGGACATATGAAGGGACGTGTGTGTGGATGGGAAATCTGCACTGCATCATTCCGATGGAGGAGATCAGCGCAGAAGCAGTCTGCGAGATCGGCGCAGGGCTGGAGAAGGAAGAGCGTTTTCCTGACGGGATCAATACGCAGATCATCTGTATTGCAGATAAAAGCAACATCTATACAGAGGTCTATGAAAGAGGCGCAGGTTATACGCTGGCGTCCGGCAGCAGCTGTTGTGCGGCAGCGGGCGTGGCGTATCAGCTCGGGCTGACAGACCCCTGTGTGTATGTGCATATGCCGGGAGGTACGCTGACGGTCCATATTGATGAGCAGATGAATGCGTCTATGACAGGCACGGCAGAATGTATCGGAAAGATCACACTCTCGGACGAATTTCTGCGCAAATACCAGATCATGGCAGAATAAACGCCGGTAAGCGGAAACAGACGGTTATCTGAAAATAAGAAAGGCTGCGGAAAGCTACCGCAGCCTTTTTAAGAGCTCGCCCGTAAGCGCGCCGATGAGGATGCCTGTCACAACACCGGAGATCAAAAGGGCAGGTGCATAGTAGATCAGGCTGCCTGTCTCCATCAGCGCCATTGCGATCAGGAGCTGGCCGATATTGTGCGTGACTCCGCCGATCACGCTGACCGTAATAATAGAAAAGTCAGTGCGGGCGAGGACGAGTGTCATTGCAGCGAGGCTCAGAGCTGCGCCGGCGGTGCTGTACAGGATACTGAACATGCTTCCGAACATCGCTCCGATGATGATGATGCGTGCAATAGACACGAGAGCAGCCTTCTGCCAGGAGTAGCGGATCAGGATAAACAGGACAGCCAGATTGGCGAGTCCCAGTTTGATCCCGGGAATGCCGGCAAAGACCGGAAACAGCGTTTCGATATATCCCAGGATCGAGGCAAGGGCGGTGAACAGACCGAGCTGCGCGGTCTGCTGATAGCCAGGATGCTTTGGGGGAGTGACCGGATGGCGCATCATCCGACGGCATCTACGCCGCCCCCGTTGCCGGAGCCAGCGGTATTCGTCCCTTCTATGATCACCTTGTTTGGGAGGCAGACGATCATACCGCCATTTTCGTCTACCGGGGCCTGCTCCATGCACAGATGATCCGGGCAGGTCGCTCTGATCATCCGGACTTTTCCGTCTTTGATCTCGCAGACATTGGTATCTTTGATTTCGATCGTCTGGTCCTCGTCAAGTTTCCATGTGCCATATTCCTTCCCGTCTACGGTGATGCGGATGGATTCCCCGTCGTTGCTTTTAAATAGCATAAGTCCGATCCCAAGCAGTACGGCCGCAGCGACGATGCCAAGGATCAGCAGCACTTCTTTTTTCTTCAAAGGTATCCTCCATTTCTTGTTCGATGATATTTTTCGGATTTTTGTACTTCATACATATTGTGCACGAATGTGTGCATTGTAGCACAGACGGCGGCAAAAAGTAAACCCCGTATTTTCCTGCGGCGCTTGACAGGGCGTGTACATCATGGTAAGGTGAGCACAATTGGGCGCTGTACAGAGCGGGCATGGATCTGGCAGCACACAGAAGGAGACGGGAAAGAGCGGGAGCAGGGAGGAACAGGAGGAAGGATATGGAAATCAGACAGGCACAGAGGAAGGATCTGGCACAGATCATGGAGCTGTATGCACAGGCGCGGGCATTTATGGCGCGCACGGGAAATCCGGAGCAGTGGGGGACCAGCTATCCGCCCGAGGGTCTGATCCGGGAGGATATAGAAAAGGGGATCAGCTATGTCGCAGAACAGGACGGAGAGATCGCGGCAGTATTTATGTATGCATTTGGCGATGATCCAACGTATGCAGTGATAGAGGACGGGGCATGGATCAATGACAGACCCTACGGAGTGATCCACCGGATTGCGGCCCGCGAGGGCGTAAAGGGCGCAGGATCGTGCTGTATGCAGTGGGGATACGCGCAGTGCGGCAACCTGCGCATGGATACGCATGAGGATAACAGGGTGATGCAGCATGTGCTGGAGAAGAACGGATTTCGCAGATGCGGTCGTATTTATATAGAAGACGGAAGTCCTCGGGTCGCATACCAGAAGGTATAAAAAGAGTGGGAAATGGAGTGATTTTGATATGCAGCAGGAAATGATATTTCAATTGCTGAAACAGATTGAGGATGGAAAAATAACAGCGCAGGAGGCGATGGCGGATATCCAGATGCAGCCGGAGATGCTGGTAGGCAATTATGCGGACATCGATATGCACCGCGCTCTGCGCCAGGGGATGCCGGAGGTGATCTACGGCGAGGGAAAGACCGCCGGGCAGATTGCCGGGATCGCTTCCGCGATGGAGAAGCGCGGCGTGACAAATATCATGGTGACCAGGCTCTCGCAGGAGAAGGCGGACCAGGTGGCGCAGGAGATCGCGCTGGACTATGATCCAGTATCCCGTATTGCGGTGGTCAACCGGCAGGAGACGGAAGCAGAAGGCAAGATCGTAGTGCTTGCCGCCGGGACAAGTGATCTTCCGGTCGCGGAAGAAGCGGCAGTGACCGCGCAGCTGTACGGCAACCGTGTCGAGCGGGTCTATGATGTGGGAGTGGCGGGACTTCACCGGCTGCTGCATCGGCTTCCGGTGCTTGAGGATGCGAATGTCATCGTAGCAGTAGCAGGCATGGAGGGTGCGATCGTAAGCGTAGTCGGAGGGCTGGTGGCCTGCCCGGTGATCGGCGTGCCGACAAGTGTCGGGTATGGCGCGAACTTTGGCGGGGCGGCCGCGCTTCTTTCTATGTTAAATTCCTGCGCGAGCGGAGTCAGTGTCGTCAATATTGATAATGGGTTCGGAGCAGGCGTGCTTGCGTCAAAAATCAACAAACAGTCAAAGCACAGGAGTCAGGACTAAATAAAAATAAGCCGGGAGGAGACGGCAGACCGGCTGTGAAAAAGCCAGATGGAGCGCAAAGGAGAAAGGCAGGGTATTATTATGAAGAAAAAAGGGATTTTGAATGCGGATATTGCAAGGGTATTGGCCTATATGGGGCATACGGATCAGATCGCTGTCGCTGACTGCGGGCTTCCGATCCCGGAGGAGACAGAGCGCATTGATCTGGCAGTACGCCTGGGCGAACCTTCCTTTCTGAGTGTGCTGGAGGCGGTACTGGATGATATGGAAGTGGAAGCTGTGGTGCTTGCGGAGGAGATCAGGACGCACAACGCGCAGCTTCTGGAGCGTATCGAGCTGCTGCTTCTGGGCAAGGGCGTAGATGTGGAGCTGCAGTTTGTACCGCACAGTCTGCTAAAAGAGCAGACAAAGCAGTGCAGGGCAGTGGTCCGCACCGGGGAAAGCTCGCCGTATGCCAATATTATTTTACAGTCGGGCTGTATCTTCTGATGAGGAGAAGAGGAACAGATCAAAGAGCTGCGCAGCGGCTTTTTTGACCTGAGCGGGTCGCGTGACATATTTTATTCCCCCTGTTCATATGATAGAGAGAACGCGGCGCCAAAGTGGAGCGCGGCGGAGAAACAGGGGGGAACGAAATGAATGACAGAGCTTTGAAGGTGCTGGAGCAGTACGAGCTTGAGATCATCAGTACAAGGCGGGGACGCGGGTCGTATATTTTTGAGACTCCGCAGGGGCTTAAAATCCTGTGTGATTATACTGGTTCGGAAAACAGGGCGGTGTTCCAGAACTGCGTAATGCAGAAGGTACGCGAAGGCGGGTATGAGAGAGTAGATATGATCCTTCCTAATAAAGAAGGAGCACTGGTCTGCGAGGACTGGGATGGAAACAGATACGTGGTCAAGGACTGGTATGTCGGACGCGAGTGCGATACGTCCAGTGAAAATGAGATCCTGACGGCAGTCACCAATCTGGCGCGTCTGCACCGGCTGATGTATCTGGATGCACAACAGGGATTTGAGGGAAATTTTACTGCACAGCCTCCGGCGCAGGAGATTGCGGCGCAGAATGCAGAGCTCCAGAAAATACGCTCCTTTATGCGAAAGCGGACCGTGCGTCAGGATTTTGAACGCCTGTTTCTGCACTGCTTTGAAGAGTACTATGAGCAGGCGGCAGAGGCACAGAGAAGGCTTGACGAGATGGAAGGCACGGGGGCGTCCTCGGATAAGGGATACGGAGGGACTTCGGAGAGCGCCGGGGGCGCATGCGTCTGTCACGGCGATTACAATCACCATCATGTGCTGATCTCAGGGTACGAGATTGCCACGACCAATTTTGAATGCTGCAGGTTTGATCATCAGATCAATGATCTGTACCGCTTCATGCGCAAGATCCTTGAAAAGCATGACTGGAACCAGAGGCTTGGCATGCGCATGCTGGAGCGGTACACGGCAGAACGTCCGATCAGCGCGCAGGAGCGCAGGCTTTTATCTATACGGATGCTGTATCCGGAGAAATTCCGAAAGCTTGCGAACCATTATTATGGCAGCAATAAGGCGTGGATCTCGGGGCGGTATCTGGAAAAACTGGAAAACCTGAACCGGCAGGAGGAAAAAAGAAAGAATTTTGTGAAAATGCTGTAGATACAGTTTTATTTTATCCGTATTTGTGCTATTATTACCACAGGACAGACGGCAGCAGTATGCCGTGGATACCACAGGAGGGAAAAATGGAAAATTACAGACAGGTATATGAAGAGTGGCTTTCCAATCCATATTTCGACGAGGCGACAAAGGCGGAGCTTCGTGCGATCGCGGATGATGAGAAAGAGATCAAAGAACGTTTTTATACAGAACTGGAGTTTGGGACTGCGGGACTTCGCGGGATCATCGGGGCAGGTACGAACCGCATGAACCAGTATGTAGTCCAGAAGGCTACGCAGGGACTGGCCAATTATATTATCCGGGAGGGCGGCGCGAAAAAGGGCGTGGCGATCGCTTATGATTCCAGAAGAATGTCACCGGAATTCGCAGATTTTGCAGCTCTGACGCTGGCAGCAAACGGGATTAAGGCATATGTATTTGAATCCCTGCGCCCGACCCCGGAGCTTTCCTTTGCCGTGCGCACGCTCGGGTGTATTGCAGGGATCAACATCACGGCGAGTCACAATCCGCCGGAGTATAATGGCTATAAGGTCTACTGGGAAGACGGCGCGCAGATCACGCCGCCGCATGATACAGGCATTATGGCCGAGGTAAAGGCGATCACAGATTACACTGCGGCCAAGACGATGGACAAGGAAGCGGCAGTCGCAGCGGGCCTTTACGAGGTGATCGGAGAAGCGATCGATGACGCGTTTATTGCGCAGCTGAAGAGTCTGGTGCTTCATCCTGAGGCGATCAGACAGGAGAGCAAAAATCTCAGGATCGTATACACGCCTCTGCACGGTACAGGAAATATCCCGGTGCGAAGAGTTCTTTCCGAGCTTGGCTTTGAGCATGTCTACGTAGTAAAGGAGCAGGAGCTCCCGGACGGAGATTTCCCGACGGTCAGCTATCCGAACCCGGAGGCGGCAGAGGCCTTTGCGCTTGGCCTGAAGCTTGCAAAAGAGGTGGATGCAGATCTTGTTCTGGCTACTGACCCGGATGCAGACAGGCTTGGCGTGTATGTGAAGGATGCCGGAACAGGAGAATACCATACTCTGACCGGAAATATGTCAGGCTGTCTGCTTGCGGACTATGAGATCGGCCAGAGAAAGGCTTTGAAGGGTCTGCCGGAGGACGGCGTCCTGATCAAAACGATCGTTACAACAAATATGGCAGATGCGATCGCAGACTATTATGGGACAGGTCTGATCGAGGTGCTGACCGGATTCAAATATATCGGACAGCAGATCCTTGGCTTTGAGCAGACCGGAAAAGGGACGTATCTGTTCGGCTTCGAGGAGAGCTATGGCTGTCTGATCGGTACTCACGCAAGAGACAAGGACGCGATCGTGGCTACGATGGCACTCGCAGAGGCGGCAGCCTTCTATAAGGCGCAGGGCAAGACGCTCTGGGATGCGATGATCGAGCTGTATGAGCGCTACGGATACTATAAGGATGATATTCAGTCCATTACCTTAAAGGGGATCGAGGGACTTCAGAAGATCCAGGAGATCCTTGAGACACTGCGCAAAAATCCACCGGCACAGATCGGGGAGTACACAGTGCTGTCTGCAAGAGATTACAAAGCAGATACGATCCGCGATGTCAGGACCGGGGAAGTAAAGCCGACAGGGCTTCCGGCTTCCAATGTGCTTTACTATGATCTGACAGATGACGCATGGCTGTGCGTGCGCCCGTCCGGGACAGAGCCGAAGGTGAAGTTCTACTACGGTGTCAAAGGCACCTCCCTTGCAGACGCAGATGCAAAGTCAGCGGCGCTTGGCGAGCAGGTGCTTGCGATGATCCATGCAATGATGTAAGGGCTGCCGCAGACCCTGCGGCAGTGTGACAGCTGCATAAAGATAAGCGCCTGCCGTGTCAGGCGCATTGCCTCCGGGAGAATGCTTTTTTGTACCCGGAGGCTTTTGTCATGGCAGAGGCGTGGATGGCGGGAAGGCGCGTCAGAAAGACGGGAGGAAGCATATGGAAGAAAAAGAACAGGGGCAGCACAGCTTTGCAGGATTTTGCAGGATCGTAGAGCAGCTTCGCAGTGAGAACGGCTGCCCGTGGGATCGGGCACAGACCTTTGAGAGCCTGAGACCATGTATGGTAAATGAGATGACAGAGGCGGTCGCGGGGATCCGTATCTGGCAGGATACAGGGGATGCGTCGAATCTCTGTGAGGAGCTGGGGGACGTCCTGCTCCAGGTCGTTTTGCTTGCTCAGATCGCGCAGGAGCAGGGACTGTTCTCTATAGAGGATGTGGTCTGCGGTATCAGTCAGAAGATGATCCGGCGTCATCCGCACGTCTTTGGGAGCAGCGCCGGGGAGGTGCAGGCGCAGGAGGTCCCGGGACGCTGGGAGGAGATCAAGCGCGCGGAAAAAAAGAACCGCACGCAGGAGCAGGAGGACAGATACACGCAGGCGTTTCTCGATGCGTCAGAGTGGACGGCGCGCCATCTGGAGCAGGAGAAGGAGAAAAAACTGGAGAAAAAATACAGAAAAAACACAGAGCAAGGAAAACCTTGACAAACGCACAGTAACATTATATAAATATTAGAAGAGCCGCAAAACGAGATTTTTGGTTCAAGATAAATGTAAGGTGCAGTGAAGATAGACGTACTGCAGACTAAATCCAGAGGAGGAACTACGATGAATAAAACAGAGTTAATCGCAGCTATCGCAGAGAAAACAGAGCTGTCTAAGAAAGATGCGGAGAAGGCACTGAAGGCTTTTACAGATGTAGTTGCAGAGCAGCTCAAGAATGGTGATAAGGTACAGATTGTAGGTTTTGGTACATTTGAGGTATCCGAGCGCGCAGCAAGAGACGGCAGAAACCCGCTGACAGGAGAGGCTATGCACATTCCGGCATCCAAGTCTCCGAAATTCAAAGCAGGAAAAGCTCTGAAGGATATGATGAACTAATTGTGGCTTTGCTGTAAATGAAAGAAAAGAACCAGGCGCTCCGGATTTCCCGCAGGGATTCCGGAGCTCTTTTGATACAGGCATTTTAGCGGCTGACAGGAGAGCCAGAAGGAGGAACGAATGCGTCTTGACAAATATTTAAAGGTATCCCGGCTGATCAAACGCCGCACAGTGGCGAACGAGGCATGTGACGCGGGGAGAGTGCTTGTAAACGGAAAGCCGGCAAAGGCATCTGTGGCAGTCAAAGAAGGGGATGAGATCGAGATCCAGTTCGGCAGCAAGGCAGTAAAGGTGGAGGTTTTGTCTGTGCAGGAGACGGTCCGCAAGGAGGCTGCCGCCGAGATGTACAAATATCTGTAGCCTTTGTATGCTTCTGGTCTAATGCACAGCCCTCCTGCATAGAATAGAGCAATGGCGCAGGCGAGGCTTCGGGGTGTGCATGGAAGAAAAAAAGAGTGTAAAACCGCACAGTATTGTATGGAAGGACAGAAAGGCCGGAAGTATTTCCGGAGTAAAAGACGTGGTTTCCTTTGATGAGAGCTGCGTGATCCTGGAGACAGAGCAGGGACGGCTGACGGTAAAAGGAAAGGATCTGCATATCGGACGGCTGACGCTGGAGCAGGGCGAGGCGGAGCTGACAGGCAGAGTGGACAGTCTGGTGTATTCCGGCAGCGATCCGGCCAGACGCGGCAGCATGATGAAGAGGCTGTTTCAATGATGAGCAATGTGATCCGGCAGGAAACCATCGTATTTTTCCTGTCGGTCCTTCATGGAGTGCTGCTTGCGTTTGGGTATGATCTGTTCCGGGCGCTGCGAAAAGCGGTGCCGCACGGGCTTTTCGCTGTTTCAGCAGAGGATTTCGTATACTGGATCACCGCCGGTTTTCTGACCTTTGTATTTGCCTTTTTTTATACAGACGGTGTGATCCGCGGCTATGTGGCAGCAGGGATCGCGATCGGAGCGGTGCTGTATCATTTTACAGTGAGCATTGTCGTACTCCGGCTTTTTGCGGCGGTGTTCGGGCTGCTTCGGGACGTCATCCTGCTTCTGAGACGCGCGGCAGGCGCGCCAGTCCGGAAAATATGGTCTTTTTTCAAGAAAACAATTGAATTTGCAGGTAAAAAAAGGTACAATGATAACAAGAATGAAAAGATAAGGGGCGAAGGCTGTGGCAAAAAGGAGAAGACGTCCGAGCACGGGCAACCGTAGGGGTATGGTTGCGATCGCAGGGATCGTTATGGTACTGCTGGTCGGCCTGCTTATGCAGAGCCAGAAGCTGAGTACGCAGAATGCGGCTTACGAAGCGCAGAAAAAGAGTCTGGAGCAGCAGCTCAGGGATGAGGAGCTTCGGGCGGCAGAGATCGAGAATCTGAAGGAGTACGTGCAGTCAGACGAGTATATTGAGAATATCGCCAGAGACAAGCTGGGACTTGTGTTCGAGGACGAGATACTGTTTCAGGCAGAGGATTAAAGGGGTTGTTGCAAAATACGGATTCCGGCGGCTGACCGGTGTGTTTTCCCGGAAAATATGTTTTGTTTTCGGAGAAGGCCACCTGAGACGACGGAAGGTATGATGCAGCAGTCTCTTTTTTTGCAATATACATCCGGAAAGTTCTTACTTTCTAAAGAGCGTCCTGTGGTTTTGACAAAAATTGCAGGAAAGATGAGATATACTCTCCCTAGTATGGTTAGCTTAATGCTTATGGGGAGGGATTAAGATGGACGGATTATTGGCGACTGTGATGCGGACAGGCATACGGCTGCCGTTTTGGCAGCGTCTGGGAAAGGGGCAGCTGTCGCGAAGGGGAGAGACAGGAGGACTGTATTCACTTCCGGAGCGGGAACAGCTGGAACAGTACGCGGATGCGTTTTACGGTCTAGCAAAATTATTTCAGAAAATGCCGTGTCAGAAGGAGCGGCTGGGAGACGCGCAGCTGGAGGGACTCTTTGAAGCAGTACGGCAGCAGGTATGCGCCTCCTGCGAACGGGCGCAGCGCTGCTGGGGGAATGACTATTTTACGACGTGCCGGCTGCTGTATGAGATGCTTTCTGATCTGGAATATGACGGGAGCGTATCGGCGCAGATGGAGGGGCAGCTTCAGATGCAGTGCCGCAGGGCTCAGGAGGTCGCGCAGCACCTTGCGCAGGAATACGCGCAGGCGAGACAGACGCTGCTGTGGAATAATCGGATGATGGAGCAGCGGATGGCAGCGGGCGAGCAGATTTTTCAGACTGCGCAGCTTTTGCACAGATCGGCAGCCGGTTTTACAGATCTGCCGGAGAGGGAGCAGAGGCTTCGGCAGAAGCTGAAAAAAGAACTGCGCTTTCTGGGGATTGAGCTGGGACATGTCCGCGTATTCCAGCGGGAGGAGGAACGTACGGAGATCTATCTTCTGCTGCGTGCAGTCAGGGCGGTGTGTGTGTCCGCAAAATCCGTTGCGGAGATTTTATCTGAAGCCTGCGGCCAGAAGATGCGGCCCGCGTGGAACTGTCAGGCAGCGGTCACGTCGGAGCATGCCAGCTTTCATTTTGTGCCGGATACGAAGTATCAGATTTTTTGCGGGATCTCGAGGATCACGCGGGCAGGAGAGATGGTCTCGGGAGACAATTTCGCATTTTTGCAAAAGGATACCGGGAAGGTGGTCATGAGCCTGGCGGATGGCATGGGATCCGGCGTGGGAGCCTGCCAGGAGAGTGAAAAGGTCATAGAGCTTCTGGAGCAGTTTCTGGATGCGGGATTTCCGCAGGAGACAGCCGTTCGCATGATCAATTCCTGCATGCTTTTGCAGAATTATGAGCAGATGTTTTCTACGATCGATCTGTGCATGGTGGATCTGTATACAGCCCGGTGTGATCTGATAAAATCGGGAGCCGCATCGACGTTTCTGTGCCAGGGCGACGAGATCGAGGTGATTTCGTCAAACGCGTTTCCGGCCGGTGTGATGCAGCAGTCGGATTATGAGAGCCTGCACCGGCAGCTGAGATCCGGCAGCAGCATTATTATGATGACAGACGGAGCTCTGGAGGCATTTCCACAGGAAAACCGGGAGCAGATGATGGTAGAGCTGATCGGCAGGACGGCGTCGCGCAATGCAAAAGAGTACGCGAGACGTTTAATGGAAAAGGTATATCTGATGCAAAAGCTGCAGGCGCGGGATGATATGACGATCCTCGTAGGAAACCTGTGGGAAAAGTAGAAAAAGGCAGATACGAAGGAGGAGAGGGCGCCGTGTACAGCAGTGACGCGATGGAACGTATTTTTGATACCATACGGAAATATCATATGATAGAAGAGGGAATGCACATTGTGGCAGGCGTTTCAGGAGGCGCGGACTCCGTATGCCTGCTGCTGGCGCTTTGCAGATATCGCAGGGATGTGAGGTTTGATCTGCGTGTGGTGCATGTCGAGCACGGGATCCGGGGCAGACAGAGTATGGAGGATGCCGCATTCGTAGAGCAGCTTTGCAAAAGACTGGAGGTGCCGCTTCGCGTGGTGCATACGGATGTGCCGGGGCTGGCGAAAGAGCGGAAAACCTCTCTGGAGGAGACGGCAAGGGCAGAACGGTACCGGATCTTTTCAGAGGCGTGCGATCTGGCTGGCGGCGCGCGTATCGCGGTGGCGCACAACCGGGGAGATCAGGCGGAAACAGTATTGTGGAATCTGGTCCGTGGAAGCGCTCTGGCAGGACTTGGCGGGATGCGTCCTGTACGGGAACCGGTGATCCGCCCGCTTTTATTTACGGACCGCCAGGAGATCGAGGATATTGTGCGGGAGGCCGGGCTTGAATGGCGCACCGACAGCACAAATCTTGAGACGCAGTATACAAGGAACCGGATCCGGCTCTCGATCCTTCCGCAGATCGAACAGGAGCTCAACGTCCGGGCATCTGAACATATCGCATCTGCGGCACAGCATCTGCAGCAGGTGCAGGAGTATCTCGATGGACAGACGAAAAAGGCACAGGAGCGCTGCATGGTCACGCAGGACGGGGCGGTCAGCCTGCTGCTGGAGCCTTTTTGGGCAGAAGAGGAGCTGATCCGGACAGAGCTTGTGCGCACGGCAGTCGGGCAGTGCGCGGGCAGCCTGAGGGACCTGGGGCGGGTCCACATCGAGGATATTCTCAGACTGTGCAAAAAGGGCTGCGGAAAGCAGCTTGACCTGCCGGGCGGCGTACGGGCTGTGCGCAAAGAGGGCGCCGTGCAGTTTGTGAAAAAGGATGACAGGAGCAGCGCCCTGCCGCATGAGATACCGCGGGAGTATCCGCTTGCTGTACCGGGGCAGACGCCGGCCGGCCGCTGGATCGTCCGGGCATGGCTGCTGTCCAATTGTGATGATATTATGGATCAGGCAGTACAAGAAAAAAAGTATACGAAATGGTTTTCTTATGATATAATAAAAAATAGTGTCATGCTTCGGACAAGACTTCCGGGAGACTATCTGGTCGTCAATGCGAGTGGAGGACAGAAAAAGCTCAAGGATTATTTTATTGACCGGAAGATACCGAAGGAGGACAGAGATCATGTTCTGCTGCTGGCGGACGGCCCGCATATTTTGTGGGTGGTGGGACAGCGGATCAGCGAGGCGGCAAAGGTACGCCCCGCCACAGAGAAAGTTTTGAAAATACAGCTGGAGGAGAGAGGCGTATGAAGGAAAAGGTCAGGATTTTTTTACAGGAGCAGGAAGTAAATGCGCGGATCGCGGAGATCGCGAAGAAGATCAGTGATGATTATGCAGGCAAAGAGGTACATCTGATCTGTGTATTAAAGGGCAGTGTATTTTTTATGTGCGAGCTGGCAAAGCGCATCACGGTGCCGGTGACTATGGATTTTATGTCTGTGACCAGCTATGGCAATGATACGAAATCAAGCGGTGTGGTAAAGATCGTCAAGGATCTCGATGAGCCGCTGGACGGCAAAGACGTGCTGGTTGTTGAGGACATTATTGATTCCGGCAGAACATTAAGCTATCTGCTCAACATTCTGGAAAAACGCAATCCTAAGTCACTTCGTCTGTGTACGCTCCTTGATAAGCCGGAGCGCCGCGTGACAGATGTAGCGGTGGATTATACCTGCTTTAATATCCCGGATGAGTTCGTAGTCGGATATGGACTGGATTATGCACAGAAGTACAGAAATCTTCCGTTTATCGGAATCGTAGAATTTGTAGAAGAATAGAAACAGTGGAGGCAGAATAACTTGAACAGAAATACAAGAGGTATGCTGCTCTATCCGGTCGCGATCCTGATGATCATTCTTCTGGTCATGACGTTTCGCGACAAGCTCGAAGCAAGTCAGACCTGGAACAACCGTCAGATGGAGACCGCGCTGGAGCAGGGGGATGTAGCGGCAGTAGTAATCACACAGAACAAAGAAGTACCTACGGGCGTTCTGCGGGTGACGCTTGACAATGGAGAGATCAAATACGTCAATGTCACGGATGTCAATGCGGCCGGGGAAATGCTGGCGCAGTACGAGGATGACATAGAGATCAGTACAACGGATGTAGAAAGGGACAGCATGTTCCTTACCACGCTGCTTCCGGTACTCCTGACCGGGCTTTTGCTGCTTTTGTTTTTTGGCATGATGAACCGTCAGGCAGGCGGCGGCAATGCAAAGATGATGAATTTTGGCAAAAGCCGTGCGCGTATGATCAGCCCGGATGCACGCCGCGTGACCTTTAAGGATGTGGCAGGGCTGCAGGAGGAAAAGGAGGATCTGGAGGAGATCGTTTCCTTTTTGAAAGAGCCGTCAAAGTTCGTGCAGGTAGGAGCAAGGATCCCCAAGGGTGTGATCCTGGTCGGACCTCCGGGAACAGGAAAGACGCTTCTGGCAAAGGCAGTTGCCGGAGAGGCGGGCGTACCGTTTTTCAGTATTTCAGGGTCTGACTTTGTGGAGATGTTCGTCGGAGTGGGCGCATCCCGTGTCAGAGATTTATTTGAGGAAGCAAAAAAGCATCAGCCGTGTATCGTATTTATTGATGAGATCGATGCTGTGGCAAGACGCAGAGGCACCGGCATGGGCGGCGGCCACGATGAGCGGGAGCAGACGCTCAACCAGATGCTTGTGGAGATGGATGGCTTTGGCGTGAACGAGGGTGTGATCGTCATGGCTGCGACGAACCGGGTAGATATTCTGGATCCTGCGATCCTGCGTCCGGGGCGTTTTGACCGTCAGGTGGCAGTCGGACGTCCGGATGTCCGGGGACGCGAAGAGATCCTTCAGGTGCATGCAAAGGGCAAGCCGCTTGCAGAGGATGTGGATCTGCAGGAGGTCGCTCGGACCACTGCAGGATTTACAGGCGCCGATCTGGAAAATCTGATGAACGAAGCTGCGATCCATGCGGCGAAGGAGCAGCGTTCTTATATTAAGCAGGAGGATATCAACCGTTCCTTTATCAGGGTTGGGATCGGAGCAGAAAAGAAGAGTCTCGTGATCTCGGAAAAGGAAAAGCGGATCACTGCATACCACGAGGCGGGGCATGCGCTGTTGTTCCATCTGCTGCCGGACGTCGGTCCGGTGCATACGATCTCGATCATTCCGACCGGACGCGGTGCGGCAGGCTATACGATGCCGCTGCCGGAGCGTGATGAGATGTTTAACACCAAGGGCAAGATGCTCCAGAATATTATCGTGAGTCTGGGCGGACGCGTGGCAGAGGAGCTTGTGATCGGAGATGTTACGACCGGCGCTTCTGCGGATATCAAGCAGGCAACAGGCGTGGCGCGCGCGATGGTGACGAAGTTCGGTATGTCGGATACGATCGGCCTGATCAATTATGACAATGAGGACGACGAGGTATTCATCGGGCGGGATCTGGCGCATACCAGATCGTATGGCGAGGCTGTTGCCGCACAGATCGACGCAGAGGTAAAGCGTATCATTGACGAGGCGCATCGGACAGCGAAACAGATGGTGTCCGAGCATATCGATGTGCTCCATGCATGCGCAAAGCTCCTGATCGAAAAAGAAAAGATCGGCAGAGAGGAATTTGAAGCATTATTTGAGTAACAGCTTTGCCATGCACAAAGCTACAGAAATCTGAGTTTGGGCCTGTCTGCGAATGAGGAGTTTCCGTATATAAATCATAAGAACTGGAATTGTGCAATACTGACAAAAACAGACATGCATTTTTGTGAAGTTTGTGCACACTTAATTGGGAGACGATGCTATAATAACCATCGTAAAACCCCCCAATACATTATATAGTTTTTGCTACACCCCAATTAGAAGAAATACCTTCTCCAAGGAAAAAGGCAGCCGGACGGCTGCCTTTTTTCATTGTTGTGCGAATGGAGAAAGTTGGTTATAATGAAAGAAAACGGTGATGGGACAGGCGGCAGGTTTCGTGTGCCGGAAAACAGGAGGAAAGAATGGAGCAGCAGCCAAAGATACTTTTCCAGAAAATGAAATATGCTCTTCTTATGCGCCCGGTTTTTAATACTGAGGCGCTCTTTAGCGATGAGACAGAAAATTTTGTCAGTCCTATGGAACCTGCGGCAGGGGATAAGGTGAAGATCCGGATCCGTACGCAGAAGGACAATGCAGATTCGGTGTATTTTATCAGTGGAGCAGTAAAGAAAGAAATGGAGCGGGAATTTCAGGAAGGCCGCTTTGATTATTATGTGACAGAGGTAGAGCTGGGGGAGGAGCCGCTGCACTATTATTTTGAGATCCAGAATGGCCAGGCGCGCTGTTTTTATAATCGCCTGGGTGTTTCGAGAGATCTGCAGCAGAGCCGGGCGTTTTGTATCACGCCGGGATTTTCCACCCCGGACTGGGCAAAGGGCGCTGTGATGTACCAGATTTTTACGGACCGTTTCTGCAACGGGGATCGGGAGAACGATGTGCTTGACAGGGAGTACAGCTATATCGGCGCACACACCGAGCGTGTGGCGGACTGGGATAAGATCCCGGCGGAGATGGGAGTGCGCGAGTTTTACGGCGGAGATCTGCAGGGCGTCATTGACAAGCTGGATTACCTGCAGGAGCTCGGCGTGGAGGTACTGTACTTTAACCCGCTGTTCGTCTCTCCGTCCAATCACAAATACGATATACAGGATTATGATTATATTGATCCTCATTTCGGAAAGCTTGTCCGGGATGAGGGGAATACGCTGCCGGACTGGGAGCAGAGCAACAGGGGCGCGTCCCGCTATATCAACCGAGTGACAGGACTTGACAATCTGGAAGCCAGCAATGAACTGTTTATCCGGCTTGTAGAGGAGCTGCACCGGCGCGGGATGCGGATCATTCTGGACGGAGTATTTAATCACTGCGGTTCTTTTAATAAATGGATGGACCGGGAGCGCATATATGAGCATCAGGAAGGCTATGAGAAGGGCGCGTATATTGCGCAGGACAGCCCGTACCATTCGTTCTTCAAATTTTATAATGAGCATGAATGGCCATATAATCCATACTATGACGGGTGGTGGGGCCATGATACGCTGCCAAAGCTCAATTATGAGGGATCCCCGAAGCTGGAAGAGTATATCCTGCGGATCGCGAAAAAATGGGTGTCTCCTCCCTACAATGTGGATGGATGGAGACTGGATGTGGCGGCAGATCTGGGATTTAGTCAAGAGTACAACCATGCGTTCTGGCGCAGGTTCCGTCTGGCAGTCAAGGAGGCGAATCCGGACGCGCTGATCCTGGCAGAGCACTACGGGGACGCTGCGCCATGGCTGCAGGGAGATCAGTGGGATACTGTGATGAATTATGACGCTTTTATGGAGCCTGTGACCTGGTTCTTTACCGGTATGGAGAAACACAGCGACAGCTACCGGCAGGATCTTGTGGGAAATGCAGACGCCTTTGTGGGAGCCATGGTGTATCATATGGCGAGCTTTATGGCGCCGTCCCTGCAGGTAGCCATGAATGAGCTGTCCAACCACGACCATTCCCGTTTCCTGACAAGGACGAATGGCAGGGTAGGAAGGCTGCATACGCTCGGAGCGCAGGCGGCCGGCGAGGGGATCCGGCCGGCAGTGATGCGGGAGGCGGTTGTCATGCAGATGACATGGCCGGGGGCTCCGACGGTTTATTACGGTGATGAAGCGGGTGTGTGCGGCTTTACAGACCCGGACAATCGCCGGACCTATCCGTGGGGGAGGGAGGATCAGCAGATGCTCGCCTTCCATAGACGTGCGATCGCGCTGCACCGGAGATACCCGGTCCTGATACACGGTTCGCTTTGCTTTCTGTACGGCGCTTATCAGTGTCTGGCGTATGCGAGATTTAGCAGAAGCAGTCAGATCGTGGTTATTTTTAACAATCATGAGCAGGAGCAGGAACTCTGTATTTCTGTGTGGGAGGCAGGCATCACGAATGAGCAGGTGCTGCGTCAGGTATTTGCGACAGATGCAGAAGGCTTCTGCGAAGAAGAGCTGATCTATCCGGTCTATTCCGGAGAAGTCACCGTGCGGATGAAGGCGACGTCCGCACTCGTGCTGGTGGCGGAGGAGGCAGTCCCGGTCCGGGGGGCAGGAGAGTCTCTGGAAGAAAGACGAAGGGAGTTTGAAGCGGAGGAAGTGCTTCTGGATGGACTGTCTGAGGGAGCAGAGAAGATAGAGCTGCAGGCATATACGGCGCAGGATACCGGCGGAGTCTGGCAGGATCCGGAAGAAGAGTCCTGATAAAAAGGGATATGACATAAAGGGATAAGACACGAAGAGAAAATTAAGAAAACATCAAGATAGTTTTAACCCGGGCTTTCTTTTCTTTTTCTGCGGATCCGCTTAAAATAGAAGAACAGACGGTGATACAAAAGCGATCTGCCGGGAAGAAAAGGAGATACCTATGATGAGGAAAAAGACGATATGGATCATGGCCGTGCTGCTTTTGCTGGTGGCAGGAGTGACAGGTGCATACATTGCGATCGGTACGTATTATGAAACTCATTTTTTTGAGAATGTTTCGATCAACGGGATTGACGTCTCTGATCTGACTGCGCAGGAGGCAGAGAAGCTGATCGCGGATCAGGCGGAGGATTACCGCATCACGCTTACGACAAAGGAAGGGGCGCAGGAGACGATCGAGGGGAGCGATTTCGGATACCGTTTTGTGTCGCACGGCGAGGTGCGGGAGTTTCTGGATGAGCAGAACGGGTACGCATGGCTTCCGGCGTATCTGGGGGCGGGCCGCAGCTATACGATGGAAACGTCCATGACGTATGACAGGGAAAAGCTTGAGTCTGCTCTTCTGGCTCTTTCCTGCATGCAAAAGGAGAATGTCACTGCGCCAGAGAACGCGAAGCTTGCGCAGCAGGAAGACGGAACCTATGTGATCGTGCCGGAGACAGTGGGCAATAAGCTCTCCAGAAAAAAGGTCATGGCGCTTCTGGAGCAGTCGGTGGAGAGCGGACAGAAGGCCGTCGATCTGGAAAAAGAGGGCTGCTATAAGCTGCCCGGGGTATATCAGGATGATGAAAAGCTGCGGGCAGAAGCGGCAGTCCGCAACCGCTATGGCTCGATCACAGTGACGTATGATATGGGCGGCGGCATTACGGAGGTGCTGGATAAGGCTACGATCGCTTCGTGGTTTTCTCTGGATGAAAATATGCAGCCGGTGTTTGACTATGAGGCAGTGGCGGCATGGGTGAACCAGCTTGCAGATCAGTACGATACGATCGGGGATTGTCTGCCCTTTGTCACTTCAAATGGAGAGACGGTCTATCCGGAGTCCCGTACCTATGGATGGCAGATGGATCGTGAGGCAGAGGCGCAGGAGCTTTATCAGATCCTTCTTGCGGGCGACTCTGTGAGCCGCAGTCCGGTGTGGGCAGAAGGGGCGCAGACACGCGGAGAAAATGATATAGGAGAGACATACGTGGAGATCGACTATACGAATCAGCGTATGTGGTATTATAAGGACGGACAGCTTCTGGTGGAGACGCCGGTCGTGACAGGAAATGTCAGCGCAGGTATGGCTTCTCCAGAGGGTGTATTCTGCCTGGTGGGCAAGCAGGAGGATGCAGTCCTCACAGGCGAAGACTACAAGACGCCGGTGGACTACTGGATGCCGTTTTATGAGGGCGTAGGTATCCACGATGCCGATACGTGGCGTACAGCTTACGGTGGAGATATCTACCAGTGGAGCGGGTCGCATGGCTGCATCAATACGCCGACAGCACAGGCGGCAGTCATCTTTGAGAATATCGAGGAGGGTACTCCGGTCATTTGCTACAGCTCTGCTGTCAACTATGGGTATGCTCAGACGGGCAGCAGTGCGGGCGGCGGAAACGCCGGAGCTGGCGGAAACAATGCGGCAAATGGAAACGGCGATATAGTGATCGTTGGAGAGGATGACAGAGAAGACGACGACAGGGAAGAAGAGGACTGGGCGGATGAGTCGCTGTACTACGGAAATGCGGAATTTCCGATCGTGATAGAGGATGAGGGGAGTTACAATGGGGAGCAGGTGATTTACTGAGAGAAATCCTCTTTTTGGAATATTGCTATTGACATTTGCTTTGTAATATGACAATAATATTGTATGATGACGGAAAGGCGTGGCAATATGAGAGGAGGTAAGAATGAAAGCAGCAGTAGTAACTCAGGAGCATAAATTGGAAATTTGGGACGTTCCTGTACCAGACATCGGAGAGTATGAAGTCTTATGTAAAATTTGTTATGGAGCAACATGTGCTGGAACGGATTTGCGTTTGATACAGGGTGGACATCCAAGACCTATTTCTTATCCAACTATATTAGGGCATGAAAGTGTTGGGCGCGTTGTTGAGGTTGGAAAAAAAGTGAAAAATTTTAGAAAAGGTGATTTGGTAAGCCGAGTTGGAGCTCCAAACGGATTAAGACCAGAGTTAGGGGTAAGTTGGGGTGGCATGGCAGAGTATGGAATTGCAAGAGATCATTGGGAATTACGTCGGATTGGAGCTCCAAATAATTTATGGGATAAATATCGAGTAAATCAGGTGATTTGGCCAGGCATAGATGAAAAAATTGCACCATTAATTATTACATTACGAGAGACGCTTTCTTATTATCAAAGATTGCAGATTCCAGAAGGGAGTAAAGTACTCATTATTGGTTCGGGGGCGAATGCACTTGCGTTTGCTATGTTTGCACAGATGGCGAAGTGTCAGGCTATAGTGCTTGGAAGTGCGCAACGCAGAACTCACTTTAATAATTTGGGGATAGTATCCTATATTGATTATAAAGAAGAGAATAGAAAGACAATTTTATGCGAACTATTAGGCAAGAGACAATTATTTGATTGTATTATTGATGCGGTGGGAAGCTCTAGTACTGTTAATGAGACGTTGGATTTACTGAGTGAAAACGGAGTCATAGGTATATATGGATGGAATGATCGGGCAAATAGTGGAATTCATACATTTTCAGCTAAAAGAAGTTTTCGCATATATGCAAATGGGTATGATGAGGAAGAAGCCCACGGAGCAGTTTGTGCACTTCTGCTCGAGGGAAAAATAAATTATAGGGTGTGGTATGATATAGAACATCCTGTTGCGTTAGAAGATATCGATAGGGCATATGCAGCACTAATGCGTCATGAAGCAGTAAAGTATTTGATAGAAATGTAAATAGAGTATTATCGAAGGATAGTTTTGTTGTGTTTATGTGAAAAGCAGACAAAACTATCCTTTTTATGTATAGCTTTAATAAATATATTTTTAGACAAAGTGCATAAAAAAGAAAGTTATAAAATAAATCATATATTCACAATTGACATCTGTATGGAAAAATGATAAAATGACATCATGCAATAATATAAGTAGCGCGCGAACATAACATGTAAAAAGTAGCAAACGTAAAGTTATAGTGTAAAAGGAGGAATTTGCCATGAGATTAAAAAAAATGTTAGCTGGATTATTGTCTGTAGCAATGCTCGTAAGCGCTGTGCCTGTTGCAGTGTCTGCTGAGGCAGATGATGCAATTACATTTGGGGTTATTTGTTCTATTACCGGAAATTTCCCGCTTGCAGGCGAAAATACGCAGAAGGGTGTCAACCTTGCTCTGAAGGAGATTAATGAAGCGGGTGGTGTACTTGGAAAAGAGTTGAAGGTAAGTTTTCAAGATGATCAGGGAAATCAGACAGGTGGTATGAATGCAGTTAATCGTCTGATTAGTGAAAAAGTTGTGGCAATTATAGGACCTAATATGAGTAGTAATGTTATTGCAATGTCTGATGTAGTTGCTTCATCAAAAATGCCAACATTAGTGGGAGGAACAAGTCCTAAGATTGAAGATTTAGGAAATGAATATATTTTCCGCATTAGACCGTCTGATAATATTACTGCTTCTGCAGCGGCACAGTTTATGTGTGAAGAACAAGGGGTAAAAAAACTGGGATTAATTTATAATACAGACGATTTTGGTACAGGGGCAAAAGGCGTGATCGAAGAATATCTTGCTGATAAAGATGTAGAACTAATAGCAGAGGGGGTTAATTCTGGAGATACAGATTTGTCCGGTCAGATTACAAAGATGATGGCTGAAGACGTAGAGGGGATGATTTATTGGGGACATGACGCAGAGGTTGCCATTCTTGCTAGGCAAGTAAATGAGCTTGGACTTGAAATTCCAATTGTTACATCAGGATCGCTTCCGCAAGTAGTAAGTGCAATTGATGGAACTTATATTGACGGATGGTATGTAGCGCTTGATGAATGTATGAATGAACCGAGAAAAGAGATTGAAGATTTTGTTGAAGCTTATAAGAAAGAGTACGAGGATTCGATGCCAGAGCTCTATGCGGCAGCATTTTATGGTGCAACAAAATTGTTGGCAGACGCTATTGAACGTGCTGGAAGTACAGACAGTGAGGCAATTTGTAAAGCGCTTAAAGAGACAAAGGATTTTCCGGGAATTATTGGAGCTTACAATTATCAAGAAAACCATGATATGTTGAGCAATTGCTCGATTATGCAATACGACGTAGATAAAAATGAAATTTTTGTTTCTAATATTACAGTAGAATAGATTACACGCGTCAGGAAGCGAGTACAGGAAGACCGAATAGAGGGTAGTATGACAAACGGCGCAGGCCGGGCATGCTGCCCTTAAAAAATACAGAAAGAAGTCTATTACTGTCCTGCCAAATGTTCATAGAAACCGAATTAGATAAGGGAGGAAGAAAATGGCAAGTCAGATTATTCAGCTGATTATTAATGGAGTCGCTATGGGATTCATATATGCGCTCGTGAGTATGGAATATACCATAATTTATAATTCTACGGGTTTATTGAATTTCAGCCATGACAAGTTTATTACATTAGGAGCCTATATTTTTGCAGGTACATTTGTTTTGGGGATTGGTGTTAATCCCATTGTAGGCGTTTTGGCTACGATTATAACAATGTTTTTGTTTGGCGTGATTGTTGCAGTGGGAATCTTTAATCCACTGAGAAATATGCCGTCCCGTTTGTTTGCGATTATGGGAACAATTGCGCTTGGAAGAATTATCAGTGAGGCAATTAGACTAATATATGGGGCAACAGCAAAGACAGTTCCAGGTTTTATTACAGGTGTATATAGGATTGGAAGTATTGTAATTTCAAAAGCTACTTTAGTAATTATAGGAGTATCCATTCTTGTAGTTGTTATTTTACAAATTTATATGATGAAGACTAAAGCAGGTAAAGCAATGCGGTGTGTTAATCAGAATAAAACTGCCGCGACATTGATGGGGATTAACGTATCTCGGAGCATTATGATTACGATTGCAATTAGTGCAGTAATTTGTACGATTATCGGTGTTCTGGTTGTACCGCTTTACAGTATTAATGTCAGTATGTCAAATACAATTGGACTGAAAGGATATGCAGCAGGCATTATTGGTGGTTTTGGATATTTGCCCGGTGCGATTATTGGAGGGCTTTTAATAGGTGTTATTGAAAACTTAAGCACGGTAGTGATTGCACCAGTATATAAGGACTGTGTTTCTTACATTATTATGATTATCGTAATATTGATTCAGCCAAGAGGCTTAAGAGCGTTGATAAGGCGAAAAAAATGATAGGAGAAGAATATGAAAGAGAATAAAAAATATTTAAAGATTTTCTTGTATACATTACTTGCTATCGTTCTTTTAATTCTGCCTGAAATTATTTCTAATTCATATTATCAATTATTGATTAATCAGACATTGATAAATGCGATAGTAGTAATGGGGCTTAATTATATTACAGGAATGACAGGTCAAATGAATATGGGGACAGGTGGTATTTATGCGCTAGGTGCGTATGGCATGGCGCTTCTTACGACAAAAACAGGTTTGTCACCATGGTTGGGACTATTGCTCGCGATAGTATTAGGGCTATTAATTGGAAGAGGACTTGGGTATCCAAGTTTGAGGATATCAGGAATTTATTTGGCGCTTACGACTATTGCATTTGCGGAAGTAGTGAGATTATTACTTACAAATTGGTCGGATTTTACAGGTGGCGCGATTGGTGTTCAAGGTATCCCTAAATTTTCTATTTTTGGATATACTTTAGATACTGATCAAAAGTATTATTATATGCTACTTGTTTTAACTGCTATTTTGGCAATTACGGCGAAACGAATTATTTCCTCTAAATGGGGACGTGTGTTTCAATCCATTAAGGATAATCCAGATGCGGCAGAAGCGTGTGGTGTAAATATTGCCCAGATTAAGATTTTGGCATTTACATTAGCGGCAGTCTATGGCTGTATTGGCGGGGCATTGTATTCTTGCCTTATGGGATATATTAGTTCAAATACGTTTAATCAGGATTTATCAATCAACTATTTGATTATGATGATGTTGGGAGGTATTGGTTCTGTAGCCGGAAATATTCTTGGAGCTGGTCTTGTTACAATACTTCCGGAAATGTTGAAAGTGCTTGAAAATTACTATTGGCTGATATTTAGTATTATTATGTTAATATTTGCGATTTTTATGCCGTATGGCTTGGTGTCCGTACCTGGAAAAATTATGAGATATTATAAGAGCAAAAAGAAACGTTGGTGAAAGGGGTGGCGAACGTGGAAACAGTATTGAAAATAGATCATTTGACAAAAAAATTTTCTGGTCTTGTTGCAGTAAATGATTTATCAATTGAAATGAGAAAGCATACAATCCATGCGCTAATAGGACCGAATGGATCAGGAAAATCTACAACGGTAAACCTCGTTACAGGATTTCTTAAAACTTCAGAGGGAACGGTAAAATATCATGGAGAGGAAATACAGGATAGGCCTATTCATGAAATTTCTAGGAAAGGAATTAGTCGCACTTTTCAGAATCTTAAGCTTTTTAAATCTATGACTGTACTGGAGAATTTAATGGTAGGCGGACATTCAAAAACAGAGCAAGGTATATTAAATTTTCTTGTGAATCCGGTTAAAGCACGTCAGGAAGAGAAAATGTTGAAAGAAAAAGCTGAAGATATTCTTAATACACTCGGCATGTATGAATTGAGAAATGAAAATATAGGGAACATTGCTTATGGACGTCAGAAAGTTACAGAATTAGGTAGAGCTTTAATGTGTGATCCTAAACTATTATTTCTTGACGAGCCAGCTGCTGGCTTAAATCCAACGGAGCGTGTGGAATTCGTTTCAATATTGCTAAAAGTATTTGAGTCAGGAATTGACCTGTTTTTAATTGAACATAACATGGACGTAGTTATGAATATTAGCAATATGATTACAGTTATTAATTTTGGAACTAAAATAGCTGAGGGCACGCCGAAAGAGGTACAGAATGATACACAAGTAATTTCTGCATATCTCGGAGATAAGTACAGAAAGTAGGGAGGCTTAATATGCTGAAAGTTAATAATATTGATGTGTATTATGATAAAGTTCAGGCTTTGTTTGGTGTGAGCATTGAAGTGCACCAAAATGAAGTGATTTCAATTATTGGATCTAATGGGGCAGGAAAGTCTACACTTATGAAAACTATTATGGGATTGAATAATGCAAAAAAAGGAACAATAGAGTTTGAAGGGGAACGTATTGATACGGTAAAAGCTCATTCTATTGTAGGAAAAGGAATCGTATATGTTCCAGAAGGAAGAGAAATTTTTCCGGATATGTCTGTTATAGAAAATTTAGAGATGGGTGCATTTTCAAAGAACTATACAAAAGAACAAATGAACCAGAAAATGCAGGAAGCGTATGATTTGTTTCCAAGGTTATATGAAAGAAGAAATCAGCTTGCAGGAACTATGTCTGGAGGAGAACAACAGATGTTGGCGATTAGTAGAGGATTGATGAGTGATCCTAAACTGATTATGTTTGATGAACCATCCTTAGGATTAGCACCTGTTTTGGTGGATGAAATGTTTGAGGCAATTGTCAGGATTAATAAAGAAAAGAAAAAAACAGTGATCATTGTGGAACAGAATGCGTTTATGGCTATTAGTATTTCTGATAGATGTTATGTACTGCGGAATGGTCTTGTGACAATGGAAGGAGAGTCTAAAGAGTTACTTGGTAACGATGAAGTGAATAAATCATATCTGGGTGGTTAAAGGAGGCTGGAAAATGGAAGCTTTTAGTCAGATAGGATATGTGGTGAATCAATCAGATAATGTAGCAACAGCGTTAGGAAATTTATCTGAAGGGAGTATATCACTTACAGGAAAAGCTGAGAAGCGTAAAAGTATAAAAATTTTGGAAGCAATTACTTTAGGGCATAAGTTTGCATTAACAGATATTTCCTGTGATATGCCGATTATAAAGTATGGTGTTGTAATAGGCACAGCGACGAAAGATATTCGGGCAGGTGAATATGTACATCTTCATAATATGAGAAGTAATTTTGATATGAGGGCAGCAACTTTTGATGCAGTAACAGCAAATTCTACGGATATGGAATATATCATATATTAGGTGGTGCTTATGGAAAAATGTGTAATTACAAAGGCATGGCAGAGAAAAGACGGGAAAAAGGGAATCCGAAATAAGATATTGATTATCTATACAGTGGAATGTAGCAAGCATGTAGCAACGTCCATAGCCCTACACTTTCAAAATAAAAATGAAGATGTAGATGTTACTGGGAGCCTCGCGTGTTTAGATAATCAGGTTATTATTCGGAGACTGTTGAAGTATAGCGTACATCCAAATGTTGGCGGTGTGTTAGTAATAGGACATGGCTGTGAATATATCCGACCAGAGCGTTTAGTTACAGTTGCAAGAGAACACGGACGAGAAGCAGAATATTTAATTTTGCAGAAAAATGGAGGGACAGAAGCTGTCATTACCAAGGGGATAGAGATTGTTGAGAAAATGCTGCGAGAATTATGCAAAGTTCCGAAAAGTGATATGTATTGCTCAGAGCTTATAGTTGGTGCCAAGTGCGGAGGCAGTGATTTCACATCCGGATTAGCAGGTAATGCGCTAATAGGAGAATTTTTTGATTGGTTGGTTAGGCAACAAGCAACCGTAATGATTGAAGAGATGGGAGAGGCTGTCGGACTTAAAGATTATTTAGTATCAAGAGCAGTAAACAGTCGAGTGGGAAGAGATATCGCAATGACTTATGATAAGACAATTGATTTTTGTAAAAAGTTTGGTCAGTTTTCTATTTCACCGGGAAATTTTAAGGGTGGTCTTACTACTATCGAAGAAAAAAGTATGGGAGCAGTTGTAAAAAGTGGGAGTAGTTTAATTCAAGGGATTTTAAAAATTGCTCAGTCCCCTCCAAGAAAGGGGCTTTGGATTTTGGATGTAATTCCTGATTATCGAGTAGAGCCTGGATTTTATCAAGGAGGAGATGCAAGCGGATTGATGGATCAGATTGCGTCAGATTGCCATTTACTCTTGTTTGTGAGTGGGCGTGGACATGTTGGTGGGACTCCTATTGCACCAGTAATCAAAATTACAGCCAATCCGGATACGTATGTGAAGATGGGAAAGGATATAGATGGTGCTAGAATATAAATAGTACAAGTCAAAATGAGAATTCCTTATAAGAAAAATCATGGTACAATGTAGGTACCGCACTGAAGGAGGAACTCATTATGGCAAAGCACTATGACAAACAATTTAAGCTGGATGCAGTCCAGTATTATCATGATCACAAGAACTTAGGACTGCAAGGCTGTGCTACAAACTTAGGAATCAGTCAGCAGACATTATCACGCTGGCAGAAAGAACTGCGTGAAACAGGTGATATTGAAAGCCGTGGTTCCGGTAACTATGCTTCTGATGAAGCAAAAGAAATCGCACGATTAAAACGAGAATTACGAGATGCACAGGATGCCCTTGAAGTATTAAAAAAAGCAATCAACATTCTGGGAAAATGACGGAAGCCATTTATCTCGAAGTTAAGGAGATGGCAGAAACTGCCCATAAGGCAAAACGCCGGGTTTCTGTCTCCGGAATGTTGAAACATCTTGGCGTTTCTCGTTCTGGTTATCATGCATGGCTAAAACGTGTTCCTTCTAATACAGAAAAAAGACGTGAAGCCGTAAAAGCTAAAATCAAAGATATTTATGATGAATCTAAACAGAATTATGGTGCCCCTAAAATTACCAGGGAATTGCGTAAATCAGGAGAAATCATCTCCGAGCGTACCGTTGGTAAGTATATGAAACAAATGGGCATCAAAGCTCAATGGAGCAAGCCATGGACCATCACGACCAAAGATTCTGACTTCAGCAGCGAATTAAAAAATATCCTTGATGAACAGTTTCATCCAGAACGACCAAATGCTGTTTGGTGTTCTGACATCACATATATCTGGACGATAGACGGATTTGTTTATCTGACCAGTATTATGGACTTATATTCCAGAAAAATCATTGCCTGGACACTTTCCAAAACATTGGAAGTATCCTGCGTGATTGAAACAATAAAGAAAGCCAAAGCAAGACGCAATATCGATAAACCTTTAATTTTGCATTCAGACCGCGGAAGCCAGTATGTATCAAAAGAATACAAACGTGTAACCGCAACCATGCAGTGTAGTTATTCTAAAAAGGCATATCCATGGGATAATGCATGTATTGAGTCGTTCCACTCCCTGATTAAGAGAGAATGGCTGAATCGGTTTAAGATTCGAGATTATGATCATGCATATCGTTTGATTTTCGAATATTTAGAAGCATTCTACAATACGAAACGAATTCATAGTCACTGTGATTATATGTCACCAAATGATTATGAAGAGCTGTATCGTAGGCTTCAGCAGGGCGAATTGCAGATGGCAGGTTAAGATGAGGAAAACCTCATTTTAACTTGTACTAAATCTTGACATAGGACCAAGACATTAATGCATCAGGATTGTTGGGAGGTGGAGAAACAATGGAAACTTTATTTGAGCGTTTACAAAAAGAGGTAAGGGATGTTTGCGGTGGTAAAAAGACCTGTGCGGAATTAAATGGACACAGAGAAGGAACTTTATTCTTTAATTATCAACATCCTAATAGGGTAATTCCTCATTGTTATTGATAAAGGAGGATAGCATGAACATTTTTGAGCAACTTTTACAGGAAGTGAAGCTTCCCAAGATGCTTCCAGTAGAATTTACCGTTGAAAAGGGAAGAATAGCACGTGAAGAGATATTTCCTATTTTACATAAGGCTTTATGTGAAACAGGCTTATTGAAAAGAATAGAACAGGGGAAAACAGTAGCAATTACATGTGGAAGTCGCGAGATACGTAACATAGATGAAATAGAACGTAGCGTTATAACCATTTTAAAAGAAGCAGGAATCAAACCGTTTATATTTGCAGCTATGGGAAGCCATGGAGGTGCAAATGCGCAAGGACAATTGGAGATTCTGTCAGGATATCATGTGACAGAGGAGACAATGGGGGTACCTGTAGTAGCTACAATGGATACGGTATTAATAGGAAAGACAGACAATGGGCTGGAAGTTCATATGGAAAAAAATGCAAATGATGCAGACTATATTATTCCTGTGGGAAGGATAAAGCCACATACAGATTTTCGCGGCAGAATAGAAAGTGGATTGATGAAGATGCTTTGTATCGGATGTGGGAAACAGAAAGGCGCGAATATTTGTCATATGCATGGATTCCCAGCTATGTCGGAAAATGTGACAAAAGTGGCGCGTGTTGTTTTACAAGAAAAAAAGATTCCTTTCGGAATCGCAATTATTGAAGATGCATTTCACAATACATATCATCTGGAGGTGATTGCAGGCGAAGAAATCGAAGAGAGAGAAGCACAACTGTTGGAAATTGCCAAAAAATTAATTCCCGTTATTCCCTTTGAAAAGATAGATGTATTATTGCTTGATGAAATTGGAAAAGATATCAGCGGATCTGGTATGGATCCAAATGTCACAGGACGTAGCGCGATGTTGGGCGTAAGTAAGCCGTTCGTAGAGCGTATTGCTGTTTTTGCATTATCGGAAAAGTCGCATCATAATGGGTGTGGAATAGGATCCGCAGATATTACAACACAAAGATTTTATGAAGATATGGATTTTTTTGTGTCGTATCCAAATGGTTTGACGAGCCATGATCCAGGAAGTATGAGAATTCCACCTGTTATGCCAAATGATAAATGCGCAGTGCAAATGGCTATTCATTCTTGTACACAATATGATCAAGCAATGGGGCATAGGGTTGTATGGATGAAAAATACTTTATGCCTAGAACATTTTATGATTTCTGAAAATTTGCGGGAAGAAGCTGAGAAAAATCCAAATATAAAAATATGTGGAGAGGCAGTAGATTTTCCATTTGATGAGAAAGGAAATTTAAGAGGGTTACCGCCATATAGGTATGAATATGGCGTACATAAAAAGGCGAAAGACAATTAAAAAAATGAGGTGACAATATGAGCTATCGGAAGTTTCAGTATGACAAAATTAGAGAATTATCAGAAATGGTATTTATGTGGCATGGTTTTTCTAAAGACGATGCAGCAAAAATTACAGATGTACTTTTGACTAGTGATCTTTATGGAATTGAGTCTCATGGGGTACAACGTTTGGCGTTATATCCATATGGAATTGATATTGGAAGAATTAAGGTAAATGCAGAATTGGAAATAGTAAAAGAGACCCCGCTGTCTGTATTAATTGATGCGCATGATGCTATGGGGCAACTAGCTGGCATCAGGGCAATGGATATTGTAATCGAGAAGGCCAAGAAAACGGGTATGGCTATTGCAGTGGTTCGTAATTCGAATCATTATGGAATTGCTGGATATTATTCGATGATGGCTGCGAAAGAAGGACTCTTAGGTATTTCTATGACTAATACAGAGGCACTTGTTGTTCCAACTTTCGGAAAACGTCCTATTATGGGAACGAATCCAATTGCAATTACAATGCCTGCTACCCCTCATTGCTTCCATTTAGATATGTCTACAAGTGTAGTAACGGCAGGAAAAATGGAAGTTTATGCGAAAAATAAAAAGCCATTACTTCCAGGATGGTCTGTTGGAAAAGAAGGAACAGAGAATCTTGATCCTGTAGAATTTTTGAATATTCGTGCTACAAAATCTAATGGAGGATTGCTTCCGCTTGGGGGTATAGGGGAGGCACATAGTGGACATAAAGGCTATGGGATTTCGTTAGCAGTTGAACTTCTGACAGGTATTATGGCAGGCGGTTATACAAGTACGTTAGTAAGAAAAGATAAAAGCGTTGAGAAGTGTTGCCATATGTTTATGGCGATTGATTATGGAATGTTTGGAAATAAAAAAGAAATAGAAGAAAGATTTTCGGAATTTTTACAGGAAATTAGAGATTCTGAAAAAGCAGCAGGATGTGATAGAATCTATATTCATGGTGATAAAGCAGAGGAACATTTACAGATGACGCTTAGGGAAAATAGTATCTCATTAAATGAGGCAACATATGCAGAAATAGAAAAATTGTGTATGAAATGTGGTATTCCAGTAAAAGAATATTTAATTGAAATTTAAAATATTTGGAACGAGGCTCTATATTAATGCACAAAGCAGGCACTGATATAGGGCCTTGATTTATATTTTTGAAAGGTTTTTAGAGTTTTTTACAGAATATGGTAAAATCAGCTTGACAATTTGAATGATATGATTATATGGTAGCATAAGTACATAACTGCTGACATAGCATCATTAGACTAGGCGGAAATTTTAAGGTCGGGGAGGTGTGCTGGTTTTAGTTAAAAGTATTAAAAAGGAGTATGTACAAAATGAGGGAAATTCAAAAAGTTTCAATTACGGATATGGTAGTAAATGAATTAAAAAAAATGATTGTAGAAGGTCAATTTGCTCCAGGAGAAAAGCTACCGACAGAAAATGAAATGTGTCAGACTATGAAAGTTAGTAGAACTTGTGTCAGAGAAGCAATTCGCGTGTTACAGGCTTTAGATCTTGTAGATATTTTTCCTGGTAAAGGTGCTTTCGTATCAACAACCCCGATTGATATGAGAGAAAAATGGTACGATGTGCAGGGACTAACGGTAAGCGATTTTATCGAGGTTCGTATGGCGATTGAAACTGTTTCTACACGTTTAGCTATTACAAAAGCTAAAAAGTCACAGGTAGAAAAGTTAAGAAAGATTCATGAATCTTTCATGGAAGCAATAGAAAGACACAATTTAACAGAGCTTATTATGTATGATGAGATGTTCCATTCTGAAATCGTAAATATTACTGGTAATAAGTTGCTGATTAATTTAAACAAGCAATTGATTGTGGCAAATCGGAAATTTAGATGTGAATCATTTATGAATGATGAAGTATATAAAAAGGCAGTCGAACCACATACCCGAATTTATAATTGCTTTTTAAATAAAGATGCAGAACAGGGACAAGTGGAAATGCAACGTCATTTGGAAATTACAGAGGCAGATATGGAGTATCTGGTAAGTGCATTAGAGGCACATTAAGAAAATTAGATAGTGGTGTTATAGCAAGCCGGTATAGAAGAAAATCTATATCGGCTTATTTTTATATTGACAGACAGCATATATTAATATATAATGACATCATACAATATTACAAAAGAAAGGAGAGCAATATGGAAAAAATTAAAGGGATGATTCCGCCGATTGTGACCCCATTTACAGAGGTAGGAACTATTAATGATCTATTAATTGAAAAAGAAATGGATATTAGTTTACAAGCTGGTGTAGATGGACTCAGTGTCGGAGGAAGTACTGGAGAAGGTCCTACGCTAAAGGATGCTGAATTGGCTCATTTGATAAGTTTGGCAAAGAAGCATTTAAAACCAGAGCAACCTGTTGTTTGTGGCATTATGAGAATGTGTACGGAAGATGCGATTCGCACAGGGCTCGTAGCGAAAGATGCAGGGGCGGATGCTATTATGGTAACTCCAACTGCATATAATGCTTTGGTGCCAAATGAAGAAGGAATGTTTGACTTTTATAGCCAGATATCGGAAAAAGTACAGATTCCAATTATTATCTATAATGTCATTCCACAAAATGAGATTAAACCAACACTTTTTAAACGTCTTTTAAAAGAAACTAAGTATGTGCGTGGTGTAAAACAAAGCGTTGGGGGTGTATCAGCACTGTACGCCATGAAGATGTGCTGTGGTGATGAAGGTAAGATATTTGCGGCAACAGATGATATGCTGGCAACTTGTTACGAACTAGGAGCAGACGGAGCTATATCAGCAGCATTGGCAGTATTTCCGAAAGAGTGTGTGGAGATGTGGCATTGTATCCAAAATGGAAACAGAGAGAGAGCCCAGGAACTACAGAGACTGCTATATTATCCCTGGCAGGCACTTGGTGGAAATCAATTTCCAATTCGCTTAAAGTATGCTTTGAAAATTATGGGGAGAGATGGTGGCTATTGCAGGAGCCCTATTGTACATCTTCCAGAAAGTGAAAAAAGAAAGATAGAAGAAGCATTCAAAATATTTATATAAAAAATAATATAGGGAGGGTTTTACAATGACATTTGAAGAAAAGTATGGGAAGATTTTATTACCGCTGATTACGCCGTATGGGGTGGACGAGGAAGTTGATTATATTCAATATGAAAAACTAATTAATTATGTAATTGATCAGAATGTGTGTGATTCACTTATTGTTACAGGGACTACAGGCGAAGCAAGTTTGTTGACATTCGATGAGCGAGTAAAATTGATGGAAACAGCAGTAAAGGCCGCAAAAGGTAGGAAACCTGTAATAGCGGGCACAGGGTGTGCATCTACAAAAGAGACAATCGCGCTGACAAAAAAGGCAGAAGAGCTTGGCATTGAATTGGCACTTGTGGTGGTTCCATTTTATAATAAACCAACACAGGAGGGTGTTTATAATCATTATAAACAACTAGCAGATAACGTAAATATTGATATTCTTTTGTATAATATTCCGGTATTTGTAGGTATTAATCTTGAACCAGAGACAGTTGGTCGTTTAGCTGCGATTAAAAATATTGTAGGTGTAAAAGATGAAGCTGGTATTAATCCAACACAGGTAACAGATTTCTTCTTGGCGACTGAGAAGGTAGATCCGGATTTTGTGGTATTTAATGGTGATGATATTATGTTACTCCCAACTATTGTACAGGGAGCTATGGGCATCGTTAGTGGAGGAGCACATATTTTTGGACATGAAATCAGAGAGATATTTGATGCGTTTGATAAGGGCGAGAATAAGAAAGCAAAAGAACTATTCATGCCTATTTACAAGGTATGCAAGGCATGTGGACAAAATGGTCGTATTCTTCCAAATTCTATTCTCAGACCTACAATTGAATTGCTTACTGGCATCAAGTTGGGTCCAGCAAGAAGCCCATTGGCACCGGCAACTGAAGAAGAGATGGAAGTAATGAAAAAAATTCTTAAAGAAATTGGAAAACTTTCATAAATAAGACTGTGAAATGCCCTGCAAAAACAATACGTGAAAACGGATGATTTGCAGGGTATTTTTGGAGGAGGAAGAAAATATATGGATTTTGCAAAGGAGTCATTAAAATTACATAGGGAATGGGGCGGCAAGATAGAGGTCATATCGCGAGTGCCAGTGGCATCTAGAGAGGATTTGTCATTAGCATATACACCAGGAGTGGCACAACCGTGCCTCGAAATACAAAAAGATATTGATAAAAGTTATGAATTGACAAGAAGAAATAATATGTGTCTTGTTGTGACAGATGGAACTGCAGTACTTGGACTGGGAGATATAGGGCCAGAAGCTGGAATGCCTGTTATGGAAGGAAAATGTGTGCTATTTAAGGAATTTGGCGGTGTAGATGCATTTCCACTTTGTGTAAAAACAAAAGATGTGGATGAGTTTGTCAATACAGTCTATATGATTTCAGGAAGTTTTGGCGGTATTAATCTTGAAGATATTTCTGCACCTCGATGTTTTGAAATTGAAAAAAAATTAAAAGAAAAATGTGATATTCCAGTTTTTCATGATGATCAGCATGGAACAGCTATTATTACTTTGGCAGGGCTCACTAATGCGTTGAAAGTAGTAAAAAAGAAAAAAGAGGAGGTAAACATTGTTGTAAGTGGAGCAGGTGCAGCGGCAATTTCTATTACGAAATTACTCTTGGCTGATGGATATCAAGATATTACCTTGTGTGATAGGACTGGAGCAATATATAAGGGGCGTCAAAGAGGAATGAACTCGATAAAAGAAGAAATAGCTCATTTAACCAATAAAAATCAATGTAGAGGTTCATTGGAAGATGCTATAAACGGAGCAGATATTTTCATTGGTGTCAGTGCGCCAAAAGTATTAACAAAAGAGATGGTGCGTAAGATGAATAAAGATGCAATTATCTTTGCATGTGCCAATCCAACGCCAGAAATTTTCCCAGATGAGGCGAAGGCGGCAGGCGCATGCGTATGCGCAACTGGCCGTAGCGATTTTCCTAATCAGATTAATAATGTATTAGCATTTCCAGGGATTTTTCGTGGAACATTTGATGTAAGGGCGAGTGAAATTAATGATGAAATGAAGATAGCTGCAGCTTATGCATTAGCAGGCTTAATTACAAAGGAAGAACTCAATGCAGATTATATTATTCCACAGGCTTTTGACCTGAGAGTAGGAAAAGCAGTTGCAACGGCTGTGGCTGCAGCAGCTAGAAGGACTGGTGTAGCAAAAATCTGATGAATGCCGGGATTATGTTGCAATTACAAATTACAATGTTTATTATTCTAGCAGTAGGGATTATTTGCACTAAAATAAAGGTTTTTACTGCAATAGGAAGAAAAACAGTGACTGATATATTTATTGATATTATGATTCCTAGCAGTATTATTTCGGCATTTAGAAAAAGTTTTTCCTTCGAGACGTTGGAAAAAGGATTATGGATGGCGGCTGCATATACATGTACCCTTACATTTTGCTGGCTAATAGGAAAAGTGGCTTATAGAAATGTCGAGCATAGTAAGCAAGGGATTTTAAAATATGCAACAATTATTAGTAATGCTCAGTTTATGGGATTTCCCATAATACAGGCTATTATGGGAGAAGAAGGATTGGTTCTTGCGTCTATGGCAATGATTCCAGGATCCATATTTACTTGGACAGTTGCATTGGGACAATTTACAAAAATTAATAGATACGAGGGCTTAAAGAACACATTGCTCCATCCATGCTTTTGCTCAGTAATCATCGGAATATGTTTAGGATTATTTAGAGTGCCTCTTTATTCAGGCATTTATGCTGCACTTGAGTACTTAGGTTCTTGTGTAATGCCAGTATCTATGTTGATTATTGGATCTATTTTATCAGAAGTAAATTTAAAATCTATATTAGATTGGAAGTTGTATTACTTTAGCATTATTCGTTTACTTGCAATTCCTTTGACGATGTTTTTTGTTTTTAGTATAGTAAAAATAGATCCATCTGTTAGAAATACGATTGTGCTCATGTCTGCTATGCCTGCTGGTACGGTGACAGCTATTTTAGCTGAAAAGCACGAGGCAGATGCACAATTTGCTTCATGTTTAATTTTTATTTCAACATTATTGAGTATTATTACACTTCCATGTTTGCTAATATTCCTATTTTGAAGTTTTGAAAATATGTATATGTAATAGCTGTTATCTCCTGTAATGGTGATAGCAGCTATTCTATTTATACTACTGGTATTATTTTTCATAACAAAATTAAAACAGATTAACTCAAATAAGGAAGAAGTTTTTAAAATAGTTTAAATGTTTTCTTCAAGAATCTTCCTATCAGGTCTTGCGTTTGCAAGGAAAGTATTCTAAACTGATAGGGCACACAAAATGAAATGGATATTTTATATTTATATAGAAGCCGAAATGGCAGGGGAGGAATCTATTATGAAAATTGTGGTTTTGGCAGGCGGTATCAGTACAGAGCGTGACGTCTCGATCGTATCCGGCACGATGATCTGTAAGGGACTGCGTGAAAAGGGGCATCAGGCGGTACTGCTGGATGTGTACTGCGGAGATGAGAGGATCACGGAAGAGGATTTTGCCAATGAGGAGCGGCTGTTCCCGAAGGAGTATGATGTAGAGGCTGCGGCAGCGTACATGCGCTCCTTTAATGAGCAGATCGCGCAGCTGAAAAAGACGAGAAAGCAGTTCTTTGGTGCGAATGTGCTCCGCCTGTGTGAAGCGGCAGAGGTTGTATTTATGGGGCTGCACGGTGAGGATGGAGAAGGCGGAAAGGTACAGGCGGTATTTGATCTGATGGGCATCCGCTATACGGGATCCGGTGCGCTTGGCAGTGCAGTGGCGATGGATAAGGGACTGTCCCGCAGGCTGTTTGCGGCGCAGGGAGTGCCTACGGCAAAGGGGATGACGGTCAAACGCGGGGAGCAGCGGCTGACACCTTCTGAGAATGGTATCGGACTTCCGTGCGTGGTGAAGCCGTGCTGCGGCGGTTCGAGCGTGGGTGTGGAGATCGCACGCACAGAAGAGGAGTATACGCATGCGCTCGATGTAGCGTTTGGGTATGAAGAAGAAGTGGTGGTAGAGCAGTACATTGCAGGACGTGAGTTTTCAGTCGGCGTTGTGGATGGAGAGGCTTATCCGGTCATTGAGATCGCACCGCTTGAGGGCTTCTATGATTATACGAACAAGTATAAGGCAGGAGCGACCATCGAGACGTGTCCGGCCAGCCTTGATGAGGCAAAGACAAAGGAAATGCAGCGGTATGCCGAGATGGCGTTCCGGGCGCTGAAGCTGGAGTGCTATGCACGCATGGATTTTATGATGGACAGGGACGAAAATCTGTACTGTCTGGAAGCAAATACTCTGCCGGGGATGACGCCGACAAGTCTTCTTCCACAGGAGGCGCGTGTGCTGGGGATGGATTTTGCGCAGCTTTGTGAACATCTGATCGAGGTATCTGTGCGCTGATGACCGGACGGTTATAAGAGAGTTGGAGGAAGCTATGAAAGGTTTGACATTGAGCCGTATCGCGCAGGTGTGCGGCGGTACATACATCGGAAAGCAGGAGGATGCGGACCGGGAGGTGACAGGGATTACGACAGACAGCCGCCAGGCAAAGCCGGGGTGTCTGTTTGCAGCGATAAAGGGAGAGCGTGTGGATGGCCATGCGTTCATCCCGCAGGTTTTTGAAAAGGGCGCCCTGTGTGTGATCTCAGAGCACAGGCTGGAGAAGCCGGAAGGAAACTACATACTTGTGGAGGAGACGCTCGCCGCACTTGGCGCGATCGCCCGGGAGTATCTGGATCAGCTTGGGCTTCCGGTAGTCGGGATCACCGGAAGCGTCGGCAAGACGAGCACGAAAGAGATGATAGCGGCCGTGCTGTCTCAGAAGTACCGCGTGCTGAAAACAGCGGGGAATTTTAATAATGAGCTGGGGCTTCCTCTGACAGTTTTCCGTCTGAGTGAGGAAGATGAGATCGCTGTCCTTGAAATGGGGATCAGTGACTTTGGAGAAATGCATCGCCTGGCGGGGATCGCACAGCCGGATACATGCGTGATCACGAATATCGGGCAGTGCCATCTGGAAAATCTCGGAGATCGGGATGGGATTTTGCGTGCCAAGACAGAGATTTTTGATTTTTTGCGCCCGGATGGGCATATTATATTAAATGGAGATGACGATAAGCTGGCATCTATATCGGAGGTGAAGGGGATCGCCCCTGTTTTCTTTGGCATTGGGAAAGAGAATGAGATCTTTGCAGATTCTATTGAGAAACGGGGATTTGACGGGATCTCATGCCGGATCCATACAAAGCAGGGCAGCTTTACTACGCTGATCCCGATCCCGGGGATCCATATGGTCATGAATGCGCTGGCAGGTACAGCAGTCGGACTGCATTATGGGTTGAGTATGGAACAGATCCGGGCAGGGATCGAGAGTCTTAAACCGGTCAGCGGCCGTTTTAACATTCTGCATACAGAGCGCTGTACGATCATTGACGACTGCTACAATGCCAATCCGGTGTCTATGCGGGCCTCTCTGGAGGTGCTTCAGGACGGTCTGGGACGCAAGGTGGCGATCCTTGGCGATATGGGAGAGCTGGGAGAGAATGAGACGGAGCTTCACCGCAGTGTGGGGATGTTTGCCGGAGCGCTTGCGATCGACTGCTGTATCTGTGTCGGACCGCTGTGCCGGGCACTGGCAGACGGTATCCAGAGCGTCAATCAGAAAATGGAGGTTCTGTCATTCGACAACCTGCAGCAGCTCCTTGGCAGACTGCCGGGGCTTGTTTTGGAGGGAGATACGGTTTTGGTAAAGGCTTCTCATTTTATGCATTTTGAAAAGGTAGTAGAAAGTCTGAAAAATATGTAAATGCAGGTGATGAGACGCTTTCGGGAACGATGCACCAAAAGGAGAAAAGCATGTATATAATAGCAGGTCTGGGAAATCCAGGAAATAACTATACGCACACACGCCACAATGCCGGATTCGAGGCGATTGACCGGCTGGCGGACCGGTACCGGATCGATATCAGTACCAGAAAATTTCAGGCGCTGTGCGGAAGCGGCGTGATCGAGGGGCAGAAGGTGCTGCTCGTAAAGCCGCAGACGTATATGAACCTGAGCGGAGAAAGCCTGCGGGCAGCCTGTGACTTTTATAAGATCGATCCGGAGGAGGAGCTGATCGTTTTGTATGACGATATCAGTCTTGCGCCAGGACAGCTCCGCATCCGGGCAAAGGGGAGCGCAGGAGGACACAATGGCATCAAAAGCATCATCGCTCATGTCGGAACACAGGTATTTAAACGGGTAAAGATCGGAGTCGGAGAAAAGCCGGCGGGCTATGATCTGGCAGATTACGTGCTCGGTCATTTCTCAAAGGAGGAATGGGCAGTCATGGAGGAAGCATTTGGACGTGCGGCCCGGGCGGCGGCAGGTCTGGTCTGTGAAGATGTGCAGAGTGTGATGAATGAGTTTAACAAGGCCGCACGGTAACGTCAGGATCTGTGGACAGAAGCTGCGGTCAGCAAATAAAAAGCGCCGGTAAAGACCGCGGCAGAGGAAGCGGGCAGCGGCGGCGCAGCAGGAAAGGAGCGTTATGGAAGCATTTTTGACGCCCATGCAGCAATTGGGTGAATTTGAAGAGATAAGCACAAGGATGGCCGGTAATCGTGGAATGATCCAGGTTACCGGCTGCATTGACTCTCAGAAGCCGCATTTTATTTACTGCGCGGGGGAGCAGTTTCGGCGCACGGTCCTTTTGAAGCAGGAGCCGGAGCCGCGGTTTGCCACTGTGATCCTTACGTACAATGACCTGCGGGCAAAAGAGATTTATGAGAATTACAGGTTCTTTGACCGTGATGTGCTGTACTTTCCGGCAAAGGATCTGATTTTTTTCCAGGCGGATATCCACAGCAATCTGCTGGAGCAGCAGCGCATCGCGGTGCTCAAAGCTCTGATTGAAAAACGTCAGATCACAGTCGTGACGACAGTGGCGGCGTGCATGAATCATCTTGTCTCCTTTGAGCAGTGGAAAAAACACATCCGCACGGTCGAAGTGGGGGATGAGCTCGACATTGAAACACTCAAGACAGAGCTGGTCGCACTTGGCTATGAGCGGACGGGGCAGGTCGAGGGCCCCGGACAGTTTGCGGTACGCGGAGGGATCATTGATATTTATCCGCTCACAGAGGAAAATCCGGTGCGTATCGAGCTGTGGGGCGAGGAGGTCGATTCCCTGCGCAGCTTTGACGCAGAGAGCCAGCGTTCGATTGAGAACATGGATCAGGTACAGATCTATCCGGCAGCAGAGCTGATCCCTGACGCCCGGCAAAGGCAGCAGGCGCTGGAGCGGATCAAAAAGGAGGCAGACCGGGCGGCAGCTGTTTTTCGAAAAGAAGGAAAGAACGAGGAAGCAGCGCGCATCCGGGATCTGCTGGAGAACTGCCGCGACAGCCTGGAGGAGCTGGCAGAGCCGCTCTCAATGGAAGGATTTATTGATTACTTTTTTGAAAAACAGACAACCTTTCTTGATTATTTTGATAAGGAACATACGCTGTTTTTCGTAGATGAGCCGAATCGTGTGCTGGAAGCCGGGCAGGCTGTGGAGACAGAGTTTCGCGAGAGTATGCAGCACAGACTGGAAAAGGGCTATGTTTTGCCGGGACAGTCGGGACTGCTGTTTTCTTATCAGGAGTTTGCGGCAGCGGTCTGTGCCGGCAATGCGCTGGGACTGTGCACGCTGGAAAATGCGAGAGCACCGTTTCACGTTTCCGGCAAATACAGCCTGACTGTGCATGCAGTCAATCCGTACAACAACAGCTTTGAATTTCTCGTCAAGGATCTGAAACGCTGGAAGCAGGAGGGATACCGGGTGATCCTGATGTCTGCGTCGCGGACAAGAGGAAGCCGCCTGGCGGGAGATCTGCTGGCAGAGGGACTTACAAGCTATTACACAGAGGATCCCGGGCGGGAGGTACTGCCGGGAGAGATTCTGATCACGTACGGACATGCGCAAAAGGGATATGAGTATCCGCTGATCAAGTTTGTCGTTATTTCAGAGAGTGATATTTTCGGGCAGAGTCAGAAAAAGAGGAAAAAGCACAAAAAATATGACGGAAAGAGGATCAGCAGCTTTACCGAGCTGTCAGTCGGCGATTTTGTCGTACACGAGAATCACGGACTCGGTGTTTACCGGGGAATAGAAAAGGTTGAGGTCGACCGCATCACAAAGGACTATATGAAGATCGAGTATGCCGGGGGCAGCAATCTCTATGTGCCTGCGACGCAGCTTGATGTGATCCAGAAGTATGCGGATGGCGACGCAAAGCCGCCGAAGCTCAATAAGCTGGGGACACAGGAGTGGAGCCGCACAAAGTCCCGTGTAAAAGGAGCCGTGCGCATCATTGCGCAGGATCTGGTGGATCTGTATGCGCAGCGGCAGAATCAGAAAGGCTTTGCTTACAGCGAAGATACCGTATGGCAGCATGAATTTGAAGAGATGTTCCCATTTGAGGAGACGGAGGATCAGCTGACAGCGATCGAGGCGGTCAAGCAGGATATGCAGAGTACGAAGATCATGGACCGCCTGATCTGCGGCGACGTCGGGTACGGCAAGACAGAGATCGCGATCCGCGCGGCATTTAAGGCGGTGCAGGACGGAAAGCAGGTCGCATACCTCGTGCCGACCACGATCCTTGCCCAGCAGCATTATAATACCTTTGTGCAGCGCATGAAGGATTTTCCGGTGCGGGTGGATCTGATGTGCCGCTTCCGTACCGCAGCGGAGCAGAAGCATACGATCACGGATCTGAAAAAGGGCATGGTCGACATCGTGGTCGGGACGCACAGGCTTCTGTCAAAGGATGTGCAGTATAAGGATCTCGGGCTGCTGATCATTGATGAGGAGCAGCGGTTTGGAGTAGCGCACAAAGAAAAGCTGAAGCAGCTGAAAAAAGACGTTGATGTGATCACACTGACAGCGACCCCGATCCCGCGTACGCTCCACATGAGCCTGATCGGCATCCGTGATATGAGCGTACTGGAGGAAGCGCCGCAGGAGCGTGTACCGATACAGACGTATGTCATGGAATATAATGAGGAGATGGTGCGCGAGGCGATCTGCAGAGAGCTTTCCCGGGGCGGTCAGGTGTATTATGTATACAATCGTGTGAATTCCATTGTGGAGATGACAAATACGATCGCAAATCTCGTTCCGCAGGCCCACGTCGGCTTCGCGCACGGACAGATGAAGGAGCGCGAGCTGGAGGCTGTGATGTACGACTTTATCAACGGGGATATTGACGTACTGGTGACGACTACCATCATTGAGACGGGACTGGATATTTCCAATGTAAATACGATGATCATCCACGACGCGGACAATATGGGGCTGTCCCAGCTGTATCAGCTGCGCGGACGTGTCGGGCGGTCGAACCGGACCTCCTATGCGTTTTTGATGTACCGCCGCAATAAAATGCTCAAGGAGATTGCGGAAAAACGCCTGTCCGCGATCAGAGAGTTTACAGAGCTTGGCAGCGGATTTAAAATCGCGATGCGGGATCTGGAGATCCGCGGAGCGGGAAATCTGCTTGGAAGCGAGCAGCACGGCCATATGGCGGCAGTCGGCTATGATCTTTACTGCAAGCTTCTGAATGAATCTGTGAAAGAGCTGCAGGGCATGGAAGAGCCGAAGGAGGAGTACGAGACAGTCATCGACCTGGATGTGGATGCACATATCCCGGACCGCTATATCAGCAATGAGTTCCATAAGCTCGACACGTATAAGCGCATCGCGGGGATCCAGAACGAGGAAGAGTATGACGATATGCTGGAGGAACTGATGGACCGCTTCGGCGAGCTGCCGCGCAGCGTCCAGAACCTCCTGATGATCGCAAGGCTGCGCGCGCTTGCGCATGATGCGTATATCACAGAGCTTACGCAAAAGGGTGAGGAGATCCGGCTTGTCATGTATGAGAAAGCAAGGATCGATACCACGAAGATCGACGGCCTGCTCAGGGAGTACAGGGGACGGCTGAAATTTAAAATAGATACGAATCCGTACTTTCTGTATACGAGGCCGCGCGTCAGCAAAAACGAGAGCGACGATATTTTCCGGACGGTCAGAGAGCTTCTTGAGGCGGTGAAGAAGCTTTGCGAATAGAAGCGCTGCAGTAGCTGTGCAGATTAGGGAAAACAGCTCTTGCGGGATGCCGCAAAAACGATTATAATGATAAAATGAATTTGTTCAGGAGGGTATGCGTAAGAGTTCGCATATCCTGCCTGTTTGGCGCTCTCAGAAGGGCCAAAGAATGGAGGATATGAAGATGAAGGGTTTAAAGAAAGCGGCTGCGCTGGGACTGTGCACAGGTCTGGTAGTGACATCTCTTGCAGGCTGCTCAAAAAAAGCAGAATTTGATGCAGAAGCGACAGCGATCACAGTAAATGATGATACGATCCCGGTTGGGGTCATGAATTTCGCGATCCGCTACAATCAGGCAAACTATGAATCTCTGTATATGTCCCTCGGACTGACAGATCCATTTAATCAGGATATGTATGGGGCGGGCACGACGCTGGGAGACGATATGAAGAGTCTGATGACGACGGAACTGACCCAGGCGCTGCTGGCCGAGCAGAAAATGGAGGAGTATGATGTAGCGCTTACCGATGAGCAGAAGAACTCCATCACATCTGCCGCAAAAACATTTGTGGAAGCGAACGATGAAGAGGTGCTTAAAGAGCTCGGAACTACACAGGAGCATGTGGAGCGTTATCTGGAGCTGTCTATGGAGCGCATTCTGATGGAAGAGCAGATGAGCGCAGACGTCGACACAGAAGTATCCGATGAGGAGGCCGCTCAGAGAAAGATCCAGTACACCCTGTTTACACCGATCACAGATGAGCAGCTGGAGGCTCAGACGGAGACAGAGACAGAAGCAGCGGAGACGGAAGCGGCAGTGGAGACAGAGACGGAAGCAGCGGAGACAGAGACGGAAGCGGCAGTGGAGACAGAGACGGAAGCAGCAGCGGAAACAGAGACAGAAACGGCAGCGGAGACAGAAGCAGCAACAGAGGCAGAGAGTGAAACTGCAGGGCTGACAGAGAAGGAAGACGTAAAGACGCAGAGCGCGGACGAGACAGAAAGCGAAGCGCAGACAGATGCCCAGACGGAGGCAGAAAGCGAAGCGCAGTCAGACGCCGAGACAGAGACGGAAACAGAAACAGAAGATCCGGAAGCTGTGGAGGCAATGGAGAGAGCCCGTGTACAGGCAGAAGAAATGCTGAAAAAGCTTAAAGACGGGGAAGAGTTTGAAAAGGCAGCAGAGGATATGGGTAAGACGGCATCAAGCACAACGTTTGGCGCGGATTATTCCATTACAGAGCTTGTAGAGGCTACGGACGGACTGGCAGACGGTACGCTGGTTGGGGCTCCAGTCAAGACGGAAAGCGGATATTATGTAGTCAGAGTTGTTTCTGAGTTTGACCGTGAAGCGACAGACGCGAAGAAAGAGACGATCGTAGAACAGCGCAGACAGGAGCAGATTTCTTCTCTTTATACACAGTGGCAGGAAGAAGCGAAAGTCTCTGCAGATGAAAAGGTAATTGAAACGATCACGTTTGATTATCATCTGACACAGCCGACAGAGGCTCAGACAGAAGCTGTCAGCGAGGCGCAGACACAGGCAGAAAGCGAGACTGCCGCACAGGCCGAGACACAGACAGAAAGCGAGACTGCTGCACAGGCAGAAATGCAGACAGAAAGTGAGACTGCTGCACAGGCAGAAACGCAGACAGAAAGCGAGACTGCTGCACAGGCCGAGACGCAGACAGAAAGCGAGACCACTGTACAGTAAAAAGCGCACCGCGAGGAGGTAGGATCATGGAAGCACTGGAAAATATCAGGACACGCAGGAGTATCAGACGTTTTAAGGAAGAAATGATACCGGAAGATATTCTGGAGCGGATCATAGACGCAGGTACACATGCTCCGACAGCGATGAACCGGCAGTCGCCGATCATCATTGCAGTTACCAATAAGGAGGTGCGTGACCGGATCTCGCGTCTCAATGCACAGATTATGGGAACCTCCGGTGATCCTTTTTACAAAGCGCCGGTGATCCTGGTCGTGCTGGCAGATAAGTCCTGTGCGAACCGGGTATATGATGGAAGCCTTGTTATGGCAAACCTGATGCTGGCTGCACATGACCAGGGTATAGGAAGCTGCTGGATACACAGAGCGAAGGAAGAGTTTGAAAGCGAAGAGGGGAAAGCACTTCTGCGTTCGCTCGGCATAGAGGGCGAATACGAAGGGATCGGTCACTGTGCGCTGGGATATATAGACGGGGAATATCCGTCAGAGCCGCAGCGAAAAGATAACTGGGTATATTATGTAAAGTGACAAAGCGTTTTGACATGCAGCGCCGGTGGTGAGGACCACCGGCGCTTTTATAATACAGGTTCTCACTTTCTTTTAAGAAATCCTTAGAAATAAAACAGTTGCATGGGGCATGTTGGCACGCTATACTTATAATGATAAGATCGCGGAGGGTATTATGAGAAACAATATTTTTCTGATCGGCTTTATGGGAGCCGGAAAATCTACGGTAGCGCATGCATTGCAGGAAATCTGCCATATGGAGCTGGTAGAGATGGACGAGAGGATCGAAGCGTGTGAGCACATGACGATCCAGGAGATTTTTGCAAAAAAGGGCGAGGATTATTTCAGGACTCTGGAGACGCAGCTTTTGCTCGATATGGAGAGAAAGCAGGGGTGCATTGTTTCCTGCGGAGGCGGTGTGCCGATGCGCGCGTGCAATATCGAAGCCATGCGAAGGAGCGGGCGGATTGTTTATCTGAGTGCGCGTCCGCAGACGGTACTGGAGCGTGTGCGGGACAGTCATACGCGCCCTCTGCTGGAGGGGAAAATGAATGTGGAATACATTGAAGCCCTTATGAGAGAGAGGCGGCCGAAATATCTTGCCGCGGCAGATATTACGGTAGAAACAGACGGGAAATGCGCGCAGGAGATCGGCGAGGAGATTTTGCAGAAGGTGTGATCCGCATAAAAAAGAAGCAGGGAGAGTTTGGGGGACAATGGCTGAGGCGAAGGAACAGGAACAGGGGAGAGAACGACGAAATGGAAGGGCCCGCGTATATACGGGGGAAATACATACCGCAGACAGGCGGAGCAGCAGAGGAAGCCTGGATACGGCGGGAGACAGGAAGGATGCGCAGTCCCGCGGACCAAAGAGAAGCGTCCGGGGGCAGGAGACGGCGCGGCAGAGCATGCCTTGGCAAAGAAGCCAGGCGGAAAGTGCGCGGCAGCGGAGGACTTCAGGAAAGGCAGAGCAGGCAGAAGCGCGGCAGCGGAGGACTCCAGGGAAGGCAGAGCAGGCAGAAGCGTGGCAGCGGAGGACTCCAGGGAAGGCAGAGCAGGCAGAAGCCCGGCAGCGGAGAACTCCAGAAAAGGCAGAGCAGGCAGAAGCCCGGCAGCGTACGGAGTCTGTGGGAAAGCATCGCGATTTTCAGGAAAAGCTGAGAAAGCACAGGATCAGCCGGGTACGCCGTGTACTTTACGGTATTGCGGGACTGCTGGCAGTTTTTTATATTGCGGTGGCAGTCTATTACGGGTTTCATTTTTATGATGATACGGTGATCCTGGGAATGGACTGCGGCAGGATGACAGGCGAAGAAGTGAAACAGGCAGCAGCGAAGAAGCTTGGAGAGTATGAGCTGCAGATTCAGGAGCGCGGGGAAAAGACAGAGACGATCCAGGCTAAAGAGATCGGACTTGGATTTGTGGATGATGGAAGTATTGATACGCTTATGAAGCAGCAGCGCCCGTATTTCTGGCCGGTGATGATGCTGCTGCCGAAAAAGGAGGCAGATTCGGTTGCTTTTTCTTATGATAAGGAGGCTGCCAGAGAAAGGATCAATGCGCTTGCCTGCATGGACAGTGTCCGGGCGATCCCACCGCGGGATGCCTATATCGCAGCCGGCGCATATGGCTTTGAGGTGATCCAGGAGGTAGAGGGAACGACTCTGAATAAGGACAGGACAGAAAAACTGATTTTTGCGTGTCTGGATTCCGGAGCGGACAGTGTCTCTTTGGAAGAGGAAGGCTGCTATATTGCCCCGGAGATTTACAGTGACAATGAGAAGCTGGTAAGAGACGCAGCCTCTATGAATGAGCTGGCAAGCGCCAGTATTACTCTTGATTTTGGTGTGGCGCAGGAAGTGGTGGATGCGACCCTGATGCAGGAGTGGATCACAGAGACGGGAGATGGGATATTTGCGATAGATGACGCTTCAGTCGAGCAGTATGTAGAGTCTCTGGCAGCGAAATATGATACATTCGGACTTCCGGTGGAATTTGCGACATCGCTGGGGACGACGGTGACACTTTCCGGCGGAGATTACGGCTGGTGCCTGGATCAGGACGCAACGCTTGCCGCGCTGCGAAAGGCGATGGATGAAGGATATCGCGGCACAATGGAGCCGGTTTACCTCTATTCTGGAATGAGTCATGAAAACGGCGGGATAGGCTATACCTATGTAGAGATCTGTATTTCGCAGCAGCGGATGTGGTGTTACGAAAATGGGGAGCTGATCGTAGATACGCCTGTCGTTACGGGAAATCCAAATAAAGGAAACGGCACGCCGACCGGAGGCGTGTGGGCGATTGACGCGAAAAAGAGAGATGCCATTTTGACAGGGGAGGGATATACTTCCCCGGTAGATTACTGGATGCCGTTTAACGGAGATGTCGGGATCCATGATCTGAAGGAACGGGCATATTTTGGAGGAACGATCTATCTGAGCAATGGATCCCATGGCTGTGTGAATACCCCCTATGAGCAGGTGCAGATCATTTATGATACGGTCTCGATCGGGACGCCTGTCATAGTCTATGAGTAGAGTGAAAAGAAGTGAGCCATACAGAAAAACAGAAAAAACAGGATTAATTTAACACTTTACTGTGAGAAAATACCGTGATATAATAAAAAATTATGTGGGTGGGTGAAGTATGGGAAAAAAGAAAAAGCAGGAAAAGCTCAAAAAGAAAGAAAAGCGGGAGATACGAAAGCAGCAGGAAGAAAAGCAGGTAAAAAAGGGACAAAAGGACAAAAAACCAAAAAGGGATAAGACGAAAGAGCAGGAAAAGCAAGCCTCCGGGCAGGAGGTCCTGTCGAGTACAGATCTGGCGATGCTTTTACGGATCTTTGGAGACGAAAGCCGGATGAAGATCCTTGATCTTTTGAAAGACAGAAGTCTGTGCGCCGCAGAGCTGCTTCAGTCTGTGGATATTGTTCAGTCAACGCTGTCGCACCATATGAAGGTGTTGACAGAGGCAGGTATTGTAACGTGTACAAAAGAAGGAAAAAGGTCGATATACTCGATCAATCGGAAAAGACTGGCGCAGATCAGTGAGAGTATAATGAAATGGAGCTGAGTATATGGGGAAGATCAGATTTTGTCAGCAGTGCGGAAAGCTGCTGCTGCCGGACAGCCGATTTTGTGAAAACTGCGGGGCCGAGGTCCTGCCGGATATACAGGAAGAGCGTGCGCAGGAGCATCGCAGGAACAGGGCAGACAGCCGGACAGAGCGTACAGAGAATGGAGGCCGCAGGGGGCAGAGTCGCGGACAGGAGCCAGGACAGGGCGATCCTTATGCGCAATATGGACAAAGACCGTCGGCAGGTCCGAACAATGTCCGTACAGAGAGCGGGCGAAGACCGTCGGCAGGTCCGAATAATGTCCGGCCAGAGAGCGGGCGAAGACCGTCGGCAGGTCCGAATAATGCCCGTACAGAGGATGGACGAAGGCCATCGTCAGACCGGGGCAGCGTTCGTGTGAAAGACGGACAAAGGAGAGAGCAGGCCGGAGGAAGAACGTATCTGGAGGATATCCGCAGGCCATCGCGGGCGGATGGAAGGCGGGTACAGGAACCGGGGAGATCATTCCGGGAGGAGCGTCTGGAGAAGGACTGGCAGCAGTCGTGGGAACGTCAGATGCCGCAGGAGGATGACAGCCGGATGACTCCGGTGCAGTATGTGCTGATCGGGCTGACAGCAGTGCTTCTGATCGCGATGATCGTATTTGGCGCATTCTGGATATTTGGCAGGAGTAAGGACCGGGATGCAGGAGACAGGCTTCAGGGGCAGACACAGACAGATGTGGCAGGCAGCCAGAGTGAAGGCGTAATATCAGTCCTGGATGACACAGCCAGCCAGAATGAGACAAAGGATCAGTCAGAGTCTGCGGCACAGTCCGAGACACAAAAGCAGTCTGAGACACAGCCGCCGACAGAGGCGCCCAAGCCGGATATTGTGCTGAATTATCAGGAATTTTCTGTGACACTGCCAGGTGACTGGACAGGAAAATATGGTATTACGCAGGGGACAGACTATTACACCTTTTACCATCAGGCGTCCAAGACGCGCGGATGCGGAGGCGTGCTTTTTACGGTGGCGCGGTACACGGATACCTCCTATACGGGTCTGCCGAATTATCAGGTGCTCGGTACCGGAAATGGCGCGGCGTTTGTATTTGAACTGCCGTCAGATGTGCAGTATCCGTCAGATGACGAAGCAGTAAAGAAAGAATATCAGGAGCTTTCAGCCGATCTTGCTACTATCCGGGCAAATATCAAAATGCTGGTATCAGGAGAAGGCCCAAAGGAGACAGAGCCGATCGAGATTTTGGATGAGACACAGCAGACACAGCCTCAGACGCAGCCGCAGACACAACCCCAGACGCAGCCGTCCGGCTCGGGATATATTGCGGAGAGCTCACAGCGGGCTGTGACTCAGAGCGATGTGGAGGGGATGACCTACAACGATCTGCAGATGGCGATTAATGAGATTTACGCAAGACATGGGAGAAAGTTTTCTGATCCGGATATCCAGAGCTATTTTGACAGTCAGCCCTGGTATCAGGGCACAGTAGAGGCGGATGCATTTGACAGCAGTGTCTTTAGTGCAACAGAGAGCCAGAACATCCAGTATCTTCTGGATAAGATGAGCGCACTGCAGTAAATGGCTTTGCGCCCGTTTAGATTTATGAAATAGCATTCACAGAATGCAGCGGGAAAACCTTCAGCCATGAGAGGGAATGCCCGAGGGAGATCAGACAGAGACACAGGAAGGAGAATAGGTTATGCTGCAGAGTGATACAGACAGAAAAATAAGAGACATCAGGCTGGCAGAGCTGGTAAAGTATTGTATGATTTCAGGGGCGCTGGATCTGAACCTGTACCAGGAATACGATGTCAAACGGGGGCTTCGTGAATCAGATGGAAAAGGCGTGCTGACCGGGCTTACGGAAATTTCTGACGTAGTGGCGTTTCGCACGGTAAACGGAGAAAAAGAGCCGCAGCTTGGCGAGCTGTACTATCAGGGCTACAATGTCATGGACCTGAAGAACGGTTTTGCAAAGCGGAAATTTAATTTTGAAGAAACGGTTTATCTGCTGCTGTTCGGAGCGCTTCCAAACCATCAGCAGCTCCAGTCTTTTATCGAGATTCTCGGACAGTACAGAGAACTGCCGAACAAATTTGTGCGGGACGTGATCATGAAGGCTCCGAGCATGGATGTGATGAACGCATTGCAGCGCAGTGTACTGACGCTTTATTCTTATGATGAGAATCCGGATGATATATCCATACCGAACGTGCTCAAGCAGTGTCTGTCACTGATCGCGACGTTCCCGCTGATCTCTGTATATGCGTATCATTCTTATCAGCATTATCATAATGATAAGAGCCTGGTGATCCGCTATCCCGATCCGAAGCTCTCTACAGCAGAAAATATCCTGCGTATCCTGCGCGAGGATGGGCAGTATACGGAACTGGAGGCACGGGTACTGGATATCGCTCTGGTCATCCATGCCGAGCACGGCGGCGGAAATAACTCCTCCTTTACCACACACGTCGTGTCTTCCACAGGAACAGACACGTATTCAGCGATCGCGGCATCTCTTGGCTCCCTCAAAGGCCCGAAGCATGGCGGCGCTAACCTGAAAGTGGAGAATATGTTTGAAGATATTAAGGCAAATGTGCATAACTGGGGCAGCGATGAGGATGTGCGTGGATATCTGATGAAGATCATCAATAAAGAAGCGTTTGACGGCAGTGGTCTGATCTATGGTATGGGACATGCGGTGTACACCTTATCTGATCCGCGTGCGGTCATCCTGAAGGAGTATGCGCGTTCTCTTTCGGAAGAAAAAGACAGGGTAGAGGAATTTGAGCTGTATGACCGTGTGGAGCGCATTGCGTCTGAGCTTCTGACAAGCAGAAAAAAGCTGCATAAGCCGATCTGCTGTAATGTGGATTTCTACAGCGGCTTTGTGTACTCTATGCTCGGTATCCCGAAGCAGATGTTTACGCCGATCTTTGCAATCTCCAGGATCGCCGGGTGGAGCGCTCACCGGATCGAGGAGCTTGTAAACGCAGGGAAGATCATCCGCCCGGCATACAAATACGTGGGACACCACAGAGAATATGTAGAACTGGACAATCGATAAGACGGAAGGAAAAGACGTATACTTAGAATCAGAAAATGTTATGACAGGAAATATTTCGTATAGGAAATGTTTCATGACACCCCTTTGCACACAGAAAAACTGCCGTACAGGTTTCCACATACGGCGGCAGCACTCTCGTTTACCGAACAGGTCGCTGTGCGTTTCGGTGCGGCCAGCGTCAGCACCAGCATATCGTTCTCAATCCGGTAGATGAGCAGCCAGTCCGGCTGAATGTGGCATTTACGATTGACGGTATCTTGAACACCAGGGAGAGCAAGAAGTAATCCGCTTCTTGTTTCTCCCTTTTTTGTGTTATCTATTTTCTGATTTGCTCCGAGGCAGCAAATTTGAATAAATGCCGGACTGCAAAAAATCCTCTTGACATTTCACTTAAATGGTAGTATGGTTAATTACACAAGTAATGAACCATATAAGTAAGAGGAGCTGCTGAATGTGTGATCCGCAAGGAGAGCGGTGTGAACCCGGGTGTTCGCGGCAGCTGCACAGGCGTCATGCGCCATATGGGATCATAAGGAAATGGAAACAATAAGGAGGAGATGGGAAGTGATAGCGCGTGAATGAGATTCTGACACAGGAGAAGTCCATTTATATTCAGATCAAGGAAATGATAGAAAATGATATCCTGCGGGATATTCTTCTGGAGGAGGAGCGGGTGCCCAGTACCAATGAGCTGGCGAAGCTGTATGCGATCAATCCGGCGACGGCGGCGAAGGGTGTGAACCTGCTTGTAGATGAGGAGATATTATATAAGAAGCGCGGGATCGGGATGTTTGTATCGACGGGAGCGAAGAGACAGATCATGGAAAAACGAAAGAAAAATTTTTATGATGATTATGTAAAGAGCCTTCTGGCAGAGGCGGGCAGTCTGGGGATCACGAAAAAGGAACTGATCGCAATGATCCGGGAGTCAAAGGATGGAGGGATAAAAAATGAGTGAATTGGCAGCGAAGGGTATTGTAAAAACATACGGGACAAATGAGGTACTGCACCAGGTGGATCTGGCGCTGGAATCCGGAAAGATCTACGGACTGATCGGAAGAAATGGAGCGGGAAAGACTACGCTTCTGTCGATCCTGACGGCACAGAATCCTGCGACGCAGGGGAGCGTGACGTACAACGGAGAAACCGTCTGGGAAAACCCGTCCGTGCTTTCTCATCTGTGTTTTTCCAGAGAGCTGAATCCCATGACCGGAAATAATGCGAATCCTATGAAGGTGAAGGAATACCTGAAGATCGCAGAGACGTTTTTCCCGTACTGGGATAAGGAGATGGCAAAGAGGCTTGTCGGGGAGTTTCATCTGGATGTGAAAAAGCGGATCAGCAAGCTGTCAAAGGGAATGCTGTCGATGGTTACGATCATCGTGGCGCTGGCCAGCAAGGCAGAGTTTACATTTCTGGATGAGCCGGTAGCGGGGCTTGACGTGGTGGCGAGAGAGCGGTTTTATGAACTGCTTGTCGAGGAATTGTCAGAGACGGGGCGCACATTTGTCGTGTCTACGCATATTATCGAGGAGGCTGCAGATGTGTTCGAGGAAGTGATCATGGTAGATCAGGGCAGGATCCTGCTCAAGGAGAATACGCAGGAGCTTCTGGAGCGCAGCTACCATGTGAGCGGCCACGAGGACGAGGTGGAGCGGGCGACCGCCGGACTGGAGCGTCACCATGAGGAGCGCCTGGGAAGAAGCCGCGGCGTGACGGTACTGCTTGAGAAAGGACAGAAGCTGCCGGAGCAGTATGATGTGAGTATACAAAAGCCCAGTCTCCAGAAGATATTTGTAGCGCTGTGCGGGGAGGAATGATGTATGAGAGAAGAATGGAAGATGCAGGAGGAGCAGACGGGACAGATGGCTTTTGCTGTGCGCAAAAGCCGCCTGCGGCGCAGCCTTTGCTACTGGGGAAGAGAGGTGCTCGTATGGGTGGCAAGCTGCATCGCCGTATCGGTTTTCATGGGGATGCTCCAGCTCCTTGGGATCAATACGTATGTACAGGGAGACGGGGTGACATATCTGGCGCTGTTTCCGATGTATCTGCTGATCATGGGAACGCTTGTTTTACTGATCTTTGGGATTACGATGTTTCAGGCGACCTTTCCGGTGCTGGTATCGGTGAATGTGACGAGACGGGGCGCCGTATGCGGCATTGTCCTGTCGCAGGGAGCTGCGTCAGCTCTGATCCTGCTGCTGGCGGGAGGTATCTGGATGATCTTGCCGGAGTCTGCAGGCGATGATGCAGTGAGAGGTCTGCTTCCGTTTTTTACGGGCATTCTTTTTGTCGGCGTTACATTTGGCATCCTGTTTGGCGTGGTGATGGTGCGCTGGGGGAAGCTCGGAGTGATCATTATGATGATCGCATTTGGAGTCCTTGGCGGATTTGCGGGAGCAGGCTTTGCGATGTTTGGAAAGGATTCTCTGATCCACATGCAGGAGTTTTTGATCAAAAACGTGGCAGAAAAGAATTTCTGGCCGGTCGCTGCGGCAGGCGTCTGCGTGTATGCGGCAGCAGGAGTATTTGCAGTATTTGCGACAGCAAAAACAGAAGTTAAGGTGTGAGGAGGGAGTCATATGGTACAGACATTAAAAAGACAGTGCCGCGTTCTCTGGCGCGACTGGCTTGCTTTGTGCGTTGGCATTGTCTGGGGAATGGGTATATTTGGATTTGTTTTATATCAGATACTTCTTGTGTTTGCAGAGGATACAGGGGCATACGTCCCACTTGGCACGATCCTGGCGGCATTTACGGGAGCGATCTTCGCGGCAACGCTTACGATCACGCAGATGGGTCTGTATTTTAACGTAGAAGTGTCGATGGGATGTATACGAAAACACTTTTTTCTGTCGTATACGGTCTGTGTGTGTGCAGCCAGTCTTTTCGCGGCAGGTATGGTGATCCTGTTTTGCATGGCGGAAAATGCACTGAATGGGGCGCTGCATCCGGAGCTTCCGGTAAAATTAGAGATACTTCCGTATCTTCTGCGATGGAGTGCTCCGGCTGCGATACTTCTGGTGATCGCGACGCTGTTTGGAGGCGCGCTGATCCTGCGCTTTGGCAGACCTGCGCGCATCGCGCTGCTCACTGTGTGGATCATTGTGTGCATAGGATTTCCGCAGATGGTCAATGCAGCTTCCGATTCAGTACTGGGCAGGCTCGCAAACGCCTGTATCAAAGCGGTCTCATCGGTTCCGGCAGGCGCGTGGGGGATCATTGGCGTGCTGTTTAGCATAGCGGCGCTTGGCAGCTCCTACCTGTTCTTACGCAGGCAGCAGGTTACGATGTAAGATTTTTATTTTCCGGCTGTTTCCTTTACCAGTCTCTCGTGCATAAAGATCATCACAGCAAGGATCACGAGCAGATAGAGCGGATACCAGGCAACGCTGATATGGTTGGCGATCAGACCGAACAAAGGAGGCATGATACAGGTGCCCGTATAGGCGCTTGCCATCTGGACGCCGATCAGCGCCTGAGAACGGTCTGCTCCGAAGTGTTCCGGCGTGGAATGGATGATGCACGGATAGACCGGCGCACAGCCCAGTCCGACCGTAATGAGTCCTGCGAGGCAGGCTGTCCGTCCTGGCAGGAGCAGGAGGACGATACCGAGCAGGATCAGCCCCTGCCCGAGGCGGATCATCTGTGTATCATGAAACTTCAGCGTCAGAAAACCGCTGACTGCGCGTCCGACCGTGATGCCGATGTAAAAGAGCGAGGCAAAGGCAGCCGCCGTCTTTGCATCTATGCCGCGGTTTAATACCAGATAGCTGCTCGCCCAAAGTCCTGCCGTTGCCTCCAGTGCGCAGTAGCAAAAAAAAGCAGTCATGACGGAGCAGGCTCCGGGGATACGTATAATATGTTTTAAGGTCAGATGTGCCGTGGGGACGCCCGCGGCATTTTCATTTTCCAGGCTGCGCGTTTTCCACAGCGGAAGACTCAGGAAAAGGGCTGCGGTCAGTACGATCTGCAGAAGGGAGATATAACGGTAGCCCATATGCCAGCCGCTCCCCGAGGTGAGCGCATATCCCATGATATACGGTCCGACCGATGCGCCCACACCCCACATGCAGTGCAGCCAGCTCATATGACGGCTGGGGTAATGCAGCGCCACGTAATTATTCAGCGCAGCATCCACACCGCCGGCGCCCAGACCATAGGGGATCGCCCACAGGCACATGACAGCGAAGGAATCACTGACGGAAAAGCCGAACAGAGCGATGGCAGTGGCGGCAACACTGAATGCAGTGACCTTCCCGGCGCCCAGCTTTTTTGTCATACGGTCACTTTGGAGGCTGGAGATGATCGTGCCTGCGGCGATGATGACAGAGACGATACCTGCGTAGGAGACAGGCACGTCAAACTGGCGGTATATGCTCGGCCAGGCGGATCCAAGCAGCGAATCCGGAAGTCCGAGGCTGATAAAGGACAGATAGATGATTGCTAATAATAATTGAAACATAAGCTACTCCTCTTTTTTTCTCTTTTTTGACTCTGCAAGTATACCATAAAAAAAGAAGGTGCGGTAAAAAAAGCTTGACAAATAAGAAAAACAATCTATAATAGTTCACTGAAGAAACAGTTATATTTAGAACTGTTTTGTATAGAACTATTTGCAGGAAACGGAGTGCTTCCGGAAATTCATTTTGCGAAGTATGAGAAAGCACTTGTACGGAGGGAGGTTTTTGAATGGGAGGTGCATCTGATTTTCTTGTCAGCACGAGAAGGATGATCAAGCTGCACGAAAATATGCTCAGGGATATCGGACAGGAGTATGAGCTTACGCTGACAGAGGCTACGATCATCAGTTTTCTGCACAATAACCCGGGGCGTGATACGGCGGCTGACATTGTGGAGCTGCGCATGCTGCAAAAGAGCAACGTATCTCAGGCGGTTGAGACGCTTTACCGCAGAGGATACCTGGAACGAAAACAGGATATGGCGGACCGCAGGAAGATCCATCTGTATCTGACCGGGCAGGCGCAGCCGGTGATCGGCAGGATGGATCAGCAGTGGGCGCAGTTTGAGCAGGAGATACTTTCCGGGATATCGCCGCAGGAGCGCGAGGTGTATATCCGGGTCAATGAAAAAATGCAGGAAAATATCGAACATGCAGTAAAAAGGAGAGGACAGAAATGAAGGACGACAAAGATTTACTGGGGAAGGAACCAGTCGGGAAGCTGCTGCTTAAGCTGGCGCTTCCGACCGTTACCGCACAGATCATCAACATGCTTTACAATATCGTAGACAGGATCTATATTGGCCGTATCCCCAAGGTGGGAGCTCTGGCTCTTACCGGTGTGGGCGTGTGTATGCCGCTTATTATGATCGTGTCCGCATTTGCCGCGCTGGTCGGCTGCGGCGGAGCGCCGAGAGCTTCTATTTATATGGGAAAGGGTGATCGGGATTCCGCAGAAAAGACGCTTGGAAACTGTTTTTCTACGCAGATCATCATCTCGGCTGTGCTGACTGCAGTGCTGCTTCTGTGGAACAGAGATCTTTTGCTGGCATTCGGTGCGAGCGAGAATACGATCGAGTATGGCGTAAAATATATGAACATTTATGCCGTTGGTACGATCTTTGTACAGCTCACACTCGGTATGAACATGTTTATTACGGCGCAGGGCTTTGCAAAAACGGGAATGCTCTCGATCCTGATCGGAGCGGTTTCCAATATTATACTTGACCCGATCTTTATTTTCGTGTTTAATATGGGAGTACAGGGCGCAGCTTTAGCTACGATTGTTTCTCAGGCTCTGTCCTGTATCTGGGTCGTTTCCTTCCTCTTCGGAAAGAGGACGACACTGAAGATACGTGCAAAAAATATGAGACTGGAGAAGGCGGTCATACTGCCGAGTCTTGCACTTGGTCTGTCTACCTTTATCATGCAGGCAAGTGAGAGCGTTATCTCGATCTGCTTTAATTCTTCCCTTCTGAAATACGGCGGGGATGTGGCAGTCGGCGCGATGACGATCCTCACAAGCGTCATGCAGTTTGCGATGCTTCCGCTGCAGGGGCTTGGGCAGGGGGCACAGCCGATCATCAGCTACAATTACGGCGCAAAAAACAAGGAGCGGGTCAAGGACGCCTTCAAGCTTCTGCTCAAGGTCAGCCTCTGCTATGCGGCGCTTTTGTGGGCCGGCGTGGAGCTTTTCCCGCAGGTATTTGCAGGCATGTTTACTTCAGACGCACAGCTTTTGCTGTTTACGAAGAACGCGCTTCGCATCTACATGGCGTGCATGGTGCTGTTTGGTATCCAGATCGCCTGCCAGATGACATTTACCTCTCTGGGAAATGCAAAGGCATCGATCGCTGTAGCAGTTATGCGTAAATTTATCCTGCTGCTTCCGCTGATCTATATCATGCCGCAGCTTTGGAAGGCAAATCAGACTATGGCAGTCTATCTGGCAGAGCCGGTAGCAGATTTCTTTGCCGTGTCATTTACGGTAGTGCTGTTTACGTTCCAGTTTAAGAAGGCGCTGAAGCAGATCTGAGAGTTTTGACGGTATGGCTTTGCGTCTGCGGGGGGAGAAGCTATGTCGCAATTAACCAGAAAAGCAATCCAGCAGTCCTTTATGAAATTGCTCAACCAGACGGCCTTTGACAAGATTACCGTGAAGGATATCGTCAGGGACTGCGGAGTCAATCGCAATACCTTTTATTATCATTATCAGGATATCTACGGGCTGCTCCGGGAGATACTCGCGGAGGAGATGAAACGGGCGGCTTCCTGTGTGCACGATTATAACACATGGCAGGAGGCTATCCTGGAGGCGACGGATTTTGTCCGCCAGAATAAAAAGGCTGCCTACCACCTGTACAATTCCATCAACCGTCAGGATATCGAAAAGTATCTTTATGATGTGATAGGAAAGATCACGCTGGACTTTGTACAAAAACAGGAGGGAGCAGATCAGGCATGCGAGGAGGACATCCGACTGATCGCGGACTTTTATAAATGTGCGTTTGCCGGTCTGTTTCTGGAGTGGATGGACCGTGGGATGCAGGAAGAGACGGAAGCGTTTGTCAGCCGGATCACGGTGCTGATGGAAGGGAATATCAGCAGCATATTACAAAGGATGGCAAGACGACCGCAGGACGTACCAAAGAAGGATTTATCATAAAAAACCAGACAACTTTTACGCAGTGTACAAAAATTGTGCACTGCGTATTTTTTATCCATAGAAAAGAATACAGATCGGGCGCATACTGTTTACGGTAAAAAAGAGGGGGTGAACCTTTATGGAACTGATCAAAAGGGCAAAGGACGCCTACATCGCGGTATCCGTTTTGATGCTGCTTATCGGAAGCTGCCTGATCATCTGGCCGAAAACCTCACTGGCTGTTTTTTGCACAGTAGCAGGGATCGCCATGGTTGTATTCGGAGTGGTAAAGCTGTTCGGCTATTTTTCAAAGGATCTCTACCGGCTGGCTTTTCAGTTTGATCTCGCACTCGGGATCCTCTCTGTACTGTTTGGCCTGGTCATCGCGATCCACCCGTACAATCTGATCGCATGCGTACCTGTGATCATGGGGATTTTTGTCATGCTGGACGGAGTATTTAAAATACAGACAGCGTTGGATGCAAGACAGTTCGGGCTGAAGGCCTGGTGGATGGTGATGCTGCTTGCGGTGGTCTCCGGCGGCTTCGGGCTTTTGCTGGTGCTCAATCCGTTTGAGGGTGCGGCAGCGATGATGATCCTGCTCGGTGTCACGATCGTGGCGGATGGCATCCAGAATCTTCTGGTTGTGCTTTACACGGTGCAGACGACCCGGAGAAGGAAAAGAAATGAGTATGACTAGGAGGAAAGAAACATGTTGAAATTTGGAAAAAAGGTCGTGAAATATCGGGCAGCGATCTTTGTGTTAAGTATTTTGCTGCTGGCGCCGGCGGCATGGGGGTATATCCATACGCGCGTGAACTATGACGTCCTTTCCTACCTCCCGGGTGAGATCGAGACGATGAAAGGGCAGGATATCCTGGCGGATGAGTTTGGAACAGGCGCTTATTCCATGTTTGTCTGCGAGGGAATGAGCAACAAGGATGTAGCGGGGCTGAAGGAAAAAATGGAGCAGGTCGATCACGTAAACGAGGTCATCTGGTATGATTCCTTCTTTGATCTGAGCATGCCGATGGAAATGCTCCCGCAAAAGGTGCTGGATATTTTCAATTCGGAAGATTCTACGATGATGTTTATTATCTTTGATACGACGACCTCCGCAGATGAGACGATGCAGGCGATCAGGGAGCTTCGCGCGCTGGCAGGGAAGCAGTGCTTTTTAAGCGGTATGTCTGCCATTGTCACAGATACAAAGGATCTTGCGGAGAAAGAGGTCCTCGCATATGTGGTGATCGCAGTGATCCTGTCAGCGATCGTGCTGTCGGTATGTATGGAATCGTTTTTTATTCCGGTCCTTTTCCTGCTCGGTATCGGTTTTGCCATTGTATATAATCTGGGCACCAATATTTTTATGGGAGAGATTTCTTATATTACAAAGGCCCTGGCAGCAGTGCTGCAGCTTGGAGTGACGATGGACTACTCTATTTTCCTCTGGCACAGCTATCAGGAGCAGATGGGAATCTATGAAGATCACAAGGAGGCAATGGCTCATGCGATTGAAAAGACGGTAAAATCCGTAGTCGGAAGCTCCCTGACAACTGTGGCAGGCTTTGCGGCCCTTTGCTTTATGAGCTTTACGCTCGGTCTGGATCTGGGGATCGTCATGGCGAAGGGAGTCATCATCGGCGTGATCTGCTGTGTCACAGTGCTTCCGTCTATGATCATGATATTTGACCGCGTCCTGGAAAAGACCTCGCACCGTTCCTTCCTGCCGGATATGGACCGGTTATCGGGTTTTATCACCCGCCACTATCGGGTGTTTGCCCTGCTTTTGGTGCTCCTGATCGTGCCGGCAGCCTATTGCCAGAAGAACGCTTCTGTTTATTATAACCTGGATGAAACGCTTCCTGACTATCTGCCGAGCACGCAGGCAAATGAAAGACTTCAGAATGATTATCAGATGGGCGCGCTGCATATGCTGCTGATCGACAGCAGCCTCCCCTCCAAAGAGGTGCGGGACATGATCAGTGAAATGGAAGAGGTGGACGGCGTAAAATCGGTCCTCGGGATGGAGACGATCCTTGGCAGCAAGGTTCCGGAAAGTATGGTCCCGGAGTCGATCAGGGATGTGATGGAAAGTGAGAATTATGAGCTCCTGATGATCAGCAACGAGTATAAGACCGCTTCTCCGGAGGTGAACCGGCAGATTGAGGCGCTTAATGCGATACTCAAAAAGCATGATCCGTCCGGAATGCTGGTCGGCGAAGCGCCCTGTACAAAGGATCTGATCACGATCACAGACAAGGATTTTAAGGTCGTAAACAGCGTATCGATCCTTGCGGTCTTTGTGATCATTCTGTTTGTCTTTAAATCGTGGTTTATACCGATCGTTCTGGTCGCTGTCATTGAGTTTGCTATTTTTATTAACCTCGGTATCCCGTATCTGACGGGTACGAGCCTTCCGTTTATTGCCTCGATCGTCATCGGGACGATACAGCTTGGCTCCACCGTGGATTATGCGATCCTGATGACCGGACGCTATGAGACAGAACGGTGCAGCGGGAAGAGCAAAAAAGAGGCGATAGCGATCGCGCACCGGACGAGCATGAAGTCTGTTATAGTCAGTGCGATCAGCTTTTTCGCAGCAACCTTCGGCGTAGGTCTGTATTCGGATATTGACATGATCAGCGCCCTGTGCAATCTGATGGCGAGAGGCGCGCTGATCAGTATGGTCGTGGTTCTGTGTGTACTTCCGTCCATGTTTATGCTTCTGGACGGGGTGATCTGTAAAACAAGCAAGAATTTTAAGGAGGCACTTCATCATGAACAAAAATAGAAATCTGACGAAAACAATGGCGATCGCGGTAGCAGGCGCTGTCGCAGTGCAGTCCCTTGGCACAGTGGCCTTTGCGGCACAGGAGAGCGCGCAGGCAAAGGAAGAGACGGTTTATGTAAAAACCGATGCGTCCGGCGCACAGCAGGAGGTGATCGTCAGCGACTGGCTGAAAAATGAGGATGGACAGGAAAGCCTTTCGGATCACTCCTCTTTAAGCAATATTGAAAATGTAAAGGGAGAGGAGACTTTTTCACAGGACGGAGAGGATCTGGTCTGGAGCGCGCAGGGAAATGATATTTATTATCAGGGGACAACGGACAAAGCGCTTCCCATCTCCATTCACGTTACCTATTATCTGGATGGAAAAGAAATTTCTGCGCAGGAGCTTGAGGGCAAAAGCGGACATGTAAAAATCCGGTATCAGTTTGAAAATCACGAAAAATCCGGTTCCGTATATACGCCGTTTCTGATGGTCACCGGAGCCGTACTACCGCAGGATACCTTTTCTAATGTTTCGGTAGAAAACGGCAGAGCGATCTCGGACGGGGAGCGGAACATCGTGATCGGCATCGGAATGCCGGGAATGGCAGAAAGCCTGAAGCTGGACGAGACAGAACTGCTGCAGGATATTGACATTCCGGACTATTTTGAACTGGAGGCAGACGTAGCGGATTATCAGCAGAATATGTTCCTTACCGTAGCAACGCCGCTGGATCTTTCTCAGCTTGGGATCGATGATGTGGATGATCTGGATGATCTGAAGGATTCTCTGGAAAAGCTGGAGGATGCGTCTACTCAGCTCGTAGACGGGAGCGGAGATCTGGCAGACGGCGTGCAGACCTTAAAGGATTCCTGTCAGGAGCTCATCGACGGCATGATGACGGTGGATGAGAACATGGGTACGCTCGCAGACGGGATCAGCACCTTAGACGGAAAGAAGGGAGAGCTGATCTCGGGCGTCAATGCGCTGGCAAATGGCCTCCAGACGCTGGAGTCTAAAAAGGGTACGCTGATCAGTGGTGTGAATACGCTCGCAAAGGGAGGAAAAGACCTGGCGGCAGGAGCGGTGAAAGTCAATGCAGGGGCAGAAAGTCTTTCTCAAAATACACAGAAGCTGGCAGCGGGAGCAAAACAGCTTGCAAACAGCGAAGGAAGCGCCGCTCTTTTAGCGGGAGCAAAGGCGCTGACAGAAGGTACCTCCGCGCTCGTTTCGGGCAGTGAGACGCTTGCTGCCGGGACAGCGTCTTTGCAGCAGGGAAGCACGGCGCTTGCAGCAGGGACGGGCGCCCTGAAGGAGGGGCTGACAAAAGAGGGGGGCTTGCAGGAGGGAAGCGCCGCTTTAGAAGCGGGCAGCCAGAATCTTTCTGCCGGTGTGACCGCATATGTGGACGGCGTGGATCAGCTGCTTCCGCTCGCACAGGGCGCAGGCACATATGCGCAGGGCGTTGGCTCCTATGTAGATCAGGTCAATACGCTGCTCGATACGCTGGGAGGCGCATCACAGGCGCCGGATGGACAGACGGACGGCTCCGGTGTCACTGTGACAACGATCGACGCGCAGGCGCTTGCAGATATGCAGTCTGTCCTGGCGCAGCTGCAGTCCGTTCAGTCAACGGTACAGGGCGCCTCTAAGACAGACCTGATCAGGCTGTATGCGTCCTATGATTCCTATGTGGCACAGCTGGACAATTGCATCAGCCTGCTAAATGCAGCGATCGGCGGCGTGCAGGAGCAGACGATCGGCACAGGCGCGGCTGACGCGACAGAGGGGACAGGTGCGGGATCCGTACCGCAGGAGCAGGTGGAAGCCCTGAAGCAGGCGGGAACACAATTAAAAGAAAACGGCGCAAAGCTGCAGCTGGATGACCCGTCGAAGCTTACGGTCCTGCAGGAATCCGGGACGGCGCTCAAAGAAGGAGCGTCCGCTTTGCAGACTGGAGCTTTGCAGCTGAACAATGGCGTAAAAGAGGTATCACAAAATGTGGAGCTCTTAGACAGCAGCATGCAGCAGGCGGCAGCGGGAGCAAAGACGCTCAATGAGGGCGTACAGTCTCTGAAAACGAATGCAGCCGCTTTGGATAAAGGCGCAAAGACGCTGCAGGGAGGCGTTTCGCAGGCAATGAGCGGTGCTTCGGAATTGAGTAAAAATACGGCGCTTCTGGCAGCGGGAGCAAAGGAGCTTGCCGGAGGCACTTCTGATCTGGAGGATGGCGCTTCCGAGCTGAAAAAGGGTCTGAAGCAGCTAAAGGGAGGAGCAGGAGAGCTCTCTCTTGGGATCGGACAGCTGGCAAATGGCGGAGAAGCGCTGCAAAGCGGCGTAGGAGCGCTCTCCTCTGGCATCGGGCAGCTGGCAAGTGGCAGCGCCCAGCTAAAAGAAGGCACGGCGCTTCTGGCGGACGGCGGCTCGCAGCTTGACTCTGGCGTAGATGAACTAAAGGAAGGTGCAGACGATCTCAGAGATGGAATGGCAGAATTTAAAGAAGAGGGCGTTGACAAGATCACAGATTTCCTTGATGAGGATGTGCAGGAGGTGATCGACCGCCTGACAGAAGTAAAGGATGCCGGAGATCAGTATGGATTGTTCAGCAGCGGACAGGCAGGAAAAGACGATGAGGTGAAATTTATCATTGAGACAGGAACACTGGAATAGAGCATAAAAAGCGGCACGAACGGCCCCCGGTCTTTGACAGGGGGGAGAATATGACAGCACAGAGCACGTCATTCAGGAGGCGTATGTCTGGCGGTCCAGGATACCCATGAGGGAATCCTGCATGGTACTGCAGATATAGCGCACAACGGTATGGCGTGCTCTTTTGTCCTTTTCTCTGATCCAGTCGAGCAGCATCTCGGCAAGCGATTCCATATAGAAGTAGCTGAGAAAGTCCTTATAGCCCGGGTCCAGCGTCTTGCCTGTCGCCTGCTCCGTACCGTCGATGAAGGAGACGATAATGTCAAGAAAATCTGCATAGAAAAAGCGCTTGAGCTCGTCGCGTCCGATCGAGTCGCAGGCACAGTTGAGGATATAATCGTTTTCCTCCACGTAATCCATAACAAAGTTGATCGCTTCTTCGTAATCCTCCACCAGATCAAAATGCTTCACTACTTCGATCGCCTCCTGCTCAAACGTCCACTTGAGCAGTGCGTAGATATCTTCAAAATGATAATAAAAGGTCTTGCGGTTTACATTGCAGTCACGGACCAGATCGCTGACTGTGATCTTCTGGAACGGTTTCTTTTTCATGGCTTTTTTGAGAGATTCTGAAAAGGTTTTTTTAGTATAGAGAGAAATCTCTTCATTTTTCATGGACGCCACCTCCGGTTTAAGATTGTTCCTATTATATCATTCTTTCCCTGAATACAGAAATTAGATTTTTATAAACTTTATTTTTTTTAAATAATTCATCCGTCAATTTTTTCCATTTGTCCGGTTATTATACAAACAGGCTCCATTTGCCCATAATCTTTATATGCGTTTTCTATTACAATACATAGCATTCAAAAAGAGATAAGTTTAGAGCACGCAGATGACAGAAAGGGGAGCTTGTCATGAAAAAATTTTATTCGGGTGTTGTGCGGCACCGCAAATGGATCATGATGTTTTTTGCAGCGGCAACGGTGGCCTGTCTGTTCTTGCAGAGCCTTGTTGCCGTAAATTATGACATCAATGAGTATCTCCCTCCGCAGTCTGCCTCAACGGCAGCGCTGGATGTGATGGAGGAGGAATTTGATGGAGGTATTCCGAATGCGAGGATCATGATCCGCGACGTAAGTATACCGGAGGCTCTTGCATACAAGGAAGAGCTAAAGCAGATCGACGGAGTGCAGGAGGTCACCTGGCTGGATGATACGCTGGATATCACGATGCCGACAGAGATGATGGACCAGGATACGCTCGAATCGTATTACAAGGATCAGACAGCGCTGTTTACGGTGACGATAGATGAGCATAAGAGAGTGCAGGCAGTAGATGCGATCCGGGAGCTGATCGGAGAGGACAATGCGATGACAGGAAGCGCCGTCGCCACTGCGGCAGCGACAGAAAATACGGTGATCGAGGTGCAGCGGATCGCTGCATTTGCAGTACTGTTCGTCTTTTTCGTACTGCTGCTTACGACACAGTCATGGCTGGAGCCGGTCATTGTCCTGCTGGGGCTTGGCGTGGCGATCGCGATCAACGCGGGGACGAACCTGATCTTCGGAGAGATTTCCTTTGTGACAAATGCCGCAGGAAATATCCTCCAGCTTGCCGTATCGCTGGACTACTCTGTATTTCTGATCCACCGCTTTGAGGAATGCAAAAAAGAAAACAGCAATGCCGGGGAGGCCATGGTCGACGCGCTGTGCAAATCGACCGGATCGATCCTTTCCAGCGGGCTGACAACGGTGATCGGTTTTGTAGCGCTTTGCCTGATGCAGTTCCAGATCGGTCCTGACCTTGGCCTTGCTCTGGCAAAGGGCGTAGCGCTGAGTCTGATCACGGTGTTTATTTTTATGCCGGCAGTCATCCTTGCTTCTTACCGGCTTCTGGAGAAAACGAGACATAAGAGCCTGATGCCCTCCTTTGCCCGTTTCGGAAAAGGCGTGACAAAGGTGATGCTTCCGCTGGTGTGCGTATTCGCGGCTGTGATCGTTCCGGCGTATCTGGCGTCGAATTCCAACAAATATTATTATGGAGCAAGCCATATGTTCGGGGAGGGGACACAGACCGGACAGGATATCAAACAGGTAGAAGAGATCTTTGGACAGAGTGACAATTATGTGCTGCTGGTCCCGAAGGGAGATACATCGAAGGAAAAAGCGCTTTCTGATGAGCTGCATAAGCTGCCGCAGGTGACAAGCGTGGTTTCCTATGTCGATATGGCAGGTGCGGAGATCCCGAGAGATTTTCTGGATGCAGATACACTGAAGCTTCTGGAATCGGAGCATTACAGCCGTATGGTGCTCGCGCTGGATACAGACTACGAGGGAGAGGAAACCTTTCAGCTCGTAGAGAACATCCGGTCGCTCGCAAATGAGTATTATCCGGGCACCTATTATCTGGCAGGCGAGGGAGTCAGCACGTATGATCTGATGCATACTGTCACAGACGATATGGTAAAGGTCAACGCACTGGCGATCATCGCAGTACTGGTCGTGCTTCTGGCGCTGCTCCATTCGCTCACCCTTCCGGTGATCCTGGTGCTCAGTATCGAGACGGCGATCTGGATCAATCTGGCGATCCCGTACTTTACCGGTTCAACCGTATTTTATATCGCGTATCTGATCATTGATTCGATCCAGCTTGGAGCGACAGTCGACTATGCGATCCTGTTTTCCGACCGCTACCGCGAGATCAGGCAGAGTCTGGAGCAGGAGGAAAGCCAAAGGCTTCTGGAAGCGCCGGATAACCGGACTGCCGCCCAGAAACGCGCAGCGCGCAGGGAGCTTAAAAAGCGCGCGGCAGCGCAGACCGTTTCCGCAGTCACAGTTTCCGTACTTGTCTCAGGAAGCGTACTGACAGTGGTAGGATTTCTGCTCGGATATATGTCGTCGAATGAGCTGCTTGCTCAGATCGGTATTTTCCTCGGCGTCGGGGCGATCAGTTCTCTGGTCATCGTACTCTTCGTCCTTCCGGGGCTGTTATACCTGTTTGACGGGCTGTTTATATCCCGGAAGCACCATGAAAGATCAGCATCAGACGCAAAAGCAGTGAAGGAGGAATTATGTAATGAATAAGAACAGGACATACGCAAAGACTATGGCAGCAGTTTTAAGCATTACACTGACAGCAGGGATGGCGCTTCCTGCCTGTGCACAGGAGCTTCCCCAGAAGGATGAGAACGTATATGTCAATCTGAACCAGGATGGAAGCGTCTCAGGTGTCTATGTCGTCAATGAATATATGCTGGATGAGGACACACAGATCGTGGATTACGGGAATTATTCTTCCGTAAAAAATCTGACCTCTGATGAGGAGCTGTCTGTGGACGGGGACCAGGTTTTCGCACAGGCAGAAAAGGGAAAGTTTTTTTATCAGGGCGATATAGAGGACCCAAAGCTTCCGTGGACGATCGGTCTGTCGTATACGCTTGACGGAAAGGAAATGACGGCACAGGAGCTGGCAGGCAAGAGCGGCAAGCTCGAGATCCATGTGAGCATTAAAGAAAATCCGCAGGGAAACGATGAGTTCTTTGACAATTATCTCGTACAGGGAACGATCACTCTGAATACCGACCAGTGCACGAATATCAAAGCGGACGGCGCAACACAGGCGAATGTCGGAAAAAACCGCCAGCTGCTCTACAATATCATGGCAGGGCAGGAAAAAGAATTTACTATCTCGGCAGATGTGACAGATTTTGAGATGGACAGCATTTCTTTTCAGGCGGTACCGATGTCCTTTGATATCGACAGCGATTCTCTGGACACGGATGCACTGACCGATAAGACAGACGAGATCAAAGATGCCGCAGGAGAGTTTGATGACGGCGCGGCACAGCTGGATGACGGCGCGCAGGAGCTTCTCGATGGAGCGGGAGCCCTCCATGACGGAGCAGGAGAGCTGGCAGAGGGAGCATCAGAATTAAAGAGCGGGGCAGGAGAGCTGAAGAATGGCTCTACCCAGCTTGCAGACGGAGCAGATACGCTTTATACAGGGGCAAAATCATTAAACAGCGGTCTGAAAACTCTCAAAAGCGGTACGGCAGACTTAAATAACGGACTCTCTGGTCTTGATACAGGAGCAACTGATCTGAAAGATGGAGCAGAGGATTTAAAGGACGGGGCAAAGCAGGCAGAAAAAGGAAGCAGGGAGCTGCAAAGCGGCACAGCCTCCCTGTCCTCCAATCTGGACCTGATGCTGCAAAGTGCGAAAAAGCTGCAAAGCGGACTATTGGAGCTGACAGAGAGCTCGCCTGAGCTTGTGCAGGGGTCGCAGACGATGCTTACGGCATTAAAGCAGATCCAGGACAGCCTTGCGAGCATCACAGTCGGCGGGGAGCAGATGCAGACGCTGCTTGAGAGCTCCGGGGAGATCCTTGCGGCGATCGAAAGAGCCGAGAGCGGAGCGCAGAGTGTGACAGGCGGGCTTGGAAACATCCAGGGAAACTATGCAATGATCGATTCTCTCAAAGCACAGAATCAGAGCGCAGCAGAGTATCTGCGCGGGCTTGCTTCTACAGCCTCCGCATTGTATGCGGCACTGCCGTCTGATCTCGTGGCAAAATATGCAGGAGGCATTGACGTAAACGGTGCGATCGGAAATGCGCAGAATATTGCAGGGCTGCTCGACCAGAACACGGCGGCATTTGGCACACTGACATCAGGCATCGACGCAGTCGCAGGCGGCGCATCTGCACTTGGCAGCGGACTGACGCAGCTGAAAGAAAATTATACAAAGTTCAATGATGAGATACAGAAGCTTCCGGTCATCCTGGAGGCGATGATCACACAGCAGACGCAGGAGCTGAAGGCTGCGATCGATCTGATGACAGAGGAATATGAGAAGCTGGATGCCGGTATCGGGACGTACACGCAGGGCGTGCAGACCGTCAAAGAAGGGTACGATACGCTGTATGGAGCGCTGGAGCAGGTACAGACAGGCGTCAGGACGCTTGCAGAGGGTGCAGGAGAGCTTGCCGCAGGGAACAGCAGTCTTGCCGCAGGAAGCAGCGAGCTCTATGACGGGACTAAGACGCTTCAGGAAGGCGCACAGCAGCTCGCAGCAGGCGGTAAAGAGCTTGCAGGAGGCGCAAAGAGTGCAAAGAGCGGCTCTAAGGAACTGGCGGACGGTGTGAAAACACTCTTAGACGGTGCGAAGGAGCTAAAGGGCGGAAGCAGCCAGCTCTATGACGGCACCCAGGAGCTTTATGACGGAGCAACTGAGCTTCACAGTGGTACCGCACAGCTTTATGACGGCGCGGCCGAGTTAAAGGACGGCACCACAGAGCTGAAGGATGGTACAGGGGAATTTGCAGATAAGACGTCTGATATTGATACGCAGGTCGAGGATGAGATCGACAAGGCGGTAGATGAGATCGCAGGCGGCGACTATCAGCCGGTATCCTTTGTATCAGATAAGAACACGAACGTTGATCTCGTACAGTTTGTCATGAAGACAGATCCGGTCAAGATCGAAGAGGTCGAAGAGCCGGAGACAGAAAGCGAGACAGAGACAGTAGTAGAAAAACTAAAAGACCTGTTTTAAAAAAGAGGGGTGCTGTGGCACGGGGACTTCCAAAAGGTCCACGTGCTACAGCACCTTATAATTATGGGCAATTATTATTGTAAAGAGTATTCTTTTAATTCCTCCAGAAATTCTTTATAGTCGTCATCCGACCAGTAAAACGTCAGTTGTTCCTCAGAATAGTCTTCTGGTCTGTCCTGCATGAAATTATTACCGACATCATAACCGAACCGCTTCAGCACGGTCTGGGCAAATTCTCTGAAAAACATCCCGATCCCGGTTATGACATTTCCATCTTCTACGATTCCCTTATGTATAAAATGTTCTTTTTCAATAAAATCAAATGTGTCTGTCATTTGCATAAAATAGCCTGCTGTAAACTTCCTGCCGCATAAGATCCCGGATTTGGACAGCAGCAGGGGAGATGAGGAAATGGCTGCAAAAACGACGTCTGAGTCCCTTCCGGATCTCAGGAAGCCGATCAGTTTATCATCAAACAATGCCGGAAGAGGATTGATTGTCCCAGGCAGGATCACACAATCATAATCTGTTATTTTGACTTCTTCCGTTACTTTAGTAGGGAGGACCCGCACCCCTTCTTCGCTCATGTATTCTTTAGGCTCTGTCGCGATAAAATCAATTTTTTCACCAAACCAGACAGTCAGTGCAGAGGTAAGGCAGGTTATTTCCTGCAAAGAAAAATCTGGATATAATAAGACAGCAAATTTTTTCATGGGCACTTCCTCCTTAAAAATAAAATAATCTGAATTAATAATATAATTATATAGTTTGCCTGATAAAATTGCAACAGAGTATTCGTCATACGATAATTTAAAAATACAGAGCATAATTTGTGAAAACATTGACGCTCTGATCAATTCAGAATATAATGAAGTTGATTTCAGTGCTGCTTCGGATGACAGTGAAGCCGGCTACAGGGTGCCTGAAAAGAAGATATGGATTAGAGAGGGAAAGGGCTGCTCTGGCCGTATTGCCGACAGATGTTTCTGCTCCGTCTCCGGGCTGCGTATTTCTCGGTATCGAAGGTGAATATATCACAGAAATACAGGCGGCAGTCAATCGGATCAATGAGATCCGTCTGGAAGCCTGCAGGGAGGGGGTGCCGAATCCCAATAATGGAAAACCGCTGACGAAGGCAGATTACGTGCCGGTCAGGTGGTCAGCGGATCTTGAATACATTGCCAGAATCCGTGCGGCAGAGTCGAGCATTACGATGAACCACATTCGTTTGAATGAAAAGCCCTGGTATGATATGACCGGGCCAAACGGCGGAAGCAGCAGCGCAGAGGTGATCGCATGGAACAGCAGCAGGACGATGGTCTGCGGAATCAATCAGTGGTATGAGGAGAAAGCAGACTGGGTAAGCGGAAATCCGTATGCAGTCACCGGCCATTATTCTTCGATGATTGATCCGGCACATCAGTATGTAGGACTGGCCTCCTTTTATCGTTCAGATCTGCCGTGGTTCCAGAACACGACAGTTGGAGAGTATTCGACTGCACAGGGCATGAACGAAGCGCGGGGCAGTGCAGTAAAAAACTGTATACAGACAGTTGAAACAGCGTCGCAGTATCTTATGGCAAACAGCTGTAAAGTGAGTGGGAACGTACCTGAAAAAGCGGGGCAGAGTGGTTCTGTGTATCTGAGTATGGCTGTCAGAGCCGGGAGTGATCCGACTCTGTATCAGACGCACAATCTTCGCGTACTCGGAGCAGTGCGCTGGACTTCATCCGATCCATCCGCAGTATCTGTCTTAGCAGATGGCACAGTGATGGCGAAGAGATGTGGTACAACGGTGCTTACAGGCACAGCGGCAAACGGAACCTCTGCAAGTATCCGCCTGTCGATCGATCATAACTGGGATGGTGGGAGAGTGACAAAGGAACCGACCATTTCCAAAAAGGGAGTAAAAACCTTTACCTGTACGGGCTGTGGTGCGACAAGAACAGAAAAGCTGCCCATCGTTAAGCTGCGTAAGGGAAAAGTATATACGATTGGAAGGTATCGGTATAAGTTGACAAATGCCAGCAAAAATGGCAGAGGAACAGTGGCACTTGCAGGAACGACACAGAAAAAATTTGCGCTCACAGCTGTGAATATTCCCGGGACAGTGAAGATCGGCGGAGTAAAGTTCCAGGTGACGGCAATAGAGAATAAGGCGTTTAAAGGCTATGGCAGGCTGAAAGCCGTCACCATAGGAAAGAATGTCAAAACGATCGGTACAGAAGCATTTTGTAAATGTAAAAGTCTGAAGAAAATGACGATCAAGAGTAAATCCCTGACGAAGGTCGGGAAAAATGCGATTAAAAGTATCGAAAAGAAGGCGGTGATCCGTGTGCCGTCAAGTAAACGCAAGGCGTACAAAAAGCTGTTTCACAGCGGTACAGGATATCAGAAGAGAATGAAGATCAGGTAAGTAGTGAGTTAAATGAGACGGAGGTATTTAGATGTTAAAAAAAGCGTTTTGGGTTCCTTACGAGGATAGCACCCATTATCCAACGGTTACAAAAACTATGGAAGCAATTTCAAAATATTGTGAAGGAAGTGGGGAGTCGTATACTTTTATTACCGATGACGAAGTAGAGATAAACGGAAAAAGATATGAAATATATCGGGGGTATGAAAATGGTAGCAGAGGAAATTACGGTATAAAATGTAAAGAAAAATAATTTCTGATTTAGAAAAACAAAGAAAATGTATAGGACAACGACGCAAAAGTTCAGCAAATGGAGATTATAAATCAGGAAAGTGTGAATGAGGATTGAAGGTGAATCAAACGAAGTTTACATAGTAAAAAAAGCAGTGTGACTTGAATGCTGAGGTGCTGCAACGAGATTTTTAACAATTTGAGGTATATCAAGCAACGTTGTAGGGTATAACACATAAATCTGTTGAACAATAGCAAACTAATGACTATTTTTAAGTTTAATGCGGAGGATGAACCATGAAATCATCATATCTGGTTATTTTGATATATGCTATAGCTGTTGTCGTAATGATTTATTGCGTTGATAATAAAACAGTTTCAATTAGATCTAAAAGCCGAGAGGCTTGCGATGGTTACTATAACGGTAATTTTATTCTCTGCAGGGGGAACATATATCATTGCATTGGCTTTTAAGAATGCAGATAATATCGAACAAGTTGGATCTGCTGATGCATGGATAGGGTTTGCAGGAGCTGGAATGAGTGGAGTAATTACCATGTTGGCGCTGTATTTTACACTCAAGTCCTCAACAAAAGCAAATCAATTATCAGAAAAATTAATGGAACTAGAAGTAGATCACTACAAGTTAGAAATGCGTCCTTTTGCATTTATAAGTAAGTGGGAGGCTTTTAACATCACTTATAAAGAGTTGGCTGATAATCCGACAGAGAAGTATATTCAGATTGGTGAATATAAACAAGGAACGGCTTTGGGAATTGCATTGGAATTAACCAACACAACACAATCATGCATTGGTGTAAGTTACTCCTGTGGTAAATCACAGAATGGTTTAAATGCTTGGGGAAAAGCTGCGGCAAATCAGGAAAATCTCAAAATGATTCTATCCCCGGGCGAAAAAGACCGATTTGTATTTTACGCTTCATCCGAGTTTATGATGAACCAGATACATAATACAACCGTCGTAGAATTGGTTTTAGAAAATAGATTTGCGGAGCGCTACAAAGAAACATTCGAATTAATTATTACAGCCTTATCTAATAAAGCAGCTCTCCCACAGGGAAAATGGTATTGCCATTTATTTGTGCAAAACTATACTATCTGGAGATACAAAAGAAATAAAGCCAATCAAATCGAATGTGTTGAAGAAACTCTTTCGTTTTGACAAACAACCTTCTGAAATAGAACACAGAAGGTTGTTTTATAAAACAAAAATATTAAAAAAGCAATTGTTGATTTGTCTGTGATGCCAACAGCTCAAGTGAGAGCTGTGTTATTTGTCCATCCCGCAGGCAGTCGCTGTCTCGATCAGGCAGCGGTCATTGATGACTGTGTCGTAGAAGCGGTAGCCGCCGGAGAAGTTGCGGGCGTCAAAGCCGTATCCGCAGAGGATCCTGACTGCGATATAGCTGCGCAGTCCGCTCTGGCACATGACATAAACTGTTTTGTTTTTGTCGAGCTCGTCGATATGTTCGCGCAGGTCGTCGACGGGGATATTGATAAAGCCGTCTGCGTGGCCCCGGGCATACTCGCCGGGAGTCCTCACATCGAGAAGGATGACGCTTCCATCGCGCGCAAGGGTCTCCACATCCTCTGCATGAAACTGTTTCAGATGTCCCAGCGCAATATTTTCTATCATAAATCCGGCCATATTGACCGGATCCTTTGCGGAGGAATACGGCGGCGCATAGGCAAGGTCAAGCTCCTTTAGGTCCGTCGCCTTCAGCCCTGCGTAAATAGCTGTCGCAAGAACATCGATCCGTTTGTCGACTCCCTCATATCCGACGATCTGAGCGCCGAGCAGGCGGAAGGTTTCTTTTTCAAAGAGCACCTTCATTGTCATAAGCTTTCCGCCCGGATAGTAACCGGCGTGGCTCATCGGAGAGAGGATCACCTTGTCAGCGTCAATCCCCGCCCTTTTTGCTGTCCGCTCATTGATGCCGGTGACAGCGGCGGTCATGTTAAATACCTTGATGACGGAGCTTCCTATAGAACCTGGATAGTGGCTGTCCTTGCCGCAGATATTGTCTGCCGCGATGCGTCCCTGCCTGTTCGCAGGACCGGCGAGAGAGATCAGCGCATTCTCTTTTGTCACAGCATGCTTTATCTGCACGGCGTCGCCCACTGCGTAGACGTCGGGAGCAGAGGTTTCCATGCGGTCGTTTACGATGATACTGCCCTTTAATCCAAGTGCAAGACCTGCCTGCTGCGCAAGCTGCGTATCCGGGGTAACGCCGATCGCGAGTATGACCATATCGGCATGCAGTGGAGACTCATCCTTTAGCAGGACATCCATACCGCCGTCCTTTTCTTCAAAGCCCTCTACCGTGTGGCCGAGCGCGAGGCGGACGCCGTGTCTGCGCATTTCGCTGTGGATAAAGGATGCCATATCCTCGTCAAACGGGTTCATCAGCTGTTTCGGGCGCTGGACGATCGTAACCTCCATGCCCAGCTCGCGCAGATTTTCTGCAAGCTCCAGCCCGATAAAGCCTCCGCCTGCCAGTATAGCTGATTTTGGCTGATGCTCCTGAGTGAACGTTTTGATGCGGAAGGTATCCTCTACCGTGCGCAGTGTGAAAAGCCTGTCGCTTTCCATGCCGGAAAGAGGCGGCAGTGTCGGTCTGGCTCCGGGAGAGAGCAGCAGCTTGTCATAGCTTTCCTCGAACACTTCTCCGGTCTCTAAATTTTTCACGGAAACGGTGTGCTTTTCTGGATGGATCGCCGTGACCTCGTGGCGTACCTTCATGGCGATGTGAAAGCGCGCATAAAAGCTCTCCGGCGTCTGGAGTGTCAGCTCCTCCGGATCGGTGATCACATCTCCGATATGGTAGGGAAGTCCGCAGTTCGCGTAGGAAATATAACCGGAACGTTCAAAAACAACGATTTCTGCGTGCTCATCTAATCTTCGTATTCTGGCAGCCGCCGTTGCGCCGCCTGCCACACCTCCAACAATGACAACCTTCATATTATCTTTCCACCTTTCCTGTGTAGGAGGCAATGCCACCTATATTTTTTACGTTTGTATATCCCATCTGTGTCAACAGTCCCGCAGCCTGACGGCTCCTGGCGCCCGACTGGCAGTGCACAAAGACAGGCGTTTCTTTTCCCGTGACGATATTCTGGATCCGCTCAATGGACTGCAGGGGGACATTTTTGCTGTTTGGAATATGTCCCTGTGCGTACTCCTGCGGCGTGCGGACATCGAGCAGGATGGCTCCGGCAGTATCTTTATATTCTGTAATACCCTGGTTGATATCCGGGCCTCTGAAAAAATTAAAAAAATTCATGTCTTTCCCTCCGTATTTTTAATAATTTATATTTATTTTTTCACCTTGCAGATCAGCTGTGTCATCGTCCCCATCGGACAGTATACGCACCAGCTGCGCGGCTTATAAAGCACCATAGTCAAAAGTCCAAGTATGGTGGACGTCAGCATCACGCTGTAAAATCCAAAGGCGAATGCAGCGACACCCTCATGGAAGACTGTTCCGTGATACGCCCAGTGCCACGGGAGCTTAAAGGTCCACAGTAGCGTGACTGCCTGCCGCAGATCCTGTGCACCGGAAAAAACAAGACAGGTATTCCAGAGCATCTGGAAGAACATGACAAAGAAGAAAATCAAAAATCCATAGCGGAACCATTTGCTTTTCATCCAGTGCGGAATGTCCTTTTTGCGAGAGAGACCGAAGCGTCCTCCGAGCAATCCAAAAAGCTGTCCCCTGCCGCAGTAGCGGTTACAGTAGCCCTTTGTACCTGTTGCCACAGAGATGATCAGTGGGATAAAGAAGCACAGCAGACCAAGCCAGGCAAAAAGGATATTAAAAAATCCAAGCAGCAGATACGCAAGAGATGCGATCCAGAGATAATCATACCATTTCTTTTTCATTGCGGCACCTCTCTTAGCGTAATGACGGAAGCCGGGCATTCTCTGGCGCATTTGCCGCAGCCAACGCATGCTTCCAGCCGGATCTTTGCCGTGATCCCCTTCCATATTTCAATAGCGTCCCTGGGACAGACCTTTACGCAGCAGCCGCAGGCAACGCAGTCGTCTGTCTCGACAAAGGCTTTTCTCTTTTTCCTGATCTTCGTTTCCATAGCACCCTCCTGTGATTGATGAGACTACGATAACATAGAAAAAGGAAGGAGTCGGTGATATTATCACAGAAAAGAAGGCTGGACAAGGTAGCAGTATGATTGCTTTTTCGAGAATATTTTTGAAGGTTATAAAACTTTTGTAGGACAGGATGAACTGGTATTTTCACAGTTGCAAGGAATTGCGGAAATCTATAAAATTCATGATTCTGTACAAAATCCAGAATCCATTGTCCTTAACAAAGCGGATTATCAGAGATTTCATGACAAAGGAAAATACCTTGCTGCAAAATTGATGACGATTTTTATAGAATATCCGATTATTTTCATAGGTTACTCTATTTCAGATTCAGATATTCAGGCGATTCTTAGCGATGTTGTAGAATGCTTACCATTGGATAAAATAGAAACTTTACAAAAACGCTTTGTTTTTGTTGAATATAAACCGGATTTCATTGGAAGTGAGATAACTTCTCATTCAATGATTATACGCAGTAAATTGTTGGAAATGACTAAAATAACACTTTTAGATTTTAGTCTGTTATATGATGCCCTGTCTGTGAAAAAAGCGGCTTTACTAGTTAAATTATTGCGTAGATTTAAGGATGAGGTTTATACCTTTGCATTGACTCAACAACCGGGACCAACGATGCAGGTTGCTTCGTTGGAAGATGGTCGTATTGATGAAAATATGCTTGCACTTTCGATTGGTTTAGCAACGACTGGCGTATATGGTTTGGCAAGAGCAGCTCGAAGAAGAAATAAGAAACGCTCGGGACCAGAACTCTAAACTGTGGTTACAGGTAAATAAATCATCTGTGCAAGCTGTGGACGAGGCATATAAAAAACAAAAAGAAGCAGAGAAACAATTGCAGTCATTAAAGTATCATGCGGAACAGAATAGAAAGATAGCTGAGACGGAAGTGCGAAAACTGAAAAAAAGAATAAAATTGCAATCAGAGAAGATAAAAGAGATAAAATTTTTCTGTGGAATCGGATATATAGTGGCACTTGTACTTTCAGCTTGTCTTATTAAGATGTACTTCTCGGTTTACTATTTACCATTAAGATGTGCTTTTTGTGATTTTAAATGCGATATTTCGGAATTAAATTACTATTTTTAATAGATTAGATTGTTTGAAACGCATTTTTGTGATATGATGATAAATACCATGTGAACAGATGTTTCAAGCAAATAAGATTGAGGTGAAAAAATGGCAGTTAGTTACAAGAAATTGTGGAAATTGTTAATTGATAAAGAAATGATGAAGAAAGATTTGCGTGCAATGACAGGAGTTAGTACAACAACGATGTCTCGATTATCAAAAGATGAAAATGTAAGTACAGAGATTCTGTCAAAGATATGCTCTGCTTTAAATTGTGATGTGGGAGATATCATGGAATTTGTTCCTGATAAAAAAGAGGAGCAGTAAGGAGGTACGGGAACATGGATCATTCTTATCCTTATATTGCGTCTTTGACCAGAGAGCCATTCCTTTTTTATGAAATGCGTTCCACTGCAAGGCTTATGTCAGAAGGAATTTCTGATGATACGATTGTAAAAGAAATTGTAGCGCAGAATCTCTTCCAGTACCCAACGGAAAAATCCATTACACGCATGGCAAAAGCCTGTATAAAACGGCTTCATGCACTGGAAGATGATTCCCTGGTTTTTGCGATTGCGTCACAGCCAACGGATGTAGCAAAACAGATTTGTCTGTATGCATTGATGAAGCAGAGCCGACTAGTTTGGGAATTTATGCTGACAGTCATTGGTGAGAAGTACAGATTAAGGGACACGTCTTTTGGTAAGATAGATTTGAATACATTTTTTATGCGTTTACAGGAACAAAATGATACCGTAGCTTCCTGGAGCGATAGTACGATAACAAAGTTAAAACAGATTATTGCCAGAGTGCTTGTCGAAACAGAATATCTCGACAACCGAGAGGCAGATCATTTGAATCCAATATGGCTGCATCCTGTTTTGGAGAATGCTATCAGAAGCAATGGCGATACGGCGATACTGCCGGCGTTTAATTGCTTTGTGTAGGAGGTAACCAGATGAGTGAAATAAAAGAGCGCCTGGACAAAGTTCGGGCATTGATTCAGGAATCAGAGTTTCTGGAAGGCAAGGGACTGAGCAATGAAGTGAATATCAGAATCTTTTGTTATGAACCTGAAAATGAAATGGTTGTTCGCCATTTTGTAAATCAGTTGGAAACAGATCAGTCCTTAGATTGCCATTTGATCGTTTGTAATTTATATGAAACATTTCTCTCCATTTGCGATGATATGGACATCACAGATGCGATTCCTGATATGGAAGAAGCTGATGGAAGTGCTTATCTTCTGGAACAGCTCAATTCCGCAATCGGCAATGGAGAATTTATTGATAAAATTCAGTATGAGCCGCATGAACCGGGTGATGTACTGATGCTGACAGGTGTAGGCGAGGTATTCCCGTTTATGAGAATCCATACGTTACTGGAAGCCTTGCAACCGCATTTTTCGGATGTTCCGATTTTGGTTATGTATCCGGGTGAGTTTGATGGTCGTCATGTAAAACTGTTCAATCGTCTGATACCAAATGATTATTACCGGGCATTCAATGTCATAGATTAAGGGGGATAAAGCCATGATGATTCGAGATATGTTTGCGGACGACATCAACCGCAAAATCAATGGTGTAATTAAAGTAGATCAGGCTGCTGACGATGTGATAGAGCAGGAATTAAATGAATATGTCATCACCAGAGAATTGAAGAAACACTTCATTACTTTCTTCAACTATTATGGAGATGCCTTTGACCAGCCGACCGCCGATATGGGCGTTTGGATTTCTGGTTTTTTTGGAAGTGGTAAATCTCACTTCCTGAAAATGCTTTCCTACCTTCTGGAAAATAAAGAGGTAAAAGGTATCCGCAGTGTAGAGCGTTTCCGTAAAAAGTTTGAGGACGATCCGGCAACTTTTATGCTGATTGACCGTGCTACAAAGGGACCGACGGAGACAATTCTGTTCAATATTGATATTGAGGGATTCAGCAATAAAGACAAGACCGCTGTACTTCGTGTTTTTGCAAAGATGTTCTACAATCATCTGGGATTTTACGGAGAAAATCTGAAAGTTGCCATGATGGAGCGTTATATTGATCAGCAGGGCAAGACTGAGGAATTCCGTAGAGTTTTTGAAGAAAAAAAAGGTAAGTCCTGGCTGGAAATGCGCCGTGCCTTTGCTTTCAATGGAAAGTTCATCATCCCGACATTGATGGAAGTTCTGGATATGAGTGAGGACGATGCGCGAGTCTGGTTCAACGATAAAACAGCAACAGAAATTTCTATTGCACAGCTTGTGGAAGATATGAAAGCTTATGTAGATACAAAGCCTGCCAACTTCCGTCTGTTGTTTATGATTGACGAGGTTGGTCAGTATGTGGGAACAGATACAGATATGCTTTTGAATCTCCAGTCTCTGACTGAGAAAATCGGAAGTGAATGCGAAGGCAAGATTTGGGTAATCTGCACCGGACAGGAAGCGATTGATGAAATCATCAAAGTTCGTGCCGATGAGTTCTCCCGTATTCAGGCTCGTTTCAAAACAAGACTGAGCTTATCTTCTTCCTCCGTGGATGAAGTCATCCAGAAACGTATTTTGAAAAAGAAGCCGGAAGCAGCCAAAGACCTGGAAAGGGTTTATGAGCAGAATGATTCTGTTTTGCGTAACCTGTTCAGCTTCAGCGGTTCTATTCTGGACATTAAAGGCTACTCCGGTTCGAGGGAATTTACAGAAAACTTCCCATTCGTGCCGTATCAGTTCATCATCATGCAGAAAGTATTTGCTGAAATCCGTAAGCACGGAAATTCCGGCAAGCACCTGTCCGGTGGAGAGCGTTCCATGTTGTCCGGCTTCCAGGAAGCTGCACAGAAAATTCAGGAGAAGGACGAGTATGCACTTGTGCCGTTCTTCCGCTTTTATGATACCGTACATACTTTCCTGGATGGTTCGATTCGCCGTGTAATTGAGCGTTGCCAGAAAGCTGCCGATAACGGCGATGGCATCGAACAGCAGGATGTGGATGTACTAAAACTTCTGTACTTGATTCGATATATTGATGATATTCCTTCTAATTTGGACAATATCGTTATCCTCATGGCAGACGATATTCGTGTGGATAAGATTATCATGCGTGAAGCTGTCCGTGGATGTCTGGATCGTCTGATGAGCCAGAACTATATTGGCAGAACTGGAGACACTTATAACTTCCTGACGGATGAAGAACAGGACATTCAGCGTGAAATCCGAGATACTAATGTAGATACCGCTTCTATCGTGGAGCGTATCGCCCAAATGATTTACGGCGATATTTTCACGACCAAGAAGTTCCGTTATGGAAAATATGACTTTGCTTTCGACCAGATGGTGGATGGCATTACCGTTGGTGTAGCAACAGGAGGTATGCGTCTGCGCTTCCTGACTGTGGCTACGGATGCTATTGAAAAAACAGATTATCGTTTGATGGCAGAATCCAAAGGCAATGAAGCAATCGTTGTTCTGGAAGATACTCCTTACTATGAATCTCTGGAATCTGCCATGAAAATTCGTAAGTATGTAAAGCAGAGAAATGTAAGCCAGCTTCCAAAAACTGTGCAGAAAATCATCAGTGACCAGCAGGACGAAGCCGGAAAATATGAGCTGAGTGCCGTGAGCGAATTGCAAAATGCTATTGAAGGGGCGCAGTTCTATGTAGACGGTGAGCATTTGGAAATCAAAGCCGGAAATGCCAAGAGCAAGATTGACCAGTCACTTGAATATCTGGTTGCTCATGTATATAGCAAGCTCGACCTGATTACAGATAATGCAGGCAGTGATGCAGATATTATTGCGATTTTGACAGGTGCAGTAACAGCACTCCCGGGTATGGAACCGAACCGTGATGCTGCTTCTGCTATGGAAGAATATCTGGAAATGCAGGATGCGAAAAAACTTCCGACCTCGATGGCAGATGTGCAAAGCAAATATAGTGCAATTCCGTATGGATGGAAAGAAATCGACATTGCTGCGGTTGCGGCACAGTTGATTTATTCTCAGAAAGTGACTATCAAGTATGCAGGCAATACCATTCAGCCGGATGACCCGAAACTGCCGGATATGCTCCGCAAAAAGAGCGAGATCGGTAAGACTTCTATCAGCAAGCGAAAAACCATTTCTGCTACGATGATGCGTGATGCAAAAGCGATGCTCCGAGAGTATTTCGACATCATGGATGTACCGGACGATGAAGATGGCCTGATTCGCTTTGTGACCGAGAAATTCGGTGAACAGCGTGATTACTATACTTCTCTGGATGCCCGTTATGATGGACATAAATACCCGGATCGTGCATTAGTGCAGGAAGCCATTCATCTGATGGATGATGTACTTTCTCAAAAGAAAGACAATATTGCCCTGATTGAGCGTATCCTGAAAAAAGAGGATGCTCTCTTTGATAACAAAGAAGCCATGAGCAACGGTATCGAAAACTTTTTTAAGACTCAGGTAACAGTATTCGACCAAGCAGTGCAGTTTGAGAAATCTCTGTATGATGACCTTGACCGTATTGCGGAAAATGAGGAAGCGCATAAGGCACTGAATACCATTCGTCTGATTACGATGGTTCAGACCGGAAGCAAGTTCAACTATAACCGGATTCGTGAACTGAATCCGTTGATGGATACGGTTCGTATCGCCCATGATAAGATGCTGGAAGAAAAACGCGCCGAGGTTTTGGAAACGGTTCGTCAGTGTATGGAAGCTACCCACACTGCCGCAAACGGCGATTCCAAGGCATCCCATCTGATTGAGAAATCAGATCGGTATTTCAGTCAGTGCAAGGAGAAAATCGCAGAATTAAAGAGCCTTGCCCTTTTGGATGCTATGTTCCTACCGATGTGTCAGTACAAGGATGATACAGTCAGCAATATTGAGTCAGTTCTGGCTCCGCCTGCACCGAAGCCGCCAGTACAGCCGACACAGCCGGGAAAAGAAGCAGCTCCTGTAAAGAAGAAAGTGGTTCGTGCTTATAACCGTCAGGTTGTATTCCAGGCAAAGACCTTACAGACTGAAGCAGATATTGATGATTATGTAGAGAAAATTCGTTCTCAGCTGAAACAGTTGCTGAAAAATTGCGACGAGATCAAATTAAATTGATATTATTTTACGAAAGTCAGTTGTTCCGTGCCTTTGGCACTTCCACAACTGCAGCCGCTATTCGTAATCCGGGCTATTGCCCTACTTACTCATAGCGGCTTGGTTGTCAAATGTCTATACATCCTTGCGTGCAAGCACGCAGTCTGTATAGCCGCTTGACAACACTTTCATCGTAAATTAAGGAGACGAGTATGGATAAGAATGCGATTAAAAAATTTGCTGTCTGGGCAAGAACAGAGCTGATCGCCCGTGTTTCACTAAAAGGTGTGGAATACGGTATCACAGAGGACAATATTGAGGATGCCAATGCGGACAGCATTGGCGGCAAAGTCCTCACTGCCGATGAAAAGAAACAGCGTCAGGCTCTGATTGCCGAGATTAACGATAAAGGATATAAGCAGGTCATGGAGGAGGTTGCCTACACTTGGTTTAACCGATTTTCTGCTTTGCGATTTATGGAAGTCAACGGCTATCTTCCTTCTCATGTGCGTGTATTCACGGACGAGGAAAACAACTTTAAGCCGCAGATTATAACCGAAGCTATTCATCTGGATTTGGATGGATTGGATATGGAAAAGGTCTATGAGCTGAAAGATGCCGAAAAAACCGAAGAACTGTATAAATATCTGCTGATCGTGCAGTGTAACGCCCTGAATAAGATTCTGCCTGGAATGTTCCAGAAGATAGCAGATTACACTGAGCTTCTTCTGCCGGATAATCTACTCCGTGAAGGCAGTGTTATTCAGCAGATGATCGAGCTGATACCGGAGGATGACTGGAAGGATGCGGTTCAGATTATCGGCTGGTTGTATCAGTATTATAACAGCGAGAAAAAAGACGATGTTTTCGCAGCACTGAAAAAGAACGTAAAAATCACAAAAGAAAATATCCCTGCAGCAACCCAGCTTTTCACGCCGGACTGGATTGTTCGCTATATGGTAGAGAACAGCCTTGGGCGTTTATGGCTGGAAGGACACCCAGATGTTAAGAGTCAGCTTCTTCCTACCGAGGAAGAACAGTCTGCTTATGCTGCCGGAAACCGTGATCCGGAAGATACCAAATGGCACTACTATCTGAAAGAAGCTGAGCAGGAGCCGGAAGTGCAGGCACAGCTGGCTGAAATCCGTAAGGAATACGCCGCAATGACACCAAATCAGCTGAAAGTCATTGACCCATGCTCCGGTTCAGGTCATATTCTTGCGTATATGTTTGATGTACTGATGAAGATTTATGAATCCTATGGCTATACCAGCCGTGAAGCGGTGGCAAGCATTGTGGAGAATAATCTTTACGGACTGGATATTGATGACCGTGCGGCACAGCTGGCTTACTTTGCGGTAATGATGAAAGCCCGTCAGTATGATCGCCGCTTCTTCAGCCGTGGCATTCAGCCCCATGTATATGCTATTGTGGAGAGTAATCATATAGATAAATTTGCTGTGGATTATTTCTGTAATGGCGATACGAAGCTCACAGCAGCTATGGACACTATCATCAAAGAACTGTATGATGCAAAGGAATATGGTTCGATTTTGACAGTAACACCGCAGGATTGGTCTGTGCTGTATGACCGTTTTGCTGAGATTACGGAAGATATAAATATGTCCCGTGAAACGGCACTGAGAGAATTATTGCCGTTGGTACAGGTGGCAGAAGCTCTGGCACAGAAATATGATGTGGTTGTGACGAATCCGCCGTATATGGGTGCGTCTGGAATGTCAGGAAAATTATCTTTTTTTGTAAAGAAAAAATATCCAGATACGAAATCGGATATGAGTACAATCATGATGGAACGAACATTAGAAATGAATACGAACCACGGTTATGTTTCCATGATAAACATTCCAGTATGGATGTTCTTGTCTAGTTATGAAAAAATGCGAAATACAATGCTTCGTAACAATATGATTGTTAATATGGTTCACCCAGGACGAGGAATTTTCGGATCGGATTTTGGCACAACAACATTTGTTATATCTAAAACATATATTAAGAACTATGTGGGGCGATATCATAGATTATTTGATAGCCAAGGCGAGGTTCATAGTGTAGAGGAACGTAGGAATGCTTTTTTGCATAGAAAAGGATTACATACTATTCAACAAGAAAATTTTATGAAGATTCCTGGAATGCCAATAGCCTATTGGCTACATCGTCAAATATATGAGATGTATGGAAATTACAAAACCATGACAGAAATAGCTGCTCCTAAAGTTGGTATGCAGACATCGAATAATGATAGATATTTAAGATTATGGCATGAAGTAGATTTTTCTGAATTTAATGGCTCCAGTTATGGACTAAAGTGGATTAAATATTTGAAGGGAGGAGCTTACAGAAAGTGGTACGGTAATTTAGAATATCTTTTGTTTTATAATAAAACACCGGATTTTATATTGCAGCAAAAAAATGCCAGAGTGTTGGATTTGGATTTCCTGAAAAAGAAAAAATGCACATGGACAGATTTAACTATTAGTAAAAATAGTTTCCGTATAGCGCCAGATGATACATTTTATGATATTTCGGGGCATTGTTTCTTTCCAAAAGAAGAAGATCAATTATGGCTTTTGGGGTATGCCAATACATCAATATTTGCAGAATTGCTTAAAGTATTTAATTCTACAATTCATTGTCAAGTTGGAGACGTTGGGAAAATTATTGTACCAGATATTGGAGACCAGAAAAGCAAAGTTTCTGCTTTGGCAGGAGAAAATGTTGATTTTTCAAAAAAAGATTGGGATTCCTTTGAAACTTCGTGGGATTTTCAGTACCACCCACTGCTTCGCAAAGTTTCCATCATTGCCGAAGCATTTGATCAGTGGCAGGCTGAATGCGATAACCGGTTTAATCAGTTAAAAACCAATGAGGAAGAACTGAACCGTATTTTCATTGACATTTACGGTTTACAGGATGAGCTGACACCGGAAGTTGAGGATAAAGACGTGACGGTTCGCAAGGCTGATCTTGGCAGAGATATTCGCTCTTTCATTTCCTATGCGGTTGGCTGTATGTTCGGTCGCTACTCCCTGGATGTAGATGGACTTGCCTATGCAGGCGGCGAATGGGACAACAGCAAGTATGCTTCTTTTGCTGCGGATAAGGATAACATTATCCCAATTTGCGACGATGAATATTTTGAGGATGATATTGTCGGTCTATTCGTTAAGTTTGTGAAAACGGTTTACGGTGCAGATACGCTGGACGAAAACCTGAAATTCATTGCGGATGCTCTCGGCGGCAAGGGTCAGCCGAAGGATGTGATTCGGAATTATTTCCTGAGTGATTTCTATTCTGACCATTGCAAGATGTATCAGAAACGCCCGATTTATTGGCTTTTCGACAGTGGCAAGAAGAACGGTTTCAAGGCATTGATTTATATGCACCGCTATCAACCTGACACCATTGCCCGTATCCGTACCGATTATGTGCATGAACAACAGGCTCGTTATCGCACTGCTATTGCCGATTTGGAACAGCGTATTGCCAATGCTTCCACCAGTGAGCGTGTGAAGTTGAACAAAAAGCTAACCACCTTGCAGGCGCAGGATATGGAAATCAGAACCTACGAAGAAAAGATTCATCACCTTGCCGACCAGATGATTTCCATTGATCTGGACGATGGCGTGAAGAAGAATTATGCAATTTTCCAGGATGTTTTGGCTAAAATAAAGTAAGGAGGGTGGACAATGTTATATACTGTATTTTGTGATGAGAGTTGCCATTTACAAAAGGATAATTCTTCAGTTATGGTTCTTGGGGCAATGTATTGTTTAAGTGAAAAAAGGAAACAAATTTATTCGGATATTCGTGCAATTAAAGAAAAGCATGGTCTGAATAGTCACTTTGAAATTAAATGGACAAAAATTTCGGAATCAAAGATTGAGTTTTATCTGGAATTGCTTGATTATTTCTGGAAAAATAGTGATTTACATTATCGTGGATTAGTAGCAACAGGAAAAGATAAATTGAATCATGCAAAATATAATAACGATGATTATGATCTGTGGTATTATAAAATGTACTTTAGAACGCTTGATCCGATTATTCGACAAGAAAATGAGTATCACATTTTGGTGGATATAAAAGATACAAAGGGTGGTAAGCGTATCCAGAAATTAAAGGAAGTTATGTGTAATAATATTTATGATTTTAATGGAGAAGTAATTACACATATTGGACAGATTAACTCTGCTGAATCGGAGATTTTGCAATTAGCAGATTTGTTGAATGGAGCGTTGGCGTATCATTATAGAAATCTGGAAATTGAAAGTATGGCGAACAAAGGGAAAATTGAGTTTGTAAACGCATTACAGAAAAAAAAGAATATTGATAAATCAACAGCTCGTTATGAATCAAAATTTAATTTATTTGTTTGGGAACCAAGAAAATAGGAGGAAAATACAAATGAAACAGAAATTGACTCCTATTGCTTTTGATAAAACAATGAAACTGTCTGCAATTTTCGATATTTGTCATAACAGATTTAAAGAGACTATTGCGACGAAAGATAGACCACTATTTCAGGGGATGGAAATATATGTGCCTTTAAAATGGATAGAAAGTAAGGCAGAAATATTTTGGCATTCTGCAAGCATAGAGCAGAAAGCAAAACTTGATATAAAACCTTGTATAAATGACCTCTCGTCTGCATTTTGTCCGGAAAATTGTATTTTAGGAACAGATCTAATTACAATGAATAATGGAGATGTTCGCACAAAATGTCTTTATCGTGCATTACGGGTAGGTTGGATCAGAGAAATTATTGAATTGTATAATGAAAATGATGTGCGGGTAAAATATTGGGAAAAAGTAAATTCGAAGAAGAGAAGGCGTTTGTATTTACGTTATCAGGAAGAAGAATTAGATTATCTGATTGTGTTTGAGAAGAAAAGTGAAAAGAGAGTGCAGTTGATAACAGCTTATCCAGTATTTTTTGTAAGTGCCAAGAAAGATTATGAAAAAGATTATCAGAATTACATAAAAGAGATAGAAAAAGAAACAAAATAAAAACCGGTAATCGCAATGCGAAAACCGGATTCTCCTTCTAAACGTGTTAGATGAGTTATCATTATTATATGTGTTGAAGAGAAAAAAGTCAATGTGAAAAGGGAAAATAGTTCTGGTAAAATGAAGAAAAGGATTATACATGATGATAGACGAAAAAATTAAAAATCCGATTATGACGGCAAACCCGATCTGTACTTGGCAGAAGAATTAAGACTGGAATATCAGAAGAAATAATAAAAAGGCTATGCACTGCGTAGCGAATTGAGAGCGAGGTGTTATGATGACCATAGAAGAAATTCTTGCAGGAGAATCGAAGAATGTGGAGTTCAAAGAGAATCTGCCGGAGAAAAGTATCAAATATATGAAGTCTGTGGTTGCCTTTGCAAATGGAACCGGAGGAAAAATTATTTTTGGAATTGCCGATAAAACCAGAGAAGCTGTTGGTTTTGACAAAGAAGATGTGTTCAGGAAAATGGATGCCATTGCCAATGCCGTATCAGACAGCTGTGAACCGGCAATCATCCCGGATATTACTTTACAAACGGTTGATGGCAAGACTGTTATTGTGGTAGAGGTTTCAGAGGGCAGACAGCGCCCATATTATATCAAGGCTCTTGGCAGAGATGGCGGTGTATATGTCCGTGTTGCCGGAACTACCCGCCTTGCTGATGAGTATATGATAAAAGAATTATTGTTTGAGGGAAGCAATCGTTACTACGATCAAGCTTTATGTACTGGATTAAATGTTACAGATGAAGATATTGATGCCCTTTGCAAAGCTATGAAAGAGCAGGCTGTCAGAAATGCTTGTACAGAGGAACAGAAAGCATCGATTAAAGATGTAGGCAGACAGCAGTTGCGCTCCTGGGGCATTTTGCTTGAGCGTGATGGAAAAGATTATCCGTCTAATGCTTTTGCTATTTTGACTGGCAACGGAGGACTTCATGTTGCAACGCAATGTGGTGTGTTCAAAGGTACAACGAAAGCAGTATTTGTTGACCGTAGAGAATATACCGGTCCGCTTTGGGAGCAGATAGACGAAGCATTTCAGTTTGTTTTGAGAAATATTCATTTGGGTGCTACTATTGTGGGAATTTATCGCCAGGACGTTTATGAGATTCCACCGGATGCCATTCGTGAGTTGATTATTAATGCTATGGTACATCGTAGTTATCTGGATCATGGTACGATACAGGTGGCGGTATATGATAACCGATTAGAAATTACTTCCCCAGGAAAGCTGCCAATGGGACAAACGATGGAGCGTATGAAAGAAGGCTATTCTAAAATCAGAAATGAAGCTCTTGCGCATGCGTTTGCTTACATGAACCTGATTGAGCATTGGGGAAGCGGTATTCCGAGAATTATTGATAAAGTAAAAGCTTCCGGACTGCGGGAGCCAGAGTTTATTGGTGGCGAAGTTGATTTGCGTATCAATATTTATCGAGGTCAGATTGATACAAATAACGCCAATGGCGTTGAAAATGGCACTAATGGCGTTGATTGTGGCGGCAATGATGGCATTAATGGCGCTGAAGTGCCGCTTAATAAGGAACAGACGCGGATAGAAAAATTGTTGCAGATTATAGAGAAAAATCCGTCTGCAACACAGGCATATTATGCGGAAGAAATGGGTATATCGAAAAGAACGGTTTCTCGAATGTTTGCTTCTTTACAGGAAAAAGGTAGATTGGTGCAGAACGGAACAAAGCGAAAATCAAATTGGGAAATTATAAGGTAGGAGGACAGCATGGATACAGACAAAATAATACAAGATTTAAATCGCAGGTTTGCTGAACCTCTGTCTGAGTTTTATCAGCGTCGTATCATTTTCTGGTACGATGAAGATAAGGAATTTGAGGATAAACTGGATGAAGTGGTTTTGGAAAATGCAAAGGTGATTGCACTGACTGGAAATAATGCGTTTTCTGTAAAAAAACTGCTTTCAGTAGATGATTTGACTACAAATTATCTGGTTTACAGTCCGTGTGTCTATAATCGCCCTGATGATAACTGGCTTCTGGATGTGGAGCTTTACAGCGAAGAGTTTCGGGCAGATCTGATTTCTATCTGGATGGATGAGATGGGACTTATATCAAATCCGGCAATGAGGAAACAGGTTAAAAATTATCGTGCTTACTTCAATGCGAAAGACCGTCGTTTGAAAGTTAGTACACAGAATAAAGTTCCGGAAACACCGGCCCAGTTACACATGGCTGTCATGGCGGCAATCTGTGGATTGAAAGATGCACAGCCTAATATGATTCTCCGTAGTGTGTTCCAGGCGGGACTTGATTTGAATAATAACACGGTTTATCAGGATTTTGTAAAATATCATGCAGACGCAGCATTTTGGGCGATGGTTCGTCAGGGATGCGGATTTGTGGAGGAAGAACCAGACCTTGGGCGGTTAGCAATTCATCTGCTTTTAACTGCAGCGACCCGTACCATGCGGCAGGAATATCTTGCCGGACTGGACGGTTTTATTTCCATGCCACATCAGGCATATTGCTATGATTTTATTTCTGAATGGCTTCATAGTGACAACATTCAGCAATTATATGATGTGGCACGTTATGTTGAGGATGAAGCTCGTCTGCATCAGCGCTTTGAAAAGCTGGCAGTAGAGGATTTGGTAGGAACAGAATGCTTCCCGTGTATTAATGAAGTGATTCTGACAAAGCTAATGACAGAGATCAGTGACCATATCATTGATGTGGATACCATTACGAATACCGTTGAAAAAAGGAGAACTTGTGTATGGTATGAGCCATTTGAGTTTTTTTATGACGGTATCTTACAAGTGGCGAATATGCAAAGCTTCTTTAAGGAACATTCTGCCGGATTCCATACCGCAGAAGCGAAAAGTATCTGGAAAGAATATACAGAAAGTTACTATCAGATGGACACTTATTACCGTTTGTTTCATCTTAGTTTTCAAAAGAGTTTGGAGACTTCCAATATTCTGCTGGATGATCTGTTCAAGCACGTTGTCGATAAAGTGGAAGGACTCTATACTCATTGGTTTTTAGGGGAATTAGGGAATAACTGGTCTGATGTGTGTGCGGATGAACTGGAAACTTACGGTAAAGTTCTGGAAGTACCGCAGCAGGAAGATTTTTACCGTTCCCGCATTCAGACTTCGGATACGAAAGTATTTGTAATTATCTCAGATGCCATGCGTTATGAAGTGGCGGCTATGATGGCAGATCAGCTTCAGAGAGAAACACAAAGCAAGGTTTCTATCAGCAGTATGCAGAGTATCTTTCCTTCTATTACAAAGTTTGGTATGGCAGCATTGTTGCCGCATAAAGAATTGACGGTAGAGGTTCGAAATGATATTTTGACAGTTCTGGCGGACGGACAGTCTACGGCAAGTACGTATAGAGATAAGGTTCTGAAAACAGAAGATTCGGCAAGTGTGGCCTTAAAGTACAATGACATTATTGCTATGAAGCGAGCGGAAAGAAGTGCTTTGGTGAAAGGGATGGATGTGGTCTATATTTACCACGATACCATTGATGAAGCCAGCCACACTTCGGATACTGCTGTTTTTGCTGCGTGTGACAAGGCAATTTCAGAATTGAAGAACCTTGTGCGTATCATTGTAAATGAATTTGGCGGAACGAACATCTTAATTACGGCAGATCACGGATTTCTTTATACATACAGTCCTTTGAAGGAAGAGGATAAAGTGGATAAAAGAGGCTTTTTTGATGTGGATGTAACAAACTCTGACATTACAAAAAAAGAAAGTATCAAGCGATGTGTGGAATATGGCAGAAGATATGCAATTATGCAGAAGGGGGTGCAACCAGATTACTTGATGCCTGTAAAATTCTTGGGCGGAAATACGGAATTCGATGGATTTGCACCGAGAGAAAGTATTCGTATCAAAATGAATGGCGGCGGTATGAATTTTGTGCATGGTGGTATCAGTTTGCAAGAAATGGTTGTTCCAGTGATTGAGTACCATTATCTCCGTAATGATTCTATGGAATATAAGCGGAATAAGCAGAAATATGATACCAAGCCGGTTACGGTCAATTTACTGTCCGCAAACCGTAAAATCAGCAATATGATTTTTTCATTGAACTTCTATCAAAAAGATGCGGTCAGTACAAACCGTGAAGCAGCAACCTATCAGGTTTACTTTACAGATGAGGATGGCAAGCAGATTAGTGATATTCAGAAGATTATTGCAGATAAGACCAGTGATAACGGTGCAGAAAGAACTTTCCGCTGTCAGTTTAATCTGAAATCTCTGAAATATAGCAATACTGCTACTTATTATCTGGTAATTGCAGATGAACAGGGATTACAGATGCCACAGCGGGAGCCATTCCAGATTGACATCGCCTTTGCGGTGGACGAGTTTGATTTTTTTAGTTAATGCCGCAGAAGGAGAGAAAGATGGAGCAATTTACAGAGGGTAAAGGCACCCGTGAAGAAATAAAGAACAAGCTCCGTCAGAACTTTGACGGTAAGATTGTTCGTAAAGATCTGACAAAGAAAATTAAAGAAGGGGCGAATGTCCCAGTGTATGTTCTTGAGTTTTTGTTGGGACAGTATTGCAGTTCAGATGATGAGAATGTTATAGAGAAAGGCGTACAGAATGTGAAGCGTATTCTTGCTGACAACTTTGTACGCCCGGATGAATCACAGAAGATTCTGTCTCAGTTGCGTAAAAAAGGTAGTCACACGATCATTGATATGGTGACTGTTCGACTGGATATGAAAAAGGATTGCTTTTTTGCAGAGTTTTCTAATTTGGGTGTTGGTAATGTACCGATTGCCGATGAATATCCGGAAAAATTTGATCGCCTGCTCTGCGGCGGTATCTGGTGCATTGTTCAGCTGGATTATGAGGTTGAAGGCGATAATAACTTTGGTATTGAGGACATTGATGGAAATCCACTTCGTTCCAAACAGAAAAAGCAGAAAGATATTTCACCAATCAGTATTCGTAAGCTGACACCAATCCAGATGCCGCACATTGATATTGATGAACTGAAGCAGGGACGAAAAGCTTTTACGAAAGATGAATGGCTGGATATTCTTCTTCGTTCTATCGGCATGGAGCCAGATGAATTTACATACCGGGAGAAATGGCTGCTCCTGACCCGTATGATTCCGTTAGTTGAGAATAACTTTAATCTTTGTGAGCTTGGACCGAGAAGTACCGGTAAATCTCACCTTTACAAAGAAATTTCACCCAACAGTATTTTGATTTCCGGTGGACAGACAACGGTTGCAAACTTATTTTACAATATGGGACGCAAAACGGTCGGACTGGTCGGCTTATGGGACTGTGTAGCCTTTGATGAAGTGGCAGGTATCAAGTTTAAAGATAAAGATGGCATTCAGATTATGAAGGATTACATGGCATCCGGCTCTTTTGCCCGTGGCAAAGAAGAAAAGGCTGCTACTGCGTCGATGGTTTTTGTTGGAAACATCAATCAGAGTGTGGATGTTCTGTTGAAAACCTCCAGTTTGTTTGCACCTTTCCCACAGGAAATGGGAACAGATACAGCATTTCTTGATCGTATGCACTGTTATCTTCCAGGATGGGAGATACCGAAGTTCAGGCCGGAGCATTTTACTAATGATTATGGTTTTATTAGTGACTATTTGGCAGAGTTCATCCGAGAACTTCGCAAGGAGCAGTATGGAGATGCACTTGATCACTACTTCCGTCTGGGGAGAAATCTGAATCAGCGTGATACAATTGCAGTTCGTCGTATGATAGACGGTTATCTGAAGTTGATGTACCCAAATGGTGAGTTTACCAAAGAAGAACTGGAAGAAATTATTAAAATTGCATTGGAAATGCGTCGCCGTGTCAAGGAGCAATTGAAGAAACTGGGCGGTATGGAATTTTATGATGTGAACTTCTCTTATATAGATTTAGAAGATATGTCAGAACATTATGTTTCCGTACCAGAACAGGGTGGCGGTAAGCTGATACCGGATGGAATGTGTAATCCGGGACAGATTTATACCGTATCCAGAGGAAAAAGCGGCATGATTGGTGTATTCCGTTTGGAAAGCCAGATGCTTCCGGGCAATGGCAAAATTGAACGGAGCGGATTAGGCAGTGATTCTAAATGTAAGGAAGCGGTGAACACGGCATTTAATTATCTGAAAGCCAACGGCAATCGGATCAGTGGCGCTATCAGCACTTCAACCAAAGACTATATCATCAACTATCAGGATTTACAGGGAATTGGTATGACAGACAAATTGGCACTTCCAACATTGATTGCACTTTGTTCGATTGCCCTGGGAAAGCCTGTTGTCAGCAACTTGGCAGTGTTGGGAGATATAACAATTAGTGGCACAATGATAAAGGCGGATGAACTTGCCAATACACTTCAAGTGTGCTTGGATAGCGGCGCAAAGAAGGTGCTGATTCCGAGTATATCATTTGTTGATTTCGCAAGTGTTCCGGCTGATCTGATGAGTGCATTTCAGCTGATTCCGTATCAGAGTGCGGAAGATGCGGTGTTTAAGTCATTGGGGGGAGAATGATTGAAGAAAGACTTAATTGAACTTATAGATTCACGAAAAGAAATAGAAAAGATGTTTCATCCGTTTGATGGCGGCAGGGGAACATCATTTGAACGGATCAGTGATGTGCGTGAATTTCAAAATTGGCTTCAAGAAATAAAATTGGAATTACAGGGAATTTATGATCGAACTCATGACACTTTTGTATGGGAAGTCTCATGTAGAGAATGAGATGTCTAAAATGAACCTGCCAGAAACTGTACCTGCTGTGGTATAAACCAGAAGTCGTTGTCGTAAAATGTGGTCAAATCAAGAAAATCGAGTGCGAAAGCAAGTGAAAAATCCCTGTGAAGCCTGTAAAATCAAGGCTTCACAAATTCTTCACAAAAAATTAGCACTCACCTATTGACAGTGCTAATAATGAGTGCTATATTACATGTAGAACAAAGGAAGGGAATAAAAAGGATCGAGAAGATCCGCTTCTATTTCTAACATCCCAGTTCCAAAGAAACAAGGTCAATGAGCATAGAATAGAAAAGGAGAGATGATTTATGTTGATGCCGAGTATTTTTGGAGAGAATTTGTTTGATGAGTTTTTTAATGACTTCCCGTTTTATGATGACAGAGATATGAGAAAGACGGAGAAAAAGCTGTACGGCGGACGGGCAGCGAACCTGATGAAGACAGATATTAAGGAGCTGGAGAATGGATATCAGCTCGAGGTCGATCTTCCGGGCTTTAAGAAGGATCAGGTCAGAGTTTCTCTGGAGAATGGTTATCTGACGATCGAGGCAGCAAAGGGACTTGATAAGGATGAGCAGGAGAAGGAGACAGGCCGCTATATCCGCAGAGAGCGGTATGCAGGTTCCTGCAGCAGGAGCTTCTATGTAGGAGACGGAGTGGAGCAGGAAGATGTCAAAGGCGAATTTAAGCATGGCATTTTGACACTGTTCGTACCGAAGAAAGAAGCAAAGCCGGCGGTAGAGCAGAGCAAATACATTACGATCGAGGGCTGATAAAGGCAGCAACGGCTGCCCTGATCATTTGAGAAGAAATCGAAGCTTGGAGGAAAAGATAAATGAATACTTTAAAAGCTGAAAAAAGAAGCATGGATGTCCGGGCAAAGAAATTGAGAAGAGAAGGCTTTGTGACAGGTAATTTATTCGGAAGAGAGATTGAAGCATCCATACCGCTGCAGATGACAGCCAGAGAGGTGGAGGGACTGCTGAAAACGTGCCATAAAGGCAGTCAGATCCTTCTGAATGTTGATAATAAAACCTACCATGTACTGATCAAGGATGTAGAATATAATTCCATGAAGCACTGTGTAGAAGAGATAGATTTTCAGGCGCTTGTCAGCGGACAGAAGGTACATTCTGTTGCGGAGATCGTGCTGCAGAACCACGAGAAGGTAAGCACCGGCGTACTGGAAGAGCTGTTAAAAGAGATTTCCTATAAAGCGCTCCCGGAGGACCTGGTGGATCAGGTGCTCGTAGACGTAGGAGATATGAGAGCAGGAGATACGATCCGTGTCAGGGATCTTGCGATCGCAGCGAATGAAAAGATTGAGCTGCTGACCGATCCTCAGGAGGCAGTCGTAACGGTGGCTATGGTCAATAATAAGGCTGCGGAAGAAGAAACGGAAGCAGAAGAATAATAAGATGGCAGACAGAGGGCAGGTATCCGGCAGGGAGCTTGTCCTCTTCCTGCATTGTGGCAAGCCGGACACAGAAGAGATTTTGTACAGGGATTTTGTGCAGACATATCAGGGAGGTGAGAGGATTTGAGGACAAAAAGAGATTATTATGAGGTCCTGGGCATTAACAAAAATGCAGATGAGGCTTCTGTGAAAAAGGCGTACCGAAGACTGGCAAAAAAGTACCATCCCGATACGAACAGCGGCAACGCGCAGGCAGAGGAAAGGTTTAAAGAGATCACAGAGGCATATAATGTTCTGAGCGACAAAGAAAAGCGAAAACTGTATGACCAGTTTGGCCATGCGGCATTCGAAGAAGGATTTTCCGGTGCAGGGACGTATGGCGGTGATCCGGGAGGCTATGGCAGCTTCCGGTCTGGAGATGGATTCCATGAATATCATTTTGAAGGAAATGCGGGGGGTATGGATGATATCCTGAAGGAATTTTTTGGCTCCTCCTTTGGAGACTCTGCATTCGGCGGATTTTCCGGCTATGGAGGTGCAGGCGGTCACGGATCCGGGACGCGGCACAGCGGCGGTCCGTATGGCAGAGCAGGCTCTTCGTATGCTGGCAGAGGGCAGGATGTGAGTGCACAGCTTACGCTTACCTTTGAGGAAGCCGCCTTTGGCGGGAAAAAGCTTGTGCGGCTGAGACGGGATGACGGCAGCGTGCAGTCATACGAGGTCAATATTCCGGCAGGGATCGCAGACGGAAAAACGATCCGCCTGCAGGGGAAAGGCGCTCCGGGTATGGGAGGCGGACCGGCGGGCGATCTGCTGCTGCAGATCACAGTGATGGAAAAGCCGGGATTTACGCGAAAAGGGCAGGACATCTATACAACGGTGCAGGTGCCGTTTACGACGGCAGTCTTCGGCGGAGAGGTGCCAGTACAGACGATCGACGGCACCGTCCTGTGCAGCTTAAAGCCCGGTACGCAGTGCGGGACAAAGATCCGGCTGCGGGGCAAGGGAATCGTGTCCATGAGCCAGCCGTCTGTGCGCGGAGATCAGTATGTGACAGTAGAGATCCAGGTGCCGCGGGATCTGACGATGGAAGCAAAGCGCAGGCTAAAGGAATTTGAACAAAGCTGCGCCAGACGGGGGAACAGACCGAACGGAAGCGCAGCATAAAGAAAGAAGAAAAGAAGAATCTGCTGGGAGCTGTTGCAAAGTAGATGAATAATCATCTATGGAGCAGCAGCTCCGTTTTTATGTTTCTTTTGACTTTTGACAGCTCTTTGCTTTTTTCCCTGAAATGCGATAAAATAAAGGGACAAAAAAGACAAAGAGTCGTATACAGGAGAAAAAAGATGGAACAGGATAGAAAACTGGCAGGAAATGAGAAAATAGAAACAGCGATCCATGCGCTGCAAAAAGAGATGACAGATGAAATGCTGGCGCATACATTAACTGTAATACGCAAACGGGCAAAAGAAAACGGGCATGTGATCGTTTCACTGGATCCGCTTGCAGGGCAGGATTCCCTTCAGATGCGGGTGCTTTGCACCGATGACGGGAAAAGATGGTTTACAGCATATACAAGCTTTGAAGAACAGTCAAAGGATAAAAATGGGGTCATGTCTGCATTTACAGCAGAGCTTGGAAAGATTTTTCGGATTACGCTGGACGCAGACGGGATAGAAGGTCTTATCCTCAATCCGTATCATTGTACGCTCATGCTGAACAGGCAGCTTATACGGATTATTTTGGGAGAGACTGCTGCAAACGAATGATCCCGGTGGCATTCGGAGAAAAAGCACCGAAAGCGCAGCGCGGGATGTATGCTGCAGCAGCTCTCCGCTTTATGAGAGAGGATCTTTTAAAAGAGTGCATCTACTGCTTTTTCAAAAGCAGCCACTTTTTTGTTGTACTGAGCGATCTGTTTTATGATCTTATCCTCCGGCGTATTTTGAAGGTCAAGTGAAAGCAGCCCTTTGTAGGCTTTTTCGAGGGCGGAAAATTTATCTGCCGTGTCGATTCCTTTTTTTATCAGCTTTGCCGCAGCCGGAGATTTTTTACTTACAGTTTTGTATAAATGACTTTTTGAAGCGGTCTTTAAATACTTTCGAAGCGCTTTGGGAGCAAGAAGATCACCCGAGACAGACAGCACCTCTTTTTTTGCCTCTTCTACCTTTTGATCACTGAATTTTTTCAGTTGGTTCAGTTCTTCTTTTATGTTCTGTTTGCTGGTGATCGTCCCGCCAAAGGGATAGGTACGACCGTTGCTGCCTCTGACAGAGCCGCTGATATAAGAAGCTCCTGCGGTCCCGATGGAGTGAAACGTGGCTGTATAGGTAACACCCTTGCTCCGGAAAGTAAAAGTCCCCTCCTCATTTAAAATCTGAGATGCTACTTTATTTACGAGCTGTGCCGCTGTTTTACAGCTCTTATAGGAAGATGGCTTGACGATCAGCTTATCCTGAATTGTATCAGTAAACACCTTGACAAAGGCACGTTCAGCGCTGGCAGGCAGATTGGATGCAAGCACTGTCCTGATATGCCTGGAGAGCTGATCCAGCGGTTTTTTCTTGAGTGCATCGTAGGAAGAGGAAACTTGTTTCACTACCTTTTTTCCATTCTTGTTCATGGTATTTTCAAGCTTTTTCTGTTTCTTAGTAATAGCAGTCAGCTTTTTTTCGTATTTATCGGAAATCTCAGAATGTGTCTGGTCTTTCCCCAGGTATTTCTTTCTGTTTCCGGCAGTATTTTTGTGCAGCGTGTATTTTTTGTAATCCGCAGATGGTCTCCGGGTATAAGTATAAGGATAGCCATACTGGTCAAGCGCAAGCCATTCCCCGGAGATGGTCTGAGCCATGACGCGGGCGTATGTTTTCGAAATATAAACGGTATTTTCGCCGCCCTTTTTCGTAAAGATCCCATTTACGACATCTACACATCCTACCTGATACTTATAGAGCGTTACATGAGTATGATCGCCTGCGGATAGATTATCGCAGAGATCCTTATCCGAAACGATCAGTTCATATACATTGTCGCCATTTACATCTGTTGTAAGAAATGCTTCAATATCAAAGGAGGTCGGGATCCCCTTACAGGAGATGCTCTGACGCTGTGTCAGAAATTTTTCATAAGCTGCCAGCTCTGGATGCGGATCTGCGGCGCGTGCGGCAGAGGGCAGCAAAAAAAGGCACAGACTGATAATTCCAGATGCCAGGAATGCTTTGCCTGCTTTCCATTTTATGATATGGTCTTTTTTCATAGTGCGGTTATTCTCCTTCCTGAAAGATACTTTGTTTTTATTATAGGCGCGGTTTATTTGCAGGTCAATAGGCGCAGACAGGATTTTGGGATACAGGCGATGGCAGGAAAGACATAAGCTTATCCGACATTGAAAAAACAGTGGTATGTAATATAATCTGATTGGTAAAGGGGGAAATCTGATACGTGAAAAGTACAGACTATAAAGCACAACTATTCGAAATGATAATAGGTGGGAAAGGGCTGCAACATGTTATGGATGCATGTTCTGATCTGTTGGGAAATCCGTTTGTATTCGCAAATCGTTCTTTACAGCTGGTATGTAAAAGTTCATCATCTTATGAGACGGCTACGATACGGGAAGGGGATGTGGTCAGAACTGAGATTAGCATAAAAAACCAGCAAAATAAGCCCTACTTTACTAATAATCAGGACATACGGATCTCTTTTCCAGTACCAGATCAGTATGAAGACAGCCAGACAAGTCTTGTTAAGCGTTGTCATGCGCATATATTCTGCGGAAAAAATATAAGCTGGCTGTGCGCAGTGCGAATGGGAGGAAAGGCTCCGCATCTGGGAATGGTTGTAACCAGTGGAAGTCTGGCTGGATATAGTGTGCAGCGCAATTTATTCAGACAGAGCAATGACAGAGGATGCTTTTATCTTCATACAGAAGGAATGGAATTTATGCCGGGTGAGACAAAGAAAATCTGTTGGGTGATTTTTCCACATAACGGGAAAGAAGATTTCCTGGAAAAGGCAGGTAAGTATTATAAAAAATTTGTGCATGTACAGGCAGACAGATATGTTTTATATCCGGGAGAAACCTGTAAAATCTGTATTCAACCGGTTTTCCAGGCTGAACAGGTAACTGTAGATGGACATGTACTCATCCGGAAATGTAGTAGTCGGACAAATTCTTATGTATATATATTATGTATATATATTTACGGCGAAGCAGACAGGGGAACAGATAATAGAAATCTGCGTAGATGACATAAAAACCTTTTGCCGGATTTTTGTGCAGGAGGATGTGCGAACGCTGACCAGAAAGAGATGCGAATTTATAGCAGAACATCAGCAATACCAGAAGGAGGGCCTCCTTAAAGGTGCATATTTGATTTACGACAATGATGAGGAGCGGTTGATCTATACACCGGAAAACGACTTTAATGGCGGACGTGAACGTATGGGGATGGGGGGACTTATAGCTCGTTTTCTACAGGAAGAAGGCGCAGGAAAATTTCCGAAACTGGAAAACAGCCTGAAACAATATATGGAATATGTAAAGAGGGAGTTAGTGGATACCAGAACTGGAAAGGTTTACAATGATGCAGGAATGGATGACAGTTATCACAGACTTTACAATCTCCCCTGGGCGGCAACTCTTTTTCTTGAAGTTTATCGCCTTTGGAAAAAAGAAGAGGATCTGATGATTGCCTGTCGGATTGTCCAGTATTTTTATATGGATGGAGGAACAGATTTTTATCCGATCCAGTTGCCAGTTTTGCTACTGATGGAAGAATTGAAAAAGAAACAGTCTGAAAAGAAAATGTTCGGGAAGGAATATGATATTCTACTGGAAATGTTTAAAAAACATGCAGAACGTCTATGTGAATATGGAGAAAACTATCCCGGCTCAGAGGTCAACTACGAACAGTCGATCGTAGCCCCCGCTGTAGATATATTGCTGTCTGTGTATATTCTGACAGGGAACAAAAAATACCTGGAAGAAGGATCCAGGCAGATCAAAATTCTGGAATTGTTTAATGGGATACAGCCGGATTATCGTATGAATGAAGTTGCGATTCGGCATTGGGATGGCTACTGGTTTGGAAAAAGAAGATTTTTTGGCGATACCTTTCCTCATTACTGGAGTGCAACGAGTGGCATGGTCTTTAAAATGTATGGTAAAATTTTGAAAGACAGCAGATGGATAGAGCGAGGCGAGGCTTCGATCAGAGGTGTACTTCCCCTGTTCTTTAAAAATGGAAGGGCTTCCTGTGCATATGTATATCCAATGTTTGTAAATGATCAAAAGGCTGATTTTGCAGATCCATATGCCAATGATCAGGACTGGGGGCTTTATTACAATTTGTTACAAGTCGGACATCAACAGTAAGTAACTGTTCAGTATTGTCATATCTACATTTGTTGAAGAATAATAGAAGGAGAAAAAAGAATGAGTAAAGAAATAAAACGTATTTTATATGGTGGAGATTATAACCCGAATCAGTGGCCAAAAGAAATCTGGAAAGAAGATATGAGAATTTTTCGCGATGCACATATTAACAGTGCAACTGTAAATGTTTTTTCCTGGGCGAAAATTCAACCATCTGAGGAAGTATATGATTTTTCTGAGCTGGATGAAATTATTGAGATGTTGAGTAAGGAAAACTATGATATTGTCCTTGGCACATCTACAGCAGCACTTCCGGCATGGATGGCGAAAAAATATCCTGAAGTAGAGAGAACGGATTATGAAGGCCGATTACATAAATATGGACAGCGTCATAATGCGTGCCCAAACTCCCCGAGATTTCGTCAGTTTGCAGCTGCGTTGGCAGGAAAGCTGGCAGAGCGATATGGAAAAAATCCGCATGTGAAATGCTGGCATATCAGTAATGAATATGGAGGAGCCTGCTACTGCGAAAACTGTGAAAAGGCGTTTCGGGTATGGCTACGAAAAAAATATAAAACGTTGGAAGCATTGAATAAAGCATGGAACACAGAGTTCTGGGGACATACTTTGTATGACTGGGAAGAAATTGTGGTGCCGAATGCATTAAGTGAAGGGTTATGGGATGGTCGTAGTGCATTTGCCGGAATCTCCATTGATTATAGGCGTTTTAACTCGGACAGCATGCTTCAGAATTATATTGATGAGCGGGATGCTATCCGGGAATTTGATAAAGAAACTGTGATTACCACTAATCTTATGGGGACCTATAAGGAGCTGGATTATTTTAAATGGGCAAAAGAGATGGACGTAGTATCCTGGGATAACTATCCGGCTTATGATACACCCTGGAGTCTGACTGCAATGTGCCACGACCTTATGCGTGGATTAAAGGATAAACCATTTATGCTGATGGAACAAACACCAAGCCAGCAGAACTGGCAGCCGTATAATTCGCTGAAGCGTCCAGGACAGATGAGGGCGCAAAGTTACCAGACGATCGCACATGGTGCTGACACAATCCAGTTTTTCCAGCTTCGGCGAAGCATTGGCGCATGTGAAAAATTCCATGGCGCTGTGATCAGCCATGCAGGGACGAAAAATACAAGAGTGTTCCGCGAGACTCAGGAGTTGGGAAAAGAACTGGAAATGCTCAGTGATACAATTCTGGGGAGCAGAAATGAGGCGCAGGTTGGAATTGTATTTGACTGGGATAATTACTGGGGGCTTGAATATACCAGCGGACCATCTGTGGATTTAAAATATGTGGAACAGATACATTCTTACTATGAATATTTTTATGAGAGAAATATTCCGATTAATATGGTGCCAACAAATGCAAATTTTAATCAGTATAAAATTATTGTTGCACCGGTGCTGTACATGGTCAAAGCAGGAGTGAAAGAAGCCCTGGAAGAATTTGTAAAAAACGGAGGTATTCTGGTTACTACATATATGAGTGGAATTGTAGATCAGTCTGATAATGTTTACCTTGGAGGATATCCAGGTACGCTTAGAAACCTTGCGGGAATTTGGGTAGAAGAAATTGATGCGCTTGCTCCGGAACAAAAAAATGGAGTAAAAACAGAAGGCGGAAAGGTTTTCTCCTGTAATTTGGTATGTGAGAGAATCCATCTGGAAAGTGCTCAGAGCCTGGGCGAATATACGGAAGATTTCTATGCGGGCGAGCCGGCAATTACATTAAACTATTTTGGAAATGGCCGTGTGTATTACATCGGAACACAGCTTTCAAAGAATGGAAAAAACGAAATTCTGGATATGGTCTGCAAATCAGGCAGTGTAGAACCATTGGTTAAAAATAGTGATGGATTGGAAATTGTCTGCCGCAGGCAGGGTGATAAAAAGCTGTATTTCGTAATGAATTTTCAAGATGAAGAGAAGAAACTTCCAGAAACATTTTATGGCTGCCACGAACTTTTGAGAGACACATATGCTACAAGTGACTGGAAACTTGAAAAATATCAGGTTTGCATTTTTCAGATATGATAAGGTATGTTTGAAAGCAGAGGAACAGGGGGCAGAAAATTTTGTCCCCTGTTCACTGACGCTAAACAGAGTGTTGGAAAATCACTTGTTTCCCCAAAATGGTAATTGCTTTCTTGCTGCATTGGTTTACGCACCGATAGCATAAGGTACACCGCCCGTTTGCTGTCATCTTACCTTCTGATAAGGACAAGTTATTCATAGGGCATACCAATGCGCATTTGCCGCACCTTATACAGGTGTCGGCATTTATCTGTATTTTGTCTGAATACGCTTGTGTTTTACGGTAAAACCAAAGCCGCTGTCCTAAAAGACCTGCAATATGACACCACAATCCCAAACCATTTTTAGTTGGAGTGCCATTTTTCAGATTGTATACCGCTGATTTTATACAGTTTTCTGCTTCTATGACGATTTGTTTATTTTGAGCCGGAGTACGCTTTAAGGCTTTTACATCACAAATACAATCCGGCATTTTCAAATGGAGTCCACCCCATATCTGTGCGCCGTATCGCTTGAACAATCTTGCAGATACCCCCGCACCATCGCCGCTGAACAGTCCCATTGTTGCAATAACAAAAATGCGTTTTCCTTTCCATATATCAGAATTTTCGCAGATAAAATCCCGTACAATTTTAGGCAGGTTGCTGTAATAAATTGGATAGGCAAAAATGATGTCTTTATGGTATGCAACTTTTTCTATTGTATCTTTATCTTCTAAAGCAGCTATTTCAATGCTCTTATCATATAGAGCAATAAACTTTTCTAAACAATATTTTGTATTTCCTGTTCCGCTAAAATAAATCCCAATCATATTTTTTCTCCTGCATTATCTAAAAAGGAAAGCTGAAAAATGTCCATAAAATCAATGACTTTATTTTTCCAGTCCTTATCGTAATTCACATTATTCATGGTGGCTAGTGAAGTAATCCCATGTATAAAAGCCCAGATAGTTATGATGATATCATTTTGTTTTTCTTCCGAATAGTGCGTCTGCTCTAATAATTTGCTTACAATATTTTTATAGATGATATAAGGTTTATAGTTTTGGGCGTCTGGTATTGAGAACGATAAGTCGATTTTTATATTGGATTGAGAATATAAAAATTGAAAATAAGCAGGGTTGTCTATAAAGAAAGATACATAGGCTATCCCCATATCTTTCAGTATTTCTGCAACATTATTATTCTTTTGAACGGTACTTTCTAACTGTTCAGAAAATTTATCTGTAATAAATAATTGCATTGCTTCAAGCAGCTCTTCTTTATTTTGAAAATGGCTATAAGGAGCAGCATGGCTGACACCACACGCCGCAGCTGCCTTTCTCAAAGAAAAAGCATTTACTCCCTCTGTACTTACAATCTGAATACCTGCTTCAATCAAAGCGTTTCGCAAGTCTTTGTGATGATAGGTCTGTCGTTGCTGTGTCATACTAATTCCTCCAATCTTTACACTGTCTATATTATAAGGTTTAAACTTTACAGTGTCAAGTTTGAGAGGGACTTTAGAAACTTTCCCGCAGTAAGAGATAAGAAAAACTTTTTGAAAGATTTACTGATAAACTTCGGCAAAATAAAAAATAAATTAGCACTCACCTCTTGACAGTGCTAACAACTTATGTTATAGTTCGGATATAACAGGAGCTGAGGTTGGATTTTGAGACATCCAATGACTGTGCTTCTGGTGAAAAACAGAGTATGAGGAGGTTAGCTTATGAATATCAGTAAATTTACACAGAAATCCATACAGGCGATCAATGACCTCGAGAAAATAGCGCTTGACGCAGGAAATCAGGAGATTGAGCAGGAGCATTTACTGTATGCGCTTTTGCATCAGGAGGACAGCCTGATCGCAAAGCTGATCGAGAAAATGGAGATCCAGCTTACGTATTTTGAGAACCGTGTGCAGCAGATGATCGATGCGCGGGTGAAGGTATCCGGCGGGAATGCGTACGTCGGGCAGTATCTGAATAAAGCGCTGATCAGTGCCGAGGATGTGGCAAAGCAGATGGGCGACGAGTACGTTTCGGTAGAGCATCTGTTCCTGTCGCTTCTGAACCACCCGAGTGCTTCGATGCAGCAGCTCTGGAAAGAATTCGGCATCACAAAGGAGCGCTTTTTGCAGGCGCTTTCGTCTGTGCGGGGCAATCAGAGGGTGACGTCGGATAATCCGGAGGCGACGTACGATACGTTAAATAAATACGGTCAGGATCTGGTGGAGCGTGCGAGAAACCAGAAGCTGGATCCGGTGATCGGACGCGATGCGGAGATCCGAAACGTGATCCGTATTCTTTCCAGAAAGACGAAAAACAATCCAGTACTGATCGGTGAGCCGGGCGTCGGAAAGACAGCGGCAGTCGAGGGACTGGCGCAGAGGATCGTGCGCGGCGATGTGCCGGAGGGGCTGAAAAATAAAAAGATTTTTGCCCTTGATATGGGAGCGCTTGTCGCAGGCGCAAAATACCGCGGTGAGTTTGAGGAGCGTTTGAAGGCAGTTCTGGAGGAAGTCCGAAAGAGCGAGGGAGAGATTATTCTCTTTATTGACGAGCTGCATCTGATCGTCGGAGCAGGAAAGACGGACGGTGCGATGGACGCCGGAAATATGCTCAAACCGATGCTGGCGCGCGGCGAGCTGCACTGTATCGGTGCGACGACGCTCGACGAGTACCGCAAATATATTGAAAAGGATCCCGCACTGGAGCGGAGGTTCCAGCCGGTTATGGTGGATGAGCCGACCGTGGAGGATACGATCTCGATTTTGCGTGGTCTGAAGGAGCGGTATGAGGTATTTCATGGTGTGAAGATCACAGACAGTGCGCTCGTGGCGGCTGCTACTCTTTCACACCGCTACATTTCCGACCGTTTTCTGCCGGATAAGGCGATCGACCTTGTCGATGAGGCATGCGCATTGATCAAGACAGAGCTGGATTCTCTGCCAACGGAGCTTGACGAGCTGCAAAGAAGGATCATGCAGATGGAGATCGAGGAGGCTGCGCTGAAAAAAGAGACAGATAAGCCCAGCCGTGACCGCCTGGAAGCGCTGCAGCGCGAGCTGGCCGAACTGCGCGATGATTTTAACGCACAAAAGGCGCAGTGGGATAATGAAAAGAAGGCAGTGGAAAATCTGTCAACGCTGCGCGAGCAGATCGAGGCGATGAACAAAGAGATCGAGCTTGCAAAGCGCAATTATGATCTGAATAAGGCAGCCGAGCTGCAGTACGGCGAGCTGCCAAAGCTCCAGCAGCAGCTTGCGATCGAGGAGGACAGGGTCAATGCCCGCGAAATGACGCTCGTACATGAAAGCGTGACAGAAGAAGAGATCTCAAAGATTATTTCGCGCTGGACGGGTATCCCGGTAGCGAAGCTGACGCAGGGCGAGCGTGCGAAGATCCTCGCGCTTGACGAAGAGCTTCACAAGAGAGTCATCGGACAGGATGACGGGGTGGAAAAAGTGACAGAGGCGATCCTGCGCTCTAAGGCAGGGATCAAGGATCCGTCCAAGCCGATCGGTTCATTTTTGTTCCTCGGTCCTACCGGTGTCGGAAAAACGGAGCTGGCCAAAGCGCTTGCGGAGAATCTGTTTGATGATGAGCAGAATATGGTGCGCATCGACATGAGTGAGTATATGGAGAAGCATTCTGTGTCGCGTCTGATCGGAGCGCCTCCAGGATATGTCGGCTATGAGGAAGGCGGTCAGCTTACTGAGGCAGTCCGCAGAAAACCGTATTCCGTTGTTCTTTTTGACGAGGTCGAGAAGGCGCATCCGGATGTATTTAATGTGCTTTTACAGGTGTTAGATGACGGACGCATCACGGACTCTCAGGGAAGAACCGTCGATTTCAAGAATACAATCCTGATCATGACCTCAAATATCGGTTCACAGTTTTTGCTGGACGGCATTGAGCCGGATGGCAGTATACGCAAGGAGAGTCAGGAGCTTGTGATGGAACAGCTGCGCGCAAGCTTCCGGCCGGAGTTTTTGAACCGTCTGGATGAGATCATCATGTTCAAACCGCTTACGAAGGACAATATCGGCAATATCATTGATCTCATGGTCAGCGATCTGAACCGGCGTCTGGCCACGCAGGAGATCCATCTGGAGCTCCTGGCAGACGCAAAGGATTATATTATAGAGGGAGGATACGATCCTGTATACGGTGCGCGTCCTCTGAAACGGTTCCTGCAGAAAAATGTAGAGACACTGGCAGCACGTCTGATCCTCTCAGGGAATGTCGGTATGGATGATACGATACTGTTCCGGGTAGAGGATGGGAAGCTGACAGCGCAGGTGAAACCGAAGTCATAAAAAGTGCGATAAAAAGGAGAGAAACAATGAGCTTGCCACAGGATCCGATCATGCTTCTGAGTTATATCAATACGCAGCTTCGCGATCATTATTGTTCGCTCGACGAGCTTTGCGCCAGTCTGGATGCAGACCGCAAAGCAATCGAGGAGAAGCTTGGGACAGTGGGATATGAGTATGATGAGGAGAAAAACAGATTTTTGTAAAAAATAAAATAATATAAGAAAAACTGCTGCAAATACGTGGGGGGGGCGATGCCTGCCCGGGTACGTATTTGCAGCAGTTTTTTAAATCAGTCTTTTATGTCGCAGGAAAATCTCTGACCGGCACTACTCCGGAATAACGTCAATTTTCTTTTTGTAGATCCTCCGGTACAGAAGAACCGATACAGTCACGGATACTACCTCTGCGATCGGGAAAGACCACCATACAGCATCGAGGCCGGATACCATAGCCAGCAGGTATGCACACGGAAGGAGCACGAGAAGCTGACGGGAGACGGACACGAACAGGCTGTACATACCGTTGCCGAGCGCCTGAAATACGGAGCTGAAAACGATACAAAAGCCTGCAAACAGGAAACTGATACTGATCGTGCGCAGCGCTTTGCATCCGATCGCAAGCAGATCGTCCGACGGATTGAAGAATCCAAGCAGCATCTCCGGGAAGAGATTGAAAGCGATGATGCCAAGGACCATGACGATAAAAGCAACGATATTTCCAATCTTGATGGTCTGTGTGATCCTCTTCTTCTGCTGTGCACCATAGTTGAAAGCAATGATCGGAACGATACCGTTGTTCATGCCGAACAGAGGCATGAAGAAGAAGCTTTGGAGCTTGAAGTATACGCCGAGCACAGTTGCTGCGGTGGAAGAAAACTGGAGCAGAATCTTATTCATACCGAATGTCATAACGGAACCGATCGATGCCATCAGGATGGACGGTACGCCGACAGCATAGATATTTTTAACCGTCGGTCCATGAAAGCGCATTCTCTTAAAGGAAAGCTTCAGCTCTTTGTTTTTGCGCAGATTGAAGAAAATACCGAGTGCCATGGCAATGATCTGCCCGAATACGGTAGCAGCAGCGGCACCTGCCACACCCATTTTCGGAAAACCGAAGTAACCGAAAATCAGAATCGGGTCAAAAATGATATTGATGATCGCTCCAAAGCCCTGCGTGATCATAGTATAGAAAGTACGTCCCGTCGACTGGAGCAGACGTTCCATGTTGATCTCGATGAAAATGCCGAAGGAAAAGATACAGATGATGGACATATACTGTATGCCGTATTCCAGTATCTGCGGATCCTGCGTCTGGGATGCAAAGAACAGACGTGAGCCAAACAGACCGATCAGTGCGAATACGATATAGCTGAGTACAGAGAGCAGCACGCTGACATTGGCAGCTTTTTCTGCCTGCTCATAGTTCTTTTCGCCGAGACTGCGGGATAAAAGAGCATTTACGCCGACGCCGATACCTGTGGCAACTGCGATCATCAGATTCTGGATCGGAAAGGCGAGAGATACGGCAGTCAGAGCATTTTCGTTGATCTGAGAAACGAAAATACTGTCTACGATGTTATACATGGCCTGCACCAGCATCGCAATGACCATGGGCAGAGACATTGAAAGTAAAAGCTTGGGAATTGGCATTGTCCCCATCTTGTTCTGGGTGGGGGCAGCGCTGTTATTTGTTACAGTTTTTTCCATGAACAGACCTCCTTGTGTGAAAATTTAATTAGTTAAATGACTAATTATCCGATATGCAGTGGCACTATTATATAAGGAAACAATTATATTGTCAATGATTTCGTGGAAGAGAATTGTCTGAAAATTCAGAAGAAAATGTCTGAAAAACCTGGTGGATATTCCTGTATTTTTCAAGTATAATGAGGATATCAGGAGGAATTGTGTATGTCAGTGAGAAAACTTTCCAGAATGCTTTTTCTGGTGAACGGGCTGCAGCTTGTGCTCGGTACGGGGATACTGATCGAATTGTGGGGAGATTTGATCACCTATTCAGAGGAAATGCAGAATGCGTCGATCCTCGTCGTGCTGCTTTGCAGTATGCTGTCTCTGGCAGGACTTGTATCCCTTTTGCGGTATCAGAAGAAAAATTACGAGGAAAATCTGAGCAACCTCGAGAATCTGAACCTGAAGCTTCGTGAACAGCGCCATGATTATCTGAACCAGATGCAGATCGTCAATGGACTTCTGGAGCTTGGAGAATTTGAGAGCGCAAGAGATTATCTGCAGCCAGTGTTTAAGGATATTATGAAGGTGAGCCGCGCGCTCAAGACATCGCAGCCGGCAGTGAATGCACTGCTGCAGGCGAAGATGGAGGAGGCAGAACGGCAGGGCATTGATTTTTATCTGGAGGTAGGGGCGCAGCTGAAAAATCTCTCTGTGGAGCCGTGGGAGCTGTGTAAGATCCTCGCCAATCTGATCGACAATGCAGTGACAGCGCTTTCTCAGCTGCCATCGGCAGCAGGACAGATGGAAAAGGAGCGCTGGATACGGCTTTGTATCGGCGAAAATCACGGGGAGTACCTGTTTCTTGTCAAGAATAACGGGCCGGAAATACCAAAAGCACAGCAAAAACTGATCTTTCGGACCGGATATACAACGAAAAAGGAGGAGGGGCACGGGATGGGGCTGGCGATTGTTTCTTCTATATTGAAGGAGATAGGCGGCAGCATCCGTCTGGAGAGCAGCCAGGAAGAGACCTCGTTTGCAGTGGGTATCCCAAAGCAGCGGTCCCGGATGTCAGTTCACGGCCGGAAAATGACAGGTTGAGGGGAAAACTGTATAAATGACGCGATATATCTTCTCAGATCCGTCTGAAGGAATATAATATAGATATACCGAATGGTGAATCAGTCAGAAAGGAGGGGGAGATATGGAGGCGGTTCAGTTACTTGGCATCATTTTATTGATCGCCGGATTCGTTCTGGTCGGGATCGAAATGGTGCTTCCGGGATTTTCTGTACCAGGTATCAGCGGAATCGTCTGTTTTGTGGCAGGCGTATTTATCATCGCAGATTCCGTAATGGAAGCGGCAGTGATCACGATCGCGATCCTGGCAGTACTCGGTATCATGATGGCAGTGATACTGCATCTTCTGTCCCGTGGAAAGCTGAAGACTCCGATCGTACTTGAGGAGGAACAGCGCAGCACAGAAGGCTACATCAGCTCGGGTGATCTGAAGTACCTGTTGGGAAAACAGGGGACTGCGGCGACAGATCTTCGCCCGGCCGGCATAGGGAAATTCGATGGAGTGAATTTTGACGTGATGTCGGAGGGCAATTATATCTCAAAAGGCACGGAAATAGAAATCATTAAGGTAGAAGGTTCCAAGCTTGTAGTAAAGCAGAGAAGAGGAGAGGAGTATGAATAGTATGAGTATGGGAAGTATTACATGGATTGTGATTCTTGGTATTATTGGTCTGCTGATCGTTCTGTTTTTTGCATTTGTCCCGGTAGGGCTTTGGGTATCTTCCCTCGCGGCAAATGTAAGGATCAGCATCTTCAATATGATCGGTATGCGTCTTAGACGCGTAAAGCCGGCAAAGATCGTTATGCCACTGATCAAGGCAAGAAAAGCCGGACTGGATCTTGGCGTCAATCAGCTTGAGGCACATTATCTGGCGGGCGGTAACGTAGACAATGTAGTAAATGCACTGATCGCATCTGAGCGTGCGGGGATCGAGCTGGAATTTGAAAAAGCAGCAGCGATCGATCTCGCAGGACGTAATGTGCTGGAAGCGGTAAAAATGAGCGTAAACCCGAAGGTCATTGAGACAGCAAATGTTTCAGCGGTGGCAAAGGATGGTATCGAGCTTCTCGTAAAGGCGCGCGTCACAGTAAGAGCCAATCTGGAGCGTCTTGTCGGCGGCGCCGGGGAGGCAACTGTGCTGGCGAGGATCGGTGAGGGTATCGTCACAACAGTAGGTTCCTCCCTATCGCACAAGGAAGTGCTTGAGAATCCAGACGATATTTCCAAGCGTGTTCTGAGCAAGGGCCTGGATTCCGGGACGGCATTTGAGATCCTTTCTATTGATATTGCGGATATTGATGTCGGCAGAAACGTAGGCGCACAGCTTCAGAGCCTTCAGGCAGAGGCAGATAAAAATATCGCGCAGGCAAAGGCCGAGGAGCGCCGTGCAATGGCAGTGGCGAAGGAACAGGAAATGCGCGCTTATGTAGTTGAGGCAGAGGCTGAGGTACCTAAGGCAATGGCGTATGCGCTCAGAGAGGGAAAGCTTGGCGTGATGGATTACTACGAACTGCAGAATCTCAAAGCAGATACAGACATGCGTGAAATGATCGGCGGTCAGACACCGGAGCATACGGTGATCGAGTAAGGCTGTCTGAGCGTGGGACGACTGCGATCACAGGAAAGGAGCTCCTATGGGATTTTCAAAAAGAGATTTTGAAAGAGAGTTCGAAGAGACGATGGCCGGTCAGTTCTGGCAGGCAGTAAAAGCAGATCAGAGGGTGCGCGCAAAAAACAGAAAATGGAAAAAGTCAGGCACAGATGTTGCAGGCGTCCTGACGAAGGCATTCAAACTGGCAGCCGCAGAAAATGCTACCATAGAGGCAATGAAAGAAGGCTTTTCAGACATCGGTGATGCCAGGGAGAAAGAGCAGGTGCAGACCGATCTACAGGACGGGGACGGCACCGTTCAGGCAGAGCCCGACCGTGTGGCAGCCAGACGGCGTCAGGAGCAGATAGACAGCCGGAGACTGCGCCAGCAGGCGCCTATACCGGCAGCGCCCCAGCGATCACAGGAAGCCTTTGCACAGGTTGCCGGCTATTGCCGCCGCGACACAAAACGGCTGCAGGAGGCTGTCATCTGGAGTGAGATATTGGGCGAACCGGTGTCGAGGAGAAGGCGAAAGAAAAGGATGAATCAATAAAATGACGATCAAAGTGATGTTGATTGAGGATGAAGAAGGGATGCGCCTTCTCCTGAGAAAGATCATTGAAAAACATGAAGAATTTGAGATTGTGGCAGAGTGCGATGCGCTGGCGGAATCGGTGATCCTGTTCCGCCGCCATCAGCCGGAGGTCGTTTTTCTGGATATTGGGATCAAAGGGGAGAACGGGCTGGACTGCGCAAAGATCCTCACAGAGCTTGATCCAAAAGTAAAGCTGATCTTTGCGACGGCACATGCAGAATATATGTCCGAGGCATTTGAGCTGTATGCGTTTGATTATCTCGTCAAGCCCTTTTCCGTCGACCGTGTGAATAAGACACTCGACCGTATCGCCGCGATGCATCAGCCGGATCAAAGCTTTGAACCGGAAGAAAAAGTCGTAAAATCAGAGTACCGCCATGACAGACTGCTTGTGAAGGGAAAAGAAAGCATGAGCTTTATCGCCATCCCGGATATCGTGCTGATACAGAGAGAAAATCAGGCGACCGTCATTTACACGAAGACAGACAGCTACGTGACCTCAGCCAGCATGTCAGAGCTTGAAAAAAAGCTGGATCCGGAGCAGTTTCTGCGCAGCCACAAGTCCTATATCATCAATTTGTCGTGCATCAGCCGGATCGAACCGTATGGGCGCTGGACCTATACCGTGCACTTTCAGGGACGCAGAGAGGACGCGCTTCTGACGGCAGAGAAATTTGAGGAAATTAAGAGACGCTTTGTGTAAAGAGGCAAAGGCCGAAAACAGCACAGAAAACCACCTTGACAAAACGCAGGGGACTGGCTATACTTGAGAAAAGCTTTGAAGGGAACAAGTAGGCGACGGTGGAAGGTACAGAAAGTTACCGGCAGATGAGAGGTGCACACGGAATCCGTTTCTGAATACATCCTGGAGCTTCGCACCGAACAGGCAGTATGCAAAGACAGAACCTGGCTTCTGTCCTTCCCAAGCTTCAGTAGGCTGCGACGGATGACGACCGTTATCGAGTCAGGGTACATATCGTACTTGCAGAGGCAGGCAGTGTGAGCTGCTTGTGAAATAAGGTGGTAACACGGGATTACAGCTCTCGTCCTTATACAATCATATAAGGCGGGAGCTTTTTTTGCGCGAAGGCAATGAGCCGTGCAAAAGCAGACAGTGACAAAATGACCGCTTGCGGGCATTTTTGTCAGGGGCTGCTTTTATAGGGCGAAGCCCGCGACCGAGGAAATCCGAAGGATTTGCGAGGGGCGCAGCACGGCGAAGAAATGTGCAGGGAGAACAGGGCGAAGCCCGCGACCGAGGAAATCCGGAGGATTTGCGAGGGGCGCAGCACGGCGAAGAAGTGTGCGAGGAGAACAGGGCGAAGCCCGCGACCGAGGAAATCCGAAGGATTTGCGAGGGGCGCAGCACGGCGAAGAAGTGTGCGGAGAGAACAGGGCGAAGCCCGCGACCGAGGAAATCCGAAGGATTTACGAGGGGCGCAGCACGGCGGAGGAATGTGCGGGGCGGGCGAAGCCCAGTGCAGCATAGTTTCCGCGATTTTTAAGGAGGAAAGAAAGATGCAGATTTACGACGAACTGGTAGCAAGAGGACTGATCGCGCAGGTCACCGACGAAAAGGAGATCCGCGAGCTTGTGAACAATGGGCAGGCCACATTTTATATCGGATTTGACCCGACGGCAGACAGCCTTCATGTAGGACATTTTATGGCGCTGTGTCTGATGAAGCGTCTCCAGATGGCAGGAAATAAGCCGATCGCGCTGATCGGAGGCGGTACTGGAATGATCGGCGATCCGTCTGGCAGATCAGATATGCGCCAGATGATGACCGTTGAGACGATCCAGCACAACTGCGACTGCTTTAAAAAGCAGATGAGCCGTTTCATTGACTTCTCAGAGGGCAAGGCTTTGATGGTAAATAATGCAGAGTGGCTGATGGATCTGAATTATATTGAACTTCTGCGTGAGGTAGGTCCGCACTTTTCTGTCAACCGTATGCTGACGGCTGAGTGCTACAAGCAGAGAATGGAGCGCGGGTTGAGCTTCCTTGAGTTCAACTACATGATCATGCAGAGCTATGACTTCTATGCACTGTACCAGAAATACGGATGCAACATGCAGTTTGGCGGAGATGATCAGTGGAGCAATATGCTCGGCGGTACAGAGCTGATCCGTAGGAAGCTCGGCAAGGATGCCTATGCGATGACGATCACGCTGCTGCTGAATTCTGAGGGCAAGAAGATGGGTAAGACGCAGAGCGGAGCTGTATGGCTTGATCCGAACAAGACATCACCGTTTGACTTCTACCAGTACTGGAGAAATGTTGCAGATGCGGATGTTCTTAAATGTCTGCGTATGCTGACCTTCCTTCCACTGGAGCAGATCGATGAGATGGATAAATGGGAAGGAAGTCAGCTCAATACGGCAAAAGAGATCCTTGCATACGAGCTGACCAGCCTTGTGCATGGAGAAGAAGAGGCAAAGAAGGCGCAGGAAGGTGCGCGCGCGCTGTTTTCCAGCGGAAATGCAGCGAACATGCCGACTACACAGCTTACGCAGGACGATCTGGAGGACGACGGGATTGATATTATTTCCCTTCTTCAGAAATCAGGTCTGGTACCGACACGATCTGAGGGGCGCCGTGCGGTCGAGCAGGGCGGAGTCGCAGTCGACGGCGAGAAGGTGACAGATATTAAGACTGTGATCGCAAAGGAAAAGCTGGAAGGCGATGGAATTGTCTTAAAGAGAGGAAAGAAGAATTTCCGCAAGGTTCTGCTGGGATAAGCTGGACGGAGCGGACGTATCTATGGCAGATGCAGCCGGGCAGGAGCATCTGTAACGGGCTGCAGATATTAAAAGAAAGAGGATGCCAAAAGGCTTGATTCCGGTGGATACCCGGTGTGATTTTCGCAGAACCGCAGAGGTTCAAAGAAAATTATCTGGGCGGAAGAAGGGATCAGTGCTTTGGCATCCTTTTTGTATGTATGATAAACAGTCCTGCGAATAAATCTGCAAGCCTGCCGGGCAGACTTAGAGTATAATTATCATTGGCAAAAAGTAAAAAAATAAAGGAAGAGGCCGAAACCTCTTCCCAATCATACAGATTTGTCTTATTGTTTAATTGTCCAGAAAAAACATAAGGAGTCTGTATGATGAGTTCAATGATAAAGGAAAACGGCGTAACATTCAAGCAGTTAGAGAAAAATATTTTTAAATGGATCTGTGAAATCGGTCAAAACTTTACGAGGGAGTTT
>NZ_CATNVD010000009.1 GCF_951230155.1 Parablautia sp. Marseille-Q6255
CGGACGCGAAGTCCAAGAAAGGAAGCCGACATACCGATTGCTCCATCATTATACAGCTTAAGCAACAAGATGGATAATTCCTTACTGGCTGTAAGGGATATTAACCATATTTATATTGTAGTAGAAAAATGATTGAAATGATTGAAAAAAATTAGGAGAGAGATTAATATGAAAGTATAAAATCTAAAAAAGAGGGAGGATGTTGAAAATGAAGCAAATAAAGAGGTATTTGTGGGGAATACTTAGTATGATGTTTGTATGTTGGGTGTTTTTAAATACTCACATGATACATGAGGTACAGGCAAGCGGGTACGATACGACGGCTCCCAAGTTAAATGGAGTGACTTTAGACAAGGCAGAGATTATTCTGCCAGGAGTTGTAAATGTAACTTTGGATATCACAGAAGAAGAAACAGGTGTAGAATCTGTGTTTATTCAGTTGAATTACGTTAAAGAAAATGGCGAATGGGTTAATAATGTATGTAGAATGGTACAATATACTTCAGGTGTAGATGGAGGAGCGTTATTTACCGGAAAACATACTTTTTCCATTGCCATGCCAAGCAAAATTCCGGCGGGAACATATGTTGTATATGTATCGTTAAATGATGGGCAGCAAAATAGAGCGGAATATTGTGGAGTAGAAGAACCTCATGGTGATGAACAAGGAAATATTGTAAGTGTGGGTAGACCCTTAATTTTGCAAAATGTGAACGGCAAAGAAGACGATCGTTGTCCGCTTAATACGTTCCTTACTGCAAAATCAGAGTTTGATGTTGCTTTTCAGAATGGCATTGAAAATCCTAAACTTTATGACAATTTAAAACAGATGAATAATAATGCGACAGCTATGGTTAACTATACTACATCGTCGCATATAGCGCCGGAACAGTTTTTTGAGGCTATAAAACAGACGGGTAAAACGTTGGTATTTTCGGATAATGAAGTACAATGGGTATTTCGCGGAAATGATATTATCAATCCGCTAAAAGCTGTGGATCTGTCGGTTAAAATTAGAGAGGTAGATGGCTCTGTATATGGAAACGATAATCGAGTGCTACAGCTTGATTTTGCCGAGAATGGTCTTTTGCCCGGAAAGGCCAGAATTCGTTTAAAGTCAGATTATATATATACATTGTTTTCGCTGAAGGAACCGGTTCGTTTATATTGATAAAACAGCTACGTTGCAGGATGCAAATGTAAAACTTATCGTCGATGGGACAGACAGTTGGTGCGAATTTTATGTGACACATAACTCTAGATATGTTCTCAGTTCTGGAAAAGTAACTTTACAGAATGCAGAAAATCCAAATAAAAAAGTTAAGGTTAAAAAAGTCAAGATTACAGGCGAGAAATCCGCACCGGCAGGAAGCAAGATCCGTCTGCAGGTAAAGGTTACGCCGAAGAACGCGACGAATAAAGACGTAAAGTGGAAGAGCAGCAATACGAAGGTGGCGACAGTCAACGCAAAAGGCGTTGTGACGCTGAAGAAGAACAGCGGCGGCAAGACGGTGACGATCACGGCGACGGCGAAGGACGGAAGCGGCAAGAAAGACACGATCAAGATCAAGTCCGAGAAGAAGCGCGCAAAAGTAAAATCCATTAAAATTTCGGGCAAGACAAAAATGAAAGCCGGAAAGACGCAGAAGCTCAAAGCTACTGTAAAGGTACAGGGGAATGCGCCGAAGAAGGTAAAATGGTCGGTGGATAACAAGAAATACGCGACGGTCAGCGCGAACGGCACGGTCAAGGCAAAGAAGGAAGGAAAGGGAAAGACGATCCGCGTGACCGCGAAGGCGATGGACGGATCGAATGTAAAGGCTACGTTTAGAATTAAGATCAAGTAATTTGAAAATTTAAAGTCAGTCCAAAAACAGAGCTTGTGCGATACTAAGGTATTGGCACGGCTCTGTTTTTATTTGGAAAAGGGCAACATAAAAGGGAGCCACAGAGTGACTCCCCCAGTGCAGTCCTAAAACATACACCTCTTTCAATAAATATAATATACAGTACAAGCAAAAAAAATGCAAGGAAAATTTTATGCCTAAACAATTAGGTATTGAGATAGACCTCTAACGCAGTTATCTTTTGCGTGACATTTTGCTGTATAATTTGAGCATAAATTGTAGGTGCAACATTGGCTTGAAGAAGCTGATTTTGATTTTTGTAGGCATGAACTAATTGTTTTGCTCTTGTTGAACTAAAATCAACGCGTTTTAACAAACAACATACAATAATTATGTAGTCAATCAGAGAATATAAAGTAATATTTTGTATACCGGTTTCTTTTTCAATCCATCTTTTAAGTACAGGACTGATTCTTCTGTCCTTGAATCTGGTATCAAAAATTATATTATTATGGGCAACACAGTTGCGCAGAGCTTTGATGGTATATAACATGCTGCTTAACAGGTTTCTGTTTGTATCAATGGAAACATCAAACATATTTAATTGTACCATAATGTGTTCTCTTAAAGTCTTGTTTAAACATTCAAAAAAACTGGCAAGATCACTAAGATATAGTATTTCAAAAACGACCCACAAAGGGGCATCTTCTCCACGGTTGTAAAAATGGCGCACCATTTGATTGTCGCTGTCTTCCTCATCGTGATAGCGCGCGGATAATTTTGAATATACAGAATTTCTTAATCTGAGTCGCTTGGACTGTAATTTTGTGTTTGTGGTATTATCACGCATGCGTTCTTTATAGACATGTTCGAATGTTCCGAGTTTTAGACCATTTACAGACTCATTGCAGACAATATTTTTTATGGCAGTTTCGATAAACATGAAGTCAGAATATAACGCGGATTTTAAATTATTATCGTATTCAATTACAGCTACTATTTCGCTGAAGTCTGTATATGGAATTTGAGTGTGTCTGTTTCTTACGAAGCGATAGCCTTTATATCCGTGATAGTAACCGTAACTGATTAATTGCTGCTTTTGATAACTGCCGCGGATCTGAATATTACAGTCATTTCTTAAATGCCGCATTAACCCGTTTATTGTTTGTGGAGCGCTCATTTTGCACCTTCTTTCTATATACTATATAAAGAGTATAACAGTAAATGAAAATAGACACAATATAAATTTAGTTATACAGAAACAAAATCTCTCCTCAAGCCCTCTCTTTTTAGAACTTGCAGGAATGAAAGAAAAACGGTATAATAACTTAAATATACGCAAATTCCGTGTGTCGGGGTGGCAGAGATGCTGTGCGGCATGCGGGAGCACGTAAAGAAGCGGACAGAAGGAGAATTATTATGAAATTTACTACGGTCAGAGAATTATACCGCAACAGCGATGCTTACATCGGAAAAGAGGTTACGGTAGGCGGATGGGTAAGAAGTATCCGCGACTCAAAAACTTTTGGTTTTATTGTACTGCATGACGGTACGTTTTTTGAGACACTGCAGATCGTGTACTCAGATAAGCTTGAAAATTTTGCCGAGATCTGCAAGCTGAACAGCGGAGCTGCGATCATTGTAAAGGGGACGCTTGTCGCGACTCCGAATGCAAAGCAGCCGTTTGAGATCCAGGCAGAGAGCGTTTCTGTAGAAGGAACCTCTACGCCGGATTATCCGATGCAGAAAAAACGTCATTCCATGGAGTACCTGCGCACGGTGCCGCATCTGCGTCCGAGAACGAACACCTTTCAGGCAGTGTTCCGTGTGCGCTCTCTGATCGCGTATGCGATCCACAAGTTCTTTCAGGAGAGAGATTTCGTGTATGTGCATGCGCCTCTTATTACAGCGAGCGACTGTGAAGGCGCCGGAGAGATGTTCCAGGTAACAACGCTTGATCTGACAGATGTGCCGAAGACGGATAAGGGTGAGGTTGATTTTTCACAGGATTTTTTCGGAAAGGCAACAAAGCTTACGGTAAGCGGGCAGCTTGATGTGGAGGCCTTCGCGCAGGCGTTCCGCAATGTTTATACATTCGGACCGACATTCCGCTCTGAGAATTCCAATACTGCGCGCCATGCGGCTGAGTTCTGGATGATCGAGCCGGAGATCGCATTCGCAGATCTGCAGGATGATATGAGACTGGCTGAGGATATGATCAAATATATCATTGCCTATGTACTGGAGCATGCACCGGAAGAGATGAAGTTCTTTAATTCTTTCGTGGACAAGGGCCTGATCGAGCGCCTGACGCATGTGATGAATTCTGATTTTGGTCATGTGACATATACAGAAGCGATCGAGATCCTGGAGAAAAATAACGACAACTTTGAGTACAAGGTATCCTGGGGCTGCGACCTGCAGACGGAGCATGAGCGGTATCTGACCGAGCAGGTTTACAAGAAGCCGGTGTTCGTTACAGACTATCCGAAGGAGATCAAAGCATTCTATATGAAGCTCAACGATGACGGAAAGACGGTTGCAGCAATGGACTGCCTCGTGCCGGGTATTGGTGAGATCATCGGCGGAAGCCAGAGGGAGGATGATTTTGACAAGCTGCAGGCGCGTATCGAGGAGCTTGGCATGAATGCGGAGGATTACAAGTACTATATGGATCTGCGCAGATATGGTACTACACACCATGCGGGCTTTGGCCTTGGCTTTGAGCGCTGCGTGATGTATCTGACTGGTATGTCAAACATCCGCGACGTACTTCCGTACCCGCGTACAGTTGGAAACTGCGAGTAAATAAAACGGCATGCCGGGGGACTGATCCTGCAAGCAGTCCCCGGTATGCGGATTTATAAAACAGAAACAAATGACAGGTTTTATGGGGAGTAAGCATGAGCAGTAAAATTTTAGTACTGGATGATGAAAAAGAGATTGCAGATGTCATTGCCCTGTATTTAAAAAATGACGGATACGAGGTGGAGACTGCATATACGGGGCGGGAAGCGCTTGCGATGATTGGCAGGGAGCAGCCGGATCTGGCGCTGCTTGATGTGATGCTTCCCGACATTGACGGCTTCCGTATCCTTGAGAAGATCCGCGAAAAATACAGATTTCCGGTGATCATGCTGACGGCGAAGACAGAGTACACAGACAAGATCGAGGGGCTGACTTTAGGAGCCGACGATTATATCGCAAAGCCGTTTAACCCGCTGGAGCTTGTTGCGAGAGTAAAGGCGCAGCTGAGGCGGTATACAAAGTACAATGAGACAGGGAAGCAGCAGGGAAATGTGATCGACTTTGCCGGACTTTTGATGAACCGTGATACGCATGAGTGCACGTACAATGAGCGGGAGCTTGTGCTGACGCCCATTGAGTTCGATATTCTCTGGCTGCTGTGTGAGAATCGCGGAAAAGTGATCAGTTCAGAACAGCTTTTTGAGGCGATCTGGAAAGAAAAATACTTTAAAAACAGCAATAATACAGTGATGGTCCATATCCGTCATCTCCGCGAAAAGATGGGAGACGGACGGAGGAAGGATGATTTTATAAAGACTGTCTGGGGAGTGGGTTATAAGGTTGAAAAATAATTACAGCAGACTGAAACGCTCGATTGTTGCCCGGACCCTTTTGATCTCCGTATTGTCTGTGGCTGTAGGATACGGCATTCTGACATTTCTGGTAGACGGCGTGTTTCAGGACAGCTTTGCTAATCTCGTTGTCCGTGTGTTTATGAAGTTTGGGATGAACGAATGGCGCGCGATCGAGTGTTATAATGAGATTTTTATTTACAATAAAACACAGTTTGTGGTCGGAGGCTTCTGCATTCTGTTTTTATTTTCCTTTTATGTGTCGGTCGGCAGACTGACCAGATATCTGAACAGCATCAGCGAAGCGCTGGAGAAGACGCTGGATGTATCTGATGAGCCGATCCTTCTGCCGCCGGAGCTGGAGCCGATGGCGGATACGCTCTCTACGCTGAAACAGAAGCTCAAGCGGCGTGAAAAACAGGCGGCGGAGAGTGAAAAACGGAAAAATGAGCTGGTCGTTTATCTGGCGCATGATCTGAAGACGCCGCTCACATCTGTGATCGCGTATCTGACGATGCTGGATGAGCAGCCGGATATGTCTGCGGAGGATCGTGCGAAGTATACCCATATAACGCTTGAAAAGGCGATCCGCTTAGAAGAGCTGATCAATGAATTTTTTGATATTACACGCTTTAATCTGCAGAACATTGTTCTGGATAAAGAGCTGCTTAATCTGTCGATCCTGCTGGAGCAGCTGGCAGATGAGAGCTACGGTATGCTGAGTGAGAAAAATATGACGTGCGCCGTCGACGTTGAGGAAAAGCTGATGTTTCGCGGCGATCCTGACAAGCTGGCGCGCGTTTTTGATAATCTGCTGCGAAATGCGGCAGCGTATGGATATGAGGATACGCAGATTTTGATCCAGGCGCGCGGCGGAAACGGAAGGATTACGATCATATTTACAAATGAAGGACCTCAGATCCCTCAGAAAAAGCTGGAAATGATCTTTGAGAAATTTTACCGCGTAGATGATGCGCGTTCCAGCCGGACAGGAGGCGCGGGGCTGGGGCTTGCGATCGCCAGACAGATCGTAGAGCTGCACGGCGGCTCGATATCTGCCGCGAGTGACAGCCGCAATACGCGGTTTATTGTAAGCCTGCCATCGCAGGAGGTCTAGGCGGTGTCGGAGAGTAAAACTGATGGGGAGGTGGCCGGATGGCACAGAAGAAAAGGCGGAAAAGGAGCAGATTCGCAGATATTATGAGCGGTCTTTTGATGGCGATCGCGCTTGTTGTGTTTCTGTTCTCCGGGTATATGCTGTACGGATATTATAAAGAGTATAAAGCGGGGACGGATGAGTACGATAACCTCGAAAACAGCTATACGGTGGAGCGGCAGTCGGAGCAGGATTTTGAGGAGCTCGAGGATGATTCGGCGCTGCAGGAGATCACCGGACATGAGGTGCGCACAGTTATGGAGAACGGACAGGAGATCACGGTCCCTGTTGTGAGCAATCCGATTGATTTTGAAGAGCTTGAGGCGGTCAATGAAGATATAGTAGGGTGGCTGCGCATCAGCGCGCTGGATATATCCTATCCGGTCGTCCAGGGGGATGACAATGACTTCTATCTGCACCGGACCTTTGAAAAGGAAGACAATTTTGCGGGCTGCATTTTTCTGAATGCAGATAATAAGGATGATTTTACGGATCAGAACACGATCATATACGGACATAATATGAAAAATGGTTCGATGTTCGGGAAGCTGAAAAATTTCCGGGACGAAGAGGTATTTAACAAAAGCAAATATTTCTGGATGTTTACGGATGATCTGATCTACCAGTATCGGATCTTTTCTGCATCCGTTGTAAATAAGACAGGACTTACGTACCAGACATTTTTCCTGAATAATGAGTTTGAGGAATTTATAAATGCAGCGTACGCAAATTCTGAGGTGGATACGAGCGGTGTGGAGGTAACAAAAGAGGATCGCGTCATGACGCTCTCTACCTGTACCGGCGATGATGCAACGCGCTTTGTCGTTATGGGCAAGCTGGCGCAGATCTATGCGTCAAAATAGAGACAGACAGGCGTCGATGAAAGCTCTGTAAAAGGAGGGATCTGTGGATGGAGGACAGTGTAAAAAGACTTCAGGAAATGGTTGATGAGAGCAGGCGGATTGTATTTTTTGGCGGAGCCGGCGTCTCGACAGAGAGCGGTATCCCGGATTTTCGAAGCGTAGACGGACTGTACCATCAGAAGTACGATTTTCCGCCGGAGACGATTTTAAGCCATACGTTCTTTGTGCGCAATACCAGGGAATTCTATCGGTTTTACCGGGACAAAATGCTTTGTCTGGATGTAGAACCAAACGCGGCGCACCGGAAGCTTGCCGAGCTGGAGAAAAAGGGCAGACTGACTGCTGTAGTGACACAGAATATTGACGGGCTCCATCAAAAGGCCGGAAGTACAAATGTGCTGGAGCTGCATGGCAGTGTGCATAGGAACTACTGCCAGAAATGCGGAAAAAGCTATGATGCTCAGTATATGAAGGACGCGCCGGGAGAGGTACCGCTGTGCAGCTGCAAAGGAGTGATCAAGCCGGATGTTGTACTGTACGAGGAGGGCCTTGACCAGCAGACGATGCAGGCTGCGGTCTATCATATTTCGCACGCAGATATGCTGATCATCGGAGGCACATCGCTGGCAGTCTATCCGGCCGCCGGGCTGATCGATTATTTTGAAGGAAAATATCTCGTTGTGATCAACAAATCTCCGACTCCCCGGGATAAATTTGCCGATCTGTTGATCGCGGACAGCATTGGCGAGGTTCTCGGAGGGATACGGGTGTGACGCAGGGCAGCCGAAATTCAGGCTGCAGATGCGACAGGCAGAGCGCAAGGTAAGGATACAGGTGTGATATGGAACGGCAAAATTATGAAGTGGGCGATATTGTAAAATTAAAGAAGCCGCATCCCTGCGGAAGCCAGGAATGGGAAATCCTGCGTGTGGGAGCAGATTTTCGCCTCAAATGTATGGGCTGCGGCCATCAGATCATGGTCGCGCGGAAAGTAGTGGAGAAAAATACGAAAGGCTTGAGAAAAAAAGAAGCGTAGCAGAAATACTGATAAAACAGAGAAAATCCTGCAAAAAATAGGAATAATTCCATGTGGAAACTTCTTGAAAATCATCGAGACGTATGCTAGAATAAATACTTGTGATATATTATTTCCTTGCTCCTTTCATGGAAAAGGGGCCAGAGACCATAAGGAGGTGCGAGAAGCATGAACAAATATGAATTAGCAGTGGTTGTCAGCGCAAAACTTGAAGACGACGACAGAACCGCTACGATCGAGAAGGTAAAAGAGTACATTACACGCTTTGGCGGTACTGTAACAGAAGTAGAGGAGTGGGGCAAGAAGAAGCTCGCTTATGAAATCCAGAAAATGCATGAAGGATTCTATTACTTCGTTCGCTTTGAGGCTGATGCAACATGTCCGGCAGAAGTCGAGAGACGTGTCCGTATCATGGAAAATGTCATCAGATATTTATGCGTTAGACAGGATGCATAAATAGAAAAGAGGAGATAGAATGAATAAAGTCATCTTAATGGGACGTTTAACGAGAGACCCTGAAGTACGTTATTCCGCAGGGGATAATTCCATGGCGATCGCCAGATATACACTGGCAGTTGACCGCAGATTCCGCCGCGACGGCGCAGACCAGCAGAGCGCAGATTTTATCGGCTGTGTTGCGTTTGGCAGGAGTGCGGAGTTTGCTGAGAAATATTTGCGTCAGGGTACAAAGATTGTAGTGACTGGACGTATTCAGACGGGAAGCTACACCAACAGGGATGGCCAGAAAGTATATACGACAGATGTAGTCGTAGAAGATCAGGAATTCGCCGAGAGTAAGGCAGCATCCGCAGACAGCGGTATGCCGCGTTATTCGCAGCCGTCGCCGATGGCAGCGGCTTCGATGCCGTCACCAAGTCAGGCGTCAGCAGGAGACGGATTCATGAATATTCCGGACGGAATCGATGAAGAGCTTCCGTTCAACTAAATGCTCGGATATTCCCCGGCGATACGGTGCCGAGGCATCCGACGCATCCAGATAATGCGTAAAAGGAGGAATAAGCAATGGCATTCAATAAAGACAGAGGCGATGCTCCGATGAAGAGAAGAGGCGGCATGCGCAGAAGAAAAAAAGTTTGCGTTTTCTGTGGTAAAGAGAACAACGAGATCGATTACAAGGACGTAAACAAGCTGAAGAGATACGTTTCCGAAAGAGGAAAGATCCTTCCGAGAAGAATCACAGGAAACTGTGCAAAGCATCAGAGAGCACTGACTGTTGCGATCAAGAGAGCACGTCACGTTGCACTTATGCCGTACGTTCAGGACTGATCCTGACTGAATTAAGAGAAAAAATAAAATCCCCTCAAATACCGGTTTCGGTGTTTGAGGGGATTTTTAGATATCACCTTCCAGGTCTGAAAGCATATCATTCTTCTTCGCTGGATTCTTTTAGCTGTTTTAAGAGCAGCATCTGACCGGCAGGAAATTCATTGGCATTGGAAGACAGCGCCCGGCAGGCGTTTGTCAGAAAGTCTGCATACTGGAAAAACTGATCCTCCTGCATAGAAAGAACGGCGCCGGAAATACTGATTGCGGCAGTCGGATAGCCTTGCGCATTGCGGATGGGCGCCGCTACGCATCGGACGCCGAGCGTTTCCTCCTCATAATCTATAGAATATCCCCGGGCTCGGATTTCTTCCAGCTGCTGATAAAGCGTGTTTCTGTCTGTGATCGTGTTGGGAGTAGAGGCCGGGAGGCCTTCTGTATTTAAAATGTGTTCGATTTCCTCTGGGGGCAGGAAAGCAAGCATGGCTTTTCCGCATCCTGTACAGTGCATAGGCAATGTTTTGCCGCTGATGGAGTAGGAATACATTCTTCGATTTTGATGAAAGACATCCAGATAAAGCACGCGTCCGTTGACGTGAGTCGTAAGATAAATAGTTTTTCCTGTTTTTAGCTGCAGATCCTCCAGAAAAGGAAGTGTAAACCGAAGTACAGGCATGGACATCTGTGTGCAGTAATTTAACTGCATGATAGAGTAGCCAAGCCGGTAATTCATGGAGGGGGCAGTGCGGATAATGTATCCGTAGTATTCCAGGGTGCGCAACAAATTTAAGACGGTACTTTTCGGAAGCCCCAGCTTTTTACTGATGTCTGCCAGACTTAATTCTGGAGTATCTGGAGTAAAGCAGGATAAAATATGAATTGCCTTTGTGACAGATTTCACCTGCCATGGGGGCGCAAGATCATTTTTTTTCAAGATCAGATATCCTCCTTTGTTCAATATAGCTGAATGGTTGTGCTTAAATACAAAATCGTTTTTGTTATATCATGAAAAATAAGGCATGTCAATGAAAGAAAAACTATTTCTCCTGCAGGAAGAATTCTTTTCAATTTCCACTTAAAATTCTGTATATGAATTCTGTATTACTGAACGATAATGCAGAAAACAGAACGGCTATAAAAACCTAAATCATTATACTACACTCATCATGCAATTGTAAATGAAAAGAAATTGGATAATATGCATAAAAATTAGATATATAAACAGGCAAAATATACAAAATATTGAAAACATCTTGACAATAGATATATTTGAATGTATATTGAAATTACAAAAAATATATACGATATTCAGTAATACTGAACGAGAAGAGGGGGCATTTTTTTGAAGAAACTATATGGTGTAATTACAGCTATGACGACTCCGTTTACCGTGGAGGATTGTGTAGATGTATCAGCTTTAGAACAGCAGACAGAATTTTTGATCGAGAAGGGTGTCGACTGCCTGTATCCTACAGGAACTACAGGTGAAATGTATCTGATGAGCCCGGAAGAACGTGAGCTGGTAGCAGAGACTGTAGTGAAAAAAGCTGCGGGGAGAGTGACCGTATTTATCCATGCAGGTGCGATGACCCTGGAGGAAACCATTCGTCTGGCACAGCATGCGCATAAAATTGGCGCAGATGGTGTGGGGGTAGTAACTCCCAGCTACTTTACGGTGGATGATCGCGCTATGGTTCAGTATTACAAAGACGTATGCAGTGCGCTGCCACAGGATTTTCCGGTGTATGTATATGTAATTCCGCAGCTGGCTCACAATGATATTTCGCCAGAAACGATGAATGAAATCTGCAAAGCCTGCCCGAATGTGATAGGTGTAAAATACAGCTATGCGGATATGGGAAGAGTATTGCAGTATCTTCGCGTGAATGACGGAAACTTTTCGGTGGTATTTGGTGCAGACTCTATGTTCCTTCCGGCTCTGGTAGCTGGCTGTGACGGAACTGTTTCCGGATGCTCCGGTCCGTTTCCGGAATATTTTGTGGAAGTATACAGACAGTTTAAAGCCGGAAATATGGAAGCGGCAAAAAAGGCGCAGGATACGGCAAATGATCTGGTATGGCTGATGAAGGCCGGTGCAGATATGTCAATCTTCAAAAATATTCTGACATTCAGGGGGATTCCCGGAGGCCATATGAGAAAACCGCTTCTGGACCTGTCGCAGGAAGATGTGAGAACTTTGTATGAGGCCGTTCAGCCTTATATTAAAAATTTATAAAAACAAAGGGAGGATTTACAAATGAACATGAAAAAACTGGTATCCGCAGCAATCGCTGCAGCAATGTGTGTATCGCTGACAGCTGCATCTGTCAGTGCAGCAGATTTTCCGGGTAAGAAATCTATTACGATCGTTTGCCCATACGCAGCAGGAGGAGCATCCGATACGACTTCTCGTATTTTTGCATCTGAGCTTGAAAAAGCCATCGGAACGACGGTTATGGTGCAGAATACGACGGGTGCATCAGGCGCGATCGGTCTGGAAACTGTCAGAAACAGCAAGCCGGATGGTTATACGATCGCTTATATGCCTGTAGAGTCGACCATGCTTTCTGCTTTAGGATATACGGATTTAACTACAAATGATTTTCGGTTTATCGGACGTGCTATGACGATTCCGGCAGCGATCACAGTCAAGGCTGACAGTGAATGGGAAACTTTTGAAGACTTTATCGCATATGCAAAAGAGCATCCGGGTGAGGTTCGTGTAGGAAATTCCGGCACAGGTTCAATCTGGCAGGTGGCAGCAGCTTCTGTAGAGGAAGTCTGCGATGTTGAGTTTAACCATGTTCCGTTTTCAGATGGTGCAGCGGCAGCAGTTACTGCTCTGCTTGGCGGAAACATTGAAGCAGTAGCAGTAAGTCCGTCTGAGGTGTATACAAATGTTGAGTCTGGAGATTTCCGTACGCTGGCAATTTTAGGCGAAGGTCCGTCCTCTGTTCTTCCAGATGTTCCGGTGGCAACAGATCTTGGATATGATATCGTGATCCAGGGATGGGGTGGATTTGCAGTACCGAAAGATACTCCGGACGATGTGGTTGAGATTCTTGAGGCTGCAGCTGAAAAAGCAATCAACTCTGACGCTATGAAGGAGCTTCTGGAAAGCAATGGATATGAGCATGCATATTTAAATGGCGCTGATATGGATGCTAAGGCGGCAGAAGAGCTGGAGTACTACTCAGAATTAATTCCTACTATGGGGATTGTAATGGAGTAACCTTACTGCGGTGAGCAGGGAGTCATAAAGAAAATATGTGAAAAGCTTAGAAGATATCGTAGAGATGCAGCATCACGCCCGGAGTGGTGTGGTGCTGTTTCTCTTCAGAAGGAAAGGACTGATGTTATGAAAAAATTGAGTGCAGATGCGATTGCCGGCCTGCTTTGCATGGCATTTGGTATCTTTTTTTTGATTATGACGGCGACAAATCCTCAGCTTAGTTTTATTGCCACTACCTCAGACGGGGTTCCGGGAGGCGGGTTCTTCCCGTATATCCTGAGTATTGCTGTGATCATTATGGGAGGCGCACTGACGGTGCGGGGAATGAAAGGAAACAGCAGAAAATATGTGGAAATGACACCGGAAAGGAAGAAAAATCTCAGAGTTTTATTGCTGACGGTGGCAGGACTTATCGTTTTTCTTGGAGCATGGAAGATAACCGCTCCTTATTTTGGAAATACGGCATTTATGGTGTGTGTATTCCTGTTTGAAATCTATCTGAATAAACTGTTTGAGCGTACGTGGAAATTTGCCCTGATCTATGCAGTCATCTTTACCGCATTTATTTATCTGGTATTTAATATGGGATTTTCCATTTTGTTCAATGCATAACGGGAAGGAGATACAGGTATGGGAATAGGATTGGATGTATGGGCTGCCGGTCTGTCAGAATTGATGCAGCCTTCGGTAATTATGTTTCTGTTTTTGGGCGTTCTGGTCGGAACGATGATCGGTGCCTTACCGGGATTATCAGCGACGATGGGTATTGCAATCATGACCCCGATTACGTTCTGGTTTGATCCAGTGGATGGTTTTGCTATGCTGATGGGGCTTTGGAATGCAGCTATTTTTGCAGGAGGCATTACTGCAATTTTGATCAATACCCCGGGCACCCCGGCTTCTATTACGCAGTCGTTTGACGGCTATGCCTTATATAAGCAGGGAAAAGGCGGACTGGCGCTTGGAATTAATGTGATCTTCTCATTTATTGGAGGCATGATCAGTACTCTGGCGCTGATTCTTCTGGCAACACCGATTGCAAAGTTTACAGTTACCTTTAACTCAGCGGAGTATTTTATGCTGGCTGGTTTTGGTCTGAGTATGATGGTAGCAGTATCCGGCGGAGATGTGTTAAAGGGACTGATCCTCGGATTAGCAGGGATTCTTCTTTCTACGATTGGTCTGGATCCGATTTTGGGAATTAAGCGTTTTACTTTTGGAAATGTAAATCTTCTGGCAGGTATCTCCTTTATCCCGGTAATGATTGGTATGTTTGGTATCGGTGAAGTAATGTATCAGATTTTCACCAGGGATAAGGCTCAGGAAGCAAAGGATATCGAAGCCAGAAAAGTAAATCTGGCGCTTGGAAAAGTACTTCCTTCAAAAAAGGAAATGAAAGAACTGATGCCAAGAGGTATTGTAGCCTCTGTCGTAGCGACGATCATCGGAGCGATCCCGGCAGCGGGCGGAGATATTTCTGCTATTATCTGCTGGGGTAATGGAAAGAAGTTCAGCAAGCATCCGGAAGAGTATGGAAAAGGTTCGGTGGAAGGTCTTGCTATCAGTTCTGCTGCGAATAATGGTGTGCTGGGCGGCGCTATGACAACAATGATGACACTCGGCATTCCGGGTGATGCAGTGACAGCCATCCTGATCGGTTCCCTGACTATGTATGGAATGCAGCCGGGGATCAAGATGTTTACAGAAAATGCAAAATTTACAACTCAGATCATGGCATTGATGGTTCTTGCAAATATTGCGTTTTTGATTCTGGGTCTGCTCACTGCCAAGGTATCGGCAAAGGTCCTCAATGTGGCTCAGCCTACTGTCTGGGCGGCAGTAACGATCCTTTGTGTAGTAGGCTCCTACGCGCTGAACAACAACTTTTTTGATGTAATGATCATGTTTGCAGCAGGAATCCTCGGTTTCTTATTTAAAGTATTTGAATTCCCTACCGGACCGTTCATTTTGGGTATCCTGCTGGGCGGTATGCTGGAGAGTAATATGCGCCGTGCGCTGGTAATGAGCAACGGAAGCTATGCAACCTTTATTACCCGGCCGGTTTCGTGTGTTCTGCTCATTCTGGTCGTACTGACCTTCCTGTATCCGGTTATAAAAAGCATGCGGAAAAAGAAGACAGTGGAAAAATAACAGCTGAAAACAGATGTAGAGGGGAAAAGGTAAAGATATGACCATTTTTGAGAAAATGAAGGAGACAGGTATTGTTCCTGTAATAAAAATTCCATCAGCAGAACATGCAGTACCTTTGGCAAGAACACTGCTGGAGGCAGGGATTCCTCAGATTGAAGTGACTCTGAGAAATGAATGTGCACTGGACTGTATCCGGGCGATAAAAAAGGAACTTCCGCAGATGACAGTGGCTGCGGGAACAGTTCTCTCACCAGAGCAGGTGCAGCTGGCAAAGGAAGCCGGAGCCGAGCTGTGTGTGACGCCGGGATTTAATGAAGACGTTGTAAAGGCCTGCCAGGAGGCGGATATTCCGGTCCTTCCCGGCGCAGTCACAGCGACGGAGATTGAACGGGGAATGAAGCTGGGGCTTCATATATTTAAATTTTTCCCGGCAGAGCTTTTGGGCGGCGTTAAGACGATCAAAGAGCTGACAGGACCGTATTCAAATATCGAATTCGTCCCGACTTCCGGGATCAGGATGGATAATATGGGAAATTATCTGTCTAATCCAAAGGTGGCGGCAGTAGGAGGAAGCTTTATGGCTCCGGCGGATAAGGTTCTCGCAAAAGACTGGGAAGGTATCAGAGCATTATGTGAAAAGGCTGTTGCGGTCTCACACAATTTCCACCTGGTACATATTGGGCTTAATCTTGAAAATGAGGCGGCGGCAAAGGATATGGCAGAGGAATTGGGAGCGATGTTTGGGATCGGTTACCGCGCAGGCGGCAGAAGCGATTTTGCCGGAGAGCTGTTTGAATGCTGCAAAATCAAGTTTCCCGGAGAAAAAGGACACATTGCAATCGGTGTCAGGAGCGTAGAGCGTGCTATGGCATATCTGCAGAAAAAAGGATATGCGATGAGAGAGGAATTTAAGAATTATACCAGCGCCGGAAAACTGAATGCAGTTTACCTGGAAAAGGAATTTGGCGGTTTTGCGATTCACCTTTTAAATCGTCCGTAGAGAGGATCTGTTTGACAGGGAAAGGAATATTATATGAAAAAAGTAGTTGGTTTTGGAGATTTTCTGGTGCGGTTGAGCCCGCCGGGATATCTCAAATTTATACAGGCAGATACGTTTGATATAAATTACACGGGAGCAGAAGCAAATGTACTGGTATCTTTGTCCTGCATGGGAGTAAAGACGGAATTAGTGACCCGCGTTCCGGATCACGCGATTGCAGACAGCGGTCTGGCCATGATGCGCAAATTTGGCGTAGGTGTTGAGCACGTAGTAAAAGGCGGAGAGCGTATGGGAGTATTTTATCTGGAAAAGGGAGCCTCTCAGCGTCCTTCGAGGATCGTATATGACAGAAAATACAGTGCTATTGCTATGGCAGAACCGGGGATGTTTGACTGGGATGCAGCTTTTGAAGGAGCTTCTCATTTCCATATCACGGGAATTACCCCGGCGCTTGGAACAGCCATGCCGGAGGTATCGATCGGAGCGGTCAGGGCGGCAAAGGAACACGGGCTGACGGTAAGCTGTGATCTGAATTACCGCAAAAATATGTGGTCTGCGGATGCGGCCAGAGACTGTATGGAAAAAATGCTTCAGTATGTAGATATCCTCATCGCCAATGAGGAGGATGCAGATAAGGTATTGGGGATCCGGGCAGCGGATACCGATGTGACCACAGGAAAATTAAACAAGGACGGATATGTAGATGTAGCCGCGCAGCTGTGTGACAAGTATGGAGTAAGGGAAGTAGGGATCACGCTGCGTAGGAGCATCAGTGCTTCCGATAATGAGTGGGGTGCACTGTTGTATTCTGACGGAAAGCCGTATTTTTCCAGAACCTATCCAATCCATATTGTAGACCGCGTTGGGGGCGGGGATTCCTTTGCTGCGGGATTGCTCTATGGAGATCTGCAGGGATTTGAATCTCAGAAAAAGATTGAATATGCTGCGGCTGCATCATGTCTGAAGCATTCTATTGAGCTGGATTTCAATCTTTCCAGTGTATCGGAGATAGAGCTTTTGATGAATGGAGACGCGTCAGGACGGGTACAGAGGTAACTGTTCGTATTGTGGAGGGATGCTTTATGAAGAAAATTATGAATCAGGCAGAAAATTATACAGATGAGATGCTTAGAGGGATTTATGCAGTGCATAAAGATCAGGTGAAATGTGCTGCCGGAGACCTTCGGTGTTACTGTACTGCTAAAAAGGTTCCGGGTAAAGTAGCGATTATTACAGGGGGAGGAAATGGCCATCTGCCCTTATTCTTAGGCTATGTGGGGGATGGAATGCTGGATGGCTGCGGCGTGGGAGATGTATTTCAGTCTCCCTCTGGAAAACAGATTTATCATATTACAAAAGAGGTGGAAGCAGGGGCAGGAGCGCTGTATCTGTATGGCAACTATACGGGAGACGTCATGGTATTTGATGATGCTGCAGAGCGGTGTGAGATGGATGATATTGAAACACGCAGTATTGTTGGCGCCGATGATGTAAACAGCAGTCAGGATGTAACTGTGCGCCGAGGTGTGGCAGGTATCTTCTTTATGTATAAAGCAGCGGGAGCGAAGGCCAGAGCCATGGGCACTTTGGATGAAGTGCTGGCAGCTGCCCAGAAAGCAAAGGATGCTACCCGCACAGTCGGATTTGCTTTAACGCCTTGTATCATTCCGGAAAAAGGGGTTCCTAATTTTGAGCTTGGTGAAAACGAGATGGCTATGGGGATGGGAATCCACGGAGAGCCGGGGATTTGGAATGGTCCGGTCAAAACGGCAGATGAAATAGCGAAGGAGAGCTGTGATACGATATTAAAGGATATGCCCGTAGAGAAAGGAAGTCAGGTAGCGCTTTTGATCAACGGGCTTGGAAGCACACCGCTGGATGAGCAGTATATTCTGGCGAACAGTGTGATGGAATATCTGAAAGAAAAAGGCATCACGGTTTATCGTACCTGGGTGGGAGAATACGCTACAAGCATGGAAATGGCGGGCGCGTCTGTGTCTATTTGTAAGGTAGATGAGGAACTCAAGGGCTGGCTTGATGAACCGGTAAATACGCCATTTTATAAGCAGGTGTAAGGAGGCAGAAAATGGAAAAAGTGACAGTAAAAGAGCTTCCGGAGCTGTTTGGGACAATTGCAGTGAAATTTGAAGAAAATGCAGAGCTGCTTTGTGAAATGGACAGTAAGATGGGTGACGGGGATCTGGGTCTGACTATGAAAAAAGGCTTTGGCGGACTTCCTGAGATTATCCGGACAATGGAGGAAGAGAACTTTTCCAGAAAACTCCGTAAAGCCGGAATGGAAATGACAGATTTAGTTCCATCTACTATGGGAATGCTGATGGGAACAGGCATTTCTTTCGGCGGAAAGGCACTGGGGGAAAAGTCAGAATTAGACGGAGAAGGTCTGGTTTTGTTCCTGGAAGGCTTTTGTTCCGGGATTGTGAAACGGGGCAAATGTGCGGAAGGCGACCGGACAGTTCTGGACTGTTTTGCGCCTGCGGCGAAAAAGGCGAGAGCTTTGCTGGAGGAAGAGAAGGGCGCATCCTTGAAGATGATTTGTGAGGCTGCCCTGGAAGGTGCCAAGGAAGGTGTAGAAGCGACCAAAAATATGGTTCCAAAGTTTGGTAAAGCTGCAGTCCATGCAAATATAGCTTATGGAGTGGCTGACCAGGGGGCTGTGGCAGGACTTATTATGATAGAAGGAATGGCAGACTATATATTATAAATAATAGAGCAGTAGAAAAAAAGGATCCTCTCAAATGCCGGAACAGGTACTTGAGGGGATTTTTAGATTTGAAGAAATACTCATAATACTCATAACACGAATATAAATACTCATAATATATATTGAAATATCACAAAAAGTATGTTATAATCAATGCAACATCTGAAGACCTTCTGGCGTTCGCCAATATTCCCTGTATTTCAGAAGTAAACAGTATGCAACATAAAACAGATCAAGGAAAGCACATTCCACCTGTATGCAGCGGGTGGATCAGTGAAAAGCAGTCAAAGCAAAAGGAGTATTTATGAGATTTTCAAAAAACTGGAAAAGACCAGGTGTATGGTGTATGCTCTGTATCATTTTATTTTTGCATGTCGGGAGCGGGTATCTGGCAGCAGAACTGCCGGGAAAGAGGGAGCTGGGCGCATCAGTGACACAGCAGCAGACTCCAGAGACAGGGGCGCAGCTGTCAGAGACAGAGACACCGTTATCAGAGAGAGAAACACAGGAGACAGAGCCATTGTCCTCTGAAATGGAGACACAGGAGCCGGAAACGGAAACACTGCCATCCGAAATGGAGACACAGGAGCCGGAGACGGAGACATCGTCCTCCGAAATGGAAACACAGGAGCCGGAGACAGAGCCGTCATCCTCTGAAATGGAAACAGCGGGGACACAGACAGAGGAAACGCAGACAGAGGATACAGAGAAACAGGAGATGGAAGAGGAAGAGACGCAGACACAGGCAGGAGAGGAGGCGCCGGAAGCATCGGAGGAAGAGACGCCTGAAGATGAGGAAACACAGACGGAAGAGGCGTGGACACAGGAGAGTAAACCGCAGGACAGCGGGACGGAGGCCGGGGATGAAGCGGAGACAGAAAAAAACCAGACAGAAGAGGGTGAGACAGATACAGATATGGAGACGGAGACAGAAGAGAGTGAATCAGCATATACAGAGCTCTGGAGGGACGGTGCGTTCAGACGGGCGGGCCGGATGGCGCGGTCGGGAGCTGCAAATCCAGTCGTAAAAAGGGATAATTCTCTGATCTTTACGTATCTGGAGTATCCCTGCTATTTTAAATATGTAACAAAGCATGGAATGGATACCGGGGGAAAGACGGTAGCGGCTTATTGTGTTTATAATACGTTGGAAGCACCGGAAAAGGAACCGTATCGTCCGACTGGAGACGGTGCATTTTCCAAAGAGATCACGTATTGCCTGTATAACGGCTGCCGTTACAGAGGAGAGACGGCGCACAGGAAAAAGTATTCTGTCGGTGACTGGAAGAAGGACTATTATATTACCCAGGTAGCGATCCATATTATCAATCATCAGCAGGGAAGAGAAAGCTCGATCGAGGATGCACTGCGGCCTTCAAAAGATACCGAGGTTTATAAAAAGATCATGAAGCTGGTCGAGGATGCGTATGCGGATACGGAGCTGGTGGGAAACGGCACGAATCAGAGCAAGGAAGTGACCTTTACGGTAGCGCCGCAGACGCAGGCACAGTGGCACCAGGAGAGTGACGGTACATGGAGGACGGCAGAGGATTACGTATGTGAGACGCCGTATCCCGGGCGTATTCTTTCTGCGGTTAAAGCGCTGGAGAGCGGGACGCCGCAGGGGATTTCACTGATTGAAAAGGAGCCGGGAAATCCCTGTTCTGCATTCTATTTTCGGGCAACAGATCAGGCATATCGGAAAATTGTCCGGGAGAAGCTCACAGTACGCGCGGCAGTTACGGTGACCGCGCAGGAGTATGGTGGCTGGTGGTATGAGCCTGTAGATGACAGCAAGAAGTGGCAGGCTGTCACGTATCTGGCGCTGGAACCGGTAAAAAAGGGGAAACGGCCAGTGGTATCGGCGAGTGCACATGCGTCTTATTTTGACGTGTGTATTTTGAAGAAGGATGATAAAAGTAAAAAGACGCTGCAGGGAGCAGTATATGGTCTGTATCGTGATGAAGCCTGCACGGGGCTTGTCGCACAGTTTCCGGCAACAGGCAAGGATGGAAGAGCAGAGCTTGGACAGATTTTGTGCGAACAGGATACTTATTATGTTAAAGAAATTACACCGCCTGCAGGATACTGTGTGAATAAGAAAGTATATCCGGTCTCTTCTGATAAGAGCCGGGTGGAGGTGACGGTGTGGGATCAGGCGCAGATGGCAGAAATTATCCTGAAAAAGACTGACAGTGATACTGGAAAGCCTGTCCCACAGGGAGATGCTTCGCTTGAGGGAGCACGGTATGGCGTATATGCAAGAGAGAATATTATCCATCCGGATGGCAGTACAGGAGTTTTATTTTCAAAAGGAGAGCAGGCGGCAGTTTTGCAGACCGGGGAGAATGGTACTGCACAGGCAGGTGGGCTGTATCCGGGCAGATATTATTTAAAGGAGATCACAGCTCCGCAGGGCTATGAGAAGGACCAGAAGGAATATGACCTGGATCTGCTTCCGGACGGAGGAAAGGTGCCGGTGATCCGCCGGGAAGTGACCGTAAAGGAGCAGGTGAAAAAACAGGCGTTTCAGATTATAAAACGGTCCGATCAGGGAAATGCCAGTCCGGAAGCGCTGTCGGGCGCCGGTTTTACGGTATGGATGATTTCTGATCTTTTGCACAAGGGAGAACAGGGATACGATACATCCGGCGCAGATCCCGTGGTAATCGGGCCGAAAGGAGAGACAGAGCTTTTTACAGATGAGAAAGGATATCTGTGTACAATCCCGCTGCCATATGGCAGATATCTGGTCCGTGAGACGACCGTACCGGCTGATCACAGCCCGGTAAAGGATTTTCAGGTAACAATTTCGGAGCATTCGCCGCAGGAGCCGCAGCCCTGGCTGATCCTGCTTGATAAGAGTCTGATGGCCCGGCTGAAAATCATAAAAAAGGATGCGCATACAGGCAGGCCGGTGCTGACCGCCGGGGCGGAATTTATTGTGACAGACCGCAGAAGCGGGGAGCGTATCGAGCAGACCACCTCTTATCCAGAGCATAAGGTACATACATCGTTTTTTACAAATGAAGAAGGATTTCTCATACTCCCACAGGCGTTGCCGCCTGGAGAATACCGGATTGAGGAAATCACAGCCCCGGAAGGATACATCCGAAATCCTGAGCCGATCGATTTTGAGATACACTCTGATACGGCATTTCAACAGGATGCGGATAACGGAGGGCTGATTGTGGAAAAAGAATGCCTAAATGAGCCGGTATGTGGAAAAATCAAGATTAAAAAATATGGAGAGCGGCTGTCATCCTGCCAGGAGGGAGCGTTTCTGTTTGAAAGAGCACAGTTGCCTGCGGTAGAGTTTGAGATCCTGGCGGCTGAAAATATTCTGGATTCAGAAAAAGAAATCATATTTGAAAAGGGCGTGCTTGTCGAAGAGCTTGTGACAGACGAGGAGGGGTGCGCAGTGTCACAGGAGCTGCCGCTTGGTACTTACCTTGTGCGGGAAAAACAGGCGCCTGATGGTTTCATTACCGATCAGCAGGGTGTGGAGGTAAAGCTCCAATATAAGGATCAGGAAACCGGGATCGTGATGGCAGAGATTGATTATGAGAACGTGAGACAGAAGATACAGATAAAAGTGATCAAGAGAGACAGACAGTCCGATAAGCTGCTTTTTGGCGCAGGATTTGGCCTGTATGCAGGAGAGGATATAAAAAATGCAAAAGGGGATGTGATTGTAAAAAAGGATCAGAAGCTTGCTGAATGCACAACGGATCAACAGGGCGAGGGGAGATTTTCGATCGATCTTCCGCATGGCAGATATTATATCCGGGAAGAAAGAGCGCCGGAAGGCTATGTAAATGAGCATGAAGTGAGAGAGGTAGATGTTACGGAGTGCGACGGCGTTACAGCTGTGATAGAGAAAGAGCTGCTGTTTGGCAATACGAGTACGCAGATACAGATCAGCAAAACGGATATTACAGACGGAGCGGAGATTACAGGTGCAAAACTGGAGATCCGTGATGAGCAGGGAAAAATCGTGGAGCAGTGGGTTTCTGAAAGCAGGCCGCACCAGATCCGCGGACTTGAGAAGGGCAGGACGTATACGCTGACGGAGACGCAGGCGCCGGAGGGCTATTTGATCGCAGAGACGATTACCTTTAAAGTAGAGGATACAGGGGAGATACAGAAGGTACGGATGGAGGATGCGCGTGCCAGAGGAAAGCTTTTTATAGAGAAGAAGGATAAAGACAGCGGGAAGCCGCTGGCGGGCGCAGTATTTGAGCTGCGGACCGATACCGGGGATCTGGTGGAAGAGCTGACGACCAATCAGGCTGGAAAGGCAGAAAGTCAGCTGCTGGAGATCGCCGGCTTTGAAAACGGTGTCTGCAAAGATCCTGTTTCTTATATCCTTCGGGAGAGTGTGCCGCCGGACGGATATCTTCTGGACGAGACGGAGTATCCTGTTATTTTCACGTATGCAAATGGACAGACTCCTGTTGTAGAAGTACATAAGGAGCTCCTCAATGAGGCAGAGCCACAGGAAACAGAAACAGAGAGTGAGACAGAAAAAACGCCAAAGGCTCCCGGGCCACAGTCACCTTCTCCAAAAACGGGAGATGACACAAATCTGGCCGGGCTGCTCATGGCTTTGGTTCTCTCGGCAGGTATCGCTGCAGTACTGATCAGATTTCGCACGAAGCTCAGGGGAAAAAGCTGAAGTTTACTGATTTTTAAGGATTCCAGATGGTGTTATTAGGTGAAATGACTGGATTGCTGAAACGATATGTGGTATAAAAGAGATGTTGGCAGGTATGAAGCCAGCTGATATACCGAAGAGAATCAGGAGGCAGAAGATTGTGGAAAATATATTTAGTCTGATAGAAGAGCCGCCGTATATAAAAATGCTTGAGACAGGGAAAAGATATCAGGAGCTTATGAATCGCTACCGCTGTGCGATCATGGAGGTAGAGACGAAGCTGAACGTATTAAATCTGGAGTTTTCCCTTCATTATGACAGAAATCCGTTTGAATCGATCGAGAGCAGGCTGAAAACACCGCGCAGCATTATTGAGAAGCTAAAGAAAAAGGGAATCCCTTTTAATGAGGAAACGCTGGAGCGAAGCATTGAAGAAAATCTTTATGATGTGGCAGGGCTCCGTGTGATCTGTGCATTTCAGGAGGATATTTATCATCTGGCAGATCTGCTGGTACAGCAGGATGACATTACCCTGATCCGGACAAAGGATTATATTAAGAATCCAAAGCCAAACGGTTACCGGAGCCTCCATCTGATCCTGGAAATCCCGATTTTCTTAAAAGAGGGAAAGACGATGATGAAGGTGGAGGTGCAGTTCCGTACGATCGCAATGGACTTCTGGGCAAGTGTGGATCACAGGCTGCGTTATAAGAAGGATCTTCCGAATGAGGCAGAGATCCTGGAGAAGCTGAGAAATTGCGCAACAGTGATCGCAGGGCTTGACGAGGAGATGCAGCAGATACGGACCATGATTGAGCAGAGTGAAGAAGACGGAGCCGTCTGAGGCAGGCGCTTCATATACAGAAGGCAGAGAGCGTGCGGGTGATCGTACTTTCTCTGCTTTTTGTTTGGAACAGCTGATTCAAGCTGGCGGTTGAACGGTTTCCTTTTTAACGCGATATATCCTCTTTTCTATCTCTTTAAATTGTGATACAATAGGAATACTTGGCAAAGGATTTCCTGGCCTGCAAAGACAGATACAAAGATACTTCATGAGCCAGAATACAGTAAGTGATGATCGCGTCTGACGCGATCAATAGAAGAAATGGAGATAGCTATGAAGAAAAACAAATCAGGCAATAAAGCCCAGATTAAGTACAGTGGGAATCTGATGCATCACTGGTACTGGTGTGTACTGATGATTCTTTTCCTTCTGATCCTCACGGCAGCAGTATTGTATGTAGATACGCTGGCTGGCATGATCGTAGGAGGCTTTACGGCAGTGATCTTTCTGTCAGTGTTTCTGCTTGATGCGTACTTTAAGCCGCGCGTGCTGATCGAGCTGCTTGATTTTGCACATAAGTTCAGCGGCGTGGAGAAGGCGATGCTGAAAAGCTTTATTATCCCGTACGGGATTGTACAGACAGACGGCAAGATCCTCTGGATGAATGATATGCTGATGGGACTGACCGGAAAGAACGAGCATTATCACAAGAATATCATCTCCGTCTTTCCCCAGCTGAATCCTTCCCAGTTTCCGCTGGGCGAGGAGAGCCGCAGCGCGCAGATCGGACATGAGGGAAAGCTGTACCGCGTGGATATGAAAAAGATCGCGCTGGAGGATCTGGTGGACGGGCTTGACGGCGTAGAGCGTCTGACAGATGAGTGCTATGTGATCGCGCTGTATTTCTTTGATGTTACAGAGCTTGCGCAGTTCAAGCAGGAGAATTATGAGCAAAAGCCGGTGGTGGGGCTTTTGTATATGGACAATTATGATGAGGTCATGGACAGCGTCGAGGATGTGAGGCGTTCGATGCTGGAAGCGCTGGTTGACCGCCGGATCACCAAGTATATTTCCTCGATCGGCGGGCTGATCAAAAAGCTGGAGAAGGATAAATACATCCTGGTGGTGAAGCGGAAAGATCTGGAAACGATGGAGGCGGACCGTTTCTCGGTACTGGAGGATGTAAAGACAGTCAATATCGGAAATACGATCAATATGACCGTCAGCATCGGTATTGGTACGAACTGCGGTGATTATGCGAAAAACTGTGATGCTGCCAGAGTTGCGATCGAGATGGCGCTTGCCCGGGGCGGAGATCAGGCAGTTGTCAAGGAACAGGAAAAGATGTCTTTCTTTGGAGGAAAGACGCAGCGCGCAGAGCGAAATACAAGAGTGCGGGCGCGCGTAAAGGCGCAGGCGCTGCGCGAACTGATCAGTACGCGCGAGCGGGTCATCGTCATGGGGCATAAGATGCCGGATATTGATTCCTTTGGGGCATGTATCGGCGTCTGCCGCGCGGCACAGCAGGCAGGAAAGCCGGCGCATGTCGTGCTGGGAGACAGGAACAGCAATATCCGCCCGTGGATCGAGGTGCTGGAAGAGGAATGCGGGTATGACGAGAAGTTTTTCCTCACTCACGATCAGGCGATCGAGATGACGAATCAGAATACAGCAGTGATCGTCGTGGATACCAATCGTCCGAGTATGACAGAGTGCGAGCAGCTTCTGTATCTGACAAAGACGATCGTTGTCCTGGATCACCACAGACAGGGAACAGAGAAGATTGAAAATGCATCGCTGTCCTATATTGAGCCTTCGGCATCCTCATCGTGTGAAATGATCTCTGAGATCTTGCAGTATTACGATGACACGATCAAGCTGAAGCCGGAAGAAGCAGACTGTATTTATGCAGGAATTATCGTGGATACGAACAATTTTGTGGCAAAGACAGGTATGCGGACATTTGAAGCGGCTGCATTTTTGCGCAGGAACGGCGCAGACATGACACGGGTACGCAAATCCTTCCGCAATGATATGGATACGTACAAAGCGCGTGCGGAGGCGGTCCGCCATGCGGAGGCATTTATGGGATGCTATGCGATCAGCGTCTGTCCAAGCGCAGGACTCGAAAATCCGACTGTCGTAGGAGCGCAGGCAGCGAATGAGCTGCTCAATATCATTGGAGTAAAGGCATCTTTTGTACTGACAGATTATAATAATGTCATCTATATCAGTGCGCGGGCGATTGATGAAGTAAATGTGCAGATCATCATGGAGCGTCTTGGCGGCGGCGGACATATGAATATTGCGGGAGCGCAGCTTCCGGGGGCTGATATTGACGAGGCGCGCGTAAAATTAAAAGAAGTATTGACACAGATGACGAAAGAAGGAGCGATTTGATTATGAAAGTGATTTTATTACAGGATGTAAAGTCTCTCGGAAAAAAGGGAGATATCGTAGAGGTAAGTGAAGGGTATGCGCGCAACATGCTCTTGAAAAAGGGACTGGGAAAAGAAGCGACAGGGCAGAATATGAATGACCTGAAGCTGCAGAAAGCAAATGCGGAAAAAATCGCGCGGGAGATCCTTGAGGCAGCCCAGGCTCTGGCGAAGGAGATGGAAGGGAAGTCAATCCGGGTCGCAGTCAAGACAGGGGAAGGCGGGAGAGTCTTTGGATCTGTTTCGAGCAAGGAGATTGCAGAGGAGATCAAGAAACAGCTCGGATACGATGTGGACAAGAAGAAAATCCAGATCGACAATCCGATCCGTGCTCTGGGAGTGACGAATGTGGCGATCAAGCTGCATGCAAAGGTAACGGCGGAGATCGCGGTGAAGGTGGTAGAGCTTTAAGGCATAGCGAAACGATCATCAGGGGAGGCGGCAGAAAAAGTCTGCCGCAGCCCCTGAATTAGCGAAAGGAGAAATGTCATGGAAGAAGCATTGCTCAAGCGGGTGATGCCGCACAGTATTGAAGCGGAACAGTCCGTAATAGGCGCCATGATCCTTGACAGAGATGCGGTCACGGTCGCTTCGGAGATGCTTAACAGTGAGGATTTTTATCAGAAGCAGTATGGGATCCTTTTTGAAACGATGACGGAGCTTTACAGCGAGGGAAAGCCGATCGACCTGATCACGCTGCAGAACCGGCTGAAGGAGAAGGATGTGCCGCCGGAGGTGAGCAGTCTGGAATTTGTCCGTGACATGATCACAGCAGTTCCGACATCGGCAAATGTAAAGTATTATGCGGAGATTGTTTCGGAAAAAGCGCTGCTGCGCCGCCTGATCAAGGTAAATGAGGATATTGCTGCCGCCTGCTACGCCGGAAAAGAGCGTGTGGAGGATATTCTGGAGGATACAGAAAAGAACATTTTCAAAGTACTCCAGCGCAGGACGAATGATGAATTTGTGCCGATCAAGGAGGTCGTGCTTAACGCTCTGGATAAGATCGAGGCGGCGAGCCGTCTTAAGGGCAGTGTGACGGGGATGCCGACCGGGTTTATTGATCTTGATTACAAGATGTCCGGCTTTCAGCCTTCCGATCTGATCCTGATCGCAGCGCGTCCGTCTATGGGAAAAACAGCGTTTGTGCTGAATATTGCAGAGTACATGGCATTTCGCAGTAATGAGACAGTCGCGATCTTCAGTCTGGAGATGTCAAAGGAACAGCTGGTCAATCGTTTGTTCGCACTGGAGTCTCACGTAGATTCGCAGGTTTTACGTACCGGTAATCTCAGTGACAGTGACTGGGCAAATCTGATCGAGGCAGCCGGCACGATCGGGCGGTCAAATCTGATCATTGATGATACACCTGGTATCAGTGTGGCAGAGCTTCGCAGCAAGTGCAGAAAGTTCAAGCTGGAGCATAATCTGGGGATTATTATGATCGACTATCTGCAGCTGATGCAGGGCAGCAGACGTTCTGAGTCAAGACAGCAGGAAATCTCGGAGATTTCCCGTTCTCTGAAAGAAATCGCGCGAGAGCTGCATGTTCCGGTGGTCGCATTGTCGCAGCTTTCCCGTGCTGTGGAGCAAAGACCGGACCATCGTCCGATGCTTTCTGACCTGCGAGAATCGGGAGCGATCGAGCAGGATGCCGATGTTGTTATGTTTTTGTATCGTGATGATTATTATAATCATGATACGGAGAAGAAGGATGTGGCAGAGGTGATCATTGCCAAACAGCGAAATGGCCCGATAGGTACTGTGGAGCTGGCATGGCTGCCGCGTTTTACAAAGTTTGCAAATATGAAAAAATAAAAAACAGGTTCTATTTTCAGAAGCTTCTTCATATATTTAATCAGAGACACGAGTATGTGAGCAAATTGCAGCGGATAAGGGGAGAAGCTTTATGGAAGAGAAATCATATTCAGTATCAGAAGCAGTGCGGCTCGTCGGTGTAGAGTCGCACGTTCTTCGTTATTGGGAAGATGAATTGAACATTTCTATACAGAGAAATGCGCAGGGACACCGTATATACAGCAGCAGGGATATCAAAGTTTTCCGGAAAGCAAAGGACTGGAAGGAAAAGGGACTGCAGCTCAAGGCGATCCGGGTGCTTCTGGAACAGTCGGAGTCGTCAGACAGCGCAGGAGCGGTAAGCTTTAAAAAACAGATGTCAGACACACTTTTTTCAGACCATTCACAGTGCGATATAGAGGGAGAGGCCTGCTCGTACGAGATTGTTCCGACGATACAGGAGACGCAGGACAGTCTCAATCAGATTGCGGCGGTATTCCGGCAGATCGTGGAGGAAGTCGCTGAGACGCAGAATGAGCGTCTGGAACAGATGCTTGCGACTCAGCTTCGCGAGGAAGCCAGAGATCTCTATCTGCAGTATTTTCAGATGCTGCAGGAGGCAGCCTGCGCCAGAACATCGGCGGAGGACAGGCCCCGAAGCGGGAAATTCAGGCGGATCTGGGATATTTTATCCGGACGGGAAGAATGAGGGCGTAAAAGTCCATCAAAAAAGGTACTGGATCTTATGGATCAGAACAGGTCCGATCGAAAGAAACAGTACCTTTTTTCTATTTATCGGATGCAGTGCATCCGCTGTCCGCGACGGATTACTCAGCAGAGATAGCGTCTGTCGGACATACGCCTTCGCATGTACCACAGTCAAGACATGCATCCGGATCAATTACGTACTTGCCATCGCCTTCGGAGATAGCGTCTGCCGGACACTCACCTGCGCATGTACCGCAAGCTACACAATCATCAGAAATTACATATGCCATGATAATATCCTCCTTTTAGATTCTGTATTCGACTTTCGTAAGAAGTCTTTCACTTATTCTAATACATCTTGTCGAAATACACAAGCAGAAAAGCAGATTTTATGTTGTTTTTATATGGGAACAAAGGGAAAAGTAAGAAAAGAGGAGGAAAAACGGACAGGGGTATGTCGGGGAGAGGACAGATTCTGGCGGAAGATGCGGTGGATTCCTTGGTTTACAGAAACTACACTTGTATGGTATAATAGGAACACTTCATGAACCGAAGCGTAGCGAACGGTAAATTTAGTGATCATGGTATAATAGGAAAACACTTCATGCACTAAGAGAAGTAATAGTAAATGAAATAGAGGAGGAAATATAAAATGGCAGCAATGATTACGAAGGACACAACAATTGGTGAGATCATCCGTATTGAGCCGCAGCTTGCTCAGGTGCTTATGGCTGGCGGTATGCACTGTGTAGGATGCCCGTCTTCTCAGATGGAGACGCTGGAGGAAGCAGCTATGGTACATGGCATTGAGCTGGATGTGCTTCTGGCAAGACTGAATGCATTTATGGAAGCTCTGAACAAATAAAACAAAAAGTCAGTAAAATCGGCAGAGCTGCAGGTCAGGATGGACATGCTCTGTCAAAGCGGCGGGTATTGCAGTCTGGGAGGAGGATGCCAGGCTGCAGTACCCGTTTTATATCTCATAAAAATGTGAAAAATCCGCCGGATATCAAAGTCTTCAGAGGGATATCTACTGCCCTTCTGTCATCCACGGGCGGAATTTAAGGGGCCAGAACTGCTGCTGCAGGTGCGGATTCTTTCTCTGCTCGATAGCGATGCTGCTGCAAAAGCCGCGCCACAGTTCCTGCATCTGCTGTTCCAGCAGGGAGATATCTTCCTTTTGGAGCGCATCCGGCCGGGTGTCACGCAGAATAAACCAGGGGCGTGATCCGCCGTGGATCAGGCAGTCGTTATGAGTGTTGTCGTAGATCATGAAGTTTTCATTTGGAAAACGGTCGGAAAAATGATCGCCGATCAGAGGGAGGATCTGATTTTCCGCGTGGATTTCCGAAAACAGAACACCGTTTTTTAACTCACGGAACCGCACAAACTGGAGATAGCGGTGTGCTTCATTGCCTGTCCTGCGGGAAAGCTCAAAGATACGGGAAACATGGGGATCCTGCAGCTTCCAGATTACTTTTCGGGCCTCTTCGGACGGAGTATGGCGGGACATCCCAAGGAGTGTGACGCGATAGATGTGGTCCGCGCGGTCGGGGCTTTTGCTGAGGGCGGCCTGATAGATAGTCTGATAGGCATCCAGCCCCATTTTCTCTCGGATTGAGCGGGCTACTTTTTCTGCTTTTTGAGCATCTGCAGATACCTGACGGTATTCGGCAAACAGCTCCAGATCCATCGGAGCATGGATGCGCAGGGCAATGCAGTCATGCCCCAGACGGCTGGCCCATGCGTCATAGATACCAGTAAAAATGCCGTCGACACTGTCTTCACATAAAAAAATCACCATATGCTTTCCTTTCCGCTGCAGCCATATCGCAGAAGATCTGCTGCAGCTGTAGCATTTAAGCGCCTGCCTGCAGCAGTTTGTCCGGGATGCTCCCAAATATCTGATCATCGTCAAACAGGGAGAGCTGGCGATAGGTCAGTGTCTCAGAAGGAGCGGGGCCGCGGCTCTGCAGCAGATTGCGCAGGATCGTATCTTCCTCTATACGAAGCGGGTACATCTGCCTGCCGCTGCATGTGATAAAATACACGGCACGCTTCAGGACAACGCCGGCCTTCTTGAGATCCGGAAAATCGAGAGAACCGCTTTTTCTCGCATAAAGGATCCGCCGGGCGGATTTTGGCCCAATACCGGGAACCCGCAGGAGCGTATAATAGTCTGCGCGGTTGATCTCTACCGGAAAGTGCTCCAGATGCGAGAGCGCCCAGTCGCACTTGGGATCCAGAAAGACATTAAAATTGGGGCGCTTTTCACTGAGCAGCTCCTGAGTCTGAAAGCCGTAAAAGCGGAGCAGCCAGTCAGCCTGATAGAGCCTGTGCTCTCGCAGGAGAGGAGGACCGCCTGGCAGAGCCGGGAGCATCGCATCCTCATTGACCGGTACAAAGGCTGAGTAGAACACGCGCTTTAAATCGAATTTTTGGTACAGGGACTCTGCAACGGAAAGGATCTGATAATCATTTTCCGGAGTAGCGCCAATGATCATCTGCGTGCTCTGCCCGGCAGGGACGAACTGCGGGGCATTGCGAAAAAGCATCAGCTCGTGTTTATTTTCCTGTGTCTGTAACTGGACCTGCCGCATCGGAGCAAGGATTTTTTTGCGGGTCTTGTGAGGGGCGAGTTTTCGCAAGCTGTCTGCGGTGGGAAGCTCCAGATTGACACTCATGCGGTCTGCAAGAAAGCCTGTCCGGGTGATCAGCTCCTGTGGGGCGCCCGGAATGGCTTTTACGTGGATATATCCCTCGAAGTGATGCTCATGACGGAGCTTATACAGGGTCTGATACAAAAGTTCCATCGTGTAGCCAGGATTTTTCAGTATGCCGGAGCTTAAAAACAGACCTTCGATATAATTTCTCCGGTAGAACTCCATGGTAAGGGTGCATACTTCATCCGGTGTAAAGGAGGTGCGCGGCACGTCATTGGAAGAGCGGTTCATGCAGTACTTGCAGTCAAAGATGCATTCATTCGTAAAGAGGATCTTGAGCAGAGCGATGCAGCGCCCGTCTGCCGAGAAGCTGTGGCAGATGCCAGCTGCGGTGCAGTTCCCCATGCCTTTGCCGCTGCCCTTGCGATCTACTCCGCTGGAGGTGCAGGCGACATCATATTTCGCGGCGTCTGTGAGGATATTCAGTTTTGTGTACAGGTCCATTTCTTTTGCTATCTGCATAATGCGCCTCCACTTTAAAAGAATCGAACATATGTTCTGAAAATATTATAGCATACCCGCGGGAAAATGCAAGGACTTAAATGCAAGGAGAGAACGGAAAAATATTTTTACAGATCGTCTGGATGGATACAGAAAATTGCTTGACTTTGACGCTGCGTCAACGGTTATGATGACAGTACCGGCGTGGCAAGGCTTGTACGCAGGTGCTGCCGCAAGTGATACAGACAGACGTGCTGCTTCATTTGCGCAAAAAAACAGATCAGGAGATGGAAGGATGGAATACAGTATCAGTGAATTATCCGGGCTGGCAGGTGTGAGTACCAGAACCCTGCGTTATTATGGAGAGATAGGGATTTTATCCCCTTTGTATGTCAGCGCGGCAGGTTATCGGTATTATGGCGATAAAGAAGTGGAACGGCTGCAGCAGATCCTGTTTTACAGGGAAAGAGGATTTGAATTAAAGCAGATCCGGGAAATTCTGCTTCATCCGGATTTTGACATAGAAACAGCGCTTCGGGAGCATCTGTCTGATCTAAAAGAAAAAAGAAAACGCATGGACCGTCTGATTGAGACCGTAGAGCAGACGATCGCAGCGGGAAAAGGAGAACGGATGATGAGTGACAGACAGAAATTTGAAGCGTTTAAGCAGCAGACAGTGCAGGAAAACGAGCTGCGGTATGGAGAAGAGGTGCGCCGGAAATATGGCTCTCAGGCGCTGGAGGCATCAAACCGAAGAATGCTCGATATGACACAGGAGCAGTGGGATCATTTTCAGAGTCTGGAGCATCAGATAAGAGAGGAGCTTGCGCGCGGCGTGAAGGCGGGTATCCGACCGGAAAGCGAGGAAGCGGGCAGGATTGTGCAGCTTCATAAGGAATGGCTTCAGATGACATGGAAGCAGTATTCCCCGCAGATGCACCGGGGCCTGGCTGGCATGTATCTGGCAGATGAACGATTTCGGGCGTATTATGACAGGAAAGTATCAGGCTGTACCAGACTGCTTTGCGCTGCCATCGAGCATTGGATCTGACAGCGCAGGAGGAGTGTTGACAAAAGGGATCTGAAATTGTATAATACAACAAAAGTTAGCGGCAGCTAACCAAAAAAAGCTGCCGCGTGTTTTTTATAAATGAGTTAGTGCGAGCTAACTCATTGCTGTGAAACGACCTGCCAGAAGAAAAGCAGGATCCATACAGGATGTACAAAATCAGGAGGATACAAATATGAGTATTGTAATTGTAGGGGGAAATGAATGTATGGTCCGCCAGTATAAAGAACTCTGTCAGAAGTACAGGTGCCGGGCAAAGATTTATCCCAAAATGACAACCGGGCTGCGAAATATGGGATGTCCGGATCTGCTTGTTCTGTTCACGAATACCATGTCCCATAAAATGGCGCGCTGTGCCGTAAGCGAGGCTAAGGGACAAAATATTAAGATCGCACGTTCTCACAGCAGCTCGATGGCGGCGCTTCGGACAATTCTGGAGGAGCACACCGCATAAACAATTACACCGTATAAGTATAAAAAGAATGTTCCGGTTGACAATTCATGAAAACCGCACTACACTGACGCTGTATCAGACAGAAAAGCTTTCAGGAACAGATACAGGAGAAAGAAGGGGCAGAGTATGTGGTTTTTATTTGCGATAGGCTCCGCGGTGTTTGCCGCGCTGACCTCTATTCTGGCTAAAGCAGGTATTTCGGGCGTCAACTCAAATCTGGCAACCGCTATCCGCACGGCAGTAGTTCTGATCATGGCGTGGGGCATCGTATTCCTGACAGGAGGACAAAATGGGATCTCGGGAATCAGCAGAAAAAGCTGGATGTTTCTCATTTTATCCGGACTGGCGACAGGCGCATCGTGGCTTTGCTATTACCGGGCACTGCAGATAGGAGAGGTATCCAAGGTTGTGCCGGTAGATAAGCTGAGTGTGGTGATCACGCTGGTTCTGGCATTTGTGTTTTTAAAAGAACCGTTTACAGCAAAGAGAGCCATTGGGGCAGTGCTGATCACAGCGGGGACATTATTTATGCTGTAAGAAGGTGTGTGCGCGTTACTTTTATGCCGGTTTTGGAGTATAAATACATCAGACTATTTGTTTAAACTACACAAGAATCACAAAAATCTATAGTACAATAGGAGGATGTGAGGAGGTGTACGTTTTTATGCAGCATATTTTAATTGTGGAAGACGATTTGGATATCCAGGAACTTCTAAAAAATTTTTTGCAGGAGGTCGGATACGAAACTACGGTTGCCGGTGACGGCATGGAGGCTATTGCGCTGTTTTCTACAAATCATTTTGATTTAATACTATTAGATATCCTGCTGCCGAAGATTGATGGGTTTACGGTCTGCGAATTGATTCGTAAACAATCACAGGTACCTGTTATCATGCTTACTGCTTTAAATGGAGAGGAAGAACAGATCAGGGGATTAGATTTGCAGGTAGATGATTACATCACAAAACCATTTTCTATGCCTATCTTAGTGCGTAAAATTGCTGCGGTTCTGCGGCGAAGCACAATGATGCCGGATCAGGCTCATCAAACAATATCCTATAAAAGTCTGATTTTAGATTTGGACAGTTATTCTGTGACAGTATATGGCGAATCGCATGAATTAACACAGCGGGAATTTGAAATCCTGCGGGAATTACTTTTGAATCAGGGACGTGTCCTGACTCGTCAAAATCTTTTGGAACGTCTCTGGAAATATGATTTCTATGGTGATGAGCGTGTCGTTGATACTCATATTAAGAATTTAAGAAAAAAACTGGGTATTGATTTTATACAGACGATCAGAGGAGTAGGATACAGAATTGACAGGGAAAAATAAGAGCAGCTTATTTACTAAAATATTTGTTATCACAGTTATTATGACAAGCCTGTGCTGTATTATCACTTATAGTGCGACTATGTGGCTTGTTCCAAAAACCTACAGTACCATTCTTGATGAGAATTTAGATCGTACAGTAACGTCTCTTCTCAAAAATGTTGAGAATGTCACTCCGTCGGAGAGCGGTTTATTTTTTGATGAATTTATATTAAACCAAAACGATGTGCTGCTTCAGTTATTTGATTCTTCGGGCTGTGAAATCGAAGTTCCGTCGCGAGATAATGTAACGTTCCCTGTTTCTGTTACAAGTGGGGTGGCAATTGAGAGCGATGATCCGGCGGCATATCGGGCAACACATCGTTACCTTTTTACTTTCGCAGATTCAGATGAGACTTATACATTAACGGTTGCAGGCAGCGCACAAGAAGTTAATTTACTCAAGGATACGTTGGGTGAAATCTTTTTTGTTCTTATTTTTATGGTTTTGACAGTTGCTGTGCTGGCTTCGGGCATTTATTCGCACTACGTGACCAGACCGGTTTTGCGTATCAGCGATGCGTCAAAAAAAATGGCGGAACTGGATTTTAGTTGGAGATGTGAAGAAAACAGAACAGACGAGCTTGGAATACTGGCGCATAGTCTGAATGAAATGTCACAGAAGCTGTATGCCGCGATGACAGAACTAAAAAGTGCGAATGAGAAATTGCAAAAAGATATTGAGCGTGAACGTGCATTAGAACAGGCGCAGTTGGATTTTTTTTCGGCAGTTTCCCATGAACTGAAAACGCCGATTACGATCATCAAGGGTCAGACAGAGGGTATGATCCTGAAGGTTGGTGATTATCAGGATCGTAATAAATATCTGGGGCGGTCGTTAGAAATCATCAATACTATGGAGGGAATGGTGCAGGAAATTTTAACGATTTCCCGTATGAAATCTTCAAAAGCCGGATTAAAAAAAGAAACAATCCAGTTTTCAAAGATGCTGAAACAGGAGTATGCGGCATTTGAAGATCTGATTATGAAAAAACGTATAGACTGGAACGAAAATATTTTTCCTGATTTATATATTGTTGGGGAAAAGATGCTGATACAGAAAGCAGTTAATAACTTAGTTTCTAATGCAATTGTTTACTCGCCAGAGGGTAGTGCTATTTATTTGAATGCTTTTTCTGAGAATGGAGTTGTTCAGTTTTGTCTGGAAAATACAGGCGCTCATATTCCAGATTCGGAGCTTTCAAAGGTGTTTGATGCATTTTACAGAGTGGAGCATTCTCGTAATAAGAGAAATGGCGGAAGTGGTTTAGGCCTATATATTGTTAAAACGATTTTGGAAAAGCATCAGGCGGAGTATAGTATAGAAAACACAAAAAGAGGCGTTTTATTTATCATTCGATTCTAAAAGCAAGAGGTCTGCACAAAAATAGTGTTCTCTATTTTATAACTACATGTAAAAAACATATTTGCCACAAGGACATCTCAAAAAAAACTGGTAACATGGAGACATCACCAGAAAGGAGTTGTTTGAAATATGAAAAAACGTGCAGTTACAATTTTACCACTCACTATGGCGCTGTGTGTATCAGCAGTATTTAGTTACCGTACGCCAAACGCTGCGGCAGAACAAATGTCGGCGAAAGCAATGACTAAGCCAGAGGCTGTGAAGGAGATCGATCATAGCACAGCCGCAGCTGTTTCGGATGTTGTATTCGAAGCAGATGCTTATGAAAGCTGCGAGGAGATTTCCGCGGAGCGGAGAACAAAGGCGGAAGAAAAGCGCCGGTCAGAGATTGCAGAGCAGTATTCTATTTATGAGCCATATGGTATGAGTTATAACCAGGAAAACGATCGCTTTTTTTACAATGGACAGATTGTAAGATACTTTAAAGATGAGATTAGTACGGAGAATACAAATTCATTTTTCTTTGAGGATGGTGTTGTGGATATAGAACCGATTAGAGATGCCAGTGGCGCCTTGACAGGTGTGAAGCAGTTATCGGACGCAGATTTTCAGATGAGGACCCAAAAGCAAGAAGCAATACGACAGGAACTCGAGGATGTCGGTGTTGCCGGAATCAGCGGCAGTTTTGAACAGGGGGATCTTAACAAACGAGATGATAGTCTGGAGGCTTATACTGCATTTGGTGTTTCCTATGACAAAAATTCTGATAATTGGCTGTATGATGGAAAGACAATTCATATCCTCTATGATGAAGGTTATAGCACCTATTGCGATAATGGTATAAGGGATGGGATCTGTCTGAAGGTAATTCGTGATCAGAAAAATAACATTGAAAAACTGGTAAAAACCGGAAAACAGGAATTAGAGCGATATGTCAACTGAATAAAGGGCAGTCGTATGAGGAGCAGCCATTATTTTAGCAGATAAGAGAGTTTTTCTTATGAAAAGGCGGGCACTGTGAAAGGAGAAATCTTTCATGATGCCTGTCTTTTTATAATGCAATATTGTAGTCAGGATTTCCTGTCCTGCGGTTGTGCGTGCATCCTGTCAGTGGTATCATAGAGTGCAAGAGACAGGATATGCAGGAGTGAAAAGATGCAGATTTCGGAAAATGAGAACAGGCCAAATGCCGGAAAAGAAGCAAACGAAGAGCAGGCAGATGCGGATAAAGGAGAACGTGTGAGCAGAGCAGCTGTTGATGAAACAGAGCGTAATGAAAATAATAAGCTGCACAGTACAGAGAAAGAAAAAATCAGAATATCTGTGCGGAATCTCGTAGAATTTATTCTGCGCTGCGGAGATATTGACAGCCGGAAAGGGGGATTCGGAGAAAAAGAAGCAATGCAGGAGGGGAGCCGCATCCATCGCAGGATACAAAGCCGGATGGGTGGAGACTACCGGGCAGAGGTGCCGCTGGCAATTGATGTAGAGGAAGAGGAATTTATTCTGACTGTGGATGGACGTGCAGATGGGATCTTTACAGGGACATCCATAGCAGACAGGAATTTCACAGAAGAATCACAATCAGATGAAGTATTTACAGAAGAAACAGTATCAGGCGGGTGTGCCTCTGGGGAGGCAGGTACGTCAGGGCAGGCGGGATGGTCTGACTTTATGGGATGGGAGAAGGAGGCGGAGCGTTCGGAAGAGCTCGTATTTATTGATGAGATCAAAAGCCTGTATCGTGATGTTATGCTTCTAAAGGAACCATATGCGCTTCATGCAGCGCAGGCAAAGTGCTATGCATGGATTTATGCAAAGCAGCACCGGCTGGCGCGGATCGGTGTGCAGATGACGTACTGTAATATTGAGACAGAGGAGATCCGGCGGTTTCGTCAGGAGTTTTCCTCAGAAACACTGGGCGCATGGTTTGGAGAGATCGTGGGAAAATATCAGAAATGGGCCAGACTCCAGCTGGAGTGGAAGAGGGTACGGCAGGCATCGATTGTCGGACTGCAGTTTCCTTATCCATGGCGGGCAGGACAGAAGGATGTGGCAGCCTCTGTATACCGGACGATGCTTCGGAAAAAAACGTTATTTATACAGGCTCCAACGGGGACGGGGAAAACCTTGTCTACTGTATTTCCGGCAGTCAAGGCAGTCGGCGAGGGACTGGCAGATCGTATATTCTATGCAACAGCAAAGACCGTGACAAGGACCGTTGCGGAGGATACGTATGCTATTTTACGCTGTCAGGGGCTTCGGATGAAGACGCTGACACTGACGGCCAAGGAGAAAATCTGTTTTATGGAGGAAACGCAGTGCAATCCAGATGCGTGCCCATATGCGAAGGGGCATTATGACCGTGTGAACGATGCAGTGTTTGATCTGATTTCGCACAGCGAGATTTTTGACCGTCCGGTTATTGAGGCGCAGGCAAGGAAGTGGCAGGTGTGCCCGTTTGAGTTTGGACTGGACGTATCGCTGTGGTCAGACGTAGTGATCTGCGACTATAATTACATTTTTGATCCGCGGGCGCGTCTGAAGCGTTTTTTTGCAGAAGGAGCAAAGGGAGCGTACCTGTTTTTGATTGATGAGGCGCATAACCTGGTCGAGCGTGCACGGGAGATGTTTTCTGCCAGCTTATATAAGGAAGATTTTCTTGAGCTCAGAAAGCAGGTCAAAGCATACAGTCCCAAGATGGCGCGGGCGCTCAACCGCTGTAATCAGTGGCTGTTAGAACGAAAGCGGGAAGAATGTCTGTCTGAGGAGGGACGGACAGAGCGATATGGAATATCGGAAAAGGTGCGTATATGGAACAGTATAGGGACATTCCCGATTTATCTTATGAATCTGTGCGGTATCATGGAGGAGTTTCTGGAGGATTCCAGAAATCAGGAACTAAATGACCAGGTCCTTTCCCTGTATTTTGAGGCGCGCCGCTTTCTTGATACGTGTGACCGTGTAAATGAAAATTATGTGATCTATACAGAGCTGTGTGGAGACGGAAGATTTTTGATCCGGCTGTACTGTATTGATGTTTCAGAAAATCTGCAGGAGTGCCTGAATAAGGGGAGAAGTACGATTTATTTTTCTGCGACCTTCCTCCCAATCACGTATTACAAAAGTCTGCTCAGTACAGAACAGGATAATTATGCGATTTATGCCCATTCTGTTTTTGACCCGACAAAGCGTCTGGTACTGGTAGGGACGGACACGAGCAGTCGGTATACGATGAGAAATACAGATGAATATCGCAAGATGGCAGAATATGTGCTGCAGATGATCCGGGCCAAAAGGGGAAATTATATGGTATTTTTTCCGTCCTATAAAATGATGGAGGACGTCGCGCAGCAGTTTGAGGATCTGTGTTTTGAACAGGATGAAGAAGTCGAGCTGCTCTGTCAGACCTCCGGTATGGATGAAGAACAAAGAGAGACATTTCTGACTCAGTTTGAACAGATACATGAGCATGGGCTGGCTGGTTTCTGCGTTATGGGCGGGATTTTCGGAGAAGGGATTGACCTGAAAGCAGACCGCCTGATCGGCGCAGTGATCGTGGGCACAGGATTGCCGCAGGTCTGCAACGAGAGGGAGATCCTGAAGAATTTTTATGATAAGCGCGGGGAAGATGGATTTTTCTATGCCTACCTCTGCCCTGGCATGAATAAGGTACTGCAGTCGGCAGGACGCGTCATTCGTACGGAGGAGGATGCGGGGGTGATCCTGCTTCTGGACGAGCGGTTTGCCACAGCACGATACAGAAGAATGTTTCCGGTGGAGTGGGAAGATACCCGGTACTGTACGCTGCGGACTGTGCGGGAAAAGACAGAGCAGTTTTGGCGGGCGATGGATACAGGAGGATAAAAAGAAAAACGCAAGGAGATGGGTTTGTGGATAATTTCGGATATTTGCAGAGTCAATGGATGTTTTTATAATGGAGCAGGACTACTGCGTTTCAGCACTGCATTTGGCCTGGATAAGGAAGAAGCGTTATATTGGTAGCTTTTATGGTATATATATTTGTTTTTTACTGCTTAAAAAGCAGATCATACAGTGGGACGATATTTTAGGAAAATATACGAGACGGGTACTCGGGAAAAGCCAGCACCGATGTTTGTGCTGGCTTTATCGTTAGAAAACTCATGTTTGGCAGGAGGTCGTAGTAGATCACATATCGTCATGTTTTTGTATTCGGTTCCTCTGCGCCTGCCAGCACCGCCTGCACTTCTTCAAGCGATATTCCGGTTTGCGCGGCAATCTGGGCAGCATCTTGAATAGAGTCAGACAGTAATAAAATCATTTTATGAATCTGGTGCTGTCGGCTGTTAAGTTGCTGTTGCTGTGTAACAAGCTGCTGCTTTTGTATGCTTATTTCTTCTTTTTGTACATTGATTTCGTCCTGCATCTCATCGATCATCAGCTGTACGGTATTCCGATCTAATTCAGCCAGTTCCTTCGAAAACATCTGCATCACCTCTTCTATATTGAGACATAGCCGGTATGCTTCCTCATACATTGGACGAAATTCGGGATATTCTTCGATCAGGTGAAGAATCATATCAGGATCATCAATACTGAGAAAGGTCAGCCATGCCTCCAGCCTGTTTTCTATCTTGTTATCTTTATTGTGCTGGTTTTTACGGAAGATGTCAAGAGGGATGAAGAGATATTGTTGCAAAAGATCCAGTTTTAGACCGGTGTCAGAGCGTTGCCGGAAGTAATGGCGGTAGTGATTCGGGAAGGTATGAAATTCTGCCGGACTTCGTTCAAATAAAACGATAGTGTAGACTTCCTTGATGTCTTTGTAGCTAAATGAGAGATTTTTTTGTTTGGCTCTGCTGCGGACACGTTTGTATTGGCGCAGAAGCAGATCAGCCGAATAGCAGGCGCTGCGCGCGCCGGGAAATTTGTATCCGATTTTCTGGACTTCGAGATTGACGATCGAGCCGTTGCCAAGTTGTACCACAATATCCATGATTAACAGTGAGCTCTCATCTGCAATACGGGTAGAATCAGGTGGCAACGCCTCCAGGATCTTAACTGGTATGCCAAGCAGAAGGGTGAGAAATTCTTCCAGACGCTCAGGGACATACTCGGGGTTCAGGATTTCCTTGAAAAAAGAGTCATAAAGAAATCGGATGCCGCGCACGCCGGTGCAAAAATCAAGAAATTCGTTTTGTTGTTCTTCGTTCCAGTTGTAGAAAATGCGCTGCAGTTTTTCGCTTTTTTTAATTTCCATCTGTACCTCGATACGGTCGCGGATGATGGGAAAGGCTTCTTTTAACGTAGTGGTCATTTGTACCTCCATATGTTTCTTTATATTATATCTTATACTGATTTAAAATGAAACATAACAATTATAAATATTTTAAGCAGGAGAAAGTTGTCACAATATATATAAGAAAATCTGTGTTCAGATGTAATAGCAAGGAAAAGGTATCAAAAAAACTTACCGCATTTTAGAGAAGAGTGCAGGAGATTATCAGAGAGCGATTGAGATTGCCCAAATGAGATTAAAGTAGTTTGATAGTTGAATGAATAACGTTAATACGGTTATAGAAGAAAATATGTGTGAAAAATTTGTTAGCGATTATTGAACAGTAACACATATATGTCTGCTGATTTCCCCTTGATTTTTAAAAATCTCTTTGCTAAACTGGATACCGGAACCCGTAAAAGGCAATATAAAGGGAAACCGGCAATAGGAAAGGAGCTTTTATTATGCGTATTACATTTTTTGCAGCAAAGAGCTATGACATGGATTCTTTTAATAAAATCAAGGATCAGTATCCTGAACTGGAGCTGGAGTACTGGGAGACAGAGCTTTCGCCAAAGACAGCGTCTTATGTAAAGGACAGTGAGGCGGTTTGTGCGTTTGTAAGCTCTGATGTCAGCGCAAAGACGCTGAAAGTACTTCATGAAAAGGGTGTAAAGCTGGTACTGATGCGTTGTGCCGGATTTAATAATGTAGATATTGATGCAGCAACGGAATATGGGATCAAGGTGATGAGAGTACCGGGGTATTCACCGGAGGCAGTAGCGGAGCATGCGATGGCGCTTGCAATGGCGGCGAACCGTCACCTGCATAAAGCATATATCAGAGTCCGCGAAAACAACTTCAGTCTGCAGGGGCTGACAGGGCTGAATTTTTATGAGAAAACAGCCGGGATCATCGGTACAGGAAAGATCGGTGCAGCGATGGCACGCATCTGCCGCGGCTTCGGTATGAAGGTGATCGGCTACGATATGTACAAAAATCCAGATCTCGATTTTGTAGAGTATGTGGAGCTGGACGAGCTGCTTGGGCGAAGTGATCTGATTTCTCTGCACTGCCCTTTGATGGACAGCACACATCATCTGATCAATATTGAGACGATCAACAAGATGAAAGACGGCGTGGTACTCGTCAATACCTCCCGCGGCGGTCTCGTAAAGACGGACGACCTGATCGCAGGTATCCGCGAGCATAAATTCTCAGGCGTCGGTCTTGACGTATATGAGGAGGAGACACAGAATGTCTATGAAAACCGTGAGGACGATATTCTGATGCATTCCACAACGGCACGTCTTTTGTCATTCCCGAATGTCATCGTGACTTCTCACCAGGCATTTCTGACAGAGGAGGCGCTTGGCGCGATCAGCCAGGTGACGATGGACAATGCAATGGCATTTCTGAAGGGAGAAAAGTCCGGCACAGAGCTGAACTGAGTAAATGAGAAAAAGCGGGTGTTACAAAAACCGGATCCTGATGCAGGAGATCCGGTTTTGTGACGCCTTTTTTTGTGCCCTCTGGCAAATAATCGTTTCTCGAATCTTGTCAGATAACCACGCATATGATAAACTTTATACAGGATTATGTCCAAAAATCTTATACCGCGTTGTTGTCTTATGACACCGACGTGACACTGTTTTTAGTGCTATGAGCAACATATTATAAATCAGGCAGAAGCAGGAGGGCTTTCATGAGCAAGGTAAGAAGAGTTTATGTAGAAAAGAAAGACGATTTTGCAGTAGCAGCGAAGGGGCTGGCACATGAGGTGAGAAGTTATCTTGGTGTGCAGGGTCTGGAAAAGATTCGCGTTCTGATTCGCTATGATGTGGAAAATGTTTCAGACAGCGTATTTGAGGATGCGTGCCGTATGGTATTTTCTGAGCCGCCGGTAGACAATCTGTATGAGGAAGAATTCCCTCTGGCAGAAAATGAGCGTGCGTTTGCAGTAGAGTTCCTTCCGGGGCAGTTTGACCAGAGAGCTGATTCTGCCGTACAGTGTGTGAAGTTTTTAAAAGAGGACGAGGAACCGATCATCCATTCTGCGACTGTTTATGTCGTAGCCGGCAACGTGTCAGATGAAGAATTTGAGGCAGTAAAGGCACACTGCATCAATCCGGTCGATTCCCGGGAGGCGGGATTTGATAAACCGGAGACGCTGGTGACAGAGTTTGATGAGCCGGCAGATGTGATCACGTTTGACGGTTTTTCCGGGATGCAGGAGGATGAGCTTAAGGAACTGTATGCTTCCTTGAACCTTGCCATGACATTTAAGGATTTTCTGCATATTCAGAATTATTTTAAGACAGAAGAAAAACGTGACCCGTCTATGACGGAGATCCGTGTGCTGGATACCTACTGGTCGGATCACTGCCGTCATACGACGTTCTCGACAGAGCTTAAGGATGTAACATTTGAGGACGGATATTACCGTGCGCCGATCGAAGGCACATATCAGCAGTACCTTGCTGACCGTGAGGAGATCTTTAAAGGGCGTGACGATAAGTTTGTCTGTCTGATGGATCTTGCCCTGATGGCGATGCGCAAGCTGAAAAAAGAAGGTAAGCTTGATGATCAGGAAGAATCAGATGAGATCAACGCATGCAGTATCGTAGTGCCGGTAGAGATTGACGGAAAGACAGAGGAGTGGCTTGTAAACTTCAAGAATGAGACGCACAATCATCCGACAGAGATCGAGCCGTTCGGAGGCGCTGCTACGTGTCTTGGCGGAGCGATCCGTGACCCGCTTTCCGGCCGTACATACGTATATCAGGCGATGCGTGTGACAGGAGCTGCTGATCCGACTGCTTCTGTAAAGGATACATTAAAGGGTAAGCTGCCGCAGAAGAAGCTCGTGCGTGAGGCTGCACACGGCTACAGCTCTTATGGAAACCAGATCGGTCTGGCAACAGGCTATGTAAAGGAAATCTATCATCCGGATTATGTGGCAAAACGTATGGAGATCGGTGCGGTGATGGGTGCTGCTCCGAGAAGCGCCGTGATCCGTGAGAATTCTGACCCGGGCGATATCATTATTTTGCTTGGCGGACGGACAGGACGCGACGGTATCGGAGGGGCGACAGGTTCTTCCAAGGTACATACAGAGGCTTCTATTGAGGTCTGCGGTGCAGAGGTACAGAAAGGAAATGCGCCGACAGAGCGCAAGATCCAGAGACTGTTCCGCCGTCCGGAGGTCAGCAGTCTGATCAAGAAGTGCAACGACTTCGGTGCAGGCGGTGTTTCGGTAGCGATCGGCGAGCTCGCGCCGGGACTTCGGATCAATCTTGACCGGGTACCGAAAAAATATGCGGGTCTTGACGGAACGGAGATCGCGATCTCCGAGTCTCAGGAGCGTATGGCAGTTGTCGTAGATCCGAAGGATGTAAAAGAATTTATGGGATATGCGGCACAGGAGAACCTCGAGGCGATCGAGGTCGCAGTTGTGACAGAGGAGCCGCGCCTTGTACTGACATGGAGAGAGAAGGAGATCGTTAATATCTCCAGAGCCTTCCTTGATACGAATGGCGCGCATCAGGAGACGGCTGTTACGGTGGAGATGCCGTCCGAGACAGATAAATATTTTGTGAGAAATGAGATTGCTGATGTAAAAGCAAAATGGCTGGAGACGCTTGCTGACTTAAACTGCTGCTCTCAGAAGGGTCTGGTCGAGATGTTTGACGGATCGATCGGAGCAGGCTCCGTATTTATGCCGTACGGAGGTCAGTACCAGCTTACCGAGACGCAGGCGATGGTGGCAAAGCTTCCGGTGCTTGACGGTAAGACGGATACTGTGACGATGATGAGCTATGGCTTTGATCCGTATCTGTCCAGCTGGAGCCCGTACCACGGAGCTGTTTATGCGGTGCTGGAGTCTGTGGCAAGGATCGTTGCGAACGGCGGTGATTACAGCAAGATCCGTTTTACGTTCCAGGAGTATTTCCGCCGGATGACAGAAGATCCGAAGAGATGGAGTCAGCCGTTTGCAGCTCTGCTCGGCGCATATTCGGCTCAGCTTGGCTTTGGCCTGCCGTCGATCGGAGGAAAGGACAGTATGTCCGGTTCATTTAATGAGATTGATGTACCGCCGACACTCGTTTCCTTTGCGGTAGACGTGGCAAGTGACAAGACGATCATCACGCCGGAGCTCAAGAAAGCAGGCAGCAAGCTTGTGCTTTTGAAGATTGAAAAGGATGCGTATGATCTTCCGGTTTACAGCCAGATCATGGAGCAGTATGCGAAGTTCCATGAGGATATCAAGGCAGGAAATATTATTTCTGCATACGCCCTTGATGGCAAGGGCCTGGCAGCAGCTGTTTCTAAGATGGCATTTGGAAACGGCAAGGGTGTAAAGATCGAGCACAATGTAGACGAGAGAGATCTCTTTACAGCAGGCTTCGGTAATATTGTGGCAGAGGTACCGGACGGAGCAGTTGGAAAGCTTGGCATCACATATACGGTGATCGGTGAAGTCACAGATGCATTTGCTTTTGAATATAAGGATATGAAGATCAGCATCGACGAGGCGCTGGATGCATGGAAGGGTACGCTGGAGCGCGTATTTAAGACAGTCTCTGGCATCCCGACGGTAGGCGGCGGACTTGATATGGACGGCAATCCTGCAGATGGCGCGACCGCTTATATCTTCACAGAAAAGGATGCGGATGATGACGGGGCTGCAGTGCGTGAGAATGGTCTTTACAAAACGTCAGATATCTATGTCTGCAAGAATAAGACAGCGAAGCCGCGTGTATTTATTCCGGTATTCCCGGGCACAAACTGTGAGTACGACAGCAAGAAGGCGTTTGAGCGCGCAGGTGCAGAGGTTGACGTAAAGGTATTCCGCAATTTAAGCGCGCAGGATATCCGCGAATCAGTAGATGAATTTGAGAAGTCTATCGCACAGGCGCAGATCATTATGTTCCCGGGCGGTTTTTCAGCAGGCGATGAGCCGGATGGCTCTGCAAAATTCTTTGCGACTGCATTCCAGAATGCAAAGCTTAAAGAAGCGGTTATGAAGCTGTTAAATGAGCGTGACGGACTGGCTCTTGGTATCTGCAATGGTTTCCAGGCGCTTATTAAGCTCGGTCTTGTACCACATGGGGAGATCGTGGGGCAGACACCGGATTCTCCGACTCTGACATACAATACGATCGGACGCCATATTTCAAAAATGGTTTATACGAAGGTTGTAAGCAACAAATCCCCGTGGCTTTCCGGCGCACAGCTTGGCGGCGTGTATACAAATCCGGCGTCACACGGTGAGGGACGTTTCGTAGCAAACAAAGAATGGCTGCAGAAGCTTTTTACAAACGGACAGATCGCAACACAGTACTGTGATGTGAACGGCAATGTGGATGTCAGTGATGAAGAGTGGAATGTCAATGGCTCTTATTTCGCGATCGAAGGAATTACAAGCCCGGACGGACGCGTGCTTGGTAAGATGGCACACTCCGAGCGTCGCGGTGATTCCGTAGCTATTAATATTTACGGAGAGCAGGATCTGAGGATCTTTGAGTCGGGAGTGGCATACTTTAAGTGATGAAAAAGAGGATACGGACAGACGGGGTAGAGGAATTATTTGAAATCGTAAAAGCGATTCAAAATGGTGAGGAACCGGATGAAGCGGTTCAGAAAAAGCGCGACGAACGGGCGGAGATCGCCCGTCAGGAAGCGCTGCGGCAGGAGGAAGCTGCCCGTCAGGAAAAGAAGCGCAGGGAAGAAGAGGCGCTTTTGAAAAAGCAGCGGCGGGAAGAAGCTGCCCACCAAAGGCGCAGACGCGCAGAAGAAAATCAGGAAGAAGATTTTTCAGATGAGGACGCGGACGCTTTGCCAGAGGGGGTTGGCGCACGGTTTCGTAAACGGCTGCAGTCTTTGAAGGAGAGATGGCAGGCGAACACAGAGCAGGAAGAGACCGGCCGTCTGGACGAAGGCTTTGAGGATTTTGAAGACACATCAGAAAGCCTGGATGAAACGCATACACCGGAAGGAAAGATCCATGATATGTCTGCGCACGTATCGAAGCGGGCAGCTGCAGCTGCCCGTGAAAGACATGCGTCTGAGAAAGAAGAAACGGAAGAAGAGACAGGAGAAGCAGCGGCAGAAGAAACAGAGGATGCGCAGGTCTTTGACCGTCTGCTCGAGAGAGAGCCTCAGGCGGAGCATGAAGAAGAAGTAGACACATCGGAGGATCAGGAGCACAAGGGCTGGATCCTGGAAGAGGATATGATGGCTGCCGTAGCGGCTGACCGGCGCTCACAGCCGCCAGAGGATCAGGCAGAAACAACAGATGGGGATGCAGCAGAATCAAAAGCGGCAGAGCCGGAGCTTTCAACGGACAGGCAGACCGGGAAAAGAGAGCGTTTGCGTCTTTCGGCAAACAGCGTGCGCGACTATATAAAAGACAGGAAAGAAAATCTTGCGCAGCGGGGAATTCAAAAGAAGGAACTGGCCATGATCGGGATTGGTCTTTTTCTGGCTGTACTGATCATAGTTTTGATCGTAAATGCAGTTACTTCTTCTATAGAGCGCAGGAAAAAAATGGAGCATGTGACAGCGCAAAAAGGGCTGACTGTATTGGTGGAGCAGGAGCCGCAGAAGTGGTGCAGTTCTTATCCGGTGAAGCTTCAGGTACGGGTAAAAGGAAAACAGCCGTCTCATGTAGAGGTGAGCGGAAAAAGCTACAAGCTGGATCAAGACGGCATGGTCGTAGTGGAAGCAGAGGACTACCTGCTTGACCTGACGGTACAGGCTGAGAAGGAGACGCTTACCGCGCAGATCGAAATACCAAAGATCGATGCGCAGGATCCTGCAGTGAGCGTGGCGAGAAAGGACAACACCATTACTGTGACAGCTGCGGATAACCGTTCTGAGATCTCTAAAATATGGTATGCGGCTGTGAAAAAAGGAGATTATATCCAGATGCCGCTGTATCACCAGTACCGCGAGCCTCTGACCTTTGAGGCAGATACAAGATATTACTTTTATGCACAGGACAAAGCAGGGAATACCAGCGCTCCGGTGGTGACAACGATGGAAACTGCACAGAGTATCGCGTTTGTACAGGAAGAGCTCTCCCTCTTCCCTGGTGATACGGCATATCTGGAGCTGCAGGCGGAACCGGAAGGTGCGCTTTTAAACAATCTGAAGTATAAGAGTGCAAATCCGGAGATTGTTTCTGTGGACAATACAGGGGCAGTAAAAGCGCTTGGCGAGGGGACGACCATGATCCACGTAAGTGCAGATGGCGTAGAGGAAATATCCTGCCCGGTTACGGTCAGCAGTGAGAGGAGTGTCACGATCAGTGCGGTGGGAGACTGTACGCTCGGAAGTGATGCCTCCTTTAATACAAACACAAATTTTGACGCGTTTGCCGCGGTCAATGATCTTTCCTACTTTTTCGCCAATGTAAAAGAAGTGCTGGAAAATGACGATGCGACATTTGCTAATTTTGAGGGGACGCTGACAACGGCAGATACAAGGGAGACGAAGCAGTACGCCTTTAAGGGTGATCCGTCTTATACGGAAATACTGACAGGAGGTTCTGTAGATGTCGTGACTCTGGCAAATAATCACAGCAGCGATTACGGAGAGCAGAGTCATACGGATACGAAACAGTATCTCAGCGCGGCGGGGATTGATTACTGTACCGGTGATGAGATTGCAGTGAAAGATGTAAATGGCATCAGGACAGCCTTTATCGGTATTTATGTACTGGATGAAGGGATTGCAAAGGAGACTCAGGTTCGGGAGACGATCGCCGCGGCAAAGGCGCAGGGTGCCCAGTTAGTGATCGTGGCATTCCACTGGGGCAGTGAGAAGGCAGAACAGCCGGATGAGACGCAGGTATCATTGGCGCATACGGCGATTGATGAAGGCGCAGACCTTGTGATCGGGCATCATCCGCATGTCCTTCAGGGGATCGAGAAATACAATGGAAAATATATTGCGTACAGCCTTGGCAATTTCTGTTTTGGAGGGAACAGTACTCCTTCCGATATGGACACTATTATCTTCAGACAGACCTTCTCTGTGACAAAGGAGGGTGTGCAGCCGGATGCTCAGACAGAGATCATCCCGTGTTCCATCTCTTCTGTGGAGGGCTACAATAACTATCAGCCGACCCCGGCACAGGGAGCGGAAGCAGACCGTATTATGGAAAAGCTAAACAGCCGCAGCAGTGCATACGGGCAGAGCTTTGAAGCCTCGACAGGGCTTGATGAAGCACAAAAGCCGGGTGTATAATCGAGTAGGAGGCGGTGATTAGCCGCCGTCCTCTCACACCACCGTGCGTACCGTTCGGTACACGGCGGTTTCAATAGTTGATGTGCAGAGACTGATAGGCTGTGGCTAAATCATAGAAGCCCCAGTTTATCAGTCTTTCTTTTGTTAATGCTCTTTTGACCACACCCGTGTTAGACATCCTCCAGTAGGATTTTCTGCTGTATGCTCCTTCGCATGCTGCCCACTCTGATAACCCCAGTCCTATCAGCTTTCTCCTCCTGGTCTTTGGCAGTTTCCACTGTTTCCAGATACACATCCGTATCCGGCGGTACAGCCATCCGTTCACGCTTTCGATATTGTTCTTCATATCCGCTATCCCATAATAGTTTAGCCATCCTCTCATGTAGACTTTTACCTTTTCCATAGTTCGGACGACACTTCCGCACTTGCTCCGGGAAGTGAGCCTGCGCAGTTCATCCTTGGCTTTCTCCCATGACTTTCCATGGACTCGGATATAGATTCCTTTTCCGTTCTTCCCAAAACAGAAGCCAAGGAACTTAAAATTTCGGATTGCGAATACACTGACTGTCCGGCTCTTTTCCCGGTTCACTCTCAGTTTCAACGTTTCCTCCAGATATTTCGTGCTGGATTCCAGCAGTCGCTCTGCGGCCCGTTCGCTTTTCGCCAGCAGTACGATATCGTCTGCGTAGCGGATGCATGGCACACCCCGCCTGTGAAACTCCCAGTCGAATTCATTCAGATACACGTTTGCTAAGAGTGGAGATAGATTTCCTCCTTGCGGGGAGCCTTCCTCCGTCTCTGTTACAACACCGTTTTCCATCACTCCGCTCTTCAGATATCGCTTTACCATCTGTACCACTCTTTCATCTTTTACCTGTTTCCTCAACTGGTTCAGCAGTATCGTATGGTTCAGCGTATCAAAGTATCTCGACAGGTCGAGGACGACTGCCCTCGTATATCCCTGCTCGATGTACTCTTTTATCCTCCTGACAGCGTCTTTTGCCCCTCGACCCGGACGATAGCCATAACTGTCCTTCGAGAACAGAGGTTCATAGATTGGCATCAGCTGCTGTGCCATGGCCTGTTGGATGATGCGGTCTATGACAGTAGGGATTCCTAGCTTTCTTGTCCCTCCATCCGGCTTCGGGATCTCCACTCTCCTGACTGGGGAAGGGCTATATTTCCCCTTCCTGATTCTTTCTACCAGTTCGTGATTATTCTCCCTCAACCATGGTAACGCCGCTTCAATAGTCATCCCATCAACTCCTGGCGCTCCCTTGTTCGCCTTCACTCTTTTGTAAGCTCTGTTCAGGTTATCCTTATTCAGTATCTTACTTAGGATATCTGGCTCTGCACTGTCCCTTTCCTTCCATATCCGGTTGAATGAGCGGTGCGCTCTCACATACCCTTTGCGTTCCGCGCTATCTCTTTGTGAGCAGCTTTCTCTGTTTTCTGTACCCATTCTGCCCATTCCTCCTTTCCCAGTCGTACGAAAGACTCCTATTGATTCAGCCCTTCGCTGAAAAAAAATCAACTACTATGGCCTCTGCTGACTTCTGTACGTTCAGCGTTACCTTCCGATAACGGTTACTCTTTTCAGAGCGTTCCGTACAGACCTCCCTGGGTACCACACGTTTCTTTCCCTCCATCCATCTGCCGCATTTACTGCACATGATTCCGTGTAGTTATCGGGCTTCATCTTGTCTTGCAGACTTACCCTCATGTACAGCCTTATATGCGATTTCTGTCCGTCAGACCAGAGGTTTGCCCGTGGGTTAGTAAGTTTCCCACATCTGGCTTCCTTCAGATTCCATCTCACGATGGACACCCTTGCCTTCGGCTATATCCTTCCCACTACCGGGCGAATTCGGGACTTGCACCCGTTAGAAACGTGCGCCGCCAGGCGCACAAGCAAAAAAAGGTGCGACATTATGTTGCATCTTTTTTTATATCCGCTATTTTCAAGGGGCACAAATAATGCCATATTATAAAAAATAAGTATGACACTAATTGTTTCAATATGTTGAAAAAAGTATATAACAATACTATAATGAAAATGCAAAGGCCAGTATCTGGCGATTTATCTTTTCTGATTTTTCATTATAAGAGGGGGCAATCTATATGTCATATCAAAGCAGGTCATTAAAAAAAGTCTATTATCATATCGTAAAAGGAAGCCGCTATATTCTTGCAGATGAGAGGAACAAGAAAAAATTGCTGGATATTGTCCTTGGCATTTATAAAGAAAATGACTGGGAAGTGTGTGCGTTTTGCGTCACGGACGATGGCATGTATTTTGTGACAGAAGCCAGGGAGCAGGATGCAGTACGCCATGAGACGAAAAGAGCAATAGATGAGTTTTTCATTAAATGCAAAGAGCATATTCCGCAGCTGCGGGGGATCGCCCCATTTTTATCAGCAGTCAGCCTGAAGGAGCTTGACTCTATGGAAGCAGTAGCAAAATACTGCAGAGAGATCCATCAGCTTCCGGTAAAAGCAGGATATGTCAACAGGATCGAGGATTACTGGTGGAGCAGCTACCAGACATATGCAGGAACATATGACTGGAATGCAGTAGACTGCCGGCTGTTTCTGCACTTTTTTTCTCTGAACCCAGAGACAGCAAGACAAAAACTTCTGTATTTCCATCAATGAGCGTTAGAAATCCTGTTCTTTTACCGCTTACTATATATAACGTATTACCGGGGAAAATGTGAGCCGGACAGCGGTTTTTATAAGTATTTCTAAAGCATATCTTTTTAATCTTTTGATTAAAATCCTTTTATATTAGTTAGAGAGGATTATAGAGGAGTTTCAATCCAAAAGCAGGAAGGCAGCGTAATTGGTGTCAGATTGGTGTCAAAGCAGGATAAAATGTCGATTTCAAATCAGAAGACGCGTCAAAAATCCCTATTTATAGGGTATTTCTATACTTACTAAAGTAAATCATATCTTTTTCTTAATAAAATCTAAATATCATGACAAGTGAAAGGAAACATGTTAGAATGCAGTCAAAAGAAAGTTGAAAGGTTAAAGAGCTGTCCAAAGGAATTTTGGCGATTGTATAAGGGGAGGATTACTATGAAAAAGAGAAGTCTGATGCTTGCAGCGACTGCAATTGCAGCTGCGATTATGTTGACGGCATGTTCTTCGGGAGAGGATAAAAAGTCAGATACAGGGAACACTTCGGCAGGAACGCAGAAACCGGCACAATCTGAGCAGGTGCAGAAGGATACGACGGGAGAAAAAGCTGATACAGATCAGCTGCCGTCACAGGGAGAGATATCTGGAACCCCTGTGGGAGAGGACAGCACAGCTGCGCAGACGGATGCGCAGAGTACAGGAGGGACTTCTGATCAGGCGTCACAGTCCGGGGCACAGTCTGAGATGGAGCCGCAGTCTGAGACACAGGCAGAGTCAGAGAATATTCCGCTGATCGATCCGGGAGAGGGACCGGAGGCTTCAGGAGGTACAGCTGACACCGGAGCAGAGGCATCCGGGGATCTTTGGAGCGGCACATATTCAAGTGAAACAGAGACGCTGACTATCACGTATCTGGATGAAGAGTCTGTCTCATTTTCTTTTAAGCAGTCCGGGATTTCCGGGACGGCGGCTCTGTCAGGGACGCAGGCCGTATATAAAGGAGATGACTATCACGATGTAGTCTTTGGCCTGAACGGTGATACGATCACGGTGGCTGTGTCAAGTGAGGAGGATTACGATTCTTCGGAGTCACCACTGATCGGTACGTATACGAAGGAATAAGGGAAGCAGAACGGGCGTATAAGTATACCGGAGATGCGAAGCAGGCGCTGCAGATTTTCATTGCGGCCTGGCAGAAAAGGTGATATGATTAGACCCGTTGCGATCAAGAATGAAAAGAGGAACCGTTCGACCATACGCCCGGATCAGCCGCTGCGCAGTCTATATTGCACATATGCGGTTAAAATCTCGCTTATGGCAGAACTTTGTAACAGAAAATATACTGAATGGGGAGAGACAGTATGAGCATTGAACGTATAAAAGGCTGGTGCAAAAGGCACCCGTATGGCATGGCTTTGTGTTATCTGGCATTTTACATGGTTACTTTTCAGTGGCTGGAGGCGAATGTAGAGCCGAAATATATCATACACAGCAAGCTGGATGAGTTTATTCCGTTTTGCGAGGTATTTATTATTCCATATGTGTTCTGGTTTCCTTATGTGGCAGGCGCATTCCTGTGGTTTAAAAAACGTGGCTGGCAGGATTATTCCAGATTGTGCGCAATGATTTTTTCCGGGCTTACGATCTGTCTTATCATTTATTATATTTTTCCGACGGGTCTGAACTTAAGACTGGCGGCTGATACGCATGAGACAGGGTTCCTCTATAATATGGTAGGAATGCTCCGGGCGATTGATACACCGACGAATGTCTGTCCGTCCATCCACGTGATGAACACGGTGATGATTTTTCAGGCGATCTGCAGTCTGGATCATCTGAAATACAGGAAGGCAACCATTGCTGTTCACTTTGTGATCATGGTATTGATCTGTGCATCTACCGTACTGCTGGATCAGCATTCGATCATTGATGTGATCTGCGGGATTATGATGAGCTTTGTGATCCACGGTCTGATCTATAAGGTGGAGTGGAAGGAAGAACTGGCGCGTTTTAAAGCAAATGCAGAGATCAGAAAAATTTCATGAAAAGATGGCAAAAAAAAATAAAATTAGTGCTTGACATTTTATAGGAAATCATATTATAATAGCAAAGCGAGCTGAGGACAGCTCGCAAGCATGGGGTCTTAGCTCAGCTGGGAGAGCATCTGCCTTACAAGCAGAGGGTCATAGGTTCGAGCCCTATAGGCCCCATACAATTGAATATGGCGGAATAGCTCAGTTGGCTAGAGCATACGGTTCATACCCGTAGTGTCGAGAGTTCGAATCTCCCTTCCGCTATGACTTAAAAGTATCCGGAAGCCTTTATTTATACGGCTTCCGGGTTTTTTGCGTTTTGAGAAAATTTCGAATCTAATCAAAAAGTTAATCATCTATTATCTATAAAAAACTCCCTTCCAGATAACAGGCGTTTTGCCTGTCTGTCTGAAAGGGAGTTTATCAGTTCCTGACTGTATCAGTATCAGCGGTGCTCGCGGATGACCTTTACTGCCTGGATGATGATTGTCGGGATTGCTGCCAGTGCCAGTACACAGCCGTACAGCGCCATAGAAAGCGATGTGACGGAAAACAGGTGCTGGAGTACTGGTACGAACAGTACAAGGTTTAAAAGGACGATACCGATGGCAAATGCGCCGAGGCTGTACCAGTTTCCGGAGAATCCAATCCGGAAGATGGAGTGTGTGCTGCGGCAGTTAAAGCCATGGAACAGTCTTGCGGCAGTCAGTGTGGCAAAGGCCATTGTGCTTGCCATTCCGGCTCCACCGGCATTCAGGCCGATATAGAAGGCTGCCATGGTGGAGACTGCGATCAGGCCGCCCTGTACAAGGAGACGGAGAAGGAAATCTTTTGTCAGGATTTCTTCCTTTGGATCACGCGGCTTCTGTGAAAGCAGATCGCGCTCTGCAGGCTCCATACCGATCGCGATCGCCGGGAGCGAATCCGTCAGCAGGTTGATAAACAGCAGGTGGACGGGAGCGAATGGTACAGGGAGTGCCATCAGTGAGGTATACAGCACTGCGAGGATTCCGGCCATATTGCCCGAGAGCAGGAACTGGATCGCATTGCGGATGTTCCGATATACATTTCTTCCGTTTGCCACTGCCTTGATGATGGTGGCGAAGTTGTCATCCATAAGAATCATGGATGCGGCGTCCTTGGAGACTTCAGTTCCTGTGATGCCCATTGCAACGCCGATATCTGCCTTTTTCAGTGCCGGAGCATCGTTGACTCCGTCTCCTGTCATGGATACGACATTTCCTTTCCGCTGCCATGCATCCACGATACGGATTTTATTTTCCGGTGAAACACGGGCGTAAACAGAGATTTTTTCGATATTCTGATCGAGCTCCTCATCTGTCATTGCATCGAGCTCGCTTCCTGTAACGGACATGTCGCCGTCATGGAAAATACCGATCTGTTTTGCGATCGCAGTGGCTGTGATCTTGTGGTCGCCAGTGATCATTACCGGACGGATGCCTGCGCGGATGGCATCTGCGACGGCTGCCGCGGATTCTTCTCTTGGCGGGTCCATCATGGAGATCAGACCGGTAAAGATATAATCTGTCTCATCTTCGAGCGTGAGGACATCGGCTTCATCTGTTTCCTTGTATGCAAATGCAAGCACACGCAGGCCATTTTCTGAGAAACGCAGGTTGGTATCGAGGATTTCTTTCTTATCCTGTTCGGTCAGAGGCCGGATCCCCTCAGAGGTACGGATACGGCTTGTCCGGTCAAGCAGGATGTCAAGCGCGCCCTTCGTCAGGATGGTCGGTACGCCGTGGAGACGATACTTTGTAGTCATCAGCTTCCGGTCGGAATCAAATGGGATTTCTTCCAGTCTCGGCATAAGATCGCGGATCGCTTCATCCTGCAGATCAATGTCACGCGCCATTTTCACGAGGGAGAACTCGGTCGGATCTCCGATTCCCTTTCCGTCTACGATAGTAGAGTCGTTTGTCAGGATCGCATTATAGAGCAGGTAGCGATGGAGCTGGTTGCGGATATCCAGATCTTCCTTGCGGATGATTTTTCCATCAATATAAATATTCTGTACGGTCATTTTGTTCTGTGTCAGGGTTCCTGTTTTGTCAGAGCAGATAACAGATACGCAGCCAAGGCTCTCTACTGCTTTGAGATCCTTGATCACTGCCTGCTCGTTGGCCATCTTCTGTGTGCCCATGGCCTGTACGATCGTGACGATGGAGCTGAGTGCTTCCGGGATTGCAGCCACGGCTAATGCTACGGCAAACATCAGAGAGTCCAGAAGCGGCATTTTGCGGTACAGACCGAGTGCAAAGACAACGGCGCAGATTGCCATGATAATGACGGCAAGGCGGCTGCTGAAGCGGTCGAGACTGATCTGGAGCGGCGTCTTTTTTTCTTTTGTCGCATTCATAAGGGCAGCGATCTTTCCGATCTCCGTATCCATTCCCGTACCGGTAACGGCTACTGTCGCGCGTCCGTATGTGACAAGGCTGCTTGAGAATACCATATTTGTCCGGTCTGCAAGCGGCACCTCCTCTGTGATGAGGCGGTCTGTTTTTTCTACATTGGTAGATTCGCCGGTCAGGGCGCTTTCGTTTACCTGAAGGGAAAAGTTTTCGAGGATGCGTCCGTCAGCGACTACGAGATCGCCGGCTTCAAGAAGCAGAATATCGCCGGGTACGACGCTTTTAGAGGGGATCTCCAGCTTCTGTCCGCCGCGCAGGACCTTTGCGCTTGGGGAAGACAGTGATTTCAGGCTTTCCAGCGATTTTTCTGCCTTTTTATGCTGGACAGTTCCCAGGATCGCATTGAGGATAATAACGGCGATGATAACGACCGTACTTTCCACATTTCCAGAGAACATGGAAATAATGGCTGCAGCGATCAGAATAATGACGAGAAGGTCTGCAAACTGTGAAAAAAAGACCTGCAGGGTACTTTTCTTCTTGCCTTCGAGAAGTGCATTTTCTCCTTTTTCGTGGAGAAGCTCTTCGGCCTGCTGCGGTGAAAGTCCCTGAGCGGCAGTGCCCAGTGCGGACAGAACCTCTTCGTTTGTCTGCTGATACCAGTTTTTCATAAGCATTCACTCCTTGTTTTGTTGTATCGTGTTTGTTTTGTCTGCGGCCGGGCCAAACAAAAAAGACTTTTAATGTATTTATTTAGAGAATTTCCCGATTCCGTAAACAAATACATTAAAAGTCTTGTAACCAGTCTCCTGGTATGTATCACCAGACCAGAGGCCGCGATTGTTGATGATACATTTCAACTACTCCCTTTTAACGGAATAGCACATAGTATACGTTTCTTCCGGGAGGATGTCAATAGTAAATATGCCAAATTTGACTGCCGGTATGTGGCGGAGGCAAGGAGACAAAACCTATTGAAAATATAGGGATTGTAACGTATAATAGCGTCAGTATAAGAGGGAGGAATTGTGGTGAAGGTATCTACAAAAGGAAGGTATGCACTGCGCATGATGCTGGATCTGGCGACAAACCAGACGGGAGAGCCGGTCCGGCTGCGGGATGTGGCGCGCAGGCAGAAAATATCAGAGAAATACCTCGAGCAGATCGCTGCAATACTGAATAAAGCAGGCTTTGTGCGCAGTGTCCGCGGCCCGCAGGGCGGGTATCTGCTCCAGAAAGTACCGGAGGCTTATACGGTAGGGATGATCCTGCGGCTGACAGAAGGCAGCCTCGCGCCGGTGGGCTGTGTCGGGGAGGATCCGGCTGGTTTTTGCGCAGGAGAATGCCAGATGGCGCGCGCCTGTGTGACAAGGAGGCTGTGGAAGCAGCTAAATGATGCGATCAATGGTGTTGTGGATCGGGTGACGTTAGCTGATCTGCTGGCGTGGCAGGCAGAGGCGGCGGACGATTATGTGATCTGACGAGGAGGTGACAGGATGAAGGTGACGTATCTGAACCACAGTGGTTTTTTGCTTGAGTGGGAGGACTGTTTCTGGATTTTTGATTATTATCGCGGAGCGCTTCCGCAGCTTTCGCCCCAGAAGCCTGTGTTTGTTTTTTGCAGTCACAGCCATGGGGATCATTTCAATCCGGAGATTTTCCGGCTTCTCGCAGGCCATCCGTCGGTGCGGTATGTATTTTCCAATGAGATCAGGAAAAAGCTCCGCAAAATGGAGATTTTGCAGGAAGAGGATATACGGTTCCTTACTGTGCGCACGGATGCGCAGCTTTTTGACGCAGCAGGAAATGCGATCCGGATCCATACGCTGCAGTCTACAGACTGCGGCTGTGCGTTTGTGCTGGAGTACACAGGACGGACGGTATATCATGCAGGAGACCTGCACTGGTGGACGTGGCCGGGTGAGCCGGAGCCGGAGAACCGGAAGATGGAGGCAGACTATAAAAAGGAAATGGAATATCTGGATGGAAAGACGGTAGATCTTGCTTTTACGCCTCTGGATCCGAGGCAGGAGGAAGACTATGCAAAAGGGATGTGCTATTTCCTTTCTCGTGCACAGGTGCATCATGTGTTCCCGATGCATTTCTGGGATGATTTTTCTGTGATGGAGCGCTTTGAGAAGGAGTACGTGCGGTCGGATGCACGGATATGGGCGGAGGATGTATGTTTTCATCCGATCCGCCGGGACGGACAGACATGGCAGATAACATTTGAATAAAACAGCAGGAGGATGAAGAAGAGATGACATTTAAAATGATCCATGAAAATTATAATGTACTTGACCTGGAGAAATCCATGCATTTTTATGAGCAGGCGCTTGGCCTGAAGGAGATACGCAGAAAGGAAGCGTCAGACGGATCCTTTGTGATCGTCTATATGGGAGATGGCAAGAGCGGATTTGAGCTTGAGCTGACCTGGCTTGCCGGACGCACAGAGCCGTACAGCCTTGGCGATGAGGAGTTCCACCTTGCATTTGAGACGGAGGATTTTGAAAAAGCGCACCAGCTGCACAGTGAGATGGGCTGCATCTGCTTTGAAAATACGCAGATGGGTATTTATTTTATCCAGGATCCTGATGGCTACTGGCTGGAGATTGTCCCGGCGCATAAGGAAGGGACGCAGGAATGAACCGCATTCTGATGATCAGTACGGGAGGCACGCTGGCCTCCTCGCACAGTGATAACGGACTGTCGCCGGGGCTGCACGGCAGCGATATCCTTGACCGGATCGCGGGACTGACCACGGGCTTTGTGGTGGAGGAGAAGGAGCTGTTTATGATGGACAGCTCCAACATGCAGCCGGAGGAGTGGGCGCAGCTTGCGCAGTGTATTTATGAGTGCAGGATGGATTACGATGGGATCGTGGTGATCCACGGGACCGATACGCTGGCTTATACGGCGAGCGCGCTCTCGTTTGCATTGCAGCATATCGAGATCCCGGTCGTGCTGACCGGCAGTCAGGTTTCCATCGAAAATCCGATCGCTGATGCGACCGAAAATTGCCGGGCTGCGCTTCATATGGCAGCGAGTGGATGTCCGGGCGTGTATGTGGCATTCAATCGGAAGATTATTTTGGGCACGAGGGCGAGCAAGGTCCGCACACGCAGCTTTGACGCATTTGAGAGCATTGACCATCCCTATGTGGCAAAAATCAACAGCAGTGGTCTGGTGGTGAATCCGGCTGCACTGTATCCGCCGCGTAAGGATGGGGCGACCCGGGACACTGCTCCTGGCGCAGACACACAGGGCGTGCAGCTGTGCCGGAAATCCTCGTGTATTCTGAAAAACCGTTTTTCGGCAGATGTGTTTTTGCTGAAGCTGTTTCCCGGGATCTCTCCGGATATTTTTGAGCAGCTTGCAAAGATGGGAGTGCGGGGCATCTATATAGAAGCGTTTGGGATCGGCGGTCTGCCGTTTGAAAGAAGAAACCTGTCTGCAGCGATCCGCAGGGCCGTAGAAGCGGGGATGGTCGTGGCTGTGGGAAGCCAGTGTCTGTATGAGGGCAGTGATTTTACTGTCTATGAGGTCGGCAGACAGGTGCTTGGATGCGGTGTGATCGAGACAGGAAATATGACTTCTGAAGCTGCGGTTACAAAACTGATGTGGGCACTCGGACAGTATGAGGATCGGGAGCAGGTATGTGAGATCATGAGGACGAACCTGCTTGGCGAGCTGGAGTGCGAAGGCGGGCTGTAAGAGGCAGGAGAGGGTTATGTGGAAGCTTTTAAAATATATGAAGACTTATAGAAAAGAGGCAGTTCTGGCTCCTGCGTTTAAGCTTCTGGAAGCGCTGTTTGAATTGTTCGTGCCGCTTCTCATGGCACGTATCATTGACATTGGCATCCGGGAGCAGGATCAGGGATATATTGTGCAGATGTGTCTCTGGATGGCAGTACTCGGTCTGACCGGTCTGGTGTGCTCTATTACAGCACAGTATTTTTCTGCCAGGGCAGCAGTAGGGTTTGCGTCAAAGCTGCGCAGCAGCCTGTTTGCTCATATTCAGAGTCTGTCCTTTTCGAAGCTGGATACAGTCGGCGCATCTACTATGATCACGCGTATGACAAGCGACATCAATCAGGTTCAGTCTGGTGTGAACCTGTTTTTGCGTCTGTTTTTGCGCTCTCCGTTTATCGTGTTCGGAGCAATGGTGATGGCGTTTACTGTTGATGCAAAAGCAGCAGTTATTTTTGTGGTGGTGATCCCGCTTCTGTGCGTGATCGTATTCGGAGTCATGCTGATCAGTATTCCTGTCTATAAAAAGGTGCAGGGACGTCTGGACCGGGTGGTCGCTCTTACCAGAGAAAATCTGCAGGGAGTCCGTGTGATCCGTGCATTTTGTCGGGAACCACAGGAGATAAAAGCGTTTGAGCGGGAGAATCAGGCGCTTGTGAGAGTGCAGCTCTTTTCGGGGCGGATCTCGGCGATCATGAACCCGCTCACGTATGTAGTGGTAAATGGCGGACTGCTTGTCCTGCTGTATACAGGAGCAGGGCGTGTTGATGAGGGGATACTTTTGCAGGGAAGTGTCGTGGCTCTGGTCAATTATATGTCCCAGATCCTCGTAGAGCTGGTCAAGCTGGCTAATCTGATTATTACGGTGACGAAGGCGATCGCCTGCGGCAACCGGATCCAGGCAGTATTTGAGCTGCAGCCCGGGATGGAACGCAGGGCGGCCTGCACACAGACAGCTTCGCAGGATGGCCGGACGGAGGAGATGGTTTCCTTTGAGCACGCGGCGCTGCGTTATCCGGGCGCCGCAGCGGATTCGCTTACGGATATCAGCTTTTCAGTAAAGCGCGGCGAGACGGTGGGGATCATCGGAGGGACAGGGGCTGGCAAGACATCGCTGGTCAGCCTGATCCCGCGGTTTTATGATGTGAGCGCGGGCTGTGTGAAGGTAAAAGGAAGAGATGTGCGGGAATATCCGCCAGAAGAGCTTCGCGCTATGGTAGGTATGGTGATGCAAAAAGCTGTGCTGTTTCAGGGGACCATACGGGAAAATTTGCTGTGGGGCAATGAAAATGCAACAGACGGGGAGCTTTGCGAGGCGATCCGGACAGCTCAGGCAGAGGACGTTGTATTTGGCGCAAAAAGCGGTCTTGATGCGGCTGTAAAGCAGGGTGGACAAAACTTTTCCGGAGGCCAGAGGCAGAGACTTGCGATCGCCCGGGCTCTGGTGAGAAAGCCGGAGATCCTGATCCTCGATGACAGTGCCTCAGCGCTGGATTTTGCGACAGATGCGCGCCTGCGCCAGGCAATCGCGGGACTTCCGGGGGAGATGACGGTGTTTATCGTATCACAGAGGGCATCCTCTCTAAAGCACGCTGATAAGATTCTTGTGCTGGAGGATGGCGAGATTGCCGACATGGGTACGCATGAGGAGCTGTTGGGACGTTGCAGTGTATATCAGGAAATCTGCGACGCACAGTTTCCGGGGAGGGAAGATCATGAACAATGAGGAGCAGAAACAAACTATAAAAAAAGTACTGCGCTGTATCCGGCCTCATGGGATCCTCGTGGCGCTCTCCCTTTTGATGGCGCTGGTGTTCGTAGCCCTGACTTTGTATGTCCCGGTGCTGACGGGACGGGTGATCGATCATATGACAGGACCGGGGGCGGTAGAGTTTGACGCTGTCTTTGGACTTATGAAGCAGATATTAGGAGCAGTGCTGCTCACGGCAGGAGCGCAGTGGATCATGAACGCTGCAAATAACAGAATCGTATATCGGGTGTCAGGAGAGGTGCGTGAGCAGGCATTTCGCAGGATAGAGGAGCTCCCGCTCCAGTATCTGGACGCACATTCCTCCGGTGATATGGTCAGCAGAGTAGTGGCAGATGTGGATCAGTTCTCAGACGATCTGCTGATGGGATTTACGCAGCTTTTTACAGGCGTTATCACGATCCTGGGGACGCTGGGCTTTATGCTTTGCGTCAATGTGGGGATCACGCTGGTCGTAGTACTGCTGACTCCGGTTTCTCTTCTGGTCGCGCGCTTTATCGCAGGGCGGACGTACCGGATGTTTCGCAGACAGTCAGAGACGAGGGGAGAGCAGACCGCGCTGATTGATGAGATGATCGGAAATCAGAAGGTAGTGCAGGCATATGGGCAGGAAAAGCGGGTTCAGGAAAAATTTGATGAGATCAATGACAGACTGAGCAGCTATTCGCTGCAGGCGATCTTTTTTTCATCGATCACCAATCCGGCCACGCGTTTTGTCAACAGCCTTGTCTATATAGGCGTCGGGCTGACCGGAGCCTTTGCCGCAGTAAGAGGAGCGATGACAGTAGGACAGCTCTCTGCATTTTTGTCATATGCGAATCAGTATACGAAGCCGTTCAATGAGATCTCGGGTGTTGTGACGGAGCTGCAGAACGCGCTCGCATGTGCAGGGAGGGTGTTTGCACTGATCGAGGCTGCAGCGCAGACGCCGGACGCAGATCCGGCAGAGAAGCTTCCGGAAGATCCGGGCTGCCTGTCTTTGGAGCATGTGTGCTTTTCCTATACGCCGGAGAAAAAGCTGATCGAGGATTTTAATCTTGAGGTAAAGGAAGGACAGCGCATTGCGATCGTAGGTCCGACCGGCTGCGGCAAGACAACGATGATCAATCTGCTGATGCGTTTTTATGATGTGGACAGCGGAGCAGTGAAGATAGAGGGAAAGGATATCCGCGCTCTGACGCGCCGGAGCCTGCGCAGCTCCTTTGGTATGGTGCTGCAGGATACATGGATACGCAGCGGTACGATCCGTGACAACATCTGTATGGGATATCCCGATGCTTCGGAGGAGGAGATGATCGAGGCAGCGAAAAAGGCGCATGCACACAGCTTTATCAAGCGGCTGCCGCAGGGATACGATACGGTGATCGGAGAAAATGGAGGCAGTCTTTCACAGGGGCAGCGACAGCTTCTGTGTATTGCGCGCGTCATGCTCTGCCTTCCGCCGATGCTGATCCTGGATGAGGCGACCTCATCGATCGACCTTCGCACAGAGATCAGGATACAGAAAGCGTTTCAGACGATGATGGAGGGCCGTACAAGCTTTATTGTGGCGCACCGCCTGTCTACTGTGCGAAATGCTGATGTGATCCTTGTTATGAAGGACGGGAATATTATCGAGAAGGGAGATCACCAGAGTCTCCTTGCGCAGAATGGATTTTATGCGAAGCTGTACGAGGCGCAGTTTGCGGAGGTACAGTAGAAGAAAAAGTGAGGCTATTGCAAACCGCCTGTCCTGGCAGATTTTGCAATAGCCTTTTGCGTCCCCTAGTTTCCTGAAATATGCTGGACCTCTCGGGTATCGGAAAAATATGTGATGTTTATGGTGTCGCCGGCAGTCAGCGTAGTGTTTCCGTTCTGGAAATTGACCAGCCCCGGATCGTACCAGTACCACTCAGTAGTCCCGTCAGGATTTTGTATCTCAAAAGAGGTATCCTTTACGGTAAGGATGGTTCCGGTCATGTCAGTCGGGGTTCCCTGCGGGACAGTCCCGCCGCTGTCTGTATCGCTGTTTTCCGAGGAACCCGTGCCGGTTCCATCCGTATTGCTGTCGGAGGGATTGTCGGTGGTGTTTCCGGGAGGCGTTTCACCCGTATTGCCATCGGAAGGACTGTCGGTGGTGCTTCCGGAAGGCGTTTTGCCCGCATTGCTGTCGGAAGGACTGCCGCTGCTGTTTTCCAGAAGCGTTTCTCCGGGGCTTTCGTAGCCGCTGCCTGAGGAAGTGCCGGAGAGACTGTCCGGATCACTGGAAGAAGGATACCGGTCAGGCTCAATGCCAGTCTCCTGACGGACAGCATCGGTGGCCGCCGCGGGGAGATCATAGGAGCCGAGGACGGCAGGAGTGACAGCTACTGTCTGCGGTGTTTCCTCTTCGGTCTGTGCTTTGGCTTTGCCGGACGCAGCTGTGTCCGCGGTGGAAAGGGCGCTTTCGCCGGAATCTGGAGTCTGCTGCGGCTGCTTTGGCGCAGAGCAGCCGATGAGCATGCCGGAGAATACCAGGACAGCGCCAAGGAAAAGCGCCGGAGTGATCCCCCGCTTCAGTGATCCGGCTCTTAGCATATAGCGGATGCGTTCCTTAAATACCAGAGTACTGTCATTGAGGCTGGCTGCCAGATAGGGCAGGGCGTGCTGCCCGGTGGCTGTCTTTAGCAGGAGCTGGTTGTACAGCTGCCGCTCCGGCTGTGTGCAGCCCTCCGTGACTCTGCTGTCACAGAGGTTTTCAATATCCTTTTCCGCTTCCTTTGTCATCAGGTACAGCGCCGGATTAAACCAGTGGATCGTTGAGACACAGAGCAGGAGCATCTTATACCAGAGATCGTGGCGCCGGTAATGAGAAAGCTCATGGCAGAAGATGAGCTTTAGCTCCTGGTCAGAGTAAATATTTGCCGGAAGATACAGGCACGGTCTGGTGAGTCCGGCAAGGATCGGACTGGTAATGCCGGAATGTATCATAAGCTGAGGCGGTCTGGCGATATGTTCCTTACGGCATGCTGTACGATAGAGAGTCTGGACGTACGCAGAGTCCGCCGGGAGGCTCCAGCGCCTGAGATTTCTGAGTGTGAGCTGGTACTGGATCGTCCGGAAGAGAGCGAGAAGGACCGCTCCTGCGCCCCATACGAGGATAAATATCTGCAAAAGTCCATACAGGGACACTTTTTCAGAATATACGGTGATCTGCGCGGCGGTATCATCTGCCCCGTCTGTGCGGTTTGCCGCTGTGGCAGCTGGCTCCGGGCCTTTTGCAGGGGCAGAAGAGATGCCTGTATCCTGCGAAGGCACGACCAGATGCAGCGGTGCGGCAGAATTCAGTGGATTTACCGGCACCAGCAAAAAGACAGTAATGATAAGCCACATACAGTATTTCCACAGGGCCGTATATTTTGTTTTCAGAAAATGCGCTGCCAGAAGTACAAGCATGACAAAGACAGCAGCGATCAGGTTTGTTTTTATGATATGAAATGCAAAATTCTCCATATCACGTCCTCCGAAGTAATAGAGTATGAGGTACAGGGGTTATCCGACAAAGCGGGATTCCTCAAAAAAGCCGTGGATGTTGATCGCATTTCCCTGCGTCAGGTCATGGATCCATCCGGTTTTCCCCTCTGAGTTTTTGATGCGGGCATATAAAATACCATTTTTTCTGCGTACCTTCTGTGCAGTCACCTTTTCGCGGCGCGAAATGGTAAAGCTGGTATTGTGTCCGCCGGGTTTTGTGCTGGCGGTGATGTTGACCTTCGAGGTCCACCTTGTTTTTGCGATACTGTTTTGTTTGAGCTTATAGGAAGTGCCGTACTGCTTTACAGACTGTCCTGTAACCTCGTATGGAACGTCAATGAAAAATGTGCCGAACGCCATATCGACGTCCTGCCATTCGATGATGAGACGCCCGTCCCTGACTCCTTCCAGGTGGCCGCGTGCCCATCCGGAGAGCAGCTTGGGGCCCTCATACATGGTATGATTTTTGGAGAGCGTGACGAGATCGCCAAGCTCGGTGAAACGTTCTGTTGCAGAATTATATTCAAACAGTTTCATATAAGTGCAGGTATCGTTTGGTCCTTTGTCACGTACGTACAGGATACGGCGGCCCGGAGCGATACGGCAAAGAGCGATTTCCCATGTGTTATAGTCAGGATCATCTCCCATACCCGGGAGTGTGACCATTTTTTCATCATTGATATAGATGCTCAGAAAACGGGTATTTGCCGTGGAGAAGGTAGTAAGCTTAAGCTTCTGTTTGCCCTTTCCGGTCATGGTGACACGATACGTTTTTCCTGTTTTTAGCCGCTTCATATCAGAAGAAGCTGCTGAAGACGGAAGGGAGCAGGAAAAGAGCAGGCAGAGCAGGACAGCAAGAAAGGTACATTTTTTGAAATTAAGAGTCATTTTCTTTTTCATTTCGCGTTTTCCTCCAATTCTTGTATAAAATCATTGAGCTCCTGGATCTGATCCTCGCTCATTTTTCTTCCCTGATAGAGAGAAGCGACAAACTTTTTGAGCGAATTTCCGTACAGCTTTTCCAGGACGCTGCGGCTCTCGTTTCGCTGGTATTCTTCCTGTGAGACGAGGGGAAAGTACAGGTTCATTTTACCCTGCTTTTCAACGGAAACAAATTTTTTCTTTTCAAGCCGTGCGAGCAGTGAAAGGATCGTCGTGGGCGCAAGCGGCTTTTTTTCGTTGATGATCTGTTCGATGGCAGAACGGCTCATAGGCGGCTTATGATTCCAGAGGATGAGCATAATGTCAAGCTCAGAATCAGGCAGCCTCTGATACGTTTGTTTCATAGTCAGAGAACCTCCTTTTATTTACTACATATGTAGAAGATGATTATATTCTACACTTGTAGTAGATATAAGTCAATAGATAATCTGAATTTTTATGAAACTTTAGAAAAACATAAAATGCGCACAATCCGTTGATAATATGATATGATAAGAACACCTGGCAGGGTTTTTTACGTCCGGGTGAGAACCGTTTTCACAAATCAGAGGAACCGGGAGGGATGCATATGCTGCTAAAAAAATATTGCTTTGATGGAAAACAGAAGCTTGATCTGGATAAGCTGCCCACAGACAGCCGGAAGGATTCTGTTGACAGGGAAAAGATCCTGAAAAGGACGGCAGAAAATCAGAAAAGTATGCAGGAACTGCAGGATAAGCTTTATGCGGACGGCAAAGAGGGACTGATCATCGTGCTGCAGGCGATGGATGCGGCAGGCAAAGACAGTACGGTAAAGCACGTGATGAGCGGTGTGAACCCGCAGGGGATCGATACCTTTAGCTTTAAGCAGCCGGGAGCAGAAGAACTGTCGCATGATTTTTTATGGAGGGTGAACAGATGTCTGCCCAGGTATGGGAAAATGGCAATCTTTAATCGTTCCTATTATGAAGATGTGCTGGTCGTGCAGGTCCATAAAATGAACCGGACGTACCATATGGCTGACCGTATTACGGGACAAAAAGACAGAGAATTCTTTGAAAAGCGTTATCGGCAGATCCGAAATTATGAGGAATACCTCTATGAGAACAGCTACCGTACCGTTAAGATTTTCCTGAATGTCTCCAAAGAAAAACAAAAGGAGCGTTTTATGGAACGGATCAATCAGCCGGAAAAAAACTGGAAATTTTCCCATTCAGACCTGAAGGAACGTTCCCTTTGGGAAGAGTATCATAAAGTATATCAGGAGGTTATCAATGAAACTGCCACGAAGGAAAATCCGTGGTATGTTATTCCTGCTGATCAGAAGTGGTATGCGCGCTATCTTGTCTCAGAGGCGATTCTGAGAACGCTGCGTGATATGGATCCGCATTATCCGAAGATGCCGGAATCCGAGAGAGCGCTTCTGGAGGAGTGCCGCAGCGCGCTTTTGCGGGAGGAGGATTAGAGAAAGTGTAAAATCGTCCGAAAAATTTGCACAAATTTACAGATTTTGGCAGACTACAGCGTTGACGTTTACTGGCAGAACGTGTATATTAAAAAAATGAAAGCGTTGCAGGATAGTTCCGGCAGTACCTTTTCGGGTATTTTGTGATGCTTCATGTAACTTTGTGGAAATGCAAAAAGAGGAGTGAGCATATATGGGAAAATATTTTGGAACAGACGGTTTTCGCGGTGAGGCGAATAAGACACTGAATGTAGAGCATGCCTTTAAGGTAGGACGTTTCCTGGGCTGGTATTACGGACAGGAGCATAAGGCGAAGATCGTGATCGGAAAGGATACGAGACGTTCCAGCTATATGTTTGAATATGCGCTTGCCGCAGGCCTGACGGCATCAGGGGCTGATGCATACCTTCTGCATGTGACGACGACACCGAGTGTATCCTTTGTTGCGCGCACGGAGGATTTTGACTGTGGTATTATGATCTCTGCGAGCCATAATCCGTATTATGACAATGGCATCAAGATCATCAGCGGGACAGGAAAGAAGATCGAGGCTGAGGTTGAGGAAAAGATCGAGGCATATATTGACGGACAGATCGGAGAGCCGCCGCTTGCGACAGGAGGAGAGATCGGACGCACTGTGGATTATGTGGCAGGACGTAACCGCTATATCGGATCGCTGATCGCACTTGCGACGCGTTCCTTCAAGAATACCAAAGTAGGGTTGGACTGCTCCAATGGAAGCTCCTCAGCCATTGCCAAAAGTGTATTTGATGCGCTTGGCGCAAAGACCTATGTGATCCATAATGAGCCGGACGGCACAAACATCAACCGGGACTGCGGTTCCACACATATCGGAGAGCTGCAGAAATACGTTCTGGAGAAGGGGCTGGATGTGGGCTTTGCCTTTGACGGCGATGCAGACCGCTGTATTGCCGTAGATGAGAACGGCCGCATCATTGACGGAGATCTGATCCTTTATGTGTGTGGAAAATATCTCAAGGAAGAGGGAAAGCTGACGAACAATACAGTCGTGACGACGATCATGTCAAATCTGGGACTGTATAAGGCCTTTGACAAGATCGGCATTCAGTATGAGAAGACGGCAGTAGGTGATAAGTACGTCTATGCAAATATGTCTGAAAACGGTCACTGCCTTGGCGGCGAGCAGTCCGGCCATATTATTTTCTCAAAGTATGCGACCACCGGAGACGGTATTCTGACCGCTTTGATGGTCATGGAAGCTATGATGGAGAAAAAGATGAGCCTTGGCGCGCTTGCTTCAGAGGTAAAGATCTATCCGCAGCTTTTGAAAAATGTCCGTGTGGCAGACAAACAGGCGGTAAAGGAAAATGAAGCTGTGCAGGCAGCCGTGGATGCTGTAGCGCAGGCGCTTGGCGCAAACGGAAGGATCCTTGTCCGGGAGAGCGGTACAGAGCCTGTGATCCGTGTGATGGTAGAGGCTGAGACGGATGAGCTGTGTGAGAAGCACGTATGTGACGTGATCGAGGTTATGAAAAAAGAGGGGCTTACGCAGGAGTAAAGCCGGTTCCGTCAGGGATGACCGGTTTCTCCGGGCATCCCCGGCAGAAAGGCGTTTGAAAATGAAACACAAATGGAAAAAACTCGCAGGATACTACGGGTCATATAAGAAACTGTTTTTCAGCGATATGTTTTTCGCTGTATTAGGAGCGGGCGTCACACTGGCGATCCCGCTGATTGTGCGTTATATCACAACGAATGTGATCACAATGCCCGCAAATGAGGCGCTGCACATGATCCTGAAGCTCGGCGTGGCGATGGCAGGACTGGTAGCGTTGGAATGCTTCTGCAATTTTTATATTGCGTATTTCGGGCATATGATGGGAGCAAGGATCGAGCATGATATGCGAAATGAGATCTTCTCCCATTATCAGAAACTGTCGTTTGCATTTTACGATAATCAGAAGGTTGGGCAGCTTCTCTCAAGGGTGACCTCCGATCTGTTTGACATCAGCGAGCTTCTTCACCACGGCCCGGAGGATGTCGTTATTTCTGTGATCAAGTTCGTGGGTTCTTTTCTCATTCTTTGCAATATCAATGTCTCGCTGACTCTGGTGGCATTTGCATTTCTTCCGGTGATCGTTGCATATGCGTTTTATTTTAATAAGAAGATGAAGCGCGCGTTTAAACGCAACCGTGCAAGGATTGCAGATATTAACAGCCAGATCGAGGACAGTCTTTCCGGTATCCGCGCTGTCAAATCCTTTGGCAATGAAGAGATAGAGATGAAAAAATTCCGGGAAGGGAATGAACTGTTTGTAGAATCCAAGCGCAACAGCTACTGGTATATGGCATGGTATCATTCCGGGCTCGGAGCCCTTACGACGCTTGTGACAGTCGCTGTACTTGTCGCAGGAGCGGGTCTGATCACCGGCACAGGCATGGATGTCGCAGATCTGGTAACGTTTCTTCTATATATAAATAACTTTACAGAGCCGATCAAAAAGCTGATCAATTTCACAGAACAGTTCCAGAATGGATATGCCGGGTATGAGCGTTTTCTGGAGGTGCTTGATATCGAACCGGATATCAAGGATGCGCCGGATGCAGTATCCATATCGCAGGCAAAGGGTGATATTTGTTTTGATAATGTATCATTCAGATACGAAGAAAATCAGGATACGGTATTGAGCCATATTGATCTTCAGGTAAAGGCGGGAGACTATCTGGCGATCGTCGGCTCCTCTGGTGGCGGCAAGACGACACTTTGCAGTCTGATCCCGCGCTTTTACGATGTGGACGGAGGACGGATCCTGCTTGACGGGACGGATATCCGCAGGTTCCGGCTTGCGGATCTGCGCAGACAGATCGGTATTGTACAGCAGGATGTATATCTGTTTGCAGAAAATGTTATGGAAAATATCCGTTATGGCAGGCCGGATGCAACGGACGAAGAGGTCATCCGGGCTGCGAAGCTTGCCAATGCGCATGAATTTATTGAACAGCTTCCGGATGGATATCTGACGGATATCGGACAGCGGGGCGTGAAGCTTTCAGGGGGACAGAAGCAGCGGCTTTCCATTGCGAGAGTATTTCTGAAAAATCCGGCGATACTTATTTTCGATGAAGCGACCTCTGCCCTGGACAATGAGAGTGAAAAGATCGTACAGCAGTCTATGGAGGAGCTGGCAAAGGGCAGGACGACGTTTGTCATTGCACACCGCCTCTCAACGATAAGAAATGCACAGAGGATCCTCGTACTGACGCCAAATGGCATCGAGGAGCAGGGGACTCATGAGGAGCTGCTCGCAAAGAACGGGATTTACGCAAAGCTGTACAATGGCTGAGGCATTGTGAGGATCTGAAGGCCAAGGATAAAATGCAGTATAAAAAATAGAATGGAGATTTTTATGGAAATAGAATTTAAACGGCCGGAGCTTGAGCACAGAGAGATGGTGAACCGATATTTCAGAATGAACCGGAACCGGAGCTGTGAGTATACGTTTGCCAATTTATATCTCTGGTCGAGACATTATAAAGTAAAGTTTGCAATTGTAGAGGACATGCTTGTATTTCAGTATACGGAAACAGGCAGCTTTACGTTCCCGCAGGGGGATCTGGCGAACCTGAAAAAGGTGCTGGATATCCTGGAGGAGTGGAGCAGGGAGCACGGAGTAGCCTTTCATCTGACGAATGTGAATGCAGAGCAGTTTGCGCAGCTTGAGGCAGTATATCCGGGGAGATATACGGTGGAGTATTACCGGGATTCGGCTGACTACGTGTATGAGACAGAAAAGCTGATCGCACTTTCCGGTAAGAAGTATCACGGAAAAAAGAATCATATCAATAAATTTAACCGTCTTTATCCGGACTGGTCGTATGAGACGATCACCGACGAAAATGTCGAGGAATGCTTTCAGATGGCGCTTAACTGGCGCAAAGAGAACGGCTGTGAGGAGGATGTGGACAAGAATGCAGAGATGTGCGTGACACTTAATTCTCTCCGGCTGATGAAGGAACTGGAGCTTTGCGGCGGACTGATCCGCGTGGAGGGGCGTGTCGTGGCATTTTCGATCGGCGAGCCGGTCTGTGACGATACCATGGTAGTGCATATTGAAAAAGCATATGCAGATGTGCAGGGAGCTTATACGATCATTAATCAGCAGTTTCTTGCGCATGAGGCAGTACAGTACAAATACGTAAACCGTGAGGAAGATCTGGGAGATCCTGGTCTGCGTCAGGCAAAGGAATCCTACCGGCCGGTATTTCTGGTCGAAAAGGGTCTTGTATCATTTGCGTAACAGATAAGACGAACGCAGAAAAGCAAAAGGAAAGGGAGAGGACAGTGTGATGCAGGGATGGGAAAAAAATGTGCGCAGGGTGATACCGTACGTGCCGGGCGAGCAGCCGAAAAGAGAGAATATCATTAAGCTCAATACGAATGAAAACCCGTATCCGCCCTCGCCGAAGGTGACAGAGGCGCTGCGGCAGATGGATGCAGGCACACTGCGCAAGTATCCCGATCCATCTGCACAGGAGCTTACAGAGGCGATCGCTGCGCAGCATGGTGTGGACCCGGAGCAGGTCTTTCCGGGAGTAGGTTCAGACGATGTACTGGCGATGGCTTTTCTGGCATTTTTTAATTCTGAAAAGCCAATCCTGTTTCCGGATATTACGTATTCCTTTTATGATGTGTGGGCAGATCTGTTTCAGATCCCGTATGAGCGTCAGCCGCTCAATGAGGCATTTGAGATCGTGAAGGAGGACTATTATAAAGATAACGGCGGCGTGATCTTTCCGAATCCGAATGCCCCCACCGGCGTTCTCATGGGACTTTCACAGGTCGAGGATATCATCCGCCATAACGGGGATGTCGTAGTGATCGTTGATGAAGCGTACATTGATTTTGGAGGCATATCAGCAAAATGCCTGATCGACAGATATGAGAATCTTCTGGTCGTGCAGACCTTTTCCAAATCACGCTCTATGGCAGGTATGCGCATCGGGTACGCGCTTGGCAGTAAAAAGCTGATCCACTATCTGAATGATGTGAAGTATTCGTTTAATTCCTATACCATGAATGCGACGGCTATCCGGCTTGGGACGGCAGCTTTGAGCGACGATGCGTATTTTGAGGAGACGTGTGCCAGGATCATCGCGACGCGGGAGCGCACGAAGCAGGAGCTTGCGGCGCTTGGCTTTACCTTTGCAGACTCCTTTGCAAATTTTGTGTTTGCATCACATGAGCGCGTTTTGGCGAAGGAGCTGTTTGAAGCGCTTCGCGAAGCCGGGATTTATGTCAGATACTTCAACAAGCCCCGGATCGACAATTATCTGCGCATTACGATCGGCACGGATGAAGAGATGGACAGACTGTTCACATTCCTGCGGGAGTATTTAAAAAAGTAAAATTGAATATGGATGACAGAAAGAGTGCAGAAGCTGCGGAGTGCGGTATGCTGCGCTCTTTTTACATGGGAAATTGCGCTTTGTGAAATAAAACCTGCTTCGCAAGGATGCGCGGGCAATCGTGCCGCAGGATATGAAAGCGATATTCTAAGTGACTTCTTATTATAGAGATGGTATAATAGGAACACTTAATCCTCGATGATTTGTCAGGCTGAAAGAAAATATTTGTTATATGAAAGGATGATATTTTTGGCATCGTATGAGAGCTTTGCGCGTGTCTATGACACGTTTATGGATAATATTCCTTATGAGGAGTGGTGCGATTATCTGCACATGCTTCTGAAAAAGTACGGCGTAGAGGACGGGCTTGTGCTGGAGCTTGGCTGCGGGACAGGCTCGATGACGGAGCTTCTGGCGGCATGCGGGTATGACATGATCGGAGCGGACAATTCCATTGAAATGCTGGAGATCGCTATGGAAAAAAAGGAAGCGTCCGGATCGGATATTCTGTATCTGATGCAGGATATGCGTGAGTTTGAGCTGTATGGGACGGTGCGCGCTGTTGTGAGCGTGTGCGACTCGATGAACTATATTACGGAGGAAGAGGATCTGCTTACCGTATTTTCTCTGGTAAATAATTATCTCGATCCGGGCGGCGTATTTATTTTTGATCTGAACACCGTGTATAAATACGAAGAGCTGCTCGCAGATCACACGATCGCGGAGAATCGTGAGGAGAGCAGCTTTATCTGGGAAAACTGGTATGATGAAGAAACGCAGATCAATGAGTATGATCTGACGCTGTTTATCAGAAATGAGGATGGCCTGTATGAGAAATACGAGGAGACGCATTATCAGAGAGCGTATACGATCGATACGGTAAAGCGACTGCTTGTACAGGCAGGGCTGAAGCCAGAAGCAGTGTATGAGGCATTTACGCAGGATGCACCGGGGGAAGTAAGTGAGCGCGTCTACTTTGTGGCGCGGGAGGTGACGAAGCGCTGTTAGGCAGCGCTGTCGTCAGCTGTTCTTCCCTTCTTGTGCTACTAGTAGATATGCGGCGCTTCGTATGTTTCATTATAATTCAATTCTCCGGAGTAAATATCGGTAATAACATTATCCTCCCATTTAAAATCCAGATAGCGGTAGATCACATCATGTCTGCGCAGATAGGAGCGGGAGCTGATCAGATCGGGAAGCTGGGCGAGCGTAACGTCATTTTCCTCGCAGAATGCTTCTTCTGAGACGGGCTCTCCATCAATGAACAGTGTGGCGATCAGAGTAGAGATACGGTCCTCGTAGGGGATCTCGTCGATCGACATCACAAGATAGCTGGATGCCTGATCCAGGTATGCCGCCTGTATTTCATAGTCCTTGTAGGCGCTGATAAATTCCTCCGGCCCGTCTCCGGGAGCAACTCCGGCAGCGGTCGTCTCACCGTCCATGATAAACAGCTGTGCAGACGCGATTTTGGTTGGATTTTTCTGACAACCTGACAAAAACAATAATGCCAGAAGTGTTATACATAGTAATTTTTTCATATAATAAGGAATCCCTTCTATTTCTCTGTTTATAAACTAACATACAACAGAAAAAGAATCCAGCAAAAAATTATGCGCTTTTTGCAGAGAAATTCTTAAAGAAATGTAAAACAGCATAAATAAATCTTAATTTTTTAGGAAGGCAGTTGACTTTTGGCAGGTTTTAGATTAATCTGTCAAATGAATTTTACTGTACTTTACATATATAAAAGGGTCTGCGCAGGGGGAGTGGCAGGCGCGGGGGTAGGAATTATGATGAAGATGAAGAAGATGAAAAGTCGTGAAGAAAAAATGGAAATAAAAAGGGCAAAAAGGGAGCAAAAAGAAAAGGTACATAAGGAGCCGGGGCGTCTGGTCACGATACTGAACAAGTATTCTCTGATTTTTCATGCGCTGCTTGCATGCGGCGTCTGCTTTCTGATCGAGTGGATTTCCAGACATTCTTTCCTGGAAGCATGCTCTTTCATGATAGATCGGAACCTTGTATTTCTTTATAATTCGCTGATCGTATTTTCCTCTCTGATGCTGGTATATATCGTGCGCAGGAGGGCGGTGCTCCGTACGATCATCTGTGCATTCTGGATATTCCTCGGAACGGTCAACGGATGTATTCTTGCAAAGCGGGTTTCGCCGTTTAGTTTTACCGATATTAAGATGGTCGGCGACCTGTTCATGATGGAAAGTAACTACTTTACGGATACAGAGGCGATGCTGGTGATCGGAGGCGTAGCGCTCGTTGTGATCCTGCTTGTGGTATTTTGGTTCAAAGGACCGAAATTCCAGGGAAAACTCAATTATGCACTGAGCTTTGCGATGATCCTGGCAGTTGTGATGATGCTTCCGAACGTGACAAATGCAGCGGTAAGCAATCACATCCTGACCTCCTATTTTGAGAATCTGGCACAGGGCTATAAGGACTACGGATTTGTCTACAGCTTTTCTTCCAGCGTGATCGACCGTGGGATGAGTACGCCGGAGGAATATTCGCAGGAATCTGTCGATGCGGTTATGGCAAAGCTAGGTGACAAGGATACCGCGGTCCTGGAACAGCAGGATCATGTGCTGACTGGATCCGCAGACACAGATGTGCAGCAGGAGTCCGAAAAACAGACAGGCAAGGCAGCACAGCAGGAATCTGAGACACTGACGGTACAGCAGGAAGCCGGGACATCGGCGGCGCAGCAGGGAACAGAAGCGCCGGCCGTGCAGTCAGAAGCTGTGACAGAAGAAACAGGAGAGACGGGAGCGGAGCGTGTGGGAGCGTCAGCCGCACAGATGGAAAAATCGGATATTGCGGTAGATGAAAAGATTCCGGGAGAGACAGAGGGAGTGGACGATGAGTATCCTAATATTATCTGTGTTCTTCTGGAATCTTTTGTTGACCCGGGGCTGATCCGGTTTTTAGAGACAGATCAGGATCCGATCCCAACCTTCCATTATCTGTACGATAATTATACATCCGGTTACCTGGAGGTGCCGGTAGTCGGAGCGGGTACGGCAAATACGGAGTTCGAAGTGCTGACCGGCATGGGGATGCAGTTTTTTGGTCTGGGAGAATATCCGTACAAGACGGTACTGAAAAAGACAAACTGCGAGAGTATTGCGTCAGACCTGAAAACACTGGGCTATGGCGCGCATGCAGTTCACAATAACGGAGGTAATTTTTACAGCCGCAAGAATGCATTCTCGATGATGGGCTTTGATACGTTTACCAGCAAGGAACTGATGGATATCCATGATTATACACCGCTTGGGACATGGCCAACGGATGATATTCTGGTGGGAGAGGTGGAAAAGTCACTTGACTATACACCGGATCAGCCGGATTTTGTGTATACGATCACGGTCGAGGCGCACGGAGATTACCCGCATGAGCCGGTGATCCATAATCCTGATATTACGGTAACCGGACCTGAGGATGAGGGCTGGCGTTATGCATGGGAATATTATGTAAATCAGCTCCATGAGGTAGACGAGTTTATCGCAGATCTGATCACAATGCTTTCTGAGCGCGATGAAAAGACGATGGTAGTGATGTTTGGCGACCATCTTCCTACGATGGGTCTTACCGAGGAGGATATGGAGACGGGAAGCCTGTTTAAAACACAGTACATCACGTGGAACAATTTCGGAATGGAAAAGGAAGATAAGGATATGAGATCCTACCAGCTGCTCGCAGATATGACGGAGGATCTCGGTATCCACAATGGCACGATGTTTACGTTCCACCAGAAGCGGGACGCCTATACTACAGAGGAAGAATATCAGAAGGATATGGAGCTGCTGCAGTATGATATTCTTTACGGAGACCATTACGTATATGATGGCGGCGATCCGTATCCTGCCACAGAGATTGTCATGGGTACGCAGGATGTGACGATCCGCAAGATTGAGGAAGAAAAGAATTACTACTATATATGGGGGAATAATTACACAAAATGGAGCAGGGTATTTGTCGATGGAAAGAAGCTTAAGACAAAGTATGTAACACCGCGGCTTCTGATGGTGGCAAAGGATCAGATCGATCCAGGTTTCCACAAGATCGTGGTCAACCAGATGGGATCCTCTGATACGGTATTCCGCAGCTCAAATACAGTGCTCTATACGATCAAGCCGAGGGAGACGGAGACAGAAAAAGCCGGATGAGGAGAGAAAGATGAAATTTACCAAGATGCACGGGATTGGAAATGATTATGTATATGTCAATTGCTTTTCGGAGCAGGTCAGTGATCCGCCAGAGCTGGCAAGAAGGGTCAGCGACCGGCATTTCGGAATAGGGTCGGACGGACTGATCCTTATCCGGCCATCGCAGATCGCGGATTTTGAGATGGAGATGTATAATGCAGACGGCTCGCGGGGGGCAATGTGCGGAAATGGTATTCGCTGTGTCGCGAAATACGTGTATGATTACGGTCTGACGGATCAGACACAGATCCGTGTCGCGACCGGCAGTGGAGTGAAACAGCTTGATCTGACAGTCGATGCTGCCGGAAAAGTATGTCTGGTCAGAGTAGATATGGGAAGGCCGGTGCTGGAGGCAGCAGGGATCCCGGCAGATGTATCCTGCTTTGCTTCCCCGGACGCAATGTCGGAAACGTCCCGCCTTGTTTCGCAGAAGCTTGCAGTAAATGGGGAGATGTACGCAGCGACATGTGTTTCGATGGGAAATCCGCACTGTGTAGTCTGTGTTGACGATGTAGACGGACTGGAGATTGAAGCGATCGGCCCGCATTTTGAGAACCATCCGGCATTTCCGGATCGGGTCAATACAGAATTTATCCGGGTGATCGACCGGCAGACGGTGCAGATGCGCGTGTGGGAGCGCGGCTCCGGTGAGACCTGGGCGTGTGGGACAGGAGCATGTGCAGTGGCAGTCGCATGTATTTTGAATGGATGGACGGAAGATGAGGTCACAGTGAAGCTTCGCGGAGGTGATCTTGGGATCTGTTGGGACAGAGAGAAAAATACTGTGTATATGACGGGACCGGCAACAACCGTATTTGATGGAGAGATTTCTGTTTAAGAGATCTCTCCATTTCTATAGCAGGCTCGTTTCCCGTTTTTTGCAGGATCGTCACAGGAGCATGATCCCATGGCTGGCTGCTTCCTCACGGATCTCCTGCGGCCACAGGGAGCACTGGACCTCTCCGATGTGTGCTTTGCGCAGGTAGAACATACAGATGCGGGACTGTCCGATCCCGCCGCCGATCGTGTAGGGAAGCTCCCGGTCCAGAATTGCTTTCTGGAAAGGCAGCTCTGCACGTTCGACACAGTCTGCCGCGCGCAGCTGATGCATCAGCGCCATTTCATCAACACGGATGCCCATGGAGGAAAGCTCCAGAGCAATGTCAAGTACCGGATAGTAGACGAGGATATCTGCATTTAATGTCCAGTCATCGTAATCCGGCGCGCGCCCGTCATGCTTCTGGCCGGAAGCCAGAAGTCCTCCGATCTGCATAATGCAGACAGCGCCCTTTTCCTTTGTGATCGCATATTCGCGCTCTTTGGGAGAGAGACCGGGATAGAGATCCTCCAGCTCCTGTGAAGTGATGAAAAAGATCTCCCTGGGGAGTACCTCTCCTATGTAATCATACTGGATCGACATATATACCTCTGTTTTTTTCAGAGCCTTATATACAGAGCGGACCACCTTTTTCAGCGTATCGAGGTTTCGTTCGTTTTTGCTGATGATTTTCTCCCAATCCCACTGGTCTACATAAATGGAGTGGATATTATCGGTTTCCTCATCCCGGCGGATCGCATTCATGTCGGTATACAGTCCTTCTCCGTGGGAAAAACCGTATTCTTTCAGTGCGTATCGCTTCCATTTCGCCAGCGAGTGTACAATTTCAGCTTCTGCATCATTTTGCTCGCGGATGCCGAATTTGACGGGACGCTCCACACCGTTTAGATTATCATTGAGTCCGGAGTTCGGATCAACGAAAAGCGGAGAAGAAACACGCAGCAGATTAAGCTGTGATGCGAGCGTCTGCTGGAAAAAGTCCTTGACTGTTTTTATTGCTATCTGAGTGTCGTAAAGCGAAAGGGCAGATTCATACCCTTCTGGTATGATCAGATGGTCCATTTCAGAAATCCTCCCGTATATTTTTAATATAAGTATTGATTATACCAGAATGAAGCGAAGTTACAACTGTTAATTTGGCGAAATAAGTGCAAAAATTCTTTACCGGACGGAAAGAACTGTGTTAGGATTACTGTATTGGGGATTGTGAAAAAGAAATGACCATGAAAAAGAAAGTGACAAACGGGATGGAGGCGGCTATGAAGCGATGTACGTTATGTGGGGGCAGGCTGGAAGACGGCAGATGTACGGAATGCGGTCTGGATAATACAAAAAATGACAGAAGATATCGTCTGAACACGCACAATGAACAGGGAATGGTACTGCACGAGGGCGGATGTGAAGAGAATCTGAATAAAGTCCGGGATGAGCATACAGCTTTGGCACAGAGGTCTTTAAATGAAGATCCCGATGCGAAAGAGGAAAAGATCCGGACAGCAAAAAAGCAGGAAAAGAGGCGCCAGGCGGGGACGGTAAAAAAGAAAAACCGGACGGTCAGGATCGTGCTGGGAGTTTTTCTGGTTGTTTTTGTCGTCCAGATTCTTGGGGCAATACTGTCGGCACTGACACAGTGGCCGGATCCGTCCGGCTCTGATTGGATCCGGGAGGACTCAGCGGATAACAGTCTTGTACAGGAGCCGGATAAGCTGCGGCCACAGGCGATCGACTGGAATGAACAGGAGGATGGCTACTATGAGACGGAGCTAAGGTGCGGGCTTTATGTAGTGGGGTATGAGATCCCGGCAGGCCGGTATCAGTTTTCCTGTGAGGAGGGGACTGCCTGGGTAAGCTGGAACCAGGAGGATGGAGACAGTGACTGGGTATCTTTGTATTCGCTGCAGACGCAGAAGGATTATTCGGAGTTTACGGATGAGGTCACCAGCTATGAAGTCTCAGAAGAAATAGAGTTTTCGGATGGGGCTGTGATTTATGTGGAAGACTGCGATGAGACTGTGTGGATGAAGGGGATTGCTTCCGGACTGATGGAAAAGAGGGAGCCGCAGGATCTGGAGGAAGTGACGCTGGAGGACGGCATGGTCGTCGGAGCGGATATTGCACAGGGCGTATATGATCTTGTAGTTGAGGAGCAGGCAGGCGGAGAGTTCCGCAGTGTGGGCGTAAAACTGGAAAGGGATCAGAGGAGCCTGGTCACCGTTTATCTGAATGTGCTGCAGACAGAGTTTTATCATCTGCCGCTGGAGGAAGGGACGCAGATCCATCTGGAAACGTACGATGACAGGGAGCCGCTGACGGTGCGGCTGGTGCCGAGCTGGTAAAGACGGTGGAGCCGCGGGCGCATACGCTTGTATATTTTTATGGCCTTTGCTAAAATAGGGTAAATGGAGTATATGATTGACAGGAAAAGGGGAACAGTATGTCTGGCAGAAATAAGAAGATTTTGTTGATGTTTTCTCTTGCAGCAGTGCTGCTTGGCAGCGGATGCTCAAGAAAGGTACTGAACTATCAGGTCGCAGAGTGTATCGGGACGCTGAATAAATACGAAAATAATGAACCGGTCGAGACGCCCAAGATGAAGGCGGAGCGTGAGCAGAGGGAATCGGAGGAAGCGGTAGAAAAAGGTAAGGAGAAGGTGCTGAAACAGGCGCAAAAGCAGGCGCAGGAGTATCATTATGAGGAGGCGATCGCTACGCTGCAGTCCTCGGAGGAGCTAAAGGAGGATGAGCGCGCCCTCGAGGCGATCGCCGAGTATCAGCGTGCGCAGGAGAGCATGTATGAGTATGAGGGAGCGATCGGACATCTTTGCTTTACCAATCTGGTCGTTGATATGAAGCTTGCCTTCGACGGCGATGAGTATGCCCCGGTATATCAGCAGAATATGATCACACTGGAGGAGTTTACCAATATTTTGAATACGCTCTATGAAAGCGGCTATATCCTGATCGACATTCATTCTCTGGCGCAGGAGGATGAGGCAGGGCAGCGTGTGACAATGAGCGCAAAGCTGCCGAAGATCCCGGAAGGCAAAAAACCGCTGATCCTGTCCATAGAGAATCTGGACTACAGCGCGGTGCGAAATGGCGATGGCGTGGCAACGCGGCTCGAGCTGGATGAGAATGGAGAGGTCGCAGCGCGTTACACCGATGACGGTGGGCATGACCTGATCGGCGCATACGATGTTGTGCCGGTGTTGGAGCAGTTTATTGATGAGCATCCGGATTTTTCCTTCCAGAATGCACGCGGCATTATCTCCGTATCCGGATCAAACGGAGTGTTTGGATATCAGGTGGAGGAAGGAAAGGCGGCGGATTATGAGGCGAATCAGGATACGGTAAAACAGATCGCTGAAAAGCTGCGCGCAGATGGCTGGACATTTGCCTCACAGGGCTACAGCTATCAGTATCTGGGAGATATGTCCTATGAAACGCTTCAGGAAGATATCACAAAGTGGGAGACTGTTGTTGGCAGTCTGCTGGGAGAATGTGATACCCTGCTGTATCCGTACGGCTCTGAGGTAGACTATACGACAGAGAAGGCGCAGCTTCTGATCAACGAAGGGTTCCGGTATCTGGTCGGTATCTGGTCAGACGGAGACCATCTTGAAGTAAATGAGGAATACCTGCGGCAGACGAGGCGCACAGTGACAGGCTACGTGTTTGAAAATTATCCGGGAAATTACAGCACGTATTTTTCCACTGCGAATATCCTTGATCCGGCAAGATAAGGCAGAAAAGCCCTTTTCCAAAGCGGCGGACGGGTCAGGAAAGAGCGGCAGTGAAATATCTTCTTTACAAGATGTTGGATTTGAGGTATACTCAAAAAACAATATATAGATCAATACTGGTTTCAGTTTCAAAAGAGGAGTAATGCGAGATGTATGTAATCAAAAAAGACGGAACAAAGGAAGCGTTCAATGTTCAGAAGATCATTGTTGCTGTCAACAAATCAGCAGCGCGTATTTTGTATAAGTTTACAGAGGAAGAGCTGCAGTTTCTGTGTGATTTTGCAAAGGAAAAGGCAGAGTCCCTTCACAAAGAGGGCATCACGATCCAGGAGATGCACAATATCGTCGAGGGAGCGCTTGAGGCAGTCAATCCGGCAGTTGCAAAGAGCTATCGTGATTACCGTAATTATAAGCTTGACTTTATCCACATGATGGATGATGTCTATACAAAGAGCCAGTCTATCCGTTATATCGGGGATAAGAGCAATGCAAATACGGACAGCGCGCTCGTGGCGACAAAGAGAAGCCTGATCTTTAATGAGCTGAACAAGGAGCTTTACCGCAAGTTCTTTATGACGCGCGATGAGCTGCAGGCATGTAAGGACGGGTATATTTATATCCATGATCAGTCGGCGCGTCTGGACACGATGAACTGCTGTCTGTTTGATGTCGGTTCTGTACTCAGGGACGGTTTTGAGATGGGAAATGTCTGGTACAATGAGCCGAAGACGCTGGATACGGCGTTTGATGTCATGGGAGACATTATCCTGAGCACTGCTGCGCAGCAGTATGGCGGCTTTACCGTACCGGAGGTAGATAAGATCCTCGCGCCGTATGCGCAGAAGAGCTTTATCAAATACCGCGAGGAGTTTATGGAGTATGCAGACCCCTCCTGGGAGGGAGCGCAGGAGAAGGCGCTCCAGTATGCCAGAAATAAGGTGCGCCGCGATTGCGACCAGGGCTGGCAGGGCATTGAGTACAAGCTGAATACAGTCGGCTCCTCACGCGGGGACTATCCGTTTGTCACAGTGACACTTGGACTTGGCACGGATGAGTTTTCCCGGATGATCTCGATCTCTCTTCTTGAGGTGCATAAGGGAGGACAGGGAAAGAAAGGGAATAAAAAGCCGGTACTGTTTCCGAAGATTGTTTTTCTCTACGATGAGAAACTCCACTGTCCGGGCGGCGCATGTGAGGATGTGTTTGAAGCGGGCGTCGCATGCTCTGCAAAGACGATGTATCCTGACTGGCTGTCTATGACAGGAGAAGGCTATATTTCCAGTATGTATAAGAAATATGGAAAGGTCATCAGCCCCATGGGCTGCCGCGCATTCCTCAGTCCGTGGTATGAGCGGGGAGGTATGGATCCCGCAGATGAGAACGATGTACCGGTATTTGTCGGAAGATTTAACGTCGGCGCGGTCAGCCTCCATCTGCCTATGATCCTGGCAAAATCCCGTGCAGAGAGCCGCGATTTTTATGAAGTGCTGGACTATTATCTCGAGATGATCCGCAAGCTGCATATCCGCACCTATGAATATCTTGGCGAGATGCGTGCGTCTACAAATCCGCTCGCGTACTGTGAAGGCGGATTTTATGGCGGACATTTAAAGCCGCAGGATAAGATCAAGCCGCTTCTAAAGCCAATGACCGCTTCCTTTGGGATCACCGCGCTCAATGAGCTTCAGCAGCTGTATAACGGCAAGTCTATCGCTGAGGACGGCCAGTTTGCGCTGGAGGTACTGCAGTACATTAATGATAAAGTAAATGGATTCAAACGGGAGGATGGATGGCTTTATGCGATCTACGGCACGCCGGCGGAGAGTTTGTGCGGTCTGCAGGTAGAGCAGTTCCGCAAGAAGTACGGGATCATTGAGAATGTCTCGGATCGTCCGTATGTGAGCAATAGCTTCCACTGCCATGTGACAGAGGATCTGACTCCGATCGAGAAGCAGGACCTCGAGGGGCGTTTCTGGGAGCTTTGCAATGGCGGTAAGATCCAGTATGTGCGTTATCCGATAGACTACAATATCGAGGCGATCAAGAGCCTGATCCGCCGTGCAATGGCGCTTGGCTATTATGAAGGCGTGAACCTTTCCCTTGCCTACTGTGATGACTGCGGTCACCAGGAGCTGGAAATGGACGTATGCCCGAAATGCGGTTCCAGAAATCTGACCAAGATCGATCGCATGAACGGCTATCTTTCCTACAGCCGTGTTCATGGAGATACGCGTCTGAATACTGCAAAAATGGCAGAGATCGCAGAACGAAAAAGCATGTGATACAACAGTCCAGCCATGCAGAAAAACGGAGGTTTCAGCCTGAGCCGATTGATCGGGCGGAGGGTGCGCAGCAGCGGAAAGCCCGTCAGGGCGATCTGCGGCCTGCATGGCGGGACATTTTTTGTATGACTGGAGTTTGGAGGAGAAGAATATGGATTACATGGATTATATTATGAAAATGACACAGAAGCTTCTGGCAGTGCCAAGTCCATCAGGGTTTACGCATAATGCGGCACAGTTTCTTTATAAGGAGCTGGAGAACCTGGGGTATCAGCCTCAGATGACAGTCAAGGGGGCTGTCCTGGTGGATCTGGGCGGAGAAGATGCGCAGGATGCAGTATTGCTGGCAGCACATATTGATACGCTCGGTGCAATGGTCACGCAGATAAAAGAGAATGGGAGACTGAAGCTTACCAATATCGGAGGGCTTAATCCAAATAATACAGAGGCGGAAAACTGCCGCGTTTATACCCGGGAAGGAAATATTTATGACGCAACCTTCCAGCTTACGGATGCATCAGTGCATGTAAATGGCAGCTACAGTGAGGAAAAACGAACCTACGACAGCATGGAGGCTCTTCTGGACGAGCTGGTTTCTACCAGAGAAGATGTGGAGAAACTCGGTATTATGGCGGGAGATTTTGTCTGCTTTGATCCCCGCACGGTTGTGACAAAAAGCGGATATATCAAGAGCAGGTTCCTGGATGATAAATTCAGCTCCTGCATTATTCTCGGGTACGCAAAATATTTAAAAGAGCAGGGGATATTGCCGAAGCGCCGTATATATGCGATGTTTACTACATATGAAGAAGTCGGTCACGGAGGTGCGGCGGCTATTCCGGAAGGGGTCACAGAGATGATCTCCGTTGATATGGGATGCGTTGGCGAAGGACTTTCCTGTGATGAGACGATGGTCTCTATTTGTGCAAAGGACAGTACAGGACCGTATGATTACCGTGTTGTTTCCGGTCTGGTGCAGGCGGCAAAGGAGGCAGGGCTGTCCTATGCAGTGGACGTATATCCGTATTATGGTTCTGACGTCGATGTGGCTCTTCGGGCAGGATATGATATACGGCATGGTCTGATTGGACCGGGCGTTTATGCATCACACGGATATGAGCGGTCGCACCGCAAAGGCGCAGAGAATACGTTTGGACTGATCCGGGCTTATCTTGGGTAAAAGAGGGTGTGGATTGAAAGGCGGGTTCAGGCTGTTGTGGGACTATCTGCTGAGACAGATGGTTTCACGACAGCCTTATCTGATTATCAGAGCGTGCCATTGACAATATAACCAATATGTGATATAAAAACAATATATGGAATAGCATATAATCATTTCCGTTTTATTCTGGTTTCGGCGTATCTGGAACAGATCATTTTATTGCGTACACAATATATTTCTGAAGCTTTTCCAAAACTTTTCATCTCAAATTTTTCACTATCTTTTTCTTGCAAGGCAACAGGAACATTCTTATAATAAAAGGAGAAATACATGAATAATGAACTCTCGAACGGTATTTCGCTCCAGGGATCAAAAACGCGTTGTGATGCACAGTGCAAGAAGGTGCTCAGTCAGAAGGTGATTCTTGCGTGGATCCTGAAGTATACGACAAAAGAATTTTCGGCACTTTCCATTGAAGCAGTTATGGATTGCATTGAGGAAGAGCCGGAGATTGGCAGTATTCCAGTAAGCTTTTCCGGAAGAGAGGAAATCGACGGACTGCCAAATGAAAGCAGCATTCCCGAGGAGGGCGTGATCTATTATGATATCCGTTTTCTGGCATATGTTCCTCTTTGCAGAGAAAAGGTCAGGGTAATCGTGAATGTAGAGGCGCAGAAGGCTTTTTACCCGGGATATCAGATTGTGACGAGGGGGATTTTTTACGATGCAAGGATGCTCTCTGCACAGCTTGGAAGAGAATTTACTCCGCCAGGCTATGATGATCTGAAAAAGGTATTTTCTATTTGGATCTGTATGGAAGCGCCGGCTTTTATTGGAAATGCAGTGTCGGTATATGAGATGGCAAAAAAGGATCTCGTGCCGGGAATCCCGGATCTGCCGGAGGCATATGATAAGCTGGTGGTCGTAATAGTGGCGTTAAATGAAAAAAAGCCTTCCGGGGATAAATTTCTGAAGATGCTGAATGTACTTTTTTCTGTTGAAAAGTGTGCAGAAGAAAAACGGGATATCCTGGAACGGCAGTTTCATATACCGATGCAGACAGATTTTGGAAAGGAGATGGGGATTATGTGTAATTACAGCGATTATGTAGAGGCGAAGGGGATAGAGAAAGGGATAGAGAAAGGAATCCAGTGCGGCAGGACGGAAACTGCGCAAAAGCTTCTTGAGATGGGGATGAAGCCCGAACAGATTGCGGAGGCGACCTCCCTGTCTGTGGAATATATTAAAGAGCTTAAGGCTGAACGGCTGTAAATATGAAAAGCTACAGTTGCGGATTTTGACAGAGAGAAACAGATAAAAAGTATGCCAGAACAGTTTTTTGGTGCAGGTCGGAGATGATTGCGACCAGGTGCGGACTGTTTGGGGCATACTTTTTTGTTTGCAATGCTCAGGGCAGAGCGGGGGTCTGCGGCGCTGCCCCGGAGGTTCCGTCAGGATAAAAGGCAACCTCAAGGATTTTTCTCTGGTAGGGAAGAGAAGGATTTTCTATCCGTGCCTGAAGCGCATGGACAGCCTCGCGTGCAATGTCCATGGTCGAGCTGCATGCGATACTGCTTAGAGGCGGAAGGTACGGAAGCCCCTGGCGAAGGCGGTCGAAGCCGATAACCGAGATATCTTCCGGCACACGAAAATTTGCCATGCGCAGGGTATTAAGGATCACGTAGGCGGTCTGATCATTGAAAACAAAGATTGCTGTGTAATCAATTGGTGAGAGCAACTCGATAATTTCCTGGTAATCCGCACAGATCGGAAATTGATCTACAGAAGTGACGGTACGGATACAGTCATCCCCTATCCCGTGCTCTGCAAGGGCAGTCCGGAAACCGCGGTCACGCTGGATCTGGGAACCGTTTTTTTCAGGTCCTGGGACATAGAGAAACCGGCGGTGCCCAAGACGGCACAGCTCGCTCCCGGCAAGATATCCACCGGCATAGTCGTTGCAGCAGACAAGATCGGATTCTATATGGCTGATCTCACGGTCCACCAGTACGAACGGGATATTGTGCTGGCGGATCAGACGGGTCGGAGCGGCATTCGTCGTATACGGAAAAAACAGAATGCCGTCTACGGAATTGGAGATCGCGACATTGATCATATGGAGGACAAGATCATCTCTCAGATTGGTAATAAGGACCATGACCTCGTATCCGAGTTCTTTCAGAAGCTGATCCATCTGTGAGATCAGGAGAGAGTAATGGTGATTTAAAATATCGTCGACAATGATCGCGATGATATTGCTGTGACCGGAGCGCAGTCCGGAAGCAAGGTTATTGCGGATATAGCCAAGCTTTTGCGCGACATTTTGGATTTTTTCGATTGTCTGTGCCGGAAGCTTTTTATCTCCGCGCAGTGCGCGGGATACCGTATTGACAGAATATCCGCAGTGTTCCGCGATGACTTTCAGTGTCACTCGTGTTGTCTTTGTATTCATAAATGATTCCTCGTTTTTCTGATATTTCATATGCTCTTATTATAGCATTTTTTATGAGTGATTTGAATAGACGAAAAGGAAAATATACACAAAAAGAAACGAAAAAACATGTGCAAAATGACAAAAAGAATAAATTATATAGAAAATTAAAACAATTAAACCGTTAAAAAAACGAAAAAATAGAAAAATATACTTGACAAATTAGAGAAATAACGTTAATCTTAAATTACAAGTTAACGTTAACCTTCCGGGAGGAAAATAAAAAGACTGTAATCGGAAAGGAGAATTTCAGATGAAGAAAAAATTAACCAGAGGTATCGTAGCGGCTGGTCTGGCTGCATCTATGGTAATGTCGACGGGGATCGCTGCTTTGGCAGAGGAGGGCTCCACACAGGGAACGAATACTTTTGTAGATGGCGGGACAGAGATGTCTTTCTGGACCTTCCAGGATCAGCATGTAGGGTTCTGGACGTCTATGGCAGATCTCTGGAATGAAAAGAATCCGGATAAACCGATCAACCTTACGGTAACGATCGGAGAATCTCATTCGCTGCACAGCAAGCTTCTTGTTGCATGTCAGGCAGGCTCCGGTGCGCCGGATATGGCAGACATTGAGATTGGATATTATGGCGCTTTCTTAAAAGATGGTTATCTGGTTCCGATCAATGACGCAGTAGAGCCGTATAAGGATGATGTGGTTATGTCCCGTGTAGAGATGTACGGAGATAATGAAGGAAACTGGTATGGCGTGGACTTCCACCTCGGCGCATCCGTATGCTACTACAACATGGACATTATGAATGAAGCAGGCATTGACCCGGCAACGATCGTGACATGGGATGACTATGTAGAGGCAGGTAAGGTTGTCCTTGAGAAGACAGGCAAGCCGATGTGTGCAGTAGAGACTGCTGACCTTTTCCTTCCGCAGCTGATGCTCCTTGAAAAAGGCGTTCAATATGTAGACGAAGAGGGCAATCCGAATATTGCGACAGAGGAGCATGCAGAGGTTATTGATTATATCAGAGAGATGATCAATCTCGGCGTATGTGAGGTGGCTCCGGCAGGATATTTCCATTCAGAAGAGTGGTACGCACATCTTAACGACGGCGGAGTAGCTTCTCTGGCAATGCCGCTGTGGTATATGGGCAGATTCACAGATTACTGTGCAGACCTCGAAGGCAAGATGGCGATCTACCCGATCCCGGTATGGAACGAGGGCGACACACGTGAGGTTCTGCAGGGTGGTACAGGTACATCTGTAATCAAGGGCACAGAGAACGAAGAGCTCGCAAAAGAGTTCCTTGCATTTGCAAAGCTTTCCAAGGAAGGCTGTACCTACGAGTGGGAAAATCTTGGATTTGACCCGATCCGTACAGAGCTTTGGGAGGATCCGGCGATCACAGAGGATCCGGACAACAAATTCTTAAACTACTTTACAACAAACCCGTTTGATATCCTCAAAGAGAACGGCACAGATCTGACAGCGCCGGATATCTCAGGAGCATATTCTGCAACATACAGCACGCTTGTATCTACGACATACTCAAATGCGTTTGAGATGTCCTTTGACCAGGATGCGATGGAGCTGCTGCAGGCAGAGCAGGACTCTATCATCTACTAAACAGAAAAGGTAATACTGGCTGAGACAGCCATAACAGTAAGGGGCGTCGAGGATAGCGGCGCCCCTTTCCTGTCAGAAGGACAGAAGGAAGAACGAGGGAAGGAGGAGCGAAATGAAAAAGAAGAAAAGCCTTTTTAAGAAGTTTTTGTATTCGCAGAAGGTAGCTCCTTATGTATTTATTGCTCCATTTGTTATTACGTTTTTACTGTTTTTTGCGTATTCGATCGTCAGCATGGTCATTATGAGCTTTCAGCACGTGGCGGGACCGAATACTACTTTTAATGGGCTGGAAAACTATAAGATTCTTACGAACACTGTATTTATCAAGAGCTTAAAGAACAGCATTTTTTATACGATTGTCTCCTGCGCACTGATGATCCCGATCCCGATGGTACTGGCGATCATGCTCAACAGCCGCCAGATGCGTCTGAAGACAACGTTCCGCAGCATCCTGTTTATCCCGGCGCTGACCTCTGTTGTCGTAGTCGGCGTGGTATTTCGCCTGATGTTTGGCGAGCTGGAAGGATCTTTTATGAATCAGCTTATCGCACAGTTTGGCATGGAGCCGATCATCTGGCTGCGAAAGCCGGGCACTGTGTGGCTGGCGCTGTTTTTGATCTGCCTGTGGCGTTGGACGGGTGTCAATATGATGTATTATCTGTCTGGTCTGCAGCAGATTCCGGAGGATCTGTATGAGTCTGCTACGGTGGATGGCGCGAACTCTCTGCAGAAGTTCCGCTATGTGACGCTTCCTCTGCTGAAGCCGACGACCGTTTATGTGCTGACGATCTCTATTTTCGGCGGCATGGCAATGTTCTCTGAGTCGTTTATCCTCTTTAATGGAAATAAATCACCGAACAATGTCGGTACGACACTTGTCGGTATGCTTTACCGCATGGGCTTTGAACAGAACCAGATCGGTATTGCCAGCGCGATCGGTGTGATCTTCCTGGTGATCGTCCTGCTGATCAATGCAGTTCAGCTCATCGTGAATGGATTCTTTAAGAAGGAGGAGCGCTGATGAAACGGAAAAATAATGTAATATCGGTTTTGCTGATGGTCTTTTTCATAGCAGTCGCAGTGATCACGCTCCTGCCTCTTGCGCTGCTGGCAGTTTCTTCCCTGCGTCCAGGCTCAGACCTTATGCGCTATGGACTGAATTTTTCGATTGACTGGGCAAACGCGAATCTGCATGAATATCAGATGCTGTTCAGCGGCCAGAATAACTACTTTGTGTGGTACCGCAACAGTCTTGTGATCACAGTTGTGCAGGTGACGCTGGCTCTTTTGCTGAGCGCCTGTGTCGGCTATGGCTTTGCGATGTATGAGTTTAAGTTTAAGAATGCGATCTTTGTATGCGTTCTGCTTGTAATGATGGTTCCTACGGAGGTAATCCTCCTCCCGCTGTATCGTCTGATCTCCGGCATGGGGCTTACGAACAGTATGTGGGGTGTGATCCTGCCGTATATGGTAGTGCCGATGCTGATCTTTTTCTTCCGGCAGTATCTGTCGGGGATCTCGAAGGAGTTTGTGGAGGCTGCCAGAGTAGACGGATGTTCGGAATACGGCATCTTTGCAAGGATCATCATGCCCCTGATGAAACCGTCCTTTGCAGCTATGGGGATCTACCAGGGTATGTCGAGCTGGAACAATTTCCTCTGGCCGATGATCGTGATCAATGATATTGACAAGATTACGCTTCCGGTCGGACTGCAGAGCCTTCTGTCCCCATATGGAAATAACTATGATATCCTGATCGCAGGCTCCTGTTTTGCGATCATTCCGATCCTTGTCCTGTTTGTATGCTTCCAGAGATACTTTATTGAGGGTATGACGGCAGGCGGAGTAAAGGGCTGATGTGAGCGATTCATGCGTACAGATTCAGGGAGGATACTGCTATGAAATTACATATGGACAGAGGGCGTGTGACCGGTACGCGCAGCAAGATGATCTACGGTCATTTTATTGAACATTTTCACCGCCAGATCTACGGAGGCGTGTACGATCCCGGGAATCCGCTTTCTGACGAGGCAGGGCTTCGTACAGACGTGCTGGAAGCGATGCGGCGTATACAGGTTCCGATCCTGCGCTGGCCGGGCGGCTGTTTTGTGTCTTCCTATCATTGGAAGGATGCGGTAGGAGAAACGCGTACTCCGCTGTTTGACAAGGCATGGAGGGTCGAGGATCCGAATACCTTCGGTACAGACGAGTATATTGACATGTGCCGCAAGATCGGCTGTGAGCCGTATATCTGCACAAATGCGGGTACGGGAACGCCGGAGGAGATGAGCGACTGGGTAGAATACTGCAACCTCCCATGCGAAGGACAGTATGCGAGATGGCGGATCGCGAACGGCCATGAACAGCCGTATGCGGTAAAATACTGGAGCATCGGAAATGAGAATTACGGTTCATGGGAGATAGGAGCTAAGTGTGCGCCGGAATGGGCGCGGCTTGTAAAGGAATCTGCGAAAATGATCAAGCATGTCGATCCGCAGACTGAGCTGACCGCGGCGGCGCTCACCGACCTTCACTGGAATATCGGTCTTCTGGAAAATTGCGGAGATTTTCTTGACTGGATCTCTATCCATGAATACTGGGACGGGATCCATCAGACAAACGATTACGCGTCGTATGAGCAGGTGATAGCATACACAGACCAGATCGGCCACTCGATTGACGAGGTGCGCGGGCTTTTGACGGCTATGAAGCTGGACAAGAAGATCAGGATCGCATTTGATGAGTGGAATCTGCGCGGCTGGTACCATCCGAATGTGCATACGATCCGTCAGGGAGTGACGAAGGAAGAATATCTGTATCCGCGCGACAAAAATGATGACAACACAAAATACACCATGGCTGACGCGGTATTTACAGCATGCTTCTTAAATGAGCTGAACAGAAACTGTGATATCGTGGGTATGGCGAATTTTGCACCGATCGTTAATACGAGAGGATGTATTTATACGTATCCTGAGGGGATCGTGCTGCGCTCTACGTACTACGTCTTTGACCTGTACGTAAATCTGCTCGGCGATGTGGTGCATGACTGCTGGGCGGAGGAGGTACCGGAGGAAACAGTGACGGCAAAGTCCGGCGAAGCGGTCGCGGTGGAATTAATCGATACAGTGGTCACTTCGTTTAGTGATAAAACCGGCTGTGCAGTGGCTGCGGTGAATAAAGCCAGCGAAAAGAGTATAAGCATCTGTCTGGAACTGGAGGCCAGAGGCGCTGTGCGGATCCATACATTAAATGGAGACAGTACAGAAGCGTACAATGATGTGGGCCATCAGGGAGTCTCAGTGACGCAGACCGGGCTTGGAATGTATGAGCGTGGAATGGAGGTTGTGCTTCCGCCGCACAGTGTATCCGTGATAGAAATTGGTGTGAGTTAAAAAAGGAAAATCAGAATAAAATAGTTGGAGGAACGTTTATGAAAAAGTCGAGAATGATCATTGATAAGGCGTTTAAAGTATCCAGGGTAGACGAAAGAATCTACGGCTCTTTTATTGAGCACCTTGGCAGGGCAGTATACGATGGGATTTATCAGCCGGGTAATCCGCTTTCTGATGAAGAAGGGTTCCGCACAGATGTGATTGATATGGTAAAAGAGCTTGGCGTACCGATCGTGCGTTATCCGGGAGGAAATTTTGTTTCAAGCTTTGTCTGGGAGGACAGCGTAGGTCCGGTGGATCAGCGTCCTGCAAGGCTGGAGCTTGCGTGGAGAAGCCTGGAAAAGAATGAGATCGGGCTGAATGAGTTTTCCAGATGGGCGAAGAAGGCGGATACGGATGTCATGATGGCAGTCAACCTCGGTACAAGAGGGATCGCAGACGCCTGCAATCTTCTGGAATACTGCAACCATCCGGGCGGAACGAAATACAGCGATATGCGGATCAGCCACGGCGTAAAGGATCCGCACAATATTAAGGTGTGGTGCATTGGCAATGAGATGGATGGCCCATGGCAGCTTGGCCACAAGACCATGGAGGAATACGGACGTCTGGCAGAGGAGACAGCAAAGGCGATGAAGCTGATCGATCCGGGGATCGAGATTGTTGCGTGCGGCAGCTCTAACCGCGAGATGCCGACCTTCCCGGACTGGGAGGCTACAACGCTGAGTCACGCGTATGACCATGTGGACTATATTTCTTTGCACCAGTATTACGGAAACAGAAATAACGATACGGCAGATTTCCTGGCTCTTTCGGATGATATGGATGATTTCATCCGTTCTGTCATTGCGACCTGTGATTTCGTAAAAGCAAAAAAACGCAGCAAAAAGAATATCAATTTAAGCTTTGATGAATGGAATGTATGGTTCCATTCCAACGAAGCAGATGACGATATTATGACAAATCATCCGTGGCAGGTAGCGCCGCCTCTTCTGGAGGATGTGTACAATTTTGAGGACGCGCTGCTTGTCGGACTGATGCTGATCACGCTTCTGAAACATGCGGACCGTGTGAAAATGGCCTGCCTGGCGCAGCTTGTCAATGTTATCGCTCCGATCATGACAGAGCAGGGCGGCGGAAAAGCGTGGAAGCAGACGATTTTCTACCCGTATATGCATGCATCCAGATACGGCAGAGGTACAGTACTGCAGCCGATCCTGGATACGCCGGTACACGATACGAAGGAGCATGAGAATGTAACAGATGTAGAGAGTGTTGTCGTATGGAATGAAGAAGAGGATACGATCACAATCTTCGCAGTAAATCGAAACATTGAGGAGGACAGCGAGCTGACAACGGATCTGAGGAGCCTTGGCGGATACCATGTAGCAGAGCATATTGTGCTGGAAAGCAACGATATGAAGCTGTGCAACAGCGCTGGCGGGGAGCTTGTAGCTCCGAAGACTGTTTCCAGAAGCACGATGGAAGGCGATATCATGACGAGCCATCTTGCGAAAGCATCCTGGAATGTGATCCGTCTGAAAAAATAAAGCTGTAATCAACGCATAAAAAAGAAAGCCTCCGACAGGATTTTCCACCATTATGGGGAAGGGAGCCTGTCGGAGGTTTTTCTATGTCCTGTTTGCGAAAAGAATGCCGAAAAGAGTTTGTCCGAGCTCATTGACAAACGTGTCTAATCATGATAGACTAATTCTGTCTAATATTATTAGACAGAAAGCATGCATGATTTCAACGGGAAACAATCAGGAAGGACAGGCGACAGCAGTCGGCAGGGGGGTGATTTTTATGCAGGATTACGTGCTTGGTGTGATGGAATCGCGTTTTGCATCACTGATCTGGAGAGAGGCGCCGATCACGACAGGAGAGCTGGTAAAGCTCTGCCAGCGCGAATTTGACTGGAAGCGGACTACAACGTATACGATGTTGAAGAGACTGTGCCAGAGAAATATTTTTCAGACAGAGAATGGTCTGGTGACGGTACTGATCACTGAGGATGAATTTCAGGGAAAGCAAAGCGAGAAGTTTGTAGAGGATACGTTTGATGGGTCGCTGCCTGCATTTATTGCAGCATTTACAAAGTGCAGAGGACTAAGCGAGGAGGAGGCATCCCAGATACAGCGGCTGATCGATGAGAGCCGGGAGAGGAGCAAAGATGCTGGAGAATCTGTTTGATGTGATTTTACAGATGAGCTTTTATGGCACGGTGGCAGGACTTTTTGCAGCTCTGTTATGTCTGATACTCCGGTATCTTCCCTGCTCGCGGCGTGTGGGTTTTCTGCTCTGGGCAGTGGTTGCTCTGCGGCTCGTGTGTCCGTTTACTGCGCCTGTATTGCAAAGCGCCCAGGATGTATCTGAAAATAAAACGGTAAGGTCGGATGCAGGTATGGATCCGGTAAGCAGTGCTTCGGGAGCCGGAGATTTCGGGCAGGCCGCGGCAGAGAAAAGCAGCCGTCTGCCGCAGCGGCACAATGCGGCGCCGGATCAGCCGGGAGAGGAGCGCAGTGCAGGAAAGGCTGCCTGTGCGGATCGCGCCGGGGACAGTATGCAGGAGGGTCCAAAGAAACACCCGGATTTTCTGCAAAGGCTGTATCTGGATCATGTGGCGGTTTATCTGAATGGAGGCTGGCTGCGCGCGTGCAAGCCGTATCTGGCGATGCTGTGGCTTGCCGGTGTCCTGGTATTCTGGGGATACGGGATCTGGGACGCAGTCAGGATTCGGAAGAGACTCCGGTTTGCGATGAAGGCAGGAGAGGGCGTCTATGAGGTGGATACTATCCGCTCATCCTGTGTAGTGGGGATTTTCCGGCCCAGGATCTATCTGACTTTGGGGCTTAATGAGGAGCAGAGAAGGTATATTTTGTGCCATGAGCAGGAACATATCAGGCACCACGATCAGATATGGAAGCCGCTTGCATATGGCATTCTCGGACTGCACTGGTTTAATATTTTGCTGTGGATGCTATATGAGACCTTTCAAAACGAGCTGGAGCGCTACTGCGATGAAAAGGTGATCAGAAGACTTGGATCAGAAAAAAAGGAAGACTATTGTGAAGTATTGCTGCAAATGTCAGTGAGAAGACCGCGTTTTGCCTTTACGCCGCTGGCATTTGGAGAGAACAGGGGGAAAAACGACATGAAGGACAGGATTTCTCAGATTTTGAATTATAAAAAGCAAAATAGAGCGGTGCAGGCGCTGCTTTTTGCGGGGGCATTTGGCATTGGTACAATCCTGCTGTCAAATGGCGCGGTGCTTGGCTCGCAGGCACAGGAGCTGGAGACGGAGACAGAGACAGAAGAGCCAAAGACGGTGGTAACGCAGACGAAGAAGGCCCTGGAGGCAGAGACACAAGAGCCGGAGACGGTGGTGGCGCAGACGAAAAAGGCTCTGGAGACAGAGACAGAAGAGCCAAAGACGGTGGTGGCGCAGACGAAGAAGGCCCTGGAGACGGAGACAGAAGAACTGGAAACAGGGACCGGGGAGGACGAGGCATATGAGACGTACCTGTACCGGACGCTGGATGTTTCACTTGAGGAGCTTGCCGGAGAACTCTTTGCGCTGCGCAATCCGTATGTGGGAGATGCGTCGGCAAATGGGGCATTGTTAGATGCGCTTTCGCCTTACCTGCCGGATACTGCGTTCACGCAGGAGCTGGAGACGCAGGAGGAGCCGTACCGGCTGATCCTGAATCTGGAGGAAGGACCGGATGAGGAGGACGAGATCTCGACATATCAGTACGAGAATCTGGACGAGGCTGCAGCGGTATTGCTTGCCCTCATCGACAATGTAGACGAAGTGATCTTTTCTTATCCGGCAGAGACACAGGAGGAAGAAACCGTCCAGATCAATGAATCATACAGTGTACAGCAGTTTGCCGAGCTGCATGACGGGATCAATATCAAGGATTATGCTTCTTCGCAGGAGAAGGTTCTGGAGCTTCTGGAGCTGCTTGACTGGGCGCTGTATTATGATGAAGAAGGAAATGCGCTGGTTGGAACGCTGATCGACAGTTCGGACAATACTGCGAATATTTATATGGATGACGAGAGCATTTCTGTGATCGGCGGGGCAGATGGTCCGACCAGCGTTTTCATAGCCGGCAAACGGAAGGACTCAGACAGTGAGACAGACGGTGCACAGACGGATACCGGGACGCAGGCGCAGACAAAAGCACAGGCAGAAACAGAAACAGAATCCCTGAGAGCCGATTAGGGTCGGAAGCGCACAGCGGAAAATACAGGGAGCCGTGCAGGAGACTTTTGCAGTCGAAAAAAGGAGACGAGATGAGATGGCAGAAATGACAGAGATCACAGATTTTGCGGCGTCGCAGCTGGATGTTTATGCGCGCCTTTCGGAAGTACAGCTCCGGCGGTACCGGGAGCCGGAGTGCGGGATTTTTATTGCGGAGAGTCCAAAGGTGATCACCCGGGCACTTGACGCAGGATATACGGCAGACTCCTTTCTGGCGGAGCAGGGGAAGCTTGCGGGAGAGACAGGCGAAGTGCTCGCGCGCTGCCCGGAAATACCAGTCTATACGGCTCCGAAGGAGATGCTGACAGAGTTGACAGGCTTTTCGCTGACAAGAGGGCTGCTGTGCGCGATGAATCGCCGCAGGCTGCCCACGGTGGAGCAGATATGCGCAGGCGCGCGCCGTATCGTGGTACTGGAGCATGTGGTGAATCCGACAAATGTAGGGGCGATCTTTCGCAGCGCTGCTGCGCTTCATATGGATGCGGTCCTGCTGACGCCGGACTGCAGTGATCCGCTGTACCGCCGCGCGGCCAGGGTCAGCATGGGGACAGTGTTCCAGATCCCCTGGACTTATCTGGATGACGAGACGATGCAGACAGATAAGCGCAGGCCGGAGGCGCCGCATGGGCAAAAGCAGTGGCAGGAGGTTCTCAGGGATTTTGGATTTAAGACGGCTGCGATGGCGCTTTGTGAGGACACGGTGTGTATTGATGATCCCCGCCTTGCGCAGGAGGAAAAGCTGGCGATCGTGCTTGGTACAGAAGGGGACGGACTGGCTCCTCAGACAATCGCGGACTGCGATTACACGGTAAAGATACCGATGTCTCATGGGGTAGATTCACTCAATGTCGCCGCAGCGAGCGCAGTGGCATTCTGGGAGCTTGGAAAACAGCAGTCCCGCTCATAGATAACTGTAAGCACTGCAATAAAAAAGGCTGCTGCCTGAAATCCATCGGATCTTAGGCAGCGGCCTTTTACAATTCGGATCTTTTATTTACTCTGCTGCTGTCACTGCTGTGATGTGCGGATTGACACCCTCATACCAGTACAGGAAGCCTTCCATATCGATCGTATCGCCGATCTGAAGCTCTTTTACTGCTTTGTATACATCGCTTTCGCTGTCGCACAGGTAGGATTCTACAACGAAGGTATAGGTTTCGCCGTTTAAGGAAGCGTTAAAATACAGGTCGTCGCCCTCTGCGCCGGAGCCATCCCAGTTGTACAGGAATGCCTGATCTGCATTTTCACCGGAACCTTCTACAGTCAGTCCCTTGAATGCAACGTATTCATTCTGATGCTCGATCAGCTCCTCTGTGCCGAGCAGCTCTGTCACATCCTCGATCGGAGCAATGTACTCCTCTCCTTCTGCAAATTCAAATGTGCCGTCCATGATCTCTACTTCTCCGGACCACTCTGCCTTGTAGCCTGTTACCTTGATCTTTGTACCAGGTACGAGCTTTTCGTAATCCTCCTCAGAACATGCGACATTGTAGATGAAATAAGCGCCATCCTTGTCCTGTGTATAGAGAGTAGCCTTGTCCTCCCACCAGGACTGTTTTGCCTGCACGTATGCTTCGATCACAACCTCTGTGTCCACATCTGCTGCCAGATACTCGTCATACGTCATGACGCCTTCGGATTTTTCTTCTGCTGCCTCAGAGGAAGCTTCAGTTGCTGCCTCGGAAGAGACTTCGGTTGCTGCTTCGGAGGAAGCTTCAGTTGCTGCCTCAGAAGAAGCTTCAGTTACTGCTTCTGTCACTGCTTCTGTGCTTTCTTCTGCCAGTGCGGCGCCGGAAAATGCACATGTAAGAGAAAGTGTTAAAAATAAAGCAATGGATTTTTTCATAAGTATTCTCCTTTTCTAAAGTACTGTTCTTTTTAACAGTTTCATTATACCCCAAAACGGCAGGAAATCAACGGTTATTTGCGGAAAGGGCAGCTGGTCCGCCTGTTACTTTTTCCGGCGCGCGCGTTCGCGCAGCCGCTGTGAAAGTACGTACAGCAGGATGCCTGCCCAGGTGAGCGCGAGTGCCAGAAGCAGGAGTACAGCTGTGCCGGGGAGAGGTCCCAGATCCGCTTTTGTTTCCGACATGGCTCCGGCTTCATTTAGATGGTACAGGGATGTTACATCATCAAAAAGTGTCTGCATATAAGCATCATCTATCGTCTGCTTGCGCCTTGTAGATTTTACCACATTTTCGATCAGCTGTCCGGCTGCATCCCGAAGAGAGGCAGAGCCGTTAAATACGGGCGTTGTAAAGGTGTTGTCGATATTGTCGAGCAAAAGGCCGGAGGCTTTGATCTTGACATCGTAGTATGTGGAATTATCTTCACCGCAGCGGGAGAGATAATCCTGGTATGCACTGGACTCCTGTGCAGTTTTGGTGACGGGGACGTATCCTTCCGTCTGTGCGTAGGCGATCTGCACCTCATTCGTCAGCAGATACTGGGTGAACAGCCAGGAAGCAAGGACTTCCTGGGGATCTTCCTTATTAAAAATGCACACGGAGGGTCCCTGCGAGATCATCTGCGGATGCTCCGGATCAAACTGAGGGATTGCGCGCACCTCTGTCTCAAAGTCTGCAACAGCATCTGCGCTGATATCGATCAGCGGAGCATGCGCGCCCATCCATGTCGCTCCCGCGGTAGAATCGATGGCGAAGATGCACTGACCGGCATTCAGGAAGTTTGCAGGATAGCTGGAGACCTTGAAGGTTGAAAACGCTCCGCTTTTGGTATGATCTGCGATCGTATACAAAAGCTCTTTTGTCGTATCATTAAAGATCTCGATCTCGCCGGCGTCTGTCGAATAGCCGGCTCCCCTCTGGCGCAGCATCTGGATCATCATATTATCTGTGGATTTGTAAATGAACGGGATCATAACGTCCTGTCCATTGACGGTATAAGTCCCATCAGCCTCCTTTTTCGCTGCTGCCTCTGATACCTCCCAGATGAAGTCCCAGGTAAGTGTATCAGGAACGGTATAGCCCAGTGCCTCCACATACGTTTTGTTGATGTAGCATGCCTCTGTAGAGCGCATGTAGGGGATGGCGTAATGCGTACCGTTTAAGGAGCACTCATCAAGAAACTCAGGGACGATCTCCTCGCGGGAGGGCGCGTCAAAGGCAACCTCACTGCCGCCCAGCCCGTATTTTTCATCCTCAAACAGAGCATCAAGCGGGACTACGGTATCCTCACCGGTCAGGTAGGTCGCAATGTGATCGGGATAGGTGATACAGACATTGGGCGTCGTCTCCGTCGCTATATTTGTGATCACGTCATTATAGATCTTCCCATAGTCAGTATACAGCTTCAGATTGACTGTGATATTCGGATACAGGGACTCAAAATCAGAGATTGCTTTCTTATAAATATCGGTCTGCGTTTTGTTCGTATCATTTTTTGCCCAGAAAGTGATCTCATACTCCCGCGAGGTATCAAAGGTCTGCGGAATAGCAAAGGCATTTGATTCTCTGGAACCGTGGCAGCCTGTGCATGTGAGCGCTCCTGCGAGTGCGAGCGGCACAAGCAGGGCTTTTTTTGCTGTCTTTCTCATCCTTTCGTACCTCCTCTCGATACTCCTTCCATGATCTTTTTGCGAAAGACGAGGAACAAAACGATCAGCGGGACGCAGATCACAACGACAGCGGCCATCATGGCAGGGATGTTTTCACGTCCAAAACCATTTTCGCGGATCTCCTGGATCCCGTTGGATACCAGAAAATAATTCGGATCGTCCGTAATAAGCCGCGGCCAGACATAGGAGTTCCAGCACTCGATGACCTTCAGGATAATGACCGTGACAAGCGTAGGACGGCAGATCGGGATCATGACCTTGCAGAGGTATTTCAGGTCAGAGGTGCCATCAACCTTTGCAGCGCGGTACAGCTCGTCGGGTACCTGTTCAAAGTTTTCTTTCAGAAGATAAATATAAAATACCGATGTGACGGACGGCAGGATCAGTCCGAGAAAGGTATTTCGCATATCCCAGTCGGTGACAGTTACGAAGTTTGTGATGATCACCAGCTCAGAAGGGATCATCATCAGGGACAGGAACAGAGTAAAGATAATATTTTTCCCTCTGAATTCCAGCCGCGCGAACGCATAGGCAGCGAGTGTGATGACAAAGATCATGATCGCGGTCGTTGCGATGGTAAAGAAAAGCGTATTGGCCAGATATCTGGCAAGCGGCACTGCGGTAAATGCGTCTGCATAATTTTGCAGTGTCGGAGAAGCCGTAAAAAATGTCGGAATCCGCTCTGCATTGTAGGATCCGTAGCTTTTTACGGAGGTCAGCAGCATCCAGTAAAATGGAAACAGCACGATGAGCGCCCAGATGATAAGCAGGGTGTAGATGGCGGCGCTTCGCATGAGCTGATGCCGTCTGATCTTTTTTTGGATTTTTATATAGTCTGTAAGTTTTTCCATATCTATTTTCCGCCTTTCTGCGAAAGGCACCGATGGGGTTATGAAACCAACGGTTATCTTTCGCTTTTTATTCTATTTTCCTTCTGATATTATCTTCTTAAATAAGACTGACACACTACAGAACACGTAGAGGTGAGTGGCGGGGCTGTATAGCGGCAACCTCGCATATCTATATGTCGTCGGTCATCCGTTAAGGCATCAATGATTGGCGCATTCCCTTAGCCCGTAAACTTATCTCTTCCAAAGTCGACTCGATTTTGCCGGATGACCAGTCACTGTCAGTTTTATTGCTATAAAATATCAGGGAGGTTATTTTATTGTCGTTTAAAATTCTCAAAAACAATTGCTGCGGACTTGATGTCCACAAAACATGGATCTTTGCCTGCATTGGTATTACGGATTCTCACAGTCGTACAGAGTATAAGCAAGCTCGCTTTTCTTCCTTTTCAAAGGGATTACAAGAGTTGTGTAACTGGCTTGCTAAATATAACTGTACCGATGTCTGTATGGAATCAACCGGCAAGTACTGGATTCCTGTTTTTAACATCCTCGAGAAGAATAACATCTGGGTTACTCTTTCTCATCCCAAATACACAAAACCCCAAAAGGGCAATAAAACTGATCGTAAGGACGCCAAGTGGATTTGTGATTTATATATGTGCGGAATGGTAAAACCATCCTTTATTCCACCTGCTGACATCCGCGAATTAAGAGATTTGGTTCGATACCGCTATAAACTCACCTGCATGATTACCGGGGAAAAGAATCGTGCTCAAAATTGCCTTACCGTATCGAATTTAAAATTAGATGATGTCTTTTCTGATGTATTTGGTAAATCTTCCCGTTCTATTACGGAACAGATTTTGCAACATCATGGGGAAACTTTCGATGTAGCACCTTTTGTGGATAGCAGATGTAAAACTCCTATTGAAGAAATACAGGCTGCGGTTGATGGTGCTATATCTACAGAACAGGCTGTGAAACTCAGACAATGCCTGAATCACATCGATGAATTAGAAATGCACAAAGCTGAAATAGAACGGGAAATCTTTCGTCTCAGTGATAAATACGAAGAAGCCCTTACTCTTATTCGTACTGTTCCCGGATTCGACAAGAACCCTATGACTGCTATTCAGGTGCTCTCTGAAATCGGAGGTGATATGTCTGTCTTCCCCACAGCTAAAAACCTCGTCTCATGGGCAGGATGTTGTCCTCGCAACGATCAAAGCAATCAAAAAATCAAATCCACTAGGATTTCCCGTGCTGGTTCCTATTTTAAACCAGTTTTGGTGCAAGTTGCAAATGCTTTAATCAAATCGAAGAAAAATCCTGAATTTACTACCCGTTATCGACGTATCAAAGCACGGCGTGGTCACAAGAAAGCTATTATTGCCATCTGTCGTATGCTCCTGACCGCTATCTGGCACATACTCACAGATTTAAAACCGTATACACCGGAGGGCTTTCTTGAATCACGTCCTGTGAACGAATCAAAAGTACTGACCACTTCACAGGCACTTAATCTGCTTAAACAGCGAGGATATATCATTAAAAATGATATAATTCCTGTTTCCTGATTAGGTGTTGTGTCCATATTTACTTTTCAAAATCATCTCAAATGATGATTTATTTGTCATGCCCTTTATTTCTTGGCTATTTTCTACTTGATTGTTTCAAACTTGACCTCTTTTATGAATAGTGCACATGCTTTTTGCTGACCAGCAGATTGATGCAGGTGATCGTCAGTACGATCGCAAAAAGAATGATCGCAGCCGCAGCCGCGTAGGAGGGGTAGCCTCCGCCTTCTCCATACAGCATATCGTAGACATAACCGACGATCGTGTTCATGCCGGCCGCGTTCAAATCTGTACCGAACAGAGCCACTGCATCGCTGTACGCTTTAAAGGCGCCGATGAATCCGGTGATGACCAGATAAAAGACCATAGGAGAGATCATCGGCAGCGTGATCCTTGTGAACGTCCGCAGCCGGGAGGTACCGTCGACCCTTGCGGCTTTGTAGAAGTTCGGATTGACAGAGGCGAGTGCGCTGGTCAGGATCAGGATCTTGAACGGGAGCACCACCCATATCGTATAAAGGCACAGCACAAACATCTTGGCCCAGTAGGGTCCGTCGATAAAGTCCACAGAGCTTCCGCCAAACCAGTTGATCAGGACATTGATCAGGCCGTCAGAGTAGGCTGTTTTTTTGAACAGGATCATAAATACGAGCCCGACGGCCAGTGTATTTGTCACGTATGGCAGAAAATAGATCGTCTGGAACAGCTCCTTTAGCGGACGGATCGAGCTCAGGCAAAGAGCGATCAGCAGGGCGAGTCCTGTCGATACCGGTACCGTGATGATCACGAGGAGGAAGGTATTTTTTACCGCCTGCAAAAAGTAGGTATCATGCAGAACATAGGAATAATTATACGCTCCGACGCCAAAGTAGGTCTGAGACGCGGAATTGTAGCCCTCTTCAAAGGAATAGATAAATACATCGATCAGAGGATATACCATAAAAACGCCGAGAAAGAGGAGCGCCGGCAGAAGATAGAGCCAGGCCTTTGTATTTTTTCGGTTCATTGCTGCCTCCATTCTATCCTGTTTTCACTGGTGCGGTCAAAAAGGAAGAGCTTATTTGTCCTGAGCGAAAAGCGGACTGTTTCAGACGAGGTATCCACGCTGTTTTCAGCATGGACGATCGCCCGGATGCAGGAGTCCTCACAGGCTTCGTGGGCGGAGATGATGCTGATATCGCGTCCCATCACCTCTACACGGCGCAGTGCGCAGGTGAGCGGCCCGTTTTCATCAGGGATAAAGCCCTCCGGGCGAATGCCGACAGTTACCTCCTGATCAGCAAGAGCGGGGGTGTCAAGCACTGCTTCCTGTCCGATATAAAGCCTGCCGTCTTTTATCGTTCCATGCAGGATATTGATAGGCGGTGTGCCAAGAAATCTGGCAACAAAGAGATTGACCGGCTCATCGTAGACCTCCTGTGGTCTGCCGGTCTGCTGGATCACACCGTCCTTCATGACTACGATCCAGTCAGAGATGCTCATTGCTTCGTCCTGATCGTGCGTGACAAAGACCGTCGTGATCCCGGTGGCGCGCTGGATCTTTCGGATCTCCTCGCGCGTCTGCAGACGCAGGCGGGCATCCAGATTAGACAGCGGTTCATCGAGCAGGAGGACACGGGGCATTTTTACGAGTGCACGGGCGATCGCCACGCGCTGCTGCTGTCCTCCGGAGAGCTCGCCCGGCTTGCGGTCCATCAGCCCGTCAATCTGGACAAGCGCGGCGGCCTGAGCCGTACGTCTGTCCATTTCCTCTTTTGAAAGCTTTTCTTTTCCCTTCAGGTTCTGAAGGGGGAACAGGATATTCTGTTTGACAGTCAGATGCGGATATAAGGCATAATTCTGAAATACCATGCCTACTCCACGGTGCTCGGGCGGAAGCTTTGTGACATCCTCGTCACCGAAAAAAATCTTTCCGGAGGTAGGCTGCTCCAGTCCGCAGATCAGGTTGAGTGTTGTACTTTTCCCGCATCCGGAAGGACCGAGGAGACCTACGAGGGTACCGTCCGGGATCTCAAATGAGAAATGATCTACAGCCACAACGTCAGTCCGCAGCTTTTTGCTGCGGCCGGGGAATTTTTTGGTAAGATTCTGCAATACGATTTTCATGGTTGTTGTTTCTCCCTTGTCAGGTTAGCGCCCATGTACCCGGTCGCGCTATCGTGGGTACACGGACGCTATATTTATTTTTGGCGCCAGTCCGGCTGTGTACGATCGCATCAGACCAGGCTGGTACGGTTTTCGTGTATAATTATAGAAGGTTTTACAGTATTTCTCAAGGCTTTCTCAAAAATAGAGGAGAAAAACGGCGGATATTGGAAAGAAAAAGATGACATTTGGAGAAGATGATGATACTATGGAAATACTATGTGCATGAGGGGAGAGAAAATTGGAATGAAAACACAACGAGACAGATTTTCCGGGAAGATCGGATACGTACTGGCAGTCGCAGGATCTGCGGTCGGACTGGGCAATATCTGGCGATTTCCGTATCTGGCGGCAAAGTATGGCGGGGGTATGTTCCTGCTGGTGTACCTGATTTTGATGCTTACATTCGGGTATGCGCTGATCGTATCGGAGACAGCGCTTGGCCGTATGACACAGAAAAGTCCGATCGGAGCGTTTCTGACATTTGGAAAATCGCGGGGGCACCGTTTTGGAGGATGGATCAATGCCATCATCCCGATGCTGATCGTGCCGTATTACAGCGTGATCGGCGGCTGGGTGCTCAAATATCTGTTTGAGTATCTGCGCGGAAATGTCCAGGAGCTGGCAGCGGACAGCTATTTTACCGGCTTTACGTCCTCAGCGACGGAGATGGAGCTGTGGTTTTTGCTGTTTGCAGTACTTGTATTTGCCGTGATTTTTGCAGGAGTGAAAAAGGGAGTGGAAATGATCTCAAAGATCATGATGCCGCTTCTCGTCGTGCTGGCAGTGATCGTAGCCATTTATTCGGTGACGCGTCCGGGCGCAATGGCAGGTGTGAAGTACTTCCTGATCCCTGATCTTGAGAATTTTTCTTGGATGACTGTCGTGGCCGCGATGGGGCAGATGTTTTATTCCCTTTCGATCGCGATGGGGATTCTGTACACATACGGTTCCTATATGAAGAAGGATATAGACATTGAAGCTTCCACAAAGCAGGTCGAGCTGTTTGACACCGGGATTGCCGTTCTGGCAGGTCTGATGGTCATCCCGGCTGTATTTGCATTCTCAGGCGGAGATGCGGCTGCACTGCAGGCAGGCCCATCTTTGATGTTTATCACGCTTCCAAAGGTATTTGCGAGCATGGGCTTTGGTACAGGTGCGGGGATCCTGTTCTTCCTGCTGGTACTGTTTGCAGCTCTTACGAGCGCGATCTCTTTGATGGAATCCTGCGTGTCCACATTTGTAGACCAGACGGGCTGGAGCCGCCGCAGGAGCACAGGGGTGATGGTCGTAGTCATGGTTGTGCTTGGTTCGGCTTCTGCTCTTGGGTTTAATATCCTTGGCTTTGTCAGGATCTTTGGAATGTCGATCCTCGACTTCTTTGATTTCCTGACGAATTCTGTCATGATGCCGATCGCCGCACTTGCGACCTGTGCGCTGATCCTCAAAGTTGTCGGACTTTCGAATATCGCGAAGGAGGTCCAGATCTCTTCGGCATTTAAGCGCAGAAATATGTACAATTTCTGTATGAAATATATTGCGCCGGTCTTCCTTGTGATCATCCTGCTCAGCTCGATCGCCAATGTGCTGGGATGGATCACGATGTAGCTGACCGGGGCTGCAAAACGGGAGCGTCGAAACGGCTGTGCAGGACAGAAAGGGTACGCGTCACGGACGGCGACAGGCGGCGCTTTGCCGCGGGTGAGAAGGAGAACGAGATGAGTGCGATCACAGAACACATAAAAGAAAGCCTTTTTTCCTGTCAGGATCTGGGCTATCGCGATTTCCAGGCGCGTCTGATCCCGACCATAGACAAAGAAACGATCATCGGCGTGCGCACACCCAGGGTGCGCGCGCTGGCAAAGGAAGTGGCGAAGGATCCGCAGATCGGAGCATTTCTCTGTGATCTGCCGCACCGGTACTATGAAGAGAATAATGTGCATGTCTGTGTGATCGGTCAGATGAAGGATTATGAGAGCTGTCTGCGGGAGCTGGAAAAGTTTCTGCCGTATATTGATAACTGGGCAACGTGTGATATGGAAGCCCCGAAGGTATTCAGGAAGCATACGCAGGAGCTTCTTACGCCGATTAGGGGGTGGCTTGCTTCCGGCCAGACGTACACGGTGCGCTTTGCGATCCGCATGCTTATGTGTTTTTACCTGGATCAGAACTTCCGGACGGAGTATCTTGAGCTGGTAGCCGGGGTGCGTTCACAGGAATATTATGTCAATATGATGATCGCATGGTATTTTGCGACAGCGCTTGCCAGGCAGTATGAGGCGGCCCTGCCGTATATCGAGCAGAGGCGGCTTGCAGACTGGACACATAATAAGACGATACAGAAGGCACAGGAGAGCCTGAGGATCACACCAGAGCAGAAGGCATACTTAAAGACATGGAAGGTGTGAGCGCAGCGCTTTGTTTTCAAACAGGTCGGTATGCAGATGTCTGCAGCTTTGCGCCTGGCGGGACGGTTGCGAAATTCCTTAAGAAAACGTTAAGTTCATTGACAGACGGGCGCGGATATGCTATAAAAAGAACAAATAAAAGGGAGTAGCTGAACATCCACTCTCGTGGATGGATTTGAAACCGTCATTCGATGCTGCGCAGCATCCGTATCAAATGAGATAGCAAGACTTTTATTATGACGAATATCATGATAGGAGTCTTTTTTTATTACTTTTATTTACTACTGGGAAAGATCAGAAGGGAGAAGGATCAGATGAGAAGTCAGATGGAGAATCAGATGGAAAGAGAGCTTCGTGAAGCGATCGGCGCCGGAGAACGCGCGCTGTTTAGCTTACGGGCGGCACAGGAACAGCTGTGCAGTGCAGGCAACTGGGGATTGCTGGATCTGTTTGGAGGCGGGTTTATTACCGACATGGTGAAGCACTCTAAGATAGAAAAGGCAGTTTCCAGTATGGAAAGCGCCAAGAGGTGTCTTGAGATCTTTAAACGGGAGCTGAGAGATGTTTCTGTGCGGATCGACCTCAATATGGATATCGGCGGTTTTCTGACATTTGCAGATTTTTTCTTTGACGGTCTGGTAGCAGATTATCTGGTACGATCAAAAATATCTGAAGCGCGCGAGCAGGTGGAGGATGCGATCAGCCAGGTGAGCCAGGTTATGGAGGGACTGCAAAGGAGGATCGGCGCACAGGGGCGCGGGTCCGGTACGGATGAGATGTAAACAGAAAAAAGAAAGCAGAAAAAAAGCAGAAAAAAAGACAGGGAGGAAATCATATGGGATGTCTGGGAAATTTACTCTGGTTTGTATTTGGAGGCGCGATCAGCGGACTGAGCTGGTGTCTGCTGGGATGCCTCTGGTGTATTACGGTGATCGGTATACCGATCGGGCTGCAGTGTTTTAAATTTGCATCACTGAGCTTCTTTCCTTTTGGGAAAGAAGTAGATTATGGAGGAGGGGCAGGTTCCTTTCTGCTCAACATCCTGTGGCTCGTTATTACGGGGCTGCCAATGGCGATCGAGCATGCGCTGCTTGGGCTCGGGCTTTGTATCACCATCATCGGCATACCGTTTGGGCTGCAGCATTTTAAGCTTGCAAAGCTTGCGCTGATGCCATTTGGGACCGTTGTCATGTGACTGTGAATAATATGGAGAAACCTGCACATACTGCCAGTAAGAGATAGCTGCGAGGCGCGGGAGAGAGACGTAGAAAGAAAAGATGTAACAAAAACTTAAAAATTTTAAAAGTTTTGTGATAACTCTTGCCTTATGATTCATTGCGTGATATGATGGACGCAGAATTATTTTGGGAGTAATTGTAAATTCATAATGGAGGGTAACTGAGATGGCAAATAAGAGTAAAAAGATTTTACTGACCTTGTTATTATCCTGTTCTGTAGCGCTGTTGGCGTCAGGATGTGATAAATTAAAAAAAGAACCGGAGACAGAGACACAGGCACCGACGGAGGCGCCGACAGAGGCTCCTACAGAGAGTGAGACGGAGACAGAAACCGAGACAGAGACAGAAACCGAGACGGAAACGGAGACTGAGACAGAGCCTCAGACACAGCCCAAAGAGCTGACGGCACAGGAAGAGCTGGCACAGGAGAAGGATCTTGACGCGATCCGCACCGTGTATGCGGCAGATGATATCAATGTCCGCACACAGCCGGGACAGGACGGAGAGATCTTTGACAGCTTTGACCAGGGCGAGACGATCAGGGTCGTAGGTGAGACTCCGAACTGGTACGTGGTAGATCTTGAGGATTACGAGGATAACGGCTACGTATCCAAGCAGTTTGTCTCTGATCAGGAGGTAGCGCCAAAGACGGAGGAAGAGCGTGCTCAGCTCGCGAACGGCGGTTCCGGCGAGACGTCCTCAGAAAATAACGGCGGGACGGATACAGACGCTGCGGCGGCTTCGGCAAACACAGGAAGCTCTTCTGTGGATGCACAGTATAATGTAGAGACGTATGCTGAGTCTTTCCCGATCGAGGCGACGACAGGAGCAAATATGCGTCAGACTCCGGCACAGGACGGAGAGATCATCAATACGATCTCCTCAGGTACAAAGGTCACAGCGATCGGTTATACAGACCGCTGGTATAAGGTGGAGTACGACGGGGCAGTTGGATATGTAAACAAAAATCTGTTTGCTGCAGAGTAGGGAGCAGCATGCATTAAGAAAAAGATAAGAATTCACCCGGCGCCTGCGCATTGACAGGCGCCGGGTATTATTATATAAATAAAAGTGTACTAACAATCATAGTACACTTGGAAAACTTGTATGGTACAAAGGTTCTGCCATGTACATATGGGACAATCTTTTTATCAGGAGGAGGGGGATGGATGATCGGGATAGACTTACAGAATCGCAGACCGATTTACGAGCAGGTCGTAGAGCGGTTCCAGACACTGATCGTGAGCGGTGTGCTGGAGCCTGACAGTCAGATGCCTTCGGTCCGTTCTCTTGCCATGGAGCTTTCAATCAATCCGAATACGATACAGAAGGCATACAGCGTGCTGGAGCAGGAGGGATACATCTATCCGGTGAAGGGACGGGGAAATTTTGTTTCGGGGAATGAAGGGTTGAAGGTGAAAAAGCAGGAGAGCATTTTTACGGCGCTGAAGGAGCTGGTGGGAAAAGGCAGGGAGCTGGATATTCCATGTGACGCATTTGTGGAAAAGACAAGAGAATTTTACCTGGAGGGAGGAAGAAAGCAGGTATGATAAAGATAGAAGATGTGACAAAGAGCTTCGGGGATATTCTGGCGTTGGATCATGTGCATGCGCAGATCCATGAGAACAGTATCTTTGGACTGGTCGGGACGAACGGAGCAGGAAAGAGTACCATGCTGCGGGTAGCAGCCGGAGTGCTGCAGCCGGAGGGCGGCCGCGTGCTGATCGATGAGCTTCCTGTATGGGAAAATCCGCAGGCAAAGGAAAAAATCTGTTTCCTTCCTGATACGGCATGGTTTTTTCCGAATGCCACGGCAAATATGATGCGTGATTATTATAAGATCGTATATCCGGATTTTATGGAGGAGCGGTTTGATGAGCTGCTTGCAAAATTTGATCTGGATCCGAAGCGGAAGCTTGCGACATTTTCCAAGGGAATGAAAAAGCAGGTATCCGTTTTGCTGGGGATCTGTGCAAATACAGAGTATCTGTTCTGTGATGAGACATTTGACGGCCTGGATCCCGTGATGCGGCAGACCGTGAAGAGCCTTTTTGCAGCTGAGATCCTGAACCGCAAATTTACACCGGTCATTGCCTCGCACAGCTTAAGAGAGATCGAGGATATCTGCGACCATATCGGTCTGCTGCACAAGGGCGGGATCCTGTTTGCAAAGGATCTCGATGAGATGAAGCTTGGCATCCACAAGGTACAGTGCGTGATCCCGGATCCGAAGAAGGAGGAGGAACTCTTTTCGGAGCTGGAGGTATTAAAACATGAAAAGAGGGGATCTTTGCTGACCGTGATCGCGCGGGGCAAATACGACGAGGTGCTGGCGCGGATCGAGGCAAAGCAGCCGCTGTTTTGTGAGATCCTGCCGCTTACTCTGGAAGAAATTTTTATCAGTGAGACGGAGGTAGTTGGATATGATATCAAAAATCTCGTTTTCTAAGCTCGTGCGCGATGAGCTGCGCAAGCTGAACTGGCTGCTGGCAGTGCAGATGCTGGTATTTGGACTGCTGATCCCATTTCGTGTGCTGATCGAGCTGTCCGTACAGCGTCCGCGTTTTTTTTCAGAGGGAGTGAGTCTTCAGGAAGTGTTTTACAGCAGCATCGGTCTGGGACATCCGGAAAATACGATGTTTATCCTGATGGCGGGCGTGGTCTGTGCGATCAGTGCATTTTCCTACGTCCATTCCGCGGAAAAGCTGGACTTTTTTCATAGCCTGCCGATCAAACGGGAGCGCCTGTTCGCGGCGAAATATCTGGGCAGTGTGCTTACCTTTGCGGCAGCATACATACTCAGCCAGGCGGCGGCTCTTGTGATCGGTGCGGCGTACGGCGTATGTTCTGCAAAAATCGTTTTTGAGATGGCCTTGGCTACGGTGGAGGGGATCCTGTGTTTTCTTTGCAGCTATGCAGGGACACTGGTTGCAGTGATGCTGACCGGAAAACTTCTTGCTACATTTCTGGCAGTCGGTGTGCTGGGCGCTTACTTTCCGCTTATCTGGGTCCTGAAGATCGGGATGCAGGAGCTCTTTTACTATACGGCGCTTGCCAGTGATATGTCAGGCGTAAACAGTACGGATATTCTGATGTGCAGCTCCCCGTGGGCATTTGCGGCATTCCACAAACGGGGGATGGTAAAGGGGATCACAGGCACCATGCCAAGCCTTGCGGGGCTGTGCCAGCTCCTTGCAGTGGCAGCCGTGTTCTCCTTACTGGCGCTGGCGCTTTATCGTGCAAGAAAAACAGAGGCTGCCGGCAATGCGATCGCATTTCGCAAGGTAGAGGGGATTGCAAAAGTGCTGCTGATGATACCGGCTGCTCTGTGCGCGGGAGTAGTCGCATACGCGAGCTTTTATTCTCCGGTGTGGGAGTTCTTCTTTATCCTGTTTTTTGGAGCGCTGGGCTGTATGATCATCGAATTCATTTATCGCAGCGATATCCGCCAGGTGCTTGCGCATAAAAGCCATATGCTGATCACAGTTGTCGTAGCGTCTGCCGTGTTTTTTGCCTGCCGATACGATGTGACAGGATTTAATACCTACCTTCCCGAAAAAGATGAGGTGGAGGCGATGGCAGTGTATCATTATGATATGTTCGGCGTAGAGAATGAAGGAAAAGATGAACATAAGGTACTGGATGCGCTTGCGATAGAGGACTTTACCCCCGTCTATGAGATGGCAAAGGCCGGTATAGAGCAGACGCCATCAGCGGACTGGACCGATGAGAGGGAGATCAAAGTAAAATACTGTCTGAAAAACGGAACATCCGTATATCGGAGGTACAGGATCGACCAGGAACTGTACTACGAAAAGATGGACGAATTGCAGAAGCAAGAAGATTTTCGTACACTGTGCTATCCGATCCTGACCTGGGAGGATACGCAGCAGATTTCCTCTCTGGAGTTCTCTGTATATACAGGTGATCTGGAGACCCTGGGCCTTTCTGATATAAAGAGAAGCGATCAGGAGATATCTGACTCGGAAGCGGAATTTACTTTGCATATCAGTGGAAAAGACATGGATCAGGTGATCGAGGCATATCGCAAAGACCTTGAAACCGTATCGTATTCAGAACTGCAGAGTTATGAAATGTGTCTGAGATTTTATAAAAAAGATGGAACAAGCGGCGGGTGCTACTATGTATCTGACGGGTGTGAGAATACGCTGAAGGTGATACAGGAAATCTTTCATAGAAAAACATCCGGGAAGACAGCAGGAAAATAAAACAGACAGAAAAACAGCTTATATTTTGAAAAGACTCCATTTCAGTGACCGGGTAATCCCGATGCTGAAGCGGGGTCTTTTTGCACTTTCCCTGTCTTTTGTTTTGCACATTACAGTGCTATAATAAGAACAATTGGAAAAATATACCTAAACGCGTATAAAACCGGAGTGAAGAAAAAACAGCAGAGAGGAAGCAGTGCGTATGGGAAACAGGCTTTTTATGTTGTGTGCGGTGGCGGCAGCGGCGATGCTCCTGCCGGGCTGTGCGGTGCAGGAGGAAGAAGAGGATATCACAATAGCAGTCAGTACGATCGGTCCGACCCATGCATGGGCAGAGGGCGTATATTATTATGCCAAAGAGGAGCTTGCGCGCGTGGCAAAGGAGAATGGCTGGGAGACGGTGTGTGTGACAGCAGATGATTCCAATGAGCAGTCTAAGCAGGTGGTGGAGCTGGTGAACCAGGAGGTGGACTGTCTGGTACTGCTTCCGATGGACGGCGCTTCCCTGAAGACAGCGGGGATCGCTGTACAGAAGGCGGATATTCCGCTTGTGATCTTTGACCGGGAAATCCCGGATTTTACGCCTGCGGCTACGGTGAAGGGGGACAATCCGGGGATCGGGATACAGACCGCTGAATTTTTTAACAATTATTTTCCGGAGGGTACGGTCGTCCTGGAGCTGATGGGAGATACGTCTACGGTTCCCTTCCAGAGAACAGACGGTTTTGATGAGACGCTTGACGATGACTTTGAAAAGATCCAGGTAGGATATACAGGCTGGCAGCGGGAGGATACGAGCAGGTTGTTTAAGGAGTGGATCCAGAAACAGCCCGCCCAGGTCAGGAGGAGCGTAGGCGCGATCTTTACACATGATGACGAGATCGCTCTCGGTGTGCTTGACGTACTGGACGAGTATAAAGAGCAGGGGATCGAGAAAAAGATGTTTCCGAATCTGGAGGTGATCGCCGGCTCGTCAGGTTCGCAGGAAATGTACCGGAGGATCCAGACAGAGGAGGATTACGTCCTGCTGTCGATGAGCTACTGGCCGCAGATGGTCCGGCAGGCGATCTGTGTCGGGGAAAGTATCCTGAAAGAAGAGACGTATGAGGAGATGACGATCGTACCGACGGTACTGGTAGGGAAGGATCAGGTAGAGCAGTATTTGAATGAGGAGCTGCCGTTTTAGAATCTGTACAGGTGAAAGAAAGGAACAGGAAAATGTATCAGCTGGTAATTGTGGATGATGAATATACGATACGGGATGGGATGTGCAATTATATTGACTGGGAATCAATGGGATTTACGGTGGCGGCCGATTTTGAGGATGGGAAGGAGACCATAGAGTATCTGAAAGAGCATCCGGTGGACGTCGTGCTCACAGATATCGAGATGGCGGAGGTATCCGGGCTTGAGCTGGCGAAATATATAAAAGAAAGTCAGCTTCCGTGCAGGGTGATCATCCTGAGCGGATACAGAGAATTTGAGTATGCCAGAAAAGCGATCGAGTATGATGTGGAGCACTATATCCTCAAGCCGATCCGGATGGATGAGCTGCAGAGTGTGTTTGCAAATGTAAAAGAAAAGCTGGATGAGTCCAGACGGATGCGCGAGCAGCGGATAGGGAAGGAAAAGGAGTTCCAGGAGATCCTGCCGGAGCTTCAGGAGCAGTTCTGGGTCAGTATTCTTGTGGGAGGTCTGCGCGGCAGAGACAGCATCCTGCGCAAGAAGGAGCTTCTGTCTCTTGACTTCAGTATGGATGCGCCGTGCGCGATCGTCAATGTGACGCTGGAGATGAGCCCGGATACGAATGAGCTGTATTACCAGCAGAGGGATAACCGATATAATCTGATGAATAATATTTTTGGGGTGCATAATGAGGGGCTGTCCTATTATCCGGTATATCTTTCTGCAGATATTTTAAAGGTGATCGTCACAGCCCGCAGAGAATGTACGGTGGAGGCTTTTGATGAAAAGCTGCTCGCACAGCTTGCGCGTAAAAAGGAGGCGATCCAGACGCTGCTGACCCTTAATATGGAAGCGACCGTGGAGGCGCGCTTTTCGACGATCACAGATCTGGCGGAGAATAAATATTCGCTTCAGATGCATGCGCAGGAGAGCGGGCACAGCCGTACAGGCAATACCAGAAGCATCCGGCTTGTGCAGGAGGACTACGACAGGCTGCAGCAGAAATACAGACTGCTCATGGAGATGATCAGTGACGGGGATTTTGAAGGTCTGGAAGAGCTGGTGGAGAATCTGATCTATGAATTCCGCAGCTTTCCGCTGGAGCAGGTCAAGCAGTTTATGGTAGATATGTTCTCTATGCTTACCAGTCGGATGATGAAAATGGGCGGGAGCTTCTGGCAGGATGTAAAGGAGATCATGGATTATCAAAGAGTCATGGAGGCAAAGGACAAAAAGCGGATGAAGGAGGTCTGCCTGGAACTGCTCAAACAAGTGATCGCAGTAATGGAAAACAGGCAGAGCGAGGTGTCCAGAAATATCATTGACCGGGCAGCCGAATATATGAGACAGAATTTTGCAGGCTCGATATCGCTGGAATCTCTGGCGGACCAGTATTACCTGAACCCGACCTACTTTAGCAGGATGTTCCGCCAGCATATGGGAGTTACATTTACCGATTATCTAATCGAGCTGCGGATGGAGCGGGCAAAGGAGCTGCTGCGCCAGGGCAGGTATAAGGTCTACGAGGTCAGCAGCAGGGTCGGATATACGAGTGACAAGTATTTCTGCCGCGTGTTTAAACAGTATACGGGACAGTCACCGACAGAATACAGCAGGAGCAGAGCATGAAAGAGAAAAAGACAAATATATTGCTGCGGCTGCTGGGAGATTATCGGTTTAACAGTATTCTGGTAAAAAATTTTTTCAGTATCCTGCTGGTGCTTTTATGCACCTTTGCCGTAGTGATCTGGCAGGTATCCAGAAAGATTGACGATGTGATCGAGTCTGAGGTAAAGACAATGAGCCGCAATGCCTTAAATCAGACAAAGGAGCGGATAGACACTCTGATGAACGAGGTGGTGCAGATTTCAGGACAGATGTCTTTGGATGAGGATATTTTGAGATTCCTGCTTCCGGAGGCAGACGGCAGCCGAAATAAGGAAGCTACACTGGCGGCGAAGGAACAGATCCGGATGTATGCCGGTATTTTTGATTACATTGATTCTATTTATGTATATGCCAATAAGACGCAGTACGTGGTTACGAGTGACGGCGGCGGACCGCTGGAGGAGTTTGACGATCTGACCTGGTACAGCAATCTCACAGAGCGCGTCTATGAGCCGGGCAGGATGATCAGCCGCCAGAAAAAGCCCGGGTTCCCGTATCTGCTGTCGTATATCCAGCCGATCCGGCTGACCCAGATGCAGTTTCTTGGCGGGATCATTGTCAACATCGACGCAGACCGGATGGATGAGCAGATGGCGGTCGACGAGACAGAGGCTCTGTTTGTGGTAGATGACAGAGATAACGTGATCTTCAGCAATCAGCAGGACGATCTGATGAAGAAATGGAACGAGCTGCCTTTTTATCCTCTGCTGGATAAGGAGCTTGCGGTAGGTACGCAGGTCGTAGAGACCCAGGAGGGGGAGCAGATATTTACGGTGCTGCATTCCTCTGATTTTAAGTGGAGATACGTTTCGGTTGTGCCGATGGATAAGTACAAGGAGTATGAGGGAGACTTCCGGCATTTTTATCTGCTGATCACGATGCTGATCCTCGCGCTGTCCGTAGTTGCAGCGGTGCTGATCTCGATCTACAGCTATACGCCGGTTAAAAATATTCTGAACCTTCTGAAAAATCCGGACAGATATGAGCCTCTTGTTGATACGGGACCGGGCTTCCGCCAGGATGAGATCCAGGAGATCACAGGAAATATCGTAAGGAATTTTTATTCAAACAAGCAGATGCAAAAGGAGCTGGAGACGTATCTGAATGTGGTGAATAAGGCGCAGCTTGCGGCGCTTCAGGCGCAGATCAGCCCGCATTTCCTTTTTAATACGCTGGAAAATTTAAGATGGAGAGCGATCGCGATCTGCAAGGGAGACAATGAGGTGTCGCAGATCATCTTAAACCTTTCGGAGATGCTTCGGATCAGTCTGGATAACAGCCGGCAGATCGTGTCTATAGAGGAGGAGATCAAAAATGCGCGGCTGTATATAGAGATCCTGCAGCTTCGCTATGCAGACAAGATCCGCGTGGAATGGGATGTTGCGAAGGAGCTGACGAACTGTCAGATCGTGAAGGTCAGTCTCCAGCCGCTGATCGAAAATGCCGTGTATCACGGGATCAAGCCGATGCGCGGGCAGGGGATCATTTCTATCCGGGTATATCAGGAGGGCAGCCGTGTGAAGATACAGGTCAGTGACAACGGAGTGGGAATGTCACAGGAGGAATGCAGGCTGCTGAATGAGGATCTGAAGGGCGGCTATGAGCTCAAGGAGGGGCATATCGGAGTCAGGAATGTAGCGCAGCGGCTGAAACTGATCCTCGGAGAGGACGCTCAGATGTCTTTGCGCAGCAGTCCCGGGGAGGGAACGACAGTTACGATCGGACTTTCGCTGCGCTTTGTTGACAATCATGTGGAAAAGCAAGGAGAAAACAGATGAAGCGGTGGATAATTGCGGGCATATTGTGTCTTCTGGCAGGAGCGGGGATCTGGAGCCTTTGCGTAAATGGGCGCAGAGTCCGCGAGGAGGATGAGGTACAAGAAGAGGTCACGCTGAAGTGGATGATCTATGGAGAAAAACACAAAGAGACGGACCGGGTGTTTGCCCTGTTTAATAAGGAGCTGCAGAACTACCTCCCCGGTGTGTCTGTGGAATTTGAGCTCGTAGAGAAGGATGACTACAAAGAAAAGTGGGACATGAAGATGGCGACGAACGAGCGCCTTGATCTGGCCTGGTTTGGAAATGAGGTCCTGAACTATACAGAAGAGGTAAAAAAAGGCTCGCTGATGGCGCTTGATTATCTGCTGGAGGCAAATGGAGCCGCGCTTTGGCAGCAGATCCCGCAAGCTCTGTGGCAGCGCGAGAGGCGTGACGGAAATATTTACGGGATACCTGTGCCGGGGCCCCTGTACCGGCAGAATTACGTTGTGGTGGCAAATAAAATGCTGATGGAGCGGTTTGGGGATATGGATGAGATCGTGCGCGTCAATCAGGAAAACCGCCATACGAACCGGGAGTGCTTTGCTGTGTTTGAGGATTTTCTGCGGCAGGCGAAGGAAAATAATGCCATAGGGACGGGAGTTTCTTATGAGAGTATGTGCAGGCTGGCGGATAAGGGCTATGAGGGGATCTATGGTGCGGATTCTCCGTTTGTGATCTCTGTTTTTGATAAAAATCTGACGGTATGTAATAAATATGCGCTGGATTCCTGGCGATCCTGCTTTGAGACGATGGCGCAGTGGTACAGGCTTGGCTATATCCGGGAGGATGTTATGAATCTTCTGGACCCGGACAGCGAGGACGGAAAGCTCAAGGGAAGCATTCTTTTTCTGGATACGTGTGAAGAGAGCGGAACGCAGGCAGATCAGACCCACACAGAGTATGAGGCAGTGCGGGGAGAGCTGGACGGGTATCGCTATATTTCATATGACGGATGCAGAAATTCGCTTGTGATCCCGAAAAGCGCGCTGTATCCGCAGCAGGCAATGGAGCTGGTCAGCCTGCTGAGCACACAGGAAGGGCAGGAGCTGTACCGTCTGCTGGCCAATGGAGTGGAAAAGCAGCACTACATCAAAATAGAGGACTCTGTTATTGCGCGGATGTCGGACAATGATCAATCCTATCTGTACGAGGTGGCTCCGGGGGCGATCGGAAATGTATTTCAAAATTATGAGACGCACAGCGGCGAGTTTGAGGAGATACGCAGATACAATGAGGAAGCGATCCTTTCTCCGCTTGACGGTTTTAATCTGGATACGCGTATGATCGCGCTGGAGCTTGCGAAGGTGGACCTTGTCGTAAAGAAATACAGGGAAGAGCTGTGCCGCGGGACGAGCGGGGACTGGGAGGCCCTGTATGAGGACTTTCTGGACGAGATGAAAGAGGCAGGCTCAGATAAGATCATCGAGGAGATCCAGGAGCAGGTCGACAGCTTTCGCCGGGAAAAAGAAGAGCAGGGATAAAAAAGGATACGAAAAGATACGAAAGTAAAAATCAGATACCTTCTGTGTGCTGCGCAGTTGTCATGAGACAGTACGATAATCATGAAGATATACCTCCGTTTTCAAAAAACAGTGTTATAGTAGAAGTACGAAGAACGTGTGAAACAATAACACAAAAAGGAGGAATTCATATGAAATTTAAGAAGGCTACGACGACGTTACTGGCAGCATCCATGCTCGCTACTTCCCTGATGGCAGGTACGCTTACGGTGCAGGCGGATAACGCGAAGGAGATCGCAGTCATGGTCCCAAGTGCTGACCACGGCTGGACCGGCGCGGTTCTTACATACGCACAGGAGAAGGTCGATGAGATCAATGAGGAAGGAACATATACGGCAAAGGTTTATGCAGCGACGGATGTAGAGAACCAGATCCAGCAGGTCGATGACCTTCTCTCCAACACCGACAGCCTGGCAGGTATTGTTATTCTTCCATATGACAATGGCCTTCAGTCCACATTGGAAAAGATCGCAGCGGCAGATGTACCGTTTGTTCAGTTTGACCGCGTGATCAACAGTGAAGTGATCGATGCGAAGGTTGTTGCAAATGTAAAGGGCGACAATGAGGGAATCGGCTATGAGACGGCAAAACGGTTTATTGAGGATGGCCTGACAAAGGATGATTACGTATATGAGATGATCGGTGACAACTCTTCTGTACCGGAGCTTCGCTCCAAGGGCTTCCGCACCTATCTGCAGGAGCAGGGATGGTCAGACGAGGAAATCGATGCAGTCGTAGTAAAATCAGCAGCAACAGGCTGGAGCCGTGATACAGGTAAGGAGCTCTTTGAGTCCTGGTTTGGTTCTGCACAGTGTGATCCGTCCAAGAATACATGGATCTTCACACATGATGATGAGATCGCAATGGGCGTTCTGGAGTCTCTCAACGGTTCTGCTCTTGATGCAGGAAAGAAAGAGGAGTTCCTTAAGACCTTCAAGAGTTTAAGTGCATCCTCCGGTCTGGCAGAGATCTACGCAGTCCTCAAAGATAAGCATCAGACGATCGCACTTCCGGAGACGTATGATCTGTTCTCTGTAACGTATGATCCGGCTATGATCAAAGAGGCAGTTGACGTTATGATCAAGCATCTCAATGGCGACACAGACATCGAGCAGGATTATGTGATCCCGGTATCTGTAGTGGATTCTGAAAATGTAGAAGAATACCAGCCGTTTGGAACATACGAAGAGAAGTAATTTCCATGAAAAATGAGGAGCTGTTGTAAACAGTATCCTGACGGATACGGCTGCAACAGCTCCGTTGAGATTAAAGGAGAAGCACAGTGGAATTATTGAGAATGGAGCATATACAGAAATCTTTCTTTGGCGTATCGGTGCTAAATGATGTCTCCTTTTGTGTGGAAGCGGGCGAGATCCATGCGCTGCTTGGAGAAAATGGCGCAGGAAAGTCTACTTTGATGAATATTCTTGCGGGAGTATACACAAAGGACTCCGGGAAAGTGGTTTTTGACGGAAAAGAGCTGGCGGATGGTTCCATCTCGGAAGCGGAGCACGCGGGAATTGCTTTTGTGCATCAGGAACTGAACATTTTTAATAATCTGAAGGTATACGAAAATCTTTTCCTGGGAAAGGAAAAGACGAATACGCTTGGAAAGCTGAAAAAGAAGGAAATGATCCAGGAGGCAGCGGCGCTTCTGGAGGAGATGGGGGTGGACATCAGCCCGGTAGCTTTGGCAGGCGGCCTGGATACGGGGAAAAAGCAGCTTTTGGAGATCGCAAAGGCGCTTCACTCCAATGCAAGGCTCATTATTCTTGATGAGCCGACAACAGCGCTGAACAATGCGGAAATTGAGCATCTGTTTGATATTGTGCGAGGGTTAAAGGAAAAAGGGACTTCTTTTATCTTTATTTCCCACAAGATGCCGGAGATCTTCCGGCTTGCGGACCGCTATACGGTCCTGCGCAACAGCCGCTTTATTCACAGCGGAAGGATTTCTGATGTGACGGCGGAGGAAGTCACCAGATATATGGTGGGTGAAAGCTATGTAAATAAAGACATGTATGAGGAGCGTCCGCTTGGTGAGGTCGTATTTGAGGCGAAGGGGATTTGTGGAAACGGTTTCCGGGATGTTGACTTTACGATGAAAAAAGGCGAGATCATAGGCTTCACGGGGCTGGCAGGAGCCGGTGCGTCGGAGGTCATGCAGGCGATTTTCGGAGCAGTACCGCTCGAGTCAGGCAGTATCCGCGTATTCGGAAAGGAGCTTCGCGGCGGCAGCATCCATGAGGCGATGAAGCATAAGGTGGCAATGCTGGCAGCTAACCGGAAGGAAAATTCTGTGCTTGCGGATATGACACTGATGGAGAATACCTACATATCGAGACACACCATAGATGGAAAAAATCCTCATATATATAAGAAGAAAGAGATTGAAAAATTTGAGGCTTACAGGAAATCCCTGAATATAAAGGCAAATTCCTATAAGGATCTTATCACCAGCTTATCCGGCGGGAATCAGCAGAAGGTGATCCTGGCAAGATGGCTGAATACAGAAGCGGAGATACTTCTTTTTGACAATCCGACGCAGGGTATTGATGTCGGGGCAAAGGCAGAGATCTACAGGCTGATCTTAAAACTGGCGCAGGCGGGGAAGACGATCATTGTGAATACGCTGGAGATCCCGGAGATTCAGAAGATCGCAGACCGGTGTATTGTTTTTTATCATGGGGAGATCGCAGCACGCCTTTCCAGAACAGAGATCACAGAAGAAAAGGTAATGCTGTATGCAACGAATGCAGTATATCAAAAGGAAGGAAAGATGGAGGAAGCAAATGGCTAAACGGTTAAAAAATTTCTGGCATAATTATAATTATATTATTGTATTCCTTGGGATTTTTCTCGCGTTTCTGATCATCAACGGTTCTCAGACAACGTGGATGAGTGTGACGAACATCCTTTTGCACAGTGCGATCCTCGGAACGATCGCGCTTGGTATGGGGCTTGTCGTCCTGACTGGAGACATTGACCTGTCTGTCGGCTCCTCTTTTGTATTTGTGGGAGGTCTGACGATCCTGTTTTATAATAAGACGGGTTCCATCCTGCTGACAATCCTTTGCGGCGTGATCCTCGGAGCGCTGTGCGGCTTTGTAAACGGTGTTCTGGTAGGAAAGGTCAAGATGCCTTCGTTTATCGTGACACTGGCAACTATGCTGATCTTCCGCTCAGTATCACAGTATATGATGAATGAGATGGGAGAGACGAGATACCGCATTGACGCAACGAAGGAGAGCTATCAGGCGCTGTTTAATTTCGGAAACGGCTCGTTTTTGACGATCGCCTATATTGTCCTTGTATTTCTGGCAATGGCGGCGCTTATGGTGTATATCACGACATCTACCAAATTTGGAAAGCGCGTGTATGCGATCGGAAGCAATGAACAGGCAGCGAAGCTGGCTGGCGTCAACGTAGTGTGGACACGTATTTCTGTTTTCGTGACCTGCGGAGCGCTCACAGGGCTGGCAGCGTTTTTGAAGATTGCAAAGGATACGTCCTTTGACCCGGCAACCTCCGGAAAGAACTTTGAGCTTTACTCGATCGCGGCAGTCGTGATCGGCGGGATCAGTATGTCAGGCGGAAAAGGAAATCTGACGGGGATTATTTTCGGAACCATGTCCTTTACGCTGATCGACAAGATCATCACAGCGCTTGGTATGAACGCGCTTCTGAACGATACGGTAAAGGGTCTGATCCTGCTGGTGGCAGTAGGAATGCAGATGATACGGAAGCGTTCTGACTGATCGAAGGATAAAAAATCACCGCAGGATCCGAAAAAGGATCCGGGCGGTCAGGAAAATATAAGAAAGGAAGGAAATAGCTATGAGCAGAGAATTGAGATATGGTATGGTAGGCGGCGGGCCGAATGCTTTTATCGGTGACGCGCACAGAAGGTCGATCGCGCTGGACAGCTCCGCGCGCCTTGTGGCAGGCTGCTTCTCCCGGTCGTATGAAAATACGTGTGAGACGGGAAGACAGCTCCATATCGCGCAGGACCGTCTGTACCATACCTATGAGGAGATGGCACAGAAAGAGAGCGAGAGAGAAGACGGGATCGATTTTGTGTGCATCGTAACGCCAAACAATGCGCACTACGAGGCATGCAAGGCATTTCTGGAGGCTGGTATCCATGTATCCTGCGACAAACCGCTTACTACGACTTTAGAGGAAGCGCGTGAGCTGGAGGCGCTTGCACGTGAAAAAGGACTTTTGTTTATGGTGACATACGGGTACTCCGGACACGTTGCCTGCAAGCATATCCGTCAGATGATCGACCGGGGGGATATCGGTGAGATCCGTATGATTGCCGGAGAATATATTCAGGGCTGGCTGGCAGGAGATGATATCACAGGCAACAAGCAGGGCGAATGGCGTACAGATCCGAAGCGATCCGGAAAGAGCAACTGTCTCGGAGATATCGGAACACATATTGAAAATACAGTAGCGCGTATGACGGGGCTGAAGATCAAAAAAGTACTTGCAAATATGGAGATCAAGGTGCCGACAAGAGTACTCGATGACAATGATATGGTCATGGTACAGTATGATAATGGAGCTTCCGGCATGTACTGGTCCTCCCAGATCGCAATTGGCTGTGACAACGGTCTGCGTGTACGCATCTGCGGCAGCAAAGGATCGATCTTCTGGTTCCAGGAAGAACCGGAAAAGATCAAAATCGCAAACGTAAATGGCACGGTAACAGAGATCCACAGAGGACATGACTGTATTTATGAAGAGGCCGCCAGATATGCACGCCTTCCGTCAGGACATCCGGAGGGGTGGTTTGAGGCAATGGGCAACCTGTACCGCAGCTTTACTCAGTGCATTCTCGCAAAGGAAGAAAACCGGTTTACAGAAGATATGATTGATTATCCGACCGTTGCAGACGGAGTAGAGGGGCTGGCATTTGTAGAGGCCTGTCTGGCAAGCTCCGATGCGGGCAACGTATGGACAGAAATGGAAGCATAATCAGAAAGAAAAGGAGGATACTTATGGGACGTTTGGTGACATTGACAACCTGCCAGTGGGCAGATATGGAATTTGAGACACTGTGTAAAACCGCAAAGGAAATGGGATATGACGGCGTGGAGCTTGCGTGCTGGGGCGCGCACCTTGATCCGGTAAAGGCTGCGAATGACGATGAATACTGCAAATATATTCTCGATACACTTGACAAGTACGGGCTGAAAATGGAAGCTCTGGCGGCACATATCATCGGACAGTGTGTTGGTGATTACGATGATCCGCGTCTGGATAACTTTGCACCGTCTGCTCTGGCCGGCAAAAAGGATGAGATCCGCGCATGGGGAATTGAGACTATGAAGGCATGCGCAGTGGCAGCCAGAAAGCTTGGCTGTAAGGTAGTAACCGGATTTACCGGATCTCCGATCTGGAAATATCTCTATTCTTTCCCGCAGACAACAGAGGAAATGGTAGAGGCTGGTTTCCAGCAGATCTATGATCTGTGGTGCCCGATCCTCGATGTATTTAAGGAAAATGGTATTCTGTTTGCGCTTGAGGTACATCCGGGTGAGATCGCCTTTGATTATTATTCAACGAAACGCCTTCTGGAGAAGTTCGCTGACCGTCCGGAATTCGGACTCAACTTTGACCCGAGCCACCTGATCTGGCAGGGGATCACACCGCATCTCTTCCTTCAGGACTTCATGGACAGAGTGTACCACGTACATATGAAGGACGCGGCAGTGACGCTCGACGGCAGAAGCGGTCTGCTCGGATCCCATATTGATTTCGGCGATCTGCGCAGAGGTTGGAATTTCCGCTCCCTTGGACACGGCGATGTAGATTTTGAGAATATTATCCGCGTGCTCAATGCAGCAGATTATCAGGGACCGCTCTCTGTAGAGTGGGAGGACAGCGGCATGGATCGTATTTACGGTGCGACAGAAGCTGCCGAGTTTGTAAGAAGCGTAGACTTCCCGCCATCAGACGTCAAATTTGACGATGCGATCAAGAGCGACTGATGTATGATAAGAAAAAGAGAGTGAAAGTAACCAGGCGCAGAGCTGCGCAGGAAAACAGAAGATAGTGAGACGATAATGAATAGGCCGGCATGCGGGAGAGATCCTGTATGCCGGTTTGACGTATATGGAGATCATACGCGGTAAAACGGGACGTCAGGAATATTGGTTCTCACAAAAAATATGGCAGACAGGTAAAAGATCATTGTAATTTCTGTGAAATCAGACTATACTATGCGTGCTTCGATGTCTGATCACAGGGTGGAGAATGGTATGATATCGTTTGGCAGAGGATAAAACGGAGATAAGGAAAGAAGGCGCTTTTATGTTTGGCGAATGTCATATGCACATATTTATGAATGGAGTAAATTACCGCGAAGCGGTGCAGCTTCACAAAAACGGCGTGCAGGAGTCGGATATCCGGAAAAAGCTGGAGCAGTACCAGGCATGCGGGATTACGTTTCTGCGTGATGGAGGAGACGGACTCGGTGTGTCGGCGCGGGCATCTCGGATCGCGCCGGAGTATGGGATCACGTACCGGACGCCGCTGTTTGCAATTCATAAAAAGGGACATTACGGGGGGATCGTCGGGCAGGAGTTTGAAGACTGGAGGGAGTATCATCGCCTTGTAAAGCAGGTGCGCGAAGAAGGCGGCGATTTTATCAAGGTCATGTTTTCGGGGATCATGGATTTTGCCCGGGAGGGGGCGCTGACGGAGCCCTCGCTCTCGCCGGAGGAGATTCGTGAGATGATACATATCGCTCATGAGGAAGGCTTTGCGGTGATGGCGCACGTAAATGGCGCAGATGCAGTGCGTGCAGCTGTCTGTGCGGGGGTAGATTCGGTTGAGCATGGTAATTTTATGGATGAAGACGCTCTGCAGGCGCTTGCAGACAGCGATGCCGTTTGGGTGCCGACGTATGTGACGATCACAAATCTGATCGGGAGCGGCCGTTTTGATGATGCGGCATTGTACCGGCTGCGCGCACGCCAGGGAGAGATGATCCGAAGGGGCTTTGCGCTTGGGTTGAAGATCGCGCTTGGCAGCGATGCGGGGGCATACCGTGTGATGCACGGCCAGGGGCTTTTGGATGAGTATGAGGAGATGCGCAGGCTGACAGGAGTGCGTCCGTGCGCAGAAGCCGGAATGGCGGCAGACAAAGAGGAATACGCACCACTGTTTTCCGCGCAGGAGCTGGATATGCGTCTTGCACAGGCAGAGGAGGAGATCCGCAGGAAGTTTGTCAGGAGAAAATAATACGGACGGTTTAAAAAGGACGGTATTTTTACCGTATGCTTTTGAGGGACAAGTATGCACCGGCGGAAAAAAGGCATATACTGGATAGGGAGGGGCCTGCAGTATAAAAGCGGAAGAAATACGACGTTTGGAAATAAAAAAATACAGAGAAAAAGTGAAAGAAGAAAGAGGTTGTGATTATGGGATACAAAGAAGAGGGACGGCTGACGGAAGGACCGATCCTTAAGGTACTGACGAGACTGGCGCTGCCGATCATGGCGTCGTCTTTTCTGTCGACTGCCTACAGTATTACAGACATGGCGTGGATCGGCACGCTCGGCGCGAAGGCAGTCGCGGGAGTCGGCGTGGGAGGTATGTATGTCTGGCTTTCTCAGGGGCTTGCTTCCCTGGCAAGGATGGGCGGACAGGTGCATGTGGCGCAGGCGCTCGGCAGAGGAGACCGGGAGCAGGCAAAGAAATATTCAGCGGCTGCGATCCAGCTTGTTATTTTTTTCGGGGTGCTCTTTGGCGCTGTCTGCCTTTTGCTCCCGGATCTGCTGATCGCGTTTTTTGGGATGAAAGATGAAGTGACACTGGCGTATGCAAAAGGGTATCTGATGATCACCTGCGGCCTGATCGTATTTTCCTATGTGAATTTTACACTTACGGGGCTGTTTACCGCGCAGGGAGATGCGACTACACCGTTCCAGGCAAACTTTGTCGGTCTGATCATCAATATGATCCTTGATCCGGTGCTGATCCTTGGGATCGGAATGTTCCCGCGCATGGAAGCAGCCGGGGCAGCGATAGCAACGGTCGCTGCGCAGATGGTCGTGACGGCGGTTTTTGTGCTGAAGCTTGTGCATCGGGGGAAGAAGGACAATATCCTCCGTGAGATCCGGCTGATGCGCCTGCAGGAAAAGAAATACTATACGGATGTCGTCAGGATCGGCGGGCCTACGGCGCTGCAGGGCTCTGTCTACTGTATGATCTCCATGGTGCTTACAAGGATGGTGGCAGCCTTTGGCGCCGGTGCGGTGGCGACACAGCGTGTCGGAGGACAGATCGAATCCGTATCCTGGAATACGGCAGATGGATTTGCCGCCGCCTTAAATGCCTTTATCGGACAGAATTTTGGCGCCGGCAAGATGGAGCGCGTAAGGAAGGGATACCGGGCGGCGTTTTCTACGATCGTCGTGTGGGGACTTGGCATGACGCTTTTGTTTGTGCTGTTCCCAATGCAGATCTCAGGACTTTTCTTCCACGAAGCCGAGGTGCTTCCGGTCGCTGCCAGATATATGGTGATCGTCGGACTTTCTGAGGCATTTATGTGTGTGGAGATGATGGCAGTCGGCGCGATATCAGGACTTGGCAGAACGAAGGTATGCAGCGTCATCAGCGTCTGTCTGACTGCGCTGCGCATTCCGCTCGCACTTGTGTTAAGCCGTACCGGGCTTGGACTTGAGGGGATCTGGTGGGCGCTTACGATTACGAGTGTATTAAAAGGAATCGTGCTGCACCTGACCTTCCTGCATTTGGCAGGCATGCGGAACAGGCCGGGAAAATGGGGGATTTTCCATAAAAAAAGATAGCATTTCCAGTATTTTCATGCTATTAAGAAGAGATTACGAAAATATTAATATTGCGCTTGAGACAGGGAATTGTCAGTATGTGACTTGCAGGAATCGCCAAGGCGTGGTATGATGGCTAAAATGGTATTGATTCAATACCTGTTTTTTGTGTTTTCGTTTCTGGAGGGGAGACGGAGCGCACACAGCAGTTTCACGAAACGGGAGTAATAGAATGGAGGGTGTGACATGTTGAACAGAAGAATGAAATTTACAGCAGCAGCTCTGGCAATGTCACTGGTCATAATGAACCTTGCAACAGGCTGCGGCATGCTGCAGAAGAAGCCGAAGGAGACGGAGGCACAGACAGAGACAGAGAGCGAGACACAGACAGAGACGGAAAGTGAGACAGAGTCCGAAAGCGAGACGGAGCTGCAGACGAATGTTCCGTATGCGTCAAAGGACGGCAGCATCCGTATCACACTGCCGGACAGTACCTGGAAGGTATCGCAGGATGCGGATTCTCTTAGAGTATTCTCCTCCGGTGCAGACGCCATGATCAGTATTGTGCATGCGGCGGATGCGAGCGAGATGAGGAACCTTACGTACTCGGAGTCGGAGGAGGAGCTGAACGAGAGCCTCACGAACCAGTATCCGGATACGAATGCCTTTGAGGTAGTGGAGTTCGAGAAGCAGGAGACTGCCGCGCTGAATACGTATGAGTATGTAGTAAAGTACAATGCCACAAGTATGTGGACGTATTCTGTGACCTACGCGATCGTGGCAGAGGAAGAGGCCTATATGGTGACTGGTACGGTCACAGATGACAATACGGCGCTGCTGACAGCAGTGAAGAAGGCAGTTGAGAGCTTTTCTGTACTGCGCAATGCTACCTTCAGCGCGATCCCGGGCAAGGTTGTGAACCAGACCGGACAAAGCGAGACGACACAGTCAGAGAGCAGTGAGTCGTTGGATGTACAGGCAGAGCTTAAGACACTGACAGAGTATGGCACGAGCACGACACTGTATGCGTCAGATGTCGTAAATATCCGCCTGGAGCCGAGCACAGATTCCGATGCGAATATCATCGGTTCTCTTGCGAAGGGCGACCAGGTTACAGTAGTAGGAGAGACGTCTCAGTGGTTCAAGGTCAATGTAAATGGAAATATCGGCTACATCAATAAGGCGTTTCTCGTCAATACACAGCCGCAGTCTGAGACGACACAGCAGACGGACGGCGAGGTATCTGATTCCACAAAGGTGGACGCAGAGCTCAACAGCTATGTAGACTATGGTACAGGATATCAGTATTATGCGACTACCGGGACGAATCTGCGCGACCAGCCGGGGACACAGAGCAATATCATCGGCGGTCTGTCAGCAGGGCAGCAGGTTTCTGTCATCGGGGAGACAGATAACTGGTTTGTGGTCATGGTCAATGGCTCCAAGGCATACGTGTCAAAATCCTATATCAGCTCCACGAATCCGGGCGGATCAGGTAACGGCGATACGAGCGGGAACACAGGTGGAAACAGCGGAGACAATAACGGCGGAAGTACCGGAGGCAATACCGGTGGCAGCGGAAACACCGGCACTGGCACAGTGAGCGGTACGATCCTCAGTACTACACCGTCGACGATCACGATCCAGGGGGATGACGGCAATACGTATACGATCAATTACTCTGATGCCAGCGTAAGTACGAATGACGGGCTTCAGGAGGGACTGTACGTTTCTGCCACAGTGGATTATTCCGGCACAGCTCCAAATGGAGATCTGCATGCCACAAATGTGACCGGCTATTAAAATGGATAACTGAGAAGATGCAGGAGGCTGTTGCTATGATCAGGCAGCAGCCTCCTCTTGTAGTATGAAGCTTGCTGCAACATGCTTATCCGGGCAGCCGTTGCAGGGATCTTTGACAGAACGCGTGCCGCGTACAGGACGCGCACGGATACAAAAGGAGGAACGTATGCTGACTGGAACGATTGATGGAGTGATATTGGATGTGGATGGTACCTTGTGGGATTCCACGCAGCTTGTCGCGCGTGCGTGGACGCAGGCGGTAAGAGACGGCGGGATCGCAGAGTATCTGGTTACTGGAGAGCGGCTGAAGCAGCTTTTTGGAAAAACGATGGAAGTGATCGCGCAGGAGCTGCTGCCGGGTGTGTCAAAGGAGCAAAGAGACCGGATCATGGAGCTTTGCTGTGATTATGAGCACCGGACACTGTGCGAGGATGAATGTGCGATCTGTTATCCCGGCGTGACAGACGGGATCAGGAGACTGTCCCGGATGCTCCCGGTCTTTATTGTGAGCAACTGTCAGTCCGGGTATATCGAGCTGTTTCTGGAAAAGACAGGACTGGCGCCGTACGTAAAGGATATTGAATGCTATGGAAACACGCGAAGGAGCAAGGGAGAAAATATCCGTATGGTCATCGATCGGAACCATCTGGAGCATGCCGTTTATGTCGGAGATACGCAGGGGGACTGCGAGGCCTCTGATGAGGCAGGGATACCGTTTATCTTCGCCTCCTATGGCTTCGGAAACCCAGATCACATGGCCGGGCGGATCGACTGTTTTTCTCAGCTTGTGGAGCTGATCGAAAAGGGCAGGGCAGCTGGCCGGGAGGCGGAAAGATGAGACGTATTTTGTGGATGATCCTGATGAACTGGTGGTATGTGCCGTGTGGATTATACCGGCTTTTGCGCATATCCTCCCATCCGGAGCGGTATTCGGAGGAAGAGCGTTTTGCGATAGTCAAACAGATCGACAACCGGGCGATCCGGGGAGGCCGTGTGACGATCGACGGGCACGGACTGGAGAATCTTCCGAAGGAGGATGGTTATATCCTGTATCCGAACCATCAGGGGATGTTTGACGTGCTTGCGATCCTGCAGCTTCTGGAGAGGCCGACTTCTGTCGTATTAAAAAAGGAGCTGGCAGATATCCCGTTTTTAAAACAGGTATTTGCCTGCCTGGACGCGATCCCGCTTGATCGCAGCGATGTGCGGCAGGGGCTCCAGGTGATCATGCAGGTGGCAGAGGAGGTCAAAAAGGGCCGTAACTTTATTATTTTTCCGGAAGGAACGAGGAGCAAAAACGGCAATCACCTGCTCGACTTTAAGGGCGGCAGCTTTAAAAGCGCGATAAAGGCAAAATGTCCTGTTGTGCCGGTGGCGCTGATCGACTCATACAAGGCATTTGATACAAAATCAATTGCAAAGCAGACCGTGCAGGTACATTTCCTTGAGCCGATCCGGTATGAGGAGTATCAGGGAATGAAAACAACGCAGCTGGCTGCGCTCGTGAAAGAACGAATTGAAAAAAAGATCAGCGATATGACAGAGTAATACAGAAAAAACAGAAGAAAGCCAGTATAATGAAAAGATTTCTGGACAGGAGACGATCCGACAGAGCCGGCAGCTTGGAAAAGCCAGACGGTTCTGTCGGATCGTCTCTTTTTTCTTTCTGTGTGAAATAAAAAGCGCCGGTCAGATGCATAAAACAGGAAAAACAGGGGACATTAGGATTAAAGAAGGCAGTTGGACAGGAGGCAGGTTATGGCAGTCAATCAGCAGGCAGGACAGCAGAGCATTGAATTTCAGGAAGCGCCGCATATCATCAGCAGCGCGTCAGTCGTAGGACCAAAGGAGGGAGAGGGACCGCTTGGAGAGTGGTTTGATCTGGTCGCTCCCGATGCGGGGCTGGGTGAGGAGACGTGGGAAGAGGCGGAAAGTACGATGCAAAAGGAAGCGCTTCAGACGGCGATCGGAAAGGCGCAGCTTATGACGCAGCAGGTGCGGTATCTGTTTGGCGGTGATCTGCTGGCGCAGCTCATCGCGACCTCATTTGGAAATGGGGACGCGCAGATCCCTCTGTTTGGGCTGTACGGAGCCTGCTCTACATGCGGAGAGTCGCTTGCGCTTGCAGCTATGACGGTAGCTGCCGGGTATGCGGATTATGCCGCGGCGCTTACCTCCAGTCATTTCGGCAGTGCCGAGAAAGAGTTTCGGTTTCCCCTGGGATATGGGAATCAGCGTCCCCTGTCAGCTACCTGGACGGTCACGGGCAGCGGAGCGTTTGTACTTGCCCCCAAGGGCGGACATGTGAAGCTTTCCGGTGTGACGCCGGGGCGGATCATCGATATGGGGATCAAGGATAATATGAATATGGGGGCCTGCATGGCGCCGGCAGCCTGTGATACGATTTATCAGAATCTGATGGATTTTAACCGGCAGCCGGAGGACTATGACCGGATCATAACAGGTGATCTCGGCAGCGTGGGGCAGCGGATCGTGATCGACCTGCTCAGGGAAAAGGGCTTTGATATTTCTGCGCAGCATATGGACTGCGGGATCGAGATCTATGATCCGAAGCGGCAGGATACGCATGCAGGCGGGAGCGGCTGCGGCTGCAGCGCAGTCGTGCTGGCTGCAATGATACTGCCGAAGCTGCGAAAAGGGATCTGGAAGCGGGTGCTTTTTGTGCCGACCGGCGCTCTTTTGTCAAAGGTCAGCTTTAATGAGGGGCAGACGATACCGGGGATCGCGCATGCGGTTGTACTGGAGCACTGCTGAAAAGGGAAGCTGTTAAGACAAAGGAAGTGCGATGGAGGGATTATGATGGATTATATACATGCTTTTTGGGTAGGAGGGCTGATCTGCGCGCTCGTGCAGATCTTACTGGAAAAGACAAAGCTGCTGCCGGGCCGTGTGATGGTGATCCTGGTATGTCTGGGAGCAGTGCTGGGAGCAGTGGGGATTTACGGGCCTTTGATCGAGTTTGCCGGGGCAGGCGCATCCGTACCTCTGCTCGGATTTGGAAATACGCTCTGGAAGGGCGTGAAGGAAGCGGTCGATGCCAAAGGCGTCCTGGGGCTTTTTCTCGGAGGCTTTCAGGCGAGCGCGGCGGGGATCAGCGGCGCGCTCATCTTTTCTTATCTGGCCAGCTGGATCTTTGAGCCGCGGATGAAGGACGAATAGTCTGTACTGCTCTGTGGCGGGGCTTTCGAAGCTGATCGCAGAAAAAGAATTTGCAATTTTCCTCATATGTGTTAGAGTGGAAGACAGAAGACCGGGAAGCCGGAGGATGAGGAAGGATTCAGATACGATGAAAACAGGATTGGAGCAGCTCTTAAAAGAGCAGCGGGAATATTTTGCGCAGGGGAAGACAAAGGAGCTTCCCCTGCGACTTGCCGTTTTAAAAGCATTGAAACGGACCGTTCAGAAATATGAAAAGGAGATCGGGCAGGCCCTGCAAAAGGATCTGGGAAAATCTGCGACGGAGACCTATATGTGTGAGACAGGGATGGTGCTCTCGGAGCTTTCTCATATGATCCGTCATCTGCACCGCTATGCGAAGGAGCAGCGGGTGAGGACTCCGCTCGCCCAGTTTCATGCGCGAAGCTTTACATCGCCGGAGCCGTACGGAGTGGTACTTGTGATGGCTCCCTGGAATTATCCGTTTATGCTGGCAATGGAACCGCTGATCGGGGCAGTCGCGGCAGGCAACTGTGTCGTTGTCAAGCCGAGCGCGTATGCGCCTGCGACTGCGGATGTGATAGAAAGGATCGTGGGAGAATGCTTTTTGCCGCAGGCAGTATCTGTCGTAAAGGGAGGCAGAGAAGAAAATACGGCTCTCCTTGCCCAGAGATTTGATTTTATTTTCTTTACCGGCAGTACCACTGTCGGAAGACTGGTGATGGAAAAAGCGGCAGAGCATCTGACGCCGGTCTGTCTGGAGCTTGGCGGAAAGAGCCCGTGTATTGTCGATGCGACCGCAAATATCCCGCTTGCTGCAAAGCGCATTGTATTTGGAAAGTATCTGAATCTCGGGCAGACGTGTGTTGCGCCGGACTATGTGTTCGTGCAGGAGGAGGTAAAGGATGCGCTTCTGAGCGAAATAGAGCGCTGCATCCGCCGCCAGTTCACCCAAAAGCCTCTTGAGAATCCGGATTATGGGAGGATTGTCAGTCAGAAGCATTATGACCGTTTAAGGGGACTGATGGAGGGTGTGACCATATATACGGGGGGCGCCTGCCGGGCAGAGACGCTCCAGATAGAACCGACGGTGCTTACGGATGTGACGCCGGAGAGCCCTGTGATGCGCGAGGAGATTTTCGGACCGCTCCTTCCGGTCCTGACGTACCGCAGTCTGTCTGAGGTGACGCAGTATGTGACGGCGCATGAAAAACCGCTGGCGCTGTATCTGTTTACAGAAAGCAGGCAGACACAGCGGGAGATCCTTAAAGCGTGCAGCTTTGGCGGCGGCTGTATCAACGATACCGTGATCCATCTGGCAACGAGTCAGATGGGCTTTGGCGGAGTCGGGGCAAGCGGCATCGGGAGCTATCATGGAAAACAGAGCTTTGAGCTGTTTTCTCACCGCAGGAGCATCGTAAAAAAATCTGTGTGGATGGATCTTCCAGTCCGCTATCAGCCGTATGACAGATGGAAGCAGCGGGTGCTGCGCATATTTTTGCGGTAGAGGAAGGGAAGGCCTGGTTTTTGTAAAAAACAGTTGGATATTTGCCAAAGTGATGGTATGATTTAGGGTGGAATATTTAGAAAACAGGAGAGAAAGAATGGGAAAAGAGCAGACAATCGTGGCAAAATTCGGGGGAAGCTCTCTTGCAGATGCGGGACAGTTCAAAAAGGTGAAGGACATCCTGCGCAGGAACCCGGACAGAAGATACATAGTCCCGTCAGCACCGGGAAAGCGGGACCGCAGCGATGAGAAAGTAACAGATCTTTTATATGAATGCTATGGCAGGGCGAGCCGCAAAGAGGAGTACCGCCCGGTGCTTGATAAGATCAAAGCGAGATATCAGGAGATCATTGATGAACTGGAGCTGTCTGTTTCACTGGATAAGGAGTTTCAGATGATGGAGCAGGCATTTATCAGCGGGGCGGGGGAGAAATACGCCGCCTCACGCGGAGAATATCTCAATGGGATCCTTCTGGCAGCCTTTCTGGGATATGAGTTTGTAGATGCGGCGGAGGTGATCCGTTTTGACCGCAATGGAAACTTTGAGGATGAGCGGACGAACTTTTTCCTCGCCGACCGGCTTGTCAATATTGAGAGGGCAGTGATCCCGGGCTTTTACGGGGCGGATGATGCGGGAAATATCCATACGTTTTCCCGCGGCGGGTCTGATGTGACGGGAGCGCTCGTGGCGCGGGCCGTATGTGCCGACCTGTATGAGAACTGGACGGATGTGTCCGGTTTTTTGCTGACGGATCCGGGGATCGTTGATCATCCGAAAAAGATTGATATTATGACGTACTCAGAGCTTCGTGAGCTGTCCTACCGCGGCGCGACGGTCCTGCATGAGGAAGCCGTCTTTCCGGTACGCCGGGAAGGGATCTCCATACATATCCGCAATACAAATCATCCGGAGGAGAAGGGGACGCTGATCTGCAGCAGGATCGATCCGGAGGATGAGGTGCCGATCACCGGGATTGCGGGAAAACGGAATTTCGTAGCGGTCAGCATCGCCAAGAACAGGATGAACGCCCAGGTGGGCTTCTGCAAACGCCTGCTGGAGGCGTTTGATGAGAATCATATCGTATTTGAGCATATGCCGTCGGGGATTGACACGATCTGCGTGATCCTGCCAAGGGATGTCTATCAGGAGAAGCGCGAAGCAGTCATGGCGTCGCTGGAGCGTCTTCTGGCCCCGGATAAGATCAGTGTAGATGAGGATATGGCGCTTGTCACAGTCGTGGGGAAGGGAATGCGTTCCGTCAGCGGTATTGCGGCAAAATTTTTTACGGCGCTTGGCGAGGCCGGCGTCAATATCAAGATGATCGACATGGGATCAAATGAGATCAACTGTACGGTCGGCGTGTCAAATCAGGATTTTGAAAAAGCGATCCGTGCGCTGTATGATGCGCTGGCGGTGTAAAAGAGCGGGAGCGGTTCCTGCTTTGTATTTGGAGGTGTAAAAATGTTTCTTTTGTTTTTTGCGCTGTGGGTGATCTTTAACGGAACGATCACGCTGGAGATCTGTCTGTTTGGCGTGGCGATCTCAGCAGCCATGTTTGCATTTATATGTAAGTTTATGGACTACAGCATTGCGAAGGAAAAACAGGTTTTGAAGCGGAGCCTTCCGTTTATCCGCTACTGTCTGGTACTTGTAAAGGAGATCGTCAAAGCGAATTTTGCAGTCATGCATATGATCCTCTCTGAGCGTGAGGAGATCGAGCCTGCACTTGTGAGCTTTCGCTCTGATATGAAAACAGCGACAGGAAGAGCGTTTTTGGCCAATGCGATCACTCTTACGCCGGGAACGATCACAGTCAGCCTGGAAGGGGAAGAGTATCTGGTGCATTGTCTGGATGAAAGTCTGGCAGTCGGCATTGACGATTCTGTTTTCACACAGCTGTTAAAGGATATGGAGGAAGAGCTATGAGCAAAGGGATACCAGGGCTTTCACAGGCGTATGAGATACTGTTTACAGCAGCGCTTATTTTTCTGGCGGTGATGATGATCCTGTGTCTGATCCGGGCAATCATCGGGCCGCGGATCGCGGACCGCATTGTCGCGGTCAATATGATGGGTACGATGGTCATGGTTATTATCGCGATCCTCGCGCTGATGCTGGAAGAAGGATATCTGGCGGATATCTGTCTGATTTATGCAATGATCAGCTTTCTGGCTGTCATTGTCCTGACAAAGGTATATATGGGGGTATACCGGCGCAAAAAGATGGAGGAGGAGCATACAGATGACAGTAATTGAATGGATTCGTTTTTTTGCGGGAGCTTTTCTGCTCCTTTTCGGTCTGGTGATATTTGCGATTGAAATGATCGGCGTATTCCGCTTTAAATATGTATTAAACCGGATGCACGCGGCAGCGATGGGAGACACGCTTGGCATCGGGTTTTCTCTGATGGGATTGATCGTGATGAACGGCTTTAATTTCACTTCCCTGAAGCTGTTTCTCGTCATTGTGTTTTTGTGGTTTGCATCTCCGGTTTCTTCTCATCTGATCGCACGTCTCGAGGTGACGACCGATGAAGAGCCTCATGAGCATTACATGAATATGACGATCAGAGAAGCACATGCGCATGCCGCATCACAGGAGCGCACGCAGGGCGATGAGAGCGCTTTTGGTGATACAGACAGCGAGAAGGAAGAGGAGGCGTGACATGCAGGTATTTACATATATTTTGCTGGGATTTCTGGTTATCTGTGCAGTTTCTGTAAGCCTTTCTAAAAATCTGCTGAATTCAGTCCTGATCTTTATGTCATACAGTCTGATCATGTCGATCATCTGGATCCTGCTTGAGTCGCCTGATCTGGCGATCACAGAGGCGGCGGTAGGAGCAGGCATCACGAGCCTGCTGTTTTTCCTGACGCTGAAAAAGATCCATGCGATGATAAAAACAGATAAGCGGGAAGAGAAAGAGGAGGAAGAGGAGAAGGATGAGCAGAAAGATTCCACAGGAACAGTATGAGAAGACGCGTTCCTATCGATTAAAGCAGTGGCTTGACGGCTCAAAGGATCTGTATCTGGGCGAAGTCGAGATGAAACCTCAAAAACCGTATGAGGAAACTCATAAGCAGCGCAAAAAGCGGGAAAAGGAGAAGGCGCGTGCCGTTGAGCGTGTCTATGATACCGAACGCAATGCGGAGATCCGTATTTTCCGGAAAATATACCGGGTATTTTCGATCCTGTTTTGCGTATTTCTTGTGCTGATGCTCCTGATCGCTGTCTCATATCTTCCGACGATCGGCAGTGCGGACAAGCCGGCGAACAATGAAGTCTCTGCACGTTATATTGAAAGCGGGCTTCAGGAGACGGGGGCGGTAAATATCGTTACAGGCATGATCCTGGATTACCGCGCGTTTGATACGCTGGGAGAATCTCATGTACTCTTTGTAGCGACCTGTACGGTGCTGATCCTTCTGCGGCGCGATGAGAAAAAGCGAAAGGACGGGGAACCGGCAGAGGAGGAGCAGGATTTTCTGTATGAGCCGAAGGATGATGTGATCCTGCAGACAGTCGCAAAGATCCTTGTGCCGCCGATCGTGATCTTTGGTATTTATGTGATCCTTTGCGGGCATCTGGGACCTGGAGGTGGATTTTCAGGAGGTGCGATCATCGGCGCGGGTCTGATCCTGTACCTCAATGCGTTCGGATTTGAGAAGACGGAGCGCTTTTTCCGGGCATCTACCTACAAAAAGCTCAGTTTCACAGCGCTTGCATGCTATACATTTTCCAAATGCTATTCCTTTTACACTGGTGCGAACCACATCGAAAGCGTGATACCGCTGGGGACGCCGGGAGCGATCCTGAGCAGCGGCCTGATCCTTGTGCTGAACATCTGTGTCGGTGTTGTTGTGGCAGGGACTATGTATACGTTTTATGCTATGTTCAGAAAGGGAGGATATTGAGATGGATTTTGCGAATCTGATGAATAATTATGAAGAGGCTGTCGCGATGATCCTGTTCGGGATCGGATTTTCCAATCTGCTTCTCCAGAAAAACCTGATCAAGAAGATCATCGGATTTAATATTATGGATACAGCGATGTATCTGTTCCTTGCATTAAAGGGGTACATAGCGGGGCGGAAGGCTCCGATCGTTGTGGACGGCATACAGAGTGTGGAGGCATATATCAATCCGATCCCAAGCGGTCTCGTTCTGACCGGCATCGTGGTATCGGTCTCTGTAACAGCGCTGATGCTTTCTCTGACTGTCCGCCTGTACCGCCGCTATCACACGCTGGATCTTGACAAGATCACAACGCAGCTGAAGAAGGAGGGACTGTGATGGCGTTTGTACAGAACCTTCCCTTTATTTCCATTTTGCTGTCTCTGTTTGCAGGGCCGCTTTCCTCTATTTTAAGCGGGAAAAAAGCAAAATGGGTAAATCTCGCTGTGATCGGGGCAGTCGGAGCCATGTCTGCTGCAGTGCTTGCGTTTGTGCTCTCTACCGGAGAGCCGTATGTATATATGATGGGACATTTCCCTGCTCCCTGGGGAAATGAGATCCGGGTCGGCGTACTGGAAGCGTCTATGGCAGTGTTTTTCTGCGTGATCATGTTTCTCTGTATGATCGGAGGAAGCCGGGAACGTGAGCTTGAGATCGAGGAGTCCAAGATGAACCTGTATTATGTCATGGTGAATCTGCTGCTGTGCTCTTTGCTTGCCCTGATCTATACGAACGACCTGTTTACGGCATATGTGTTTGTGGAGATCAATACAATCGCGGCGTGCGGACTGATCATGATCCGTCAGAATGGACGGACGATCGAGGCAGCGACGCGGTATATGATCATGAGCCTTTTGGGCTCCGGCCTTTTTCTGCTCGGACTGTGCTTTTTATATGATCTGACCGGGCATCTGCTGATGAGCAATATACAGGAATCTGTCCGGGTCCTGAAGCAGACCGGAGAGTACCATGTCCCGCTGCTTGTCTCTATCTGTCTGATCTCTGTCGGCCTTGCGATCAAGAGCGCGCTGTATCCGTTCCATGCATGGCTGCCGGACGCATACGGTTATTCGACGCTGTCCTCGGCGGCGATCCTCTCTTCACTCGTGTCAAAGGGATACGTATTTCTTCTGGTGAAGATCTTCTACCGTGTGGTCGGCTTTGATGTGATCATGGACAGCAAAGTCATCAACGTACTGTTTGTATTCGGTATTATCGGTATGATCATGGGATCTGTTGCGGCGATCAAGGAAAATAACATCAGGAGGATGATCGCGTTCTCCTCTGTGGCTCAGATCGGCTACATTTACATGGGTCTGGGACTGGGCTCCCAGATTGGTTCGATCGCAAGCGTTTACCATATTGTTGCTCATGCGGCAACGAAGTCTCTTCTGTTTGTTGCGGCGTCCGGGCTTACGCAGGCGTCCGGGGACAGCACGGATTTCTTTGACCTGACGGGCGCGGGATTCCGAAATAAGCTTGCCGGTATCGCATTCACAGTCGGCTCGCTGTCGATGGTCGGTTTTCCGATGTTTTCCGGCTTTACCTCAAAGCTGCTCTTTGCGCAGGCAGGCGTGGAAAGCGGAAATAAGATGCTGCTGACGCTGGTAGCCCTGGCGCTGAGTACGATCCTCAATGCAGTCTACTTCATGAAGACTGTGATCCGTATCTATACACCGGAGAAGAAGAAGGTGCTGGTACAGAAGGATTTCCACAGTGTGACAATGGCGGATCAGCCTGCAAAGTCGGCTGCGCTGGTCTGCTTTATCGTGCTGAACCTGTTCCTGGGACTGTGGTCTGAGCCGATGGTAAGACTGTTTGGCGACGGGCTCGCCATGTTTGCATAGGAGGAGAAGGTATGAGTGGTTGGATATTGCTTCCGGTATTGCTGCCGGTGCTTGCTGGGGCCTGTATGCTTGGCTCCTCTGCCGTATCAAAATGGAAGGGCAGACCGCAGCCGGACGCTGCTTCGCTTCGCCGTCTGCATCTGGCTGTATGCGGCGTGCTGAGTGTGTCAGCCGTTCTGGCGCTTTTGGCTGCGTGGAGCGGAGAGCATGAGGTGACGTTGTTTTATCTGATGAAGGATATTCCGGTCTATTTCCGCATTGATGAGATCGGCCGTCTGTTTGTGACAGTGATCAGCATCGTGTGGGTGGCGGTAGGGATCTATTCCTGCGTATATATGCGCCATGAGGGAGAAGAAAAACGGTTTTTTGGATTTTATCTGATCGTGTACAGTGTGCTCATCGCGCTGTCATTTGCCGGAAATCTTGTGACGATGTATCTGTTCTATGAGCTGATGACGCTTGCGTCTATGCCGATGGTGCTTCACAATGGCTCGCGTGAGGCGATCATGGCAGCGCTCAAATATTTATTTTATTCTATGTGCGGGGCATATATGGGACTGTTCGGGATCTATTTCCTGTATCAGTATACGGATACGCTGACCTTTACGGCGGGCGGGACGCTTGATATGACGCGCGCAGCCGGACATGAGGGAGTACTGCTTGTCGCAGTGTTCGTGATGCTGCTTGGATTCGGCGCAAAGGCAGGCATGTTTCCGCTGCACGCGTGGCTTCCGACTGCGCATCCGGTAGCTCCGTCTCCGGCGTCCGCCGTATTTTCGGGAGTGATCGTAAAATGCGGCGTGCTCGCTGCGATACGTACAGTTTACTACGTCGTAGGACCGGATTTTCTGCGCGGGACATGGGTGCAGACCGTGTGGATGACGCTTGCGCTGCTGACGGTATTTATGGGCTCCATGCTCGCGTACCGGGAGCCGGTTCTCAAAAAGCGGCTTGCTTATTCTACGGTCAGCCAGATCTCGTATATTTTGTTCGGCCTTGCGCTGCTGACGCCGACGGCGATGTCAGGGGCGCTCCTGCATGTCGTATTTCATGCATTTATCAAGGCAGCCCTGTTTTTAACTGCCGGTATCTTTATTTTTGGCTGCGGCAAGACAAGGGCAGATGAGCTTACCGGGATCGGAAAGCAGATGCCGGGAACGCTGTGGTGCTATACGTTTGCATCGCTTGCGCTGATCGGTATCCCGCCTGCCAGCGGATTTATCAGCAAATGGTATCTTGCGCAGGGAGCGCTGGAAGCGCCGGTCGGAGCATTTCGCTGGATCGGTCCTGTGGTGCTGCTTGTATCAGCGCTGCTTACCGCGGGGTATCTGCTTCCGGTGGTGATGCGGGGATTTTTCCCGGGTGCATCCTGGCGCGGTATGAGCGCAGAGGATACGGCAGTACGCACGGAGCGGGATGGCGGAAACTGTGTGGCGCAGACATCCGGCGACGCTCCGGCAGGTATGCTGGTGCCGCTCGCAGTGCTGGCAGCGCTTACATTGTTACTCGGTGTGTTTCCAAATCCGCTGATCTCATTTGTGAGTAAGATAGCGGAAGCAGTCATGTAAAGGAGGAGAAGCGATGCAACCATATTTTCTGGCAGTAGCTGTTCTGTTCCCGATCGTGATGGGAGGCGTACTTCCACTGCTTCCGTTTCGGAACAGACGGCAGATGATGATTTATATTGAGGCAGTCGTACTGCTTAATTCGGCGCTCGTGCTGGGGCTTTTATTTACGCAGCCGCAGGAGGCGTGCGTGCTGCTGCGTTTTACCGGGAATCTTTCCCTGAGCTTCCAGCTGGACGGGCTGGGAACGGTGTTTGCGGGGATTGTTTCTCTGCTGTGGCCTTTGGCTTCGCTGTATGCGTTTGAATATATGAAGCATGAAGGACATGAGAAGATCTTTTTTATGTTTTATACGATGACGTATGGCGTGACGCTGGGCATTGCATTTGCAGAGGATATTGTGACGATGTACTGCTTCTATGAGATGCTTACGCTGATGACACTCCCGCTGATCATGCATACTTTAAGCCGTGAGGCGATACTGGCGAGCCGGTCTTACCTGTACTATTCTCTGGGAGGCGCTGCCTTTGCGTTTATCGGGCTGGTATTTATCTTAAGCTACGGCACGACAGCAAACTTCGTCCCCGGAGGCGTGCTTGATATTGCCAAGCTTGGAGACCGCGCAAACCGTCTGCTTGTTGTATATGTGCTGTGCTTTTGCGGCTTCAGTGTGAAGGCGGCGATGTTTCCTTTTTCCGGATGGCTGCCCAGGGCAGGTGTGGCGCCGACTCCGGTCACAGCTCTGCTCCATGCAGTAGCTGTCGTAAAGTCAGGAGCTTTCACCGTGATGCGCGTGACGTACTACAGCTTTGGTACAGAATTCCTGCGCGGCACGTGGGCGCAGTATGTGGTCATGGCGCTTGTGATCTTTACGATCCTGTATGGATGCAGCCGGGCGCTCAAAGAGACGCATCTGAAGCGAAGACTTGCATGGTCAACCGTCAGCAATCTTTCCTACATCCTGTTTGGCGTTGTGCTGATGACGCCGCTCGGACTGATCGGAGCGCTTGCGCATATGATCTTCCATGCAGTGATGAAGATCTGCTCATTCTTCTGCGCAGGCGCAGTAATCTACAAGACCGGGCGAAATTATATTTATGAGCTGGATGGTCTGGGGAGAAAGATGCCGCGTACCTTTGGGATCTTTACTGTCTCTGCACTGGCGCTCATGGGTGTGCCGGGGCTGTGCGGCTTTATCAGCAAATGGAATCTGGCAAAGGCGGCGATCGCCAGCGAAAATGTGCTTGCCTATGTCGGCGTGGGGGCGCTCCTTGTTTCTGCTCTGCTGACGGCAGTCTATATGCTGACGATTTCTGTCCGGGCATTTTTCCCGGGAAAGGATTTTGACTATAGTACAGTAAGTGATGCCGAAGATCCGAACTGGATGATGCTTCTGCCGCTTACGATATTTGTGGTTGTGATGTTCGTATTCGGACTCCACAGCGCTCCGGTCATCTCAGCGCTGGGATCGATCGCAGCCCTGATGTAGAAAGGGGAGGAGAGAAGATGAAAGAAATGGTTCTTGCAATACTTGTGTTTTATCCGTTTCTCGGCGGGCTCCTCGTCTGGGCGGTCGGACAAAAAAACGAGAAGGCGCGCAATATACTGGCGAATGTCATCGTGATCAGTGAGTTTGCGCTTACCGCCCTTCTGTTTGTAAAATACGGCGCAGCGGCAGGAGAAGCAGCGGGAAAGGGACTTTCGGATGGAGGCTCCCTCCTTGCAGGCAGTGTGCCTGGTATCTGCGGCTTTGGACTTCATTTTACCATGGACGGGTTCCGTCTGATCTATGTGGTGATCGCGTCCTTTATGTGGATGATGGCGACAGTGCTGTCTGGTGAATATATGGCGCATCACAGGAACAGCAGCAGATTTTATGGATTTTTGCTGCTGACACTCTCGGCAACCATGGGCGTGTTCCTGTCTGCTGACCTGTATACGACCTTTATTTTCTTTGAGATCATGTCCTTTACCTCTTATGTATGGGTCGCGCAGGAGGAGAGCCATGCGGCGCTTCGCGCGGCGGCAACATATCTGACTGTGGCAGTATTTGGCGGACTCGTCATGCTGATGGGGATTTTTATTCTGTATCATGAGCTGGGGACGGTCACGATCAGCGGGCTGTGGCAGGCGGCGTCCGGATACCCGGACAAAACGGTGCTCTATGCGGCAGGCGGCTGTCTGCTCGTAGGGTTTGGAGCAAAGGCGGGAGCGTTCCCGCTGCATATCTGGCTGCCGAAGGCGCATCCGGTAGCTCCGGCTCCGGCGTCAGCGCTGCTTTCCGGCATCCTGACAAAGACCGGTATTTTCGGCATCCTTGTGACATGCAGCGATCTGTTTTTGCATGATGTGGCATGGGGGCGTGTGATTCTTGCGCTGGGAGTAGTGACGATGCTTGGCGGCGCTTTGCTTGCAGTATTTTCTGTTGACCTGAAACGAACACTTGCCTGCTCTTCCATGTCACAGATTGGTTTTATCATGGTCGGCGCAGGTATGCAGGGGCTGCTCGGCGCAGAAAATGCACTGGCTGTCCACGGCACGTTCCTGCACATGGTGAATCACTCCCTGATCAAGCTCGTGCTTTTTATGGCGGCAGGTGTGATCTTTATGAATGTACATGCGCTCGATCTGAACAAGATCCGGGGCTTCGGACGGAAAAAGCCGCTCCTGAAGGTCATCTTTTTGATCGGAGCGCTTGCGATCGGCGGGATTCCTCTGCTTGGCGGATATATCAGCAAAACACTGCTGCATGAGAGTATTGTGGAGTTTGGCGGAGGCTGGGCAATGCGGACCGTCGAATATATCTTCCTGTTTTCCGGCGGGCTTACCATCGCATATATGACAAAGCTGTTTGTCGCGATCTTTGTAGAGCAAAATGAAGATGTGAAAAGGCAGGAGCAGTATGATGCGATGAAGCATTATATGAATCCACAGAGCACACTTGCACTGGGGGGCAGCGCACTGGTACTGCTCGTCTGGGGAGCAGCGCCGTATGGCATTATGGACCGCGCGGCACAGATGGCGCAGGGCTTTATGCACCTTGAGGAGGCAGGACATGCAGTACATTATTTCAGCATGACGAATCTTTCCGGGGCGGTCATTTCTATTGTCATCGGAGCGGTTGTGTATCTGCTGTTTATCCGCAGGGTGCTGATGCGTCCGGCAGAGGTTATCTGTACCGATGCAGCTGCAGCGCAGACCGGGACACGCGGTACCGGAAAACAGGCTGCGGGCGATGTGCAGACGGTGTACCGATATGCAGACCGCTGGCCGTCCTGGCTCGATCTTGAGAACACAATTTATCGACCGGTATTTTTTAAGTATATTCCGGCAGTGCTCGAGGTGGTATGCAGGATTGCAGATACATGTGTGGATCTGCTTGTCGTGGGACTGCGCAAAACGATCTACCGCGACAGCCCGATCCCTCACGAGCGCCCGGAAGGAAATCTGGTGACTGAGATGGCGGGCCGCCTGATGAATCTGTGGCAGGAGCTGGCAAACCGGACCTGGCGCAGAAAGGATCCGCTGCACCGTGATTATGTGCACATCCTGGCGCTGAAAAACGATGCGATCAAGGAAAATCACATGATCATCGGCCGGAGCCTGTCATTTGGACTGCTGCTCGTGTGTATCGGAATCTGTCTGACGCTGATTTATATTATACTTTGGTGAGAAAGAGGATGCTGTAAAATACTGATCCGCAAAAGGGCGGGCAGATTTTGCAGCATCCTCTTTTAATACGCGCATCCGGCAGCATTTATTGTGATGCCTGATATTTAGCAACAGCCATGCGCACAAATTCTTCCGCATGATTGCACTCCTCGGTTTTTCTCCACATGACTGCGTAGTTCAGATCACTTGGATTACGGTTGATAGAGGGATCTAAAAAGGGAATCTGAATAAATTGTTTGTTAGGGATAAAAGAGTACTGTACCGAAAGCACGACTCCGATTCCGGCAGAAAGATATACTTCCTGTTCTTCTACATTGGAGCAGTAGAAAAATTGACTGTTCGGGCATTTTTCCTTAATTAAATTCATAATATAAGACAGCTCTGCCTGAACGGAGGAGCGATCCAGAATGAGAATATCGTGACCATTCAAATCAGAAAATGACAGCATTGTTCTGTCAGCTAACGGGTGACAGACCGGGACGCAGACACACAAATATCCTCTGTATAATTCCTGTATCCTACTGTTTTTGCAAGGGGTAAAGGCATTTTTCATTCCAAATACCACATCAAGATATTCGGAGGCAAACAAGGCGTTGAGTTGATTCAGATTGCCCTGATGCAGTTCTGGCTGCACGCTGGGATACAGTTTGTGAAATTCCTTTAAAACTTCAGGAATTTTCAGAATGCTGGCTCTGTGGTAAAAGCCGATGCGCAGGCAGCTGGTGTAGCAGGAGTGCGGCTGTTGAATACAGGACAGCGTATTTTTAATCGAATTTAATAAAGGCAAAAGGCTGACACTTAGCTGTTGTCCTTTGGGAGTAAGCTTTACATATTTCGGATTGCGGTCAAATAAAGAAAGACCTAATTCTTTTTCCAGCAATTGTATTTCACGGCTGACGGTTGACTGAGTCATGTACATTTCGCTTGCTGTTTTAGCAAAATTGAGATTTCGGGATAGTCTCAAAAAAATTTCCAACTGCCTGCTTGTCATATCTGTCCTCCTGTATTCCCTGAGTATGGAAAATATGTATAGAGTATACCATACTCTTCGTCAAAATATGATGATAAATATAGGATTGTCAATACCGGATTTGCATTATGAAAATCCAATCGTATATGGTAGAATGAAGTTACTGAACGAGGCCTCAGAACAGAAATCTGAAGATTGGAGCGAAATAAAATGAAAAAAATGTATTTATCCGCCCTTGGTATGGCGGCAGCTCTCTCGTTGTGCGCTTCTGCTGCTTTCGCAGAGGAAGGAGGCGGCACGTATTCTCTGATCCAGAATGTGTATGGCTGGGGATCAAGCTACAGTAAAGCGATTATTCCGGTCGATTTCAGCACAGAAGCGGACTACATGGATACGGACAGCTACATAGTTTCGGTAGAACGCTACGATACACGGGAAACGCTTCTGGGAGCTGGAGAGCGTGCTGTTACAGCGGCATACCGTTCTGATGCGGAAGGGAAATGTGATGTCGCAGGAGACTATGTTACTTTAGACATGGCTGTAACTGCAGATCTGGCTCTGGCATCGCCGTATTATACAGATCCGGATTCTTTTAGTTCAGCATTGAAATCATGGGCAGACTGTCAGTACACTATCACAAATACTCAGACGGGTGAGAGCTGGGATGAGCTGAATACGGTATATCATCCGGATGAGGCATTGTTCCAGGATGCTGTATTTACTGAAGGAGAGACGGATGTGCCATACGCATTTTATGAACCAGAAGATGATGGGGAAGCTCATCCGTTAGTTGTATGGCTGCATGGTGCAGGCAGTGGCGGAACGGATATTGGTTTTGTCACAGGCGGGATGAAGGTGACAAATTTCGTGACAGATGAGGTTCAGGATATTTTTGGCGGTGCATATATTTTGATGCCGCAGTGTGAAACGGTGTGGATGGATAATGGAAATGGAGAAATGACAACAGATGGAAACAGCATGTATACGACTACTCTGAAAGCGCTGATCGATTCTTTTACAGCAGAACGCGCTGTTATTGATCCGAACCGTATTTATCTTGGAGGATGCTCCAATGGCGGATATATGACAGTGAAGCTGGCAATTGAATATCCAGATACGTTTGCAGCTATTTTCCCGGTATGTGAAGCTTATAAGAGTGAATGGATCACTGATGAAGAGGTTGCGGCAATCGCCTCTGTTCCCACATGGTTTGTACATTGTACGGCTGATCCGTTAGTTGACATTAATGAAACAGCAATCCCGCTATATGAGAGACTGCAGGCGGCAGGCGCTGACAATGTCCACTTTACTAAGTACGAAGAAATTTTTGATCCGGAGTATGGCAATCCTTATGGTGGCCATTTTGCATGGATTTATTCTCTGGAAAATATGTGCACGACAGATTATGATGGCAAACCGGTAACAGTAGATGGAAGTGAAGTAAATCTTTATCAGTGGGTAGCGGCACAAAGCAGATAAGAAAAACAGATACAGGGCGTTGTACTGACCAGGAGGGTCAGGGCAGTTTACGACAGGTATGTCGGCAGAGGCATCCGTTTGTGGGAAGAAGTACAGCCACAAATGGGTGCTTCTTATTGTTTCGATATGCCTATGATGTTATAGTATCTTCTGCAGAGGCATAAAAGATATTGACAAATTAGTCATAGAATAATATTATATAGAATATAATATAAAAGAATAAATAATATTATAAATGCAGGAGAGAAGTCATGGTATTTAATACAGGAGCAGCGCTGCTTGATGCAGTTGTTCTGTCAGTTGTATCGCGGGAACCGGAAGGGACGTACGGCTACAAGATCACGCAGGAGGTGCGCAGCGTGCTGGAGGTCTCAGAATCAACGCTGTATCCGGTGCTGCGCAGACTGCAAAAGGATGATTGCCTGACCGTATACGACCAGGAATATGGGGGGAGAAATCGCAGATATTATAAGGTGACACAAAAGGGCAGAGCACAGCTTTTGCTGTACCAGGAAGAGTGGAAGCGTTATTGTACAAAAATATCTGCGATACTTGAGGGTAAAAGTGTGTCGGAGGGAGACAGATGAGTAAAGACTATTTTTTAAAAGAGCTGGAGTTTCTGCTTCTGGATATACCGGAGGAAGAAAGGGAGGAAGCGCTTGCCTACTATCGCGGCTGTTTTGAGGAGGCGGGAGCAGAGCACGAACAGGAAGTGCTGGAGAGTATAGGAAGTCTGGAAAAGGCTGCGGCGGAACTGAAAAGCAGTCTGAATGGAAGTATGGAAGGCGGAGAATACACAGACAGAGGCTATTATGACCGGCGTTTTGATGAGAAAAACCGGGTTCCGGATCTTTATACAGGACTTGTCAGGCGGTGTGTACGGGGACAGGGACAAAGGAAACAGAAAAACAGGTCGGAAGAAAGGAAGGCAGAGCACACACAGAAGGAGAGTGAGAACAGGCACAACGGACTGCTTTTCCTCCTTCTATTTATCTTTTTCGGACTTCCGGCAGCAGGGACGCTCCTTTCTGCGGGATTTTCTGTCATTGCAGGTGTGGCAGGGGCGATATTTGGAGTGTTTGCAGGACTGCTCGGACTGGTGGCGGGAGGCGCGGCTGCAGCGGTGGCGCTGGTCATTCTCGGAATCAGTCTGATCGTTACCGGTGTAGCGAATCTGTCTCTGACGCCAGTAGCTCTGATGAGCATCTGCTTCGGATTTTTTGCTCTGGCAGGGGCAATGCTTGCGGTGATATTGCTGAAGTGGGGGTGTACGACAGCAGTCCCCGGACTGCTTGGATTTGGAACAAGCTTCATACGGGGATGCTGTGGATGGATCCTGGGGCTGGTTCGCAGTATGACTCGCAGGCTGCCTGGCAGAGGAGGTGAGGGGAGATGAAAAAGTCAACCAGAGTACTGCTTGTGCTGGCTTTCGTGTTTACGATTTTTGGTGCGGCATTTGGCATTGTGAGCGTTTGTATTGGCTTTGAGATGTCAGACTTTCAGGAGGTATATAAAAGCGGGAGGATCCGTCTGGTCGCTCCCGGGCACTGGAAAGCGGAAATAGAGGAGATCGCAAATGTGACCGGATCCGAAGGGAAAGATTTTGACAGCAGGTATGCTCAGATTGAATCGCTGAAGCTGGATATGGGAAAAGCAGACTGTGTGATCCTTCCGTCTGAATCGGATGAATGGCGTGTGACCGGGTATGATCTGCCGCCTTATTTTTCCTGCCAGCAGAGAGGGGATACACTCAAAATTGGTTTTCGGCAGGGGTTTTGGTCTTTTTTACAGATGATCGTTCCCCATACCCGGACTGCAAGGCTGGAAATACGGATTCCCCGGGATCAGCTGACAGAACGGATACAGCTTGATCTGGGGACGGGGGATCTGACCATGCGAGAGGGAATGATCCGGTGCGAGCGTATGGAGATCGACTGTGGCGTCGGTGATATTCAGCTGCGGGCAGATATTACGGAGCGGCTGGAAATAGATGGAGGAGTAGGGAGCGCACAGGTCATGCTTTACGGTGAGGAAAGCGATTTTGATTATGATATCGACAATGGAGTAGGGACGGTGTGTATTGGCACGCAGGAATATTATGAGCTTGGCAGTGATGCCAGAGTAGATAATAATGCCGGGAAAGAAGTAAGGATTGACAGTGGAGTCGGTGACGTTACGCTGCAATTTACAGAAGAAGAGCAGGAGGAAGAAAAGACGGGGTGAGACGTGACTTTTGCATGTTGGCGTGGCATTCTGCGTTCTTGCTGCGGTATGGATGCCGCAGCGGCTCTATGATCAGGGAAATCTGCTTGACAGATGTTCTTTTCATATGAATAATTGTAAGAAAAGAGGTCATACTCCGAATGTGAGGCGGGCAGGAGCCCGCCGTGTGAAAGGAGTATGATATGTCAGAAAAGAAAAACCTGCAATGGGAACAGCTAAGTCCGGATGATCAGATGAAGTATGAGATCGCAGAAGAGCTGGGGCTTCTTGAAAAGGTGCGGGAATCGGGATGGAAATCGCTCTCGGCGAAGGAGACGGGGCGTATTGGCGGACTGATGACAAAAAAGAAACGGGAACGAAAGGATTCGCAGAAATGAAAAATCTGAATGAAGACATCAAAACCGGGAGCTTTAAACCGGTCTATCTTTTGTTCGGTGAGGAAGACTATCTGAAAAACCAGTATAAAAACAGACTCCGGCAGGCGATCCTGCCGGATGGAGATACGATGAATTTTTCTGTATTTGAGGGGAAAGGGCTGGATGTGCGTCAGGTGATCGATCAGGCAGAGACACTGCCTTTTTTTGCTGATCACCGGGTGATTCTTGTGGAGCAGAGCGGATGCTTCAAAAACGCCAGTCCGGAGCTTGCGCAGTATATACCGCAGATCCCGGAAGAGACTGTCCTGATTTTTGTGGAAAAAGAGGTAGATAAGAGAGGAAAGCTTTTTAAGGCAGTTCAGAAGAAGGGGAGAGCTGTGGAGCTTGGACGTCAGGATGAGCGGACGTTGCAGACCTGGGTGCTCGGGATGCTGAAAAAGGAAAAACGGAGTATTTCGCGGGATGCGCTTGCTGTGTTTCTCGAAAAGGCAGGAAACGATATGGAAAATATCGGAAACGAGATGGAAAAGCTGCTGACGTATACATATGGACAGGAGACGATAGACCGGGAGGATGTCGAAGCGATCTGCACGGTGACGACAGAGAGCCGTGTGTTTGACATGATCCGTGCCGTGGCAGAAAAAAAACAAAAGCAGGCACTCGATCTTTACTATGACCTGCTTTCTCTGAAGGAGCCGCCGATGCGGATTTTGTTCCTGATCGCCCGCCAGTTTAACCAGATGCTGCAGATAAAGGACCTGAGGGAGAGAGGATATCAGGCGCAGGAGATTGCTTCTAAGGCAGGCATTGCGCCGTTTATCGTAAAGAAGAGCCTTTCTCAGGCAGCGCATTTTGAGATGAAAGAGCTGGTCCGGGCAGTAAAGGACTGCGTGGAGGCGGAGGAGGCAGTCAAGACCGGCCGCCTGACAGACAGTCTGGCAGTGGAGCTGGTGATCGTGAAATACAGTCAGTAAAACAGAGACGGTACATCAAAAAGCTGCCGGGAGAAGCAGTTTGCAGCAGCCGGTTTATATTACATACTGATACATGCAGATAAAGTGGCAGATGCTTCCTCCCATCACGAACAGATGAAAGATCTCATGCGAGCCAAAATTTTTATGGATCGCATTAAATACCGGAAGCTTTAATGCATAGATGACGCCTCCGACAGTATACAGGATACCGCCTGCGAGCAGCCAGAAAAAGGCAGGCCCGGCCAGCGTATGGATCAGCTCACCAAAGACGGACAGACAGGCCCATCCGAGCGCAATATATAAAATAGAAGAAAACCATTTCGGACAGGTGATCCAGAGGGCTTTTACGAGGATGCCGATAGCGGCGATGGCCCACACGGCGATCAGCAGCGCATGCCCGGACTGCGGTTCCAGAACGAGCAGGCAGACAGGCGTATAGGATCCGGCGATCAGCACAAAGATCATCATATGGTCGATTTTGCGAAACACTTTGAGTCTGCGCCCGCTTACGTTGACAGAGTGGTATAAGGTACTTGCGCCATACAGCAGGATCATGCTTGTCATAAAGACAGACATGGCAAAAATCCCTGTGCTCCCGTAGTCGACTGCTGCTTTTGCCAGCAGTGGAGCAGAAGCGATGAGTGCGAGCATCATACCGATAAAATGTGTGATCGCACTGCCGGGTTCACGAATTGTAATTGTCATAAATCTTGCACCTCCCAAGCTCGAAATACATATAAAACGATATGTAGTTTTTAAAACTACATTAAGTATATGCAGATACTATCACTTATATTCCTGAAAGTCAATAGCCATTGGGAAGTATATGAAAAAGACAGGATTTTGCAGGTTCGCGTATAACTGAGCTGCTAGAAAAGATAAAAAAAGATAAGAAAAAAGGCCGTTTGTACAGATGGATTTTATTTACGGATCAGGGAAAAAATGGTATAATAAACAGACCTGAAAAGCCCGGAAAATATCAGGCAGATCGGGGAAGGTGTAAGGAATGATCACCCTACCAAAATTGACCAGGAAAAGGAGAAAGGCTATGAAAAAAAGTTTGAAACGGTTTCTTTTAAGCTTTCTGATGGTAGCATTTGCATTTGTAGCAGTGCCGGGGGTAAAGGCATCAGCGAGCGTAAGCCAGACAGGGGCGACACAGAACTCAATCACGATCCAGTGGACACCGGGAAGCAAAGCACTTCGTTACCGTGTGTACGTAGGTGAGAGCTATTCCACAGCAAAGCTGTACGCGACGCTTCCGGCATCTGCCACGAGCGCAACGATCAGCGGGCTTCCGGCCGGCAGTGAAAAGTATGTAAAGGTAGAGTACGATTACCAGGGGTACAGCAAGGTATATACCAGCACAGCAGGCACCAAGTATGATGCCAAGACGCTTCCGGGCAAAGTGACAGGGCTTCGGCAGAAATCATGGTGGTATTTCACTAAGAGCTTTGACGCGATATGGGACAGACAGGCCGGCGCTGATGGATATGAGTGGATCGTTTACAAGAGCAATGGCAAGAAGTTCAGACAGGGAAAGACCACGTATAACAGCATGCAGCCTCAGTTCCAGGCGCAGAAGATATCCAACAATATGGTATATTCTGCAAAGGTGCGCGCTTATACAACGATCAATGGCAAGCAGTATGTGGGAGCATGGTCAGATCCGGCATACTTCTTTACACAGCCGCGTATGACGAAGGCATCTGTTTCCGGAAATAAGCTTACGGTCAAGTGGAAGAAGGTATCCGGCGCGACAGGATATACAGTATACGTCTCCACGAAGCCGAAGAAGGGCTACAAGAAAGTAAAGACAGTAGGAAAGAACACTTCTTCTGTTACGATCAGCAAGCTGAAGGGCAAGAAATTCTCTCCGAAGAAGAAATACTACGTATATGTGGCAACGAACAAGAAGGTAGGAAAGAGAAGATACGACAGCGGCAAGCTGTATTACTGGGATACGAAGTCCCCGACTTCCAGATTCAATTATTTTTAGAAAAGAGCAGGGGTTGACAAAAGAGGAGAGATTTTGAGAAATTTCGGTCAAAATCTCCCGAAAACACCCCGGAAGGAATTGACACATTCCAGAAAATATTATACATTGGTAGGGTAGCTTTATGCGGAGTCCGTGAGGGCTCCGCGTAAATCATCTGAAGACAAATAGGAGGAAGAAGGAAATGAAAATCAGGAAGTTACTGGCTTTGTCAATGACAGCAGCGATGGCGGTTTCTATGGCGGCAGTCGGCGTAAGTGCAAAGGAAGGCACACCCGTTGCAGTTGAGGATCTGAAGGTGGGTGCGATCTATATCGGCGATGAGAACGAAGGTTACACAGCGGCTCATATGGCAGGTATTGACGAGATGCAGGAAGCGCTCGGACTGGACGATTCCCAGATCATCGAGAAGACGCTGATCGGCGAGGATGAGGCGTGTGCGGACGCAGCGTACGACCTTGCAGACCAGGGCTGCCAGATTATTTTTGCAAACAGCTTTGGACACGAGACATACGTACTGGAAGCTGCGGCTGAGTATCCGGATGTAGAGTTCTGCCATGCTACTGGTTATCAGGCAAGCACGAGCGGCCTTGCAAATATGCACAATTATTTCACCTCTATCTATGAGTCACGTTATGTATCCGGTGTGGTAGCAGGCATGAAGCTCAATGAGATGGTGGAAGAGGGTACGCTTACGAAGGATCAGCTGAAGGTTGGTTATGTCGGCGCATTCCCGTATGCAGAGGTGATTTCCGGTTACACATCCTTTTTCCTTGGTGTAAGAAGCGTATGCCCGGAAGCAACGATGGAAGTAAAGTATACAAACAGCTGGGCAAGCTTTGACCTCGAAAAAGAGTGTGCAGAGGCTCTGATCGCGGATGGCTGTGTCCTGATCAGCCAGCACGCAGATACAACAGGCGCTCCGACTGCATGTGAGGCAGCAGGCGTACCGTGCGTGGGCTACAATATCTCCATGATCGAGACAGCTCCGACACAGGCACTTACATCCGCATCCATCAACTGGGGTCCGTACTATACTTATGCAGTGCAGTCTGTGATTGACGGAACAGCGATCGAGACAGACTGGTGCCGTGGCTTTGCAGAGGGCGCAGACAGGATCACAGAGCTGAACGAGGGTGTCGTAGCAGAGGGCACAGCAGAGAAGGTTGCAGAGGTAGAGGCTGCGATCATCGATGGTTCTCTGAAGGTATTTGACACTTCTACATGGACTGTGGATGGCGAGACGCTTGATACATATGTAAAGAATGACATTGAGTATATCTCTGACGGATATTTCCATGAGTCAGAGTTTGCTTCCGCTCCGGCATTTGATATCGCTATTGACGGAATTACCTCTATCGTAGAGTAAGGACAACAGAAATACAAAGACAGACGAGGGTGTTGGGACCGGAGGCTTTCATCACAGCTGTGTGAAAATCCGATACAGCACCCTTGTATCATGTTGCGGTCTGCCGTCTGGGATTATTTTACAGGGAAGAGAGGAAAAGGCTATGGAACAGACGTATGCAATAGAATTGCAGAACATTACGAAGCGGTTTGGCAGTGTCGTTGCGAACGATAAGATAAATCTGTCCGTGCGAAAGGGAGAGATCCTCTGCGTGCTTGGAGAGAACGGGAGCGGAAAGACCACGCTGATGAATATGATCTCCGGTATCTATTATCCGGAGGAGGGAAGGATCACAGTTGACGGACGGGAGGTAAAGATCCGTTCGCCAAAGGATTCTTTTGATCTTGGTATCGGCATGGTGCATCAGCATTTCAAACTGGTCGATATTCTGACAGCAGCGGAAAATATCGTACTCGGTCTTCCGGGAAAACAGGTGATCGATATGAAGAAGGTCGTTGCGGACATCAATGCGCTTGCTGCAAAATACGGATTTGATATTGATCCGACACAGAAGATTTATAAAATGTCAGTCTCACAGAAACAGACAGTGGAGATCGTCAAAATGCTCTACAGAGGAGCGCGTATCCTGATACTGGATGAGCCGACGGCAGTGCTGACGCCGCAGGAGTCGGAGCGTCTGTTTGAGGTGCTGCGCAATATGAAAGAGGATGGCTGCTCCATCCTGCTGATCACACATAAGCTGCAGGAGGTGCTGGCAGTTTCTGACCGTGTATCAATTTTGCGCAAGGGACATTACATTGATACAGTAGAGACGAAGGATGCGACGGTAGCGTCTCTGACCGAGATGATGGTCGGTGCAAAGGTGGATCTGAATATTGAGCGTCCCGAGCCGCAGAACCGTAAAAAACGTCTGGATCTTCGCGGCGTGACGTGCACAACGAAGGACGGGATCAGGAAGCTGGAAGCTGCGACGCTCTCGATCTATGGAGGAGAGATCCTCGGTATCGCAGGAATCGCCGGAAGCGGACAGAAAGAGCTGCTTGAGGCGATTGCGGGCCTGGAGCCGGTATCGGAAGGTTCGATCACGTTTTATCCGGATGACAAGGATCCCAAAAATATCACGAATCTGGATGTGGCGAAGATCCGCAAGCTGGGTGTACGCCTTGCCTTCGTGCCGGAGGACCGGCTCGGTATGGGACTCGTCAGCTCGATGAATATGACGGATAATATGATGCTGAGGAGCTATCGGAGAGGAAAATCAGAATTTCTGGATCGAAAGACGCCGGGTAAGCTCGCAGCGAAGATCAAAAATCAGCTGGAGATCGTGACCCCGAGTATCTCAGCGCCGGTCGGAAGGATGTCAGGCGGCAACGTTCAGAAGGTACTTGTCGGGCGCGAGATCGCACAGAAGCCAAAGGTGCTGATGGTTGCCTATCCGACGCGCGGGATTGACATTAATTCCTCTTATACGATCTACCATCTGCTCAATGAACAGAAAAAGAAGGGGATCGCGGTAATCTGTGTGATCGAGGATCTTGATGTACTGATGGAGCTGTGCGACAGGATCGTAGTGCTGTGCGGCGGAAAGATCACAGGCGTTGTGGATGGACGCACGGCAAAGAAGGAGGAACTGGGCGTGCTGATGACGCAGCAGGCAGAAGGAGGTACGGACGGTGAATAAGGAACCATTTTTCCGAATGTCAAAAAGAGAATCCATCGGGATCGGAAAGAGGATACTGATCTATACAGCAGCGATCCTGCTGTCGCTTGTCGCATGTGCAGGTGTGATCTATCTGCTGGTCCGCATGAACCCGATCGACGTATATAAGGCGATCTTTGACGGAGCGCTTGGCAGCAAACGGCGTATCTGGATCACTGTGCGCGATATGCTGACGCTTCTTTGTATCGCAGTCGGTCTGGCGCCGGCATTTAAAATGCGCTTCTGGAATATCGGAGCAGAAGGACAGATCCTGATCGGGGGACTGGCATCAGCGGCTTTGATGATCAATCTTGCAGATAAGGTGCCAAATGTCGTTTTGATCCTCCTGATGATCGCGGCAAGTGCCATCGGAGGACTGGTATGGGGACTGATCCCGACGTTCTTTAAAGCAAAATGGAAGACGAATGAGACGCTCTTTACGCTGATGCTGAACTACGTAGCCATGCAGGTGGTGACATTTTGTATTGTGTTCTGGGAAAATCCGAAGGGATCCAATACGGTCGGCATCATCAATCAGCAGACACGTGCGGGCTGGCTGCCGGAGATGTTCGGAAATGATTATTTCTGGAATATCGTGATCGTAGGATCACTTGTTATCTTTATGTTTATTTATCTGAAATTTTCCAAGCACGGCTATGAGGTGGCTGTTGTCGGTGAGAGTGAGCGGACAGCACGCTATGCCGGGATCAATGTAAAGAAGGTCATGCTTTCTACCATGGCGCTGTCCGGCGCGATCTGCGGCGTAGCAGGGTTTATCCTTGTCAGTGGTTCCGGGCATACGATCTCCACTTCTACAGCAGGAGGACGCGGCTTTACGGCGATCATTGTTGCCTGGCTGGCAAAGTTCAATACACTGGCAATGGTGCTGATCGCTTTCGGGATCGTATTTATGGAAAAGGGAGCGATCCAGATCGCTTCTCAGTACAGCCTGAATGAGAACGCATCAGACGTTTTGCTTGGCATCATCCTGTTTTTCATTTTGGGAGCGGAGTTTTTTGTCAATTATAAAGTAGAGAGAAATCGGAAATAGGAGGAAAATGCAATGAGCGTACTTATTATTTTTATACAAAAAGCAATTGTTCAGGGCATGGGAATCCTGTTTGGAGCTCTCGGCGAAATCCTGACAGAAAAATCCGGAAACCTGAACCTTGGTATTCCTGGTATCATGTATATGGGCGGTATTGCCGGTCTGATGGGCGCCTTTTTTTATGAGAAGAGCGCACAGACGCCAAATCCTGTAGTCGGCATGCTCATATCGCTTTTGTGTGCTTTTGCCTGTGCACTGATCGGCGGACTGATCTACAGCGTCCTGACGATCACCCTTCGTGCGAACCAGAACGTGACGGGACTCGCGCTGACGATTTTCGGTACAGGTTTTGGAAACTTTTTCGGCGGTTCTATCTCCAAGCTGGCAGGCGGTGTCGGACAGATCTCTGTCAGTACGACAGCGGGAGCCTATACGGCGAAGATCCCGGTGCTCTCAGATATCCCGGTCCTTGGTCCTGTCCTGTTTTCTTATGGATTTTTGACGTACGTGGGCATTATCGCAGCAGTGATCCTTTCCTTCTTCCTCTTTAAGACACGCTGCGGTCTGAATCTGCGCGCAGTAGGAGAAAATCCGGGGACAGCGGACGCGGCAGGCATCAATGTCACAAAGTATAAATATTTGTCCACCTGTATCGGAGCAGGGATCGCAGGACTGGGCGGTCTGTACTTTGTCATGGAATATTCCGGCGGAACATGGACTGACAATGGGTTTGGAGACAGAGGCTGGCTGGCAGTCGCACTCGTTATCTTTGCGATGTGGAAGCCGCTCAATGCGATCTGGGGCGCGATCCTCTTTGGAGCGCTGTATATTCTCTATCTGTATATTCCGGGGCTTGGGAGAAGCATGCAGGAGGTATTTAAAGCGCTTCCGTATCTCGTAACGATCATCGTGCTTGTAATCACGAGCTTTAGAAAGAAAAAAGAAAATCAGCCTCCGGCAGGATTGGGATTGCCGTACTTCAGAGAGGAGCGGTAGATATGAAGTTATTGCTTAAGCTTCTGTCCTTATTTAAGATTCTTGGAAGTGTCTCAGGTCTGGGGCTTGTGGGGATGATCCTTCTTAGCCTGGCTCAGGGCGGTTTTTCAGGCGCCGATGCGGCGCCTCTGACCGGGCTGGATATTTACACGATCATTGCGACTTTCCTTCTCGGACTTTGTAATCTGGCAGGCGGGATCTTTGGATTAAAGGGTGCGGCGCCAAACAGACAAAGCCTTATGCGGGCTGTCCTTCTGGGATGGGCAGGGCTGATCTTGGCTATGGCAGACGCAGCGATCGTCGTATTCCTGTTTGAAAGTCCGGTCGATATGGTCACTGTGGCGACGTCGCTGGTCAGCAGCGGACTGTTCGTGTTCGCGGCAAGCCGGATAGGGGCGCAGACACAGCTGGAAAAATAAGCATTCTTCTGCGGCGCGGAAAAAACGTGCCGCAGGTAATATGCCGCAGATAATATGTACTTTTTGTTTGACATTCCAGAGGACTTATGCTAGAATTATAAACCGTAGTAAATCTGTTTTGCTGATGTGGCACAGTCGGTAGCGCACCTCATTGGTAGTGAGGAGGTCACGGGTTCGATTCCCGTCATCAGCTTCATATTTTATGTATAGAAATGTCCTGATTACGCAGTTTTCAGGGCATTTTTATTTTGCATTTTTTGTAGCATTTTGGTGTTACTCGGTGTTACTTGCCCATTTAATGCCCCTTCTATTGCGATAGCAGTCTCCGATCTGCTGCTTATATCTCGCCCTGTAATGCTTTTCTTCTCACGATCATGTCTGCGCAAAGTAAACTGGAGCGCGATCTTATCAGCCAGAGGACGAAAGAAGGTTTGGCAGGCACAAAAGCCCGTAGCAGATCAGGAGGCAGACATTCCAAGCAAAAGGAATATACAAAAAACGTAAGACTGCTTTATCAAGGCGGAATGAAGGTCGCTGACATCGTACGCAGTACAGGCTTATCACGCAGTACGGTAAACCGGGTTATCCGGGTAATTTAAGGATTGGAGCGTTGCGGAATCATTCACAGATATGGTAAAATAAGAAAAAAGACAATTTTTTGACCGTGTTACAAGTAACAACACAGTTGCTCTTTAAAAGCTGACAATTTTATCATAAATGCAGGGAGGTATTTGCATGGCATTACCACAGGAAAAAAACTGTACGATAGAGGATATTCTGGCCTTACCGGAAAACGTCAGAGCCGAACTGATTGACGGTCAGATTTACTATCAGGCAGCACCGTCTGACTCGCATCAGGCTATTCTGGGCGACTTATATTTAAAAATCGGGAACTATATTAACTCAAAAGGTGGAAAATGCAAAGTCCGCTTTGCTCCATACGCCGTATTTTTGAGTGAAAACAATAAAAACTATTTAGAACCTGATCTTATGGTTGTCTGTGACGGATCTAAGCTCGCAGAGGAAGGCTGCAAAGGCGCGCCTGATCTGATAATTGAGATTGTATCACCGTCCACACGTAACATGGATTACGGCAAAAAACTGTTTTTGTATTGTACAGCAGGCGTACGCGAATACTGGATTGTGGATAAGAGTAAAAATATGATTATGGTTTACGAGTTTGAAAAAGACCTTTACGAAAACTATACCTTTTCCGATACCGTCAAGGTCGGAATTTTCGATGATCTTGAAATTAACTTTTCAGAATTAAATATTTGATAACCATTTATTAAAATGGGTAAAAGTCCCTGATCTGCCTTAGTAGTGGGAAGGATACAGCCAATGACAAGGGTGTCCATCGTAAGGTGGAATCTGAAGGAAGTCGGGCAAATTAACTTTTCAAAAATAAATACAGGAATAAAAATAAATCCATCGGGCGCTCTGGGAACGTCTGCCAATGGATTTATTTTTTTGGTGCTTAAAAAATTTTTATTCTGCTTCCAGTTTATCGAGGTATTCAGAAAATACCTGAAGGGCTGCTTCTACCGGTTCCGGTGCGGACATATCTACACCGCAGATCTTCAGCAGGTCGATCGGATCCTTGGAACATCCTCCGCTTAAGAACTGTTTGTATTTTTCTACGATGCCTGGTTCGCCGGCCAGGATCTTGCTGCTGATCGCGATGGCGGCGGCAAAGCCGGTTGCGTACTGATATACGTAAAACGGTGTGTAAAAATGCGGAATGCGCGCCCACTCATAGGCGATCTCCGGATCTGAGATCATGTCTTCGCCAAAGTATTTTTTATTCAGATCCAGATAGATGCTGCAAAGCTGCTCGGCAGTGAGCATACCGCCCTTTTCTACGATGCCGTGTGTAAGCATTTCAAATTCTGCAAACATCGTCTGGCGGAACATGGTTGACTTAAACTGATCCAGAAAATAATTGATCAGGTATTTTTTCTCTGTTTCATCCTGCGTCCGGTTCATCAGGTCATGGATCAAAAGCGCTTCGTTGCAGGTGGAAGCGACCTCTGCCACGAAGATGCGGTATCCGGCGTTCAGATAATTCTGCGCATGGTCAGAGTACCAGGAATGCAGCGCATGTCCCATTTCATGAGCCAGTGTAAATACGTTTTTCAGTGTACTGTTGTAGTTCAGCAGTACGTAAGGATGTGTACCGTATGCGCCCCAGGAATAAGCGCCGGTGCGCTTGCCTTCGTTTTCGTACACATCGATCCAGCGATTGTCAAAGCCTTCCTGGAGAAGGGCAAGATAATCCTCTCCAAGTGGAGCAAGCCCGCGCTTAACGGTCTGCTTGGCTTCCTCAAAAGAGTACGCTTTGTCCGGGCGGTCTACCATGGGCGCGTATACGTCATACATATGCAGCTCCGGCACGCGAAGGAACTTTTTACGCAGCCGGACATAACGGTGCATCTCGGGAAGCGCGCGGTGGATCGTGTGGATCAGATTGTGGTAAACGCTGACCGGGATCGCACTGGCATCGAGAGCTGCTTCCATTGCATTCTCATAATGGCGTTCTTTTGCAAAAAAGTCTGCCTGCTTTGCATTTGCATAGTAGATAGAAGCCAGCGTATTCTGAAACTGCCGATAGGAGGAGTGCAGCGCGTCAAACGCATGTTTGCGCAGCGTCCGATCCTTGCTTTCCATATAGGAAATATACATTCCGTGTGTCAGAGGATGTGTTTTTCCTTCGCTGTCCTCTATATCCGGGAAACGCAGATCTGCGTTATTAAACATAGAATAAATATTGGAGGGAGCCTGTCCGAGCTCTCCGATACGTGACATCAGTGCTTCTGCCCGGGCATCGAGCACGTGTACCCGTTTGCGTGCGATCCGGGAGAGAAAACGGCGGTACGCCAGAAGCTTCGGAGCGTCGATGTAGGTGTTCAGGAGCTCTTCCGGCAAGGATAAAAGCTCCGGTTCCAGCCATGAAGTGGACTGGCCGAGGCGTGTTTCTAGGATCTGCATTTCTCCGCTCATTTTCTGGTATTTTGCGTTGGCAGTATCTTCATGGTATTTCTGATTTGCGTATACATGCAGCTTTTCATACAGAAAACTCATGTCTTCGTACAGCTTCATGGCAGCGGCAGCCTGCGTGACGCCCTGTGCAAGCGTGCCCTCCAGGCTGGAGAATTCCTCCATCATTTGTTCAAGCTTGTCCGCATCCTGTGCAAACAGCTCCTCTGTTTCGTACAAATCCTGCATATTCCAGGTATCTTCTGTTTTTTGGTCCTGTCTTTTCATTTTTTATCAGGTTTCCCCGCTCCTTTCTGCTATTTTGGCATATGGCATCACAATGCTCTGACGCCTGTATAACCAAAATTATTTTAGCAGATTTTGGGATCTGTGGCAAGGCGGGCAGCGCTTTGCGCTGATGCAGAAGGAAAGAAAAAAATCTTGTTCGTCGACTGTAAATGGTGTAAGATACATAAATATAGTTTAAAAGAATTGGGAATCGGGGAGCGGGAATGGAATATTCAGATGTTATCATTTATTTAATGGAAATCGTAGGAACAGTGGCGTTTGCTATATCAGGAGCGATGACAGCGATCCAGAAGAGGATGGATCTTTTTGGAGTAAATGTGCTCGGTGTGACAACTGCAGTCGGGGGCGGGCTGATCAGAGATCTGATCCTTGGCGCGAATCCTCCGGCGATGTTTCGAAATTATACGTACGCTCTTACTGCAGTGATCGCATCTACCTTGCTGTTTGTGATTGTTTTTCTTCGTGAGCGGGCGCGGCTGCGCGGGCAGGGGCATATCGTATGGCGGACGCTGACGCGCACCATAGAGAGGGGACATGGGGTACATGAGGCGTATGACCGTCTGCTTCTGATAGGAGATACGATCGGTCTTGGGATCTTTACTGTAGTCGGAAGCCATAATGCAGTCAATGCCGGATTTGCAGATAACCGGTTTCTGATGGTATTTGTCGGTGTGCTTACGGGAGTTGGCGGCGGTATGCTGCGTGATGTTATGGCGGGAAATATGCCGTATATTTTGGTAAAGCATGTTTATGCCGTCGCTTCGCTTGCCGGAGCAATGATTTATGTACTGCTGCTTCCGTATATGCCGGATCTGCACTGCATGATCCTGGGCGGAGGCGCAGTGATGCTGATCCGTTTTCTGGCGGCGCGGTATCGCTGGAACCTTCCGAAGATCTGAAATGGTGAAAAAATACGGCGAAGGTATCCGCTGTGATGGAAAACGGAATGGGCGTAGCGTGCAAAAGAGACTGTGCACGCTGCGCCTGCACCAGAATCACTGCTCCATCTGCCGTCCCATAAAGCCCGCAGCGCATTTTGCCAGTACCTGTTCGGTTTCCCCCATTTTATGTGAGGTATCTTTGCCGCGCAGAATGACAGAGCCAATGACGTCTCCTTCGCACAGGATGGGCGTGATGACCTGGGGAAACGCTTCCTGAGCGTCCTCACTGGTGATCCGGACATGAGTCCCTGACTGCGCATCAGATATGATGTTCTCCCGTTCGTTCATGACTGCTTCGAGCTGTCCTGTGACTGGAGTGCCTACCGCATCCTTGCGGGTACCGCCTGCAGCGGCGATCACCTGATCCCGGTCTGTGATATACACACTGTGCCCGGAGGCGGCAGCCAGAGCTTCGGCATATTCTTTGGCAAAGCTTCCAAGCTCCCCGATCGGGGAGTATTTTTTTAATATGATCTCACCTTCGCGGTCCGTAAAGATCTCAAGCGGGTCACTTTCCCGGATGCGCAGGGTTCTTCGTATTTCCTTAGGGATGACGACGCGGCCAAGGTCATCAATCCTTCTCACAATTCCAGTAGCTTTCATAATAAAAATTCCTCCATCAGTTCCGGTTTGGTACTTTCCATTTCTGGAAATAGTATCTGTAGACAGAGGGATTTTTATACAATGATTGATGTATGTTGCAGTTTTGCAATATAAGAAAGTCTTTCTGATATCAAAAAAAGGAGTATCCTTCTGGATACTCCCAAGCAGGGCTACAAGGATTCGAACCTTGAAATGACGGAGTCAGAGTCCGTTGCCTTACCGTTTGGCGATAGCCCTTCGTTCAACGCAAGAAGAATGATACCATATCTTTTTCAGGAATGCAAGTACTTTTTTTGATTTTTTGAAAAAAATTTTTCGGGAGTTTGACAGTTGAATATCGGAAAAAGTACTCACAGGTCGCATAAAACCTGCTTTTTTTATGTCAATTTTTTTGATTTTATATCTGTTATTTTATGTTATTGTATGATATAATAAGGGAGGAGGGATGACAGATGAATCTTCATATAACAAAATCAAAAAATGCAGAGTCCTTTTATATCTGCAAATCTTATACAAAAGCAAATGGCAGCACTACTTCAGCTATTGTCCGCAAGCTGGGAACCTTAGAACAACTTTTGCCTGAACATGGACCTACAAGAGATGATGTCATTGCATGGGCGAAAAATGAAGTGAAAATAGAAACTGAAAAATATAAAAAGGAAAAAGAAGCACAGACAGTATTGATACCATTCCATGCGGATAGACACTTAGATTATGGCAAGCAGGCCTTCTTCCGTGGTGGCTATCTGTTTCTCCAATCCATTTATTATCAACTACAAATGAATAAAATCTGTCGGAAATTGAAACATAAATATAAATTCAAGTATGATATCAATGCGATCCTTTCGGATCTGATTTATGCAAGAATCTTAGAACCTTGCAGCAAACGTTCTTCTTACAAAGTTGCATCTGAATTCTTAGAAAAACCATCCTACGAGCTTCATGATGTTTACCGGGCATTGGATGTACTTGGTACGGAATGTGATCTTATTCAGTCTGAGGTTTATAAAAACTCCCACTTCCTTGGAAAAAGAAATGATAAGATCCTTTATTATGACTGCTCGAATTATTACTTTGAAATTGAACAAGAAGATGAAAATAAAAAGTACGGCAAAAGTAAAGAACACAGGCCAAACCCAATCATCCAAATGGGATTGTTTATGGATGGAGATGGGATCCCCCTGGCTTTTTCTCTTTTTCCGGGAAATGCAAACGAGCAGACCTCTCTCAAACCGTTAGAAAAGAAAGTCCTTGGAGATTTTGGTTGTCAGAAATTTATTTATTGTAGCGATGCCGGGCTCGGCTCTGAATCAATCCGAGAGTACAATCACATGGGAGAACGGGCTTATATCGTAACCCAGTCCATCAAAAAGCTGAAGAAAGAAGAAAAGGAATGGGCATTAAATTTACAGGGATTTAAAAAAGTATCAGACGGAACCCCTGTTGATATCACAAAACTACCCGAAGATGACAAAGGACTTTATTATAAAGACGAGCCCTACACCACAAAGAAGCTGCATCAGCGCCTGATCATTACCTATTCTCCTAAATATGCCCTTTACCAAAAATCTATTCGAGACAAACAGATCGAGCGGGCACAAAAGATGCTGGATTCAGGAAGCACAAAAAAGAACCGCAAAAATCCAAATGATCCAGCACGTTACATCGGAACGATCGCTGTAACAGAAGAAGGAGAAGCTGCTGATGTAAAGCATTATCTGGATGAAGCCAAGATTTCCGAAGAATCCCAGTATGATGGCTTTTACGCAGTATGCACAGATCTTTTGGATGACGAAGTCAATGATATTTTAAAGGTAAGTGAAGGAAGATGGCAGATAGAAGAATGTTTCCGGATTATGAAAACAGATTTTTCTGCAAGACCTGTCTATTTACAGGATGAAAACCGGATCAAAGCACATTTTCTAATCTGTTTTCTTGCATTGACCATATACCGTTTCCTTGAGAAAAAACTGAATGCTAAATATACATGTGAAGAATTATTAGATGCTCTAAAAGAAATGAATTTCGCCGGAATACAGGAACAGGGATTTATTCCTTTATACAAACGGGAAAGAATTACGGATGCTCTTCATGATGTCTGCGGTTTCCGAACAGATTATCAGTTCATAACAAAAAGTAAGATGAGAAATATCCAGAAAAAAAGTAAAGGGAAAGAATAAAATACTAAAGTCCGTAACAACGGAAAAAATCGCTATACCCCAGTAAACATGAGGGATACAGCGATTTTTTCTTTTTCTAACTGTCAAAGATGGGATCTTTTTCAGGAATGCAAGTACTTTTTTTGATTTTTTGAAAAAAATTTTTCACGAGAAATGTAAAAGTAACTTCCGGTTCTTCTTCGCACTTCCGGAAGCTTGTTTTTCATTAAGGCTTTATGAAAGACTTATTTCCGGTTATCCTCTTCCTGTGATGTTCATGGGAGAAAGGATGTAC
>NZ_CATNVD010000010.1 GCF_951230155.1 Parablautia sp. Marseille-Q6255
CCGTTTGTACTGATGGCAGCGATTTCAGCCGATCCGTTATCTAACAGATTAACCCATACCGGAAATTGAATTCCACCGCGGACAATAGGGATAAGTATTATGCATTCGCGTGGGAATGGTGTGAATGATACTTTAAATACTGAATTTGATGATGCTTGGACTGTCAAATCAGACAACCAGCCTCCGCGTGACTGTAACATATTCGTGTTTTGTTGGGTTATCTGGTCCTGTAGATTCTTCGCCACAGCGGCGGATACCGCCCGCGTGGTATCCGCTGTCGTAGCATTCTGAATCAGATCTGCGAACGAATGGTTTTTCAGATCTGAAAACCATCTTGAAATCTTCCCAAACAATCCAGCCAGCTTTTCGCCAGTCGAGATATTTTCCCGCCTTTCAGCCTGCTGGAATGCAACTGTGGACTCCGATGCATTTCCAGCAGGATCCATTTTCCTGCTCCATTCCTCTTTCTCCTTGTCAGACACAAACCGATGTATAGTATCCTCACTGATGTTCTTCGCATCAGCGCCGATGTCGTACTCATGTACGACACCAGTGTTATCTTTATGCTTGATTTTTTTAGTAATCATAGCACCCCTCCTAAATCAAGAAGCATAACGATCCTGCCGGCGCCTCTGATGGCAACTCAGATGCAAAATATACCTCCGGCTTATTATTCCATTTCTCCTTTTCGGTATCGGATACAAACCGATGTGTAGCATCCTCAGTGATCATAGACGCCGGATGCGATTCTGGGTGCGTATATTCCTTAATATCCGGCTTATTCTTAATATATGCATCGCTTTCCGTGTCACTTTCATTCCAGTCAGCCTGTACGTTCTTCTGCGCATTTGCAGGTGCGTGTGCTGCCTGACTGTGATCGTACGCCATCTTTCCTTTGTCTCCCGGAAATGCTGTAGAAGCTGTCTCACCAAGCGCCAGAGATGCGGAAATTTCTGTGTAGGCACTGCCAGACCAACGATATGTCTTGTTTGTATCTTTTGCGACATAAATTTTTCCAGACTCGCCTGTTTTCGGGAAGCCTGCCTGATTATCAAATTCCAGTACGTCATCAACATACGACGGGAGCTGTGCTGCCGGTACTTTTCCGGTTTCATCCAGACTTGCTACACCGTTTGCAGCACCTTTATCCGTTGTTGGAATAGCGCCGACGTCCGCTGCCGCCAGCGTTACGTCACCAGTCAGCGGCTTGTTATTGATCTTGCGGCTTGTCGGCACCCTTGTCGCCAGCTCTTCCGTGTAGTCTTTCTCATCTGCCCACTCCGCTTCTCCGGGTGCTTTATTTTTTAAAACCTGTCCCGCTGTTCCCCCGGCAGGGATATGCTTATATCCAGGGGCATCAGGGTGCACATACCCCTGCCCTTTACTCAGCTCGTCCCATCCTGTTCCATTATAGACATACAGCGTCTTTGTCTCTTTGACGTATACCTTTAAACCTTCCGTGACGGCGTTAATCCTGACGAGTTCGTCGCGATCCGCAATTGTGTCGACCTGCTCACGAGCATCCAGAAGTGCCGCTGCCTGAAGCTTAAAACCTGACGCTACTGTAATACCTTTCTTATCCGCAAAACTCATATTCATACCTTCCTTTCCTGCTTTGCAAATTAGTAATTAAATGTCATCTTGAATGATGCAACTGTAGACGGATCATTAACGTATGCATAATATACCACGTCACCGACTGTTACCTCTGTTTTTGTAAATGTACCTGTAACATCAAAACTGTTCGCATCCAAAATCTTCGCCAGATTGCCATATGATTTCGGATAAGCGAACAGCATCCTCTGATTATTGCACGTAAACGTGAATGTTTTATTTCCCTTTGCCGTAACAGACTTTGTAGCTGCCTTGATGATCTCCTCAGTAGCCGTAGCTCCGGCTGCGATTGCGCCATAATAGTACGGACTTACATAGGTAAATGTGCCTGTTTTTGCAGTTACCGACTTGTTGTCCGAATCTGTTACCTTAACAGACAACTGCTTATTCGCGGTCACGGTCAGCGGTTCTGCGAGTGTTACAGTATTTGCTCCGCCCTTGATTCCAGATGTCAGACTTCCGATTACTTCGCTGCCGTCCAGTACCTCAATCTTTGTGATTGCTGCGGAACCCATGGTGATATTGACTGTTACGGCAGTTACTTGCTCACTCGTTCCAATCTCGAATGTTCCTCCGTTTTTCGGAACCGCGGAGGCAGTCACAGACGGTGATACATAGGCATGCAGCATCTTGTTGATCATCTCAACCGCCTGCACGCCTGTTTCCGGCGGGACAAAGCCCTTCGGGATGCCACCGACAGCTACAGTGGACGGTGTCTGATTCTTATACAGGATATCGTCAGCATTTGCTTTCTTGGTGATAGCTTCATTCAGTGCGTCAGCTACTTCCTTATGCTCTTCGATGTACTGTGCAATCTCCTGCAGCGTGTCATACGTTTCTGGAGCGGTACCGATCAAGTCTTTGATTTTTTCGTTAACGAAATCGACAATCGTCTTGCTCTCGCCCTCACTGTCGCTCATCAGAACTGCGTCTGCTACAGTCTTCGAAAACCACTTTTCCCATACCGGTGGTTCCCCTGTCTGCGCTGTGTTGCGGTACATAAATGCTCTTTCATTTGCCATTTTCAAATTCCTCCTTAATTTAAATAATTTTTGCAAAAAAAGCAGCATCGGCTGGCTCTTTTTCCGATACTGCTAATTTACCTGATACTATGTTGTCTGTTTGCGCCCAGTTTTCTCCTGATCCAGGCGCTTCTGAAGCGATCATTATGTTTGTATATGATGCTCCTGCAAAATCACCGACAACCTGTTCTTCATCTGTAATAAACAGGACTGTATTTTCCGTAATATCCGTATCTGCACTGCCAAACATTACGCGAGGATTGTCTCGGATATGTGTTTCGAATCGTTCTGCAAGCTTTTTCAGGTCTTCCGCAGATGCGTATGCTCCTGTGTCTGCGCGGATAGTAACATTCTCGCTGTTCGATACAGCCTGAAATGTGTCAAGACCGATTGTCACAGGTGCCGCCCCATCATAAGCAGGCATATAGTCTGCTTTGTCCGGATAAGCAACAGCCAACGAATATAGGATTTCTCCTTCACCCGGATCCGTTGCATATACTCCAATCTCTCTGATGTAATATGCTGATTGCAATCCTTTATTCGAAATGACGGATACAAGCTTGATCGTCTGCGGATCAACGACATCCACAGACGAAAACGGAAATTCCTGCATCTGCTGTTTCAGTGCTGTTGCTCCATCAAGAACTTCATCTTCTGTATATGATCCGGAACCAGATACTATCTTTGAAAACTCAAGCTTAATATTCTGCATTTGGGTTTTTTGAAGCAGTGCCAACCCTTTCTGCGTAATAACAGCTTTTCTAAATTGTGCCATCTTTTTCTCACCCCCTTCACTGTATGATAATCTTCGGATTCATAACATATCCAATTCCGACTCGATTTCTCAGATAATAATAATTCAGTTTTTCACACTGAATATTATATCTTGGTGTGAATCTGTGTGCCATTCCGACATAGTCATCTGCCTGCACAGCATATTTAGAAAGCAGTGAGAAAAATATATGTGCCGGAATTCGGTTGGATAGAATCTGAATCAGTGACGGATAGGAAATACCTGCCTCAGAGTTTGCAAGATTTAGTCTCAATTCGGTTCCATCCCATGCCACATAGCAGTCTGATCCAGTAAATGCTTCCACAATTGCGGCAATGTCTTCAGCGGACAACTTCCCGTATCCCAGCAATGCTGCAGCGATGGCACGTCTTCGTCCGTCAATTGGTAATCCCGTTGCATTCAAATGCAAAATTTGCTCGTACATATACAACGTTTTTTCATCGCAATATTGCACAAACTGATTTTGTACCAAGCGCTCAAGAAAATGTGCCATAAGATCAATTGTCCAGCCAGAAAACTTATATACTGCATCCATCTCTTTAAATTCAGTCCAGTAGGATGGACCGCTGGCTGCAACTTCTTCGTACCCGCTGCGGAGATCGTTATAAAATATATTCATTAACCGTCACCTCCCCAAGAACCGCTACACTGTCTCTCCCTATTTCAACATTACTATTTGACTCGTTGATCAGCAGCCGATCATAATCAACTATTCCATCAATTCCGACCAACTGTGATCCAATCCAGTTATATCGCACGACAAAATCGCTGCTATCTAACGCGTTTTTTCGGAAATATTCAGTAATCAGCTTAACTATTTGCTCTTTAATTTCCTCAATAGTTGCTGATGATGCTTTCTGTATTGACACGGATATGTTTATTATCACAGCAATAGCTGGTACGGCAACAAAGCAGGCACCTATGGAGGCGACTCCTTGCCCCATTCCGTTTCCGCCCGGATCGATGTAGTCCTGAACAGCCTTTACCACGCTTTCCGCTGCTGGTTTCCCGTTCACACCAATCAGTATAGCCTTTACCGTGTTGGGACCGTTCCACAGAGGTATTATTCTGGCACTTCCTACCCCATCTACTTCTTCACACCACGATTTGTATTGATGGATATTTCCATTTTCTGCTGGTCCTGCGATTTTTTCAATCAGACGCTGCCTTGCATCATCGTCAGATTCTTCATTCTGTGCGGGTACAAGGATAGCGCCCAATGTTGCACTCTCCAAACCGTCAACGTCCCATTCTGGTATCACGACAGTTCCTGGTGCCAGTGTATTCAAATCAGTACCTGTTTCCTCAGATACCAAGATCAGTTTCCCCTCATCTGATGTCTGCACTTCAAAATAATATTCTCCTACCGTCATACGATCTCCCACTTCTGGTTGAGTGCCAACAAATTCGACATCATAAGTTGCAGGCGTTGGGACTGGAGGGTTTCTCTGCAATCCTTGTTCTGCCATCTTTTCCGTCAGTACATCTCCGGTGCAGCTGGACAAGCTAATGATGGTCTTAATTTGCCTCATGTCGTCGAAAAACTTTGCTGTACGAATGATATGTCCTGACGATGCATCCATATAGATACTTCCTTCGCGTGTGTCTACCCCAAGCTTTTCTCCCATTTGCTCTGCCTGTTCAAACAGAAACGCTTCATCTATATCTTCCAAATTGAGATCTTCAAAATTCCGAATCAATTTACCACCCCCTCTACCAGCAGCGCTCCATAAACAGTAATCACACTACATGAAATTGATACGCTGTCTCGACCTACCCACTTCCATGATATGTTATCCACATCCAGAATGCGATCATCAATCATCAGTGCATCTTTGATCAATTCTGGAATATCTGATTCCAAAAATTCTTCTGTAAGTTCCGTATCCATAGCACGGTCCATAATCTCAGATCCATAATTATCTGAATAGATTAGGTGTTTAAATCGCTCCGTACTAAGCATTTTCCAAATACTTTGCTTTAGTGCCTCTTCACCATCAACCATTCCAACAATTCGTTTGTGCTCCATGTCCATACCGTATGTCCGGGTAGTACGCTGCTCTGTATCAATACCTTCAATGTCAAATGGTACAGAAATCACACTCGCACCTTCCATATACCATCACATCCTATCCAACAGGTAGAATATTTCACCCTTATTTTTCAAAACCAACAGGTATACATTCTCGCCAACGGTCAGATTTTTTTTTGTAGATGGAATAATAACCGATTCCCCAGCTATCTCCATGTCTGTTTCATTAAGCATCTTCAATCGTAGCGGATACTCTTTTGTCACCTGTGCTGGAACGATCTCCGGTATGTACCGTGAACATAATTCTTGTATCATACCTTTCAAGCTGTTTTTTCTCACTCTTTCACCCCGCCTTATCAATATCTGATGCATAATTCAGTGTCAACTTCATACTGTGCCGCCTTTTCGTCCATGTATGCTTATCTTCATCCACATACATTACACGTTTTTCATTCAAATAGGGGATATTCACATACACACATCCCCCAGCAACAATATCCCAATTTCCTGTACCAATCCACTTCATTGAGCGCTTCACAAGAGCCTTTTCTTCCTTAAACGTATTGATCTGTTGCTTGATATCTGCTGCCGAAGCATCTTCATCCACACTTTCCATTTCTTGAAATCTACCGATTTTTTTTTCTAATATTTTATTGGTATATGATTTCTTGGTTTTTCCTTTAGAAGTAGTCAGCTTAATACGCGTTCTGGAGTCATAAATTGAGCGAGAACGGCTGTAATCTTCGGTATTGGTATTCAGCTCCAACACTGGCAATTCTGCCTGCTCTTTGCGTCGTTTTAAATAAATTTTCCCCATATCGGCATACACATAATAGCGACGTCCCGTCGCCTTATATGTCTTTTCCAAAGCTTCCTGTATCACATCCCAGAAAGTAGTGCGGGTTTCCTTTATTTCCGGAATTACATATTTTGTATCTACTGCAGATCCTAATTTAAGACCTAACTTTTTCAAGCAGTATTTAAAAATGTAAGAAGCTGTCTTTTTCTTGAAAGAGAATGATTCTCTGTTATTCGCCAAATAGATACATTCATCATATGCCTTGATAGTCAATGTTTTTGAGGATCCACTATCGTCCGACATAATCAACCCTCGAAAGCGCTCTTTTCCATCGGCAGAAAACACGCATGTAATCCCGTCACCGCAGTATATCTCTGCCCTGTCATGTTGCTCCGAATCCAGCAATACGACCTGAAGAACTCGTGGTGCAGAGCCCTTTCTTCCAGACAACGAAACCTGCTTTACCAGATCTGAATAATCCTTCCACTGACTATCCCTACCGGCGACAAATTTAATATCAACCATACGCTCTCTCCTCATTTACGGTATCTTAATTACTGTCCCAGGGAAAATCAGCCTTCCATCGCGGCAATTGCTGTATCCCCGCTTCTTTGCAGCCTGATTCAATACCGTCTTGTTCGCTTTCAGAATTTTTGTATACTGTTTTCCTTCCCCATAGTATTTTCTTGCAATATTCCATAGACAATCACCCTTCTTCACAGTGTACTTATCCATTTTAGACTTTGATGATTTCTTTTTCTTTTGGTTTTTTCGGTTGGATCCGGATGATACGCTTGCTTTTTTATGCGGGTTTTTTATTGTGCGAACGGTAACACTTCTGAATTCTTTCAGTTCCAGACTGTATTGAATCGTACCAGGATCACCCCCATCCTCCTTGAACGTATATCCTGTGATTATCGCATAAATATTAACAGGTAACGTAGGCGCAACCAAAACAAAATGGCACGGTTCGTCCATATCAATCCGCTCTAACATAGCCTGATGATATGTTTTAGCCGGCAAAAACTTACTTTCCGGTATCGCACAGTAGCTTCCGTATGATGCGGGAAAAAAGCATGAAAAGGATATTACCATCGCATCCCTTTTCGTCTTATGAATGACCTCGCCAACAGTTTCCAAGGATACCGATACCGGTTTATCCTTTATCGTGACTTTTATATCTTCTGGAAGAACAGGAAATTGAAGTTTCTTCTTGTCATTGTCATAGTTCAACCACATCTGATACCTACCATTCATGCGTTCTATCCCCTTCCCCAACATCTTCATCGTATATGATATCAAGAATAATATCTTCGATATTGTCCATGATATAATTAACGATTTCCGCTTTCGAAGATCCAGCACTGATTTCCCCGCTACCATTGATATCTATAGCAATCCTACGGTTATCATTTCGCACATATTCATTACGCATATCAGCTTCTTCCGGAGGTGAAAATGCAGCGCCTTGTAGCTCGCTGCCTTCGAAATTTCCCAAAACACCCAATCGCTCTCCTGTTTCTTGCCAGATTGCTTTTGCATTATCTGATCCGTCAATCGGAATAAATGCTTCTGGACCTTCCTCAGCAAACACGCCATAGTGCGGTGTATCGAAAATTCCTCCTTCAGCGTGCATTATATAAGAGCTCAACGGTGCATATCCCGTCGCGCCCCCAGATATCCCAATTGTAGCTGTTGGATTTGCGATAGAATAATCAACAGTGATCAACGCTTTGGCTGTAACAGGAAACGATGTGTTGAATGCACTTTGCAATTCGCTTCCCGTCTGATCGTATATCTCAGGGATATTGTCACTTTCTTTTTCCATCAAAACCCCAACCTCTCCATTTGCTTCTAAGGGATCAGAAAAAGCCTGTGTTGATGACTCCTGTGCTTGATTCTTTACGGCAGTTCCTATTTCTGCTGTGTCAACATCCACCATGCTCGCCGGAATATTTATTTTTTGTCCAACATTGATAATATTGGGATTTTCAATCTCCGGATTGATGGCAAGGAGTTCATCAAGGGCAATTCCAACATTCGCAGCAATCTCGCTAAGTGTCTGTCCGGATTCTACTTCATACTCAATTGCAATTGCTCCTCCCTGAAGAGTAATCACATTATCAGTAGCGATTAACCCACTTAGTTCTTTTGCCGCTTCTGATATGTCGAATTCAGACATTTTAACAGTTGGTTCACCTTCAATCTCCATTCCATTCATATACTCTTCAATAGAATAACCGTACTGGCTTAACCATTCTTGAACCTTTGAAGTATCAATTTCACCTTCAGGAGTCACTGCTTCTGATAGACCATCCCAGATTTCGGAATAATCCAGATTTGTAGTTTCAGTGCTGGCACGATCAAGTGCTGTTTGAAATTGCTCTGGAATTATTATGCCAAGTTCCTCAAGGCGTGACATGAATGTATCATATCCCTGCGTATCAACAATCTGTTCTGCCAATTGTGCATAAAGCGAATCAGAGTTTCCTGCGGCAGCACCGATATCCATCATTTCCTCATAAGCATCCATCAGTGTCTGAGGAACGGATTTATTATTTTCTCGATATTCGTCAATAATCTCGCCCATCTCCTCTGCAGTTGGCAGCATTTTTTCAAATCGATCCTTTAACGCCCCCTGTGTGTCAGATGAAAGTCCGCTATCAATTTGCAGCCATGCATTTTCCATCTGATTCAGCACGTTTTCCGGACCAACTATCCCCTGTTCCATATCGGTTATTACACGGTTAATGCTATCCACAGCCTCTGAACTTGTTTGATCGATTTCAGTGTGGGCAGTTCCAAGCTCCTTTCCGTATGCATCGTTCAGGGATTCACTAAGCCAGTTGAATGAATTTGTAAGCCATGTGGCATCCTGATTATCCAGAGCTTGCCCTAATACCCCTTTTATATTCTCAAGCATTGCATAATCAATATGACCGTTCAAATTTGCCAGATTGAAGTATTCAAGAGCATCTGTATAGGTATCTTTACTTTTTTCCGCAGCTTCTACCCGATATTCATCCATATAATTAACGACATCAGCCCATGAATCAGCAGCCAATGCAGCACCGGAGGAAGTAAGCTCAAGCCAGTCAAGCTCGGCCGCTTGCTCTGCTTCTCGCTGTGCACTCACAATACTCATCATCTTCTGTTGTAGTATCGATACTGCTGTCTGCGCGTTTACATCGTATACGCCTTTCTCCAAAGCCTCTTGCATAATCCCTGTAATTGCACCGCTCAGCTGTTCGAGATTGGCTTGATCAGTTTTAAACCATGTCTGCATTTGCGCAACCAGCGGTGCGGCATTTGCTTCTCCAAGAAGAGCTTCTACTGCAAGTTCCGCTGAATATGTCTCTTTTTCAAGGGCATCCGTGACGCTTTTTGTAAACTCATCTTGATTCGATAATAATAACGCTTTCTCGCTGTCACTCAGCTCCGCAACCACATTTGCTTTCCAGTGTAGGTAATCCATGTCAGCAAGCAATGATTCCGCATTATCAATCAAAGACTCGCTTTCATCGAAGCTCACGCCTGCAAGCTGCATATCGGCAATATAATCCACATCTATAATCTGAGATGCTAAATCTTTCGCCTGCGCATCATCTAAAGATATTTCTCCAAAATGTGAATCAAGATTTGATTCCACCTGAAGATCATTGTAATCGTCTATTGCTTTTGCTATTCCGACAACAGATGCGGTTACTATAGCTGCACCGGCCGCCCATGGGCTTCCAAAAACACTCGTGCTCAGCTTTGACAAGGCGCCCGAGAGCCCATTTGTTCCGGATACCATCTTCGCAATATTTCCGGCACTATTTGCAGCTTTCATGGCAATCATTCCTGATGCAATCGAAGTGAGCGCAGTACCAATTGCTTTTGGATTTTCTGCTACAAACTTATATGACGCTCCCAATGCAGAGCCAACAGTTTCGATACCTGTTGCTATCGCATTTAATCCACTTGGAATCATAGGTACGATATCCTCCAATGCGTTACCTGCCATCGAAAAAATACGACTCATCGGCTCCTCAATCTCGTCCATATTTTCAGTCAGTGTTTTTACGACACCAATCGACTGATCCATGATGTTATCTCCGAGATTGGCTTTTGTATCTGTCCATGCTTGTTCAAGATTTCCTGTTTGATTGCTCCATGTGTCTGCTTCACGAGCTGCCTGCCCTAATGCTCCAGACAGCTTATTTGCATCTTCTACCATAGATAACAATGTCCACTGTTTCTGCTCCTCTGTTAAGTCCTTGAATTCTTTACCGTATTGCTCCATTGCTTCAGCGTTACGGGTGAATTCCGTACTTGAAAGTCCGAGCAATGCATCATTCTCATAATTCCCCTTCAGATATGATCGAAGACCTTCTGTCATCTCTTCCATTGACTTATCGTAGAACGCTGCACCGTCGGCCACAGCAACCATAGCCCGATTACTTAACTCCATAGCATCCGCTGTTTCCATACCTGTTGTTTTTGCAAACGCAGCAACGGATGTATAGCTTTCTTTCATTCTGTTTTCAAGAATACCTGTGTCATTTGCAATTTGTCCAAGACTTGCATCTGCACTTTCTTCCAACCCAGCAAAAACCTGTGAAAACTGCGCTTCTCTTGCACTCGCAGTCGCTGATTCTTCAAGAGTATCAAACGAAAAGTCTTTCAGCTTATCAAATGCTATTGCTCCTGCTGCGATGGTGAACAGCCTTTTCAGTGTACTGCCGAGCGTATCAGCATTTCCATTTAAATCACTCAAGGAACGGCTTGCGTCATCTGCATCGTCACCAATCTTCGGAAGATTACTCTCTTCCGGAATAGATTTGTCCAACCCTCTTAAAGCTTGCTCAAGCTTATCGGCAGATTGATCTATAGAACGAACGAAAGTATTCATCGAATTATTTATAGAAGTCCCTATATCATCAAATTCCTCACTGAAGACATCTGAAAAGTCTGCCACTTCATTTGCCTGAAAAGCTTCATCGATAGCCTCTCCTATCGATTTCATTTCTTTCCGTACATTCTTTCCTTCCGAGGTTATCTTTTTAAGTTTTTGGCTTACATCTTCATCGAGTTTCAGCCTCATCGTCAAATCGCTCACAGTATCACCCCCTTGCCGTTTTAATATATACTTTTGCCAACCGATCCATCGCAGAAACCGGCGTCTGCATCTCTAACTGCTCTGACGCTATATACATCATTTTTTCACTGTGGGATTTTTCTACCCATTCTTCAAAAGGCATCCCTTTTCGCTGCCAGAGAATATGTCCCCAGTACCAGTCATAATTTCCGCCGCCGGTTCCGCTCATCAGTTTTTTAAGTCATCAATAACCTTTTCGTCCTTATCTTCTGACATACCGCACGCAATCATTACACACTTATTTGCGTAATCATACTCTGCTCTGTCCGGGAAGAGAATCGCCGGCATATCCATCCGATCAAGTACGCCATAGTATTCCATAAGCTCTTTATCATCCAGTTTCGGCTGCACAAATGACTCAATCATAATATGCGTGCTTACTTTGTCTGCATCATAGTTCACGATTGTTGCCACCTGACCATCGGCTGTGAGCAGGGGGCGTTTTGATCCTGACGATGTGTCATAGAATACATCTTTTGTTCTGTAGAGATTTCTGATCTCCTGTACTCTATTCCTCGAAAGTCTCCGAAGAATAAAAGGAATAGGTTTTCCCTTATCATCTAAGAAGCGATCGATTCCTTTAAATTCAATAGTCCCCCTGTCTTTCAAATCGCTTTTCATGAACGCTTTCATATCCATAGTGTTATCCTCCTGTAATAGAAAAGAGGACCTTTCGGTCCTCTATGAAAAGTTTAGGCAATCAGATTTTTTGCTCCAAAAGTAACAGAGATCTTCGCCACATCTCCGTCGGTGTCCAAATCCATTAACGGAATATCCCCTGTAAGTACACATCCAACTAAAGTAAGCTCGTCCTTCTTTCCAAGCTTATCGTAGAAATCGGAATTCGTGTCATCATTAACAGAGTAGATCGTCATTTCTGGAGTTTTCCCACTCTTGATATACTCGAGTGCCTTTTCCTTATAGAGATTGTTTGTTTTCCATGCGTCGATTGTTCCCGTGATGTCATATCCTATCCAGCGGCGGTTAGTGCCCTGATCGCCAAGCGCTTTTCCCTCCCATACTTTCGGCTTAAGCACTGCATTATATTTGCAGGAGTCAGCTACCAGTACACCATCAATATACACACGGCCGTTCGTGACAGAAAGTGGTCTTTTATTTTCCATTATATTGCCCCCTTATCTGGTTGTTACAGAGAAGTAGAGTTTCTCCGCAGAATCAATAGCTTTGATTGCAACATTAAAATAGGTTGCCTCCCCAACTGATCTGGATCTGTCAACATAGAAATCTTCATCCAAATCTACATCCGTAATAGCTCCATTGGATTCATATGCACTGAGAATAGAGCGTCCAAGACTCTCCATGACCTCCCAGTCATCCGGCACATTCTGGTATCTTCCGGGAACAAATGTCGTTCTCAGCTCATTTGCCAAGCTGTCATACACTCTCAGCACACGGTTTTTTCGATAGTCCTCGGTCTTATCATCAGTGAATGTAGTAAGGCTGTTGATGTCATATTCAATGATGACATTGCCCTCCTCATCAAACGAGAAAAACATTTCTCCTGCATCAATCGACTGCTCTGCCTCCTCATTTTTCTTCCTGCCGATAATGTCTGTCGCATCTGGAAATACAGCATAGGTATTTGATGTTACATAATCCGCAGATGCTGTAATACCTGCAATAAATGCAGTAGCCTCAGCTACATCCAGTTCTATGCCATCGTACACCACGCCATTTACCAGATTGATAATTCCTTCATAATCCGCTGCAAAATTTGGAGCAACAGCCTGACACTTCCTGCCAAGATTTTCACGAATAAATTTGATCTTGGAAAGAAGCGCTGTGTGAAGAGCTCCATCATCTTTCGGGAAGCACATGCAGTCAAATTTCAGATCTTCGCACGCATCCAAAAATTCTGTCCAACCAGTGTTTTCCTCCTCTGCATCCGCACCTTCCGTAAGAGATACTGAGGAAAATTTTCCCAAATTTCCGGTTCCTGAAAACTCTACGAATGAAGATTTTCCAATCAGGTCATCTACCTTTTTCACGTTTTCGAAACATTCCACTTCTTTTGTACCGTTATAGACGCTCACATCAAATCCGCCGACCGGATTTTCCACGGAAACAACCTTAATATTATTTCCCATTGTTCCTTCGTACAGTGCTGTTAATGTGATCTGCACCTCTCCTGCATTAGCTGTACCTGTCGCTTTCTTCCCGCCCGCCGGAATATAAACATGTACGATATCAGATTTCAGCAATGCAAGACGAATCCTGCGCATAAAATTATTATCATCGGCAATGCTGCGGCCAAGTAAGGCATACGCTGCATCAGGTGCAGATGATATGATTTCAATAAATTTCCCCTTCGGTCCCCAGTCATATCCAACAAGTGGCATTGCTACAATCCCGCTCAGTACAGGTGCTGCTCCTGCATTTCGTCCGCTTTTTACATTTACATATGTTCCCGGACGTTTTTTCGGGACGTTCGGGTTAAATGTACCTCCAGCCATCTATTTATCCTCCTTCTTTCGCGGCTTTTTCAGCCATGTGTTGATCTGCTTCTTTGCTTCATCTACCGACATTTCTGAAACGGAACAGCTATGCATTGCTCCATCAAATGTGCTCGTCGTCACTCCGAACAGTTTCACACAGTTCTTCCGCAGTGATTTCATCGGATACTTCACTGACGCTGTCTTTGGTTTCAATGCTTTCTTTGGTTCCGAATTGCTGTTCATTCTCTCGTCCAATCTTACCAACCTCCTTTTTGCTTGCATACTGGTCTATGACATTACGATACGCTTCCATAGCTTCATTAAAGAATCCGGGACCATCAATATGGACGCGGTTTATGTCTGCACCGTTTTCACGATATATGCTCGTATACCTTTCACATGATATTTTGATCTGATACACACCGTAATCAACTCTGATTACCTCAGGCGCTGATACTGGAATAGTTTTTTCCTCCAGTTCGCCAGACTCAGTATACATGGGAAGCTGACAGTTTCGGTAAAGTATCAGGCTCTCCACCGTAGATGCCAGCGTATAAGAACCCATATCATTGCTCGCGAAAAACTTAACATACCATGTCAGTGTAGTACGCATAGTCTGCATACTTACTTTTCTCGCACTCAATTCTGGAACTGGGAAAAATACAGATGGGATCGGAAAATCCTCTGGTATACGCTCAAATATTTTTTCGATCCCTCCTGTGCTTTCTTCAATGAATCTGACGATGCTTGCCAATTCCTGCTCAATAGATATCTTCATCTTCTATTACCTCTAAAATATGCTGCACAGAAGAGCTTCGGCATCTTCTTTAACCATATCCGGAAACAAAAATGTAAATGCGATTTCCGCATGATCAAAGAAATGTGAGCCCTCTACAAAAGAAGCTTTCAGCACCATCCCCGTTTCTGCGCCAGGAGTGTAAATAAAACGATCACCACTCCACACTCCAGGGATAAATCGTCCCGGTTGCTGGCTATGACCGTCATTCACCCATCGTGCATATTGTACCCTTGTCCCAATTTCCAATGTCAGACTACCCTCGTCCAAACGATAAATACCATTACCGCTTCCCTTTGAAAACGACGACAGCAGTGTACGGGTATCCACATTACCTTCAGCTTCTATCTGTTCTTGCACGAGATCAAGAAATTTCTCGCCAGCATGATCCAATATTTTCGCCATCTTGGGCTTAATCTGTGGGACAGCCGCTTCTAATTTCCCTATAAAATTGTCCAGTTCTGAAGTATCAACCATCAAATCGCCCCCTTATGCCCGTCCATGCGGTACAGAATCGCTGTAATATGATGTCCGCGTATCCGGCGCGGAAGCCCTGCACGGTAACATAACCCAGTATCCTCCCAAATCACCTTGTCATTGATCCGAATATCTACGCCATCCGGCAAGGAAAGTTTAACTGTCCCTTCTATTGCTCGGTACGGTTCGCTCTGCACCAGTCTCATATCATCACTTTTGACATGGAAATGACATTTCTGCTGTTCTATGTCGGCACTAACCTTGTAAGCTTTTGTTTCGCCGGAAGTAATACCGTAGCCGATCTCCGTCTTTTCTGTTGTCAGGTGGTAAATTGTACATGTGTGGTCAAAAAAGTCTTCTATGCTCATTTCATGACCTCCTCACAGCTTCCGCATGCGGAACAATACATTTCCCCTCGCTGCTGTACCTACATAGTCATCCAAGAGACTGTTGATACCAAGGGAGTCAACATCAAGCATGCTCGTATCTACTGTATATGAGTAATCATCAAACGTCTCGGACTTCACGCGTACCTGCCGGATTGCCGCATTGTATGCATACATTTCCGCAAGCAGAATCACGGCTGTCTTCACATCTTCCGGTAGCTTTTCTGGTGCTCCCTCTTGATCCACACCGTCAAATTTTCGCTTCGTATAACGAATCACATATGACTCTGCTTTCGTGATATCCGTTTTAAGCTGCACATCAGTACGATCCTTTACCTCTTTGTACCCAGAATAATCTCGTACTTCCTGAGGTATCACCCAAGGTCTTGCGGCCATGGTATCACCCCCTTATACCTCAAGTCTTACAACTTTAGCATAGATATCAGCAGATCCTTCCCCTGTCTCAGCCGTGCTGAGTTTTGCTGTAAGTGCCACATCACCATCTCCAATGCTTGCATATTTTCCGTCCTTCTCAAGAAAATCTACTGCATCCATTTTTGCGGCATCTACATATTTTACCGGTTCTTTCTGGTCGCCGGAAATATCCAGCGTTGTGCCAGATGCAAAGGCTGTTTTGACATCAATAAGGATATCGATCAATCGGAATCCCGCCGGTAACTTTACCTGAAGCTTGGTTCCTTTTGTAGCATCTGTATTTTTGTTGACTGTTCCAACAAAAAATGTCTGACTGATTCCGCAGGCGCCCGCATTATACATTCCTACTTTCATACTGTCCCTCCTCAACTTTCCTGTAAATCAATCATTGTAGGGCTTCCGGTACTGTAATCCCCTTCAGACCATAAGATTGCATCTACATAATCTGCCTTTTTAAATCCCTTTGTTTCGACCACTCCAACATGAGCTGCGATCTCTTTCAGCTGCTCCAATGTCATATTTTCGAGTTCTTCTTTGGTATAGCAGTGATCTTCTGTCCTTTTTGACATGATGTCAACAGCGACAGTCAATACGTCCTCCGCAGGGGAAATCACCCTAAAATAACCGGAAGCCACTGCAACGTCTGCAATGGCTTTCTCATCAACATACACATCCGGTTTGTCTTTTGTCGCAGAAACGATTCCGCTGTACGACAACCCTTTCGTAAGCTTCAAATGAAAACTCATGATTCGCACCTCCTACTTGAGTCCGGTAATGATTGCAGCGGCATCAAGCTCCTCGATGATCGGGTCGTAGTCAAGATGTGCTACATAGAATCGCTTATCCTGCATAATGGCTTCTTTTCCTTCTACAGTCTTACGTACCTTTACGCTATATGTATTGACTACAATAAGATTCTGCGGATCTGTAAGGATAATTTTGTCGTTGCTCAGAGAAGGAACTTCCACTGCCGGAACTGCCGCAGGGTTCTTGTAGATGCTTTCCGGTACACCTCCGCCATGCTCGATGATCTGCTTAAGCAGGTATCTGTCCCATTCCTGTTTCCGGCGCGGCGACATCAGCCAACGAAGCCTGCCATTATTATATTTGTTCGGAATCTGCTGCAAAGCGTCATAGTATACATCAACACTCATTGCTCCGCTGTTTTTACTGGATCGATCCTCTACGTGCGAACCATTTGCAAGCTGCTTGATCCAGCCATCGTTAATTTTCAAGAAATCATAGTCTGGATCGTCGCTGCTCACATCAACATCTCCGTTCAGATACAGATCTTCCATATCAATACCAAGCTGGCGAGTCATGAGGTCTGTAATAGTCTTCTCGAGACTCTGACCTTCGATATTCTCCCGTAACGTTTCCTCAGTGATTTCCCACGGAAGACGTACCGGCGTGGTAGCATACTCGATCTGGCTCGTTTTTACGCCCGCTCTGTAATTATCGTCCGTATTCTCTGTTTTCTTGCGTACGATACGGGACCCAATACCGATCTTGTCAATCTCTCCTGTCTTGGATGTTCTCATTACGTGACGGACAAGTCCGCCAAGGTTCGTTACTTCAAATGTCTGCTGGATGAATTTCCGAGCCTGTTCCGGATTCAACAATCCAGATACAAGTCCGGAAGTAACAATCGCACCAGCCTTGCTTACAATGCGTTCATTTAATCCCATAGTTTCTTTTCTCCTCTCTCTTATAAAATTCCTGTCATATAATGCGGTTCTTCCTTCTGTACAGGATCTCCACCGCCAAGATTGCTCGGAAGCGCCCGTGACTTCATCACATCTTCAAGCTGCTTTGCTACAGGTGCAACAGCGGCTTCAATGCTGCTCTCTACCATTTTCTGGATTGTCTCAGCAGTTACTTCCTCATCTGCTGCCGGCGCAGGTGTTTCGGCACCTTCAAGTGCTTTTGTGATCGGCTCCATAGCTTTCGTTACTGCTTCCTGCACGATCTGTTCTACTTCAGATTTCTTCACTTCTGTTTCCTCCTCTTCTTTTCCTTCCGGATCATCCTCGTCATCGTCGTCAAAACCTTCTTTAAATTTTCCCAAGGCTTCACAGATCCGTCCAAGTTCCTCTTTGTTTTTACGGGACATTTTCTTTCCGGATTTCGCAATAGCCTCTGGAGCTCCACTCATAAGAGCCTTTGCAATGCCATCCGTCTTAAGAAGTTCTGTAATGATCTTGTTGAATTCCTCGAGTGATTCTTTGATTTTTTCCTCATCTGCCTCAAAATCGTCTACATACCGGCCTTTCATATAATCGTAATGCTCTGTATGTAACGTTTCCCGCAGCGCAGCAAATGCCGTCCAGAAGTTGCTTCGCTTTGTTTCAGCAGCATAATAATCTGCTACCGCACCTTTTTTCACAAGGTCATACCCGAGCTTCTTTGCAATCTTCTGAATCAAACTCAGCTTTTCTTCCGGATTTTTTCCTTTTTCTACAGCATCAAGATCTACATCCTCATCACTGTATTTTCCAACGCCGCCCATCGAAAACCCTGTGATCTCTCCTTTTTCGATTTTACTCCAGATGTCTGCGTCCGAAACCTCTACCGTCATAAGCCATGTACCTTTACTGATCTGCTCACCTTCAATCTCCATATCAGATTTTGCTACGAAATTTTCCACAACGCAGGCGCCGTCAAGTGCTTCAAAACTATGCTGAAGATCGACCTTGTCTCCATTTTTTGCGTACCAATAGGCCGCTTTCTGGATCTCATCCGCAGTCATGTAGTTTTCCTGAGAATCTTCCGTCATAGGCTCATAAACGATACCAGTAACATAATGATTATCAGTATCTACCTTGACAATCTTGCCGTATGTGGAAAATGTAGCCTGCCCAGACTCTGCTTTCGTAATCAGGAACTGCTTCTTATTAGCCGCCTTATCCACCAATGACACAAATGATATCTTTGCATCTGAAATTTCTTTGGCTTTTAAAATATCTCCCATCCTCATCTCACCTCCTTCCCCGTATTCTTGCAAAAGAAAAAGCGCCGGAAACGGCGCTCACAATCGTAAAATAATGCCCTGTTCTCACAGGGTGCTTATCATCGTATGAATTTTTCAACATAACCTCTGCCCTCTTCTACAAGATCCTCCACCACCGGATATATGATCTCCAGATCTTTCTCCGGCAAGTTTTCCAGATATTCAACCAACTCTGATTCATCCAACTCAGAAAGGGAAGCTGTCATCTGATCCCATATATCAACGCAACGTGGGTGAATTCCATTCTCACGCGGATCTGAGCTGATAAAATAGTATTCCTTTAACTCCTTAAAAAGTTCTTCCATGCCTATCCCTCCTGATCGAAATACGGATAAACTGTTCCAATATCATCCTTGTTACGTAATACCCTGATCACAACATCGTTATATCGTGCTGTCTGAATATATCCATCGTCTGTCAATGGTGCAGTATTTGCAACGTAAGTTCCTGCTGCCAGAATATCATCCTCCGTCCACTCTTCCGGAAACCAAGTTTGTCCATTCCCGTTCCGTTTCATTTTTGTTTTTGAAGACGGTATGTTTCCCACGCGAACACCATTATCAAGTGTATCTGTGATCTGATACGCAATGCCCCGCCTATCGCATTCTTCAAGTGCGGCCTGACTATGTCCTCCTGCTGCAAGACGCCCTGATGGCCACTGCTTTGACGCAGGCTTATAATCGCCAAGCGCAGAATGCTTTAATGCTGACTTAGGTACTGTAATTATACCATCATCAACCAGTTCATTCAACGGTTTCCGCGATCTGATTCCTTTTGCGTTTGTCTTGTACAGCATCTGGAACTTTTCATCGGTATCAATAACGCCTGATTCTATCAGTGCCCAGCGCTGTTTTCCGGCGTATCCACCGCCAAAATAGTCCTGCTGTTCTTCTTTGCTGAGTCCCTTAACCCACTCCAGCATTCCATCCGTATCAACCTCCGGAGGATTTTTACGTTCTTCTTCCCAGCGTTCGTTATCTGCTGCAATCGCTTCCCGTTGTCGCTGCTTTTTTTCCTCTGTATCCAATGTTATATCTGGTGCAGATTTTTTAGATCGGATAAGGCATTTGCAGTTCACTGACTCCGACGCTGGCAGACATGTGTCGCGCGGAAACATTGGATGATAAATACAGCCATCAGCTCCATGGAGATCAAACCTTTCCATTTTCGGTATGGTTGTACCGCTCATTCTTACATGATTTGGACGAGGCTTGTTCTTGTGCGCTCCTGTATGATGCCATTCTTTCTGTTCTACCTCATAATCTTGTACCATCGTTTCAAAAGCGGCATAGGAATGTATGCGTAGCACCTCTGTCTGAGCAATCGTTCGAGCCTGTTTGTAAGTGTTCCTGATTCCTTCCTGGGTAATTTCTCTTGCAATGGTATCTATGCTTTTTCCAGCCTCTATACCGTCATCCAGAATCTTGCGCAGTTGATCAAATGTACTATCAGAAAAATACTGTGCCGTATCATTTGCCCACTGCTGCACGGAATCGAGTGTCCGGTTGGTATATTCTTCGAGGCGCTCCAAACCTGCATCTTGCAGATAAGCATCAGTAAAGGTCCGAAGCATATCATCGGAATATTCAGTCAGTACATCGAGGATCTCCTCTCGGATTGGATCAGACTGCACGAATTCCGGAAATGCCCCTTTGATATACTCGTCCAAGCTCTCATAATTGGCGATATCGTCACAGAATCGAACAGATTGATTATCTATTAACTCCGCGATTCTCTCCTCTAAACTGGATATAAGCGTTACTGTGGCGGCCGCCTCTGGATACCCGTTTTCTTCCAGTTCCTCGGCCTCGTTATTCTCTGCTTTCTGGATATATTTGTTGATCGCAGCCAAAATAACATTTACCTGAGACTTTTTGATCCTCTTCACTCAATCACTCCTCTCGATAAGAAAGAAGCGCCTTTCGGATATCTTTCATCACTGCTACAATGTCATCTTGCTTGCTGCTCGCAGCCTTCTCTATTTTCCCCTCCAGTTGCGTCATTACATCATCACTGATTGAAACATGTGATATTGATCTTTCCATCTGTTTTCCTTGAAGTTCAAGATATTTAATCGGATACTGCCCGAACTCTTCCGGATAATCTTCTGCATTCTTTCCAAGAGTCTGACATGCATAATCATGAGCGTCATTCATCGTTAAGCCACCGGCATTATTCATAATCGACAGAACTTTCGCAATGTCATCTGGATTTGTGATGTCAGGAGACTGAAATTCTACTTCACAGTATTTGAATCCATAACCGTTAAGCAGCTTATGGTTGATAATCCACGCCAAGCTTTTACGCTCTGGTTGGAACACCTGCTTTTCCGTGACTTCCATCGCGGTTTGTGCCGTGGACCTGTTGAAATCAGTGGTGTATCCTGTGTATAAGTCTGGCAAAAGGAACGCTGACTGTGTTTTTTTGCGCCCATTATCCATATATTCCTGGAACAACTCATCTTTTTGCAGAATCGATGCTAAATCCTTAATTTCAATTTTAGGTTTTTGATCATCATTCAGATTTGGGGTGATTTCAACATTTTCAGACTCCAGAAGAAGGAAAGCGTGATGTCCGTTTTCTCCTTCAATGTCATTCATATACATTTGCAGCTTATTATAGCTCTCATCACTCAACGTTCCTCCGTTGATCAGTATTGCCATTGGCGTATGACGTCCCTTTCTGAAATAACTGTTATTCAGTTTCTCAGCGGACCGACATCCATCAACAGTAAGAATTTGACCTTCCCAACGAACAGATCCATAGTGTTCAGAACCAATCTTTATTTCAAGAATTTCATTTGCTTGGTATCCAAGTTCTAAGGTCTTCCCGTCACTTACATATTCACCGCTTCTCTTGTCCATGATTCGCGGATCTCCGAATTCCCGAAAATATACTGTTTTTCCTCCGACTTGCTGCTTATAGCGACGAAAGCGCTTCTTTCTGAGGATCTGTTCTCCTTTGTAAAAATATGGCACATCCACATATTCATCCTGCGGTTGCGTCATCATAATAGAAGGTGTATCTGCAATGTATTCTATCTGTACCACATTCCCAGAAATATCGCGGATCACTTCTGCATATCCAATACCGTACGTTTCCCGCGATTCAATCATATTTTCAAATACTTCCTTGGCAGCCGTATCAAAGTTGAGCAATTGCAGGATTCGCTCGAGATTTTCAAATTCTGTCCTCATCTCAGCGGTTTCCTCGTCATAGTCCTCTATGTACTTAACACGCAGACCAAACCCTGCTATGTTGTTTTTATATGCGCGAATGCACTGCGGAAGAATTGTGGACTCTTTCACAAGCTCCCTTAACCCATATAGATTCATTGGAGGACTCAGCCACTCAGAAGAGTTGTACCCTTCTTCTTTAGACATATGTTCCTGTTTATCCGATTTCATTATAGCGGATGAACCGGACGGCGATATAATCCGAACATTTACCTGACGACCTGCTTTTTTCTCCATTTCCATCACCTTCTTTCATTTCTCGTCTTTACTGGAAGGCACACAAGCAGCATACAGTCAGCCTCATCCGGCGACGGCAACCCACGTTCCTTCATCTCTTTTTTTGACTCTACCTTTTGCCGACCGCCGGTGACAAAAGAATACTTTCTGCATGACAGCTGCGCGATCAGATCTACATCATCCGGCAATATCAGCTCTGGAAGTCTTGGATTTCCAGCTTCATCGAAAGGTTGTATCATATCCCGTAGCACTCCCATCATATACGTGGTCGTGTCGTAGTAATATAGATGGCGCCTGATCGGCACACCGAAATGAACCGGTACAATGTCCATGGTTGCATATATGTCCGGCTGCGCCCGTTTCATGGCACGCAGTTGATCTACCGTGCCGCCGCCAACACCGCCGTCGTCTACCTTTACCGGAATTCGACCTTTCCACTGAAACTTCTTTTTCAACATCAGATACAGCGCAGATATATGTCCGGCCGTCGCCGTAGTATCCTGTCCATGATATTTTTTATAATATCGCGCTACCTCATTGACTCTATATCCGATACAGGTCTTATCATCTCCGAATCTCGCCACGTCACACCCAATCTCAATCCGCTGCACGCTGGATACATCATGTACCTGCTGACCAGAATCATTTTGATAGCATCCAAACGCCTTCGCTGTCTGATCTGTCATTTCAGTTTGTATCGATCCCATGATCCAATCAAGCTGAAGAAATACATCATCCTCCTGCATAGGAAATTCGCCATCAACTCGAACTCGGACAACATTGCTCTTTTCTCCGTATTTTCGGATCAACGACTGTATATTGTCTTTATTCGTCCTTTTGCTGTCACGGGACGATACCGTCCGGAATGCATAGAGGTTTGCGTCTGCATGGAAAGCATCGTAAAATGCTCCGCTTGTCCTTGTCGGGTTACCGCACATCAGGAGCTTATTGTTTGCACCGGATAATGTTCCGAGGATCGCCTCCATGATCGAATCCGCAACACCGGATGCTTCATCCACAATAAAAAGCATATTATCTTCGTGGAATCCCTGCATGTTCTCTGGCTTTGTTGCAGTCCTTGCTACTGCGAACCATCGCTTCTCGTATCCTCTGACATAGACATATGTCTTCGTCCATTTCAAGAGAATATCAAGCAATGGGGATGCTGACATCCATTTGGCTACTTCCGACCAGAGCACATCATTGAGTTGCTGCTTAGTAGGTGCCGTGCATACAATTCTGGCGTTATAGAAACATATCAAAAACCACAAGAAAGTGGCTGCTTCAAATGCTGTCTTGCCAACGCCCTGTCCTGATTTAATTGCGATCTTACTTCTTACAGTTAGATCCATGCTTGCCTCTTCCTGCCATGTGTCCGGTTCAAAATTGAGCACTTCCCGGAAGAACGTTGGCGGACTTACACGCCATATCGGAATAGATTCATCGAGAAAATCCGATAACCAATCCAAATCATTCATCACATTTCATCCTCATTTTCTTCACCTTTTCGGCCCACACCTGAACCAATTCATTGCCCTTGCTTTCGCCGTCGATCTTTTGCTTCTCAAGTCTCAATCGGGCAAGTGTTTCAATTGCTTTTGTTTTCTTGGACTGGACTGTTGAAAGCTCTTTTTCCAGCCGTGCGATCATATTGTCTTTGTTTTCCATATTTGTTACAAGACTGTACGAGTCACCGGGAAGTCGTTCTTCAGCAGATATCTTTTTTTCTATCCGCTCTTCATAGAGTTGCTTGTCCTCATCTGTTTTGAAAGTTCTTTTCGTTTCACTGCGATCAAAACCATACAGTGATACATCACCTTTCATGTTTCTATACTTGTTAATTGCCAACATAATTCGCCTCTCCCTGACGGCAAAAAGCTGAATTTGTTCAATTAGAAGTAACTCTTCATCCATCTGGATCTCCTCGATCATTTCCTTTTCAGACTCATCGAGAACGTCCCAATATACAGATGAATAAGCTCCATGCTTCTCTGCAATCCGATCTCCGGGCTTCAGCGGTCCGCCCTTGTTCCCAACAGCATTCTTATTGCCAGGCTGTCCCCCTTTATGCCGAGCGTTCGTTTTTTTCTTTTGCGAGCGTTCGCTTTTCTTTCCTTCTGTTTTTCCATCCCATTCCTGAGTAGATTTCCAACGCCGAACTGTGCTGGCTGGGACGTTTAACCTTTTGGCAATCTCAACAAGTTTCATCCCGCTCTTATACATTTCCTCAGCTTCAATGCTGTTGGGACTTCTTGCCCTTGCCAATTGACCTCCCTCCCCTCCATCATCTTATTTCGGCATACACAAAAGAGAGGGGTAAAAGTCCCCTCTCTGCGCACTATTCCATATATAACCATTATATCTTCGTGATGAACTCCGCCTTTGAGTATCCAGTCACCCCTTTTGTCATCATCTTTAAAAAATCTTCTTTTGAAAAATCAGACAATCTGAATATCTCTTCCGGTCTCATTCCGAGCTGCTTTCCGATTTCTTCAATTGTTTTTCCTTCCCCCATAAGTTCTTTTACAATCTTTTTCATAGGTTCGAGTAAATGTGTACCTCTCGCCCTATTGTGGGTTACGGTACCATAGATGTCTTCGGAATGCTCTTTGTGATCCACGACTACTACAGGAACCTTTCCATCCAACTTAGAATGCAGCGGCTCCATTCCTGCCACCGTCCATCTGTGGAATCCATCAATAATCGTCATATCCGGTCGAACAACAATCGGAAGTGTCCATCCGTTCGTGAGAATTGATTGAATGAGTAATTTCAGGTTCTCTTTTGATACCTTGTTCGGGTTATAGTCGTTTGGCTTTAATGAATCCCTATCTACCCACTTCAGGGTAGATAATGGTGCTGACAATTTATTATCCATGTTGTTCTCCTTTCTTCGCCGCATTGATGTATCGTCCGTATATACGTTGATATAATGCCCGAAACGCCCTCATTTTAGGATCGCCGGAGATCAGTCCTTCGTATATGTGTTTATAATCTGTAGGCGTAGCAATTGCCGATACTGACATAAAAAAATTGCGATATCTTTCCGCTACTTGCCTTTTATGCGGAGTATCAAAGAAAACTTCCATGTGATTAAATAAATAGATCAGCTCCTGCTGATAGTCTTTCTGTTCTTGCCCCTCTTCAGCCTCTTTCCGCTTTCTGGAGCTTCGTCCGAACATCTCACTATCCCAGTATAGGGATGCAAGATATGCATTCGGTTCTCGCTGAATGATCCGCTCCATGAGATCAGGATAATATTCATTCATCTTAACAAGGCTTCTGGCCGTATCAACAGAAAAGAACTGAGATACCCTCATCTGTCTCTTGCTTGATCCAGACTGCCAGAGGAACAGGTATATTTCCGGGATATCAACATGATTTCTCAGAAGGAAAAGCCAGACATCATTGTCCGTCCAGTCATAGATAGGAAATACCTGCTTCTTTGCAGTCATTTTGTTTCCTGCTTTTGTCATGGACGCGATATTTTGAAGCCGCTGTACCGATTCAGCTGTGCGGATTCCCACCATTGTAATCCCTGATACGGTTATCCTTGGTAGAAAATCCTGATAAGCATCAATCCTTGGCCGTAGCAACCTGTGATTCCTTATTGCAAAAGAAGGCGGCTGACGTACCCATACATCCTGCTTTGTGGAATCCCAACAAATAAAGGTTTCATCGTTTGACAATTCATTGAAGCAGTTGAAATGTTTTACTTCTACGCAATACCATTCAAACTTTGCCCCCATCATCATAAAGATTCGGCGCCATTTCTTTGTCATCTCTTCCATGCATGGAAATATCGCCTCTTCATCTATGAACTGTACAGTAAGCTGCTTCATATTGATTTCTCCGCGGTTAGCCAGGTTTACCATAAGCTGTGCCACACACAGACTGTCCTTTCCGCCACTGAAAGAAAAGAACACTGGCAAACCGTTTCCGAATACGTTTTTTATCCGGATCTCCGCAGCCTTCACAACATCAATGCTGGATTCACATCGTTTCACAGCCATATTTGCTCACCACATTTTGGACAGATAACAAATTTTCTGGATTCTGTTTCAGTGGCGTTTTGCTTCTCTGCCGATTGCTCCACTAAACTGCTCGGTTTTTCCGAGTCTTCTGTTGTATTTTCATCCGATGTTTCCTCTGATGCAGCTTTCTGCTCCCTCTTTTCATTTGCTTCCCTTATCTTCTGAATTTCTGATTCGTCCAATGTTCCATATTCTGAAAGCTTTTCAGTCACTTCATCAGCATCAGCTACCATCTGTTGCAAGATTTCCTCATCATATCCCGGTATATCTAAGTCTCCCTGCAGTTCCTCAAGGAATTCATTCAAGGTTTCCAAATTATCAATCCCAAGGGCGTAGGTCTTATTATCTGCTATCATAAGCTTTTTCTTATCATTCTCTGAAAGCCCTGTCTTTACATATACGGTCGCTTCCTGATATCCAAGACTCACCATAGCTTCGTATAAGCCGTTACCGACCAAAATTGTATCGTCTTCATCCACAACAATCGCTCTGGTCTGTCCGAACTTTTCAAGTGAGCGTTTCAGCTCTCTGATTTGCTGTTCGGAATGTATTCTAACGTTTTTCTTGGGATGTTTAAGGGCATCCAGCCTTTTTGTAGTAACGTTCATTTTGTCCTCCATTTCTGAAGGGCAATGGCTGCCGGCTGCAACCGGCTATTTGATTGCTTCTAAAAATTTTCTGGCCCCATCGAAATGCTGTGCTGCATTTTCAACTATGGTCTTATCAATATCATAAACTTCTTTCCATCCCTGTTGCTCTGTCTCCATATACTGTCTGGCCGGCCAAGGATGTGTGCCACACAAATATCCTTTCTCCCACTCATAGATCGGGGGCAATTCAACATCGAAATAATGGATATATCCAAGTATTTCCTCATGCTTCCAATCAGCCAGCGGGCTATATCTAGTCACGCCTTTTCCATCTGTATAAATATCAGAACGTTTCCCACAGTAGTTTCCGTCAGCCCTTCTGCGCCCCAGGATAATCATGTCAAGATTATGTTCCCTGTAGTATTTCGCCTGCGCCTTATGCTGCACAATCTGAAACCATCTCGAAGCTGTTTTGCTGTCCTTTGGAAAGAGCATCTCTGGATGTTTTGCAAGCCAATCCAAGTCCTGTCCAGTATTGATTATCTGCAGATACTCAGGCCGGTTATAATCAATCCATTCCATAAACTGCGGATATTCCAGATTGCATATGCCCATCATGCAGTCTGGGATTCCTGCTGCTTCACATATCCTTCCAAGAACCAAGCTATCTTTTCCCCCGCTCCATGCATAAGCAGCTGTCTTTCCTGCTGTGATTTCTCTGATCTTTGCAATCGTCGAAACTGTTTTTCTTTCAACCTCTTCACTGCTTATTAAAGATTCAATGTCTCTCATGGCGCAGATCCAATCTTCATGCTTTGATGATTGCTTTCTACCCAATACGCTTCGCATGTACCGCCTCCCGTCTTGCCAATATCAAAGCCACAATTCCGCTTAAGAGAACTGTCAAGAGGCTTCCCAGTGTTTTACATAGTCCACTATTTAAAACACTGCCATAGGCGAATACAGGAAGCCCTACAGCCAATGACGTAATCACGCCTGCAATGATTCCCTTAGAATTCAGCCCTATCCCCTTCAGTGTCAGCACGGTCGGCAGTAATGTAGATGCACGTAATGTTCCATAGAACAGGAACAGATGCGTTACTGTGATTCCCGGTATATTGGCGATCAATATTCCTGCCATCAGAAGAGCTCCCATCGCCGCCCTGATTTTTCTGATATCTTTCCCTCCTGCAATATCAGTCGTAAGGGAAGACACTGCACAAAGGTTGCTGTCTACCGTGGACAATAGACCGGAAATAATCATGAAAAGAAATGGAAGTACCGCCCATGATGGAAAAAAATGCCGAATCAACTCAAAGTTGATGATTCCAAGATTCTGCGCCTGATACTCTACTCCAGCTCCCATGAATCCAATGATCCCCATGGATAATGGAACTACTGCAAACAGCATTGCTCCCAAAAGGAATGCTCTTCCCAGCTTCTCCTTCTTTACTGCGAACGCCCTCTGCCAGAAGCTCTGATCCCCGAACGGTCCGGATAAAAGTCCGATCGTAGTCGGAAGCCCAAAAGACAGGAATATTTCAATCCCGCTTCCAGAGAATAGCGTAGTACAGTCCCCTGATATGCCGCTCAGTCCCTGTAAAATGCCCTGTGTGCCGGTATTTTTTACTCCAGATATTTACAAATAGGCTACATGCAATAAGCATGAATATCATCTGAATAGCGTCTGTAAGCATGGACGCTTTGATTCCAGAAAACAGGGAATAGGAAATTGCTATGCATGCAAGCAAAACTGTCATCGTTTTAAATGAAATACCCGTTACTACACTGAGTATCTGGCTTCCTGCAAGAAGCTGGACTCCCGTTGACAATACAGACAGTCCGATCAGCTGAAAAAGATACACTCTTTTCACCCCGTCAGACTTGTATTTTTCTTTCATGTAGCCGGCCAGCGTCATTCCTTCTGGCATTTCATTTCGAATGCTCTTTGCAAAAGGAATGAAAATCACAAGGCAAAGAGCATTCGGGATCAGAAACCAAAACAGTCCAATCCATCCGGTAGAATATGCTTTTTCTGTTGATACAAATAATGCCGGAGCCCAGATCCACGTTGCCGCAATACTGAGAGCCGACATTAACCAGTTTTCTGAACGATTTCCAACACAGAAACGTTCCACATTCTTTTCCTTTTTTGTTAAAATCACTGTTGCCAAGATCATAATGATCGCATATAAAAATAGTATAGTTACTCCATTCATTTACAATCTCCTTTAAAAAATTTAAAGGAGCATTTCATCCTGATCGCCCTTTCCTCCCTTCCGGAACGGTATTAAAAAGCCACCGATTTTACACCGATGGCTCATGGCTTATGAATAAAATTTTACTCACCTATCATACACCATTTTCGTTATTAAGTCAATGTTAAGTTAACGGATATAGATATTATATATTATTTAAAATAATTTCATCCCGTCGATTCCGAAAAACAGCGAAGATAGGCGCTCTTTCGCGATTTTGATATCTTCGTATACCGTTACTTTGCTTATCGAAAATTTTTTAGAAATTTCTGCAATTGTCATAGGTGTCTTTGCTATGTATAAGGCTTTTATTATCTTGTATCTCCTCTTATCTCTTTCAGATATCTTACTACAATATACCCGATACACTTCAAACATCTTATCAATGTGCTGCACCATTAGAGCTGTTCTTTTTGCGGATGTACGAATAGATTCCACTATGACCTTATCATTTTTCATACTCATAATATCTTCCAGAACTTCCGAAACTTCTCCTTCATTTGATTCGTAAACAGCATTTTCACAGCTCGCCTTCAATGTCCTGTAGTTTCTCAGAAGCAGATCGGTGTTATGAAGGCGCCGGTCTATCCGTTCCTTTTCCTTCTTTCTTTGCCCGACCAACATTGCATCAGATGCAACTTGTGCTCCGACCAGTGCCGCATCCCGAATCATTGCTGCTATTTCCTCCTTAGTCAATGCAATAAATTGTACTTTTTCATCCATACCGCACCTCACAAATACTTTTTTCCTGTTTCCGAATCCTCAAACCGAATCCGATCATAAAGCTTGAACCTAAATCCTTTTGCAAGACGCTTAACCATCTTCACGAACATATCCGCATCCGCATCTCTGCCTGTCCAGTCAGCTCTTGATACCTGTGTCTTCTTGTTATCCGCAGCGCAAATAGCATCATGCGCAGTTTTGTCCATACATCCACTTGCATTGTATAAGCTTTTATCCATTTTTCTTATCCTCCTGTATAATATTTTCATAGTCAAATAGAGATATCTGTCCAGGAACTTCATAATCATCTGGAAGATTAGAGCATGAATTTCTCTCTTTACCTATAATTGTCTCCCAACATTCTGGTCCATACCCTCTCTTAATACTATCTAAATCTGTAAGTTTTCTTCCGCATTTCTGACATCTACTGTACATTGATCCCCACACTCCTATGATACGCTTATCCTTCCGTCGGGCGATATGGTTCTGGAAGAGGTTTCCATGCAACAACTTCATAGTCTATGCTATTCACAACACCTGCCAATAGCCACATACTCGACGTCTTTATTGCTTCGTACACGAAATATTCGGTATCATTTTTCATTTTTGCAGAGACTAAAACTGTTTCATACGGTTCCGGCAGCCGCTCACTGACCGGAATCCAATTAGAATCCTTAATACACTTTACCGTCTGTTCCTGATCTTCTTTGCTTGTGCAATGAATGACAACGTCGTATGTGTCGTCATATTCTGACAATACGCCATCCTCGCCGACTGTGCAGAGAATAGATTTTTCCTCTGCGTCAACATTTGGCAAGTGTTCTATGTGGGAACGGATAATTTTACTGCATTCTTTATATGCGCCAATAAATGCTTCTGCTGTATCATTTGTAATTTTATCCAACTTATTACATGGTTTTTCCACCATCATACTCTCTGCAAATTTAATCTCTTCTTCTATCTCTTCCAAAATCCTCTCTATTACGTTCACAATCTCACCTCCAATCAAAATGAATATGCTACCCAAAAATATTGCGTACTTCCTTCAATCGGATAGTAATATGTTCCATCGCCGGAACCTTCCCAACGCATGCTTTGGTCGCAATATTCTCCGTCCAGTTGTTCTTCACCTTCAGGTTCTTGAGATACGCCAAAACCTTCTATCCAAAAATCCTCAAACCCATGTTCGTTTGCAAATTCTTCCAGCTCTTCATAGAGTTTATCCGTTTCTTTTTTTAATTCCTCATATCTTTCTGCTTTGCTTGCTATTTCTTTAGGTACCTTCATTCGTCACACCTCTTTGCAATCGTCAAATTCCGGATCCGTATCCGGTAAAACACATCTGTCGGCACTGCTATTGCATACTCCCAGCATGTGTGCAGTACCACCCATACCAACGTAATTTGTTAAAGAGCCAAATTCCTCATTGGCTTTTTCTATTGCTTCTTTTTCACTGTTTGCATATACTGTCATGCTGCATATCACATTTGCGTGACCATAAACTTCGTATTTCTTCATCACTCCACCCTCTTAAATCTCTGCATCATGTTCTGCTTCCAGTCCTTCCCGACAGACTTCTTCACTCCGGCAGACATCAAATCCTCAAGAAATATTGCCCACTTTTCCAGTTGCTCTTTCTTCCATCCGAGGATCGCCTGATCGAGCGCCGTGTCCTCCGTAATCAGCATGTGCCTGATATTCACAATATCCGCACGCACCTCTTCAAGCTTCTGCGCGATCGCAATCTTCATCTCGCCTGCTCCCATAGCCTGTGCTTCCTGCTCTGAGTTATTTACTTCTGTCTCCTGCAATAAATCAAACAGCGAAATCATATCGCACATACGGCACTGTTCTATTAAGTCATCTCCTTTTAATTCTCTTGGAAACCTGCAATATTCATCGCAAATCTTCTCCTCCAAACCTGCGCACTCCTCGAACCTTGCCAGACGTTCCATTACTTCTTTGTGATTTGTTTTGTCTTTGATCACGGCGATACCGCCGTGACGTTCTGTATATCTCATCTTTATTCCTCCAATAACTCTGAATTATCAAAAATGTTTCCGGTTACTTCATACTCACTTCGGTTGATGTAGGAATCCGTCAATGGCATCGGAAGGCAAAATGGTTCGCATTTGCTCAACGCATCTGTTTCAATCACTTCTGTGTGCCATCCGATAACTCTATCAACAACTTTTAATGTCTCGGCATCGATTACATTAAATTCTCCAAATACAACTCTGACCAAATCATCTTCGTTTCCACGGCCTATCAAAATATCATTCTCCCAAATCTTCTTTTTGTTTTTGTCGGTAAGTCTGGTGTACTTGCAGAGGGTGTCGGGATCGATTTCATAGGCTCTCATATTAAAATCTACAACGCTTTCTTCTGTGTAATAGGTCGTCATAAAAGTTTGTGTCATTTCTGTAATGTAAATTTTTCGATTAAACCCAAATACAAAACCTTCCACCCATTCGCCATTGTCTTTTCTCTTCGCTTTAAAAAGGTTTTCTCTCATATCACTCACTCCAATCTAATTTTTGACCACAATCTTGACAGTAATTATGCTTCTGTCTTAGACTGCGTATAGTTGTGCAATCTGGACATCCGTAGTAGGCTTTGCTTGTTCGTGGCTTCTTTGGCAGCTGCTTCTCCAATGCTTCGATTATGGTATCTACCAAACCTTCCATCATTTGAGGATTCATCCACCGATCATCTCTATTCCATTCCGGAAAGCATTTCACTGCTTCTATCGCCTCTCTAACTTTCTTTTCGTCCATCGTTCCTCATCCTTCTGATCTGCCGATCTACCTTGTACTCTATCTCCTGACGCACCTTGTCCGTCTTTCCATGTTGCATTGCTATCTGTGCGCACATGATGATCACATCTGCGACCTCAGACCATGTGTTATCAGGAAGGACAATGCTATCATTGATCTTCATACCTGCGGAAATTTCTGTAAATAGTTCACACAGTTCTTCCTGTGTTTTCTTGATTTGGCACACTTTGCTGTAGTGTTCTGATATCGCAGTAATTTTTTCTTTTAATGTTTTTTCTTCACTCATCATCATTCTTCCTTTCCATCCAGTACAGCCATGCGATCAACGCGGTCGGCGCTATCGCGCATATCCCAAGCATAGCTACTATGCCAATCGCTATATTTATGATTACGTCAACCATTAAGCATCTCCTCTCTGCACTTATAAAACTTACACTGCTCTTTCTGACAATACAGTTCTTTCAGAGCTACGCAGGTGCTCTGTATCTTTCCTGCGTAGTCCTTTTCCTTGTATGCAAAGCAGTCCTTTTTCACACCGATTTCTTTTTGACTACTCACTTTCATTCCCCTCTTTTTCACCAAACATACCTAACTTCACACCAAGTTCCACGCATCCAAAAACAATGTGTTCCAGCTCTCTTCCTGATACGTGTGACATTATAAAACTCAGAACACAGGCGCCCTCTTCCTCTTTCATCTCACAAAAGAATCCTTTATCAATGACTCTTTGCTCGCCATTATCATAGTAAACAACGAACTTCTCTACATCAGGCTCTCTGTTACCAAAATCCATATTCTTATTACATTCTTCCATAACACCATTTCCTCCTTGCTTCCACTCTTTCCATCCGACGCACTTTATTCTCCAAAGTATTCATCTGTTTCTGAATCTCATCAACATCGACCAACAGATAAAATTCCGGCTGCACCAGTCTTGTCGGTCCTGCTTTCATGTTCATTTCTTTATGCAGCCCCTTGCATTTATTTTCCCTCTCATGCACTGCTTTATATAATTTCAATTTTCCCCCTCCTTTCAGTTATGCGTAGCAATAAAATTTTCCATCGCCCATTTGTTCCCCGTAGCGATCACTTGCGCTCTGGTCCTTTCGTATGGACTGAGAGATCTTTCAGATGATCTTTTTGATTCTGCTTTCAGAAGAAAACCCTTCCGCTGAAGATCAGCAAGTTCCTCCTGTGTTGCATCTTCAATATTTTTTACCGCTACAATCTCAATCATGTTTTTCCTCCCTTATTACTACCGGAAGCACCATAGCTTTCATGTCGCTATCCTCTGCCTCCACTATCATCGGTGTTCTTGGACTGGTAAATCCAAGTGTTATGTTGTCGCAGGTAAAAGCCTTTAATGTTTCCAGAACCAGTTTAGAATCAAATCCTAACCGTATGGATTTGTATACGGTTTCCTGAAGCGGTACCTGTTCCTGATAATCTGCCAGTTTATCCCGAATGCTAATGCTTAGGACATCGCCTTCAATTTGAAATACTGCCGGCTGTTTTTCCTCCGTACACATCTTCGCTCTGGTCATTGCTCCAATCAGAGCAGTGCGTGATGCACATGTATTGATTTCTCCAACAGTAAACATCTTCTGGTACTGAAAATATTTTCCCTCAATCAGTCTGGTATAAATGGAATATTCATCAGATTCAAAAACTACACTGTTTTTGGTATATGTAAGTGTCACGTCATCAATTACACCCATAGAAATCAGTTTCTTTGCGGTTGTTTTCGGAACAATCAGCTTCATATCAGCCATTCCCTCTCCCGGAACAGAATCCACCGCGACTACATGTCCGTCTAGTGCTACAAGTGAGACTCCACTGCTTGTTCCTTCAAAGTAGATTCCTGTCATCTGCGTATTTGAACCACCATCGGCCGCAGCATAAATAACATGCCTAATAGCCTCCATGATCTTTTTACCATTCAGCTTCACCCCTTCTGCTTCCGGATCCTCTGTAATATCAAAAATAAATTCTTCCGGAGGATAGCTTTGGTACTTATTTTTAATGCCTCTTGTCTTGATCTGGATTACATTATGGTCTATTTCACTGATATCTACCTCTCCGTCCGGAAGGTTCTTAATCAGGTCAAAGGCTTTCATTGGTATAATAAAATAATTGCCTTCAGAGGCCTCTAATTTGACCTTCATTGTGATGTCTGCGTTGGATGCGATTAAATACCCGTCCTTCACAAGAACACCGCCCAGAGCCGGACACTGATCATTCTTCTGAACAATACTTTTCAGCTTGTCAATAACTCTTGCAATCTCATATTTCTGTACTTTCATCTTCATTCCTTTCCCAGAGTACGGTAACAACTCTGTTTGAATATTTGATTTTATAAGTATCCATTTTCCTCTGCTACTTTTACGAGCTTATTGATCGTTACCGCTCCAATTCCAGGGATTTTAGACATCTGGAGATAGGCTATAAATTCTTTTGCGCCTTTTCCGTTCTGAGCAAAAGCTCTCGCTTTTCCTTTATTCACACCTTCGCTATGCGCTTTCGCAACACGATTCTCAACATAATCCACAAGCTGTTGATCTGTCATCTTTCTCATTTTGACCGCTTTATCATGAATTCTGTTTTCATCAACAGATCTTCTACAACTTCTCTTTGCCACTCTATTCATCTCCTTTGCTATTTTCTTCATACAGCCCTTCCAGAGCCGGAACAGGTATGTTGTGATCATTCAGCCACTGTTTGAAACAAGAATGGCACATGTGCCCAAAAGCTATCGTTTTCCCTCTTCGGATAGTTTTTCCGCTCAAAGTAACCATCTGGTTTTTATCTTCCTTAATCCCACACAACATGCAATTGCCCTGTAATCTTGCATTCACTTTTTCGCTTCGCTTGTGTATCTGTAGCTGTACTGGCAATTCTCTCCGCATATTTTCTTCTCCAACAATTCCAATGAGACTGTCTTGCATAAATATCGGTATTCCTTTACGATCTGCCTCATCTACAATTTTTCGGATCCAGTCAAACTCTGGAATTATCCTTCCTGCTCTATACCCCGTTTCAGCGCCGACAATAATCCATTTCACATCTGCCAGGGCTATATTTATATTCTCAAGTATTGGTTCGACAGTAACGAAGGTGTTCTGTCTGCTGGGAAGCTGATGAATACGTTTCACATCTTCATCGTTCGTTATCGTTGTCCCATACCACATATTTTCCTTGTCTGGAACACCGTATTTTGTATACCTTTCTGGATTTTTAGTAAGAAACATGTAGTTGTGCTGCGATTTCTTTTCACAAATTTCAAAAATGTCTTTAATCCAGTAATCTGATACCCATTCTCCGAACAAATCTGCCATTGCTCCGACCAATATGTTTTGCCCTTGCTTCAGCTTGTCCAATATGTCATATCTGTATCTATGAAGAGTAGGCTTAAATCCAAATGGATATATAATCTGATATCCATCTTCGCTCAAAAATGGTTTATCCAGAATGAATAAATCTCCATCCATTCGATACTTGTGTTTCTGAGCCAAATTCTGTTTGACATTTCCGCAAAATCTGAGAGCCATCTGCGCTGCATAACAATATGAACAGCCATACTGACAACCTGTTATGATATTAAATGTGTGATCACACCACCTTATCTTTGATCGATTCATGCTCTGTTCCCTCCACGTATCCTAATGCCTTTTCTTCTCCCCATATCATTTTTGAAAAGTTAATCTTCTGTCCACACTCACTGCAATACTTTGGCTGATAATTTGGTCCGGCATTTAATATGTTCCCACATTTTGGACAATAACACGCTTTCTCCTCAGTACGAACAAAACCATATTTCAAATATATTTGCGATTTGACAATCGGCTTCCGTTTTATAAATCTCATCCTTCCACCTTCTCTCCATATTCGATTACATACTCGTACTGAGGGGATTTTCGATTCTCTCCAGACGAAATTTCTTTTCTGACAATCTGCACTGCGTATCCTGCCTTTGCCAGCATAGAGACCATCTGCAAACGATCTTCCTCATTCCACTGAACACTTCCTTTACGGATACTCTTGATAGTCTGCTTCGCCATTATCCACACTTCCTTTCTATTTTTGCTGCCTGATCTTTCATCTTCTGTTCAAAAGCATTCACAAATGCTTTTACGGCCGGAGGCATACCGCAGTTGTGGCTTCCCCTGCACTGGATCACACGTCCATGGTTGTATTCCATTGTGAAATACGGAGTATCTGGTTCCTTCTCTTTGCGAATAAAAAATATATGTGTTAGTCCTTTTGCCACTCGATCAACATATGTTCCAACACAATGGTGCAGGGCAGCTCCTTCATTCTTAATTTCCTGCGCATCTCTTGGGACTCTCAGGATGAGACCTTTCCCCTTTATTTGGAATGCGTTTTCTATTCCTGTATTCTCTTTGAGCATTTCCGCCAGAAGCTTTTTCATAACCTCTGATTCACGCTTTATTCTTTGCTCTTCCCTACGTTTCGCCTCCGCAGCTTTTTTGTCTTGTAATGCCTGATACTCAGCCGCTGTCCGATCATGTACTTTCTTGAAATTTTTAGGAAAATAGAAGAACATATTGTTGAGATCATATTTCAGTGCTTTACACCATCCAAGATAATCTAGCCAGTCCCTTGCACAATTCTGAAGTCTTTCTTCTCGGATATCAGGTCTTTCTCTATGCTGCATATAGGAATAACGCCAACAATGGCTATTCTCTCCAACACGGTACTCTGCCCCTTCACGTTCAATGTATCTGCATATTTTGTGAATGGTTGACCTTCTGTTCTCCTTCCGGATCAGCGTTGTATTGCATCCAAAAATCTTATAAAACCGCTTCAAATCATCCGCTTTCAGGTTATATCCGGAGCCTTGCGCCTCCTGCAACAATCTCAATTCATCTATATTCCCATCAAGGCTTTGCATTATTCTGGTGTTCTCTTTTGTGAGTCCAAGGATGTCAAATACATTTTTTCCATTCTTGCGTAATCCCCTGACACCAATCCGTCTGTTTTCAAATGCTCCGTCTCCATGCTCATTTAACACGTATGCCGCAAGATTGTATAATCCCATTTTTATAAGCCACTCCAACTGCGGAAAATCCTTGTATCTACGAATTGCTTTTGCGTAATGTATCTGTTCGGTCGGTTTATTCGCTGATAAAATCTCCAGCGCCGAATATTTCATAGGTGTATCCTTCCATGCTTCCGGCAGATTTTCAGGATACAAGGTGCAATACGAACTTGATCTGAATCCTTCATCCGTACACCACCGTACAATTCCAGTCTGCTTATATTCTCGGTACTCGTAGCTACTGGTGCAAGGCGTTCCATTCGGAGCAAATTTGTAGAATGTTCGTACAATCTCATAAAGCCTGTCTTCCGTCTTTCCATCTTGTTTTACTTCACGGCTTGCATCGAAATATCTCCACAAAAATCCTTCGTCCCTCGGCTCAATAAAGGAAACCACTCTTTTATCCCACATATGAACCGGCATACGTCCGTGTGCTTTAATCGTTACTGGGCTTCCACACAGCGGACATGTCCCCTTTTCATTATTTCTCAGACGTACTTTATTTCTGTCTATCAGTGTGATTCCGTTGCAGTGAGTGCAGCGTGCCAGAGCCTCTTTTTTCGATCTTGGCGAGTAAATCAGATATCGGCTGAATGACATCGCCTTTTCAAATACCCATTTTTTAAATCCATCCGGGATTTCTTTGACCGTTTCCATAACTGCATCAATAGGGTTGGTTTCTTTTGCATGTCTTGCATCCAGTCTCCTCTTTCTGACCATATCCTGAAAGCGTTCAACTGCCGTCCAATCCCTTACCTCCTTCTCTGTGCTCCATTCCTTGAAAAAGTTCCGCATACAATCAATATCTGCATCTGTCCAGAAGAACATATTTGGTATCCATGATCCTGTATGCTTGCTGTAATCCCAGTGGTGCTCATAGAGACTGATGCAATCCATTCTGTCATAAGCAGCTGTCAGCCATTTTATCTTTTCAGTAGTCAAATCTTGGGTTATGTAATCATTCTTTGAGAAGAACGTCCGAAGCTGTGCTCCCCTCTCTCCTTTTTTTAAATCCTTGATCGCATAGAACGTCAGCATCAAGAGATCTTTTTCTATCTCTCTTGAAGTAACAATGTGAGTGCCTGCAGCTCTCTCCGAAAATCTGACCATTTCGTCGGTGGCTTCCTCTCTTGGAATCTGCGATAATTTTCTCTTCTCCATGCTGCCACCTCCTACAGAAAATCAAATAATGACATCTGGCCAGATATTTCACTGCTTTTGGTATTTGTTTTTTCCTTTTTCTGCTGCTTATTGGCAACATCTTTTTTGGATGTCTGAAATTTTTCAATTGTTGTATCATCTTTTTTTGTTGTTGAATTGACTTTTCCAATTGTTTCTTTAATTGTTGGAACGCCTTTTTCAGTTGACGGAACAGCCTTTTTAGCTGTTGCCTGTTTTTTATCACTGGTTTTCTTGCCTCCTGCATTCTTTGCCGGAGCCGGTTTTTCCTCTTTTTTGTGGTAGTAGTCCTCCGCCCATTCATAGATCACATGATCCTCAAAAGCCAAGCTTACGTGGCCTCTTTTTGCAACTTTGTTTTTATCCATCCATTCAAAAATCTTAGAAGTAATGTACTTATAGCATTTAGCCCACGTCTTGCATTCTTGTAAAACATCTTCTGCCATGCTGATATCTTCTTCGCATCGTTTAATCAAATACGGAATAATTGAGTTGACATGGTTCTTTTCTTCCGGGCTATTTGCTTTCTCCATTTCAGCTTCCAGTTTTTCTCTTGCTCTCTGCTTTACATTTGATTCATTGCCTTTCTGGGCTTCTATTTTGCCCTCTACTGCCTCTTTTTTCCGTTCCCCTATGTTTTTACTGTCAATGGCTGTTTCAGCTTCTAAACGGTCATTTTCAGCAACACCCAATTCCTGTTTTAACTGTTCTGACATTTGTATTCCCCTTTCTCAAAATCAAAATAAAAAGTAATTTTCCCAATCCTTGCTTCATCCCTCGGCGTGAACACTCCTCCGAACTGGTTCTGGAAGATCTGGAGCTGCCGTCTCATGCTCCACTCTTCCCTGAAGTAAAATGGGGTGTACCAGAATTCCTGCCCAGGCCTTTCATCCGGCATCAATGGATTGCCGCAAACCGGATTTGAAATGGTGTTCGCAACAGCTACCCAACCCGCACACCCAAGAAGCGAAAGCTGTATGTAACACATCTGAGCAACCACCCGATCTATGTCGTTCGCCGTAAACAGTACCCGTGTCTGGTAGTTAATCTTTTTTCTGCGGAATATGTTCGCTACTGCAACAAGCGTCGCTCCTGCTCCGCAGGCAGGATCATTGACCGATATCCATTCTCTGTTTTCCAGTGTCTGCAAATTGTCATTGATCGTGAGGCCTGCCATGCATTCGCATACGTTGTATGGCGTAAAAAATTGTCCCTTCCAGTGATTTCCCAATTCGAGGCTCATATATAGCTTTCCAAGAAAGTCCTGTTCCGGATTCTGGTCAAGTGCTTCGACAATTATTGCGAAACACTGTGATGGCTTTTCCACTCCGCCAAGACGCTCTATGCACTCTGCGTATTCTTTTTCCCTTGCAGTCCACACCTTTTCTCTTTTGTCCACCGCATTTGCAAGACTACATGCTATTGCAGACATAAGGTCCGCCCATACCTGCCACACCGATCGGCTATAACACATTTCCTGAAATACTTTCAGAAAACTTTTCTGTATTTCTTCGTTTGCCATCAATAATCCTTTCTTTCCTGAGCCTGAATCAATTGCTGTTCGAGTTGACTATAATCATACTTGCGCTGCTCGAAGTTATTGAACTGATTCTTTTTCTTCACAGACCGTCCTCCTGCTGCATGCTTCCTGATCGGATAAAAGCTCGTCCAGTTACCTGATGCTGCTTTCTTTGCTATCTCAATACGCTCTGGATCATTATCAGCAATATTCCAAAGCTCTTCTCTTAAAAGAGTTATCTGCTTCGGAAGCAAATCTGCACCGTTATGTTTTCTGACTAAAAGGAAAAACTGAAACTCCTTCTCAAGCTCAGGATTATCAAACGGTTTGTCCGGCGCAGCCGTACATATATATTCTTTATTTTCTTTTTCTTTCAGTGTACTTATTTCCGAAGAGTGTGGATTTTCTTCGGAAGAAATTCGTTTTTCTTCCGAAGAAAGTCTATTTATGGGTGCATTTAATAAAGGCTCCTCGTTTTCCTCGTTTCTGAGGAGCCAATACTTTTCATCATAGAGCTGTCTTTTCATCAGCTTCACCGCTATCTTGTGAAAGCGTTTTTGAATTCCAACAGAGGTGATGATGTTTTTCGTCATGAGGTCATCGTCAATGAGACCTATCTCAGAGCAAAAGTGCACCACTTGCTCGACAGCCTTTTTATTCTTCACCCACTTGTTCCCGATCATTTTTACGATCATGCGCGATAGCTTATCCAAGGGGATCTCTGCGTAGTATCCGTGTTTGTATACGATACAGAGTATACAGTCATACACGGTCACACCCAGTGGACCATACCGGTCCAGTAAATCGAAGATCCTATCATCTTCGTAAAAATCCACCATTTTCGGAAAGAAGACCAGTCCTTTTTTGTTCGGGGCTCCACGTCCCACGACGACCACCTGCTTTCCTCACAACCATTTTGCCGATGTTGGCAAAATGGTCTATCATCTTTCATTGTCATCAAGGAGTTGAAGAACAAAATCAAACGCCTCAACGATATCAGTAACAGATTCTCCTTTCCTTATTTTTTCAGTCAAAAAATCATACATCTGACCTTTGATTGAAGACACGTTTACTATTACATCAAAACCATATTCCATCGTATACCTCCTACATAAACGGAAGATCCTCATCCAGATTGTCTGGGATATTCACAAACCCATCTCCAGACACTTGCGGATACGGACAAGGCTGTTCATTGTTCTGACTACTTTCCTGCTGATTATGGGACTTACTTTCTGCAAATTCCTGCTCATCAATCACGACATCTGTTGTATAGATTTTTCGTCCCTCTCTGTTTGTGTAGCTGCCAGTCTGAATACGTCCAACTATCACAATTTTCGTTCCTTGCCGTAAATATTTCTCAGCAAACTCTGCTTTCTGCCTGAAGGCTATGCAGTTTATAAAATCTGCACTTTGATTCTCAGAGTCTCTGTTACGGCGATCGACCGCAAGCGTATATCTTGCAATTGCCATAGAATCTGGACCTGCAGAATATCTTACCTCCGGATCACGAGTCAGCCGTCCCAACAAAATTACTTTATTCATATCCATTCCTTTCTGCTCAAAGATAATTTTTACCTATGAGCTTTATAAATTCCTCTCTACTGTGTGTCTGCTCATATACGTGCTGTCCCAAACGCTTAATCTCAAGATCAAGTTCACGATCAAAATGAACTCCAGAATTACTCATGTTATGATGCCGTGCACAAAGCCATACCGTAAAACCTTCTTTCTCGGATATTCGCCGCAGCGGACCATAGAACACATGATGCTTATGAAGTCCTCTGGTACAGTGGCAGACTAAACACTGTTTTTCCTGTTGTATTATACTTTCCATCTATTGATCATCCTCGCAAGCTCGTCCGGTGGCAGAGTCTCTATTCCGAAGTCTTTACATTCGGATACAGTACCATCGATCAAAATGCTCATTTCCTTTGTGTCGTATGTACTGCTCCCACGGAAGACCTTATAAAAAACAAGTTCTTTTCCGTCTTCAACTTTCTGACCGCATGGCATACAGTGAACGCTTTCATTTTCAAGCATTTTTGCGACAGGGATATTCGTCTTGATTACAGCCTCTGCTGTCTCACTATCATCTATGTAAAAGGGCTGGCCGTATCTGCCAATCATGATATTCTTACACCGTGGTTTTGAGATTCTGAGCTTATCGGCAAGCTTATCTACAAGAACATGAAAGTATGCGTTTGCATCTAAGCTCCTGCGCGCCCGATATTTTTTAATTCTGATATCAAGCAGTTCTTCATTTTTCAATTCCTCATATCTGGCCGTAAGGTTATCTTCCTCATTTACCGCTACAGTCAGTTCAAATTTCTTTGTAAGAAAATTGATTGACATCCCAACGATCTTCCCTGTCAGATTCATTACCGTCTTCCTTCCTTATCTGGATATCGTTCAAGCAACTGCATGGCATTTGTCCAGTGTGCCATCGTCATACTCTCAAAAGCATTTAATTTGTAATGCCCGAGAATGGATGATTCGGACAGCCCCTTTTTCCGGATCGTCTCTTTAATAACATTTATTTTCATACTATCGATCAATGCTTTATTCACCTGCTCCATCATTTCAGCATTTGCCTGCTCGTCGTATATGCCCTGAGGCTGTGTATTGCCCTCTGAGCGGTTTTCCGGTCTCGGATCATTATTTCCCTTGCCCTCATTATTTTGACCGCCAGAGCTGTTATTATGGGCTTTATTAGATACCGAAAATTTATATACCATCCGATTCAGTCGGCTATTCCAGATTTCAAGCTCCGATATTCTACCGCTTGTGACTTTCATTTTTTTTACGATAAATTTATCGTAGCAGACCTTTTTTCCGTTTTTTTCTGATATTTCACAGTCTCCGGAGTTTATCCATATGAACGGCGCTGTATATAGTTCCCTACCAATCCCGATATTAAAACAAGCCCGCTTAAAACTATCCGAAGCCTGTCCTTTCTCCTTTTCTGTGTATGATTCAGTTCCGACATCCTGTTTTGAGATCCACTGATTTTTCTGAGGATCCCACACTGAAACGGTACAATAGAGACGATCACCGATCATCTGATGCTCGCGTTTCCAATTCAACACACCGACGGTTTCATCAAGAACGTTCTGATCGACTCTCGCATCCTTATAAAGCAGCAGTGCCAACCCCTTATTACTGATTGTTGATATTCTGCATTCCACCTCATCCGGCTCTAATGCCCTGAATTTTAGCGATTTATCCGCACTACTCATTCCATCACCTCATATTCCAGATTTGCCATGTCCAAAAACTCTCTCAACATACCTATATCATTCTCACCTATCTTCACCATTACGGTCAGGATCTTCTCTGGAGCAAACGGTTCCAGTGGTTCATGTATTTCCTCTGTGATATCAAATGCTAATACTTCTGATTTTTCATTAGTTTCTGGCCCCACCGTTTTTTCTTCTGCATTCTGCAATGCCGCTGTCTTTTCTTCCTGTTCTTTCTCCGCCCGTTCCTTTTCCAGACGCTCACGCTCCGCTTCCTGCCTTGCTCGTTCCATGAAGCGCTCTTTCTGTTTCTGCAGCTCGTTGATTTCCGCAATAGCATTCTGCAGACTGCCTGTTTCTTTCAATACACGAAGAGCATCTGCCTCAAACTCTGATTTCATCGACTTTATCGTTGAAATAGATACCTTCATCTGATCAAAAATCAGCTCCATCTCCTCACGCACTTTTTTCGAGGAATAAGTGGCGTTTTCCCACTTTGGATTGTAGATTCTATCCAATGGAAGCCAGTCTGCGAGATTACCTTTCACAAAATCATAAGCGGCTTCTATCTCCTGACGTTTCATTTCCCTGCGCTGCTTCTCAAATTCATTGAGCTGATCATTGATGATTTTTACTGGTTCATCATAAAGTGCAATGATCTGATTCGCCCTTTTCTCAAACTCTTCGTACGGAGCCATCCACTGTCTTTTGATAGATTTCCGTTCGTCATCAAGCGCTTTCTTTTCTTTCCGGATATCCGCCAGAAATCTTTTTCCGTCTTTTACACCGTCCTCCGTCACTACTACTGCGCTATACTCAGCTACTTTCTCACGGATCGAGATCTCTACAAGATCCAGATTATCATCGATCGTTCCTACATTTCCTTTCACCTGTACAGGTACTAAATCTGACACGCTCATTCCTCCTCTATCATTTCCATGCTTTCTTCAAACAGCTCAAGCCATTCATCTGCGCACATATCGTCAAGGCACTCCTTACAGATACCGTCATAATGTTTATCGCCGACGCACATTCCTTTTCTGCACTTCCGACAATACAGTACCGGTTTAGGCTCTGATGTATTCGGGCATCTCGGATGGCAGGGGCTCTGCAAACATAAACTGCACATTTTCTATCATCCTTCCAAAATTTTTTTCAGTTTCGGATACAGCCGATTGAACTGGTCATCTGACATACCGCAAAAATCTATTCCGTCTCCAGTATAAACTTCACCGATAATCAAAATATTTCCGACAATCGGGCATCCATGAATATCTGTCATATATAAGTAGGATCCCGTAGGATTTACCGGCAACTTATGAAGCAATCCTTCTTCATCGATCAGCATACTGACACACTCTCCCGGAGCAGATGTTACCCGATTTGAAGCACCTAGAACCCCATACAGCCGTCTCGCCATCACGTGCTCAAGATATTCGCATTCCGGTCCGATATGATTGCGCAAAATCTTGTTCTGCTCGCTTCGGTTACCCTCTGGAAAATCCAGAACAAAAATTTCATTCTGAGTTGTAATTTTTATCATTTTCATATTTGCATTCCTCGCTTTCTTGTGTTAGAATGACGGTGACTTTAAAAAACCAAGGGCTTCAAACCTGTTTTTTTAAGTTCTGACATTGGTCTTGGACAGGAATGCAAGTGCCGTCTACACTCTGCTTTCCATTTGATATCCAAGACCTTTTTAATTTTCATCACCTCCTATAAGCCAATCCAGAAATAAATAAGTTCCAATTCCGACGATTCCTGTAAATAGGAACTCTGATCCGATAGCATAGCTTCCTCTTTTCAGATACAGTCTCTGCGAGATCGTAAGATAGAGAATAATTGTTACAAGAACTGGAAGAGTGTACTTCGCAATTCTTGCAATCATAAGAATCCTTTTTCTCATCTTTTCTCTTTTTTTACGGAGATAGTATTTCTCATACTCCGCTTCATTGAATTCACGCACGAGAGACAGATACACCTTTGTCTTTGAGTCCTCTGCAATAAACTTATAGTCCATGTTTCTCCTCTCTTTCCATCAGAATCAGCTCTTTTGCGATTACACTCTGCAATGCCATTCTGTCCATCTCATGCCAGCTTATTGGAAGTGGACTGTTATCCAAAGCATTAAGAATCCGTTCACCGGCTCGGTGATATTTTTCTAAATCTTTTGCCGTAAGCATTTTTACCTCCTACACCGCCAACCGAAGCTGACCGTTCCTTTCTTCTTTTATCATTTTCATGATGCGCTGCTCCGCTTTCTCTTTTTCCTGCCGCCGGATCACATCTTCATCATGGCAGGTACACTGTTCTCCCGGATCAAGATGTGCGCCGCAGTCCGGACAGGTTCTGTAAAAAGCCAAATCACTTCATCTCCTTTCAGTCAATCATGTACATCTGGTTAAATACTTTCTTTGGGATTTTCCCAGTTGGATACCCTTTTGCAAGCTTTCCATCTGCTATCAGATCTGATCTCAGAGAACGGATCATTCGATATGCCGTATCTCTTGATACACCCATGAGTACCCTTACCTCTGCTGCGGTATAATAAGAACGTTCCGCCGCTGTAAGCTTTTTAATAATTCCTTCTGCCATAACCAGCACCTCATTCCAAATTTCTTGCAATCCAGTTTTTCAGGTTCTGAGTGAGTTCGTTCACCTCATCTAAAGTCTTGATTATCTTTTCAAGATCGGGCTTTTCCTCGTCACTGATGATGCCGTCAGTCGTAATATCCAAAAGTGTCTCTTTCGCTTCATTGATTTTTCTGAGTGACGATACCATTCTCAAACTGATGCGATCCAGCCCCTCGTTCTCAATCTTCGGCATATTCTTTCCAAGCGGACACATCTCCCGGCAATAGTTGCCTTTTAGCTCCGGAGCCTTGTAACAATCTGCCATCAGAAGCACCTCTTCCTGATATGGTATTGTGCTTCCCAACTCAATTCTCGCGAGCCTTGTACGGTCTACTCCGAGCTCCTCTGCGGCGCCTTCTCTACTGCTGAGCCGTTCGTTGAACTTTGCAGCAGCATAGCGTGCCTGACAGAACATATTGTCAGCTGCTTTCGTAGCAATTTTCGACATTTTTCTCTCCTTCTATTAACGGTATAATTGATTCATGCACAAGTATATGGAACTGTAATGTGCAAGTATTTGCTGATGGCTTCGGCGACATCCGGATGGTTTATTCTTCCGTTAACTACACCGGATACATAGGCCCGACTGTAACCGACCTCAGATACAAGATCGTTCATCGTCATATCCTGATCGATCATTGCTTTTTTGGTTTCTCTGCACCATTCGCTGAGTAAGCGTTTCACAAGACCACTCCTCTCTATAATTTGTGTTTACATTTGTTGAAAAATCTTTTAAAATATAGATACCGCTCCACTTTTAGGAGCCTATATGATGAGCGATACAAAATTTGACGAAATTCTGTCAATCAGTAGCTTCCGCCTTTTATAGATTGACTCATTTTCGTTTTTCATGTGCTCTCCTTTCTGTGGCGTAATCAGCGGTTGCCGCCGCTGTATAACTTGTTGTATCTACACTTGTATAATAATACCGCAAACGCTGAATGTCAATATATTTTTTCAGCATTTGCATGATTTTTGGTGGACGTTATGAATGAATTCGTTAATAATGTAACAGATTTATTAAAATCAAAAAAAATAAGTAAAAATAAGCTTTTAACAGATTTACATTTAAGTAAGAACTCTTTTGTTGACTGGAATAAGAGAGGTACTATTCCTAGCGCTTCTGTCGTTTCAGCAATCGCTGAATATCTAGGAACTACAGTTTCTACACTACTTGGAACTCCTGAAGACGAAGATGTGCTGACAACATTTTCGGAAAAATTTGCGTATCAGCTGACTGTCAACAATACTTCTATCTCTGATCTTGCACAATTTCTTGGGGTAGAAGACAATACTATAGCTGGTTGGATGTCCGGTTTGGATTCCACTTATGTAAACTACTACGAGCAGTTATCAGATTATTTTAATATTCTTCCTGAATATTGGGTTATACCAGGTGCCATTTCTCCAGGTCTTAGATTGAATATTGAAGAATACCTACTAGTATTACTGTATCGCGACTATAGAGATCAAAATGTATTGCAGGAGGATTTATATGGATCTTTATCACATTTTTTTCCCGGTATCGTATGTGGTTTTGAAACAATAGATAGGAAAGCAGACTCTGAATGGTTATCATTGATCCACAAACTTCCGCGAGATGCACAGATAGAGTTTCGCGGTGAAATAAAAGGATACTTAAAACGCTATGAGCAGGAATCCGTTGCAGCAGAACGGCTCAAGCAGGCAAAATAATAGGCTTCGAGTGGTACCGAAGCCGGAAAGGGAAATGAGTTATGAAAAAGAATTTTGCACTTTTACCTCTATGTTTTGCTTTTTCACTTCCTTTCAATGTACTGGCAAGCAATGCGAATAGTGAACTTTCTTATGTTGACGAGCAATCATTAACTATTTCTTTTGATTATGGGAATCGTACAGGCGTTTATTCAGGCGGATTAAAAAACGGTGTCCCAGATGGCATCGGTATGTTCACAACTTCTAATGATGATGGACAAAACTGGAAATATATCGGTGAATGGGAAGATGGACACTTTAATGGTATCGGAACTACTATATTCGATATAGGACAAGTATCTGTAGCTACATATGTGAATGACTATATGAATGGAAAAGGTTTAATGGTGCAATCAGATTCAACCACATATACTGGAGAGTTTAAGAATGGACTACGAGACGGCATCGGAACTCTATACTGGGCAAATGGAATAAAATATGAAGGAACATTTGCTGATAATTATATCAATGGAACCGGAACGATATACTATCTGGCATCCGGAGCATATATCGAAGGAACATTTACTGAAAATATAGAAACTGGATTTGTTGACGGAAGTGGTACATATTTTTTCGGTAATGAATCTTCCCCATGCACGATTACAAATGGCGAATTACAGGTAGACGATTTTGCACAAGACGGTAGTGCTATTACTTCGAATAATACTCTTGATAAAACAGAAATTTCTGCATCTGAAAATTTATCTATCGAAGCTTATGATGTGAATCAATTTCCACCAAACACTCACATAAAAGAAATCTTTGATATATTCGGAGAGCCAACATATACTCAAGAATCATCACTCTTTAATACTTATGAATTTGAACCTGAAGAAAATATGATTCCTTGTTATGGACTAAATAATTTATTATTTACTTTCTATACTAATACAGACGGATATATTGAAAGTTATTCACTATGCGGAAGGTGTGAATTAGATTTAAGCACTGGAATATACAACAATATTATAGAAGACTTATCTTCAAAATACGGTGATGGACATCCGATAAAAACAACTTTTGGAATGCCTAAAACAGAATGGGATACTCCTACTGCTGCTTATGAAAAAATATCTCTAATGAAAGATTCTTATAAATATACTAGTATCTCTATTTCTTTTTACAACGAGTAATAACAGAGTAGATAGGAAATTATAAAAATACAGATTAGAATTTCCTGATTTTGTAGAAAGAGGCTTGATTATGACTGTGGGGAAACGCATTAAACTTCTCAGAAATGAGGCAGGTATGCTTCAGTCCGAACTTGGAAAAGCAACTGGGTTTTCTGCCCAGATAATATCGAATATCGAAAGAGGATATACGCAGCCATCAACTGCACTGGTGAACCGCTGTGCTGCATTCTTTGGGGTTCCGGCGGATTACATTCTTGGCAGGACCGCTTCCAGATACTCTGCTACCGATCCGGCTGAGACTTCCGAAGTTCCCACGAAAATCAAATCCCGCATGGCTCAGTTGCAGATGAGCCTTCCTGATCTGATTGGGCGCTCAAACCTTACAGATGAAACTTGCTGTGAAATACTTGCCGGAAAGATCATGCCAGGTATTGATACCGCTGCAAGCCTCTCTAAAGCCCTTGACACCTCTATTGATTACCTTACAGGTAATTCCGAATATAGCTGTGCTATTGCCTCAGAAGACGAGCAGGACATCATCCTGCGCTATCGCCAGCTCTCAAAGAAGGGGAAACGTATCTTCTTGGGAATGATGGAGGAAATGGAAGAAAAAACAGAATAGTATATTTAATCGGGGAACCGTTGGGGTGTTATGTCAGCCGCCGGACGCTATTGCGAAAGGAGGCTGGTGCTGATGGTTACATATAGCGATCTGTTTGCTTTTGTAATTATGCTTTGTGCGGTCATAACTCTTGTTGTTAATATCATGCATAAAAAATAGCGCCCCTGCTCTGCAAAAGTAAGGCGCTATTTTTTGCTTTAACTGATGCCGGCGGTCAGGTGTACGCTGACCAACGGTTCTCTTGTTAAGTATATTATACGAAGGTTTGAAATATTTGTCAAACACAATCTTGAATCATGGAGGTTATGATGCCGGCGTACAAGTATTTTACGAAAGATGGAAAGACAAAGTGGTATGCGAACTTCTATTACGAGGACTGGCTTGGAAATAAGAAACACAAGTGCAAACGCGGATTTTCTACAAAAAAGGATGCGGTAGAGTGGGAACGAGATTTTCTTGCCCAAGGAGCAAAGGATCCTGATATCCTTTTTTCTGCACTGGTAAAAAACTACATGTCAGACTGCAGTTCCCGTCTGAAACTTACTACTCTGGAGAACAAGCAATATCTGATCGATCTGAAATTGATGCCATTTTTTAAGGACATGAAAATCGGAGACATAACGCCGATCGTGATCCACAGATGGCAGGATGCTATGTTAAACTATCGGGATGAAAACGGTAAGCCCTATGCGCAGACTTATCTGAAGACCATAAACAATCAGATGTCTGCTATAATGAATTACGCAGTAAAATACTATAAGCTCCGAAGTAATCCCTGTCATGCGGCCGGCAGCATCGGGAAAAGCAATGCGGATGAAATGAAGATCTGGACAAGAGAGCAATTTGATTATTTCTTGACTTTTGAGAAAAAGAGCGCATACAGAATGGCTTTCAGTCTTATGTTCTATGGCGGTCTTCGATCCGCAGAGGTCCTTGCGTTAACTCCGGAAGATATTTTGCCAGACAGATCTATCTCAATTACTAAAAACTTTGTAGTTGTGAAGCGTGAACAATACTTCCTTACTCCGAAAACAGACAAGAGCAAGCGCATCGTAAACATTCCGCAGTCGCTGTACGATGAGCTGCAAGAATACGTGGCAAGCATGACAATAGCGCAAGATGAACGGATATTCTATTTTCAGAAGTCTGGAATGTGGGCAGAGTTTAAAAGGATAACTGCGAGATCAGGACTGCCGGCAATCAGAGTTCATGATCTGCGCCACTCCCACGCGAGTATGCTCATTGATATGAAATTCTCGATAAAAGAAATCGCAGACCGTCTCGGCCATGAATCTCCAGAAACAACATGGAGGACGTATGCTCACTTATATCCAGATAGAGACCGTAAACTTGCTGACGCTCTCAACGATGTAAGAGCAACAAACAATAATATAGAAGATATATAAATATGAAATGTAGAACAGCATACAGAAACAAAAAATGCAAAAAAATAAGACACTTTCATAACATTAACATCACCGTAGCATCACGGGGTGAAAATAAATCCCGGAAACCCTTATAAATAAAGGGCTTCTGGGATTTTGCATATTATTCGAATTCCACCGTTGCAGGCGGCTTTCCGGTACAGTCATACAGTACCCGATTGACGTTTTTCACCTCATTTACGATCCTGCTCGTGGTCCTTCCAATGATCTCCCACGGAATGTCTGCACTTTCTGCAGTCATGAAGTCTGTCGTTGTCACAGCACGCAGAGCAATTGCATAATCATACGTCCGCTCATCGCCCATAACGCCTACAGAACGCATATTGGTGAGCGCTGCGAAATACTGGTTCACTTTCTGATCCCAGCCGGCTTTTGCGATTTCCTCACGCCAGATGGCGTCTGCATCCTGTACCATTGCCACCTTTTCTGCTGTTACCTCTCCGATAATACGGATTCCCAGTCCTGGTCCCGGGAATGGCTGACGAAATACAAGGTATTCCGGAATGCCCAGCTCCAGACCGGCTTTTCGCACCTCATCTTTAAACAAGTCGCGCAGCGGTTCAATGATCTCTTTAAAATCAACGTACTCCGGCAGACCGCCGACATTGTGATGTGATTTGATCACGGTAGATTCCCCGCCGAGACCACTTTCTACGACATCCGGATATATGGTCCCCTGTACGAGGTAATCCACTGCACCGATCTTCTTTGCTTCTTCTTCAAATACACGGATAAACTCTTCTCCGATGATCTTACGCTTCTGCTCCGGCTCTTCTACTCCTTTTAGTTTCTCATAAAAACGCTCCTGTGCATTGACCCGGATGAAATTCAGATCATATTCACCTTCTGGACCAAATACTGCTTCTACCTCATCGCCTTCATTTTTTCGCAGCAGACCATGATCCACAAATACACAGGTAAGCTGGCTGCCAACTGCCTTTGAGAGCATAACTGCCGCCACCGAAGAGTCCACGCCGCCGGAAAGCGCGCACAACACCTTGCCCTTCCCTACTTTCTCGCGGATCGCCTGAATGGACTGCTCTACAAAGGAATCCATTTTCCAGTCGCCCTTGCATCCACAAATGCCATATACAAAATTAGAGAGCATCTTCTGTCCTTCTTTTGTATGAAGCACTTCCGGATGAAACTGTGTCGCATAAAGCCGCTTTTCTTCACACTCCATAGCCGCGTATGGGCAGTCTGCCGTATGCGCACTGGCCATAAATCCAGGAGCCAGCTGTGAGATATAATCGTTGTGGCTCATCCAGCAGATTGTTTTCTCTGATACACCACCAAAAAGCTTTGATTTCTGATCTACTGTCACCTCTATTTTTCCATACTCACGTACCGGGGCCTTTTCTACCCTGCCGCCGAGAAGATGCATCATCAACTGTGAACCATAGCAGATACCCAGTACCGGAACACCCAGCTCAAAAATTTCTTTTGTATAAGAAGGTGCGCCCGCCTCATAACAGCTGTTGGGACCGCCTGTAAAAATGATTCCCTTAGGCTGCAATGCTTTAATTTTCTCAAATTCTGTTTTATACGAATAGATTTCACAGTACACGTTGCACTCTCTTACCCTGCGTGCGATCAGCTGGTTGTACTGACCTCCGAAGTCCAGTACGATAACTGTTTCTCTTTTCATTTCTCTCCATTCCTTTCGCTGCGCTCAGGTACAGGAATGTAGCGTATCGCTCTGTGATGCTATCTCCCTGTGATTATTTTCCTGAGCTTATTTTTTAGTCCATTTTAGAGCTATATTATAAAATAGCTCGTTTTAATTGGCAATATAAAATTTAACCCTCTTCCAGATCTCCGGCGAATGTTTGTTCATCTCACATGTATTTCTCCAAAACCTTGCATACCACAGTGCTTATATGGTAGAATAAATTTCATAATCATATAGTCTATGCCTGTCAGATTGCCAAGCAAAAATCTCAAAATATCTATCCTTATCCGGAAATAATTGTGCATTTTTATCAGCCTGTTTGCGGCCGTTTTCTGCCCCTGGCTTTTGTCATTTTAGCTTCTGACAGGTTTTGCATTTGCCGGCTTTATCGTCGGCTGACAGGAGTATACCATGAAAAATAAGATATTATATCTGGAATGTCATTCCGGCATCAGTGGAGACATGACCGTAGGCGCCCTGTTGGATCTTGGCGCAGATCGTAAGGTACTGGAACAGGCCTTAAAAAGTCTGCCGCTTGACGGCTATTCGATTGAAATAAAGGATGTTTTCAAATCCGGGATCCGTGCCTGCGATTTCCATGTGAAGCTGGACGCCGCACACGAAAATCATGATCACGATATGGAATATCTGCACAATCACGCTCTGCATGATGCTCAGACACAAATACAGCACACACACGCTCATCAGCAGGAGGCATCTCATGACGCACACGCTCATCAGCATACTACTGCACACGCTCATGAGTATACTATTGCGCACCCACATCATCAGGAAGCATCGGTACATGATCACTGTACGCACGCACACGAGCATACGGCACGCAATCTCAATGACATTATTGCTGTGATCCGCGCCGGAGCCCTGACAGAAAACGCAAAGAAGCTTGCGATCCGCATTTTTAAGATTCTTGCTAAAGCAGAAGCCACTGTACACGGAAAACGTATAGACGAAGTCCATTTTCATGAGGTCGGAGCAGTAGATTCTATCGTAGATATTGTAGCAGCCGCTGTCTGTATCGACAATTTAAACGCCGATGCGATTATTGTCTCTCCGCTTACAGACGGACAGGGACAGATCCGCTGCCAGCATGGCCTGATCCCTGTTCCTGTACCTGCTGTTGCTGCTATTGCTGTGAATGAAGGGCTGACGCTTAAATCTTCTGCCACACGAGGAGAGCTCGTGACACCGACCGGCGCCGCGATCGCTGCTGCTGTTTCTACAGGAAAATCACTTCCGGAAGAATACAAAATCTGCAAAATGGGATTTGGAGCCGGAAAGCGTGATTATGAGACTGCCGGAATCCTTCGCGCCATGCTCATTGAGCCCGCCTTCTCTGATACATGGGACACCATTCTGACGCTGGAGACCAATATCGACGACTGTACCGGTGAGGCGCTGTCCTACACCATGCAGCTGCTGTTTGAAGCCGGAGCTCTCGATGTTTTTTATGTACCGATTTATATGAAAAAAAGCCGTCCTGCCTGTCTTTTAAAGGTCATCTGCCGGCCAGAGGATCGTACGATAATGGAAGCTATTATTTTCCAGAATACTACTACCATCGGCATCCGCGCTTCGCAATCTACGCGTACAAAGCTGGAGCGCCGGATCCTTGCGATCGAAACTCCATGGGGGATGGCCGATGTTAAATGCTGCACGCATGGGCAGGAAACTTATTATTATCCGGAAAATGACAGCATCTGCCGCCTTGCCGCCGCCAATAAAACAGGCTTTCCTGAAATGTATCACATGGTTCAGGCATACGCGCGCGATGCATGCCGTTCCAAATAACTGCAGACCGGGCAATTATGTATCTGCCTTTTTATTCGCAGATATATTTCTTTCTTCCACTATCAGGAGGCGATTATGAATACTTCCATAAAAATGGATCGGGAGCTTTCTCCCAAACTGCTTCAGACCTATGCAGGACTCACTGCATATTTTCAGTCAGAGCTGCACAGAGGGATCTGCATCGCCTATTCCGGCGGAGTCGACAGTACGCTTTTGCTAAAAGCTGCATCTGATGCTGCTTCTTCTGGAATTGCCCCCAAGCCTCGCCCTGTGCTTGCTGTTATCCTGGAGACACAGCTTCACCCGCACTCAGATACACAGCAGGCAGTGCAAAGAGCCAGACAGCTTCACGCCCTTCCGGAAGTTATCCGGGTCAATGAATTTCAAGATCCTCAGCTTCTGAATAACCCGGACAACCGCTGCTATCTGTGCAAGCATCTGTTATTCTCAGAGCTGAAAACACGGGCACTGGAACATGGGTACTGTATGATATGCGATGGTTCTAATAAGGATGATGAGGGCGAATACCGCCCCGGCATGAAGGTATTAAAGGAGCTTGGCATCCGCAGCCCTCTTCTGGAGCTTGGCATTACGAAATCAGAAGTCCGGGCTCTCTCAGGCGCACTTGGCCTGCCAACTGCCGCACTCCCGTCAACGCCCTGTCTGGCTACCAGACTTCCTTATGGCACATATCTGGACCGGGACCTGCTGCTGCGCATCCATACCGGAGAACAATGGCTGCGCGAGCAGGGCTTTTACAATGTACGCCTTCGTTTTCATGAGCCATTGCTGCGGATCGAGATTGACTGCTCCGATTTTTCAAAGCTTTTACGAATGCGCGAGCAGGTGATCCGGCAGATGAAATCTCTCGGTTTTCTCTATGTAACCCTTGATCTGGAGGGGTTTCGCAGCGGCAGCATGGATCTGCAGATAACCAACACGTCCTCTGCGCACTCCGCAATTTCGTAACTTCCCTATACCATAACAAGGCTCCTTTCCAGGCAGACGTATTTATCTGACTGCCCGAAAAGAAGCCTTGTTATATAATTCTAATATTCGCGAGCCGCTACTGTTAAAGAATACATTTCCATGCCTCGACCAAACGCTCCAGAGAGAAGGCTGCGTTTGCCGGACTCGTCGACGGAAGCCCTGTAATCTCCCGCCCACAGCTTTTTTTCTGAAACCGGTCAAACAGCTTCTTTGCTGTCCCTCCGTTCGCATAGATCCGTTCGATCTGAGCTGTGTGCAAAATACACTGCAAGTCTGTTGGAATTACATTTCGGATGCTACTGTCACTCGAACCGATAATATCGCACTGCGCGATCACATCCCACACTGCAATATGATGCGCAAGCAGCAGGTGCTTCTTTGTCTCGATATCTGTCGGAACTTCTTCGCCTGTGAGTGCGGCGATCACCTTCCAGAAACGATTCTGCGGATGCCCGTAAAAAAACTGCTGCTCTCTTGATTTGACCGAGGGGAAACTCCCCAGAATCAATATTCTGCTGTGTTCATCGTACACAGGTGGAAATTCATGTCTGACCTTCTGATATTCTGACATTGCCTGTCTCCTTAAAAAAATACAAATTAAAAGCCTTCCCGTCTTCTCATTTTTCTCAGTTCATTGCGTTTTTTACCAGCTTCCCACTCGATTTCCTGTGTCACACCTTCTACGATCAGTCCTGGCACCTCGACCGGTGTCTGATTTTCATCCGTACCTACCATAACAAAATATGCCCTGTTGATCATTGTGCGCATTCCGTTCAGATTCTCCGCGTATGTATCAATGCGCACCTCCATCGAAGAACGTCCCACATACGTCAGACGCCCGATCAGCACGATCGTATCATTGACCCGTGCGCCCGATTTAAAATACATATTGTCAACAGCTACTGTCACAACATTCATCTCGGCATGGCGCTTTGCCACGATCCCCGCAGTCTCATCGATCCACGCAAGGAGCTGTCCTCCAAACAGATAGCCCGCAGCATTCAGGCAGCGCGGCATCAGAAGGAATGACTGCTCCACCATCGAGTCCTCCACCCGCTTCATTTTCCTATCCGGCATACTGATCCTCCTTTAGCCAATGCCCTGCCAGAGCATTGCTGTCTCTTTACTCGTAATCATGTACCAAAAACATCGGTTTTACAGCCATGATCTCATCAAATTCTTCCTGCTCTACAGATACACTCGAGTTCAGCGCCTTCAGATCCTTTTTGACCGTCTCAAGCGCTTCCTCCGGTGTATGGGCTCGTTCTAAAGCCAATACCTCTGTCATTCTCATCAAAACACCAGGGTGTGCATATCTCGCCGGTACAGGAAATGTCCCATATAAAGCAAGATAATCCTCCATTGCCCTCTCTGCCTCATTGAGCTTCCTTTCGATAAAACGGCGGTTATTTTTTGCTGTCGGAAGTACATGCGCGCCTGAAAACAGGAAAATAGCTGCCAGGCCCAGCAATAAAAAGTACATGGCAAACCCGGCATGTGTAACAAGCGCATAAATACCGTACAAAAGAGCTGCCAGACCCATAAGCGTGATAAACAGCGCCGCCCACTTATACGCTGGATTGGATCGATCATACGTCCGCTTTTTCTTTGCCGCCGCGCTCAACTCCTGATAGAGCTGCGGCCTTTGCTCCAGATACTCCTGCGCTCTTTCCAGATCAGCAATTTGCGCCTGTGCTTCCGGAGAAACCACACGGTTCCTTCGCTCTTTTGCGATCCGTGCTTTCTCTGCCAGACGTTTCTCTGCTTCCGCGCTGTGAAGCTTCAGACCAGGCTTCTTTGTCTGCAGATACGAAAGAATCTGATCCACCTGTTCTTCTCTTTTAAAATTACACTGCTTCTGCATTCCATTGTCATACTCTACCACAAGATATGGAATCGCTGCAAAAATCCCCTTTCCCGTGTATCCGCCTTTGCTCATCGCGATTCTTTTAAACACGCGTGTAATAGAGGAAAACGGAACATAATACCTTCTGTCAATGTAAAAACTGTTCAGGTACATTGCTTTTTCCCCTACACCGCACGGGCCGATCTTCCTGCATTGCTTTTTATCTGCCACAAGCTGCTCTGCTTCCAGCCCCTGCCTGCCTAACTGTTTTGGTTTAAAAATCATATGCTTCCCACCCTTACCTGATCCTGTCCCCTGATATTATCCCTGTCGGCATCCCGGCTTCTCAGGTATCTGCCACCGGCTACAGCAATCTGTGCCACACATTGCTGCAGCCAGCAGTTACAGTATAGTAAAAGGAGGGAATTCAGTCAAGCAGATTCCCTCCCTCTAAAATCAAACGTTTATCCGTATCTGTCTATGCATTTTCCGCTACGCACGCTTTGGCTGCTTTTTCGTCGCATACATAAAGATTCCCAAAAATGCAACTGCCAGAACAATACCTGCCGGATAAGCAACTGCCGTGCCAAGATTCAGACATTCCGGAGCATAGAAGAAATACGTCATAGAAACTGCACTCATAAATGTCGCCGGAACTGCTGTCAGCCAGTAGTTCTTTTTCTCTTTAAACAGATACATGCTTGCCGTCCACAGAACGATCATAGCTAATGTCTGGTTCGTCCAGCTAAAGTATCTCCACACGATCGTATAATCCAAATGTCCGATGATCGCACCTGCACCCAAAAGCGGAATACAGAGCATCAGACGCTTGGAGTACGATTTCTGTTCAATGCCAAACCAGTCTGCCAGTGTCAGACGCGCGCTTCGAAAAGCAGTATCGCCTGAAGTGATCGGGCATACGATTACGCCAACCATGGCAAGCGCTACACCGATGCCGCCCATTGTCTTCGCACATACATCATAGATCGCTGCCGACTGTCCATTTGCAAGAATATCCTGAAGTCCTGTGCTCAGTCCGCCAGTCACCTTGTAAATTGAGCATCCTGCTGCTGCCCAGATAAGGGCGATCACACCTTCACATACCATCGCTCCATAAAATACAAAGCGTCCCTGTCTCTCAGACTTCATACAGCGTGCCATCAAAGGAGACTGTGTCGCATGGAAGCCCGAAATCGCACCACACGCAACGGTGATAAACATAACGCTCCAGATCGGTGTTCCCTTCGGATGCATATTCGTGAGATTTGTCCAGATCTCAGGAATCACAAACTCAGAATGTGTAAAGATACCGAAGCATACACCCACTGCCATAATGATCAGGCAGATGCCAAAAATCGGATAAATACGTCCGATGATCTGATCAATGGAAATAAAGGTTGCAATGAAGTAATACGCCAGGATCACCCACAGCCAGAACTCCGTGCTCGAAAGCACACCGCCTACTCCGCCATTTTTAAACAGCGTAACGATCAGTCCTGCCGGTCCTACAGCAAATACCGTACCTACCATAACAAGGAGGACAACACTGAAGATACGCATCACATTCTTCATTACTCCGCCAAGATAAATTCCACACACTTCTGAGATAGAAGCACCCTCATTTCGCTCGGACAGCATACCTGAAAAATAATCATGCACACCGCCGGCAAAAATCGTACCAAAGGTGATCCACAGAAATACGACCGGCCCCCACAAAGCTCCCTGCATCGCTCCAAAGATCGGACCAGTCACTGCGATATTCAGCAATTGAACAAGGAACAGCTTCCATTGGGGCATGACTACATAGTCTACGCCATCATTGATCCGCACTGCCGGTGTCTCTGTCATCCGGAGCAAAGGTATTCTCTACGACTTTACCGTAAACAAAATACCCGCCGACCAAAAGAAGCAGACAGATAAAAAAACTAATCATAACTCCAACTTCCTCCTTTATAAAAATTTTATAATTTTAGATTAATTTAATTATATTCTTTTTCTCATAAAAATCAATACATTTTAACCAAAAAAAATCTTTTTCTATTTATTTTTTGTACAAACAGGACAAAAAACAGAGGCTCCGCATATCTGCGCAAGCCTCCATTCTTCTCACTTTTCCTGTTCATGCATATTCAGATACTTTTTTCTCGTGGCCATTCCCCCACGTATATGTCTTTCCTGCTTGTTTACATCCAGAATACTGCGCACCTGCGCTGCCATATCCGGATTAAATTCCTCCAGGCGTTCTGTTGCGTCTTTATGTACCGTACTCTTACTTATCCCAAATCGTTTTGCCGCCTGTCTGACCGTTGCATTATTCTCTATAATAAATGCAGCGACCTCTACCGCTCTTTCTTCAATATACTCTTTCAAGGAAATCCCCTGCCAGCATCTTTTTACAATGTATGCCAGGGGATGGTGCGGTATGAACCAGAATCCTGTGTTCTTCCAGTTTTCACAAATATCCCGCACTGCTCCGTCCCTTTTCCTTATAGTTTATTTTTTCCATAGGTACTTATGTTTCCATAGTAGTACCAAACGCAATCTCCAACAGCTTCACGGCCACCTGATGATTTTTAATCCGCATCAGATTATCCCACGATAGCAGCCTGTTTTAACTGTAGCCGCATTTCAGTATTTTCCCTGCCTGAATTATCTCATATAAAAGAAATACATGATCTGCTTACGTATTCTTCACACTTACGATAGTACGCAGTTATATCCTATAAATCTTATATTTCTGCTTGAACAATACGCCCAAAATTCATCTCATCTTTAAAAAGATCATACACATATTCTGAACTTTCCATATATAAACCAGTTTCTTTATCCTGAAGCTTTTCAAAAACTTCTGAATTATAAAACTTATTCATAGCCTCATCATATTCTATGTCCTGGTCTGAAGAAAACATATCAACAATATCTTGAACGATATATTCTATTAACTGTTCCTGCTTACCCATATTATTTTCCTACCTTTCGCAAAAGTTTTATACTTTTTTCTGTATGAAAAGAATACTGCGATGATGTCTTCTTATATATCATACCTCTCAATAAAGTTTCAAAATCAATAACTTCATTTTCATACTGACGAAATAATAATGCTATATTATCATCCGCAACAGGTCCTATAACAATGTCATATTTGTTATCCTTATTACATAAAGTATCTTTCACATTTGTAAAAGATCTATTTCTATTATTCATGACAAATTTTGCCCATTCTTCCGTTGTTTCTAAGCCAAAATCTTTCGCCTTAATATCATCTATTTTTCTGAAATCTTCTTGTATTTCAAAGGTATTTACAACAGGAGAACCTCCATAGATCTTTGACACCCTTACAGCCATTTTTTCTGCCTGCTCTTTTATGTCTGTCAAATAAAACCCTTTTCCAAAATCTTTATATGGTCTGCACATCGCCAGATTTATACTATCAATTACAATATTGCTTCCATGATATAATCTCATAAGACGCCTCCATTTTTTCGGCACAACATCCCCAAATCTTCTATTATTGTTCCAAAATCTAAAGTATGCTCAGCTTCATAGTTTTCTTTTATAAACGCAATACCTTTAAATTGAAAAAGGTAGCGGAACGCTTCTTGTGTGCTGAGATTATGATATTGCGCAAATTCGTTTATACATGCAACAGTAAAACCTATTTTCTTTTTCTTTTCGCTCATACAAACCTCCTACTATTCAATGCCTCTGTATAATCTGTTCCTTCTACTACTGCCATATACCCTGTCGAAGTCTGTTCCAGCGAAGTAACACAACCTTCTTCATAACAATTCAGTCCACGTTCTAATATATGTGTACGAAACAAATCCTTCCATGGTTTCATTTCCTTTATCCCCCAGTCATTTCTAACACATAATTGTCAAACTATCTCAATATGTCCATCTGCTTTCTACACTTTATTTTAACTGATTTTTATCTGCAACTCAAGAAAATGAGCAAAAGAAAAAGACCGCATTTCTGCGACCTTCTCTCCTCTTTACCTGACCTCATAAACAACCTTCACATAACTATCTGTTTTGTTATATCTATATATACCATACTCTTACTTATCCCAAATCGTTTTGCCGCCTGTCTGACTATGCCAGGGGATGGTGCGGTATGAACCAGAATCCTGTGTTCTTTCCAGTTTCCAAAAATATCCCGCACTGCTCCTCTTTCTTCGTTTGTATCCTTCTGGTTTCAGAGCAGATTGGCTACTTTATTCGTCACTGCCACAAACGGCTTTCTGGACAGAAGCCATACAAGTGCGACACAAAACAGGAGCAGCGCCACACTTTCACTGTTGCTCTCCACGGAATACAAAATGTTGGAGCCATATTTCAGGCAGCTGTACACCAGCCCATGGAAAATATAAATCGCCATTGTCCGCTGTCCCAGATAAGAATACGAGCGCTTTTTGTCCGGAAGGACGAGCATGAACACGTAGACCAGGAGGAAGGATATTCCATAACACACAAGACGGACCAGTGCGCCCTCCAGGTTTCCCTGTTCCATATCTGCATAGGAGTAACGTCCATAAAAAATGTACCAGGTCATTGTGCGGTGCAGCTTATCTGTAAAAAGAAAAATCGTAAATCCGCCAAGCAGCGCCAGTGCGCCCGCGTATCCGGCCCGTGTCCTGTATTTTTCCAGCTTGCTGCTGTCAAAACTCAGGCCTGCCAGAAAGAAGGGGAAGAAAAATACAATACGCGGTATGGAAAGAAAATTTCCCAGCTGAGTATATCCGATCAGCAGACCTCCCGCTATAGACAATGCCAGATGATGCGGGATCCTCTGGACAAACGGCGCCGCAATGCGCCATACAAAAAGCGCCATCAAATACCACAGGGTAAATTTCGGTCTGGCAAAATAAAAGCCTGTACTTTTATCAAGAACAAATGTATACAAAAGATAGTATACGATCTCATACGTAAAATATGGAATGACCAGACTCTTAACAAGCTTTTTTATGGACGGGATCTGCTTTGAAAAGTACCCGGAAATAAAAATAAAAGCAGGCATATGAAATGCTACGATCGCCCATTTCAGCTCATATAAATACGGGTTCTGTTCGCAGCAGGGATCGATAAAGTGTCCGATCACTACCAGAAGTATCAATAATACTTTATAATTGTCAAAAAGATATTCTCTGCTGTCCTTCTTCAATTTCTGTCCTCATCTTTCTGTCGGTCAAATTCTAACTGCTTTGGCGTCCTTACGGATCGCCCGATCCAAACAGAGCTATTTTACTTGCCGGATCTAAATTTTTCAAGAAAGAGATTGAAAGAAATCTTTCTGCCATATCGTATTTCTTTTGTACAATTTTAACAATCTGTGTCATGCTCCAGCATATCTTCTATAAAAATCCCATATCCTTTTGTCGGATCATTCACAAAAATGATATTTTATTCTCCATAAAATCCGTTATCACTTTTCTGTGCCCATTTCATATACATTTCCTTGTAGTTATCTTTTATAAATTCACGAATCATTCTGATTTCTCTATCAGTCAGTTGACCTTCATCCTCTATTGTTGTTTCACCATCTTTTTTCACAAAAAACTTTGCAGATCCTGCTTCTGTAAACTTTCTATCACTTGCATGTACATGCATAGCTTCAATTACACAATGCGAGGTATAATACAAATAATACCCACATACTTTATAGTCATAATATTTAGGCATATATTATTCCTCCATATATTTATGATTTTTCTGATAATATTCCAATACGATTTCCAATTCTATATCATCCATACTTGTTTCCAGTACTTCTCCCATTTTGCTTAAATACGCTGCTTTATATGGATTATTCAAATTAAGGACCCTTACATTTTCACTGTCTTTTGTAAATGCATATCCATTTATAATCATTTCCGCTGCATCTGCCACTTCTTTAATATTACACATGTTCAATCCTCACTTTCTCAATCGGCTTCAAAAATTCTTCCACATCAATATACAAATTATCGAGAATTGGAATTAAATCAATGTATTCTTCTTCCTCATCGCATCCCTCATATTTCGCCATAACAACGATATACCCATGATCCCATTCGACTACTTTTGTATATCGTTCCAATCTTGGAGATGTTTTAAAACGTATATTATGTCCATTAAACATAAAAGATGTAAATTCTTTGTTATTGCTTAATACTGCTTCGTTTATCACATTCTCTACCACCTTTCCAATAAATCTTATACCCATATCCTTTGAAATACAAATTTTATAACCTTATTGTAACACATTCCCATTCAAAACAAATAACAGAAAAGTTAAAATAACAAAATAGCCATATGCATTGAAGACTAAAACTCATACCTTGTTCCATGTGAAAGTAACAACCCATCGGTTAATTCTACGCATAAAATTATAGTATTCTCATCATCAAAATCATTATGTCCATTGTCGATCCACTCACAAAATACATTTTTCAGTTTCTCGGCAATCCAATAATTTTCCTCTTTCCCAAAATATCCCAAATTGATCCCCTTTCCATGTGCCGTGAACCATTCACCAGCTATTGCAACAGCAGAGTTGCTTTCCATCTGCCTCATTTTATCTGAAAGTGCATATGTAATAATATAAAATGCACTATTCTCATAATAGGCGTTTACATAGCGTACAAAAGGCATCTCATTTTCTACTGTTGCTAACGCAATAATAGTATCTTTTCCAAATCGTTCTGTCATTATTTTCTCAACTTCTTCACTTAATTTTCTCACAAAATCATCTGCCTTCCCAATTTCAATTTTATTATTCTCTTCCTGTTCTAAAGTCTAAAAAGTTAGCAACACAATAAAAAGGCACTTACAAGCAAGCTTTCATCGTCTACGCAATGCAGCATTCGCAATCCGCTCCAACAAGTCTTCCATCCTGTATGATCGGACTGCCGTTCACGCGTGATTGGCATTAGGGATAACATTTTTAAGCAGTTTACGAAAATGCAGTCTCCCTACACATTATGAAATAGATTTGCAGCCAAACGGAATAAACAACAACGGAGCAAATGAAGAAAGAACAACGGATACCGTAAAATTGCTCGTCAAGTTCATAAATAACGAGGATAATACCCCAGTCCAGTTTTGAATATAGGCTAGAATAACGCACAAAGAATTTGGAAAATTAGGGACATAGAGTTGTGCTAGAACAATCAGCAGGTAAATGCCTGATGTGATACCGGAAGATATCATAATTTCCTTTTTCGACATAGAGCGGAACGCCCATAAACCGCCAGCAAGCAATACAAGCAAAAAAAGTGCAACCTTAAAGATTATGGACCTGATTGAATCCGTAGAAATCTGTGTTACTCCGTCAGCACCAATAGTTTTTGATGTGAAGAAGAATCTGCCAATGTATACAGTTATGTAAAAGCTAATCCAACTGGCAACAGCACAATACACCGGTACTTTGCATAATGTCTGCATACGTATCTTCATGAACATCACTCCTTTTTTCCTTTTCCTACATTTCTTTTAATAATAATTGCTCGCTCTTAAATTTAATTTTTTCTATTACCATTATATCACAAGCACTTTTACTTTCATAGATAACAAAAATTACAAAAACAGGCAACGCATTTTGTTACGCTGCCTGTCTCTGTTATTCTGCTGCTTCCAACATATTCTCTATAAATATCCCATACCCTCTCGCGGGATCATTGACAAACACATGCGTTACCGCTCCCACAATTTTCCCATTTTGAATAATCGGACTGCCGCTCATCCCCTGCACGATCCCGCCAGTCTGATCAAGCAGCGCTTCATCTGTGACCTCAAGGATCATCCCTTTGTTCTCATCGCTTCCATTTAACCGAATCTCCCTGATCTCTATCTCATACGATTCACGTTCGCCTCCGACACAGCACAAAATAGTCGCTTTTCCGGTCTGCACCTCCTGCTTATGTGCTGTCAGATAGGACTCTTTGTCCTGTATAAGTGCCGGAAGATTGGATACCTTTCCAAAAATCCCGTTGCTGCTGTTTTTTTCGATATTGCCGATCTTGTAGCCTTCATTGTAATGGATCACACCGGACAGCTCGCCCGGCACTCCCTGCTGTCCGCGTATTACAGAGATCACGTCAGCATCGTACAGGGTACCGCCGCATACATCCAGCAGCTCGCCTGTATCTATGTCGCTGATCCCATGTCCTAAAGCGCCAAAACTTCCGTCTTCTTCCATATAAGTAAGTGTGCCGATTCCCTGCGTATCGTTGCGCACCCAGATCCCCGCGCGATACGTCCCTTTTTCATCCAGAACCGGCTGCAGTCTCAGACTGATCTGCTCTCCGGCACGTTCTACGTCAAGGACCACGTCCAGTCCTTTGCTCTTCGCAATGCAGGAGATAAGTTCTTCCTTTGTCGTCACTGTCTCCCCGTTTACAGACTGGATATAATCTCCCGACCGTACAATATCCTCCGCCGGACAGCAGCTCCTCCCGTCTGCCGATACAATATTTCCTGTATCCACAACAAGTACTCCGTCTGTCTCCAGATATATTCCGATCGGGCTGCCGCCCGCATAAAGTCTGCTGCGCGGCACGACCGATACGCTCACCATTTTGAGCGGGATCGCACCGAACAGGCGATAGGAAAGTGTGTAGCCCTGCGCACGTTCTGCTGATACCGCCCGCGCTTCTTCGGAAAACCCTGTACCTGACGCCTGTGCCGCACCGTCCTGCGGCAGCTGCGCCGCGTGCTGCCCTCTTTCCTCCTGCATATGAGCCGTCCCGTCTGGCTGTCCGGATATGGTCCGGTCAGACCTTACGCCGCTTGTGGACTGCTCCTGTGGTTCAACATACTCTGCCGTGACGATCCGGTCCAGACCATTTGAAAAAATCTGCGGGACCTCATAAGCCCCGGACACCTGTATCGAATCGGGTATTTCATTGCGGATCGCTTCTACTGTACACCACCCAAGCGCGATCATGCTCAAAAGCAATAACACGCATATGATTCTTCTGTAGCTTTTTCTGACATTCATCTTCTGCACCCCATTTCATCAAAAATTGGAACTGCTCTGCTTTTTTGTGCAAAAAGAAAGCAGAACACTGATCTCTCAGCCTCTGCTTTCAGTATGTGGAATATCTGTAAAACCACACTAGTATTTTTTTGCGTTTTTTGCCAGTTCTTTCATTTCGCGGGCGCTCTCAAGCACTGTGTCTGTGATTTTCGCGCCTCCCAGGATACGCGCCAGCTCTGCGATGCTCTCTTCCTCCGTGAGCAGGCCGATATTTGTCACAGTCTTGCTGTAAGCCGGTTTTTTTTCAATAATATAATGAAAATCAGCCATCGCCGCGATCTGCGCAAGATGTGTAATACAAAGGACCTGATGGTTCTGTGCGATCAGCGCCATTTTTTCTGAAACCTTCTGCGCTGTCCGGCCGCTGATCCCGGTATCGATCTCATCGAAAATCAGGGTGCTGACCTCGTCCTTATCCGCCATCACCGCTTTGATCGCCAGCATGATCCGTGACAGCTCCCCGCCGGAAGCAACGCTGCCGAGCGGCTTTAACGGAAGTCCCGGATTCATGGAGATCATAAAACAGATCTCATCCTTTCCACTTTCTCCCGGCTCTTCCAGCTCTTCAAAATCAATTTCAAAATGCACATCCAGAAAATTCAGATCGATCAAAGCTGCCGTGATCTGAGTCGAAAGCTCTGCCGCATATTTTCTGCGGATCCTGGAAATCTTATCTGCCGTGCGCCAGAGCTTTTCCTTTTCTTTTTCATAGGATGCCTGAAGCGCCGCGAGATATTCCTCATAGTTCATCAGAATATCAAGACGCTCTCTGCGCTGCCGTCCTGCTTCCAGGATCGTTTCAATGGAATTTCCATATTTTGCCTTTAAATGATTGATCAGATCCAGGCGTTCCTGCACTGCCCGAAGCTCCTGTTCATCAAACGTAAATTCATCCATATAATCGGACAGACTGCGGTTAAAGTCACTGACCAGAGCTTCAATATCTGTGATCATGCCGGAAAGCCCGCCGATCGCCTCATCATATGCGCTCACTGCATGGATGGCCCGGACTGCACGGCCAATCTCATCGCTGATCCCGGAATATCCGCTGGCTCCGGTCACAGAAGCTGTTTCCGACAGCGCCTCCATGATCTTCTGACCATTTACCATACGGCGGTACTGCACCTCCAGCTCCTCATCCTCGCCGGGCGCAAGAGCAGCGGATTCGATCTCGTTTAACTCGAACGCAAGGAAATCTACCTCCTTCATCCGATCACTGCGCGCGTTCTGTGCCTCCTGCCATTCCTTTTTTACCTTCTGATAGCTGCGATACTCCTCCCGGCAGCGCTTAAGCTCCTTTAAAAGTGCATCTCCCGCAAAACCATCCAGGATTGCCAGATGATTTTTCGCATACAGCAGGGACTGATGTTCATGCTGTCCGTGGATATCGATCAGCTGTGCGGCAAGTTCTCGCACAAAAGAAACCGGAACTGTCTCTGCATTGATCTTGCTGACGCTTCGGCCGCCCTTATATTTTCTCGTAATGATGATCTCCCCGTCCTCACAGGGGATATCCTGCATCTCCATTAATTGCAGTACGCGCGGGTTTTTTGTTGAAAATACAAGCTCCACAAGCGCATACTCTGCATCCTCCGGAACGTAGTCCCGGAAATTTCCTGTTCCGAGCGCGATATTAACAGAGCCTATCACAATGGATTTTCCGGCTCCTGTCTCACCAGTCATGATATTTAAGCCCTTGCCGAATTCGACCTCAGCTTCCCGGATCAGAGCCATATTCTTTACATGTAAACTGACTAACATTTTACCAACCTACTCTCTTCCCACGATCCTGCTGATCTTGTGCATGATCTGCACCGTATCTTCCGAGCTGCGGATGGCACACATGATCGTGTCATCTCCGGCAATGCAGCCGGCTACCTCCGGCCAGTGCATCGCATCGATCGATGCGGCGACCGCCATCGCCATCCCGGAGACTGTCTTGACAACGAGAATATTCTGCGCCATATCCATAGACACAAAGCCGGCTTTCAGCACATGGAGATACTTTTCATTCATTCCCTCTCCCTGCTGCTGCATCAGGGCATACTTCTGTCTGCCGGCATCCGTCGATATTTTTGTGAGCTTCAGTTCTCTGATATCGCGCGAAATCGTCGCCTGTGTTACACAGAATCCTTCCCGGTTCAGGTATTCGCCCAGCTCCTCCTGCGTCTCAATATCATACTTTCTGATCAGATCCACAATTTTCGCATGTCTTCCTACTTTCATACCAACGCCCTTTCAAAATCATCCAATTCATCAATTATTCATTTTCTCTCCAAGGATCTCAAGAAAGCTTGTATTCTTCGTTTTCACCATACGCACCCTGCTCTCCGACTTTGTGATAACGATCCTGTTTCCAAAATTCAGCTTTACAGAGGTATCTCCGTCAAATGTAGCTACCGCTCCGTCTCCGTCCGCACTGTGGCGCGATACGATCTCTATCGTGATCTCCACATCATCCGGAAGGACGATCGGCCTTGATACAAGCGTATGCGGCGCAACTGCCGTCAAAAGCATCAGCGAGGCCTGGGGCGCAACGATCGGTCCGCCGACAGACAGATTATATCCCGTCGAGCCGGTCGGGGTGGACACAATGATCCCGTCCGCAGAATAGGCGGTCAGAAACACGCCGTCTACATAAATCTTAAAATCGATCACGCGCAGCTTGCCGCTCCTTGAGATCACGATGTCGTTGAGGGCAATGTCACTTAGCACCTTCTTGTTCTGGTGATATACCGTCCCGTGGAGCATCATCCTGCTCTCTACCGAAAACTCTCCCGCCATAAGCTGATCAAGCGCATGTCGGATATTCCTGTGCTCTACCTCGGCCAGGTAGCCCAGCGTGCCCATATTTATGCCAAGCAGCGGTATGTTGCATTCTACAAGATCTCTTGCAGCCTGCAAAAGAGTCCCGTCTCCCCCCAGTACAAGCACGCACTCCGTATCCTTTGGGATTTTCTGCGCATCTGTATAGCGGAACGAGCCCTGATGTGCATCCTCCTCTGTTCTCTGGATGCTGCACACCTTTCCTTTTGATTCCAGATATTCTTTGATACGCCCGGCAGTCTCAAACTCCGGGTCCTTTTGATAGTTCGTGATAACATAAAAAGTATTCATGGATCATCCTCAGTCAAGCGTCGCATGCGCAAGAGATACTACCTGCCCGATCAATGCGCTCTCCAGTGTTCTTGCCTCCTGCTGCGGATCCTTTAACAGGTGGAGCAGATATTCAATGTTGCCTTCCGGTCCTTTGATCGGAGAAAATTCCAGCTCTTGGCTGGTAAGCCCGATCGTCTGTGCAAAGGCTGCAACCTTTTCAATCACCTCTTCGTGTACCTTCGGATCACGTACAACACCTTTTTTTCCAACCTTTTCTCTGCCCGCTTCAAACTGCGGCTTGATCAGGCACACGATATCCCCGCTGTCCGCCATCAGATCGCGCACCGGGCCAAGCACCTTTGTCAGAGAAATAAAGGATACGTCAATTGACACAAATGACGGCGGCTGCGCAATATCCTCCGGCATAACGTAGCGGATATTTGTCTTTTCCATGCAGACGACCCGCTCATCATTTCGCAGCTTCCAGTCCAGCTGACCATGTCCGACGTCGACCGAATACACCATGACTGCTCCGTTTTGCAGCATACAGTCCGTAAAGCCGCCGGTAGAAGCCCCGACATCCATACAGACCTTTCCGTCCGGCGTAATGTCAAAATGACTCATCGCCTTCTCCAGTTTCAGACCACCGCGGCTGACGTATTTTAGCTGGCTCCCCTTTACCGTGATCTCTGCCTTTTCATCAATCATCGTTCCTGCTTTGTCCTCACGCTGTCCATTTACAAATACGCTGCCCGCCATGATCACGGCCTTTGCCTTCTCGCGGGAAGCTGCCAGACCATTTCGGACCAGCAGGACATCCAAACGTTCCTTCATGCCTACTCCATTCTCACTGCAAATACTGTGCAATAATCTTTTTAAAAACTGATGCTGCGTCAACGCACGCTTCCTGCTTGAGCAGATCGACATTCCCATGTTCAATATAGTCATCCGGCAACGCGATCTGCAGTACCTTCACATCTGCTGCTGTATCATTGTAATATTCCAGCACTTTCTCTCCAAATCCGCCGTTCTTTACATTTTCTTCCATAGTCACCACGAGGCGGTGATCCCCGGCAAGATACGCAAGCATCTCTTCATCCACCGGCTTTATAAACCGTGCATTTACAACCGTGCAGTGGTACCCTATCTCCTTTAGCATCTCCCTTACCGCAAGCGCTGTTGCAACCATGCTGCCTGCCGCCACGAGCGCCAGACCTTCCTCATCATAGATCAGCTCACTCTTTCCATATACGATCGGAGCCCGGAATTCCCGCAGGCCGTCATACGCCTCTCCTCTGGGGTATCGCAGTGCGATCGGTCCCTCATAGTCGATGGCATATTTCAGCATATCCGCAAGCTCCCATTTATTCTTTGGAGCCATTACGCACATGTTCGGTATCGAAGACAGGTAGGACAGATCAAAAATCCCCTGATGCGTCTCTCCGTCGCTTCCGACCAGTCCCGCACGGTCCACGGCCAGCACGACCGGGAGATTCTGGATACAGACGTCATGGATCACCTGATCGAAGGCCCGCTGTAAAAAGGAAGAATAGACTGCGACTACAGGCTTTAAACCGCCCGCGGCAAGTCCTGCCGCAAAGGTCACCGCATGCGCCTCCGCGATCCCCACATCGAAAAAGCGGTCACGGTACATATTGCGGAACCGCTTCAATCCGGTCCCGTCCGGCATAGCCGCTGTCACTGCGACAAGCTTTGGTTCTCTCGCCGCCATTTTGCACATGACAGTCGCAAAGACATCTGTATAGGCAGCCTTCTTCTTGCGCGCCCTGGGAAGCCCCGTCTCCGGATCAAACGGCTCCGCTCCATGAAACCTTGACGGCATCCGCTCTGCAGGTCCAAATCCCTTTCCTTTTTTTGTCACTGCATGCACGATGACCGGTCCATTGACTTTTCTGGCGTCGCGCAGCACGCGCATGATCTGGGTAATATTGTGACCATCTACCGGCCCAAGATACGTAATCCCCATTTCCTCAAAAAACATCCCCGGCACCAGGAACTGCTTGATCCCCTGCTTGGTGTTGCGGATCCCTCGGATCAGCTTGTCGCCGTAGACAGGGATTTTATTCAAGGTATGCTCTACACCGCTTTTCAGCTCCGCATACGGCTGCGCTGTCCGGATATTGCTCAGATAATAAGAAATCCCTCCTACATTCTCAGAGATCGACATTTCATTGTCATTCAATATAATAATAAAATTTGTCTTTAACTGTGCCGCATTATTAAGCGCCTCATACGCCATGCCGCCTGTCAGGGCTCCGTCCCCGATCACAGATACGACTGCATAGTCTTCCCCCAGCACATCCCTTGCACAGACATATCCCAGCCCTGCCGATATGGAGGTTGAGCTGTGCCCGGTATCAAATGCATCGCAGTCACTCTCCGCCCGTTTTGGAAAACCGCTCATTCCTCCGAATTTGCGCAGCTCCAGAAAGCCGTCCTTGCGTCCGGTCAGGATCTTATGTGTATAAGACTGATGTCCCACATCCCATATGATCTTATCCTTTGGCAGGTCAAACGTCAGATGAAGCGCCATCGTCAGCTCCACCACACCGAGATTCGAAGCAAGATGTCCGCCAGTGCGGCTGATATTCTCGATCAGAAATTCCCGTATTTCCTGTGCCAGCTCCGGCAGTTTCTCTTTTTCAATATTTTTTATATCATTTACCTGATTGATCTTCTCCAGCAGGATAAACGCCACCCTTCATCATGCACGGCGGTGAACCAGATGCAGGATCAGCTCCCGCAGAAACTCGTTCTCATAAGGAAGCTCGTCCAGAAGCTGTATCGCTGCCTTTGAATAGCGCGCTACATCCTCCTGCGCTTTCTCAAGACCGTTCACCGTCACGTACGTTGTTTTGTTATTTTTCTCATCACTGTTCACCGGTTTCCCGAGCACCTCCTGCTCCCCGGTCACATCAAGAATGTCGTCCTGGATCTGAAATGCCATCCCGACATGCTCTGCTATTCTTTGTATTTTCTCTGTTTCCTCCTCAGACGCTCCGGCAAGGACCGCTCCTATCATCATGGAGGACTCGATCAGTGCTCCCGTCTTTAGCTTATAAATAAAGTAGAGCTGTTCCTGTGTCAGCGAGCGGTCGACATACTCCACATCAACAGACTGTCCTCCGATCATACCGTCAAGTCCCGTTTTACCGGAAAGAATCTGGAAGGCTCTGCCAATACGCGGATTTTCCGGCTCCATGTCAAACGCCTTTGCCGCTGTCTCATACGCAAGATTCAAAAGTGCATCGCCTGCAAGGATCGCCATTGCCTCCCCGAATACGATATGCGTCGTCTTTTTCCCCCTGCGGTATTCGTCATTATCCATAGCCGGAAGGTCGTCATGGATCAGTGAATGTGTGTGGATCATCTCGATCGCCGCCATAAATGGCTGTATGACTGCTGAACTTCCGCCAAACATGACATACGTCTGCTGCATCAGAAGCGGACGCAGTTTTTTTCCTCCCACCAGCATGCTGTAATTGACAGCCTCCAGCAGCGTGCGCTGAAATCCTTCTTCTTCCGGAAGATACTTCTGGATAATGCTTTTTATCTCTGTCACACGCTTTCTCATCTGCTCATCAAAATTCGTCAAGTCCACCATCCCCATTCATGATAAAAATTTTCTTTTCTACCGTATCTATCTTTTCATTGCAGTGCGCCAGCAGTTCCATCCCCTGCTGATAAAGACGAAAGGATTCTTCCAGCGGAAGCTCCCGGTCTTCCAGCTTTTCCAGCATTCCATCCAGCTGTTCAAATGCCTCCTCCAGGGTCAGTTCTTCTTTTTCTTTCTCCATGCAGCCACCTCCGTCCTGTCCTTATAAAAACGCCGCATCTGTGCACGCCGTCATTTTTTATTTTCTGTCTGCTGCGGTTCCTGTGAAAAAAGCTCCAGGGACGCCGTCTCATCAACAGAAACTGCGATCCGTCCGTCCAAAACGTACAGCCACAGCCGCTCTCCTGCAGCTGTCTGACGGATTGAATGGATCCTGTTCCCTTTTTCATCTGTCACTGCTGCATAGCCCTGCTCCAGCTTTGCAAGAGGCGACAGCCCCTTCATGCGCTCTATATAAACGGACATACGATATCTGCGATCCTGCAGGAGCTGTTCCATACTGCGTCCAAGAGCATCTGCCAGATCCGCTGCATGCAGCCGCTGCTCACGCACGCGCTGCATCGGGCTTTTATATTCGAGCTGTTCCCGATACCGCTCCAGCTTCAGCCGATATGCCTCAAGGCGATAACGCAGGATCCGTGCCATCTGGTTTCTTGACGCATCTATCCGATCCACTATCCCCCGGACATCCGCTACGGCCAGCTCTGCCGCAGCGGATGGCGTCGGCGCGCGAAGATCCGCGACAAAGTCCGCGATCGTCGTATCTGTCTCATGACCGACCGCTGAGATGACAGGCGTGCGGCAGGCGAAGATCGCCCTCGCAACGATCTCCTCATTAAATGCCCATAAGTCCTCCATTGACCCGCCCCCGCGGCCGACAATGATCACGTCCAGATCCATCTGATCGAGCTTCGCAAGGCCCATGGCAACACTTTCTGCCGCTCCCTCGCCCTGTACTCTGGCCGGATAGAGAATGAGCTGGATCCCCGGATTGCGCCTGGTAGAAATCGTAATAATATCCCGGACTGCCGCTCCTGTGGGCGCTGTCACAACTCCCAGCCTCCGTACATACGGCGGGATCGGCTTTTTATATTCCGGGGCAAACATCCCCATCTCCTCCAGCTCCTGCTTAAGCGCCAGAAACCGCTCATACAAAAGCCCGGCCCCATCCAGCCGGATACGGTTCGCATACAGCTGATACTTTCCATCCCTCTCGTATACATTGATGCTGCCATCCACCACGACCTGCTGACCATCGGACATCCGAAAAGCCAGTCCCGCTCTGGCACCGGCAAACATCACACAGGCGATCGTGCCGGATACATCTTTAAGCGAAAAATAGAGATGTCCTGATGAATGATATTTACAGTTGGAAACCTCTCCGCGGATACTGATCCGATTCAGGACGAAATCCTGTGTGAACATATTTTTGATGTAAGTGTTGATCTGGCCAACTGAATAAACCTTCTGCATGTCTTCCCTGTCTGACTGTCGGAATCTCTCAGCCTGCAAGCTTTCCGAGAATTCCGTTTATAAAGGCCGGTGCATCCTCCCCGCCATATTTTTTGGAAAGCTCCACCGCCTCATTGATCGCTACCTTTACCGGAATCTCCTCATCGTACAGCATCTCATAGACCGCCACTCTTAAAATGGCAAGCTCTGCTTTTCCCATGCGGCTCGTCTTCCAGCCTTTGGATACACTGTTGATCTTCTCATCGATCTCCGATGTGAGATCTTTAATATGGCCAAACTTTGTCTCCATATAGACGCGCTCCGGCTCCGTCATCTGCGGCAGCTCTTCAAAGTAGCTGCTGATCTGTCCGGGCGCCTCCTCCGCACTGTGAAACTGTGTACAAAATACGAGTTTAAAAATATTCTCCCTGATCTCGCTTCTTTTCATTTCGTATCTTTCTCCTTGTAAAAGGGGCTGCTGCAGGATGCATCCTGCAACAGCCTCCCTGTTCTCAATTCTTTTCCATTAACACATTTACGATCTTGATGTTGACCTCTGCAACCTCCAGTCCGGTCATTGTCTCGATCGCAGTCTTTACCTTCTCCTGGATCTTGGAGCTCGTCGCCGGAACATTGTATCCATACTGGATATTGATCGCCAGAGCGACATGGACTGTATTCTCCTCCATCGTGATCTTTACACCTTTTGACAGGCTCTTCATGCCAAGCTTTTCGATCAGATCTCTTGTCACATTGCCCGCCATAGAAGCGACTCCCTCGACCTCTGATGCAGCCAGTCCCGCAATAATTGCAACTACCTCGTCTGCAATGCGTACCTCGCCAAAGCTTTCTTCATTTTTTAATTTATGTGTATGAAGCTCAAGATTTTCCATAAGCACCTCCAGATTAAGTCCCCGTTCTGAACTTTTATATACATTATAGTAAAAACAGCCTCATTTTGCAAGCAATTTGTCTCCTACCTTCCGAACTCAGAAAGTACCAGGCCTTCATTCCGGTCAAGCACCATGCCCACGGACCAGCTGTTGACGAACAAAAGCAGCGGGCGATCTTTGAGATCCTTGATCTTTTTCATATCAGATGTGCCCACGATCCTGTTCAGGTCAATGTCCTCATTCTCGATCCAGCGGATATGCTCATACGGAAGCGGCTCCAGACGGATATCAACATTGTACTCGTTCTCAAGCCGGTACTTCAAAACATCAAACTGAAGTACGCCGACTACACCCACAATGATCTCCTCCATACCGGTATTGTATTCCTGGAAAATCTGGATCGCACCCTCCTGGGCGATCTGATTGATCCCCTTTACGAACTGCTTGCGTTTCATCGTATCCAGCTGACGTACCCTCGCAAAATGCTCCGGTGCAAAGGTCGGGATGCCTTCATAGGCAAACTTCTTGCCCGGCATGCAGATCGTATCTCCAATCGAGAAAATGCCCGGATCAAACACTCCGATAATATCTCCTGCATACGCCTCTGAGACGATGTGACGTTCCTGCGCCATCATCTGCTGCGGCTGAGAAAGACGCTGCTTCCTGTCGCCCTGCACGTGATAGACCTCCATCCCCGCTTCAAACTTTCCTGAGCAGATGCGCATAAACGCGATACGGTCGCGGTGCGCCTTGTTCATGTTTGCCTGAATTTTAAACACAAATGCAGAAAAATCTTCTTCTACCGGATCGATCACGCCGCAGTCCGCTACTCTTGGAAGCGGAGCGCTCGTCATGCTCAAAAAATGCTGCAAGAAGATCTCCACACCAAAGTTCGTCAGAGCCGAACCAAAAAATACCGGTGAAAGCTTCCCCTGATCGACAAGCTCCTGATCAAACTCTGCGGAAGCCCCGTCAAGCAGCTCGATCTCCTCAAGCAGTGTCTCTTTATTCTGTTCTCCGATAAATTCCTCCAGCTCCGGAGCATCTACATCCAGCTCTGTCGCCACACCTGCCTTTGTCCCCTTCTGGGTATCCGTAAACGTTGTGACCGTACGTGTCGCGCGGTTGTAAACGCCTTTAAAATTTTTCCCGGAGCCGATCGGCCAGTTGACCGGACATGTCGCAATACCGAGCTCCTTTTCAATATCATCCAGCAGCTCAAATGTATCGTTTGCATCGCGGTCCAGCTTATTGATAAAGGTAAAGATCGGAATGTGACGCATCACACAGACCTTAAACAGCTTTCTCGTCTGTGCCTCTACACCCTTTGAGGCGTCGATCACCATGACCGCTGAGTCTGCCGCCATCAGCGTGCGGTACGTATCCTCCGAGAAATCCTGATGTCCCGGCGTATCCAGGATATTAATGCAGTAGCCGTCATAATTAAACTGCAAAACAGACGAAGTGACGGAGATACCTCTCTCCTTCTCGATTTCCATCCAGTCCGACACCGCATGCCGCGCCGTCGCTTTTCCTTTTACAGAGCCTGCCAGATTGATCGCCCCGCCGTAAAGCAGGAACTTCTCTGTCAGTGTCGTCTTTCCGGCATCCGGATGTGAAATAATCGCAAAGGTCCGTCTCTTTGTAATTTCTTCTTTTATATTTATATTGCCCACAGTATTTTCCTCCAGCTGTTTTCCTCTGAAAATTTTCCCTGCCTATTCTATCAAGCTTGCCCCTGACTGTCAACGTGAATCACCGGGGTCATCAAAGCATCCGGAAAATCGTCAGAGCTCATCACAGCTGTCTGCATCCGCAAGCTCAGGATCTCCGTCAAGATTCTGTGTATTGAGCGTGCGTTTGCGTCTGCGCTCCTCCTCCGACTGCCGCAGGATAAAATCCTTGATCTCCCGCGCGCGTTTTACGTGTCGGATACGCAGATCCGGATCTGTCACATCGCTGCTAAAGCAATGCACCGTGCCAAGGCCGAAGATCCGTTCTGCCAGGCTGGTCTCCAGACGTACGTCAACGATCTTGTACATATAACAGTCATTTTCTGTTCGGTTCAATAATCCTTCCTGGACTGTGATGATCTCATCTTTCACAACATACGTTGTAAAAGTAAATGGCAGGCCAAAGAAGAGCCAGCGTTTCTTTTCTCTGTATTCCATCTGATATCCTCCTCATTTTGCGGCGGCACACACGACATCCGCACTACACTGCTGTTTTTTGTCTTCATTGTAATGATGAGTATACCCTCTTTAAAATATGAAGGCAAGAAAAATTTATCTTTTCATCTTGCATTTCCACCCGAGATACTGTATTATATCGGGAAGAACGATTACAGAACCCACAAACGATACCGAATCAGGTGTACATGAAGGAGGATACTATGAGACATTTGATGAGCCCATTAGATTTTTCAGTGGAAGAACTCGACAAACTTCTCAATCTTGCAAATGATATTGAAGCAAATCCGGAAAAATACGCACATGCCTGTGCAGGCAAAAAAATAGCCACTCTATTTTATGAACCAAGTACACGCACCCGTCTCAGTTTTGAAGCAGCAATGTTAAATCTGGGAGGCAGCGTACTTGGTTTTTCTTCGGCTGATTCCAGCTCTGCAGCTAAAGGAGAGAGCGTTTCTGATACGATCCGCGTCATTTCCTGCTATGCGGATATCTGTGCGATGCGCCATCCAAAAGAGGGTGCGCCGCTCGTAGCATCTATGAAATCACGGATCCCTGTCATCAACGCAGGGGACGGCGGGCATCAGCATCCGACGCAGACTCTGACCGACCTGCTGACGATCCGTTCTCTGAAAGGCCGCCTCGGCAACTTTACGATCGGTCTGTGCGGCGACCTGAAATTCGGCAGAACGGTGCACTCACTGATCCAGGCGCTGATCCGGTACCCGAACGTAAATTTCGTCCTGATCTCCCCGGAGGAGCTGCGTATCCCGGACAACATCCGCGATGACGTGCTGCGCAAAAATAACCAGAACTTTAAAGAGGTGGTACGTCTGGAAGACGCTATGCCAGAGCTCGACCTGCTCTATATGACGCGCGTGCAGAAGGAACGTTTCTTTAATGAAGAGGACTACGTGCGCATGAAAGATTTCTATATTCTGGACAGTGAAAAGCTGAAGCTGGCAAAACCAGATATGCAGATCCTGCATCCGCTGCCGCGTGTCAACGAGATCTCTGTGGAGGTAGATGACGATCCCCGCGCAGCTTATTTCAAGCAGGTGCAGTATGGCGTCTATGTCAGGATGGCGCTGATTCTCACATTATTGGAGGTGGAAGTATGTTAAATGTCGGACAGTTAAATGAGGGCGTTGTTCTGGATCATATCGAAGCCGGAAAAGCAATGTCCATCTACAAATATTTAAAGCTTGACCATATGGACTGCTGTGTGGCGATCATCAAAAACGCGCACAGCAATAAGATGGGAAAAAAGGACATCATCAAGATCGAGTGTCCGATTGACGAGCTGGATTTGAATGTACTTGGTTTTATTGATCACCGCATTACGGTCAATATTATCCAGGACGCCCGCATCGTTGCCAAAAAAGAGCTGACGCTGCCGAAAAAGCTGGTCAACATCATTCACTGCAAAAACCCGCGCTGCATCACCTCGATCGAGCAGGAGCTGGATCACATCTTTTTCCTGGCAGATGCGGAAAATGAAGTGTACCGCTGCCAGTACTGTGAAGAGAAATACCGCAGTTCACGGAAAAAGCAGTAGACTTATAGCCGTTTCGGAATTGTTTTCACGATTATCCCAGACAAAAAGACACATCATGCCACATTTGCATCTGCTGCGTGATGTGTCTTTCTTTATCTACTCTGCGATCCTCTCATACCGCAGGAAACGGTATTCCAGATCAAAGTATGTCTGCTCTTCACTGTCGCCCGTGATCACCCATTCCTTCTTCTCGTCAAGATTCGGAAAAAATGCATCTGCCTCGTATACATGGTCGATTTTTGTCACATGCGCCACTTTGCAGTACGGCAGGAACTGACGGTAGATGCTGTCGCCGCCGATCACATAGATTTCCTCATCCTCGTATTTTTTCAGCTCTTCGAGCGCTTCCTCGACTGTATGGCAGACAATCGCTCCTTTTACATGATAATGTGGATTATTGGTCAGGACGATATTTGTTCTGTTCCTGAGCGGAAGACCGTTCGGAAATGTCTCAAGAGTCTTTCTTCCCATGACTACCACATGTCCGCTCGTTGTCTCCCGAAAAAACTTCATATCTGCCGGAATACTCACAAGAAGCTGGTTGTTCTTTCCGATTCCCCAGTTTTTATCTACAGCTACTATCATATTCATTGCTTTGTTCCTCCCTTTTTCTTATACAGCGATCGGAATATTTTTGATCTGCGGTCCCGTCACATAATTTTCTATATGCAGATCGTCTACCGTAAACGCATAAAAATCCGTGATATCTGGTGTCAGCCACACCTTCGGCGCCGGATACGTCTGCCTTTCGATCAGCTCCCGGATCAGCGGGATATGTCTGTCGTAGATATGTGCATCTGCGATCACATGCACCAGTTCACCTGCCTGCATGCCGCAGCTTTGTGCCATCATATGCACCAGCAGCGCATACTGTACGACATTCCAGTTGTTGGCGGCAAGCACATCCTGCGACCGCTGATTCAGGATCGCATTCAGCGTCAGCTTATCTGAGTCCTTCTCCTGCGTCACATTAAAAGTCATACTGTAGGCGCACGGATACAGATTCATCTCATGCAGATCCGCATGTACATAAATATTCGTCATGATCCTGCGGCTGTACGGATTATGTCTGAGATCATACAGTACCCGGTCGACCTGATCCATCATTCCTTCGCGGTACTGATGCTTTACCTGCATCTGATAGCCATAGGCCTTACCGATGCTGCCGGACTCATCCGCCCAGCTGTCCCAGATGTGACTGTTCAGATCATGGATATTATTTGATTTTTTCTGCCAGATCCATAAAAGCTCGTCAAATGCACTTTTGATCCCCGTCCTGCGAAGCGTCAAAGCGGGAAATTCCTTTCGCAGATCATACCGGTTGACTACCCCGAACCGCTTAATCGTATACGCCGATGTGCCATCCTCCCATTTTGGACGCACCTTTTCTCCCTCCGTACTGACTCCGTTTTCCAGAATATCCTTACACATATCAATAAAAATCCTGTCTGCGCAGCTCATCCTCGTTCCTCCTTTATCTCATTTCTGTTCTTCTGCCGGCTCACCCGTCCGGCTTTTTCTTCTGCTGTCTCCAGCGAATCCTGACACAGCCTGTGCAGCTAGTAGGTCAGCCTGCTGATACTTGTATCTTCTGCAAAACCAGACGCATTATACAAAAACAGCAGGTCCGTATAATCGCCCTGTGCGATCAGCTCGCTCACCTTCTGATTATAATACCGGATATCCAGCATATCAATCGCGTCAAACTCCTCCAGAAGAAACGGCACAAAGCAGTGCGCGTAGGAATCCTTGATCACAAGAAGCCGCCGCCCCTTGCCGGCTCGCGTCCCGATCCTGACAAGCGCATGATTTCCGCCGAAAAATATATCATACTTGCTCTTCGTCTCAAGCGCTGTGCGGTCGTACACACTGTATCCGATCTCTCCGCCGTCTCCTTTTTGCACCGTATAGAAAATATCTTCCTTTTGCTTATAGATTTCAATGGAATCTTTCTGTGCGTCGATGCCAAGCTTTGACTGCACCGTACCCTCAAACGCCTCTGTCACTGTCTCTATCTCATAATCTGATGCCTGAGGCACAGCAAAGCCCTGCTGCTTCGCCCACTGCTGGTACACATAAAACGCTGCCAGCGTCTCCCAGTGGTGATCGGTCCGATAATAGATCTCCTCATCACTGTGTGCTCGCAGGATATCTGATGTATCAAACCAGACGCCCTCCGGAAGCGCCTGCTCGATCTGCGTCAGATACGCTTCCTCATCATATGGAGAGGCAAACGGCGGAAGCTTGTCCTTTAAGATATCGACTGCATTCGGAACAACCATCACGGTCATATGATCCTGAAACTGTTCCTGATACATCCTGGCAAATTCTCCGAGTACACGCACATTGAGCGCTGCCGTATCGGTCGTAAATGCCCCGGTATGCTTCTCAATCAAATATCCGTCATCCGCAAAATAAATATCCTTACTCTCTCTTTTAAACATCGCACGCTCGACATCTGTCTTTAAGCCGATCCACGCATCGCGGGCAACAAACTGATCGGTCAGATACGTCTCATAATCTGCTTCAAACTCTCCGCTCAAAACACTCTCTGCCGTAAGTTCCGGCATTTTTGCCAGCGTCCTGTTTTCTGATTCCGAATACTCTGTATCTGGCTTGATCATTGTCGCGATCGTAAAACCAAAGATCAGAATACAAAACAATGTGATGATATTCCAAGATTGCCGTTTATTCATATTAATTAAATCTCCACTTTAAAAATACCGTCTGATCCGTTTTAAAATCTGAAATATAAAAACGGATTGAAGGATGCATCTACAAGCCATGCTACAGAAAGCAGAAAGACTGCCGCATAAAATATATTCTTCACAAGAATGATCGCCACATCGCTTCCCTTTAAAGCTGCACACAGCCGGTCTCCGAGCTTTTTCGGCAGACGTGTGCTTCCGAGCATAAGGATTGCGAGCAGGATCACATTATTATATAGAAGGTAGATCGTCTCCTGATTCACAAATCCCTGTCCATATCCGCCAAACAGCGCACGCATAAATCCAAGTCCCAGCTTCATGTCATCAAACACGAACAGGTTCCAGCCGATCAGCACAAAAAAGAGACAATACACATGCTGGAAAATAGCAGGAAGCTTTTTCAGATATTTCCCAAGGAAAAATTTCTCCACAAATAAAAGGACTCCGTAGTAAATGCCCCATATCACAAAATTCCAGTTTGCGCCGTGCCAGAATCCTGTCAGAAGCCATACAACAAAGATGTTGCGGATATGGCGCAGTGTCCCCACTCTGTTTCCTCCAAGCGGTATGTACACATAATCACGGAACCAGGTTCCAAGCGATATATGCCATCTCCGCCAGAACTCTGTAATGCTCTTTGAAATATACGGATAATTAAAATTCTCAAGAAACCGGAATCCAAACATATGCCCCAGACCGATCGCCATATCAGAATATGCCGAAAAATCAAAATAAAGCTGGAATGCATACGCTGCCAGGCCGATCCACGCGGTAAGCACCGGAAGCTGTTCGTACGACATTGCCCGGACAGCCTCCCACAGTACACCTGCATTATTCGCAAGCAATACCTTTTTCCCCAGACCGATCATAAAACGGTGAATTCCAAGTGCAAACTGCTCCGAGGTCTCTTTTCTGCAGCGCAGCTGCTGATCGATCGTCTTGTACTGTACGATCGGTCCGGCGATCAGCTGTGGAAACATCGTCACATAAGCGCCAAATGAAATCAGATTCTTCTGTACCTGCGCCTCTCCGCGATAAACATCGATCGTATAGGACATGGTCTGAAACGTATAAAAAGAAATACCGATCGGAAGCGCCAGATGCAACAGCTCAAAGCCTGCGCCTGTGAGCCCGTTCACTGTATTGATCGCAAAGTCCGCATACTTGAAAAATCCAAGCAAAGACAGACTGATCACAGAGGACACAATGAGAGCCGCTTTTGCCCTTCCCTCATTTCCCTTTTTCTTCTGGCTATCCACCACAATACCGCCCGCATACGATACAAGGATCGACACAAGCATCAAAAGGATATAGACCGGCTCCCCCCAGGCATAAAATAAAAGACTGAAAAGCAGCAGCACCAGGTTCCTGATACTGCGCGGAACAATATAATATACTATAAGGACTGCCGGTAAAAATCGAAACAAAAATAACAAACTGCTGAAAATCATATATTATCTCCCCATCCATAGTACGCAGACGGATCGTCTACTTCGACATTATATAATACATAGGCTTCAGAAGCAAACGGTTTTTATTCTGCTTTTTTCTACATAAAATCCCTTCATCTTTGTCGAAATACTTGACTTTGCTATTGTTTCCTATATAATATGAACTTGTTGACATAAAAAAATTGGGGAGATTCATATATGCAGACACAAAAACGCAGGCGCAGACGGCGGCAGGACCGCCTGATTCTGAACCTTTTAATTATCGTCACCCTCGTCCTTGTCGTATTCGAAGGACGGCTGGTGATGACCATGGTGAAACACAGCACCTCCCGGAATGATCCTGAAATCTCAGATGACAAAAAACCGGGCAGCCACTCGGACGACAAGGACTCTGCCGCCCAGACAGAGGCGGACGATGACGCCATTGATCCCTCCGGCTCTCTGGCAGGCCTCCCCGCAAATGCAGGCGGTTCCTCTGTTTCCGGAGAGGTCTCCGGTCCTGCGGTTTCTACAGTGTCTGATCCATCCAGTCCGGCGATCGTAAAAAAAACAGATCCGCCTGTCGATGACTCCTACTTTTCAGACGCTGTCTTTATCGGAGACTCCCGCATGGAAGGCTTCCGCAACGCCTCCGGTATCACACAGGGGCAGTTCTTTACGAGTGTTGGAATGTCCTTATCCTCTATGACAAGCGGAGATGTGATCCAGACCGCAGACGGCAATATCACAGTAGCCGCCGCCCTCTCAGGCGGTTCCTACAACAAGATCTACATCATGCTCGGCACCAACGATCTGGGCGAATACGACTGGAACGCTTTTCAGGAAGGGTTTATCTCTGTGACAGAGCGGTTTCATGAGATCCAGCCTGACGCCATCTTCTACATCTGCAGTGTTATTTATGTAGAAGAAGACAAGGTCACAAGCGGAGAATATATCAATAACGCAAATGTCGACAAAATAAATTCTATTCTTCTGGACATCTGCGAAGAAAAAGGATATTATTATCTGGATCTGAACGAATTTTTGTCAAACGGTTATGGCTCTTTGATCCAGGGCGCCACCAGTGACGGTGTACACATCTATCCGGAATACTGCAAACAAATGCTCGACTATCTGAAAAGTCATTACGTTCCGGTCAGTGATGCTACTGGAAAAGAGGATGCCTCCGACGAGACAGAAGCGCAGACTTCCACAGAGGCAAAAAAAGATGACCAGACAAAGGAATGATCATTCACAAACAGGGTTCACAAAGAAAGGGGCTTTTTATGATGAAAAAATTCGCAGCAATCCTCTGCGCAGCAGCCATGGCGCTTAGCCTGACAGCCTGCGGAGGCGGGAATGACAAAGACGTATCCATTGACACAGCAAAGCTTGCCGGAGAGCTTCTCGAGACAGTCACCTCCGATCAGCTCAGCGAGACAGCTTCTGATATGCTCTCTTCTATTTATTTCTTTGAAGATGGTACGATCGAGACAGGCACTGCCTACGCAAGCTCAGGAGCAACCGCATGTGAAGTTGCAGTTGTACAGAGCAAGGATGCAAAAAATACTGCTGAGGTAGAAAAACTGTTTCGCACGCGTGTAAGTAATCAGTCTGAGCTCTATGCTTCTTATAATGAAGCAGAGGTGGCACGGCTGGAGGAGGCGATCGTCAAGAGCGCCGGAGCATATACCGTACTGTGTGTCACAGATGATACAGACAAGGCAAATGACATTTTAGAAGAATACGGGTTCTGATCCTGCCAGGATTTGCACTCCAGTTATTAAGAAAAACTCCCAGAGGAGTCCGCATACCTTACCGCCGGTACTCTTTGGGAGTCTTTTTAAGCCCAAAATTCCAAAATTTTTTCAGGATTTTTCAAAAAAACTCTTGCAAAATCCTGAGAAATTATATATAATAATCAAGTCGGTTGTGATAACCGCATATAGCATGTGCTGGATTAGCTCAGTCGGTAGAGCGACGCATTCGTAATGCGTAGGTCGTGGGTTCAAGTCCCATTTCCAGCTCGTAGGATTGCCCTGTATTTATTTTTAAATACGGGGTTTTTCTTTGTATTTAGAAAAAGGAGGGGAAGTTATGGAACAGGTACAAAAAACGACGCTCCTGACAGAGGGGCCGATCTGGAAGCGAATGACCGCATTTGCATTTCCACTTTTTCTGGGAAATCTATTTCAGCAGCTGTATAATACTGCCGATTCACTGATCGTCGGAAATTTTCTGGGCAGCAATGCACTTGCAGCTGTTTCATCATCAGGAAGTCTGATCTTTTTACTGGTTGGATTTTTTAACGGAATCGCGATCGGCGCAGGGGTGGTGATCGCAAAGTATTATGGAGCAAGGCAGACGGAGCGGCTGCAAAAAGCGATACATACGACCATCGGCTTCGGGATCATATCCGGTATTCTGCTCACGATCATAGGGATTTTGCTTGCACCGCAGATCCTGATCTGGATGAAAACGCCTGCGGATGTCCTTCCTAATTCCATTTTATATTTTCGGATCTATTTCCTCGGTTCACCGGCATTTGTGCTGTACACTCATTTTGTAGGAATTTTGCAGTCAGTCGGCGACAGCCGTCATCCGCTGTATTATCTGATTTTTTCATCACTCGTAAATATTGTACTGGACCTGCTCTTTGTCGGTGTTTTCCACATGGGAGTGGGAGCGGCGGCTGCTGCGACGATCATTTCACAGTTTTTGAGCGCAGCGCTGTGTCTGTACCGCCTGATGAAAAAAAGCCCGGAGGAATACCGTGTATCTTTGCGCCGCATCCGTCTGGATCCCTTTATGCTTCGTCAGATCATCAAAAACGGACTGCCTGCAGGAATTCAGAATTCGATCATTTCAATCGCAAATGTAGTAGTTCAGTCGAACATTAACGGATTTGGTAAAATGGCAGTTGCCGGCTGCGGCTCCTATTCTAAGATAGAGGGATTCGGCTTTTTGCCGATCACATGCTTCTCCATGGCACTGACAACATTCATCAGTCAAAACCTCGGAGCAAAAAAATATGACCGTGTCAAAAAGGGAGCCCGTTTTGGAATTATATGCAGCCTGGTCCTTGCCGAGCTGATCGGCATTATCCTTTACATTACCATGCCAGTACTTATTTCTGCTTTTAACAGTGATCCGGAGGTGATCGCATACGGAACACAGCAGGCGCGGACCGTTACACTGTTTTATTTCCTGCTCGCATTCTCTCACTGTATTGCAGGGCTGATGCGCGGAGCCGGAAAAGCGATCGTGCCAATGTTCGTGATGCTGATCTGCTGGTGCATCATCCGCGTTACATACATAACAATCATCGTGCGCGTCATACCTTCCATCAGCGTGATCTTCTGGGCGTATCCGCTTACCTGGTCGCTGAGTTCCATTCTGTTTTTGATCTTTTATCTGAAATCGGACTGGATGCATGGATTCGGAAAGTAAGAAAAAAAGACACTGTCAAAAAACAGTCAGAAAAAATACAATCGAAGATCAGAGAAGGGAGCGCAACCGCCCCCTTCTTTTGTACAACAACACTATGATAATTATTTTAAGGGGCGCTCACGCTCTGCCCCTGTTCACTTCAGGCTCCCTGTGCTTCCTGCATTCTTCTGAGTTCTTCTGCTATCTCAGTCAATGCATCCGAAACATTCTGGATCACCGTATAATCTGCCTCCTTATCACTGAAATGCTCCTTTTCATGGATCACAATCACCCGGTTTCCTTCATAATACCGTATAAACTGCTGCACAACCTCTGCGCGCATATTGGTTCCGGCCAGCAAAAGAGTATCTGCTTTTGCCACCTCCTCTGCCGCCTGGCTGATGACCTTAATGTCAACCATTTCGCCAAGCAGACGCACACCGGGGTGAACCGGCACACGGCATTGTGAACACAGAGGCACCTTTCCTTCTGTTCTCAGATATTCCAGAGAATAGTCCCGACCGCAGCGCGGACAGCAGTTGCGCTCATGGATCGTCCCATGCAGGTTAAATACTCTGCGGCATCCCGCCCGCCTTGGGAAATCATAAAGCTGCCTTGTGATCGTACTTTTTACGATCCCCATCTGGTCAAGCCGTGCCAGAGCAGTAAATGCTCTTCCCGGCTCCTTGTCCTGCGCCAGTACCTTTTCACGGTAAAACTTATAAAAGAGTTCTGTACGGTTATTAAAAAATTTTGCACTGAATACTTCTTCCGGTGAATATCCATATTCCATCTCGATCGCATACGCGCTGAGCATATTGCGCATGGAATCTATCCCGTCATCCACGATCATTTCCCTGCCTGACAGGCATACCGTATACTTGCTTTCCCACAAAATTTTTGCTATCTGCGCACTGTTCATACGTGACACCTCCACATACTTTCTGCACATCAACCGTGTGAAAAATGCGTCTACTTGATGAAACGGTCAATTGCTTTATTCAGCTCTTCTATTTCCTGCATGTCCCCTGATTCAATCGCGTCTACGAGACAGTGCTGGATGTGATCCTGCAGGATCACCTTTCCGGTATTGTTGATCGCCGCTTTCACTGCTGAAAGCTGTATCAGAACCTCACTACAGTCACGGCCTTCCTCCACCATGCGTTTAATAGACTGCATATGACCGATCACACGGGACAGTCGGTTGAGTACTGCTTTTGTATTCTCATGTGTATGAGTGTGCGACCCATGCGTATGTGTGTGCCCCGCATGGGAATGCGTATGCACACTTTCTTCATCTCCTGCATGTGTGTGCAGATGCTCATGTACTGCTCCATCTGTCTGCGCATCGTGGGCATGCACATGACTGTGCTCCTGTTCCTTTTTATTTTCCATGTCTTATCCTCATTTACGCCTTCTCCGTCCCGAAGCCTTCGAACCGTTTGCGGCAGAAGCCTTCTCCGGGATAACAGCTACCTCACCTTTCTTTTTCTCCGGTACGACGGCTACCTCGCCTTTCTTTTTCTCCGGGATCACGGCTACCTCGCCCTTTTTCTTCTCCGGTACGACGGCTACCTCGCCTTTCTTTTTCTCCGGGATAACAGCTACCTCACCGCTCTCCCGCTTTGCCGGAACCTGTCTTGCAGCGGCCTTTGCAGGCGTTTCTTTCTTCTTTCTGGTCCCCTTTTTCGCTGCGGTTGTCTTTTTCTCTGATGATGGCTTTGACGCTTCCTCTGTTCTTGTACACTTAAATACAGAGATACCCATCGGCGGCACCAGGATCTCGATCGAATCCTCTCTGTCATCACACGGACTCTTCTTAGACGGCTTCACACGCGGATTCGTGTTCCCGTCCCCGCCAAACACGATACTGTCGCTGTTAAAAATCTCTTTGAATTTGCCGCTGTATGGCACACCGATCCTGTGCTTTTCATAGACAAGCGGAGAGAAGTTCACAACAACAAGCAGGTCCTCTTCCTCTTTTCCGCTATGGCGCATAAATACCAGCATATTCTCATCCGCAGAAATATTATTGATCCACTCAAATCCAGCCGGATCAAAGTCCTTCTTAAACAGCGCCGGCTGCTCTTTATAAAATTTCATGAGCGCCTTCATATACGTCTGCATCTGATGATGCTCGTCATACTGGAGCAGATCCCACTCAATCTGGCTCTCCTCATTCCACTCGTCAAACTGCGCAATGTCCTGGCCCATAAACAAAAGCTTCTTGCCCGGGTGCATCATCATATAGCCGTATGCCGCACGCAGGTTTGCAAACTTCGCACTCTTCTTTCCCGGCATCTTTCCGATCATCGAGCCTTTTCCATGTACTACCTCATCGTGAGAAAGAGTCAGCACAAAATCCTCGCTGTACGCATAGATCATGCTGAACGTAAGCTCGCCGTGGTGGTACGAGCGGAAGAACGGATCAAGCTGCATATAGCCGAGAAAATCATTCATCCAGCCCATATTCCACTTATAATCAAATCCAAGACCGTCCTCTTCTACCGGCGCTGTGATCTTTGGCCATGCAGAGGATTCTTCCGCGATCAGAACCGCGCCATCAGCATCCTTCTTAAAGATAGAGTTGAGATGCTTAAAGAATTCCACTGCTTCCAGATTCTCATGACCACCGTACATATTTGCTACCCATTCGCCGTCATTCTTGCCGTAATCCAGATACAGCATCGAAGCGACTGCGTCCATACGGATACCGTCTGCATGATAGACATTTTTCCAGAAGAGCGCATTTGCGATCAGGAAATTTGACACCTCCGGCCGCCCGTAATTATAAATGAGCGTCCCCCAGTGCGGATGTGCTCCCTGGCGGGGATCCAGATGCTCATACAGACAGGTACCGTCAAAGCCGGAAAGTCCGTGCGTATCACGCGGGAAATGCGCCGGAACCCAGTCAAGGATCACACCGATCCCCTGCTCATGCATATAGTTCATAAAATACATAAAATCCTGCGGCGTGCCGTATCTGGCAGTCGGCGCATAATACCCGGTCACCTGATATCCCCACGAGCCGTCAAACGGATGCTCCATCACCGGCAGCAGCTCAATGTGCGTATAGCCCATTTCTTTTACATAATCTGCGATCATGGGAGCCAGTTCCCGGTAATTATAAAAAATCCTGCCGTCATCCGGTTTGCGGAATGATCCCAGATGAAGTTCATAAATAAACATCGGAGCATCTTTTGTCGATGACGCTCTGCGCTTTTCCATCCACTTCTGATCGCTCCACGCAAAATCGCGCAGATCCGCAATGACAGAGGCTGTATTTGGCCGCAGCTCCGCTGCATTTGCATAAGGGTCTGCTTTCAGATAAGTAAGCCCGCCCTTTGCCTTGATCTCATACTTGTAGATCTCTCCCGCTTTCAGTCCGGGCACAAACAGCTCAAAAATGCCAGAATCCCCAAACCTGCGCATGGGAAGTCTGCGCCCATCCCACAAATTGAAATCCCCGACAACGCTCACTCGCATAGCATTCGGCGCCCATACGGCAAAATATACTCCCTCCGTGCCATTTATGGTCATCGGATGCGCGCCGAGCTTATTATAAATATCATAGCAGATACCTGCATTAAATTTCTTTGTCTCCTTTTCCGTAAGCTGTGGAGCAAAGGAGTACGGATCCTGGTACTCTACCTCTGAGCCATCCTCATACTTCACGCAGTATACATAGGACGGGATCCTCTTTCCCGGGATCAAAACTGCAAAATATCCCGTCTCATCCTCCATATCCATCGGATAACTTTTTATTTTGCCAGACGAAACTGTTTTTAACACGACTTCTTTGGCATCCGGGAAAAAAGCCTGTATCGTGATACCATCCTCCACCTGATGCGCCCCCAGATACTGCTCCGGATGATCTTCCTCAGAATAAACGATCGCCTCTACGCCTGCCCAATCCATTAAATCATATAATTTCTTATCCATATGGTACCCTCCAAGCTTCCACATAGTTCTTGTTTTATAGAATTAGTCTATCACTTTATCTGTGGAAAGACAAGAAAAAACAGGAATATTCACACAAATTTAAGGCGAATTTCCTGTTGTTTCTTTATTATATATTTTCAGTTTTTTCTGTTACCTTTCAATCTGATGGAGAAACAGTCCGCTGTACAGCTTCGGTTCAAACCATGTCGATTTCGGCGGCATCAAAAGTCCCGCATCCGCAACGGCAAAAAGCTCTTCTCTCGCAGTCGGATACATCGCAAAAGCTACCGCACAGTCCGTATGTACCCGGCGCTCCAGCTCCTCCAGCCCTCGAACACCTCCGATAAAATCAAGCCTCGCGTCATTTTTAGGATCTGCAATCCCAAGTACCGGGGCAAGCAGCTCCCTCTGAAGTACGGAAACATCCAGATTGTCGATCACACCCTCCCTGCAGTACTGCGCACGCAGCCGCAGCTCATACCATGTATCGCCGAGGTACATCGCAAACACACCTTTTTTCTCAGGCTTTTTTGCTTTCACACATCTGCGGACCTCAAAGCGCTGCGCGATCCGGCCTAAAAACTCCTCCTGCGTCATCCCGTTGAGATCCCTTACTGCACGGTTATAGTCCATAATCGTCAGTTCATCCTCTGGAAATAGCACTGCCAGAAAAGAATTAAATGCCTCTGTTCCATCATAGTCCGGATGCGCCCTGCGGCGGCGCTGTCCCACACGCACTGCTGATGCAGCTCTGTGATGCCCGTCTGCAATATACAGACGATCCACATCCCCAAAGGCAGCCTGAAGTGTCTCTATATCCTTCTGCCGGGAAACACACCAGCCTCTGTGGCGCACGCCATCGAAAGATCCAAAGTCAAACACTGCGTCCTGACGCCGGATCCGCTGTACAACATCCTGCACAGCTGCATTCCGATGATATGCAAGAAACACCGGACCCGTCTGCATACCGCATGCGTCTATGTGCCGGATCCGATCCGCCTCTTTTTCTTCCCTCGTGTTTTCGTGCTCACGGATCACATGGCTCAGATAATCATCGATTGCCGCACATGCCACTACGCCAGTCTGTACATGCTGCCCCTGCGTCAGCTCATACAGATAATACATCGGCTTTTCATCTGAAACAAAAACTCCCTGTTCCAGACGCTCCCGTATCATATCCCCGGCCTTTTCATAAACCCTCTGCGCGTACATATCGGTATCTTCTGCAAACTGTGTTTCCGGCCGGTCAATATTCAAAAATGACAGCCTATCCTTCGCCGCCTGTATATACGCTTCTTTTCGGCTGTACACATCATAGGGCAGCGCTGCCACCCGCGCTTCCAGGCCTCGCGCCGGTCTGATCGCCTGAAACGGTCTGATATCTGCCATGCAACCATCCTTTCTGCGGATCTTTTATTTTACCACTCGGACCTTCACAACACCTTCCACCGCGCGCAGCCGTTCCACCGTCTCCGGAGACACCCTGGCATCGAGGTCAAACAGCGTGTACGCATAATCCCCTTTACTTGTATTGCTCATGTTCTTAATATTCGTATCAGAAAGGATGTCAGCAAATCGTCCGATCATCATTTTCACGTTTCTGTGGTAGATCGCCAGCCGCGATTCTGCCGTGCAAAGACCGAGGTCACAGTTTGGATAATTCACAGAATTTCGGATATTTCCATTCTCCAGGAAATTTTTCAGTTCTTTGACTGCCATAACTGCACAATTGTCCTCCGACTCTACCGTAGAAGCGCCAAGATGCGGCGTGAGCAGCACGCCTTTTTTTCCTACTGTCACAGGATTGGGAAAATCTGAAACATACCTGTGTACTCTGCCCGCATCGATCGCCTCGATCACCGCCTCCTCATCGACCAGAAGATCTCTTGCGAAGTTGAGGATCACTACATTTTTTTTCATCTTCGCGATCGCTTCTCTCCCGATCATCTTTTTCGTAGAATCCAGAAGCGGCACATGGATCGTAATGTAATCACACTGCTCATAAATCTCATTTACATCATTGATATGGCGGATGCTGCGCGACAGGTTCCATGCTGCATCGACAGAAATATACGGATCATAGCCATACACCTCCATACCAAGGTGCACCGCTGCATTCGCGACCTGCACACCGATCGCGCCAAGACCGATGATGCCAAGCTTCTTATCCTGCAGCTCACTTCCTGCAAATTTCTTTTTCTCCTTCTCTGTCGCAGCCGCTACTGCCTCATTCCCCGCCTGCGTCTGGACCCAGTTCGCACCGCCTATGATATCACGCGCGGCCAGAAGCATTCCGGCAAAGACCAGCTCTTTCACACCGTTTGCATTGGCTCCCGGCGTATTAAATACTACGATACCCTGTCGGGCGCATTTTTCCAGTGGAATATTATTTACGCCTGCTCCCGCTCTCGCGATCGCCTGCAGGGACTGCGGCAGCTCCATCTCGTGCATATTTGCACTGCGCACCAGCACCGCGTCCGCCTCATGAATATTGTTCACCTGTCTGTAGCCTTCCGTAAAACGATCCAGACCAACCTGCGCGATCGGATTTAAGCACGTATAACGATACATTACTTATTCGCCTCCTCAAATTCCTTCATAAATGCAACCAGCTCCTCTACGCCCTGCATCGGCATCGCATTGTAGATGCTTGCGCGCATACCTCCGACAGTCCGGTGCCCCTTCAGGTTCACAAAACCTGCCGCCTCTGCTTCTTTTACAAATCTCGCATCCAGCTCCTTATCGCCTGTCACAAATGGAACGTTCATCAGCGAACGGTCCTCCCTTGCGACTGTCCCCCGGAACATTTCACTCGCATCAAGGAAATCATACAGCACCTTCGCCTTCGCCTCGTTGCGCTCCTTCATTGCCGCAAGACCGCCCGTGCGCAGGATCCATTTAAATACCTTGCCGCACATATAGATGCAGTAGCAATTCGGCGTATTGTACATCGAATCCGCATCTGCATGTGTCTTAAACTTCATCATGGTCGGCGTAAACTCCATCACCTCGTCCGTGATCAGATCCTTGCGGATGATCGAGATCACCATGCCCGCCGGACCGATGTTTTTCTGGACGCCTCCGTAGATGATACCATAATCTGAGACCTGAACCGGCTCAGAGAGGAAACATGAGGACACATCTGCTACGAGCGGCTTTCCTTTTGTATCAGGAAGCTTCCGAAACTTCGTGCCATAAATCGTATTATTTTCACAGATGTATACATAATCCGCGTCTTTGCTGACCGGAAGATCACTGCAGTCCGGAATATAGGAAAACATTTTGTCCTCGCTGGAAGCAATCTTGTTTGCCTGCCCGTATTTCTGCGCTTCCTGCCACGCTTTTTTCGCCCACTGCCCCGTGACGATATAATCAGCTACACGGTTCTTCATAAGGTTCATCGGGATCATTGAAAACTGGAGACTTGCGCCGCCCTGTAAAAACAGGATCTGGTAATCATCCGGGATCTGCATCAGCTTGCGCAGATCCTCCTGCGTCTCATGGAGAAGGTCACCAAACAGCTTTGACCGATGGCTCATCTCCATCACAGACATTCCGCAGCCTCTGTAATCAAGCATTTCCTCCTGCGCTTCCCGCAGTACCTCCTCCGGCAATACTGCCGGACCTGCTGAAAAATTATACACTCTGCTCATTTTCCCATCCTCCTCTTTTTTTGCGCCTGCGAATCACCGCTCTATCCGGCGTTTCGCTTACTGTATATCATCCTGATCAAATACGGTGTCGATCGGCTTTCCCGCTGCCACCATCGGGAATACCTTGTCATCACAGTCGATCATACAGTCCAGCACGACCGGTCTGCCAAGCAAAAGCGCTTTCTCGATTGCCGGAGCAAGCTCCTCCTTTTTTTCCACCCGGATCCCAGTCGCACCCATCGCCTCTGCAAGCTTCACAAAGTCAACTGCATCGTTTAGCACGGTCGCCGAATAGCGCTTCTCATAAAACAACGTCTGCCACTGGCGGACCATACCAAGCACGTGATTGTTGATCACGACCTGGATAATCGGGATATTGTAGCGGGCCGCCGTTGCGATCTCATTCATATTCATGCGGAAACAGCCGTCTCCCGCAATATTAATGACGGTCTTATCCGGATTTGCAACCTTAGCACCGATCGCCGCTCCAAGACCATAGCCCATTGTGCCTAAGCCCCCCGATGTAAGAAGTGTACGCGGCTTCGGATACTTATAGTACTGCGCCGCCCACATCTGGTGCTGTCCGACCTCTGTTACAATGATCGCGTCTCCTCCTGTCTGCCGGTAGATCTCTTCTATAATGCCCGGTCCGCTCAAAACCTCTGTGTTATATTTCAGTGGATATTTTTCTTTCAGCGCGCGTATCTCATCATCCCACTCATCATGTCTGTGCTCTGTAAGTCTTGCATTCAGGCGTTTCAGGACTTCCTTCACATCCCCGATCACCGCTGCATCAACCATGATATTTTTATTGATTTCTGCCGCATCCACATCAATCTGGATGATCCTGGCATTTTTCGCAAACGACTGCGCCTGACCAACGACACGGTCACTGAAGCGTGCGCCGATCACGATCAGCAGATCACTTTTTGTCACTCCGAGATTTGCCGTCTTCGTCCCGTGCATTCCTACCATACCGGTATACAGATCATTTCTTCCGTCAAACGCACCCTTCCCCATCAGAGAATCTGCGACCGGAGCGTGGATCTTGCGTGCAAACTCCTGCAGCTCCTCCTGCGCACCGGAAATTACAGCTCCGCCGCCCACCAGAAGGAACGGGCGTTTTGCCTCACAGATCAGGCGTACTGCCTCTTCCAGATCCGCTTCTCTGATATATTCTGTGCTTCTTACAATAGGATCCGGAACCTTTGGCTCATACTCCGCAATCCCTGCCGTCACATCCTTTGGAATGTCGATCAGCACCGGCCCCGGACGGCCTTCCTGAGCGATCCGAAATGCCCAGCGAATCGTATCTGCAAGCTTATTGACATCCTTTACGATAAAATTATGTTTGGTTATCGGCATTGTCACGCCTAAAATATCAATCTCCTGAAAGCTGTCTCGTCCAAGAAGGGACACGCCTACGTTTGCCGTGATCGCAACGACCGGAACACTGTCCATATATGCTGTCGCGATGCCTGTGACAAGGTTCGTCGCGCCCGGACCCGAGGTTGCAAGGCAGACACCGACCTTTCCCGTCGAGCGTGCGTAGCCGTCCGCCGCATGGGCGGCGCCCTGCTCGTGAGAGGTCAGGATATGACGGATCTCACCGCTGTGCTTATACAGCTCATCATATATATTCAAAATCGCGCCTCCCGGATAACCAAACACCGTATCAACGCCCTGCTCCTTTAAACATTCAATAACAATTTCTGATCCATTTAATTTCATACGCAGCAACCCTCTCTGTTCTATATGATATACTGGAGTATTTCCCTAATAAAAGACAGCTTATCTGCCCTCCTCAAGCGGATTGATCAGTACTGCACCGCGGTTGCCTGAGGTCACAAGCGATGCGTAGCGTGCCAGATATCCTGTCCTGATCTTCGGCTCGCGCGGCTGCCATGCAGCTTTTCTTCTTGCCAGTTCTTCATCGCTGACTGCCAGATCAAGCCTGCACTCCGGAATATTTATTTTGATAATATCGCCCTCCTCTACAAGAGCGATCGGTCCGCCGACCGCTGCCTCCGGAGATACATGACCGATGGATGCTCCCCTCGAAGCGCCGCTGAACCGTCCGTCTGTGATCAGCGCCACGCTCGAGCCAAGCCCCATGCCGGCGATCGCCGATGTCGGATTGAGCATTTCTCTCATACCCGGTCCGCCCTTTGGTCCCTCGTACCGGATCACGACGACGTCTCCCGCCACGATCTTTCCGCCGAGGATCGCTGCGATCGCATCCTCCTCACAGTCAAAGACGCGGGCAGGACCTTCATGCACCATCATCTCCGGCACGACTGCCGAGCGCTTCACCACACCGGAATCCGGAGCCAGATTTCCTTTGAGCATGGCCAGACCGCCTGTCTCGCTGTATGGATTTTCCACCGGGCGGATGACCTCGGGATTTTTATTTACACAGCCTGCAATATTTTCTCCGACCGTCTTTCCGGTGACCGTCAGACAGTCAAGATCCAGCAGATTTTTCTTTGTCAGCTCATTCATGACTGCATATACGCCGCCCGCCTCGTTGAGATCCTCCATGTAAGTAGGACCTGCCGGAGCCAGATGACACAGGTTCGGCGTGCGCGCGCTTACCTCATTCGCAATATCTACATTCAGCTCTACACCCGCCTCATGCGCGATCGCCGGAAGGTGAAGCATGCTGTTTGTCGAGCAGCCCAGCGCCATATCGACCGTCAGGGCATTCATAAACGCCTTCTCCGTCATAATATCGCGCGGACGGATATTCTTTTTAAGCAGCTCCATCACCTGCATACCAGCCATCTTCGCAAGGCGGATACGCTCCGAATAAACCGCCGGGATCGTGCCATTACCGCGAAGCCCCATACCGAGCGCTTCCGTGAGGCAGTTCATGCTGTTCGCCGTATACATACCGGAGCAGGAACCGCAGGTCGGGCAGACCTTCTCCTCATACTCTCTGACCTCGTCTGCCGTCATCGTGCCGGCTGTGTACTCTCCGACTGCTTCAAACATACTGGAAAGACTCCTCTTTCGCCCCTTCAGATGTCCGGCCATCATAGGCCCTCCGCTTACAAAAATGGTAGGAATGTTCAGTCTCGCTGCCGCCATCAAAAGCCCCGGAACATTCTTGTCACAGTTCGGGATCATCACAAGTGCATCAAACTGATGTGCCATCGCCATACACTCCGTCGAATCTGCGATCAGATCGCGCGTCACGAGCGAGTATTTCATCCCGACATGTCCCATCGCGATCCCGTCACAGACTGCGATCGCCGGAAATTCTCTGGGCACGCCGCCCGCCATGGCTACACCAAGCTTAACTGCCTCCGTGATCTTATCCAGGTTCATGTGTCCCGGTACTACTTCATTATAGGAATTTACAATACCCACCAGCGGACGCTTCATCTCCTCTTCGGTCATGCCAAGCGCATGAAAGAGCGAACGATGCGGTGCCTGCTGGATACCTGTTTTTACTGCGTCACTTCTCATAAAGATTTCCTCCTTTAACGTAAACCAACTTATACAGTATTGCCTGTCATACTCGTGCTGCGATCAGATCTCCCATCTGTACTGTACCGACTCTTGTACAGCCTTCCGACATAATATCTCCGGTGCGGTAGCCTTCTTTTAATACCTGTCTGACCGCCGCCTCTATCGCATTGGCAGCTTCATCAAGGTCAAGTGAATACCGAAGCATCATCGCAGCAGAGAGAATCGTGGCGATCGGGTTCGCAATACCCTTTTCTGCGATATCCGGCGCAGAACCGTGACTTGGCTCATACAGACCGAACTTTGTCTCATTAAGAGACGCTGAGGATAACATCCCTATCGACCCCGTGACCATGCTCGCCTCATCCGAGAGAATATCTCCAAACATATTCTCCGTCAGGATCACATCGAACTGCGCCGGGTCACGCACGAGCTGCATCGCACAGTTGTCTACCAGCATATGAGAAAGCTCCACATCAGGATAATCCTTTGCTACCTCCTCGACCACTGCTCTCCACAGCCTCGAAGAATCGAGCACATTCGCCTTATCAACGCTGCACACCTTACCGCGGCGCTTCCTTGCGATCTCAAAGCCCTTCACCGCAATCCTGCGGATCTCCTCCTCATTATATACAAGCGTATCGACCGCTTTTCGGATACCGTTTTCTATTGATGTCTCGCGCGCCCCGAAATACAGTCCTCCTGTCAGTTCCCGCATGATCATCATGTCGAAGCCTTCTCCGATGATCTCGTCGCGCAGCGGGCATGCAGCCTTCAGCTCCTCATACAGATACGCCGGGCGAAGATTCGCAAAAAGATTCAGCGCCTTTCGTATTTTCAGAAGCCCCGCCTCGGGACGAAGCTGCGGCTCCAGCTTATACCACGAAGAAGTGTTCGCATCTCCTCCGATCGAACCCATCAGGACCGCCTCAGATGCTTTCGCCTGCGCGATCGTCTCATCGGTAAGCGGCACGCCGTTTACATCAATCGACGCTCCTCCCATCAAAAGCTTCGTATATTCCAGCTCAAACCCGAATTTTGCAGCAGCCGCGTCCAAAACCTTGCACGCCTCCGCCACGATCTCCGGTCCGATCCCGTCTCCCGGGATGACTGCTATTTTATGTGCCATATATGTATCATCCTTTCTCTTCCTGCCCGCTTTTCATACGGCAGAACCCTTCTCAAATATATCTGCCCTGCCACTCAGACGGTGCTGTACACTTTTTCAGAAATTAACACTTTACCGTAGCAGAGCCTTTCAACATATAATAAAGGATTTCCTGCGATATTTCAACTGTTTAATTGCGTGAAACGAAAAATTTACGAATTTTGTCCTCTGCACACTCCGTCTCTTTGATAAGGCTCTCATCGAACGCAAAAAAACCACCTGATCAGCCGTGCTTTCCACTCGACAAATCAGATGGTTTCATTTTCATTTTTCTAAGGATTATTCCTGTCCCGGCTTCTCTACTTCTGCAATCGCAGCTTTTCTCATCGGGATTCTGCAGTTTTTGTTGCTTCCGAACTCCACGATGCAGTCCTCGTCTGTGATGTCGATCACTACGCCGTAAAATCCGCTCGTCGTCACGACTGTGTCTCCCACTTCCATTGATGCAAGCAGCGCTGCCATTCTCTTCTGCTCTTTCTTCTGCGGACGGATCGCGAAAAAGTACATCGCTGCACCAATGATGACAATGTACACGATCATAAGCATCATTCCGCCGCCTGCTCCTGCAGCCTCTGAGAGTAAATTCAACATCTATCGTTCCTCCTTTTCTGATGTTCAGTTATCCTTATCTCCGGCCTGTGTGCTCTTTCATAAATATGAAATCACCTTTCCGAAAGATAGCCGCTCTTACCATAATACCTTATTCCGCAGGTTGAATCAAGCCTTTTTTTCCTGATTTTGTGTATAACGGTCAATTTTTTCCTTTTTGAACTGTTTATACCGCCCCTGCTCGATCGCCTCTCTGATCTCCTCCATCAGATGATTGTAAAAATAGAGATTGTGAAGCACACAAAGACGCATGCCGAGCATCTCTTTTGCCTTCAAAAGATGGCGGATATAGGCGCGGCTGTAATGGCGGCATGCCGGACAGCCGCAGCCCTCCTCGATCGGGCGCTCATCCAGCTCATATTTCGCATTAAACAGGTTGAGCTTGCCGTCATTGGTATAGACATGTCCGTGACGTCCGTTCCGACTCGGATATACACAGTCAAAGAAATCCACACCGCGGTCCACGCCTTCCAGGATATTGATCGGAGTCCCGACCCCCATCAGGTATGTCGGCTTATCGGACGGCAGATAGGGAACGACTGCATCAAGGATGCGATACATCTCTTCATGTGTCTCACCGACCGCCAGACCGCCTACTGCGTAGCCGTCAAGCTCCATCTCGGAAATACGCTTCGCATGCTCGATACGGATATCCTCATAGATGGCTCCCTGGTTGATACCGAACAGCATCTGGTGCGGATTGATCGTATCCTCCAGACTGTTCAGCCTTGCCATCTCCGCCTTGCAGCGCGCAAGCCAGCGCGTCGTACGCTCGACAGAATTCTGCACATAATCGCGGTCTGCCACACTCGATGGGCACTCATCAAATGCCATTGCGATCGTAGAGGCCAGATTGGACTGGATCTGCATACTCTGCTCCGGCCCCATAAAGATTCTGTGCCCGTCAATGTGCGACTGAAAATACACACCCTCTTCTTTGATCTTTCGCAGCTTTGCAAGAGAAAACACCTGAAATCCGCCGGAGTCAGTCAGGATCGGACGATCCCAGTTCATGAATTTGTGCAGACCGCCCAGCTTCTTTACCGTCTCATCTCCCGGCCGTACGTGCAGATGGTACGTGTTGGAAAGTTCCACCTGCGTCCCGATCTCCTTTAAATCTGTCGTTGCCACTGCTCCTTTGATCGCGGCGATCGTACCGACATTCATAAACAGCGGTGTCTGGACCGTACCATGTACGGTTGTAAGCTCGGCACGTTTTGCCATGCCATCGCGTTTCAAAATTTTATACATGCTCTTCTCCTTCTCTGCTCTTTGCATTTTTGCCAAATTTTTTACCTGTTTTTTAGAAATATTTTACTTTCAGAATAATAACTATTTTTTCATCTTTGTCCTGACTTTTCACTGTATTTTCCCGGCTTATCCCGCAATATTGTCAGTCTTTTTTGTGTGATATTCTCTATACACTTTACGTTTCTGCTTCTAAACTGCTCAGAGATACAGTATATATGGAAATATTTAATATTGCAAGCAGTTTGAAATTTTAAAAATTATGTCGTATAATATGAGCTGCTGTAGAATCAGCCAGAAAATCATTTTTTATCAACGAAAGACTTCCTATTTAAAGTCTGAGTTCAGTTTTCATTGTCTTAAAATGAAGGAGGCGCAGGAAAAGCCTGCGGATATCGAATGGATAAATCTTTACATACACTTGGAATCGATATTGGTTCCACTACCGTGAAAGTTGCAGTTCTTGATCCAGATCAGGAACTCTTATTTTCTGACTACAAACGTCATTACGCAAATATACAGGAAACGCTGGCAGAGCTGATCACAGAAGCAGCCAACCAGCTTGGAGATCTGGAGATCTCCCCTGTCATCACCGGTTCAGGAGGGCTGACGCTTGCGAATCACCTCGAAATACCGTTCGTACAGGAGGTCATTGCTGTAGCCTCATCACTGGAGCACTTTGTTCCCCAGACAGACGTAGCGATCGAGCTGGGCGGTGAGGATGCAAAGATCATTTATTTTGAGAACGGCAATGTGGAGCAGCGCATGAACGGGATCTGTGCAGGCGGGACCGGCTCTTTTATCGACCAGATGGCCTCTCTGCTCCAGACGGATGCCACCGGCTTAAATGAGTACGCCAGAAATTATTCCTCCCTGTATTCTATTGCTGCACGCTGCGGCGTGTTTGCCAAGTCGGATATCCAGCCTCTCATCAATGAGGGCGCTACAAAGGAGGATCTGTCTGCCTCCATTTTTCAGGCAGTCGTCAACCAGACGATCAGCGGTCTGGCCTGCGGCAAACCGATCCGAGGCCATGTGGCTTTTCTGGGAGGCCCGCTCCACTTCCTGTCGGAACTGCGTGCAGCCTTCATCCGCACGCTGAAGCTGGATGATACGCATGCGATCATCCCGGAAAATTCCCACCTCTTCGCAGCGATTGGCTCCGCGCTCAATGCAAAAGAGACCTGTCAGACAACGCTTGGCGCGCTTGGGAAGAAGCTTTCCGGCAATATTAAAATGGAATTTGAGGTAGAACGTATGGAGCCGCTGTTTGCCTCAGAGGAGGACTATCACGATTTTATCGCACGCCAGAGCTGCAACCGCGTCTCAACCGCGCCGCTTGCCACATACAGCGGCAATTGCTTCCTTGGTATTGACGCCGGCTCCACGACCACAAAGGCGGCGCTTGTATCGCAGGACGGCACACTGCTCTATTCCTTTTACAGCAATAACAACGGAAGCCCGCTGCGCACGACCATCACAGCAATACAGGACATTTACCGTCAGCTCCCGCCTGACGCCCATATCGCCTACTCCTGTTCGACCGGATACGGCGAGGCGCTTATTAAGGCAGCGCTGATGCTCGATGAAGGAGAGGTCGAGACAGTCTCTCACTACTACGCAGCTTCCTTCTTTGATCCGGAAGTAGACTGTATCCTGGACATCGGCGGCCAGGATATGAAGTGCATCAAGATCAAAAACCATACGGTCGACAGCGTACAGCTCAATGAGGCCTGCTCCTCCGGGTGCGGTTCTTTCATTGAGACCTTTGCAAAGTCTCTGAATTATTCCGTGCAGGATTTTGCGAAAGCAGCACTTTTTGCCAAGCATCCGATCGATCTGGGCACACGGTGTACCGTATTTATGAATTCCAAAGTAAAGCAGGCGCAAAAAGAGGGCGCTGAGGTTTCTGATATCTCAGCAGGACTTGCATACTCTGTTATCAAAAATGCCCTCTACAAGGTTATTAAGGTCTCTGACGCATCAGAGCTTGGAAGACATATCGTCGTCCAGGGCGGTACCTTCTACAATGACGGCGTTTTGCGAAGCTTCGAAAAGATTGCCGGCTGCGAGGCGATCCGTCCGGATATTGCCGGTATTATGGGTGCCTTTGGCGCCGCACTCATCGCAAGGGAACGCTATCAGGAAGGCGTGCAGACAACGATGCTCTCCATTGACCGCATCAATGCACTTCAGTACACGACCTCTATGGCAAAGTGCAAGGGCTGTACCAACCAGTGCCGTCTGACGATCAATCGCTTCTCCGGCGGCCGTCAGTTCGTCAGCGGCAACCGCTGTGAGCGCGGTATCGGAAAGGAACGCAATAAGGATCACGTTCCAAACCTGTTTGAGTTTAAAAATAAGCTGCTCTTTTCTTATGAGCCGCTTCCTGAGGATGAGGCGGATCGGGGTATTGTCGGTATCCCGCGTGTCCTGAATATGTACGAGAACTACCCGTTCTGGTTCCGCTTTTTCACAACGCTCAGATACCGGGTGATCCTCTCCCCGCCGAGCACACGCAAGATCTACGAGCTTGGCATTGAATCCATTCCGAGCGAGTCTGAGTGTTATCCGGCAAAGCTTGCGCACGGACACGTCGAATGGCTGATCCGAAAGGGCATTACATACATCTTTTATCCGTGCATCCCGTACGAGCGCACAGAGTTTAAGGATGCGCCAAACCACTACAATTGTCCGATCGTCACCTCATACGCGGAAAATATCAAAAACAACGTCGAGGGGCTGCGCACCGGCAATATCCGCTTCGAGAATCCGTTTATTGCATTTACGAATCTTGAGACGGTGACCAGGCGGCTGCAGGAAGCGTTCCCGGATATTCCGGCCACAGAGGTAGCAGAAGCAGCAAAAGCCGGATGGGAAGAGCTGTCGCACACCCGGGAGGCCATGTATAAAAAAGGGGAGGAGACGCTGAAATATCTGGAGGAAACAGGCCGCCATGGTATCGTGCTGGCCGGCAGACCGTATCACATTGATTCTGAGATCAACCACGGGATTCCCGAGCTGATTAATTCCTTCGGTATGGCAGTACTGACAGAGGATTCGATCTCCCATCTCAATCCGGTCGAACGGCCGCTGATGGTGCTCGACCAGTGGATGTACCACAGCCGTCTCTATGCCGCGGCAAATTATGTCAAAACACGCGAGGATCTTGACCTGATCCAGCTCAATTCCTTTGGCTGCGGCCTTGACGCAGTAACGACGGATGAAGTAAATGATATTCTCTCACACTCAGGCAAGATCTATACCTGCCTGAAGATCGATGAGGTAAACAACCTGGGAGCGGCAAAGATCCGTATCCGTTCGCTGATCTCTGCGATCCGCGTGCGAAAGCAGAATAATGAGAAGCCGCGTCAGATCGTTCCGGCAAGCATTAACCGCGCTGTGTTCACAAAAGAAATGCGCAGGGATTACACCATCCTCTGTCCTCAGATGTCCCCGATCCATTTCGGGATGCTCGAGGCCGCATTAAACGCTTCCGGCTACCACATCGAGCTGCTCCGCAACGATAACCGAAAAGCAGTTGACGTCGGACTGAAATACGTAAACAATGACGCCTGCTATCCGTCCCTGATGGTCGTTGGGCAGATCATGGACGCGCTGCTCTCCGGTAAGTATGATCTGAGCCGCACTGCTGTCATCATGACACAGACCGGCGGCGGATGCCGTGCTTCCAACTACGTTGGCTTTATCCGCCGCGCTCTGCAAAAGGCCGGCATCCCGGATATCCCTGTTATCTCCCTGAACCTGAGCAGCCTGGAGAGCAACCCGGGATTTTCGATCAGCTATCAGATGGTAAAACGCGCGATGTTCGCTCTCGTATTCGGCGATATTTTCATGCGCTGTCTTTACCGGATGCGTCCATACGAGCAAACACCGGGATCAGCCAATGAGCTGTTTCACAAATGGGAGAAGCGCTGCTGTGATTTTGTCTCCGGCAAGCCCTCCTACAATCAGTTCCGAAAAATGTGCCGTGAGATCATTCAGGAGTTTGATCATCTCCCGATCACCGATCAGCAAAAGCCAAAGGTCGGCATTGTCGGAGAGATCCTGGTAAAATTCATGCCGGCAGCAAACAACCATCTTGTCGAGCTTCTGGAAGCAGAGGGCGCGCAGGCGGTTGTCCCGGATCTGATGGATTTCCTGCTCTACTGCTTCTACAATCAGAATTTCAAAAGCCAGTATCTGGGCACAAAGAAGAAATCTGCAATGATCGCAAACTTTGGCATCTATGTACTGGAAAAGCTGCGCTCGGCGGCTGCTGACGAGCTGAACAAAAGCGTACACTTTGACGCCCCGCCAAATATCGAGCATCTAAGCGAAATGGCGCAGGATATCGTCTCACTTGGCAATCAGACCGGAGAAGGCTGGTTCCTGACCGGAGAGATGCTTGAGCTCATCCATTCCGGCGTCAATAACATTGTCTGCACACAGCCATTCGCCTGCCTGCCAAATCACGTAGTCGGCAAGGGCGTGATCAAGGAGCTGCGCAGACAGTATCCGCTCTCCAACATCGTAGCGATCGACTATGACCCCGGTGCGAGCGAGGTCAACCAGCTTAACCGTATCAAGCTGATGCTTTCTACCGCACAGAAAAATCTGAAGAAATGATGATAAGCAAAGCGCTGCAAAACCGTCTCTGAGGCCGGTGACTTGCAGCGCTTCGTTTTGCACTGTTCCACCCCCTCTGCCCATAGCCGGAGTCTCCAATCCCATAGAGATGTTCTTCCCATCTGTCGCCTAATATTTTCTGCGTGGAATTAACAAAGTGCAGTGATAAAATATCGACAACACTTCTCTCGTGTGATACAATCACTGGTATATATATGCATTTTAGGCGGAGGGATGGACGTATGATAGCGATTATTGATTATGACGCCGGCAATCTGAAGAGCGTGGAAAAAGCGCTTGTATCACTTGGCGAGGTACCGGTGATCACACGGGAGAAGGATGCGATACTCAGTGCAGACAAGGTGATCCTGCCAGGTGTCGGTGCTTTCGGTGATGCGATGGAGAAGCTGCAACAATATGGGCTGACTGACGTGATACGACAGGTGGCAAAAAATGACACGCCTCTGCTTGGTATCTGCCTGGGCCTGCAGCTTCTCTTTGAATCAAGCGAGGAATCGCCAGGGGTTGAAGGGCTTGGCATTTGCAAGGGAAAAATCCTTCGGATTCCGTCAACAGACGGGCTGAAGATTCCGCACATGGGGTGGAATTCGCTGCATTACGATCATTCAGGCAGGCTGTTTGCAGGTATTGAAGAGGATTCCTATGTCTATTTTGTCCATTCATACTATCTGGAAGCAGAGGATGAAGAGATTGTAACGGCATCGACGGAGTATGCGGTGCATATTCATGCGTCCATTGAACAGGGAAATGTGTTCGCCTGCCAGTTCCATCCGGAAAAGAGCAGTGATACAGGTCTGGCCATTCTGAAAAACTTTATCAAACTGTAGGAGGGACGAAGGATATGTTTACAAAGCGGATTATTCCATGCCTTGACGTACATAACGGGCGCGTTGTAAAGGGTGTTAATTTTGTCAATTTAAAAGATGCCGGAGATCCCGTTGAAATTGCGGCTGCTTACGATAAGGCAGGTGCCGATGAACTCGTTTTTCTTGATATTACGGCTTCTTCCGATGCACGCAGTACGGTAGTCGATATGGTCCGGGAGGTCGCAAAGAAAGTGTTTATTCCGTTTACGGTAGGCGGCGGTATCCGTACAGTGGATGACTTCCGGCTTTTGCTTCGAGAAGGGGCGGATAAGATTTCTGTCAATTCGGCTGCGATCATGAATCCGCAGCTCATCCGTGATGCCGCGGAGAAGTTTGGCAGTCAGTGTGTTGTCGTAGCGATCGACGCGAGAAAACGCGAGGACGGAAGCGGTTGGAATATCTATAAAAATGGCGGACGAGTCGATATGGGGATCGATGCAGTAGAATGGGCGATGCAGTGCGACCGGCTCGGCGCGGGAGAGATCCTGCTCACAAGCATGGACTGCGATGGGACAAAAGCCGGATATGATATAGAGCTTACGAGAACAATCGCGCAGAATGTTTCAATCCCGGTCATTGCTTCCGGCGGTGCAGGAACAAAGGCACACTTTTATGATGCACTGACAGAAGGAAATGCAGATGCGGCGCTTGCAGCATCCCTCTTCCATTATAAAGAGCTGGAGATACGTGAGGTGAAGCAGTATCTGAGGGAGCGCGGCGTATCGGTGCGGTTGTAGATGCGTTTTATTTGGCGATGTGCAGTATACTTTGCATATCTGTACCGGATTGATAAAGACAGAAAATGGAGGAGCACACCATGAATATAACGATCGAAAAGGCATCTCCGGCCAACGCGGCGGCGCTGCTTGAATATTTAAAGACAGTCGGAGCACAGACGGAAAACCTGACCTTTGGGGCAGAAGGATTGCCGGTCTCCGAAGCAGATGAGGCCGCCTTTATTGCCGGGATGGCAGAATCCGCAGATTCCATTATGCTCCTTGCAAAAGCGGACGGGAAGATCATAGGGGACGCCAGCGTAAGCCGCCTGCCGCGGCGTATGAACCATCGCGGTGAGTTTTGTATTGCTGTAGCTAAGGAGTACTGGAACAGAGGGATCGGCAGCAGGCTTTTAGAGGAGATCCTTGCATTTGCAAGGAAGAATTCTTTTGAAGTGCTCGATCTTCAGGTACGCAGTGACAATAAGCCGGCAATCTGCCTTTATGAGAAGTTTGGCTTTCAAAAGACAGGTACGCACCCGGCATTTTTTAAGATAGATGGACAGTACATCGCTTTTGATTACATGTCTTTGAAACTGTAAATCAGAAAATGAAAAGAGAAATACAACAGAAAAAACAGATAAGGAGGACGGACATATGCCGCCAATTTCAAATGACTGGCTTATTCCGCTAAAACCGGAGTTTGCCAAACCATACTATGCAAAGCTGTATCAGAAGGTAAATGAAGAATACCGCACACGGGTGATCTATCCGCCGGCGGATGACATTTTCAACGCATTTGCATATACTCCGCTTGAGAAGGTGAAGGTCGTGATCCTGGGGCAGGATCCGTATCATGGCGACGGGCAGGCGCATGGGCTATGTTTTTCCGTTAAGCCAGATGTAGAAATACCTCCGTCACTTGTAAATATTTATAAAGAACTGCATGAGGACTGCGGCTGCTATATTCCAAATAATGGATATCTGACAAAGTGGGCACAGCAGGGAGTATTTCTTCTGAACACAGTGCTGACAGTGCGTGCACATCAGGCGAATTCCCATCGTGGCATCGGCTGGGAGGAGTTTACGGATGCTGCGATCCGCATATTAAACGAACAGGATCGTCCGATCGTATTCATCCTGTGGGGACGTCCGGCACAGATGAAAAAAGCGATGCTGAACAATCCGAAGCATCTGATCCTTGAAGCGCCGCATCCCAGCCCGCTCTCCGCCTATCGTGGATTCTTCGGAAGCAGACCATTTTCACGGGCAAATAAGTTCTTAGAGCAAAACGGAGTGGCTCCGATCGACTGGCAGATAGAGAATATAGAAAAATAATAAAAATGCCCACAAATCTATGGCAATAACCTTCCGCATTGTTTCTATTGACTTTTCTGCTTTTTCTCAATATAATCATTTCAGAAACTCGTGTAACTATAGGGGATACAACGAATAAACCGACACTGAAAAAGCCGATTCTGCTATATTGGCGCAGAACAAATGTTTCATTTACAGGCGGAGGAAGGAACATGAACGAATCGGAAGCAATGCTGCATCAATTATTGAACATCGGCGAATGTATGCTGTCCTGCGGCGGAGAAGTGAACCGGGTAGAAGATACACTAAACCGCATAGGACGAGCCTACGGCGCCGTCAACATGAATGTATTTGTCATCACCTCCAGCATTATCGTAACAATGACTATGCCTGATGGAAATGAGTGTACGCAGGCCCGCAGGATCGTCTCTGCGGGAAGTACTGATTTTCTGAAACTGGAGCGTCTCAATCACTTAAGCCGCTGCTACTGTGCTGCTCCAACGCCCCCTGAAATACTTCAGGCAGACTTTGAAAAAATCAACTGTAATCTTCCCAGGCGAATTGCTGTATATCTTGGAAGCATGCTGGCAGCCGGCAGCTTTGCCATATTTTTTGGCGGAACACTGGCTGATGGATTCGCAGGAGCTTTTTCTGCTATTTTAATCTGCCTGCTGCAGGATTTTCTCGGTCCCCTTTGTAAAAATAAAATTTCCTTTAACCTGATGTGCGCCTTTATTATTGGCATAATTATCTGCCTCATCGGCCACCTGATCTCGTTTGTACACACAGACGAGATCATGATCGGAGACATCATGCTTCTGATCCCCGGAATCGCCATGACTAATTCGATCCGTGATATCCTGGTAGGAGATACCATCTCCGGCATTATGCGTTTTATAGAAACACTTGTCTGGTCAGGCGCCCTTGCTGTAGGCTTTATGGGGGCGATCTTACTGATGGGAGGCTGAGATGATATGAAGCATATAATATTACAACTGATCACTGCCATGACCGGTTCTATGGGATTTGCTCTTTTATTTCACGTAAGACCTCGGCTCATCCTGCCTGCGGCTCTCGGCGGATTTTTCAACTGGGGGATATATCTCATCTCCGCACGTTTTTTTGGTGGAGTCTTAATGCCTTCTGTTGTCACAGCCGCCTTTTCTGCACTTTATGCTGAAGTAATGGCACGGCGCTTCAGGGCTCCCGCTACGGTATTTTTTATCCCGACTATCATTCCTCTGATCCCCGGAAGCACACTTTATTATACGATGAGCTGCATCGTTTCCAAAGACTGGAACGCTGCCCGGGAATTTGGATATACTACCGCACAGTATGCGCTCGGTATCGCCGCAGGTGTGAGCCTGGTCTGGACATTAAACGATGTGATTAAAAAAGTCAGTGCCACGCTTTCACATAAAATTTAACTCCTGTATAGGAGCAGCCTGAAAATATGCAAAAAGAGAAGAATCTCCAGCTCCGGATTTCTTCTCTTTCATACATGCTGTATCATTCGCAATATCTTTCTTTATATTGCTTCGTAACCTGCGCTTTATTGCTCAGGAGATATGTATTACAGCTTTCACAAGATCTGTCTTATTCTTCACTGCCTCATCATATGCCTCCTGAATCTGTTCAAACTCAAATTCATGTGTAACGACATCTTTTACGTTAATCGCGCCTCCTGCAACAGCGGCAATTGCTTTTTCGTAAATGTTTCTGTACCGAAATACAGATTTTATGGTTAATTCTTTATCCATCACCTGAGCAAAATTATAGTTAATTTCCGGTTTTACGGATAGCCCGACTAAAATAACAGTTCCGCCGCGCTTTGCAAGAAATGGCGTTTGTGTGATCGTAGCTGGTGCCCCTGCTGTCTCAAAAACTTTATCTGCACCTTTGCCGTCTGTTAATTTCATTACTTCTCTCATCACATCACAATTTGCGCCATTAAGAACATAATCTGCTCCCAACGCCTTCGCCTTTTCCAGTCGTGCCTCCACAAGGTCTGAGACGATAATTTTACCAGCGCCATGCGCTTTACAGGAAAGCATTGTCATAATGCCAATACATCCACCACCCAGTATTACACACGTATCGCCCACCTGAACATTCCCCTGATTCGCTGCATGAAATCCTACAGACAGAGGCTCGATCAGTGCCCCTTCCATTGTGCTTACATTTTCCGGTAATTTAAAGCAATACGCTGCCGGATGTTCTATAAACTCTTCATTACAGCCATGATACGGCGGCGTTGCCAAAAATTCCACATTCGGACAAAGATTATATTTTCCTGCTTTACAAAATTCACATGTACCGTCTGTTACTCCCGGTTCTAATGCTACCCTGTCGCCAACCTTCAGATTTGATACACCATCTCCGACTTCTACTACTGTACCTGCGCATTCATGTCCTAACATATAATCCTGTGAAAGATCTACCTCATAAGCACCTACTCGGCCATTGTGATAATAATGCACATCTGATCCGCAAATCCCCACATATTCCAATGATACCACTACATTTCCTGGTCCAGCTGATGGCTTCGGTATCTCCTTGATGATCATTTTGTCTAATCCTCTCATAAATGCTCCTCTTTGCGATCCCATTATAATCTTCCTCCTTTTTTCTCTGACGGATAACTAAGCCCCCAGTCCTTTCTTAAACTATCCATTTGCTTCAAAACATTTAACGTGACATTCCACGGAATGTCGGGAGACTCTTTAATTCCTGCCCTGATGCACTTATTTACATACGATATCTCGTACTGATATCCCTCATCTACAACCCCATTCACTTTTTGCAATACAGGAATTTCTATCCGTTCCTTTTCCGCTCCGACAACTACCTCTAACTCCGTAGGCTTCCAGAAAACCGGTATAACTATATAACCTTTTGTTCCATAAATATATGCCGTATGTAATGTTTCCGTACGTATACCACTCATCATGACAGCCAGCTCTCCACAGTCATACTGTCCAATATATGCAGCCTGTTCATCAACCTGAAAATGGCACGCATCTGTATCCATGGATGCCATTCCTTTCATGCAAATTGGTACTTTATTGTATACCATGTGTGCAAAATGTAAATTGTAAACACCTGTATCAAGAAGTCCTCCCCCACCTCTTAGTGGGTCTGTCAACCTTGATTTGTCGTTGTCTGCAACACGAAAAGAAAAGTTCGATTCTATCGTTCTTACCTCTCCTATTCTACCATTTTCAATGTAGGACAGGGCTTTTTGAATAACAGGGAAAAATCTGGTCCAAACAGCCTCCATTAGAAAAACATTATTTAGCTTTGCACACGCTATCAATTCTTGAAATTCTTCTGCATTAATTGTTGCCGGTTTTTCCAACAACACATTTTTTCCAGCATTCATCGCTTTTAATGCAAGCTCCCTATGTGCTGTATGAGGAACTGCAATATATACAATATCAATATCAGAACATTCCACCATTTCGTCATACGTCATTGTAAATGGAATATTCCATTTATCTGCAACTTCTTTTGCCGACGCTGTACTTCTTGATGATATTGCTTTGATTTCTATATCTTCAAGCTGCATCGCTCCCTTGATCCAGCGTTGGACGACAGCACCGGCACCCATAATTCCCCATCTGATTTTCCTTTGCATTTTAGCTTCCACGCTCCCAAATTTCCTGTAGTAAAATTACCCGACAGAACATAACACATAGCGATCTGTCCATCGGGTAATTCCGCATCTTAGCTTCTGGCAAAAATCGAAACAATCACATCTACTATTTCATCATTCCGTTTTCCGTATGCATTGCAATAATATCGTCTACATTTTCTGAGGTTACAACAGTACCGTCGAGTGCAATCAGTCGGGAGCTTGTATCCTTACCTGTAATCATATCTTTGAGTGCTGAAGCAGAAGCAGCTGCTTCGTCCGTCGCATCCTGAAGGATTGTAGCTGTCATTGTGCCATCCTTTACCGCATTGCAGCCGTTTGCAAGTGCATCAATGCCAAAAAACTGTGTTTTCTGCGTATCGTAGCCAGCTGCCTCACAAACCTCGATACAGCCTACAACCATGTCATCGCATGGAGCATAAACAAAATCAAAATCATCATAAAGCTGTGTCCAGTCTTCCATAACAGCCATTGCGCCTTCTTTTGACCAGTCTTTACTGTTCTGTACTGCTAAAATCTCAATATCATCTCTTCCTGCTTCTTCCAGTGCGTCCACAAATCCCTGATAACGATCCTCCGATCCTGTATTGCCTGGTGTGGCTTTCATGATAAGCCCTTTTCCATTTTCCGGTATCATTTCAGCAGCTGCTGTTCCGATATTCCCGCCAAGCGTATAATTGTCGAGACCAACATGCACACTGTATCCTTCTGCCTCTGTTGCATTGTTTACAAATACGACCCATACATCATTTTCTTTTGCATCATTGAGCAAGTCTTCCATTGGCAGATCCTGATCAGGAATGTCGATAATCACGCCATTATAGTCACCCACTATTGCCTGTTCAAATAAAGTAGCTACATTTGCGGAATCAGATTCAAAGTCGAATATGTCAGCTTTCATGCCCAGCTTTTCACATTCCTCCGCACAACTGTTTGCAAGCCATGAATAGAACGATCCTGACATATTCGATGCGCCGATCAGAACCTTATACTCTTCTTCTGCACTTACATTCATGGTTCCCATTGCTGTAACAGACAGAGCTGTTACCATCATCATACCAAGCATTTTTTTCTTCATCTCTTTGTCCTCCTAAATATTATATAGTTAATTAGTTTCACCGCGGAAATGTGGCCACTTATTCCCACGATTCTATCTGCTGTACAGCAAAGCTGTACTTGACAGGCTTATTTTTTCTTAATGCGTTTGTTCTTACTTGTCAGGTCAATTGCCAGAGCTCCGATAATGATGACTCCTTTTGTTACCATCTGGATATAAGAATCAAGTCCTACCAGATTCAGAAGATTTGTCAAAAATCCCATAATAGCTGAACCTACAAGACATCCAAATACTGTGCCAACACCTCCGGTAAAGCTTGTCCCTCCTATAATTGCCGAGGCGATGGCATCGCCATGATAGTTCATTGCCGTATCGGGGATTGCAGAATTCACTCGTGCGATCTGAAGCACTGCTGCTACACCAGTAAGAAGTCCTGCAATTACAAATGTCCTGATGATCGTAGCCCTCACATTAATACCTGATGCATTTGCTGCATCCTGATTTCCTCCGACTGCAAAAATATCTCTTCCAACAGTAGTTTTATTCATCACAACTGCAATGATGATCGCCATAAAAAAGAAAATATACACTGGAAGCGGAATAGGACCAATATACGCAGTAGAAATAACAGAGTAATTGCCTATTTCATATGTCGCCTGACCTCCCGTATAAATGTAGCAGATACCTCTGGCAATATAATCCATAGCCATTGTTGCGATAAATGCAGGAAGATGTACATGAGCGACCAGAACCCCGCTAATTGTCAGGCAGACTACACTAACTAAAATCGCAACAATGATTCCAACTGCCAGAGATCCGGTACTTAAATATGCACTTACGGAAAACATACCACTCAGTGCTACGACTGATCCCAGCGACAGATCAATCTGTCCCGAAATAATCAGAACCATTTCAGCCAATGCCAAAACCCCCGTTACAGAAATCTGGCGCAAAACATTTGTCACATTTTTTACCTTGATAAAATACGGTGAAATAAAACTGCCTATAATAATCAGTGCTACAAACACCAAAAAAATCCCATACTTTCTTGTTACAGTCTCTATCACAGATTTAACTTTCGTTTTTTCCATTTTACTTTTTACCTCCCGCTGCAAGTCTTACTACATTTTCCTGTGTCAGTTCTGAACGATCCAGCTCACCTGTAATCCTTCCGCCGTTCATGATATAAGCTCTGTCACACATCCCGATAAATTCCGGGAGTTCTGACGAAATCATAATGATCCCCATTCCTTTTCTCGCCTGATCAACCATGAGCTTATAAATTTCCCACTTGGCACCTACGTCAATCCCTCTGGTCGGTTCATCCAGAATAAGAACCTTCGCATCTGTCATCAGACATTTTCCCAGTACTACCTTTTGCTGATTTCCACCGGATAAGGTTCCTGCATGATAGTTTATACTTGGTGCCTTTACCCCCATTTTATCGAAATACATCTGTGTTATCTGTTTTTCTTTTCTTTTTTCTATAAACTTAAATTTTGATATCTTATCAAGACTTGACAGGGAAATATTCTCTTTGATGTTCCTGCAGAATATCAGCCCCAGGCGCCGGCGATCTTCTGTTGCCATGCTGATCCCTGCCCGAATCGCATCGGAAACGGATCGGATCTTTACGGGATGACCATCTACCTTAATAGTTCCTTCATCAAATTTATCAATTCCAAAAACAGCCCTCACCGTTTCTGTACGACCGGCTCCCATCAGACCTCCGATTCCAACAATCTCTCCTCTCTTTACATGGAAGGAAATGTCTTTAAGGCGACTGTATTCCGATGACAGATGCTCTACTTCCAGTACTGTATCTCCGATAGGTACCGTCTCTTTCGGATATACATTGGACAGTTCCCTTCCCACCATAAGCGCTACCAGAGAATTCTCATCAAACTCCGATGCTTTTCCTGTTTTAATATGCTTTCCATCACGCATAACAGTAATGTAATCTGCGATCTTAAAAATTTCGTCCATCTTATGCGAAATGTAGAGAATCGTTACCCCTGATTTTTTCAGATTTTCAATTTTCTCAAATAACCGGCTCACTTCTTTATCCGTTAAAGCAGAGGTTGGCTCATCCATGACCAGTACATCCACATTTTCTCCCCGTGTGCATTTTATGATCTCGAGCAGCTGTATATCAGAAACACTGAGATCCCGCAGCTTCATTTTCGGATCATAAGCCAGTCCCTCTTCCTCCAGTATCTTTTTTGCTTCCCGGCTGACCCCTTTCCAGTCGATAAAGCATCCTTTTTTCGGTTCATTGCACAGCATCAGATACTTCTCTACCGTCATATCAGGAATATAACTCAGTTCCTGATAGATCATTGCCACTCCGTGATGTTTTGCATCCATTGCTGAAGAAAAATGTCTTTCCTGCCCGGATACATACAGTTTTCCTTTTGATGGAGTGTTTACTCCATTCAATATCTTCATCAACGTAGATTTTCCGGCACCATTTTCTCCCATCATAACATGTACGACACCCGGCATTACGCCAAAGGACACATCATCCACTGCCAGAACTCCGGGAAATTCCATGCTTATGGAGTCAAACCAGATTTTGTATTCACTATGTTTCATATCCCCCATCCTTTTCTGTCAATTACATTCGATCACATACGTCCCTGCTTCCGCGAAAAGAACAATATAATATTCCTCCTCCCGGCAGTTTCCATCAACAACAGTACCTTTTTCATAAATATCTCTGCCATTTACCTTGATATTCGTATACACAGTATTAGCATTCGCTTTTGGTATATAGATCCTGGCTGTCGTATTAAATGGCAGTTGTGTTTTCATTTTGAAGCTATGTTCACCAACAAACCATGTATTTGCGACTCTTCCTCGCATCGTATCTACGCAGGCTTCCACATGTTTTAATGCTTCCGGTATCACCGGGCGAATAATCACATTTTTAAATCCCGGCTGTTCCTCATCCGCAAGAATACCTGCAAAATATTTATAGAAGCATACGCCGACCGCACCATACATTGGATGATTGTAAGATGCCATCTTACTCAGACAGCTGTCTTCTGAAACAATCTCTTCCCAGCGTTCCCAAACCGTTGTCGCACCTTTTTCAATCATATACCCCCAGCTTGGGTATGTAGTCTGAGTCAGAAGCTTATACGCCACATCCCTATATCCATTTGTCAGGAGCACCTCTATGATATATCTGGAACACAGGTTTCCTGTTGTCAGATGATAATTTCGTGTCTCTACAATATCTTTTACCAGATTTTCCATTACATAATGGCGGTCTTCTTCTGGTATCAGACCAAAATAAAGCGCTATCGTGTTACCTCCCTGGCTATTTAATCCCACATATTTTCCTGCACGATTATAATATGTTTTCAAAAATGCTTCTTTTACCTTATCACTCAGATCCTTGTAATAATCTACATCTTCTTTCTTGCCAAGAACAGATGCAATTTTTTCCATCAACGTACATTCGTAATAAAAGAATGCAGTCGCTACCATACGTGGCGGCGTCACCAGGGAAACTGCTCCCCCGCCAATACTATTTACATCATTATCTCCTATAGGTGCAGCCCAGTCTCCCATTGTGGCCCATCGCATAATATAATCCGTCGTATTCTTTTCCAGATATCTAAGGAAGCGTTTTATTGCATCATAGTTTTCTTCCAGAATACGTACATCACGATAGTGAAGATACATATTCCATGGCAATAACACAAGAGAAGCGCCAACCGGATCTGCCGGTCTGCAGCCAAATACTCGAAATGGTGCCGTATCTGTGATGGCTCCTGTCTTTTTTCCCTGCGTATCACGAATATCTCCAAGCCACTTCGTGTAAAGCGATGCAAGGCGATAATTATAAAGTGCACATTCATTCCTTACAGTCATATCATTCGTCCACCCAAGACGCTCATCACGCTGCGGACAATCGGTCGGAATGCTGTGCAGATTACTCTCTTCTGTCCAGCATATATTGCTCTGGAACTGATTCAGAAGTGCATTGTCACAGGAAAACTGTCCAATTCTCTCAACATCTGACCGAACAACGCACCCCGTCAGCGTATATTCATCTGGTTTCTGAGGCAGACCAAACACCTGTACATATCTAAATCCGTGGAATGTAAATCTTGGTTCATATTCTTCTATCCCTTCACCGCGAAGTACATATGTGTCAGTAGCCCGCACATGACGCAGGCTGATCTGATTAACAGTATGGTCTGCATATTCCAGCTCGCTGTAAACCAGCCGGATTTTCGTTCCCCGTTCACCACATACACGTAATCTCGCCCACCCTGCAAAATTTTGCCCCATATCAAAGGTGTAACTGCCATCTGCAATTTCATAAATCTTTGCAGGTTTCATCGTTTTGACCACCCTGATAGGTTCCAGACACTGCGCTCTTACTTCGCCTTCTTCCGGCTCAAACTCAACTGCATCAAACCACTCGGCACCTGATTCTTCCATTGAAAATCCCGGCATATCCCACCCTGGCAATTCATCCTGTGCATCATAAAATTCGCCGTGATAGATACTATTTTCATGTACAGGCCCCTTTTTTGTATAAGACCAGTTATCCGGATCACTGTAAATCCACTCGTATGTTCCATCTGTATACTCTATGCGAAGCTGAAGAGAAAACATGTGTTCTCCCACTCCTGCGTCCGTTTGTCCAAGACTCAATGCTTTCCATCCATTCCCCAATTCTATACCAATTACATTTTCTCCCTGCAGCAGACTTGCTTCTACAGGATAGGCTGCGTATAATAACGTCTTTGCCGGATCGGTATTTGCATTTTGCAGTACTGCATCTCCACACCGATGTCCATTGACAGACAATACATAATAATTTGGACTGATCACATATACAAATGCTGTCCTCACCGGCTTTTTAATTTCAAAAGACGTCCGGAACCAAAATGCCTGCACCTCCATCCAGGGGCCTCCGATCCACGCTGCACGCCAGACTGGCTGTTCCATAATTCCCATGGTAAAGGTATTATCTTCTTTTTTAATCACTGCGCCTGAGCTGCAAAATATTTCTACAGTATACTGATACGTCTGCGCGGTTTCCAGCCGCAAACCATTGTAAGGTATATTCAGCGTCTCGTCAGAATCAACCACGCCACTGTCCCATACTATCTGGCCGCTCTCCTCCCTGCGCACAACTACACGATATGCTTTTTGTTTCGATATATCCTCATCAACTACCCATGAGAATCTTGGATGCTCCCGGTCGATTCCAACCGGATTGTTCAAATACTCACAATAAACTTTCATAATTACCTGGATCCCTTCATTTATTTGCTAAAACGTTTTATCATCTATGAAAAAAATTATTATTGTTTTTCTTTTTTGATAAAACGTTTTATCAGTTCGATGTTTTTTTCCGCTATGGAATATACATCGTTTTTTACCATAGCGGATCTTTTTATGTGTCAATATTCTGATCTTGTCAGACTGCACGCCCGGTACTTTTTCGCACAATTAACCGAGGCTGAAAATAGACATCTTCTGCTGTCTGTGTATTATGTTTAATCATGTCGATCAGCATTTTGCAGCTTGCTTCTCCCATTTTATATGCCGGCTGCTGTATCGTAGTAAGCGGTGTGGAAAGAAATGCTGAAAATTCCAGATCATCAAATCCTACTACTGATAAATCCTTCCCAATGCAAAGCTGGTTCTGCTCCGCCATCCGATAAACACCATACGCCATCAGATCATTGAAAGCAAAAATAGCTGTAACTCCCTGTTCATAGAGAGTCTGCGCGTGTCTGGCAGCCAGCTCCTCATGAAAATCACCAACCTTCACGAGGGCTTCGTCGTATTCAATCCCATATTCATTTAATGCTCGTTTATAGCCGCGAAGACGGGACAATGGCGTATACTCACAGCCAGTAATACAGCCAATCCGGCGATGCCCCAGTTCCAGCAAATGTTTGGTTGCTATATACCCTCCCTGCTCATTATCAAAAATTATGTTTCCGCTCGGAAAACGCATCTCTCCATTTCCTGCATTTGCAAGTGGTTTTTTTCTTTCATGATAATATGTATCTATATATTTTTTCAGCTCGGGTGTATCTAAATCTCTTGTTATGATCAGTCCATCTGTACTGTCATATCCCAGAAGATTTGCAAAGCTTTTCGGCTTATTCCAACGATTCTGCATATTTACCAGAAGCAATTGATATCCATTTTCCGATGCAACATCCTCTGCGCCCTTCGCAAATTCTGCAAAATATATATTACTGATGTCATTCAGGATAACGCCGATAATTTTAGTACAATTTGTCACTAATGCAACCGCATTTCTATTTGGCTGATAATTCAGTTCTTTTGCCTTCTTTTGAATAAGCTCTCTTTTTTCCTTTGATATTCTGCAATCCTTTCCATTTAATACCTGAGACACAGCCGTTATAGAAAGACCTACTTCATTTGCAACATCTTTAATTGTTGTTCCCATTTTATCGCATCCTGTCATTCACCTTAATTTAAAACAAATTTGCTATTTATTATCAACAAAATACTATTATATTTTGCGATAAAACCATATCTCATTTGCTAAAACGTTTTATCATCGTCAGTATATCCAAATTTTCTTCATTTGTCAATGGAAACATCCAACAAATTGCACTTTTAAATTTTGTTACTTATCACCAATATCTTATTTTATTTTTCTTTCCCTGTTTATTCACCATTTTCCACCATCTCCTGCATTTGATCCCACAATCCGTCAAGACACTCTAACGTTTTTCTATAGATCTTATATTTTCGATCATAGATTTCTGCAAGCTTCGGATCCGGTTTTATTTTCCTCCCCACTGCTGTCATATTTTCTACCGCCGCAGCCATAGACGTATACTCTCCAACTGCAGCTGCCGAAGCGATTGCGCAGCCAAGCGCACCTGCTTCTTCCGCTTCCACTGTTTCGATTGGAAGCTGCATGATATCTGCAAACATCTGCGCCCATACCTGTGACTTTGCTGCACCTCCTGAAAGGCGGATCGCCCTTGGTCTCTCATCCATTGTTGCAAGCAGTCTCTCAAGATGATAGCGGTGGCAAAAAGCAATTCCCTCATAGATACTCCGCGCAATATGTTTTCTCGTATGTGAGATATTCAGGCCCACAATACTTGCTTTTGCATTTGGGTGGACGTTCGACGCCATAAGGAACGGAAGAAATACAGGCACAAACACCTGGGGAGAAATGCTCTCCACCCATTCATTCACCGTCTCATATATGCTTCTGCCACGCTTTTTTGCCTCTTCCTCTGCTTCCGGCAAGAGCTGATGGATAAACCATTCATTATTTCCTGCCGATGTCGCGCTGGATTCCTCGATCAGATAATACTGCGGCAGTCCAAATAGAGAATTCATCTGCACGTTTCCGTCCAGTACCGGTTCCCGACGGATATATTCATTGATCGACCATGTCCCTGCGATCATACATATCAGATCCGGATAGATCACGCCAGATGCGATCGCGCATGCATTGATATCAAAAAAGCCTCCTGCAACGGGTGTTCCTTCCTTCAGACCGCACTGTGCTGCCGCCTCTTTCGTCACGTATCCGGCAATTTCATCTGCACGGCAAAGAGGCGGAAGCGCAAATTGCATTTCTTCAATTCCGAACAGACGCAAAAGCTCCGGCTCGTATTCCCGGGTTTTCAAATTCATAAAGTGCGCCCCGGAATAGTCCGTGACCTCAGCACGCGCTTCACCGGTCAGGCGAAACCGGACATAGTCCTTACACTCAAAGACGTATTTAATATTTTCATAATTCTTCGGCTCGTGATCTTTCAGCCATGCGAGAAGTGCAACAGGCTGACAGCTCATCAGGTGCTGACAGGAAATCGCAAAAGCCTTTTCCTCTGTACCATCTGCTCTCCAGCGTTCCACATAACGATATGCGCGGTTGTCGGTTGAGATAATGCCATTCCTAACAGGTCTGTCATCTTTCCCCCACAGGTACAGTCCTTTTCCATGCCCACAGATTCCCACACCTGCCACGCGCTCCGGCTCAATACCCGTCTTCTCCAATACGCCCCGTACCACCTGGCAGTTTGCCTCCCACATTTCCTCCATATCACGTTCGACAAACTCCGGACACGGTGTCAGTGCTTTCGTTGCGGTACTACAGCATCCGATCTGTTTTCCTCTGCTGTCAAAAAGCGCTGCTTTTGTAGTTGTTCCCCCATTATCAAGTCCGATATAATACTGCATTTTTATCCTCCTGTTCTGGTAAAATAAGGCTGCCGCAAAATACATATCCGCCGGATCGTTTTGCAGCAGCCCTGGATTTACACTCTGTCACTTATTTTTCATTTCAGACGTGCACCATTTCATCTCACATTCTTCATTACATAATCGTGTATCTTGCCACTTCCCCCTGTTCATGGTTTGCCGCATACAGAACTACAGAATTTTCCATTTCCTTTACGCAAATATTTGAAGCACCTGCGCCTTCATCTGCCTTCATCTGCTCTAAACCGAATGCTTCTGCAGTACACGGCCGGTACAGCTTTGTACATTTATCTCCGCTCCTGCTGCAGGAAATGAGCAGTACACCATCCCCGCATCTGCCGCTCCAGACTGCATGACCGAAATCAAGTGCTTCCTGCGCAATAGCCTCCCAGCCCTGTGAAGTTCTTTTGAGTACCTTCATGGCATTTCCGTGGAAAGGACTAATACAGACCATTTCGTCTGTTCCATCGCCATCCACATCATACATACACAGATCACTGACCGGCTCATCACAGAGTTTTCTGACAGCACACTGACCGTCAATCCCCCACACGCCCTCTGCTCCGCTTATCAGGATATAAGAGCCGCCTTTCTTTTCATATGTATACATACCGTGGTTTTTCGTAATGCCCTCGAGGAGCGTCCGCGTTTTGCACACCTGCATATCCTCATTCAGCAAGTATTCATACACAGCCCCCGGTCTGGACCAGTCATCTGCAAAATCTTTTCCGCCGCACAGCGTGGCAGCAATCAGTCTGCGTACTCCGGGCTTGCCCGTCAGTGCGATTCTGTGTACGAACGGCAGAGGAACGACTGTTTTTACTTCCGCTTCCATTACATCACAGATTTCTCCGCTGATCTTACAGCATACCACCTCTGCTTCCTGCGAATCAAATACGGGATAAAATTTCTGGATCGCAAGGAATACACCGTCCTGTTCCGGTACCGGTATGACTGCCATCACCCCGCCGTCCAGTCCTGCGATCTTTGATAATTTCTTCGTTTCTGTATCAACCATGACGATCTCACCGCCACGTTCTTCCGAAGCGCTCACACAGTATTCTCTCCCTTTGTAATTCATCAGACTGATACTGTAACACATAGAAAGCTGTGCCAGCTTTTCTTTCATAATCATACGTTTCCCGTCCTTTATTTTACGCTCATTCCGGCAATTTCAAAACACTTCATCAGAAATTCTCTTGCGTTGCGCTCCTTCAGCCATAAATTATCCCCCGGATGTCCCAGAACCTCTACTGATACATAGACATCCTTTACACCTGCCGGCTTATCATAGGATGCTGCTTTCTTTAATATTTCTGCACCAAGAGCCGGTGTCAGGAAGCCCTCCGTCTCAAAATCAGGACCCTCGCCCACATCCATATGCAGATCGCCAAAACACGGATGCGATGGATCTACGATCGCATTACACAGGTGGAACTGCGCCAGAAACGGCGCTGTTACTTCCAGCGATTTCATCAGATCCATGCCGCCCAGGGCCTCGTGCGCACTGTCCCAATGGATATATGCATTCGGGCACTCCTCGTGAATCGGCGCAAACCAGATCACAGATTCTTCGATCGGTCCGATCAGCTGCTTTTTAAACACGTAACGGTCAAGCGGTTCCAGCGTCAGATTCAGCCCCAGGCTCTTACAGTGATCTGCAATCTCGATCATAGATTCTGCCAGAACATTCTTTGCCAGCCCTCGAAAAACAGGTCCCGGATCGTCACCACTTGGAACGCCAAAATTTGTATAGCCTGTATCTGCCGCATAATTTGCCAGTTCCTTCACAAGCTCTACTGCCTTTCTCCGCCTTCCCTCGTCCAGATCGGACAGTCCGAGCTTCTGATCTTTTACATAGGGCGTTGCAAAAGTCGTTCCGTTGAGATGATTTTCTTCCAAAATACGGCGTACCTCTTTTCGATTCGTCTTATCGAAAAAGATTCCAAGCTCTACTCCCTTATAAAAGTCAAGCTCTACTGCTTTGTGCAGTACATCAATCATTCTCGCCTCATCGGAACGGTAAGGCATGAAAATCTCCAGTAAGTGTGCCGATGTCAATAGTTTCTGTGCCATCATCATTTCCTCCTCACATACCGCATCTGCTGCGGATTATTTGATTTTATAATTTCCTGCCGCTTTTTCAGCGCTCTACCCCAAGGAAGGAACAAAGTTCATCCAGGCACGCTTCTTTATGTTCCGGCAGCAGCTTCTTTCCAAACATAAAGTCAAAGATCACATCCATCTGGGAAACGAGCATCTGCATACCGGGAACAGTATTCAGCCCGTTTTTCTGCGCCGCCCCGATCACCTCTGTTTTCGGCGGATTGATAATACAGTCAAATACGGTTGCCGTTTTCGGCATACGGTCAATAAATCCGAGATAATCATGTTTTGCAGGAAAACCACACATGCCAAGCGGGGTAACATTTGCAAGAAGCTCACATTCTTCTGCCGCCCGGTCCAGTGCTTCCCGGGCTGTCGTGATCACTTCTGTCTCCATCGGTGTATTTTCCCTTAAAATTTTCGCGATTTCTTCAGCCTTTTCCACAGAACGGTTTGCAATATACAGTTTTTTTACATTTTTTCTGGAAAGCTCATATCCTACCACGCCGCTGATACTGCCTGCCCCATACATAAGCGCATTGATCCCGTCAAGCTTTGCTCCGCCATTTTCCATTGCGCGTATGGCTCCCTTTCCGTCCATGCCGACTCCGTGGCTTCCTTTCTCGTCAATGCGGATCGCATTGACCGACTGAAACAGCCGTGATACCTCGTCCACATCATCGAGCAGCGGGATAAAATCCTTTTTATGAGGCATCGTCGGACACAGATAGTGAATATTCAAGAGCCTGCAGGCGTCCATAAACTGCGGCAGCATACCCTTTTGAATCTCTACCGGCAGCATGATCGCATTCATATCCAGCACTTCAAATATCTTATTATAGCATCGCGGAGCATTTGTCTTGCCCATCGGCCAGCCCACGTTGTATACGATCTCTGTATCAAGATTTAATTTAATATTTTCAAGTTTCATTTTCCTCCAGTTTCTCCTCTCTCTGATCGATCCTGCTTTTTCGCACCCAGATATGCCTCACGGAGCATATTGTCAGCAATTTCCTGCATATTCTCCTGCTCGTTTGATACCATGCCCGTAATCTTTCCCGTGTTTAAAACGTATGCCCGGTCGCAGATACGCAGCGCCATGCTGGCATTCTGCTCTACCAGAAGAACTGTGATCCCCATATCGCGCACTTTTTTGATCACTTCAAATACTTCTGCTACAACGAGAGGCGCAAGTCCCATCGACGGCTCATCCAGCATCAGAAGCTGCGGATCTGACATGATCGCGCGGCCGACTGCCAGCATCTGCTGCTCGCCGCCGGAAAGTGTACCGCCAAGCTGTTTTTTTCGTTCATAAAGCCGCGGAAATGTCTCATATACCATATCCAGCAATTCCTTATCTCTTGCCTTTGTCCTTGTGCGAAAATATGTCCCTATCTCCAGATTATTTTCCACTGATACATCAACAAAAATTTTTCTTCCCTCCGGAACAAGGGATATCCCCAGCGGCACGATCTGATGACTCTTTTTTCCCACCAGCTCCGTTCCGTTGTAGAGAATACTTCCGCTGTCAATATGAACCATACCCAGGATTGATTTCATCAGCGTAGACTTACCCGCGCCGTTGGCCCCAAGGAGCGTTACAATCTCGCCTTTGTTTACTTCTGCGTTAATATCGGTGAGAGCCCTGATATTGCCGTAAGAAGATACCAGATTTGAGATTTTCAAAATCTGCGTTTTTTCTGCCATTTATTCCTCACTCCTTCCCAGATATGCTTCGATTACTGCGGGGTTCGTCTGCACCTGCTCCGCTGTTCCGTTTGCTATGCGGCGACCGAAATTCACTACGGTAATATTTTCTGAGATCCCCATTACAAGCTCCATATCATGCTCCACAAGCAGTACAGAAAGATGGTACTTATCTCTGATCCTGTAAATTGTTTTCATCAGCTCCTGCTTTTCTGTAGAATTCATGCCTGCAGCCGGCTCATCGAGAAGCAGCAGCTTCGGTCCGGTTGCCAGTGCGCGCCCAATTTCCAGAAGTCTCTGTGTACCGTACGGAATATTGCATGCCTCCAGCCCCATAATATCCTCCAGATGGAGGAACTTCAGAATTTCAATGCTTTTCTCACGGATTTCGGCTTCTTCTCTGCTGATTTTTACCGGATTGTAAATAATATTGAACATACCGCCAGAGCTTTTGGTATGAAATCCGGTCATCACATTTTCCAGTACTGTCGCTTTTTTAAAGAGACGGATATTCTGAAAGGTACGGGCAATCCCCTTTTCCACGATTTTATGAGGTTTCAGTCCGCTGATACGCTCTCCCTGAAAGGTAATATCTCCCTCTGATACCTTATACGCCCCGGTGATCATATTAAATACGGTCGTTTTCCCAGCGCCATTCGGGCCGATCAGTGCGGCAATCTGATTTTCTTCCACTGTCAGATCAAGATTTCCTACTGCCGTAAGACCTCCGAATACTTTTGATACATTTTTAAGTTCCAACAGAGCCATTGCGCACTCACTCCTTTCCTGTCAGCCCGGGCTCGGGTGCCTTTTTAAATCTGTCAATAAATTTCTGAATATACGGATACAATCCGCCTGGGAATTTCAGGATTACGACCAGAAGGATCACTCCATAAACAACAAGTCTCCAGTTTCCGAGAAAACGCAGAGCCTCCGGCAGCACCTGCATAACAATGCCACCGATAACAGGTCCGAGGATCGTACCAAAACCTCCGACAATCGCTGTCCAGAGTATGATACTTGACGTGTTGTTCGTAAATGTGTCAGGGCTTACGTACTTAATCATCATTGCGTAAAGAACGCCTGCAATACCGCAGTAAACAGCGCTGAGTACAAAGGCACGGATCTTATACGTCGTAACATTGATTCCCGTAAGCTCTGCCGCTTCATTATCCTCACGGATCGCGATCAGCGCCCGTCCTGTCCTTGTCTTAATCAGACGGTTCTGATACAGCAGCCCCGCCGCTACAAAAATAACAATCAGAAAATAGTATTTCGGAAGTGTATCAAATGCAAAGCCGAAAAGCTTCGGGCTTTCGATCCCCAGAACACCTGCCGTACCGTTTGTTACCGGCGTCCAGTTGATCATTACGATGCGGACAATTTCTCCAAATCCCATAGTCAGAAGAGCCAGATAGCTTCCTTTTACCTTCAACGCCGGAACTGCCAGTACCAGACCAAAGAGTCCGGTCAGAACCATAGCGCAGACAAGCGCCGGAAGAAAACCAAAACCAAATCTCGTATTAGTCAGTGCCGCCGTATACGCACCAATTCCGAAGAATGCCGCCTGACCAAGCGAAAGCTGCCCTGTATATCCTGTCAGGATATTGATTCCGGTACCAAGGATAATATAAATACCGATCATATTGATGATCTGCATAATATAATTATTTGGTGTAAGAAACGGGATCGCGATGACAATGACTGCCGCAGCAGCTGCTGCAAGATAACTTGTTTTTTTCGTGTTATTCATCTTCTCTTCCCCCCTTACAGTTTATTCTCAATTTTCTTATTCAAAAGACCTGTTGGCTTCACATACAGTACAATGAACAGTACGATGAATGAAAAAGCATCTCTGTATGCCGTTGAGATGTAGGCTGCGCCAAGCGCTTCTACAATGCCAAGGATCAGTCCTCCAAGAAGTGCGCCCCAGAGATTTCCAATACCTCCAAGGATCGCTGCCGCGAATGCCTTCAGACCGATCGTAGCGCTCATATCAACTCTTGCATATGTAAGAGGTGCGATCAGGATACCTGCGATACATGCCAGACCGGCGCTGATGCCAAATGTCAGAAATCTCATATGACTCACATTTATCCCCATCATAGCTGCTCCCTCCGGATCAGAGCTTGCAAGCTGCATACATTTTCCTACCTTTACTTTTGTAAAGAACAGATGCAGCAGGGTAATAATCGCAAGGGAAATCAAGATAATGCCCACGCTCTGCGGAGTGATCATATAGCCGCCGATATTCCAAAGCGCTGCCGGAAACATGCTCGGAAAAAGCTGCGGGTTTGTCCCCCATATTACCATGCTCATATTTCTGAGCACATACGACACGCCTACCGTTGCGATCAAAAGATTCGTAAACGAATCAAACTGTACTTTTCTTAAAATCCCCCTCTCCAGAATAAATCCCAGAAGCACTGCACAGGCAATCGCCAGGATAACCGAACAGTAAAGCGGCAATCCGAAATTAAACATAGAAAGACAAATAAACGTACCTACCATCATGGTATCGCCATGTGCAAAGTTAAGCATCCCTAATGACTTATAGATCATTGTTACACCGACTGCCATCAGCGCATAAATACTGCCATTCGTTAATCCATTCAGTAGCTGCTGAACAAGCATATACACACCTTCCCTTCTTTATAAATCACGGGCCATGCATTTTCATGACATGACCCGCAATTCCTTCCCCAAACCAGCGAATTATCCGTACTTATTTCTGCCAGTCAATAATCTTATGCTCACCGTTTTCAATCTGAATAATAATCAGATCCTTCACCATCTCACCTGTTTCATCAAAAGAAGTTTTTCCTGTTGCTCCCTCATAAGCTGCCGAAGCTATATATTCATTCAAAACTTCTCCGTCACTCCAGTCTGCTCCGTCAGCGATCGCGCGTTCTACTGCATCAGCAATCAGATATACAGCGTCGTACGACTGCGGTGCATTCTGATCATATCCGGCTCCAAAAAGCTCTGTATATTTTTTATCAAATGCCTGAACAGCCGGATTCGGATCTGCTGCATCAAAAGAGGTACACATCGTAAAGCCTTCTACCGCAGCACCGCCCAGTGTCGTAAGCTCCGGAGAATTCATACCATATCCGATCACCGGAATCTTGATCCCGTACTGCATCATCTGATTGCAGATCATGGCTGCTTCCGTATGATAGCCCCAAAGGAAAAAATAGTCCGGCTTTTCTGAATACAGTTTTGAAATAATAACAGAAAAATCTGTGTCGCCAGAATTATAAACCTCTGCGCCTACCATCTCGATACCATACTCTTCGCACATGCTGCTGACTGTCTTGTAGCCGCCCGTTCCGAAGTCGCTGGACTCATACATCATGCCGATCTTTTTTACTCCGCAATATTCAGAAAGATATTTCAGCAAGGTAGCTGCGTTTGTCGCATCTGTTGAAGTCATTCTGTAAATATACTCATTTCCCGACTGCGTAATAGAAATATTGCTGGAAGCCGGCGTGATCTGAGGTATCTTTGCCGCCTTTGTGATCTCCATATTTGCGATCGTACAGGACGATGGCTGAGAACCAATGACTGCGTTTACTTTATCCTGTTCCACAAGCTTCTGAACCGCCGTAACTGAAGTCGCCGGTATTGCCTCGTCATCTGCTGATATAAGGTTAATCGGAATCTCTCCGTTGATACCGCCTGCTTCGTTTATCTCGTCTACCGCCATTTGCACCGCATTGTTTAAGATCGCACCAGATACTGCTGATGAGCCGCTGAGCGGACATACAACACCTAAATTAAATTCTTCTGCTGCCCCAACCGGAACTGCTGCAGCGATCATCGCAAATGCCAACAAGCCTGCTAAAATAACTCTGTTTTTTTTCATACTGCTCTCCTTTCCCTGCCATATAGCTGCCACATCGCCATTCGTATCTCTCCTACTTTTCTGCTGCGATCTCGTCGATAATCTCCTGTGTGATCTTCAGGAATTTATCAATTTCTGCATACGTATGGCAGTGCAGCGGGGATACCCGCACTATTCCATGCTCGCCGATTGAGTTTACCTGACGGGCAGAGTAAAGAGAATCATCAGTCCTTTCATGTACGACAACACCCCTTTGCTCATACATTCTGGATACCTGAGCCGGTGCTCTTCCATCGAATGTAAGCGGTACGATCAGATCCCTCTCGGCCAGATTATCCATCTCTACGGCTACATTGACACCATCCATATCCAAAAGTCCCTTCTGTTCTTCCGAACCATACAGCATTCTCGCAAGAAGCGCTCTCTCGTGAAGCATGATCGCTTCCATACCTTTCAGATACAGCTCACGGCGCGTTGCATTTTCACCGAGATAATATTTACCGATATCCAGTACATAACTGAAGATTGCAGAAAGTCCTGCGTACATACCAGGCGCACAGCCGCCCATCTCCCAGTTGCTCTGTTTTTCCTGGATCAGCTTTCTGTGCGGCAGATTCATGACTCTTTCTGTCAGCCAGCCAGCTCCGAGTCCCCGGATTCCGCCAAATTTGTACGGTGCAAAATTTACTGCATCCACCGGTGCAGCCTGCATATCAATGGTTCCATGCGGCGTATGCTGAACAGAATCGCAGATGATGTAGAGATCCGGTTTGATCTTTCTTGCTTCGCGGACGATTGTCTCGATATCCAGAATTGCGCCAGTAATATTAGACGTCATGATAACAGACAACAGGCAGGTATCCTGATCGATCAGTTTCAGAATATTCTCTACCGGGATAGAACCTGTGCGCGGATCTGTCTGCGCCACCCGAAGCTCTTTGCCGAATTTTTTCGCGGCCGCTGCGCAGCCGTCGTATGCGGACGGATGCTCCAGCGCTGTCGTTACCACGTTCGTCCCCGGCACGTTTTCAATAATTACTTCCGATACGTCAAAGATGATGATGGATGCTGTCATAGAAGTCACGATGCAGCCATCCTTCGCATTGAACATTGTAGAAAGATCTTCACAAGCCTGTCCCCGGAGTGTATCAAGATAATCAGATGTCACGCCGCCGTGTCCGCCGCAGTTTGGGAGATCATCGACCTTCTGAAAAGCTTCTGATACTGGTTTCAGTCTCAAAGATCCGCCGGAATTATCAAAAAAGAGCCTTTCTTTTCCAGACATTGGATCCTTTTCCAGGTGCAGGCACTGACTGCGTACCCATTTTGTAAGCTCCTCCGGCATTAATTTTCCTTTATTATCTATAGCTGCCATTTTCTTTTCCTCCTGATCTTGATCTATTTCTGTCTTATTATTAGAAAACTACTTCTCCGTCCTTCAAAATGGTCTTTCCGTCAACCGTCATCGTCGCACCAGAGAACATCATATCAATATGAAGGATGAAGTCCTGATTATCCGTCTCGTTATTTCCAAATGCACAGTGCATATAACCGTAGCATCCCTCATCCTCCAGCATCCTTCCGCAAAGGGAGGCTGCCGGATTCAGCCCTACAGCAAGCTCTCCGATACGATACATTCCCTTTGTGTCGCCTTTTAGAAGATCACCTTCTGCAAGTGCCTTTTCAAAAAGCTTCGACTCCTCGGTATCCTGCTCTACACCGTCTACAAGTCCTGTGATCTTTGTGCAGTAGCTGTCCTCGATATAAACGACGATCGGCTGCTTTACAAGTCCGATATACGGATGAGTGATGGAACCGTCAATTACCAGCTTTCCGTGAGCTGTTCCCGGAATAGCTCCTACCGCGCACTCTACGTCTGGCGGAGAACATGTCTGTCCCGGCTCAAGCGCCATTGCATACTGTGCGAATATTTTGTGTCCTTTGATGCTGCAGTAATAATCGGTTCCGAGTTTTGTAGTTACGTGAACCTGATCTCCGCCCTCAAAGCCTTTTGCGATCTGATCTACGTATCTCTTGCTGTCGCCATTAAAATCATTATATAAACCTCCGCTTTCCAGCATACTGTAATCATAATCACAGCAATTGAGATCTCTTGCTCCGGCTTCGCAGGCCTGTCTTCTCGCCATACTGTGAGAGAGGGAAAATGTCGTAGCACGGAAAATGACATCTGCCTTCAGCATTGCCGCCGCCACCAGATCTGTAGGCTCCTCCCCATGCATTTTACGCGTTTCCATCAGGATCAGACTCTTGTTCGGAAACTCCTCCGCCGCATCCCAGAGCGCCATCCCCATATCCAAGCAATCCTCATCTGTAACGATCAGAATGTTTTCTTCTTTCTTACAGTTGGAGCATACCGTCAGCAATCTGCGGCACGCTTCATAAACCTTCTTTTCTCGCATCACTAATTCTCTCCTTTTTATTTATTTTTTTATAAACCTCGCGGCACCCCGCGAAATTTCCTCAGTTACTCGTGTTGATGCAATTTAAAAAAAATATATATTGACCCATCTTTTACTATTGTTCTGTGGATTTCCATACGCTTTTTTTCATCTGCAGTGGTGATTTTTGTTCGATAGTTACTCGAGTTTCTAATCTGCCTAAAACAGGTTCCTGACTTTTCAGTCATTCAGGCACTTTCCCTCATGACGATAGAAACCTCAATATATTTATCAGACGGAGTTTTTCCCTTGAGCAGACTCATCATGGTATTCACCAGTGTTTCCGAAAACTTCTCTTTAGAAAAGTCCAGGCTCGTCAGCGTCGGGGATACAATATTAGAAAGATAGGTATTATCTACTCCGACGATCGCCACATCCTGCGGGATCCGAAATCCCATTTTCTTAACGTACTGCATGATATTTACCGCTTCATAGTCATTTCCCGTGATAAATGCCGTAGGCTTTGCCTCTGCTCTATTATTTACCAGCATATTAAATACAGTTGCCAAAATCGTATCAAGAGACTTCGTATCTGTACAGACCAGCTCTTCTCGGAGTCTTAATCCATTCTGTTTCATCGCCTCAATATAGGCGCTGACTCTGAATCCGTCATCCTCCAGTCCATTGATCCGATACCGTATGGGAGGGATCATTGCGATATTTTTATGACCCCGCATGGCAAGATAATTTACACTTTTGATCATGCCATCATAATAATCCGGTGCCACTGTCACAATGTTCGGCGCTAATTCCCCATAATTTCTTGTTTTGAATAATACCACCGGAATCCCTGCATGTGCGATATAATTCAGCTGAGCAGTAGAAAAACGATTCGACATCATAAAAATCCCGTCAAACTGCCGCTCTACCAGCATTGGCATAAAGCTTTCATCGTCCCTGCTATAGCAGTGCGATACGTAATAGCCATTTTCAAAAAAACGGGTCTCTGCATCTTCCAGCCAGTCGTTCCGCAGATTATCGCAGACAAATGCGATCTGCATGGACTGATTTGTTTTCAGGCCTCTGGCCTGCATATTCGGACGATATCCTAACTCCTCAATAGCCCGCTTAACTGCCAGCGTCCGCTCCTCGCTGACATACTTGGAAGAATTCATCACATATGAAACGACTGCCGGAGAAACACCTGCAAGTCTCGCAACATCATCCCGCGTCACTCTTTTTGACTTCTGTCTTTTTATCTCCCGGTTCTGCATTTCATCTCTTCGCGCCCCGTGACCGCCTGGCATATATCTGCTCCAATCGCTGAGACGCTTTCTCCTCCCTGATATTCTTTTAGTTACTCGTGTTTCTGTCTATCAATCCAAAACTTTTTCTTTTTTATGGTTTGAGCATAGCAGTTTATCTATGAGATGTCAATCTCTTTTTTACTCTTTTCATTATTTTTGTAACATCTGCACCGTTTTTTATCTGAGATTTTATCTAACTTTCACAAAGTCAGAGTACCCACAGTTTCTCTGCAAGAATAAGAGAAACCATGGGTACTCTGAACCGCGCCCTAAAAGCTCCGGTAAGTAGTACCTGCTTTTAGCCTCGTCTTCCCTTTGTATTGTGCAAGCTGTGAAACAGTCACAAGCTGATACCCTCTCCTGATCAGAGCCGGGATGATCGTCTCCGCAGCTGCCACAGAGGAAGCATGAATATCGTGCATCAGCACAATATCACCATTTTTCACATGATCGAGCACCTCGCTTACTGTGTGCTGCGGATTACCTGTGTTCGCCCAGTCCCTCGTATCAATCGACCAGTAGATAGAGGGAAGTCCGATTGCATTTAAAACTCTCTGATCCCACGCGCCATCACCGTACGGCAGACGAAAGACCGTCGGATTCTTTCCGCATGCTCTTCGGATACTGCTGCTCGATACAGATACCTCCTGCCGTATCGCATAGTCGGACATAACAGAAAATCTGCCATGGCTGTTAGAATGGCTTCCTATCTCACATCCAAGCTTTTCCATGCGACTTACAGTAGATGCATATCCTCCCACGCTTGTCCCAACCAAAAAAAACGTTGCTCTTGCATGGTTTTTCTCCAGGCAGTCAAGCAGCCTGCCTGTATACGGACCGGGGCCGTCGTCAAAGGTCAACGCTACCATTGGCTTTGCCGGATCTACGGAGAACTCAACCGTTACCGCAGGATCATACACTCCGTTCTTTTTAAAAAAGCAGCCTTTCCCATCAATATACTGCTCTCCTGTCACCCGTGCCCCTGCCGTATCGAGATAATACTTTTTTTCTCCGAGCGTCAGCCAGCCTCCTCTGCGCTTTTTCCCTTTTTTACCTACATAATAATGCTTCTTACCGGTCTTTACCCAACAACTCTTTTTCATCCGGTACGTTTCTGTGTCAAAGAAATACTGATGTTTCCCGAGCGTCAGCCAGCCGGACTGTGCAGCTCCTGTCTTCTTACCAAAGTAATACTGTTCCCCGTCTATACGCTGCAGGCCGTGATACATCGCCCCGTCCGCTCCAAAATAGTACTGCTTCCCTTTTCTTGAAAGCCATCCTGATACAAGCCCTCTGTTTTTTCTCAGAAAATATGTATTTCCCCGATATCTGACCCATCCACTGGTACGCTTTCCTTTTGCATCGAGGTAATAGATCCGACCCTCATACGCGATCCAGCGATTCCTGATCCATGTACCGTCCTCCTGTAAAAAGCGCTGTGATCCTCCTTTTTTTACCCATGTGCCGGTCACCGCAGGTGCAAGAGCTACATTAGCAAGTCCGGTATCTTTCACCTTCGTTATTTTTGCCTGTACCGGAAGTCCTGCCGCTGCCAGCAGCAGTACAAGCAGCACTATCCGCAAAAATCCAGAAGCTCTCTTCATAAGTACCACCTGCTCCTACAATCTGGAGTATCCAAAGCTGTTCACGATCGCATCGACCTTTTGATGACGTGCGCACATCGGGCATTTTGCCGCCTCGTACGTCTCATAATTTCCAATATCCGCTGCGCTGAAAATATGGTTGATCTCTACTCCCTCTACCATATCGCTGGCGCTGAAGATCGCCGAAACGCCGCTGATCATCCCTCCGTAGTACTGGATACATTCCAGCGCACGTGCGACAGTCCTTCCCGTCGTAGCTGATGCCAGAAGAAGCAGGCAATGCTTGCCCTCGATCATAAACTGCATATTATCACGGAAAATAAGCTGTCCTCCCGGATTCATCTCCGGCGTGACGATATACATCGTCTTATGCTGGTTCAGTGACATGATGCCGGATGCTGTCAGCTCATCTGCCAGATACGCCCCGATCACCTCGCAGCCATCCATACAGATGATCGTATCAATATACGTGCTCGTCGTGTATTTACGGGCAAGTACGGAAGCAGCCGCGGCGGCCTCACTCTTTCTGGACTTCATGATGGTCATATCCACATAAGTATTGATATGGGAATGGTTCGTTGCAAAATGTCCCGGGATCACACGGATGATCGCATTCGGGTTCACGCTTGAATGAATCTTGGTCGTTTTTGTCTCCATAAATACACCTCCATGAATTTTTGTTTCAATGATGCATTAATTATATACAATGAAACGGCCGTTTTCAAGCAATTTTCAGGAAATTTACACAAATCTTAATATTTTTCGTCACAGTTTAAAAATTCCAGTGGATTTGCCGGAACGCTCATCCCCTTTTGTGCGAGTCCCTCCGCAAGCTGCCAAAAGCTGCTGCTGATACGGATCAGAAATGCTTTTTGATTGTACATTGCCACTTTTTCAAATGGCCAGCGCAGGATCTGCGGATAGTGAAATCCTGCTCCGAGTTCCAGGATACACAGTTTGCGGTTAAGCGTACAGGAAAGCCATCGCTTATACTTCTCCCACTGCGGCAGATATCCCTGTTCTATATACCCTTGCGTCTCTACCGTATGAAACGCAAGCGGTCTGCCGCACTGCGGACATACGGCGAGCGTTTCATCGTTTGCGGCAAGTACTCTGCCACAGATTTCTTCTGCCGGTATTATGTGCTCTGTGCACTGCAGCTTTGCCATGCTGCCGCACGGAGCGACGATCAGATCCTCTTCAAGTCCTGACCGGTAGATCAGGTCATCCGTATTCAGTGTTACGACAAAATACGGCTTCGCTCCAATCAGGTCGCGCAGCTTATTGTACGAGCGTATTATCTCATGATCCTCTGGAAGTGAAGCATAATAAGCACTCCTTACAAACGGATCTGCCTTCGCCTCGGGCGGAAGCTGCGGCGACAGCTCTTCCCCTATTCCGAGCAGTACCATATCTGCATCCTTGATGTGCTCTAATATCTGTTCTCTTATTGTCTGTTCCATCCATCTCTCCTTACTGCAAACAGATCCGCCAGGATCTCATCTGCACACTTATGTCTATACTGTTGTGGATCTGTCATAACCGATCTTCCTGTCACGTCCCATCGCATCTGCGCATACTGTGTCAGGTAATCTTCTCCTTTTGTATGATCCGGGTATTTTTCATACCACTGCGGAAAATACGTCTGCATATAATACCGGGCCAGAGCAGCCGCACAGCTTGCAGAATTCCGGCTTTTTGACGGCGTTCCCGCCAGCTGTACCCCCGGCGGGCTGGAGTGAAGGAGCACCACGCTCCCGTCCTCACAGGTTCCGACTACCATCCAGACATGCCCGCTGCTGCTCATAATGTCTCCTGCCTTGTGATCACATACCACGTGCTTCTCCCTGTATGTACCCCAGCCGCGTAAAGCAAACTCATGTGCCATCGCGCGGGCTGCCATCACGTAGCCCTCTCCTCCATCCTCTGTATGGAGAGTGTTATAAATGCACCAGCCGATATAGCCGGAGCAGTCCAGTCCATTCTCTGTCTGATACCGGGTGCGCCGGTAATCGTAGCTGCCTGTCTGCGCACGAAAAAAGGTCTCCCAGCGCGGACTGATCCCCATCGTACGCGCCGCATCCCCTGCCGCGCTGTCCGTGCTGTTCCATCCCCCGCCCCATACATACATCGTCCTTCCCACCGGCATGAGTCCGACCTGCAAAAGCTTCTTTAATGTAGCTGTCTGTCTGCGGCTGTCCCTGTGCATACTGTCATCCTCCAGCGGCCCGTACGGACCACCCCTTTGCATTTCATACATTCTATGCATATGGACGAAATGTCATGCCTGCCTGCGGCTTTTCTTTCCGTCAGGTAACGCTTTCTTCAGTATAATGTGCCGGAAAAAGCCTGTCAACACCCCAGAAACTGTTTGATACTTTCTGTCAGTTATGGTAGACTGGACATATCTGAAAATTTTATAAAGGGGAGTTGTAAATGAACGAAAACTATACAAATGAATCAGGCTTTGATGAGCTTGAAGAGCGCAGAAGGGCGCGCAGGCAAAAGCGCAGACGTCAGGTCGCACTGCAGCGCGCAGCTTTTTTTCTTGGACTGATCATCCTGGCTGCGGGAGTCGGCTTTGCAGCCTTTACGATCTCACGCAAAAACTCCGGCCAAGGCCAGCTAAGTGCCGGAAATGGCAGTACGGGATCTGGCGGTACAGCAGTATCTACGGAAGCGCCCAGGCAGACAGAGGCGCCCACGCCTCAGACACAGGAGACTGCTGCCGCACCTGCCGAGCCTTCCACGGAAAACGCATCGGATGCTTCCAGCGGTTCTGTCCTGGAGCAGGCGAGATATCTGGCAGCCGGCTATGACTATGACGGAGCGATCGAGCTCTTAAAAACCGTTCCCTCCTATGAATCAGACCCGGAGATCTCTGCCGCGATCAGTGAATTCGAAACAGCGAAGGCCTCCTGCGTGGCGGTCGATGTGACCACAGTTCCGCACATTTTCTACCACTCGCTGATCAATGATACGGACCGCGCATTTAACGTTTCTGTACTGGGACAGGGACAGGTTGATGGTATGAATGCGTGGATGACGACTATAGAAGAGTTTGACAAGATCACCCAGACCATGTATGACAACGGTTACGTCTTTGTCCGTCTGCGCGATCTTGTGGTAGAAAGCACAGACGCAAACGGCAATGTCACCTTTTCCCCGAATACGAACCTGATGCTTCCACCGGATAAAAAGGCGGTCGTGCTCTCTATTGATGATCTGAGCTACTACCATTCCTATGAAGCAGCCGGATATCCGGAAAAGCTCGTGCTGGACGAAAATGGCGATGTAAAATGCAAATATATTTCCGCAGACGGGACAGAGCAGATCGGAGATTTTGACGTTGTTCCCCGGCTGAACACCTTCCTGGAGGAGCATCCGGACGGTGCCTATAAGGGCGCGCGCGGACTGATCGCGATGACGGGCTACAATGGCGTCTTTGGCTATCGCACAGATTCTGATTATGAAACGCAGGAAAATCTCATGGAAGATCAGCGCAAATGGCTGGACGAGCATCCGGACTTTGACCGCCAGAAGGAGATCGAAGAGGCTACAGTCATTGCAAATGCGATCAAGGAAAGCGGCTGGGAATTTGCAAGCCATACATGGGGACATCTGAGCGTCACGAACAAAACCGTAGATGAGCTGCGCATTGATAACGAAAAATGGGTCAACAATGTCCAGAACATTGTCGGTCCGGTAGATACGATCATCTTCGCCCATGGCAACGACATCGGCGACTGGCAGGATTACAGCAGTGACAATGAAAAGTTCCAGTATTTCAAAAATGCAGGCTACAACTTCTTCTGCAACGTAGATGGCTCCGTGCCGTACTGGGTACAGATCCGTGATAATTATGTCCGTCAGGGCCGGATCAACCTCGATGGATATATGCTGTATCAGGCAAGTCAGGGCGCGACGACTGTGCTCGACAATATGTTTACCGCATCTCAGGTGTTTGATTCCAGACGCCCCACTCCCGTTGTTGCAAACGGTGAGGGCTGATCCTTAAAATAAAAATACAGGAATAAAAATAAAAACCTCCGGGCATTCTGTTCTTATCCGGTACTGTATCTGACACAGATATGGATACCGCTATGGAACCGAAACGGAGGTTTTATTTTATGTCTGATCTATTACACATTGGCAAAACAATCTTTGAGAACCGGGAACGGCTCGCAGACATCCTTCCCATCAAAGAAAGCTTTGACCTGATCCAGCGCGACATCCTGATCGGAAACAGGCAGTCGTCCTTTTATTTTATCGACGGTATGATAAAAGATGAAGTCATGCTCAAGCTCATGGACTCCATTATGAAGGTACAGGAGGCAGACATGCCCCCTGATGCTACTGCTTTCTCCCAAAAAAATATTCCCTATGTAGAGGTGGATATTCTGGGGGACTACGATCAGGTCCTGCGTAATGTCCTCTCCGGCGTGCTCGTTCTGTTCATAGACGGATATTCCGCCGGTATTGCGATCGACTGCCGCACATACCCGGCAAGAAGCGTGGATGAGCCTGACAAGGATAAGTCCCTGCGCGGCTCAAAAGACGGATTTGTCGAGACAGTCGTCTTTGATACGGCGCTGATCCGCCGGAGGATCCGCGATCCGCATCTTGTCATGGAAATGCTGGAGGTTGGCAGCTCTTCCCGCTCCGACGTCGTGCTTTGCTATATGAAGAACCTTGTAAATCCAGATCTGCTTGATAACGTAAGATCCAAAATCGAAGCAGTCCGTACGACAGACCTCTGCATGAACCAGCAAAGTCTCGCAGAAGCGCTGATCGGCACGAGGTGGTATAATCCTTTTCCCAAATTTAAGTTTTCTGAGCGTCCCGATACAGCGGCTGCCTGTATCATGGAAGGAAAGGTAGCGATCCTTGTGGACAATTCCCCCGCCGCGATGATCCTCCCAACCTCTGTTTTGGATATGATCGAGGAAGCAAATGATTATTATTTCCCGGCATGGACCTCTGTATACCTTAAAATCTCACGCGTCCTGATCCTGCTGCTGACTGTTTTTCTGACCCCGGTTTTTCTGCTGCTGATGAACAATCCGCAGTGGATCCCTGCTTCATTCGAATTTATCGCAGTCAAGGATGTCGTAAATATCCCTCTGGTTTATCAGCTTTTGATCCTCGAGCTTGCCATTGACGGGCTGCGGCTTGCTGCGCTCAATACGCCGAATATGCTCAGTACACCGCTCAGTGTATTTGCCGGTCTTGTACTTGGCGAGTTCGCCGTCCGATCCGGCTGGTTCAACGCAGAGGTCATGCTTTACATGGCGTTCGTCTCTATCGCCAACTATACACAGCCAAACTTTGAGCTCGGATACGCTGTGAAATTTATGCGCATGATCCTGCTCGTATTAACAGCAGTCTTTGACTGGGTCGGTTTTCTCGCAGGCTGCGCCCTGCTGTTTCTGCTGCTCTTTACAAACAGAACACTCTCCGGCAGAAACTATATGAATGTAAAGTTGAACTAGACCTTTCGCTGCTTCGCAGCTCTGTCTGTGGCTGGATGGGCGTCCCGCCCATCCTAAAAAAGGAGCGGCGCATCCCTCTCCCAGATAAATCTGGTCGGGATGCGCCGCTCCTTTTTTTGCATGGCTGGCCTGTTTTACAAGTCATCGATCAGGGCGGTGGATTTTGCATAGGCTGTTGAGCGCGCCTCGAAGAAGTCTGTTTTGACGAGGTTTGCATTGGAATACTGGGATACCCATCGCATGGACTCTGGCTCTTTTTCGCAGTCTGGATAGAGTATCTCGTATCCGAGGCTTGTCCACCGCTGATTGCCGAGATACTGGATGTAGTCGGTTATCATCTGACGGTTGAGCCCTGCTATGTCGTCTCCGATCACGTAATGTCCCCATGCGATTTCCTGACGCACACCTTCTTTTAGCAGCTCCCGCATGGCTGCTACGGTCTGCTCGTCGAAAAGCTCCGGCTCTTCTTTGCGCAGCTCTGTGATGATGTTGCGGAACAGCCACAGGTGGGTATTCTCATCACGGTTGATATAGCGGATCTCCTGTGCTGATCCTGGCATTTTTCCGTTTCTGGAGAGGTTATAGAAAAACATAAATCCAGAATAAAAGTAAATGCCCTCCAGTATATAATTTGCCATCAGCACCCGGAAAAGTGTCCTGGCATCTTTCTTTTTCTGAAACTCATTGTAGCAGTCTCCGATAAAGGTATTTCTCCGCAGCAGATGTTCATCGGTCTTCCACTGATACAAGATCTCCATCCGCTCCTCCGGGGAACAAATGGTATCCAGCATATAGGAGTATGACTGCGAATGTACACACTCCTGAAAGGTCTGTATATTCAGACAGAGGTTCACCTCGTTTGCCGTAATGTATTCTCCGATGTTCGGAAGATTTGCTGTCTGGATCGAATCCAGAAAGACAAGAAAGGAGAGGATCTTATCGTATGCCTCCCTCTCTGCCTTCGGAAGCTTCGGGTAGTCCTTCATATCCTGTGAAAGATTGATCTCTTCCGGTATCCAGAAATTATTCATCGCCTGGCGGTACCAGTCCGATGTCCAGTGATATTTTAAATTATTATAATCATTCAGATTCGTCGTATTGCCGCCGATCATGCGCCTGCTCCTCACATCCGTATCTCCTCCCGGATTAAAAAGCGGCTTGCGCACCAGCTGTCCGTTTTTTTCCCATTCCTGCATGTTTTTCCTCCCTTACTATCATGAACCTTTCTCGTTTTCTGCGACACACGCTCCGCGTTTTATATCCTGCCCTTTAGGAAGAGCAGGATTCACATTCTTCGACCTCCAGGGATCTGGAACGCACATAGTAGACCGTCTTGACTCCACATTCCCATGCTTTTAGATAGAGGTTGAGTACCTGGCGCATCGTGTATTCGTTCGTAATGTAAAAATTCATGGACTGTGCCTGATCAATATGACGCTGCCGCACGCCGCATGCGCGTATGGACCAGTTCTGATCAATATGGTGTGCATTTGTATAATACCAATACGTCTGCGGAGAAAGCTCCGGGGCTACTCTTGGCAGCATGGAACCCTTCTTTTCTTCTATAAAATATTTATTCATAACAGGATCTATCCCTGCTGTGGTCCCTGCAATGATCGAGGTCGAGCTTGTCGGAGCGATCGCCAGAAGATAGGCATTTCTCATTCCCTGCTCATGCACCTTCCTTCTCAGTCTCTGCCATGCCTCTGAGACATAATCACGTTTTTCAAAGTAGGCTCCGCTTTCCCAGTCTGATCCGGCAAAACAGCTATAGCAGCCCTTCTCTTTCGCATAATCGCTGCTTGCTTCGATAGCCGCATAATTAATTGTCTCAAACAGGTCGTCAACAAAGTCCAGGTGCTCCTGCGAATGCCATTTGATCCTGTTTTTGGCAAGCATATGATGATAACCGCTGACGCCAAGCCCAATGGAACGGTATTTGTGATTGGTGATCTTTGCATATGGAAGCGGATAAAAATTCAGGTCGATCACATTATCAAGCGCGCGTACCACCGTGCGCACTATCTGACGCATATACGCTTTATCCTCCACCGGCAGCTTTCCAAGTGACAGAGAAGCCAGATTGCATACGACAAATTCACCTGTCTTCGTCGTATTTACCACAACGGTATCTCCCTCCTGCGTCTCTACTTCCGTGCTTACCGTAGAGATCGGGGCCATATTCTGCGCGATCTCTGTACAGAGGTTGGAGCAGTAGATCATACCCGTATGCGGATTTGGATTCGCACGATTGACGATATCTCTGTTAAAGGTGAACGGTGCTCCTGTCTCTACGACAGATTTAATAATCAGGCGCACCAGATCCTTTAAGCCGATCGTACGCTTTGTGATCCTCGCATCCCGAACGCACTCCCAGTATTTTTTCTCCCACTCTTCCCCGTAGCAGTCCTCCAGGCTGTATCCCTTGACGGTCAGAATCTCATGCGGACACATGAGATACCAGTCCTGATCAAGATTTTCCTGCACCATCCTCCAGAACAGATCCGGGTAGCAGACAGCCGGAAATACATCATGCGCTTTCATGCGCTCATCTCCATTATTGGTACGGATCTGAAGAAACTCCGGAAGATCCCGGTGCCATACGTCAAGATACACTGCCACTGCTCCTGACCGGACGCCAAGCTGATCGACTGCCACTGCCGTATCATTTACAATGCGCAGCCAGCGGATCACGCCGCCTGCCGCTCCTTTAAAGCCACGGATCATACTGCCTGCCGCGCGTACCTTGCCAAAATACATCCCCATTCCGCCGCCGTATTTGCTTACCTGCGCAAAATTATCCACAGAGCGGAAAATCCCTTTCAGACTGTCCGGCACAGTATCAATGAAGCAGGAACTAAGCTGATGAAAAGGCTTTCGCGCATTAGAAAGCGTCGGTGTGGCCATCGTCACCTCGAGCTTTGAAAGCATATCATAGAACGCCCGGACCCAGGCCATCCGCCCCTCCTGCGCTTCCTTCATGGCAAGGTGCAGCGCAATGCCAAGGAACATCTCCTGCGGACTCTCCAGCGGCACATGGTCATGTGTCAGGATCACGTAGCGCTTCAGCAAAAGATCCAGACCGGAATAGTTCAGCAGACGATCCCGCTCCTCTGCCAGAAAGCTCTGCGCCTCGTCAATCTCCCTGCGCGTATACGCTTCTAACACATACCTGCCATACAGTCCCTCTTCACTCAGATATACAATCTTCTCCCACAGGCTGTGAAGTCCCCGCTTTTCCTCCTCCAGGCGGAGTTTTCTGTGAAACCGGAAAGACAGAAGCCATCCTGCGATCGTTTCCCACCGGGGCGCTTCCTGACTCGTAAGCTCTGTAGCTGCCTTGACCAGAGCGCCAAGCTTCTCATCCAGATCCATATCCGGTTTCAAAAATCCCAAAAACTTGCTGTTAAGTGCCAGGAGCGTATATACCTCTGCAGAAAATTCATTCTGTATATCACGCAGCAGCTCCTCAAATCCCTCCACCGGAAACTGGCGGGCCAGCTCCTGACGGGCGCTGCGAAGCTGCGTCCTGTTCTGCCGGTACAAAATATACGCTTTTGCCTCACGGAAATACCCCTGCTCCATCAAAGTTTCCTCAACAATATCCTGTATCCGCTCTACTGAGTCCGCCCCGGTTTTGATGATTTTCTTCTCTGCTGCTAAAAAGAGAGCATCCAGGTCTTCTTCTGCGGCATCTGTACCACAGGAATCAAAGCTTTTTTTCATTGCTGCCTTTATTTTTTCTGTCCGGTACAGCTCCCGCTGTCCCGACCGCTTTATTATAAACCGCTCTGTCATTTCTCCTCCTCACAATATATGGTATATTCTAAGCAAATTTCCCACTAAATCTATATTATAAAGGATGACGCCCACAAAGTAAACCGCTCATTTACAAAAATGATCAAACGATAATAACGCGAGAAATGTAAAAGTAACTTCCGGTTCTTCTTCGCACTTCCGGAAGCTTGTTTTTCATTAAGGCTTTATGAAAGACTTATTTCCGGTTATCCTCTTCCTGTGATGTTCATGGGAGAAAGGATGTACATAATGAGAGCAAAACATTTAACCTTAGAAGAAAGAAAAATAATCCAGGAGGGCATCGAAAAGCGCTTGTCCAAAACAGCCATTGCCCGTTCCCTCCACAAAGATCCGACTACCATTGCAAAAGAAATCAAAAAGCATAGAACCTTAAAACCACGCAACCGCTTCAATTCACCTGTCATCTGTTCAAACTTTAAACAGTGCAGCAAACCCCGTAAATACTGTTCTGAAGCCTGCCCGTCCTATGCCGAACAGTCCTGTTCCCTGCGTGACCGCTCCGTCGGCGCCTGCAACCATTGTCCGGACATCAAACACTGCCGGCTGGATCATTACTTCTACAACGCCAGTCATGCTCACGAAGATTATCTCTTTCACCTGTCCGATTCCAGACAGGGCGTTAATCTTTCAGAGCCGCAACGTCTACTCATTGCACAAACCATTGCCCCGCTCCTCAAAAAAGGGCAGTCCCTTTATCAGATCCTTGCTAACCATCCGGAACTCTCCCTTTCGGTAAAATCCCTCTACACCTACATCGAAGGCGGCGTTTTTAAAGACTTTGGCGTTGATAACTTCTCTCTGCGCAGACAGGTTTCCATGCGCGAACGCAAAAAGCTGAAAAAACGCAGAGAGCCGGTCAACTATGAGGGGCATAAGTTTTCAGACTATCTCGCGTTTCTTGCCGACAATCCTTCCATCCCGACAACGGAGATGGATACTCTGTACAACCAACCGCAAGGACCTTATATCCAGACCTTTTCTTTTCAGAATACCGGACTTATGATCGGATTCCTCCATCAGGAAAAAACTTCGGAATCCATGGCTTCTGCCTTAGATTTCCTTCAGGAGCTTCTCGGCATCGACTATTTCCGCCTCTTTTCCCTGATCCTCACTGACCGTGGGACAGAGTTTGAAAAAGTCTCCCTCTTTGAACAGAATCCAAAGAGCGGACAGATACGGACAAATATCTTTTATTGCGACCCACAGACACCAAGCCAGAAACCTCATGTAGAAAATAACCACAACTATGTCCGGAATATCCTTCCGAACCAGCGGAATCTCGAACACCTGACGCAGAAAGATCTGAATCTTATGTTCGATCATATCAATTCCGTTCCACGAAAGGTATTAGGCGGAAGAACTCCTTATGAGGTCTTTTCCTTCTTTTATGGGGAAACGCTGCTGCATAAGCTGGGTGTCAGACGGATCGAACCGGATTCCGTAACGCTTCAGCCGTATCTGCTGAAAATAGAATAAGCCAGCCACAACCGCTGACTTATCCTTACACCATTAATTTTGCCCCTATGAACACACGTCCCATATGTATTCTTCTGGGCAACGGAACTTTGTCTTTCACAAAAAAAGAAAAAGCTCCCTTTGCTCCGCTTTGCATGCGCAAAAAAGCGGAACTGTACTTAAAGTTTACACAAAAAAAGTCTTTTAGGCAAGAAAAACTTCCGTTTTCCTGCCTGAAAACAGAAGTTTCTCTTTCATCCGGACGTTACTTTTACAACCGGAAGTTACTTTTATAATTCACCAACGATAATAACGCGCCAGCACAGCCTTGCGATCTGTACATTGACAAAAGACCATTTTTCATGATACTCTTCCCTTATCTTCTGTATAAAATCACAGATTTTACAGACAATACATCGCGTCAGTATCGCAGGAAAACCAGTTCACAGCCTCATAGACAGCTGCATTCTGACGCTGCAAAGGAGAACCGACTATGAATGAAAAGCTTCAAAAACTGACAGATTACATGAAAAAATTCCAGCAGTTCAACACCATCAACGCACTGCTCTACTGGGACCTCTCGACTGCTACTCCGGAAAAAAGTACCGAATCAAAAATGGATGCGATCGGCTACTTTTCCACCGAAGCGTTCCGTCTCTCGACTTCTGAAGAATACGGCGCGCTCTTAAAAGAGCTTTCCGAACCTGAGACATTTGATGCGCTCGATGATGCCTGGAAGGTTACAGTTCGCCGCGAGCTGCGCGATTATGAACGGTTTCTTCGCGTGCCGGAGGATTTTTTTACTGAATACGTAACGCTCAAGGCACGCTCCCAAAATGCCTGGAAATCCGCAAAAAAGACGAACGATTACGCTCTCTATGCCCCTTATCTTGATCAGCTGATCTCCATGACGAAACAGTACGTGCACTACATGGAGCCAGACAAAGATCCGTATGAGGTACTGCTCGACCAGTATGAGGAAGGCATCGACAGCCAGACGATCGACCGCATCTTTGACGAGTTAAAGGAAGGGCTTCGTCCGCTTCTTGAGAACATCCAGACTGCAAAACAGCCGGATCTTTCCGCGTTAAAGGGAACGTACGATATTTCCGCTCAGAAAAAGGTGCAGGATCTGCTTCTTACCTACATCGGTTTCGATTTTTCACATGGAACGACAGGAGAGAGCGAGCATCCATTTACCACGGAGATCGGCTGTGATGACGTGCGCGTCACCAATCATTTCAAGGAAGACGATCCGATCTCTGCAATGTTCAGCGCGATCCATGAGGGAGGGCACGCTATCTTTGGTCAGAACATCGACCGCGCCTATGAAAACACTGCCGTTATGCAGGTAAACATGATGGGACTCCACGAAAGTCAGTCAAGATTTTTTGAAAATATCCTCGGCCGCAATATAAACTTCTGGCGTCCGATCTACGACAGACTCGGCGAACTGCTCCCGCAGTTTAAAGAGATTCCGCTCGATACCTTTTATCGTGCGATCAACTACGTGCAGCCGAGCATGATCCGCACAGAAGCAGATGAGGTCACATACTGCCTCCACATCATCCTGCGCTATGAAATGGAGCGCGCGATCTTCCGTGATGAGGTCACAACAGACGAGCTTCCGGCACTCTGGAATGATAAAATGGAGGATCTGCTCGGCATCCGTCCGGAGACAGACACAGAAGGCATCCTGCAGGATATGCACTGGTCAGACGGATCGTTTGGCTACTTCCCATCCTATCTGCTCGGCTCCGTCTACGACGGTATGTTCCGCGTGCAGGCAGAAAAAGAGCTCGGCAGTCTTGATACCATCCTTGCCGAGGGCAGAATCCTGGAGATCACCAAATGGTTAAACGAAAAGATCCACCGCTACGGCAGTCTTTATACTTCCCGTGAAGTGATCGAGCGTCTCTGTGGTACAGAAATTTCCGCAAAACCGCTGCTGGATTATTTTAATGAAAAGTACAGTAAGATCTATTCCCTGTAAAAACACAGCAAAAACCTTCGGCACGAACTCCGAAGGTTTTTGCTTTAGTCACCTGTCATTTACTCCTGTATTTCATTTTCAAGCACAAGCAGCTCATAAGGTTTCATAATATAGCTTTTCTCACCTGAAATCTTCTCCCTGCCCGCATAATTGTTCAGCAAGATTTTGAAATCGCACCATGCATCGCTTATCGCTACTTCCTGTTTTTCTTTGCCAAGATTGCAGAACACTATTATTTTCTGTTCTCCCAGCTTCCGCTCATATGCCAGAATCATGTTGTTTCCTGTTTCGATAAAAGAAATTTCTCCCTTCGCAATTACCGGATACGTTTTTCTCACAGAGATCAGTTGCTTATAAAAATTAAGGATCGAGTCCTCGTCTTCTCTTTGCTGCGCTACTGTAATTTCCGGCCGAAAGGCCGCTGACATCGCAAGCCACGGTTCAACCTCAGAAAAACCTCCGTATTGCTCTGCGTCCCACTGCATAGGAGTCCTGCTGTTATCTCTTGATCTTGCCGCCAGTATCTCCAAAGCTTCCTGCTTCGTCTTTCCCTTTTTCAGAAGAATCTGATAATAATTCAGACTCTCTACGTCTTTATACAGATCAATCGACGGATAGTGGGCATTCAGCATTCCTATCTCTTCACCCTGATAAATGTAAGGGGTTCCCCGCATCAGATGGATCATTCCTGCCAACATCTTTGCTGACTCTTTCCAGTAAGTATCTTCATCGCCCATCCGGCTTACAATACGTGGCTGATCATGGTTACACCAGAACAAAGCGTTCCACCCTCCTCCTGTCTGCATTCCCATCTGCCATTTTTCAAAAAGCGCCTTCAGTGCTTTATAATCGGTCGGCATCAGAGCCCATTTATCGCCATTTTTGTAATCCACCTTCAGATGATGGAAATTAAAGCACATGGAAAGCTCCTTTTCCTCCGGTGCTGAATACTTAATACAATTCTCCAGCGTTGTGGATGACATTTCCCCCACTGTGACAAAATTTTCAATTCCAGTATCATGAACCATCTCTTTTAGGTATTCATGAATATGCGGACCATCTGTGTAAAATCTGCGTCCATCACCCTCGCAATCATCAATCATCTCCTCGGGCTTAGATACGAGGTTGATCACATCAAATCGAAATGCACGGATTCCCTTTTCTTTCCAGAACCGCAAAATCTCTTTTAATTCTTCCCGCACCTGCGGATTATCCCAGTTCAGATCTGCCTGCGTCACATCATACAGACGCAGATACCATTTTTTCAGATGAGGAACGTATTCCCATGCAGGACCGCCAAATTTTGACTGCCAGTTAGTAGGAGGCTGATCAGGTGTTCCTTCCTTAAAGATATAATAGTTCTGATATTTTTGCTCTCCTTCCAGAGCTCTTTTAAACCACTCGTGCTGTGTCGACGTGTGATTAAACACCATATCAAGCATCAGCCCGATCCCATGCTTTGCACTCTGTTCGACCAGCCGTTCCAGATCTTCCATTGTACCGAATTTAGGATCTATATTCCTGTAGTCTGCTACATCATAGCCGTTGTCCCGCTGCGGAGAAATAAAAAATGGGGTAAGCCAAAGATAGTCCACACCTAAATCCTGCAGATAATCTAATCGTTCTATCACTCCTGGAATATCCCCGAATCCATCTCCGTTCGTATCCTGAAAAGACTTCGGATAAACCTGGTACACTACTTTATCACTAAAATCTGACATGTTATCCCTCCCTGATATTACACTTTTTGATGCTTTCCTGAAATTAATCTTTTTAATGTCTGCCTAACTGCGCTTTATTTGAAATCTACTACCACAGTCTCTTTTGCTTTTACCTCCATCCCCGTGTGGAACTGGATATCCTGCGCATTTCCTTTCTCCGTGATTACACAGACTGTAACATCGGGATGACCTGCTGCCCTGATCTTTTCTCTGTCAAATCGAATGAGCGGAGTGCCTGCACTCACCTTCTGTCCCTGCTCCACCAGATACTCAAATCCATCTCCCTGCATATTCACCGTATCGATTCCGATATGCAGCAGCACTTCCATGCCATTTTCAAGCCTCAGTCCACACGCATGCTTCGAATCCTGCATCAGTACGATAACCTCTGCATCGACCGGTGCATACAATGTATCATTTTGCGGAAGGATCGCCATTCCGTCACCTACGATCCCTTCAGAGAAAACACCGTCTCCCACTTCTGCCAGAGAAATCGCTTTTCCCGTCAAAAATGCAGTAAACGCCTGCTGCATTGTCTCAGCTGACCCTGCCGTTTTGTCATCCGTTTTATTGGTCATCCTCTTTCTTCCTGCAACAACTGTCAATAAGAACGGAACCACAACTGCGATTGCCATGCAGAGCGCAAAGTACAGCATATACGGTGTCTGGATAGACAAGATGCCCGGGATACCGCCTACTCCAATGGCATTTGCCGTTGTCCCCGTCGCTACACAGATGACTGCAGCAATGCCAGAACCGATCATGCCACAGATAAACGGAAATCCTTTCTTCAAGTTCACACCAAAAATCGCCGGCTCCGTAACACCGAGATAGCAGGAAATACATGCCGGAATATTTACTTCCTGCGCCTTTGCATCTTTTCGCTGCAGCCAGACCATTCCAAGGACCGCCGATCCCTGTGCAATATTGGACAGTGCGATCATAGGCCAGAGCATGGTGCCGCCATAATCAGCGATCAGCTGCAGGTCAATGGCATTTGACATATGATGAAGTCCTGTGATAACAAGCGGCGCATAGATCACGCCAAAGACTGCTCCAAATACGACCTTAAATGTCCCTGTAATTCCTGTAAATACCACTGAGGAGATCGCTTCCCCAATCTTCCAGCCAATCGGACCCAATATAAAATGCGCCGCCATGACAGATAAAAGCAGACTGCAAAACGGAACAACAATCATCGATACCACCTGCGGTGTAATCCTGCGGAAGAATTTTTCCAGATAAACAAGCATAAACGCCGCCAGAATGGCCGGAAGTACCTGACCCTGATAACCGATCATATTAATCTGGAAGCTCCCGAAATCCCACTTCGGAATGTCCGCCGCCGCAGTTTCTGCAACCGAGTAAGCATTCAGCAACTGACCGGAAACAAGTGTCAGACCAAGGACAATACCAAGCATCTGCGTCGTTCCCATCTTCTTTGTCACAGACCAGCAGATACCGACCGGAAGCATATGAAAAATCGCCTCACCGATCAGCCACAGGAAGCTGTCGATTCCAGTCCAAAACTGGCTGATATCACACAGCGTCTTTGTCCCATTTTCAAAGAAATAAATGCTGTCGATACAGTTTCGAAATCCAAGAATCAGTCCGCCCGTAATAATCGCCGGGAGCAACGGAGCAAAAATCTCCGCTAATGTTGCCACTGCTCTTTGCAGGAACGTCTGATTCTGTTTCGCCGCTTGTTTTACTGCATCCTTTGATACACCTTCGACTCCTGCCACCGTCACAAACTCATCGTAAAAATCAGCAACTGTATTTCCGATAATCACCTGAAACTGTCCGGACTGCGTAAAGCTGCCCTTTACAGACTGCAATGCTTCGATTGCTTTTACATCTGCCTTCTCTGGGTTTGCCAGGACAAACCGCATTCTCGTCATGCAATGTGAAACAGCTGCTATGTTTTCCCTTCCTCCTACGAGATGCAGCAACTGCTCTGCATCCTCTGCATACTTTCCCATGATCCTTCCTCCCTCGTTTTTTACTTGTCTGAACAAGTTGTTTACTTGTGTTATATCACACTTGTTTAAACATGTCAATCTCTTTTTGTAATTTGTTTAAACAAGCAGTTGACTTTTTTCTGCTCTGTTTTTATAATCTTTTACAGAAGAATTTTTCCATGTATAACGACTCCATTGAGAGGAGATTGATATGCCAAAATCTATTTATGAAAATATTTATCGGGATCTGAAGCAGAAAATAGAACAGAAAATTTTCGCATACCAGGAGCTTCTTCCCTCCGAACATACACTGATCCAGACCTATGGCTGCTCCCGCAATACACTTCGACGGGCAATCAGCCGCCTGGTGACAGATGGCTATGTACAGACCATACAGGGGAAAGGCGTCCGAAATATTTATGAGCCAGTAGAACAGACCGCTTTCACACTGGGTGAAATCGAGAGCTTTGAAGAATCTGCCCAGCGCAGTGGAAACCGTGCTTTTACAAAAGTACTTCTGTTCACCGAATTTGAAATCAATGAGAAACTCTCTTTATGCACCGGCTTTCCGATCGGAGCCAGAGTTTATTATATTCAGCGACTTCATTATCTCAATGATATACCACTGATCCTAAACCACAATTACTTTTTACAAGAAGCCATTCCCGGTCTCACAAAAGAAATTGCAGAAAAATCTATTTATCAATACCTGGAACAGACGTTGCATATGACGATCATAAACAGCAAGCGGATTATGACTGTAGAAAAAATGACGCAGATTGATGAGAAATACCTGAATATGAACAGCGAAGATTATAACTGCATGGCTGTCGTCAGCAGCCAGACATACAACAGCGATGGCGTGATGTTCGAATACACCCAATCCAGGCACCGCCCGGACTATTTTCGCTTTTACGATAACGCTGTAAGAAAACCTTTTTGATTTTGCAAAATTTTGATTGCTCCACCCGGGAAACCAACAGAATAAGGATATTTACAAAGGGGGCGCAAAATCATCAAATCAGATGACAGAGCGATACCCTCATTCTATGCACAGAAAAATCCGGCAAGATCCCTTTTGTTTGGGGATTCTTTCCGGATTTTTGACGCACTTTAATAATGCCTCTGTTTTTCTGACTTTTAAGCGGTCCAATATATGTAAAAAATAAATCTTCTACTTCCGTTCCCGTCCACTCCGTTTTTTCTTTCGGAGATCTGGCGGCGGGGAGAAGGTCTGAATATAGTCCTGCCGGATCGCTGTCACATCCTGAGAAAGAAAAGCAGCGACACGATCCTGTTCGGAAGTTTGCTCTGGGAAAAAGGACGCAAATTTCTGTGCCAGCTGTTCTTCTTTTTCATGCAATTTAAGTGTGCCTTCGTATCCAATCAATTCTTTCAGCACAGCAGTGAACTCTTTGTACCGGTTCTCTCGAATATCCAGATCGACTTTCGCTTTGGCCGTCATGCCGTTAAGGTAAAGTACCTTCAAGGACGCTTCGTTTCCTGACCGATCCATTGTAACCCATAAAGCGAGCTTTTTTGAGAGCAGCTTCCCGCCAATCAGCATAAAGTTTTGGCTTCGGTAAATTTCCAGATACTTTTTCATGCCCTCATCTTCAAATTCTATTGGTTCAAAATGTTCTCCATCCAACAGCTGCTCCAACTGTTTTTTGCTGAGAATCTGATTCAGTACCGGTATGTTCCGGTAAGGCGCGCAGATATAGCGCCTCATTTTCTGAAACAGAGCCACAACCAGAACTGCTGTACCAAGTAAAAACAGAAAAAGCTCTCCATCCATTTCGATTTTTCCGGTTGCCGTTACCCAGATGCCACGCAGAACCAGCACGACGCCAAAGCCCCACAGTCCGAAAATCAACAGCTTTTTCAGCGGATGAAAATGAATCCACTCAATAATCTGTACTTGTTGCTTGCCGCTCATCGGTTCATCCCGCAAAAGTCGGCGGGCAATCCACTGATTTAACAGTTGTGGAGTCCATGCAACGCCAAATAGAAAAACTGCAATACCGGCATAAAGGGCAATCCCGATCCAACCAATATCCAGATAAGACTCCAAAAGCAGTAAAAGGATAATGGGCAGAATCATGGTGAGAAAAAGTGGTAAAAATGATTTTTTGCGTCCCTTCTGGAGATTTAGGTCATTGAAAGCAGAAGTAATGCACAGGGCAAAAATCATCACAGCCGATATTCCGCCGGACACCCAGTTTTTAAGGTCACCAAAACGCATCACATGCTCGACTCTGTGCATATTCGGAAATTTCCCGGTAATACCTGCATAGAGGCAAAATCCCAAATAAGCCAGAGCCAAGAGTGCCCCTACCAGCTTCAAAATTGTTTTTCCTGAAAGTTTTCGTTTCTCCATCTTCGTCGTTTTCCTATAAAATCACTGTTCCTGTGTCAATTTATCCTTCTGTATCCCAAACAAAGCTATCTACCATGTCCCTGGCGCCTGTTCAGTAGTTTCTGATCCGCTGAAATTTGTAAGCTGGATCAGGCAGAACCCGTAATCCTTTACAATATAGTATTGCGTGGTGACAATATCGCCCTCGTCGATGGTAAAGATATAAAGCAGATCTCCCTGCTCGGTATAGGTTCCATCCCCGTTCAGTTGAGCTTCAATACCATCCAGCTGCATCAAAATCTGTTGGACGATCGCCTCCCGGAACTGCTCATGCTCATCCAGACTATATTTGTTCTTTCCTATATGGATGGAGATGTTGTCCGGCTTTTCATCATTTTCGTGACCTTCCTTTATGTAGAAAATCTGCGAATCAGTAGAATGCTTCTCAGATTTCTCCCATCCCTCCGGGACGGTATAAGTTCCGGGAATCGCATGATCTTCAGATGATATTTCGGTTTCGGAAGAAGAAGGTTCCTGCTGATCCGCCACAGATTCATCAGAAGGAGATTGTGACAATGAAGCCCCATTCTTGCCGCATCCAGCAAGGAGCAGCACCATAGTTAATAGCACAATCAAGATTTTTTTCATTCTCTGATTCCTCTCACTTTGTAATACTGGTTATATCCGTTTTCCGGTATTCGTGTCGATAAAATATCTTCCGGTATTGTCAAAACAGAATTCCAAATCCGTACCTACCGGCATATCATATACAGCCAAAACTGCCGGTTCAATGTTTGCAAGGGTATTAAAGTCTACAACTATGGAATTTTCCGGGTTATCTAAGTATTCCTGTGTATCATTATCCCCGATTGCCCGCCAGCCATTATCAGAAGGATTTACACTTTCCTCTCTAAAAAACCATTTCAGCTTAGAAGTTCCCTCATAAATTGATTTCGTGATGATCACTCCGCCAGCGTTTTCAATAAAAGTAATTTGTTTATTTTTCTTTTTGAAAAATCCCATTAGCCTTACCTCCTCCGTGTTTATAAGGCATTGATATAATCCGCTCTATTATCCGAGTTTGGAAACAATCTGGCAGAACATCTCAACATTTTCTTTCTGCATCTGAATATCAGAGCCAATCGCATTGTTCATCAAAGAAATTTTCATTTTTTCTTTTCCAAAATGCAGCATTACGACTTTTCTTCCGGGGAGCAGCCCACCCTTAACTTCTGCCTTTGTTATGCTGCTTAGAGGCAGAGAAAGCCGGTTTTCAATTTTTGAGACATTGACGGAATTTACAATGACCATATTCAAATGTTGCTCGGTAACTCCCATATAGCAGTAAGCATTGCTCAGTGCGCCCAATGCAGCGGCAGCGCCCCCCGTCAATGTAGAAAGTCCTCCAATCAGTGCATAGGTATCAGCCCCGGCCATGATGACCGCCCATAACTTGCACTGATAGGATTCGTTTTCGTTCAAAATGGCTTCCAGCATTTCATTTTTATCTTTTTCATTCATTGTAAGCATAATTGTTCCTCCTAATTATTGTTTTAAGTTGAGAACGCCGGATGCAATCCTTTGATATATGCACCCGGCGTTCAAAAGCATTAGTCTGCTTTCAAATTTTCGTCCAGGATCACCAGTTCGCCATTGCGTTCAATGATACCAGGCTGAACCACGACGATTTTCAGTCCTTCCTGCAATTCCAGATACTGTGAAGCATAACCCCAAACCTTGACCTGATCGCCTTCCTCAAGCTCAATGGCAGTGCTTACAGTACCATCTTCGTTCAAAAGCTGGTTAGAAATACAGTAGAGCTGGCCTGTTGTATCCTCTGCGATGTAGAGAGACACATCCGTGGCGAGCGGCGTTCCGGCAATAGATTTATATTCACCGACTTCTTCGCCCCAAATAGTACCTTCGCTGTAAAATCCAACGACCATATTTTCTTCATATCCCTCGATGATCGCATTGAAATCCTGAGCATACGGCTCCATCTCGGCTTTTGTAGTATCCTTGTAAGCGGCAATCTTTTCATCAGATACCTGTTCTTTTACTTCTTGCGGCTGATAATCCTTGTATTCAAAAATATTGTCCGAAGCAAGCGTGATTGCTGTGTAGTCATCATCCAGGATGACTTTATAAACAGCAATTTCATCATCATCAACAGTACGATTGATGTTGATATTTCCTGCGGAATTCAGTTCATATCCGTCTACACCTTCCAATGCCTTTTGCAAAGCTGCGTTGGACATCGCACAGTTGATCCCGTTGAGCGTTACAAAAAAATCAGGATTTTGTCGATCCTTATCGGCAGAATATTCCAATTCTACCACCGTTCCGCCCTCAGCAGGCTTACATGGCTCTGTCCCGGCATTTACGATTGCCACATCCATTTCCTGATCGTCTTTGAAAAGTTCCCCATAAATGCGCTCGCCGGGCTGCAGCGAAACCTCTGCCGCATCATATTCTTCCGTTTCCAAACTCCATCCGGCCTGTATCAGCTGGGAAGCTTCTAAAGGAAGCGTATAGTAAGTACCGTCCAGTACGAACTCAGGTGTCCCGTCATTTTTCAGCTGAGACAGAATAGCTTCATCCGTACAGCCTTTATCGCTTCCTTCAGCTGCCGAAGCCGATGTCTGAGGTTTTGAGCCGCATCCGGCCAGCATACTGCATACCAGTACACATCCTGTCAGTAAAGCAATCCATTGTTTTTTCATAAGCGTAAATCCTTTCTGCGCCGGATCAGCCAGAGAATCAGCCAGATCAAGCAGACTGGGAATGAGAACAAGCCCAAAATAAAAAGTCCGGCTCCAACTGATCCGAATATTGAGTCACCGGTGGCTATGTTGCTGATAATTCCGAACAGTGCCAGACCAAAGCTGAAAGAGAGCCAGCAAAAGAAAGCATATTTACTCTCTTTTGCGTTTGCGGGTACTCTTGATTCTCCCTTTTTGTTTCCAAGCTGGGTTTTTAGCTGTTCGCTTAGAAGTCGTTCCTGTTCCTCTAATTCGGTGTCTCCGATTGCCCTTGCGTAATCTCCCCGAAGCAGGTGATACCCTATTTTATCCTGCGTATTTTTGGCTCGATGCAAAAACTGCTCCAAAGTTTCTTCCGCTTCTGCCCAGCGCTGTTGTTCCAGCAGAGCGGAAAACCAGTTCGCTGTAATGATATTTTTGGAATGTTTGCTGAATGCCCAGGGACGCCAGCGATCCAATCCCTGTTTCAAATTCTCAAGATTATGGTCGCTTTGATACGCCACCACATAAGGGTTCAGTTTCTTTGCCAGCCAGCGTTCATATTTGCAATATGCGAAAAAGCATAGAGCCAACAGCGCAAGGAACACTACAACAGCAATCCACATAGTCTCGTAAGAAAAAAAGTGATCATAAATCAGGCACGCAGCTCCGGAGAGAGCCGCAATGCTGAAAATTGGCCATGGATTTCTCATAATAGCAATATCTCCAGTCATCTGTTTGTATAACGATTTCAATATGGGCAAATTGCCATATCTATATGCGAACATTATAGCATTTGCATGGCCTCCCGTCATCATTTTTCTACTATCCCACTAAGAATTTATCCGAAAACATTCATCAAATACATTGGGCGTTATTTTGGGCATGAAGATAATAAATACATAGCAGAAACTCTCCCGGCTATTGATTTTATCAAACGATTAATTCATCATGTCCCCGAGAAGCCTCGAAAAGCAAACATCGTTTTTACCGGAGTTTCAACCAATATTCTCAAGATTGTAGAGCCCGTTTTCTGATGATATGATAAAAAGAAAGGAAACCGCTTTCATGTTAAAAATGAGGATCCGCATGGATGATGATAAGATAATGACAGAGAAAAAATACTATTTGGACGGTATTTACAGTACAATCAATAACACAGATGTAGGACAGATTTTGCGGACATTCAAAATAAAAATGAAAGGCAGGGCGATTACCTAAGTGCGAGGGAGATTGTGAACGAGGAAATCATTTACACATAACAGACTTGAGCCAGAGGTGATATGCCTCTTTTCTATAATTTTAGGAATGGTCTTCTCAAAAATGGTCAATGGATATATAATATGCTTGTATTAACCGTTACGGTCAATAAGGAGAATGTATATGAATGACAAGTTTTTCAAACTTCCATTAGAAAAACAGAGGCGTATCATAAATGCTGCTTACAAAGTGTTTTCCGAAAACAGCTACAAAAAAGCACCTATGTCAGAAATTGCAGACGAGAGCGGCATTTCAAAAGCGTTGCTTTTCCACTACTTTACAAATAAAAAAGAATTATATCTGTATCTATGGACGAACGCTATTGAGATGACAAGGAAAGCAGTTGCAGAATACAAAACTTTAGAAACTGATGATTTTTTTGAAATGCTGAAAAGGAGCCTATTATCAAAGTGTTCGCTTATGCGTGAATATCCGCATTTATATGCTTTTTCGCTCAGGGCATATTATGAAACGACTCCAGAAATACAAAATTTCATTCAAGAAAACTATAATGATGTTAGCAAGGCAAGTGAAATGATAGTGTTTGAAAAGATGGATATATCAAAATTTCGGAAAGACATTGATATAAAAACAATGTATGCTGAAATCTTTTATGCTGTCGATGGATATATGCTGAAAAAATATCGTTCAAATTGTATTATACCAGATGAAATTGAGAAAGAAATCATTGTTTTAATTGATTTTTGGAAAAAGGTTTATACGCAGGAGGTGTGAACCAATCGCAACATAAAACAATTTTGGCACAAGGTGGAATGGTACATTATTGGATTATCAAAAATGAAAATGTATCAGACTGTATTTTTTTACGCATGGAGTAACCGCAGACCATACCATGTTTGAAAAGCAGATACCTTACTTTTCAGATAATTACACAATCATCTTATGGGATGTTCCTATGCATGGATTGTCAAGACCTTATCAGCAATTCAATTATCATGATACAGCAGAAATATTACACAGCATATTGCAGAAAGAAAACATTGAAAAAACATTTTTAGTGGGAATGTCTATGGGTGGCTATCCAAGTCAACATTTTGCTGCTTTGTATCCCGATATGGTAAAGGGATTTGTGGCGTTAGATACAACACCATTGGGACTTAAATATTACTCAAAATCAGACATGTGGTGGCTGAAGCAGGTTGCACCTATGGCAAAATGCTTTACAGCCAATCTTTTGAGAAAGAGCATGGCATGGTCGATATCAGAGAGCCGATATTCCTATCAAAAAATGTTGTCTATGCTAAAACCACTGTCTAAGTCAGAAATTATTCAGCAAATGCAGATTGCTTATGAGTATTTTATTGCAGAAAATAAAGATGTAGATTTTTTGTTTCCTGTATTGATATTAGTGGGTGAGAACGACAGCACAGGCAAGGTTAAGACATATTGCAAAGAATGGGCAAAACAGACAGGTTATCCTTTGCATTTTATAAAACAGGCAAAGCATTTTGCCAATGGAGATAATCCAGAACAAGTAAATAAAGAAATAGAAAACTTTATTATCGAAACTGTCCGCCAAGAAAGGAAAAATTATCCTTTGTATTGTCCGAAATGCAAGCAGGAAACATTGATTGAAGTAATTAATCTACAAGTAACAGTCATCAAAAAGCCAGACGCACAGACGCAGAGCCGATGAACTTGTGGAATAAACTCACAGATCATCGGCTGTATTCCCTCTGACTTCGTTTTGAAGTTTGGAGGATTTTTTATGTGCGGGCGCAAGCGAGTGTATAAAGAAAACGCCGCCCCACAAAAACAGGGCGGCAAAGACTGTTCTCCAGTTTTATCATGATTATAGCAAGGATGCGCGAAGCTCCTCTCCTGTTTTTGCGCTCAGATATGCCGGTGCGATATCGAATACGGTTCTGCAGCCTGTCTGCCCTTCCTTTGCAAGGCGGTAAGCTGCACGCGCATACGCTACGATCACACTGGACGTAAATTCAGGATTGGAGTCAAGCTTCAGACTGTATTCGATCAGATGCTTGTGCTCCTTTTCCCATCCTGTCACGCCGCTGCGCAGTACAAAACCACCGTGAGGAATGCCGCTGTGATTCTTTTTCAGCTCCTCTTCACTGATAAAATGAACTGTTGTATCATAATCTGCAAAATAATTCGGCATCGTTTTGATTTCCTGCTCGATCTTCGCCGCATCAGCGCCTTCCTCCAGAACGACAAAACATTCTCTCGTATGCTTCTGTCTTGTTGTCAGCACTGGATTCGTTCCTTTGCGCACCTCTTCAAGCGCCGCTTCTACCGGAATCGTGTACTGCTTCGCATCTTTCACGCCATCAATACGGCGAAGCGCATCGGAATGTCCCTGACTGACACCTTTTCCCCAGAATGTATAATCACTTCCCTCCGGAAGGATCGCATTCGCATACATACGGTTCAGAGAAAACATACCCGGATCCCAGCCAACGGAAATAATGCCCAGTTTATCGCTCTCCTTTGCAGCCGCATCTACATTTGCAAAATGCTCGGGAATCCTCGCATGAGTATCAAAACTGTCCACAACATTGAAATATTTCGCATATTCCGGCGTCTGCACCGGAAGATCCGTCGCACTTCCGCCGCAAAGGATCAAAACGTCAATTTTATCCTTCCAAAGCGGAGCATCCTCTACGCGGCATACAGCCGCAGTCTCCGTCAATATCTTTACATTCCCTGGATCTCGTCTTGTGAATACAGCCACAAGCTCCATATCCTTATTCTGGCGCACTGCACACTCTACGCCCCGTCCCAGATTTCCATAACCTAAAATGCCAAGTCTAATACTCATCCTGTTCACTCCTCTTTTTTATTTTGCTCACATTATAAACGCATTTTTTCCTGCACGCAAGAAAAACATCACAAAGAGGAAGAAAAAACAGCTCCTCTATTTATATTTTCCTCTCTACTACAATATAAATATGGTTAATATCCCTTACAGCCAGTAAGGAATTATCCATCTTGTTGCTTAAGCTGTATAATGATGGAGCAATCGGTATGTCGGCTTCCTTTCTTGGACTTCGCGTCCGTTAAGTAGACTGATAACCAGCTCCTCATTCGCAGCGTTCGTTTTATGCAGGTTGAATCGCCTTAGGCGCATTCGTGTCACACCACAGTAGATTGAATAGGCAATGAGTAAAACTGGTATTTATCCATTGCATGATCAATTTTTAAGGAGTGACAAATTTATGAACGCAGTAGGTATCGATGTTTCTAAAGGTAAAAGCATGGTTGCTATTATGCGCCCTTTTGGCGAAATTGTTGCTACGCCTTTCGAGATCAAACACACAGCCAGTGATATTAATTCACTTATAGAACTCATCAACTCCATTGAAGGTGAATCCCGCATCGTGATGGAGCACACCGGACGTTATTATGAAGTCCTTGCCCATCAGCTTTCCCAGACAAATCTTTTCGTCAGCGCCATTAACCCAAAACTTATCAAGGATTTTGATAATGATTCCCTTCGCAAAGTCAAATCTGACAAAGCTGACGCCGTCAAAATCGCCCGATATGCACTTGACAAGTGGCAAAATCTCAAACAGTATAGTGTTATGGATGAATTACGCAATCAGCTCAAAACCATGAACCGTCAGTTCGGCTTTTATATGAAACACAAGACGGCTATGAAGAATAACCTCATCGGCATCCTTGATCAGACCTATCCTGGCGTCAATACCTACTTTGACAGTCCTGCACGTAGTGACGGCAGCCAGAAATGGGTTGATTTTGCATCTACTTACTGGCATGTGGACTGTGTTCGTAAAATGTCTCTAAAAGCCTTCGTAGACCACTATCAAAAGTGGTGCAAAAGAAAGAAGTACAACTTCAGCCAATCCAAAGCTGAGGAAATCTATGGAAAAGCAAAGGAGCTTGTTCCTGTACTTCCAAAGGATGAAATAACCAAACTTATCATTAAGCAAGCGGTTGACCAACTCAATAATGCCTCGGCAACTGTAGAAGAACTTCGCACTCTTATGAATGAAACAGCCTCTAAGCTGCCCGAATATCCCATCGTCATGCAAATGAAGGGCGTAGGTCCATCACTTGGTCCTCAACTCATGGCTGAGATCGGCGATGTTTCCCGTTTCACTCACAAAGGCGCAATTACAGCTTTCGCCGGTGTAGACCCTGGTGTAAATGAATCCGGCTCTTATGAACAAAAGAGTGTTCCAACCTCCAAACGAGGTTCCGCAGACCTCCGCAAGACACTTTTTCAGGTAATGGATGTTTTAATCAAAACCATGCCTCAGGATGATCCAGTTTATAAGTTCCTTGATAAAAAACGAGCACAAGGTAAACCTTATTACGTCTACATGACCGCCGGAGCTAATAAATTTTTACGGATCTACTATGGTCGGGTGAAAGAATATCTTTCGTCACTTCCAGAGTCCGAATAATCCCACAACGCTTTCTTTCAGACCAGCACTGATGTGGTGGTCTTATTGTGATACCCATTTTTTCAACCTGTATAAAATTATCAATTTTCAGCAATTTAGCCTTGACTTTTTATTTGCAGGCTACATATGGAAGTTCTGTCATCTCCACCAATTCCTGCTTTTCCAGTATCTGAGATCGCAGCAGACCGCCATCCTCATATTCAATCTCTCCGACCTGATTATCAATCTCATCTGCACGCAGAAAACACTTGGCAGGATGGAACTGTGCATGAATGTCAGAATTTGACACCATGCGGAATACATCAAGATTGCCGAAATAATAGTTCCAGCGCTCGAATTCTCCCTTGCGGTATGCACTTCCTCCAAAGGAGAGATCGGCAAATACCCACCCATATGGTTCTACATAAAACTGCGCCCAGTCATGCGGCCCTGTATACGGTCCTGTCACATACAGCCCCGACTGCCACCGTGCCGGTATTCCTGCCATGCGGCACAGTGTGATAAAGAGCAGCGCCTGTACTCCGCAGTCTCCCTTTAAATTGACCGCTGCATACTCCGCAATATTACTGATGCAAAAGTACTCCCGCATAAAAGAGTACATCACATGTGTCGTCACATAGTCGTATATCAGGCGTGCCTTACGGATCGGGTTCGTCTCCGTGCCGATAATCTCGTCGAGCAGCATCCACAGATATGGTGTAAACGCCATATGCGGCGGCTGTTCCTGCGTATAAAAAGTCGGCAGCGCAATTCCCTGTGCTCTCTCCGGTTCCAACTCTACATAGGAGAGGCGGTTCACGTACTCATATTCGATCTCAAATTTCTGATTCTCACGAAGTGTTGTCTCAAAATATACCGTCCGCTGCAGCGCATCCTCACTGTCAATAAACTTGATATCCAGTGAGGCGTGCAGCAGCTTCACATCAGAAATCTGCTGACACTTTTTCGGAAACGGCAGATGCACACGCACCTTCTCCCCGACGCGCGCAAAATCCTTTGCCGGCTGCACAGACGCGCGCAGATGCAGCTTCACGCACCGTCCGCCCTGTTCTTTCATTATACGGACATTTTTATTCAGCAGATCCTGCTTTCGCTCCGCTTCCTCCGTCTCATCCAAAACGAGCTGTCTCTGCGCATAATCCGGACGCGTTTTTATCAGATTTTCCAGAAAAAGCCGCTGAAAATGTACTTTTCCATTTATGTAGATCCAGTCAGCCTCCCCGCTTTCTTTCAATGCTGTAAGCTCCTCGTCACAAAAGTCCCGAATCTGCTCGTGCATCATAGATGCCGCCTGATCAAACGTATACGGATATTCCGAATCACCAAGCATCTTCAGTACATCCAGTTCCAGCAGAAGCCGCTTTTTCATCGTCTCTGATGTTTTCTCCCTGCCAAGCATCATCTGGATCAGTTTCTTTGCTCCGTCATAGTCTCCGTACGTCTTAAGCTTCTCCACATCCTCCGGCAACGGTACTTCATAATAGCCTAAATCATGATACATTTTCTGCAATCCTCCTGTTTTGTCTTTTTATTTGTCGCTGTACTTTGTTTTACAGTGTATTTTCTACAGTATCCTTTGTCGCTTCCTGATAATTTTACCATAGTATAGCGTCAGTGAACAGGGGACAACACGGTCAAAAATGTCCGAATTTGCGCTCCTGCAAAGCACAAATCGAACTATTTCTGATTCTCCGACCTCAGCCATCAGAATTTCGCATACTTTCAAGGCAAACTTACAAATTAGAAAATTAAATCATATTATAAAGATGCTTGCCCAACAGCAAAAATGTGGAAATTTTTTTCAATAAAAAAGTACAGCCATTCCGCTTACTGTGCTGTACTTTTCTAATTCTTATCCAATTCTTATATCTGATTTGTACCGAAATCACTTCGCCATCTCCCGAAATTCGAAAGCATATAAAACCAGAACGACTGCCATGACCACCATTTCTCCTAAAATCAGCCCATCTGCTATTACAGGAGAAATTTCAGGTATTAAGACCAATACGCCTAAAATTACAAATAACGTGGCAGTACATACTTTTCCATACCATTTTGCCCCATCCAGCTTCTTGCCGCGCCGCAGATTGACCAGTCCCATTACAGCCATAAATCCTTCCTTAACTGCCATTAATGCTACAAGCCACACCATACGTTTATATCTGGCACACAGGCATAATGCTATAGCAGCATGAGTCAGCTTGTCTGCAAGAGGATCAATAAATTTTCCAAGCTCTGTAACCATATTAAATTTGCGGGCCACTTTACCATCAAAAAGATCTGTGATCGTGGATACCAGAACAATTCCCGCAGCAAGATAATAATCTTTCATACTCTCTGCATTCAAATAAACGATACAAAAAACCGGTATCAGCAGAATACGGAAATAACACATACAATTGGGGATAGACCATATTTCCTCTTTTTTTATTTTTCCCATTTTTTACACACTCTCTTTCTTTGTATGATCTGCTTTGTAATTGTTTTCAATAACTGAAAAAAGCACCGCTTACGCGATGCTCCCCACATACCTTCAAAACCACATACAGAATATCATATCTTTCCGATCTTTACAAGTCTTTTTTACCCTTCCGATTGCTTCGATCAGCGTCTTTCCGAAAGTCGGATATCTCGAAAAATGCTCCGCATTTTCCTTCGATACCTTTGCTCCGCAAAGCTATGTGTCTACGCTCTCCCGTCCGGAACCACTTTGTGCTTCCTTCCGCTCTCGCGTACCCACATCCGCCTTTCTCCGTCTTTGGATAAGCTTGCGACCTATTAGTAGCAGTCAGCTCCATGTGTTACCACACTTCCACCTCTGCCCTATCTACCTCGTGTTCTTCAAGGGGTCTTGGGATATCTCATCTTGAGGGGGGCTTCACGCTTAGATGCCTTCAGCGTTTATCCCTGCCCGACTTGGCTACCCGGCCATGGTCTTGGCAAACCAACCGGTGCACCAGAGGT
>NZ_CATNVD010000011.1 GCF_951230155.1 Parablautia sp. Marseille-Q6255
AGGCACCGAAGAAGGATGGGAAAGGTTATGAATATCCGGTGATCGGTCATGTAGTAGGCCTGGAAGGAAAGGTGCGAGGTGACGGACGGAAGCTGTTAGCAATGGCAGGATATTAAACAGCCCGGAATAAAAACAGATACCAAATGCAACACCTGTGAAGCCGCAGGCACTTAATGAATCAGAGTCGCAGGTGAGATGGATGAGGTCAGCTTCCGCTGCGAGCGAAATGGAGCGAGAATGCGTTAGCAGCGTTGCCTGTATCCTGAACGGGCGTATGATAAATCATGTATGAAAAAATTTGCCAACGATTACTTGACAGTAACATCTAAGGAAATCTAAGTGTAAATATTTTGACATTTTGTCAAAAAAATGATATAATTTGCATAAAAAAGAGATAAATAAAAGAAAAAAATTGTATTAATGTAATAAAGGAAAAAGATGGTTACTATAGTAGATATTGCGAAAAAAGCAGGAGTATCGCGCGGAACGGTTGACCGCGTTTTGCATAACAGAGGAAAAGTATCTCCTGAGAAGGCCGAGCGGGTGAAGTATTATGCGAAGCAGATGGGGTATAAACCGAATCTCGCAGCTCAGGGGCTTGCAGCAAGAAAAAAACAGTTTCAGCTGGGATTCTGTTATCTGGAGGGAAGAACAGCGCCCTTTTTTGAAAAGGTATGCGAAGAGGCGCAGAAATGTGCGCAGGAGCTAACACAATATGGAGTAAAGGTATCTTTTTTTCCGATTCCGGTGGAGCACAATCATGATGAGGAAAGAATATTGGAATTTGCGCGCACATATCAGATGGACGGCTGGGTCATGTATGGCACTTTCGGGACGCATTATCTGAAGGCGATGGAACAGCTTGGGCAGGAGGTGCCGCCTGTTGTCGCATATAATCTGGACATGGAGCAAAGGATTGCATTTGTGGGCTGTGACTATGTGCAATCAGGAAGACTGGCATGCGGCCTGGCGGCGCTTATGACGAATCAGAGAGCAACTGTGGGTATTATTACATACTATGAAAAGAATGTGGCCAGTCAGAATCGGATTCTTGGATTTCAGCAGGAGATAGAAAGTCATTACCCGGATATGAAAGTTGCAGAGATTTTGTATCTGGAATGGTATATGGATCAATTTGATGTGTTTTTACAGGTAAAGAGTCTTCTGGAGCGCAATCCTCAGATTGATACAATTTACCTGGCGAATCCGGGAGATTACAGCATCTGCAAGGCGATCTACAAGGTAGCCGAGAAACGGCAGGTAAAAATCATCACACATGATCTGGCATCGCAGGAGCTGATAGAAATGATCAAGAAAGGCGAAATTGCTGCTACAATCGGGCAGGAACCCGAAAAGCAGGGGAGAGAACCGCTGGAGCTGTTATTTAATTATCTGGCGTATGGAAAATCGCCCGAGAAGGACTGGTATAAGACGGAGCTATCGATTCATATTCAGCAGAATGTGGAGTAAAGAAAGGGGGGGCAGATTATGCCCCCCTTTATTCTGGCAGAACGATCTGATTTTTTTAAGAGAAAAGTCATGCCACCAGTTTTGTGTTTTTTAATAAGAGATGTACCTGCTCTTTTTGTTTTGCAGTTGCAGGAAGCAGCGGCGGCATACACACGGTGGATGCAGATGAGATATTTGTCTGATGGACAGCTTCTTTTATAATAGGGATAAATTGTTCGCCGATGGTGTAAATGCTCATTAGAGCATCTATCTGATTCTGACACAGCTGCATTGTTGGCATATCATTTTTGCGTACGGAGTCAGCAAAGAGTGATGTAAGCTCAGGAGCAAAATTTGAGATACCGGCAATACAGCCATCTCCTCCGGATTGGATATTGTGCAAAAAGAATTCGTCAAAGCCGGAATATACCAGGAAAGAAGGAAATTCTTTTTTTACTTCCTGAATAATCTGGCGGGTATGTGCCATGTCAGCAGTTGTGTCCTTAATCCCAATAATATTGGGATACTGTCCGCAAAGGGTACGAATGAGTTGCGGGGATAGATTGTACCCGGTACGATCCGGGAAATTATACAGGATAATCGGACCATTTACCTGACTGGCGACCTGCCCATAAAAGTTTTCTATGGAAGATGTCGGAAGGCTGAAATAAAAAGGCGAAATAATAACTAATGCATCGGCTCCCTGGTCCAGCGCATAATTGGATAAATCGATACATTCCTGAACGAGCATCCCTCCGGTTCCGACATACAGAGGGATACGTTTATGAATATATGAAACTGCAGCTCGGATAAATGTCTTCTTTTCTTCTGTTTTGATTGCAAAAAATTCTCCTATACTGCCAAGAATGAGAATTCCATCCACGCCGTTTGAAATCAGATTTTCCCAGAGCATAGCGTTAGCTTCCAGGTCAATGTGCCCGTTGCTGTCTAATAAAGTGACAGCGGGGCAGATCCATTTTGCTTGCATAGATACCTCCTAAATAAGATAAGTGTTTGGTAAAGCGGATTAACAAGGAACAGTAAGCAATACCACAGATTTAGACGGCATGTCTATTTGAAGTGTTTGTCCTGCTGATTTAAAACCGGTAAATCTCTGTGGATAAATCGTGTCAGGGTATTCAAATGTATTTCTGGCATTCATCTGTGGTGCAGTTAAGACTAATGCATTTGACACAGAAAGTGTTTCAAGATCAGGAATATGGCAGGTAATTTGTGCGCCCTGATCCGGTGCAATATTTACGAGTGTGATGTTAATTTGATTATCACGGTTTTTAGAGACGGACACATTGACTTGTTTAATGCTCTGTCCGTTGTAAGTGTAGTCTTCGCACAATAGAGCAAAATCAAGTAGCTGGGCATCCTGGTGTACCTGGTACATATCGTAAATATGATATGTGGGAGTGAGGAGCATTTTGGCACCATCGGTCAGAATCATTGCCTGCAGGACATTGACAGTCTGAGCAATGTTTGTCATATGGATGCGGTCTGCGTGATTGTTGAAAATATTGAGGCTGGTACCTGCGGAAATAGCATCGCGCAAGGTATTTTGCTGATATAAAAATCCCGGGTTTGTTCCAGGCTCACAGTCAAACCAGGTGCCCCACTCATCAATGATAAGGTCTACCTTTTTATCTGGGTCGTAGAAATCCATGATTGCTGTATGCTTCTGAATAAGATGTTCCAGATGCAGGGCAGCTTTCATGATCTGAAACCACTCATCCTCGGCAAAGTCAGTCGCAGAACCTCTGGAAATAGAAGGATCCATATAGTACTGTTCATTTCCGTCTGCAAGATTTGTTGTGCGGGTCGGATCCGCAACGCGAGTATAGTAGTGTAGGGCAATAGCATCAATATAAGGTGCTCCGATTTCCATAAGTTCTTTTGTCCATTTATAGTTTTCGTTTCTTGGTCCGCAGGCGATACGATAGAGCTTGTTGTTGCCATAATCACGGGCATACAGATTGTATCGCATCATTTCATCGACATAGTATTGGGCACGCATCCGACCACCGCAATTCCAGTTTTCGTTTCCAATGCCAAAGTATTTTAGTCTCCACGGTTCTTTTTTTCCATTTTGTGCCCGCAATGTGGTCATAGGGGATTGCGCGTCAGAGGTCATATATTCAATCCATTCGGACATCTCTCTAACTGTACCACTTCCTACATTACCGCAGATATATGGCTCTGCTCCTAATAGTTCGCAAAGCTCAAAAAATTCGTGAGTGCCGAAGTGATTGTTTTCTGAGATGCCGCCCCAGTGTGTGTTGACCATGGCGGGGCGGTGTTCCTTCGGACCGATGCCATCCATCCAGTGATATTCATCGGCAAAACATCCCCCGGGCCAGCGGAGGCAGGGGATTTTGATTTTTTTTAATGCGCTGACAATATCTGATCGTATACCATGAATATTCGGAATAGAAGAATTTTCTCCGACATAAAAACCATCGTAAATACAGCGTCCCAGGTGTTCTGCAAAATGTCCATAGATCATACGATTGATGGTTGCTTTGGCAGAAGCTGAATTGATAATGAGCTGATTAGCCATAATTAGAGATTCCTTTCTTTTGTATGCTTTTTAGTTGCGAGATGGATTTCCTGCGGACCTTCTGGTATGCAGGCAAATGGGCCGATACACGATGCACCTGGTCTGCGGGAATGACCAAAGAAATCCTTTTCAATACAAAACGGCGTTCCATCTGGATTTTCATAAGGAAGTTCTGGTTCAAAAGCAATTCCGAGAAAATCGGTAGTAACAGGAATTGCGGATATAGAGGATGGATAGCTGCAAAAATCAAGCGTTACAGAAACTTCTCCATTTTCGTCTTTTAAAACTATCTGAGGGCAATATTCTGGTACTGTCAAGCTGTTTGTTTCTTTACGGAATGGATGGGCGTCACCAAAGTAGAGATTGGACCCACAGTGCATAGGAATACGCATGGTAGCAAATTCATCAACTGTATGCAGTGTGTGGTAGAAATCTTCCCCTTCGGCAGGGCAGGCATCATAAATAGATAGTCCTTTTGGCTGAATTTCGCCCGGGTTTTTTATATCAAAGTTCATCCAGATTTTGTTGTCAATTGCTTTTTCCTTTTTTTCGAACTGCTTTTGTGTACCAGTAAAAATATTATTATAAAAGCGATTGTCACCGCCTAGAATGGTCATAAAACCACGCACGCCTGTTTCGTGTGCGTAGTGATACGGTGTAAAACGGTTTGTGACTCTCGTCCATGTAAGAAAACCAGAGAAGAGATTGTGTAAATAAGCTCCGCCCTGAGAAAGATCACGCACGTTTTTCATGGAAAAGAAAAGGTTATTGTCTACAATATAGGGACCGTGACTGACTTCTACAAACAGATCTTCGGTATCGTTGTCGTATAGCAGATTTCTGGTGATCCGTACTCCCTGCGCCTGCCAGTCCATCCACAGACCGCGATCGCAATTGTGAATGCAGTTATTTTCAATGAGGCAGTCAAGAGCAGCATGTAGCTTGATCCCGGCGACTTCAGCACCATTAAACATTCTTTTATGATGAATGTTGAAGATATGGTTGTCTGTAATTTGACTGAACACGGCTCCTAAGTGACCACAAATACCGGTTTGTTCGCAATCGTGAATAATATTATTTCGGACAATATGTGAGCCAATATGTTCTTTATCCCAGTTGCAGTGGTGCAGTGCGTTCATGATGACATCACGTTCACGTTGTGTTCCGTTTTTGGTTCCGAGTAACGTCCATTCATTATGGCCAGATGTGATTTCTTTTCCGAGGCTGATACCAGAGTTTTTGGAATTGCTGATTTCATTATCCTCAATAATCCATCCCTTACTCCAATGAGGACCGATCAGACCTTCCTGAAGAGCAGTAGGGGGAGCCCAGTTTGGAGCAGCCATAGTTAGATGAAATCCCCGCACGGTTATGTAGTTGATTCCCGTATGTTCCGGCCAGAAGCAGAACTTTCGTACATTAATTTCTACTGTATTTTTAAAAGGATCAAATTCGCGGAAATTTACATAGATAGTAGTCTCTGTCTGCGTAGATTCACAATACCATTTGTGCAGGGACCATTCTGGTTCGCGTGCATTGTGGAATGGCAGGTTTGAGGAAAGCTCATCAAATGAATCAGCTTCAAATAGAGATTTTCCATTGATGTAGACCTCTCCAAGATGAAATTTACGTTCCAGCGTATCAAACCAATCCCCCCACACGAGTTCCTGATACGGATTGAAAGAACCAAAAAATGTGTTCGGCAAAACAGTTTTATAGATAGTGCCACTTACCTTTTCCCAGTTTTCTACAAGTTCAGATCCGGAAATAACGACGCTTTCTCCAGGCGCTGCTTCAAAGACGATTCGGGAAGATTCGTTGTTTCCGCCTCTTGGCGGGTTTACATGTTCACGATAGATTCCGGCATGCACGGTAATTGTATCGCCGGGCAGAGCCAGTGAAGCGGCATGTGAGATGGTTAAAAAAGGGTATTCGGAAGAGCCGGAATAGCTATCACTTCCGGATTTGGCAACATGATAGTGCTTTGACATAAAAAAACCTCCTGATTAAATTTTCTTGTTGCTCTCTGCTTTCTATATCAGTGCGCAGATAACGAAATTGTGCATTGATATTTGTTAATAGTTATGAATATACCATAGATTGCTCGAGCACGCAAGAAGAAAAAGAATAAATAAAGAAAAAATATATGCAAAATATATAAAAATAAAAAATAATAATAAATATATTGACTAAAATAACTAAATATGATATGATCACCGTATCTATAAATGTGTTCGAGCACAGAAAAGGAGGATGAAAATGAAAAAGAAGGTATTAGCAGCTATATTGGCTGCTGCAATGGCTGTAACGGGATTGGGGACGTTTCCGGTGATGGCGCAGGAGGAAGAACAGATTGAGCTTACTTTCTGGCATAATGTTCCAAATGAAACAGGACAAAAGGTAATTGAAAATGCTATTGCAAGATTTAATGAAGAGTATCCAAATGTAAAAGTTACAGTGGTGGCAAATGAAAATGACCCGTATAAGACAAAGATCGCGACAGCTATGGCGGCTGGAGAGGAACCAGACATTATGACTTCAAACGGCGGAGGATGGCTGAAGACGTTCGTAGATGAGGGGAAAATCTTAGATCTTACAGATCGTATTGCAGAAGTAGAAGATGAGTATTATCCGGCAGCCCTTAGTTTGTTTGAGTATGATGACAAGCGGTATGGGCTTCCGACATCATTTGGTCCGGCTCCAGTATATTTTAATAAACAGATTTATGAAGAGCTTGGATTAAAAATCCCAACAACACTGGAGGAGTTTGAAGCGAATCTTGAGGCTTGTAAAGAAGCAGGATATATTCCATTTACTCTCGCAAATTCTGCGCAGTGGCCTGGGGCGCTTACCTTTATCTGGCTGTCTCTTCGATATGGTGGAAAGGATGCTTTCCTGAATGCCTATAACAGAGAAAATGGCGGTACCTTTGAGGATGAATCCTTTATTAAGGCTGGTGAGAAGATTCAGGAATGGGTAGAAAAGGGATATTATCCAGAGGGCTTTAATGCAATGAACGATGATACCGGAGCTTCCAGAATGCTTTTCTATAGTGGCCAGGCAGTGCATTTTATCAGTACAAACGGGATGGCGGCAAACTGTACAAGCGAGGCCCCGGAGTTTTATGAGAATAATCTGGATATGTTCGTATTCCCGGAGATTGAAGGCGGTAAGGGAAATGTAAAAGAAATTCTTGGTGGTGGAAATGGTTGGTCTATTACCTCGAAGTGTGAGCATCCAGATGAAGCATTTGCGTTGATTCATTATTTGTCGGATAAAGATTATGCACAGGATAATGTAGATCTTGCTGGTGTAGTGAGTGGTGCAAAGGGGGTAGAAATGCCCAACCCAATCGCACAGAAAGTATCTGACATACTGCAGGAAGCGGACTACGTGCAGAATTTCTATGATCAGTTTCTTCCAACAGATCTTGCAGCTTTGCATAAGCAGACGACATATGATCTGTTTGGTCTGACTACGACACCAGAACAGGCAGCGGCAGATATGGAGGCGTTAGCGAAGGAAACGCTTGACTGACAGTTATTTTGGAACATAGTGGGCACAGACTGCATGACACAGATGTCTGTCTGTGCCCTTTCTATATGGGAAAGGTAGGCGGGAAATGATCAATAGTAAAAAATTAAATAAACGTCTGCTGGTATTGGCGTTTGTACTGCCGGCACTATTTTTTTACGGTGTATTTAATCTGGCGGGTATTGTTAGGACTTTTTACTATAGCACTCTTGACTGGAAAGGAATTAGTGCAAACAAAACATTTGTCGGATTGGAGAACTATATCGCAGTTGCAAAAGATCCTCTTTTTTGGAATGCGCTTAAAAATAATCTGATTCTTGTAGCAGTTTCTGTGTTTATACAGATTCCCTGTGCGTTAGGGCTCGCACTGCTGATCAATGCGAAACTGAAAGGTGCCAGATTTTTCAGGACTGTTTTCTTTATGCCGATGCTGCTTTCTACAGTGGCTACAGGAATTATGTGGATTTTATTTTATGATCCTAATTTCGGTATTCTGGCGTTGCTCATACATAAATTGAATTTACCGATCTCTACTGCTTTTTTACAGGGAGATCGAGCATTGCCTTCTATTTTGCTGGTTATTTGCTGGCAGTTTATTCCTTTTTATATGATTATCTTGAAGGCAGGCCTGACGAATATCCCGGAGGAATTGTATGAGGCGGCCAAAATTGACGGAGCAAATTCGTGGCAGTGTTTTTCGCGGATTACAATGCCGCTTCTGATACCGACAATCAGGACATCTGCGGTGCTGCAACTTGTAGGTTCGTTGAAATATTTTGACCTTTTTTATGTAATGATGGGAGGAGCGCCGAATGAGAGTACAGAGCTCATGGCGACTTATATGTATAAAAAGGGCTTTACAGAATTTCGGATGGGGTATGGCAGCACAGTGGCGGCGTATATGTTCATTATATGTTTTGTATTTGCCTGTGTATTTTTATTTATGACCCGGAAAAAGGAGGATGCAAGATGAAAACGGTAAAACATTGTGTTACAAAAGGCGTGCTTTATTTTTGCTGTTTTATTGTACTGATCATCACAGGATTTCCGTTTGTATTCCTTTTGACGAACAGTTTTAAAGATATGGCAGATTATCTGCAAGGGGTATGGGATCTTCCTGATAAACTTTTTTTGGGAAATTATCAGGCGGTATTGCAGCCTGACTTTTTACGTTACTTTTTAAACAGTGTGATAGTAGCTGGCATCAGTGTGTTTGTGATTGTTCTTGTTTCATCTATGATATCATTTGCATTTGCCAAAATGCATTTTCGCGGACAGAATCTGTTATATTTTATAATTATTGCAGGGATGATGATTCCTGTCCATACAACACTGATTCCTACATTTACGCTTCTGAGCTCTCTGGGACTCAGGGATTCACTGATTGGTTTGTGTGGTCCATATATCAGTTATAATATACCGATATCGGTGTTTATCTTGACACAGTTTTTCAGAGAAATTCCAAAAGAGGTAGAGGAAGCTGCGATCATTGACGGGTGTAGTACATTTCAGGTTTTTAGAAAGATTACGATGCCATTGTCCAGCGCGGGGCTGTCAACGGTGGTTGTATATACATTTTTAAATATATGGAATGAGTTTATCAATGCAAATATTTTGATTGATTCGGCAGCAAAAAAGACATTGCCGCTTGGAATTCGTGATTTTTATGGATTTGAGACGGTGAATATTCCTGCAGTGTTGACTGCAATTCTGGTAGGTTCTCTTCCGGTGATTATTTTGTATTTTTGCGCACAAGAAAAGGTAATCAATGGTCTGACGCAGGGGGCTGTAAAGGGATGAGAACAGGTATGATGGAACGTACAGAGATTAAGAGTATACGGGAGAGAAATCTGTGGGCGCAGTTTGATGCACTTCAGCTTGGAAGCGGATGGAGTGAAGAGGATTTGGAAAAATATCAGATCCTGATAGAAGACGCGTACGGGGACAGCCATCCAGGGAGTGTGCATTTGGACAGGATTAGCCAACAGGCTGCCTATGGAGTGTTTGAAAGTGGCGGACATCCGGCACAGTACCATATAACAGATGTATGTGATGGATGTGCTCAGGGGCATGATGGGATGAATATGGTACTTCTTTCGCGTGAGACAATTTGTGATATGCTGGAGGTGCATGGCAGATTTATACCATGGGATGGAGTGATTTTAAGTTCTTCCTGCGATAAGGCGATACCGGCTTATTTAAAAGCAGCGGCCCGTTTGAATATCCCGGCGATTTTTATTCCGGGAGGCAGTATGCGTTCGGGGCCAGATGAGACAACATCTTTAGTAGCAGGGGATATTTCTCTGCGACAGAGAAGAAATGTACGGATTACACAAAAAGAGATTCGAGATTATAAGCTGACAGGATGTCCGTCTGTAGGAGCATGTTCTTTTTTAGGGACAGCGTGTACAATGCAGTGTATGGCAGAGGCGCTTGGATTGGCACTCCCTGGAAGTGCACTGGTACCGGCTACAATGCGTGAACTGCTTGCATATGGGAGAGCTTCGGGAAAGAAAATGGTTGAATTGATAAAACAACAGATCAGGCCTGTGGATATTCTTACGAAAGAAGCGTTTTATAATGCATTTGTGGTACACAGTGCGATTGGAGGCTCGACAAATGCATTTATCCATTTACCGGCGATTGCGCAGGAACTGGGGATCCATCTGGATGTGGAGGTACTGAATCACATCAATGAGGCTGTACCTCATATTGCAAATATTTATCCAAGCGGACAGCATTTGGCAGAGGCGTTCTGGTTTGCAGGCGGGATTCCTAAGGTGCAGAGCTATTTGCAGGAATATCTGGATCTGGATGTTGTGACAGTTACGGGAAAGACTCTGAGAGAAAATTTGGATGCAATAGAACAAAGCGGATATTATGACCGCTACATAGGGTATCTCCACAATTTTGGCCTTTGCAGAGAAGATGTAATCTGTAGACCGGATAAGGCGGCATCAACAGGCTCTGTGATTATTATGAAAGGAAATCTAGCACCAGAGGGAGCGGTAATGAAATATGCGGCCTGTGTGCCAGAAATGTGGCATCACATCGGACGGGCAGTTGTATTTGATTGCGAAGAAGCGGCGCATGATGCAGTCGTAAATCATAAAATTACTCCAGGAGAAATTATCATAATACGATATGAGGGCCCGCGGGGCAGTGGAATGCCAGAAATGCTGATGACAACAGAGGCGATCAGCTGTGACGAGACGTTAAATGGCAGAGTATCGTTGATCACGGATGGAAGATTTTCTGGCGCTACGAGGGGGGCTGCAATTGGACATGTGTCCCCGGAGGCTGCGGTTGGAGGACCAATCGCATATGTTAAGACAGGGGATCTGGTAGAGTATGATGTAAAAAAGAAAACAATTGATGTAGTCGGGATCCAAGGGAGAATCTGCGGAAAAGAGCAGGCTGAAGAGATCCTTGCACAGAGAGAAAAAACAGAAGAACGGAAGAAGAAAGAGTATACAGGAGCGCTTGGTCGCTATACAAGGATGGCCTGTTCCGCAATGGAGGGGGCTGGATATTGATGAGACAGATGAATCGGTTTTGTGTTTCATAGCAGTGATGTAAAAGTGTGAAAAACTGAATCGTGTTACGGGAGCAAAGAGGCTGCAGGGGGTATACCGTGCGGCTTTTTTGCTGCACAGGGTGTGCTGTTCCGGCTATTGTTTTGGAAAAAAAGCAGTATTTTTTGTGCTTTGGGATAGCCACTGTGCCTTGGATTTGGTACAATATAGACAGCCTGTATTTTGGGTAAAAGAGAAAAAGGATTGTGCATAAGTACTAAATACAGATGGCAAAATTCTTAAAAAGTGATGAAAAAAATAAAAGTGTTGACGTACCGGAAAAGTTGGACTATACTAAATGCATAAGTTAGTTAAACGTTTTCGGAAAAGGTTTAACTAAAAGGAGAATGTTTTGAAGCGAGTAACTATTAAAGACATAGCAAAAGCGTGCGGAGTTTCTACTACTACCGTATCCAGAGTTTTAAATAATAAAGTAGGCTGCTGTTCACCGGAAACAGAAAAGAGGATTTTAGAGGCGGTCGCAGAGACGAATTTCAGACCGAATCCGGCAGCAAGAGCGATGGTTACAAAAAAGACGAATATTATCGGAGTGATCTTGCCGGATATCTATAACTATTATTTTCAGGATCTGTTTAAGGGAGCTGAGGATTATCTGAGTAAGAACGGTTACCGCCTGATTCTGTGCAACACGGATGGTGATCCGCAAAAGGAGCGTGAGTTTTTGCTCAGCCTGAGTCAGGGCATGGTGGATGGGATCATTGTAACGACCTCCAACCGGGCAGAGGATAATGCTGTGATACTGGAGTTGTCGGCAAAGGGGATGCCGATCGTCACAGTAGAGCGGTATGGGAAGGATTTGGAAAATATCCCGCAGGTTTGCTTTGATAATAAGAACGCGATGGTAAAGGCGGTAGAGGCGCTGCACAGCAATGGGCATACGAGGATTGCTTTTTTGAGAGGACCGATGGAGGCGTATAATGCCAGACTTCGGTATGAAGGTTATCAGGAGGGGATGCGAAAGGCAGGACTTGCGATCGATGACAGACTGGTGCTCCAGGGAGATTATAAGATGGACTCCGGGGAACGGGCAGCGCAGATGCTTTTGAAGGGAACCGAGTTTACGGCCATAATCGCATCAAATGACCTGATGGCTCTGGGAGCCTGTAAGGCGATCTATAAAGCGGGAAAAGCAGTTCCGGATGATATTTCTGTGATTGGATTTGATGGTACTTTGCTGGCAGAAATGCATCAGCCGCCGCTGGCGACGATCGTGCTGCATGGCTATGATATGGGAAGTGCTTCAGCAGAGAATCTGCTTCGTATGATCAATCAGAAGGGAGGAGTAGAAAAAAATATCCGATTTATGCCTGAGCTGCGGCTGGGCAGCAGTATAAGAAACCTAAATGACTAAAAAGGAGGAACCTATGGGAATGACATCGAGAGAGCGCGTACTGATGGCGCTGGCTCATGAAGAGACAGACCGTGTACCCATTGACTTGGGATCTTCGAGGTCTACGGGGATCAATGCCAATGCATATAACCGTTTAAAGGAATATATGGGGATCACCACAGACACGATTTTGTTTGATGTAAAGCAGCTGTTGGCGCTGCCGGATCATGATCTGCTTAGACGTCTTGGGGGCGATGTGGTCATCCTGCCAAGGCTTGTACCGTCTATCGGGATCAGGATTGATGAGTATAAGCCGGGGAAGCTGCCGCTTGGCGGCGGAGACTGTATGGTCGCAAAGGCGTTTGAACCACTGGAATTACCGGACGGATCGCTGGCTGTTCTGAATAAAGAGGGTACAGTGATAGCTAAGCGCCCGGCAAAGGGTCTGTATTTTGATGATGTTTATCATCCGCTGGAAGATTGTGAGGATGAAGCCGAAATAGATGCGATGGATCTTCCGGGGATCACAGATGAAGAGATGGCATACCAGAGAAAGCAGGCAAAGGAACTGTATGAAAATACAGAGTTTGCCATATCAGGAGCAACCAGCTTCAGCCTTTTTGAAAAAGGATGGAAGGACTGGGGGTATGAAAACTTTCTTGTCAACCTTTATACGGAGCCGGAGCTGACCGAGTACTATCTGGATAAGCTGACTGACGCTTATATTGTGATGATGGAACGGTATCTGGACGCGGTAGGGGATTATGTACAGATCGTACAGAGCAATGATGATTTTGGTTCTCAGAACGGGATGCTGATCTCACCGGAGCTGTATCGGAAATACTTCAAACCCCGTCATGCGAAGATTAATGCAGCAATAAAGAAAAAGAATAAAAATGTGCATATTTCGCTTCACAGCTGCGGCAGTATTTACCCGATCATGGGGGACATCATTGAATCGGGATTTGATATTTTAAATCCGGTTCAGAAGGAATGTGCAAATATGGACCCGGTACAGATCAAGAAGGAATTCGGTGATAAGCTGACGATCTGGGGAGGGGCATGCAGCACACAGACGACTATGACGCATGGGACGGTAGACGACATAATAAAAGAAGCGCAGGATATGATAAAGGTGTATGCACCGGGCGGCGGCTTTGTGTTTGGGGCCATTCATAATATACAGGCAGATATTGTACCGGAAAAAATAACCGCATTGTTTGAAACTGCTTTGAAATATGGGAAGCCAGAGTTTTTCAGAAATTAGAAAAATCGAAAACATATTTTTTTAAGGGTAAGTAAAACGTTTAACTAAATTTTTTTGGAGGCAAGTAAAACGTTTAACTAAAATAAAAAAGAAGAACAGGAGGTGAAGACAGTGAAGAAAATTGCAGTAATCGGAAGCTATGCAGTGGGGATGACTATCTGCTGTGATCATTTTCCGGTCGGGGGAGAGACCGTTCCGGGAAATAAGTTTCAGGCCATGCACGGAGGCAAGGGGTCGAATCAGGCAGTTGCCGCAGCCAGAATGGGGGCAGAGGTTCTTTTCGGGAGCTGTGTAGGTCAGGACAGCTTTGGAGATCAGTGCTTTAAGCTGTACGAGCAGGAGCATATTGATGCGACCTACGTAAAGCGCAGTCAGACCGGGCAGTCAACCGGCGTGGGCCTGATCTATGTAAACAGCGAAGGAGAAAACGAGATTGTGATTGACTTTGCTGCAAACAATGAACTGACACCGGAGGATATTGAGGCAATGATGCCTCAGCTAAAACAGTGTGAGCTGGTGCTGATGCAGCTGGAGATCGACTTGAAAACAGTGGCATATACAGCAAAGCGCTGCCACGAGGAGGGGATTTTGTTTGTACTGAATCCGGCGCCGTTTAGAGAATTGCCGGAGGGTGTACTGGAAAACTGTGATTATGTGACTCCGAATCAGACGGAGGCCAGACTTTTGCTTGGCCTTACTGCAGCGGATCAGTGCTCCGATGAGGAGGTTGCGAGACAGATCCATGAAAAAGGTGCACAAAATGTGATCGTAACGCTGGGAGAGGGCGGTGCGATGATCGTAAATGATACACTGTGCATGAAGGTGCCGGGTATACAGGTGCAGGCGGTAGATACGACTGGAGCAGGAGATACGTTTTCAGCAGCATTTTGTGTAGCGCTGGCAGAGGGTAGAAGTCTGGAGGATGCGGTCCGTTTTGGAAATACAGCAGCCGGACTTGCTGTGACGAAGTATGGGGTGATAGAGGCAATTCCGTATCGCAGGGATGTAGAGAATTACAGTAACCAATAAGAAAAAACAGGAGGGGCCATGAAAGCGAAAGGGATTTTAAACAAAGCGTTGATGTCAGCGATTACGGACATGGGGCATGAGCAGATCATGATCATAGGTGACGTTGGAGTACCGATCGTCCGTCCTGAGCAGAGGATCGATCTTGCGATTGCAGAAGATCTGCCTACTCTGGAGCAGGTACTGCGTCTTGTTATGGATGAGATGATCTATGAAAGAGTCATTGTGGCAGATGAGCAGAAAATGTATAATCCAAAGCATTTTGCAGCAGTGGAGGCGCTCAGTAAACGCTGCAAAGTAGAGACAATGCCGCATGCAGATCTGTTTTCGGAGTACATCGGTAAAGCAAAGTATATTGTGCGGACAGGCGGATTTGAACCGTGGGGGAATGTGATTTTACAGGCAGGGATCGATGCGCCGAAATGGTTTCAGAAGGAAGGCTGTATCGTTCCGGGCTACTATGAAGAACGGGCAAATTACAAAGAGGATTAGAGCTTATAAACAGATGAGAAACGAAAAAGCGGAGTCATAAAAAAGGAGAAGGTATTTATGAAGAAGAGAGTGTTGGCAGTTTTAATGAGTATGGCAATGTTGAGCGGTCTGGGAACAATGGCAGTGCAGGCAGAGGAAGCGCCGGAGAAAAAGGCGGAGGACATTAAGATTGCGGTGGTACTCCATGCAATGAACAGTTCTTTTTATACGAAGCTTGCGGATGGAGCAAAGGCTGCCGGAGAGGATCTTGGCATCACAGTGGATGTAACATCCCCTACGACAGCAAGCAACCTTGCGGAGCAGGTAAGTCTGCTGGAGTCGTGCATTACGGCGGATTATGATGGTATCGCAACAGTAACCTGGGACCCGTCAGGCTTTAATTCCGTGATCGCAAAGGCAGAAGAGGCTGGCATTCCAGTAGTCGGATTTAATATGGATGCTGCGGACTGCGGCACGAAAGCGTTTATCGGACAGGATTATGAGGACGCCGGGTATGAGCTTGGAAAATATATGTTTGGTGAAGTGATGAACGGAACCGGAAAATATATTGTAGCAAGCTGCGGCCCTGCTGATACGGCTTTGATCGCCCGTACAGAAGGCATCGCAAGAGCGGCAGAGGAGTATCCGGATATTGAATTCGTAGAAGTTATTGATATTGGTACGGATCTTACGAATGCATACGGCGTTATTGAAAATGCATATCTGGCTAATCCTGATGTAGATGCGATTTTGGGCGTGGATGTATTCTCTGAGGCGATCGGTACATTTATCGCGGCGTATGACCTTCAGGATGAAGTGAAGGCAGCCGGTTTTGACCTGACAGAGGGTACACTGAAGCATGTTGCCAATGGGGATATGCAGCTGACAGTCGGACAGAATCCGTATATGCAGGGGTACTATTCTGTACTCGAGCTGTACATGAATCTGGCCCACGGATGCGATTTTATTGATCTGAATACAGGCGCACAGCTGGTAACAGGGGAAAATGTAGCTGAAGTAGAACCGGAATAAAACGATTCCTGTTTGGAGAGATGGGGGCTGTTGCGGCAGCCCCTTCTTCTGACATTACAGTAAAGAATGGGGTAGAAATATGAAGAAGCTGAAAATGTTCCGTGAGATGGGTGTGCTTGTAGTATTGGCGATTATTGTAGCAGTACTTTCAATTATATCACCTGTATTTTTAAAACCTGTAAATCTCGTAAATATTGTCAGACAGACGACTGAAATCGGTATTATGGCGATTGGCATGACTCTTCTTATCATTGCCGGTGAGATGGATCTGTCCGTTGGATCCATTTTTGGAGCAACAGCTATGATGGGCGCGCTGATGTTTAAAAATGCGATGAATCCTACGCTGGTATTTATTTTAATGCTGGCAGGCGGCGCAGCAGTCGGCTTTCTCAATGGCTTTTTGGTTACTAAGGCAAAGATGCCGGCCTTTATAGCGACGCTTGGCACAATGCAGATCTTTCGAAGCGTGGCATACGCTGTCTCGGGCGGAATGAGTATCAGTGTATTTCCGGAAAAGGCAACCAACAGCTGGGTATTTAAAATGGGCGGTTCTCTGGGAAAGGTTCCGGTACAGGTTATCATTATGCTGGTTCTTTTTGTAGTCGCACATATTGTCATGAGCAAGACAAAGTTTGGATTTGATATTTATGCAACCGGTGGAAACAGAAGAGCAGCAAAGCTGGCTGGTATCAATACAGACCGGATTAAGATCGAGTGCTTTATGCTCACTGGCGCACTCTGCGCGCTGGCAGGTATGATCAGTATCGCCTATCTGCAGTCTGTTCCGACAACGGCAGGCTCCGGCAGAGAGATGGATGTTATTGCAGCGGTGATCCTGGGTGGGGCAGCGCTTTCCGGAGGACGTGGAACAATCCTTGGCACCTTTATCGGAGCGATCATCATGAGTGTTGTAAAGAATGGCATGGTGCTTTTAAGCGTACCAGTATTCTGGCAGTCCGGTTTTATCGGTGTGATTATTATCCTGGCGGTACTTCTGGATACGTGGCTTGGAAAGAATGAGCAGGAGAAGTAGGAGGCGCCTATGAGTTCATATATTGAATTTCAACATATTACAAAACAGTTTGGCGGGACGGTTGCATTAAACGATGTATCCTTTGAGATCAGAAAGGGTGAGGTGCACTGTCTGTGCGGAGAAAATGGCGCGGGTAAGTCTACGCTGATCAATCTGTGTGCCGGGGTGTTCCTGCCGACGAAGGGACAGATCCTGATGGATGGAAAACCGGTAAGCATAAACAGTGTGCAGCAGTCTGAAAAGCTGGGATTTTCTGTTGTGCATCAGGAGGTTCCGCTGTGCATGAATATGAGCATTGCGCATAATATATTTCTTGGCTCAAACCTGAGGACAAAGGGAATTTTTGTAGACGAGAAGTTTATGCAGGAAAAGACGCAGGAGCTGTTGGAGGAGTTTCAGCTAAAACTAAAGCCTGAGCAGCTCGTGGGGACACTCAGCATTGCAGAGCAGAGCATTATCCAGATCGCAAAGGCGGTATATTTTAAACCGCAGATCCTGATCCTTGATGAGCCTACGGCGGCATTGACAAATGACCAGAGAGAGGTGATGTACCGGATTGTAAGGAAACTTGTGCGGGAAAACCAGACAACGGTACTATATGTCAGCCATCGCCTTGAAGAGGTGATGGAGCTGGGAGACCGCGCTTCTATTTTCCGCGATGGCCATTATATTACCACAAGACAGATCAAGGATCTGACGATGGACGATATCGTAACACTTATGGTGGGACGTGCGATAGACCGGTCAGCGGGCAATGAGAGCTATGCGACAAATGAAGTGCTGATGGAGGTGAAAGGCTTTTCAAAGGCAAGGCAGTTCCAGAATATCTCTTTTCAGCTGAAAAAAGGCGAGATTTTAGGATTTGCAGGGTTCGTAGGAGCAGGACGGACCGAGGTACTTACCTCGATCTTTGGCGAAAACAGGCCGGACAGCGGAGAGCTTTTTATCCATGGGGAAAAAGTAAACATACGCTCCGCAGCAGACGCGATCAAAAACCGGATCAGTATGATCCCTGAGAGCCGTCGTGATGATGCGCTTATCGCACAGATGTCTGTGCAGCAAAATGCGCAGGTGACGATTATGGACAGGCTGAAAAAGGGCTTGCTGATCGACAAGAAAAAGAGCAGTGAGGTCATGGATGGAATGATGAAAAAATATGCGATCAAGGCAGGGAATGTCAATGATTCTATCATGACTCTAAGCGGTGGCAATCAGCAAAAAGTAGTCATTGCCCGCTGGATCGCAAATGAGCCGGAGATACTGATGTGCGATGAGCCGACCAGAGGAATTGATGTCGGCGCAAAGGCGGAGGTATATGATATCCTGCGGAGTATTGCAAAAGAAGGAATCGGGATTATCGTAGTGTCATCTGAATTGCCGGAATTGCTTGCGTTGTGCGACAGGATCATCGTTATGCACGAAGGACGGATCACAGGAGAACTGACCCGGGCGGAAGCTACGGAACAGGAGATTATGCGGTACGCTGCTGCAATCAAGTAGGATCTGACAGAAATGCAGGAAAATAGCAGGAGAAAGCAATGAAAACAATTTTATGTTATGGAGATTCCAATACCCATGGGGCAGTGTCGGTGAACGGCGAGCGGTTTAAATGGGAAGAGCGCTGGCCCAATATACTGGGAAAGCTTCTGGGAAACGGATACGATGTAAAAGAATCAGGCGTAGACGGAAGGACAACGGCGTATACGGATCCTGTAGGCGGCGAGGAACTCAATGGATTATCGCATCTGTCTGCTGCGATGCTGACGCATGCGCCGCTTGACTTGCTGATACTTATGCTGGGCACAAACGATACAAAAGAATACTTTCATCTTTCTGTCGCTCAGATTGCACAGGGCATGGAAAAGCTGATCGTAAAAGCACAGTCCATGGACTGCTGGAGAAATGCAGTACCGGAGATCCTGGTGATCGCTCCGGCACCGATTCTTCCAGGCTACGAGACAAAAGACTCTTTTTACTATCTGGGCAATGGCTGTGCAGAAAAGTCGGCAGCGCTTGCGCCTGTATATGAACGGCTTTCCCGACTGAAAAAATGTGAATTTTTCGATGCATCGGGTATTGCAGAGATAAACAGCGAGGACCATATTCATCTGACGAGGGAGGGACACCAGGCGCTGGCACGTTCTGTCGCAGAGATTATCAGACCAAAGGATCAGGAACCTTCATAAAACAAGAGGAAAAAATGAGCAGGAGATTGCCGGAAAAGAGGCGGATCCCCTGCTCATTTTCGATTGCGCAGGGCACAGAAAGTCGGTATAATCAGAACTATAAAAAACACCTGGAGGTTATAATATGTTAGAATTTAAGTATGATACACAGCTTTTGATTGAAGGGAAAAATCTGGATGAAGATGAAATCAGCGCATATTTTACACAAAATTTCAAAGGAGACTGTCTTTTGGCTGTGGGAGATGAGGAACTGATTAAGATCCATTTTCACACAAACGAACCATGGAAGGTGCTGGAGTACTGTGCTGGTCTTGGCGAAATTTATGATATAGTGATTGAGGACATGGACAGGCAGGCAAGAGGGCTGCAGGGATAAAAAGCAGAATTGAATTTTTAAGAACAGGCGATGTTGTGTCGCCTGTTTTCGCTGTCAAAATTCTGAAAATGCAGCAGGGGCAAAGGGAAAACTTAAAAAGAAAAGTTGACATGAAACAATACATAAGATAAAATGAAAAGAGAACATTTGTTCTTTTTGCGAGGCAGGAAGGATGATTGTCAAAGAAGAAAAATTACTGGCACATCATTTGTCAGACACTGTCTGACAAATTAAGAAAAGCGGTGTGGCTTTGAAATTATCAGAATTGTTGGGAGAACATTAAAAAATCTGAATGATAAAATGTTGTTAAATGAAGCTAAAAGTGAAGCTGAAAATATAAATTTGACTGACCTTGAAAAAAGACTGTGCGAATTATTGCAGGAAAATTCTAAAATAATACAATCAGAGATACAAAAATGACTTGATATTTCCAGAAGTAAGGTCCAAAGAACAATGAAAAAGCTGGCAAATGAAGGAATTATTATTAATGCAGGATCTCATAGAAGGGCACATTGGAAAATTAGGATGTATTCATAAAGGAGGGTACTTTCATGGATCATTTTGAATTAGTATCAGAATATACTCCAACCGGCTTCAGCAAAACCTTCACGATGGCAAACGTCATCATACAATTGAATAAACCAACTTTGATTCTTGCATATAATAAAACTCTGGCTACTTAGTTATATGGAGAGTTCAAATGGAGAGTTCAAAGAATTTTTTCTGAATAATGCGGTAGAGTATTTTGTGAGTTAGTGTGTCGGAGTCGGAAAAAGAGGTATATTTAGTGCTTTCCATGCTATTTCGTCCAAATTTTGTGGTTTTTGGTAGATTAGATTCGCAATGAGAAAAAGAGGGGATAAGATGAATAAAGAACATGAGATTGTATTGTATCAGATAGATAAAACGAATATATGTGTCAGTGTTTTCTTCAGTGAAGAGACTTTCTGGATGACGCAGAAGGCGATGGCAGAATTGTTTGACTGTTCTACGGATAATATTTCTTTGCATTTAAAGAACATTTTCCGAGAAGAAGAATTAGATGAAAAGTCAACTACCGAGTTTTTCTCGGTAGTTCAAAAAGAGGGAAATAGAAATGTATCACGAAATACAAAATGTTATAATTTGGATGCAATAATCGCAGTTGGTTATAGAGTAAATTCAAAAAAAGCAACATGCTTTCGACAGTGGGCAACAAAAACATTAAAAGAATATATCATAAAAGGCTTTGTACTTAATGATGATATGTTAAAAAATGGTAAGCCTTTTGGAAAAGATTATTTTGATGAATTGCTGGAGCGTATTCGAGAAATAAGAGCGAGTGAACGAAGGGCATATCAAAAAATAACAGATGTATTTGAACAATGCAGCTATGATTATGATAAGAATAGTGAAACAACAAAGGCCTTTTATGCGTTTGTTCAGAATAAGTTGCATTTTGCCATAACCGGAAAGACTGCAGCGGAACTTATATATGAACGTGCTGATTCTGAAAAACCATCTATGGGATTAACTACATGGAAAGACGCACCGAACGGTAAAATATTGAAACGAGATATCGGTATTGCTAAAAACTATTTAAATGAAAAAGAATTGACCCGTCTTAATCGTCTGGTAACAATGTTCATCGATTATGCCGAATTGATGGCGGAAGATGGGGTGTTAATGAGTATGCAGGATTGGGTTGAACAGACAAACCAATTTTTAATGAATAATAGAAGAAAAGTACTTTCAGGAAAGGGCAAGGTATCTCATGAAGTAGCTTTAAAAAGAGCTGAAAAAGAATATGAGACCTTTCGGATAAAACAAGATCGAGAATATGTTTCAGAGTTTGATCGAGAGGTAGAAAAGTATTTAAAGGGCTAAACATAGTAAAGTGAAGAGGATATTTGGGTGAGAAATCAAACGGTTAATGACAAAGTAAAAATATTTATTAGTTCTGGAATAGATGAAAAATTTACAATAGTACATCATAAGATATAGATTCATAGGAGGATTTCATGGATCATTTTGAATTAGTATCAGAATATGCTCCAACCGGCGACCAGCCGCAGGCGATCGACCAACTTGTCAAAGGCTTCAAAGAAGGCAACCAGTGCCAGACTTTACTGGGGGTTACGGGTTCAGGTAAGACGTTCACCATGGCGAACGTCATCGCACAATTGAATAAACCAACGCTGATTCTTGCACACAATAAAACGCTGGCTGCTCAGTTATATGGAGAGTTCAAAGAATTCTTTCCGAATAATGCAGTAGAGTACTTTGTGTCCTACTATGATTATTATCAACCGGAGGCGTATGTCCCGTCGTCAGATACGTATATTGCAAAAGATTCTTCGATCAATGATGAGATTGACAAGCTGCGTCTGTCAGCCACGGCATCGCTGGTAGAGCGGAAGGATGTCATTATTGTTTCCAGTGTATCGTGCATTTACGGGATCGGAAGCCCGGAGGATTATAAAGAGCTTGTCGTTTATCTGAGGCAGGGACAGGAGAAGGACCGCGACGAGGTGATGCGGGCGCTGGTAGATATCCAGTATGACCGCAATGACATGGATTTTCACAGAGGTACGTTCCGTGTGCGCGGCGATGTGCTGGAGATATTTCCTGCCAATTCGGACGATTATGCGTATCGTGTGGAGTTTTTCGGAGATGAGATCGATCGGATCACGGAGATCGACGTGCTGACTGGAACGATTCGCAGAGGACTTGAGTTTATCGCGGTTTTTCCGGCATCGCATTACGTTGTGCCGATGGACAAGATCCTTTCTGCCGCAAAGGCGATCGAAGAAGAGCTGGAAGAGCGTGTGACGTTTTTTAAAAGTGAGGATAAGCTTCTGGAAGCACAGAGGATTGCGGAGCGGACAAATTTTGATGTGGAAATGCTGCGGGAGACGGGCTTTTGCTCAGGCATAGAGAACTACTCCAGGCATCTGGCAGGGCTTCCGGCAGGAGCTACGCCGAATACGCTGATTGATTATTTCGGAGATGATTATCTGCTGATCATTGATGAGTCGCACAAGACGATCCCGCAGGTGCGCGGAATGTTCGCAGGAGATCAGTCGCGGAAGACGACGCTTGTAGATTATGGATTTCGTCTGCCGTCTGCGAAGGATAACCGCCCCTTGAATTTTGATGAGTTTGAGAGTAAGCTTGATCAGATCCTGTTTGTGTCCGCGACACCGGGAGAATATGAGGCGGAGCATGAGCTTTTGCGTGCAGAGCAGATAATCCGGCCGACGGGACTCCTGGATCCCAGGGTAGAGGTTCGTCCGGTACAGGGGCAGATTGATGATCTGATCAGTGAGATCAATAAGGAGATTGACGCAGGAAATAAGGTTCTCGTCACGACACTGACCAAGCGGATGGCAGAGGATCTGACGGATTATATGAAGGAGGTTGGCATTCGGGTACGGTACCTCCATTCAGATATCGATACGCTGGAGCGGACAGAGATTATCCGCGATATGCGTCTCGATGTGTTTGACGTACTGGTCGGTATTAACCTGCTTCGTGAGGGGCTTGATATTCCGGAGATCTCTCTCGTGGCGATTCTGGATGCAGACAAAGAAGGATTTCTGCGCTCATCGGTGTCTCTGATCCAGACGATCGGACGTGCGGCGAGAAATGCGCAGGGGCATGTGATCATGTATGCGGATGTGATCACGGATTCTATGCGCGTAGCGATCGAGGAGACGCAGAGAAGGCGTGAGATCCAGGAGCAGTATAATAAGGAGCACGGGATCACGCCGCAGACGATCAGGAAAGCAGTGCGTGACCTGATCAGTATTTCAAAGGAAATCGCAAAGGAAGAGAAAAAACTGGAGAAGGATCCGGAATCCATGACGCGTGAGGAACTCGAAAAGTTTATCGGGGAAGTACAAAAGCAGATGAAAAAGGCGGCTTCGGAGCTGGATTTCGAATCAGCAGCACAGCTGCGTGACCAGATGATCTCTCTGAAAAAGCATTTACAGGAGCTTGGCGAGGAAGAATAACACAGCAGTAACAGAAAGATATAAGGATGGATATAGAGATGGATAAAAAACAGTATATCAGGATCAGAGGAGCGAATGAGCATAACCTCAAGAATGTGGACCTGGAGATCCCGCGCAATAAATTCGTAGTGCTGACCGGACTTTCCGGTTCGGGAAAGTCGTCTCTGGCATTTGACACGATCTATGCGGAGGGGCAGCGCAGATATATGGAATCACTTTCTTCCTATGCGCGCCAGTTTTTGGGGCAGATGGAAAAGCCGGATGTGGAGAGCATTGAGGGGCTGCCGCCGGCTATCTCGATCGATCAGAAATCGACCAACCGGAATCCCCGCTCAACAGTCGGTACAGTGACAGAGATTTATGATTATTTTCGACTCCTGTATGCAAGGATCGGTGTTCCGCACTGTCCAAAGTGCGGAAAGGAGATTAAGAAACAGAGTGTAGATCAGATGGTGGATCAGCTTATGGCGCTTCCTGAACGTTCCCGTATTCAGCTGCTGGCTCCGGTTGTCCGGGGGCGGAAGGGCGAGCATGTGAAGCTTCTGGATCAGGCCAGGCGCAGCGGTTTTGTGCGTGTGCGCATTGACGGAAGTCTTTATGAGCTGACAGAGGAGATTAAGCTGGACAAAAATATCAAGCATAATATCGAGATTGTAGTAGACCGTCTGATCGTAAAGCCAGGGATCGAAAAGCGGCTGGCGGATTCTATGGAAACGGTGCTGGACCTTGCAAACGGGCTTGCATTTGCAGAGGTGCAGCGTGCGAAAACGGCGCAGGAGCAGGAACTGCAAAAGCAGAATATACAAGGCGGGACGGCGCCTGACGGCACAGGTACGCGGGAAAGTGCAGAGCCGGAGATTTTGCGGTTCAGCCAGAGCTTTTCCTGCCCTGACTGCGGGATCAGCATTGATGAGGTAGAGCCAAGAAGCTTTTCCTTTAATAATCCGTTTGGCGCCTGCCCGGACTGTTATGGACTGGGATATAAAATGGAGTTTGACATTGACCTGATGATTCCTGACCGTTCTCTTAGTATTATGGATGGGGCGATCACAGTTATGGGCTGGCAGTCCTGCACCGATAAAGGGAGTTTTACACGAGCGATTCTGGACGCGCTTGCAAAGGAATATAAGTTTGACCTTTCGACACCGTTTGAAAAGCTTTCTGAAAGTGTGCAGAATGTGCTGATACACGGAACAAACGGCCATGAGATCAAGGTGCATTATAAGGGGCAGAGAGGAGAAGGCGTCTATGATGTGGCATTTGAAGGGCTGATCCGGAATGTAGAGCGCAGGTACCGTGAGACGGGATCGGATACCATGAAACAGGAGTATGAAAGTTTTATGCGGATCACGCCGTGTAAATCCTGCCATGGTCAGAGACTGAAGCCGGCTGCTCTGGCAGTGACGGTGTGCGGAAAAAATATTTATGAGATCACATCCATGTCCATTGGCGATCTGCAGAAATTTCTGGAGGGGATGCAGCTTGGAGAGCAGCAGAGGCTGATCGGCCATCAGATTTTAAAAGAGATCCGGGCGCGCGTCGGCTTTCTGGTGGATGTAGGGCTGGATTATCTGAGCCTGGCACGGGCGACAGGGACGCTTTCCGGAGGCGAGGCGCAGAGGATCCGGCTGGCAACGCAGATCGGATCTGGTCTTGTCGGCGTTGCGTATATTCTGGATGAGCCGAGTATCGGACTGCATCAAAGAGATAATGACAAGCTGTTAAATACATTGAATAGCCTGCGTGATCTTGGCAATACTCTGATTGTGGTAGAACATGATGAGGACACGATGCGCGCAGCTGATTTTCTTGTTGACGTGGGACCCGGTGCGGGCGAACATGGAGGCGAGATCGTCGCAGCAGGAAGTGTAGAGGATGTGATCGCCAATGAGCGCTCCATTACAGGCGCTTATTTAAGCGGAAAGCTCTCCATCCCTGTTCCTGATGAGCGGCGCACACCGAGCGGCTGGCTGGAGGTGCGCGGCGCGCAGGAGAATAATCTGAAAAATATTACGGTGAAATTCCCGCTTGGCGTGATGACGTGTGTGACAGGTGTGTCGGGATCTGGAAAAAGCTCGCTGGTCAATGAGATCCTGTATAAGAGTCTGGCGCGGGAGCTGAATCATGCGCGGACGATACCGGGAAAGCATAAGATGATCCTCGGTATGGAGCAGCTTGACAAGGTGATCGACATTGACCAGTCGCCGATCGGTCGGACGCCGCGTTCCAATCCGGCGACGTATACCGGTGTGTTCGATCAGATCCGCGATCTGTTTGCCGCCACAGCAGATGCGAAAGCGCGCGGTTACAAAAAGGGCAGATTCAGCTTTAATATCAAAGGCGGGCGGTGTGAGGCGTGCAGCGGAGACGGTATTTTAAAGATCGAGATGCACTTCCTGCCGGATGTATATGTCCCGTGTGAGGTATGCCATGGGAAACGCTATAACAGAGAGACTCTGGAGGTCAAATATAAGGGAAAGACGATCTATGATGTACTGGATATGACGGTGGAGGAAGCGATGAAATTTTTTGAGCATATTCCTTCGATCCACAGAAAGATCGAAACGCTCAATGATGTAGGGCTTTCTTATATCAAGCTCGGGCAGCCGTCTACGACGCTTTCCGGAGGCGAGGCACAGCGGATCAAGCTCGCTACGGAGCTGAGCAGAAGAAGCACAGGAAAGACGGTTTATATTCTGGACGAGCCGACAACGGGACTGCATTTTGCAGATGTGCATAAGCTGGTCGATATTTTGCGCAGGTTGACGGAGGGCGGAAACACGGTGATCGTGATCGAGCATAATCTGGATGTGATCAAGACGGCAGACTATATCATTGATATAGGACCGGAAGGCGGAGACAGAGGAGGCACAGTCATTGCCCAGGGGACACCGGAGGAGATCGTTCAGGTGCCGGAATCTTATACCGGACAGTATGTCGCGAAATATCTGGCAGATCGATAAGGATGTGGATGCTCCAGAGCGGACAGACGGACAAAAGAAAACACCTGACGAAAGTCAGGTGTTTTCCGGAAAGAGAAAAATTTGGGTTGAAAAATGTTTGAGGGAGTACCTGACAGCGTGTGGATGCTGTCAGGTGTGAGTTATGAAATATATTAGCTGTTTGCTAATATGCTTATACTATAAAATAGAAATGTGTTCAAAATATGTCCACTTTATAAAGAAAACCGAAAGATACAAAGAAGAAATTTTAAAGAAAAAATGTCTTAAAAATAAACGGAAAATGTGGCACAGAAAAAAGTCTGACCGAAGCCAGACTTTTTAGGAAAGAGAAAAATTGGGTTGAAAATGTTTGAGGGAGTACCTGACAGCGTGTGGGTGCTGTCAGGTGTGAGTTATGAAATATATTAGCTGTTTGCTAATATGCTTATACTATAAAATAGAAATGTGTTTAAAGTATGTCTGCTTTCTAAAAAAAGCAGAAAAATAATTAAGAAATCCTTGCGTCTGAGGCGGGGAGGAATTGTGAAAAAAGGATAAAATAGGAAAAAGAAATTCCAATTTATCCGCAGGTATGATAGAATAGGAACACTTGGCAGTACAATTTATGCAGGAATCTGGAAAGGGGTATAAAAATGGCAGCTACGGATGTCGGAATTGATCTGGGGACAGCCAGTATATTGGTATATGTCAGAGGCAAGGGAGTTGTTCTGAAAGAGCCTTCTGTCGTGGCTTATGACAGAGATACAAATAAAATCAAGGCGATCGGGGAGGAAGCGCGCCTGATGCTTGGGAGGACTCCGGGCAATATCATAGCGGTCCGGCCGATGCGAAAGGGCGTGATCTCTGATTATACGGTGACCGAGCAGCTTCTGAAATACTTTATCCAGAAGGCGATCGGCAAGATGTCCTTTCGTAAGCCCCGCGTCAGTATCTGCGTACCGAGCAGCGTGACAGAGGTGGAGAAAAAGGCTGTGGAGGATGCGACGTATCAGGCGGGAGCCAGAGAGGTTCATATTATAGAGGAGCCGATCGCGGCAGCGATCGGGGCGGGGATCGACATTTCCAGACCGTGCGGCAACATGATCGTAGATATTGGCGGAGGGACGTGCGATGTGGCGGTGATCTCTCTGGACGGGATCGTAGTCAGCGCCTCGATCAAGGTCGCAGGCGATGATTTTGACGATGCGATCGTGAAGTATGTGCGGAAAAAATATGCGCTGATGATCGGAGAGCAGACGGCAGAGGAGATCAAGATCACGATCGGCACTGCATTTGAGAAACCGGAGCCGAAGGTGATGGAGGTCAAGGGAAGAGATATTGTCACAGGCCTCCCCAAGACGATCCATGTCACCTCGGAAGATACCAGAGATGCCCTGAAGGAAGTGACCGGGCAGATCGTAGACGCAGTACACAATGTCCTGGAGCGGACGCCGCCGGAGCTTGCGGCAGATGTTGTTGACCGGGGGATCGTGCTGACCGGAGGCGGAGCTTTGCTCAGCGGGCTGGAGGAGCTGATCGAGGCCCGCACCGGGATCAACACAATGACAGCAGAAGACCCCATGACGGCAGTCGCAGTAGGTACAGGAAAGTTCGTGGAACTGATGGCGGCAAATGGCAGAAGCAGCGAAAAATAAAAGCATTTGGATAAAATCAATCAGGTCCCATAGAAGGATGGAACTACCTCCGCTATGGGACTTTTTCAGATAGTATTTGGAGAATTATGGAAAGACTGGAAGGGTACATAGATCATATTATATATCGTAACAGCGAAAATGGATATACTGTAATGACACTCATAGCCGGGGCAGAGGAGATTACCTGCGTTGGGATGCTTTCCTATGTGGGCGAAGGGGAAAAGGTGGAGCTGCAGGGAGAGTATACCTCTCATCCTTCCTATGGAGAGCAGTTTAAAATAGAAAGCTGTACGGTGAAGCCGCCGGAGGATGCAGAATCCGTAGAACGCTATCTGGGCTCAGGAGCGATCCGCGGAGTGGGGACAGCGCTTGCGGCAAGGATCGTAAGGCGATTTGGCGCAGAGACATTTGATATTATCGACCGGGAGCCGGAGCGGCTTGCAGAGATTAAAGGGATCAGTGAACGCATGGCGAGGGAGATCGCACAGCAGGTGTATGAAAAACGGGATATGCGAAAGGCAATGATCTTTTTGCAGCAGTACGGGATCACGACGGCTCTGGCAGTGAAGATCTACCAGCAGTATAAGGAGGAGCTGTATAACGTATTGCAGGAAAATCCATATAAGCTTGCAGACGATATCAGCGGAGTAGGGTTTCGGATTGCAGATGAGATCGCGATGCGCGCAGGCGTACAGGCGGATTCTGAATATCGCATAAAGTGTGCCGTTTTTTATGTGCTGCAGCAGGCGGGCGGCGAAGGCCATATGTTTTTGCCAAAGGAGCAGCTCACCCAGCGTGCCGCACAGCTTCTGGGTGTGCCGCTTTCTGACATTGACCAGTATCTGATGGATCTGGCGATTGAACGCAGGATCATGATAAAAAAAGAGGAGGAGCAGGAACGGATCTACAGCGCCTCTGCCTATCTCACAGAAATGAGCACGGCGCGGATGCTGTGTGATCTTAATATCAACGGGGAGGTCAATGAGTCCGTCATACTGACCAAGATTGCCGCGATAGAAAAGGAGACCGGCACGGTACTGGACGAGAAGCAGAAGGAGGCGGTGATCGAGGCAGTACGCTGCGGACTTCTTGTGATCACGGGCGGTCCGGGTACAGGAAAAACGACAACGATTAATACGCTGATCTCCTATTTTGAATCGGAGGGGCTTCAGATCCTGCTGGCTGCGCCGACCGGACGGGCTGCGAAGCGGATGACGGAGGCAACGGGATATGAGGCGCGCACCATTCACCGTATGCTTGAGATTTCGGGACTGCAGGAGGAAAAGTCCGGCGGGTTTGAACGGAACGCGCAGAATCCGCTGGAGGCGGATGTGATCATTATTGATGAGATGTCGATGGTTGACATTTATCTGATGCACGCCCTGCTTGACGCAGTAACGGTCGGCACGCGCCTGATCATGGTGGGCGACCGCAACCAGCTGCCCTCTGTGGGACCAGGCAGTGTACTGAAGGACATTATTGATTCAAAGAAGGTGCCGGTCGTGCGTCTGACGAGGATTTTCCGCCAGGCATCAGAGAGCGATATTGTGGTGAATGCGCATAAGATCAACCGGGGAGAAAAGGTCTTACTGGATAATAAGAGCAGAGACTTCTTTTTTCTGAAAAGAAATGACGCAAATGTGATCATCAGTATTGTGATCCAGCTTGTGCGTGAGAAGATGCCGCGCTATGTAGACGCGAAGCCGTATGATATACAGGTGCTCACACCGATGCGCAAGGGACTTCTCGGTGTGGAGCGTCTGAACCGTATCCTGCAGCAGTATCTGAATCCGCCTGACCGCAGCAAGCGGGAGCACGAATACAATGGCGTGCTGTTCCGCGAGGGCGATAAGGTCATGCAGGTGAAGAACAATTATCAGATCGAGTGGGAAATAAGAGGAAGATACGGCATTCCGGTCGATAAAGGCATCGGCGTCTTTAATGGCGATATGGGAGTGATCCGTGAGATCAATCTGCATACCGAGCGGGTGACGGTAGAGTTTGATGAACAGCGTATGGTGGAATATCCATACGGCGCGCTGGAGGAACTGGAGCTGGCATACGCAGTGACGATCCACAAGTCGCAGGGGAGCGAGTATCCGGCAGTGGTGATCCCGCTGCTGGGAGGGCCGCGTATGCTTATGAACCGAAATCTGCTCTATACGGCTGTGACCCGGGCGAGAAAGTGTGTGACACTGGTGGGGGATGATATGGCATTTGAACAGATGATCGCAAACACGGTAGAACAGAAACGCTATACGGCGCTTGCAGGACGGATCCGGGAGCTTTCAGAGCAGGAGAGTGAGTGATCCTCCTGTCTTTGCAAGACGCATCTGCGCACGCATGGGGAGAGAGCAGGAAATGCCATGCACAGAGAGTCAGGACAGAAAAAATATATTATTGCACGGAAAAACAGTCAGACACTGCTCTGGTGGATCGGACAGCTGCTCTATCCTCCGCGCTGTGTGCTGTGCGACCGGGTAGTAGATATCCGGGACGGGGGATGCTGCCGGGAGTGCAGAGAACGTCTGCCGCGTATCAGGGGGCCCGTGTGTATGAAATGTGGTAAGCCGGCAGCACCGGAGCAGGAGTACTGTGAGGACTGCAGCAGATATCTGCATTATTTTGACTGCGGTACTGCGGCATTTACTTATACAGGGAAGCTGCGCCAGTCGGTTTACCGGATGAAATTTCAAAACAGAAGAGATTATATCAGCTTTTATGCAGAAGCTATGGCCGAGGCGCTGCGCCCTCATCTGACGCGATGGGCGGTGCAGCTGATCCTTCCGGTGCCGATGCATCCGCAAAAACGCCGTATACGGGGGTACAATCAGGCAGAGCTTCTGGCGCGTGAACTTGGCAGGCTGCTGGGGATTCCGGCGGATGACAGCGTGCTTCGCTGCGTGAAAAAAACAGATGCACAAAAAAAGCTGGATCGGAAAGACCGGATGAAGAACTTAAAAGGAAGCTTTTCCATCGAACATCTGCCTGCAAAGCTGCACAGAGTCCTGCTTGTCGATGATGTGTACACAACGGGGAGTACGGTGGATGAGATCAGCAGAGTTTTGAAATATGCAGGTGTGAAGAACGTATTTTTCGTGGTGATCTGCATTGGAAAAGGAAAAAAGACGGTATGCACGCCGCAAAAAATATGCTATAATAAGAAAGCCTGATATCTGGATACTGCATATCCGGGTCGATCGGGCAGTGACGAAAGGAAGGTCACGGAAGGATCAGAGACAGAAGGGAGACACGAAATGAATGCACTGAGATTGTGGCTGGGCAGTTATCTGAAGCTGTTTGCAAACACGGTTTCTGGAATGACATTTACGAATATTGTGGAAATATTGATTCTGGCTGTGGTTGTCTATAATGTTCTTCTCTGGATTAAAAATACAAAGGCATGGACGCTTTTAAAAGGGATCGTTGTACTGGCAGTATTTGTGTTCGTGGTGTATGTACTTCGGATGGATACTCTGATTTTTATTGTACAGCGGGGATTTGACATCGCAGTTATTGCAGCGCTCGTTATCTTTCAGCCGGAGCTGCGGCGTGCGCTGGAGCAGCTTGGAGAAAAGCAGATTGTTTCATCTCTGATCCCGATCATTGATACAGGGCGGGAGGTGTCGGAGCGTTTCAGCGATAAGACCGTCAATGAGATCGTAAAGGCTGCGGTAGAGATGGGACGCGCGCGAACAGGAGCACTGATCGTGATCGAGTGCAATATCCGTCTGGATGAGTATGAGAGAACTGGGATCACGCTGGATTCGGTGGTGACGAGCCAGCTGCTGATCAATATATTTGAGCATAATACGCCGCTCCATGACGGAGCAGTGATTGTCAGAGGAAACCGGATCACGTCTGCGACGTGCTATCTTCCGCTTTCTGACAATATGATGCTGAGCAAGGAACTCGGAACGCGTCACAGAGCAGGCGTGGGGATCAGCGAGGTGACAGACTCCTTTACGGTTATTGTTTCGGAGGAAACGGGAGCGATCTCTGTAGCGCATAAAGGGCAGCTTCAGCGCAATATTACGCCTGAGGCATTGAAGGAGCGGCTGATCGTACTGCAGAATAAGTCTGTGAATTCAAAGAAATTCAAGTTCTGGAAAGGTTGGAATAAGAATGAAGCGTAAATGGACCGGCAATCTCAGCCTGAAATTCCTGTCGCTTTTCGTGGCGTTTCTCATCTGGCTTTTGGTTACGAATGTAAATAATCCGACAAGGGCGCAGCTGTACCGTGATGTGAAGATCAATATCATTAACGAGGACAGTGTGACCGAGATCGACAAGGTTCTGGATATTGTTTCAGAGGAGACTGTGACGATAAAGGTAACAGCCCCGAAGAACATCCGCGAAAATCTGACAAAAGACTCTTTTACGGTCATAGCGGATATGGAGAACTTAAATGGGATGAGTACGGTCCCGCTCACAGTGACATGCAGCAATCCTGCCGTCACATGGGCGAATATGGAGATCGTTCCGGCTACTTTGAAGGTAGAGCTGGAGCAGAAAAAGCAGAGCGAGTTTGGCGTGAATATCGAATTTACCGGAGAGCAGCAGGAAGGCTACGCGATCGGAAAGACTGAGATCGTGCAGGGAAAAAGCGTGCAGATCGCAGGACCTGAGAGTATCATCAACCGGATCGGACAGGTCAAGGCTACGGTCAATATCAGCCAGATCAACTCAAACCAGCGTCTGACGGGTGAGCTGAAGATCTACGATAAGAACGGGGATCCGGTATCCATGGATCGTCTGCAGATCATGGATTCATCCGGTGTGATCCTTTCCAATAATAACGTACTGGTCGATGTGTCTGTCTGGGAGGTGCGCAATATCCCGCTCAAGGTGGATGTGTCAGGCACACCGAAAGACGGCTACCGTCTGACCAAGGTGACTCCGGTTCCGGCAAGCGTAAAGCTCGCGGGTACAGAAGAAGCCTTTGAGAAGCTGGGACAGAATCTGACACTTTCCGATATGATTTCCGTTGAGGGAGTATCGGAGAGCTTCACAGAGACGATCGATCTGACAGAGACGATTGCTGTTTTATCTGATCTGAAGCTGGTAGAGGAGGCTGATCCGCTGATCAATGTCTCTGTACAGCTTGAAAAGACCGGCGATCACACACTGGAGATCCCGCTTTCCAGTCTTGAGGTGTTAAACCGTCCGGAAAATATGGTGCTGAGTTTTTCACCGGCAGATCAGATTTCTGTTGTCCTCCATTCAGAGGATGAGAATGCAGCGATCGGGCTGAGTGATATCCGCGCAAGCATTGATCTGGCAGCGTGCTCCAGCGAGGGTACCTTTGAGATACCGGTGAAGCTGGAGGTTCCGGATGGCTATTCACTCGTGTCAGAGGTAAAGCTTGTAGTGACATCAGAAAAGCCGTTGGTGGAGAGTGCGGCAGACGGGACATGACGCACAGACAGGAGTCCTGCGGCACGGCTGGATGCAGCCCTGACAGATAAAAACTGCATGAGATACCGGAGAGATATAGGAGGAAATGCAGATGCTGGAAAAACAGATAACAATACAGATTCCTGACGGGCTGCATTTGCGTCCGGCAAAAGAGCTTTGTCAGCTTGCAGGAAGGTACGAATCACGGATCCTGCTCAGATACCGCAATAAGGAGTTTGATGCCAAAAGTCTTCTGGGCGTATTGAGCGCCTGTGTACAGTATGGAGATGTGATCACTGTGGTGAGCAGCGGGGCAGATGAGGAACAGGCCCTGGCGGCGCTTGCGAAGCTTTTGGAAAGCGATACCGTATAAAGCGCAGAGCAGGAAACAGGAGTGCAGAAGGTGCAGCCTGTATAAAAAAGCGGCAAATAAAAAAGAATACAGATAATAAAAATCCCCGGCCATTCGGTCGGGGATTTTTATTATCTGATGATCAGGCATTCGGATCAGTCGGATCATAATTCTGATTCAGAGGAATCTTTGGCGCCTGCTCGATCGTAACATACTTCGGAGCTGCCACAGAATCACTTACGATAACCTTGGTGCCTACCGGAACATTGTCATACAGCCACTTTGCATGCTTTACTGTGAGTCGGATACATCCGGCGGAAGCCGGCTGCCCAAGCTGATTGTAAGCAGATGCATTCAGTGAGTGGTTGTCGTACGGGCGGGTATTTGGCACGGAGTGGAACAGGATATCACTCGTAATGTGTGAACAATACTGTCCCCAGGACGGTCCCATCAGCTCATGCCAGCGAAGCTTATCCATGATGCGGAAGGTTCCGGTCGGAGTACTTACTCCATCCCGCGCAGTCGAGCAGACAAATGCTTTTACAGGAGTACTGCCGCGGTATACGGCAACGAAGCATTTCTTTCTGTTTACCTCGACTCTCCATTCACCGGTCGGTGAGGTGGAGATCGCTCCGCTTGTGCCGAAGTCGTATACCTTGCCGTCTATGGTGTGGCGTCCCTTGTACATCTTTCCTGTCGTTTTATCGAAGTAGTAATACTTTGAATTTTCAAGCAGCCAGCCGGTACGCATAGCGCCGTCATTGTTGAAGTAGTACCAGCTTCCTCCGATCTGTGCCCAGCCTACCTTGGCTGCTCCGTAGGTGGAGGAGGTCTTTACAGGGTTGAGATAGTATTTCTTGCCTCTGTAGGAGAACCATCCGGTCTTCATGACGCCGTTTTTCTTTTTCATGTAGTACCTGCGGCCGTTTACGGTCTGCCAGCCTTTGCGGCGTGCGCCGTTTGATAGGGAGAAGTAGGTCTTTCCATTGACGGTAAAGAAGCCCGTCTGCATCACGCCCTTGCTGTCAAAGTAGTAGACGTGCTTGCCGATCTTGTACCAGCCGTTTTCTGCGCGCGCACCGTCTGCCGCAGGATCGAGATAGTACTTTTTGCCCTTGAGGGTCAGCCAGCCTGTTTTGCGCCGGCCGTTTGAGTCGAAGTAGTAACGGCGCTTCGTTCCGCTGCTGTCCTTGAGCTTTGCCCAGGAATTTTTCTTTGCGGCTCCGGTTGATTTGGCAAAGAAGTATGTATAGTCGCCGATCTTTACGTATCCTGTCTGGCGCTGTCCGGTCAGAGGATTGAAGTAGTAGAAGTTACTGTTGATCTTCTGAAGTCCGGTTTTGAGCACGCCCTTTTTATTTTTCGGATAGTAGTATTTTCCGTCGTAGGACGATCTGCCGTACCTGGTCATGACGCCGTTCGTTGTCACATGATAGAGCTTTTTCCCTACCTTGATCGTGCCAAGTCTGATCGTGCCGGTGGGGTCTGCGTAGTAGCGCTTTCCCTTATGCGTTACCCACTGCTTTGTGAGGACTGTACCGTTGCCCGACGGATGGAAATAGTAATACTCATCCGAGTCGGCGTCAAGCCGTGCGAGTCCGCGCATGCCGGTAGCGAGCTTTCCGTCAGACGGTTTGAAAAAGTAGGTCGCATCGCCGATCTTTACCGGACCGCCGGTGCGGTAGCCGCTCGCGTTGAAATAGTAGGTGGAGCCGCCCAGGGTCTGCATACCGGTCAGCCGAGAGCCGTTCTGCACGTAATAGGAACCGTTCGCGTCGGTATTCCACCCTTCGTTCGCGGCGGATACAGTAGCTATTGTGTCTGCGAATCCGAGCTGCGCTCCAAGTGCGGGAGCGGCAAAGGCAAGACCGGATGCCAGCAGAAACGCAGATGCCAGATGTTTGATTTTCATAATATCCTCCCATACTGTTTTTACATCTATACTTATTTTCCTAGTCTTCGTATTCATTATATCTGCCGGTAAAACAGAATTCAAGGGCAGCAGGAGGAAAAAATCTTAATATTTTCCTAAAAGTAAAACAGATATTTTCCCAGATATTTCCCAGATATTTTCCTGAAGGCATTTTAGATACAGAAGGTTGTCATTTTTTTCGAAGTGTTCTATAATATGATGAAACCAAGGAGGAGTGAAAATAAGAGTGAGAAAGAGAGAGCGGTATAAGAGACTGATGATGTTCCTTGCCTCTGTGCTGATCGTGGCGGTACAGACAGGAGCATTTGCTTATGCATGGTTTCATACGTACCATGTAAAAGAAATCATAGGAAGAAGATACGGGTACTGGGGGCACTGGGCGCTGATCGTGCTGTATGCGCTGATGGTCGTGCTGGTATCCAAGCTTTTTGGCGCCTTTAAGGTGGGGTATCAGCGAGTGCTGGATGTGCTTTTGTCACAGATATTTTCGGTGCTGCTGGTAAATGCGGTCGCATATCTGCAGCTTGCGCTGATCGGACGATGGAGATTCCTTCATTATATTACGCCTATGCTGCGCGTGACGGCGGTGAATCTGGTCGCGGTCATCCTGTGGGTGCTGCTGATGCGGCTGATCTATGCAAAAATTTATCCGCCGCATGAGATCCTGCTGATCTATGGCGGCATGAGTCCGAAGGCTCTGATGAAAAAAATGGCAGAGCGTAAGGACAAATACCATATTTCCGGGACTATTTCGCTGAAAGAAGGGACAGAAAAGATCAAAGCGGAGATTCCAAAATATGAGGCAGTCATGATTGGGGATATTCCGTCTCATGAGCGGAATCTTTTCCTGAAGTACTGTTTTGAACAGAACAAGCGCTGCTACTGTCAGCCAAAGATCTCAGATATTATGATCATGAGCGCGGAAAAGATCCATCTGTTTGATACGCCGCTTCTTCTGTTCCGCAACTGCGGACTGACGGTGGAAAAGCAGGTGGTGAAGCGGCTGTTTGATCTGGTGTGCTCCACGCTCATGCTGGTGCTTTTGTCGCCGCTGTTTCTTGTGATCGCGCTGCTGGTAAAATGCTACGATGGAGGACCTGTTTTTTATAAGCAGGAGCGTCTGACAAAAGATGGAAAGGTGTTCATGCTTTATAAATTCCGCAGCATGCGGGTGGATTCGGAGAAGGAGGGCGCGCGTCTTGCGATGAAAGGCGACAGCCGCGTCACCCCTGTCGGGAAGGTACTGCGCAATATTCATTTTGACGAGCTTCCGCAGCTGCTGAATATTATCGCGGGGGATATGTCTTTGGTCGGTCCGCGTCCGGAGCGCCCGGAGATCGCAGAGCAGTATACCAGAGACATCCCGGAGTTTCCGTACCGCTTGAAAGTAAAAGCCGGACTCACAGGCTACGCGCAGGTTTATGGAAAGTACAATACAACGCCGTACGACAAATTAAAGCTGGATCTGACCTATATTGAGAACTATTCCTTTGTACTCGACCTGCAGCTGATCGCTACGACGATCAAAATCCTGTTCCAGAAGGAAAACACAGAGGGCGTAGAAAAATGGCAGGTGACGGCTGCTTCCACGCGCACAGAGCCGGAAAAGGAGCAGGCGCCGGATCTGGAGAAAGAGAGAGAGGAAAATGGAAGCAAACAAAACGTCTGATATTCTGATATCGGTCGTGATCCCGGCATACGGCTGCGCGGACACGATCGGGGCTGCGATTGAGTCAGCGCTCTCCCAGGAGATCGGGCTGGAGATCCTGGTTATAAATGATCAGTCCCCGGACGATCTTGATGATGTCATGAGACAGTATGAGGGGCTGCCTCAGGTGCGCTATCTCAGAAATGAGAAGAATCTCGGAGCTGCTGCGACAAGAAACAGAGGAGTCCGTCTGGCGCGCGGACCGTATGTGGCATTTCTGGATGGAGATGACTGGTGGGAAAAAGGAAAGCTTCAAAAGCAGCTTGCAAAGCTGGAGGCAAAGCACGCGGTCCTGTGCTCGACAGGCAGGGAACTCGTGACGCCGGATGGTCAGCTGACCGGGCGTCTGATCGGCGTGCAGGAAGAGATCACATACCGGGCGATTTTGCGCCACAACTGCATCAACTGTTCTTCGGTACTGGTGCGTACAGATGTGGCCAGAGAATTCCCAATGTGCCATGAGGATAGCCATGAGGATTATATTACATGGATCGGGATTTTGAAAAAATACGGACGGGCAGTCGGAATCAATGAGCCGTTGCTGAAATACAGGCTGAGTACCGGCGGAAAATCGGGGAATAAATGGAAATCTGCAAAAATGACATACCGGGCATACCGCTATGCGGGATTTACCGTCCCGGCTTCGCTGTGGCATTTTGCAACATATGCAGTGTGCGGCGTCTGGAAATATGGCTGTGCGTATCTGGGGCAGAGACTGCACTGACCGGGCACACCCCGGAGGACGGCGGGACCAGCAGAAATCTGCTTGCCGGCAGACGGGGACGTATGATAAAATGATTGCAGAAGCGGGGCGCAGACAGGGCGCTCCCCAAAGGAAAAATAAAAGATACAAAAATACGGAGGAACATTATGATTCAGAAACTGATCGCAAACATCAAAAAAACAAACGCACCAATCGTGGTAGGTCTTGATCCGATGCTGGGCTTTATCCCGGAGCATGTGACGAAAAAAGCATATGCCGAGTTTGGAGAGACGCTGGAGGGAGCTGCGGAGGCGGCATGGCAGTTCAACAAAGCAATCGTAGACGAGATCTGGGATCTCATCCCGGCAGTAAAGCCTCAGATTGCGATGTATGAGCAGTTTGGACTTCCGGGACTTGCAGTATTTAAGAGAACGGTAGATTACTGCAAGGAGAAAGGACTGGTGGTCATCGGTGATGTGAAGCGCGGTGATATCGGATCGACATCAGCGGCATATGCGACGGCGCATATGGGCAGAGTGAAGGTAGGAGACAGCGTGCTGACACCGTTCGGAGAGGATTTTGTGACGGTCAATCCGTATCTTGGAACAGATGGTATCAAGCCGTTTATTGATGTATGTAAAGAAGAAAAGACAGGACTTTTTATTCTCGTAAAGACCTCAAACCCGTCAAGCGGAGAGTTTCAGGATCAGCTTGTGAACGGCAGACCGCTGTATGAGCTGGTCGGAGAGAAGGTGGCTGAGTGGGCTGACTCCTTCATGGGAGACACATACAGCTATGTAGGAGCTGTTGTCGGCGCGACCTATCCGGAGATGGGCAAGGTGCTGCGCCGCGTGATGCCGAAGTCCTTTATCCTTGTGCCGGGCTACGGCGCTCAGGGCGGCAAGGCAGAGGATCTGGTGCATTACTTTAATGAGGATGGCCTGGGGGCGATCGTGAACTCTTCAAGAGGGATCATTGCGGCATATAAGCAGGAAAAATACGCATCCTTTGGAGCTTTGGATTTTGCAAAGGCGAGCCGTCAGGCAGTGATCGATATGATCGAGGATATCAATGGCGCGCTGCAGAGCCGTTAAGTAAAGGCAGGAGAAGAAAAATGGCAGAGAAATTTAAAGAGCAGGCAGTGATCCTCTCGCAGGAGGAGCTTGCTGCCGGAATATTCAGCATGTGGCTTCAGACAGAGCAGATCGCCGGGGCAGCAGTGCCGGGACAGTTTATTTCTGTGTACAGCCGTGACTCCGGGAGACTCCTCCCGCGTCCGATCAGTATCTGTGAGATCGACAGGGAAAGAGGAGCTGTGAGGATCGTATACCGCGTGGCAGGTAAGGGGACAGACGAGTTTTGCAGATACCACGCAGGCGTGAGGCTGGATATACTGGGACCGCTTGGAAACGGCTTCCCGATGGAACGCTGCCCGAAGGGCAAAAAGGCGTTCCTGATCGGAGGCGGGATTGGCATTCCTCCGATGGTACAGCTTGCAAAGGAGCTGGAGGGTGAGGCAGAGATCGTTGCAGGGTATCGTGATTCCCAGCTTTTCCTCTCAAAAGAGCTTCAGACATACGGTACGTTTTATGCAGCCACAGAGGACGGAAGCGTGGGGACAAAGGGCAATGTCCTGGATTGCATCCGGGAAAATGGCCTGAGTGCAGATGTGATCTATGCATGCGGTCCGACGCCGATGCTGCGTGCGCTGAAAGCGTATGCGCAGGAGCAGGGGATTGAGTGCTGGATCTCTATGGAGGAGAAGATGGCGTGCGGGATCGGCGCCTGTCTTGCATGTGTGTGCAAGTCTAAGGAGACGGACGAGCATTCAAAGGTACATAACAAGCGCGTCTGCAAAGAAGGTCCGGTATTTCTGGCAGACGATGTTGAATTATAGAGCAGGAGAGAGCTTATGTGTAATATGAAAGTAAGTATTGCCGGAACAGAGTTTAAAAATCCGGTCATGACAGCTTCGGGTACGTTTGGTTCCGGGATAGAGTACAGTGATTTTGTCGATCTTTCGAGACTTGGAGCAGTTGTCACGAAGGGCGTAGCCAATGTCCCGTGGCCGGGGAATCCGACGCCGCGCATCGCAGAGATCCGGGGCGGCATGATGAATGCGATCGGTCTGCAGAATCCCGGGGCAGATACCTTTTGTGAGAGGGATCTGCCATTTCTGGAGCAGTACGATACAAAGGTGATCGTCAATGTGTGCGGCAGGACGACGGAGGACTACTGCGAAGTCGTTGAACGGCTTGCAGAAGAAGCGCGGGTAGATATGCTGGAGATCAATATTTCCTGTCCGAATGTAAAGCATGGCGGAATTGCTTTCGGACAGAGCCCCAGGGCGGTCGAGGAGATCACGCGCGAGGTGAAGCGTCATGCAAAACAGCCGGTGATCATGAAATTAAGCCCGAATGTGACAGATATCACGGAGATGGCGCGCGCCGCTCAGGAAGGCGGAGCAGACGCTCTTTCGATGATCAATACACTGACTGGAATGAAGATTGATGTGGAACGCGCGACCTTTGCCATTGCCAATAAGACTGGCGGCGTGTCCGGTCCGGCGGTGCATCCGATCGCGGTACGCATGGTCTATGAGACGGCGCAGGCAGTATCCATACCGATCATCGGGATGGGCGGTATTGCCTCTGCGGAGGATGCTCTGGAGTTTATCCTTGCGGGTGCGACGGCCGTAGCAGTCGGCACAGCGAATTTCCGCAATCCGCTGACAACGATAGAGGTCATTGACGGGATAGAAGACTATATGAAACGGCATCATGTGGAAAACCTGACAGAGCTGATAGGAGCAGTACACTGATCCTGCACAATAGCCGGATCCTGTGGCAGGGTATAACATATGTCAGGATCTGATTTTAGAAATATGCGGCAGAAAGATACAGGAGCTGCCGCCGGGGAACGGGAGGAAGGGCCATGCTGGCAAATCTCAATGATGTGCTGCAGCCGGCGAGAAAAAACCGGTATGCAGTCGGGCTTTTTAATACGTGCAGTCTGGAACTGGCAAGAGGTGTGATCGCGGCAGCGCAGGAGTGCAACACCCCGGTCGTGATCGGTACGGCAGAGGTGTTGCTGTCTGTGGCGTCTCTGGAGGAAATGGCGGATATGCTGATCCCGATGGCAAAGCGTGCTGCGGTTCCCGTAGTCGTGCATCTGGATCACGGTCTGAAGGAAGAAACCTGCAAAAAGGCGCTGGAGCTCGGGTTCTCTTCTGTCATGTATGACTGCTCTACAGATCCGTATGAGGAAAACGTGCGCAAGGTAGCGCAAATGGCGTCTCTGGCACACTCCTATGGAGCGACGATCGAGGCAGAGCTTGGGCATGTGGGCGATAATCCGTCTGAAGGGATGCAGGCAGATCCGTCTGCCTTCTACACAGAGCCGGATCAGGCGTTTGACTTTGTGACAAGGACCGGTGTAGATGCGCTGGCGATCGCCGTGGGAACGGCACACGGAGCGTACAAGATGGCCCCGAAGCTTGATTTTGAGCGCATCCGCAGGATCGCGGGGCTGCTGGACTGCGGACTTGTGCTGCACGGAGGCTCAGGACTTACCGATCAGGATTTTCGCATGGCGATTGATGCGGGGATCAGCAAGATCAACATCTTTACAGATATCAATATGGCAGCCGCAAAAGCAGCTCACGACGGGTATGCAGGCGGAGAGCTTCTTCTGACCGGGCTTCAGCCAAGGATGGAAGAGGCGGTGAAGCAGGCCACAATAAAAAAGATGACAGTGTTTCAGAACACAGAAACAATATCACTTGGAAACAGGTAAAGGGGAAACATCATGGAAAACAAGTATTTGATCGATACAAAAGAAAACAGAGCGTTTTTAAAAGAAATAAGTGATGCATTGCTGCAGTTCGGGCACCAGTTCCCGTCACCGGGCGGAAGCTCCTATTATCTCGGTGATGATGGGACACCGTGGAAGGAGCGCAGCCGCGAGACCTGGGTGACAAGCCGCATGGCACACGTATACAGTCTCGGCGTTTTCCTGGGACATGAAGGCAGCGAGGAGCTGGTAGATGCAGCGCTGAAGGGACTGCGCGGTGAATTGAGCGACAGAGAAAACGGGGGCTGGTATGCGGGACTTACCCAGGACGGACAGATCCTTCCGACAAAGCAGTGCTATGCGCACGCATTTGTGATCCTCGCAGCCACATCTGCTCTTCTTGCAGGGAGAGAGGGTGCGCAGGAACTGCTGGATGATGCGCTTGCATTATACGATCTGCGTTTCTGGAATGAAGAAGAAGGACTTTCCTGCGATACATGGAATACAGAGTTTACAGTGCTGGACGATTACCGTGGACTGAACGCAAACATGCACACTGTAGAGGCTTTTCTGGCAGCGGCGGATGTTGCTGGAAAGGAGAAGTACCGGGTGCGGGCAGGCCGCATTATCGATCACGTGCTTGGCTGGGCAAAGGCGAACAGCTGGAGGATCCCGGAGCATTTCACAAAGGACTGGGTCGCTGACCTTGAATGCAATAAAAATAAGCCGGATGATCCGTTTAAGCCGTACGGAGCGACTCCGGGGCATGGCATTGAGTGGTCCAGACTGATCACGCAGTGGGCTCTTTCTACGTATAAAGAGGACAGAGAAGGCGCGGCGCCGTATCTTGAGGCGGCAGAGAATCTCTACAACCGCGCGGTCGCAGACGCATGGAATGCAGACGGGGCGCCGGGCATCGTCTATACGACTGACTGGGAAGGAAAGCCGGTCGTGCATGACCGCATGCACTGGACGCTTGCAGAGGCGATCAATACCTCAGCCGTTTTGTTCCACGTTACAGGCAGGGAGAAATATGCGCAGGATTACGCGCAGTTTATGCAGTACCTGGATGAGAAGGTACTTGACCATGTAAATGGCTCCTGGTTCCATCAGCTTGACCGCGAGAATCATGTGATCGGTACTGTATGGCCGGGAAAATCAGATATTTATCACGCACTTCAGGCAACCCTGATCCCATATTATGCGGCAGACGTATCCATTGCACTGGCAGTGAAGAATCAGATGGCTGTCTAAGGGATATTCAGGAACTTTTTGAGTCTTCAGGCGGCAAAAGAGCATACGCCTGATACAGAAACGGGGTGAGGGACATGGCAGGCATAGCGATAGCCGGGACACTGGCGGCGGATGTGATCAAGATGATCAGTGATTACCCGAAAAAGGGGATGCTGGCCGATATATACGAAGTTTCGTACGGAGTCGGGGGATGTGCGGCAAACACAGCCGCAGGCGTAAAGCGGCTCGATCCGTCCATACCGGTAAAGAGCATCGGGCTGACCGGGGACGATGAGATGGGTCGCTTCTTAAAGGCGAAGCTGGAGGAATTTGGCATTGACACATCTATGATCCGGCAGACGCAGCAGGAGGTCACATCGTTTTCAGATGTGATGACGGTAAGAGGCAGCGGAGAACGCACCTTTTTCCACAACAGAGGAGCGTGCCGTCTGTTTGGAGCAGAGCATCTGGAGGCAGACAGGCTTGATGCCAAGCTTGTGCTGATCGGCTATGGAGGAATGCTGGATGCACTGAATCTTCCTGATGAAAAGTATCAGACCGTGCTGGCGCGGGTGTGTCATGACCTGAAAGAAAAAGGGATTCAGACAGCAATGGATGTAGCGAGCCTGAGTGACGCGCAGGAGATGCGGCGGCTCGTGCTTCCGGCATTGCCGTACCTGGATTATCTGATCATCAATGAGATGGAAGGCGCAATGCTCACAGATATGGAAGTACGGGACGCGAAAGGACAGCTGATTCCCGGCGCGATGGAAGCTATCAGCCGGAGGCTGATGGAGCTTGGCGTGCAGGAGTGCTGTGTACTCCATGCTCCTGAGATGGGCTGCGCAGTGGACAAGGATGGTATATACTGTGAGGAACCGTCTCTGGATCTGCCGCAGGGATACATCGTCGGAGCAGTGGGAGCCGGAGATGCGTTTTGTGCGGGGATCTTATACAGCGTGTACCGCGGCCTGCCGATGGATGAGGCTTTGCGGATCGCGGCAGCCTCGGCAGCAGCGAATCTCTCCGCAGGCGATTCTGTGAGCGGTCTGCGAAGCGCGCAGGAGGTAAGGGCGCTGTACGAAGCATACAGGGTATGTAAAAAATAAAGGCTTAACAGTCTGCCATTATGGAGGTTGAAAGGATATGGAAAGTTATAAACAGGAATTTATCGAGTTTATGGTGGAGAGTGACGTACTGAAATTCGGAGAGTTTACGCTGAAGAGCGGAAGAAAATCCCCGTTTTTTATGAACGCAGGCGCTTATGTGACAGGATCACAGCTCAGGCGGCTGGGGGAATATTATGCGAAAGCGATCCATGATACGTATGGAGACGATTTTGATGTGCTGTTTGGACCGGCATACAAGGGGATCCCGCTTGCCGTTGTGACGGCGATCGCATACAGCGAGCTCTACGGAAAAGAGGTCCGCTACTGCTCCGACCGCAAGGAGGAGAAGGATCATGGCGCAGACAAGGGCAGCTTTCTTGGCAGCAGCTTAAAGGATGGCGACCGTGTTGTGATGATCGAGGATGTGACGACCTCCGGAAAATCCATGGAAGAGACTGTGCCCAAGGTAAAGGGAGCAGCAGACGTGACGATCGTCGGCCTGATGGTGTCACTAAACCGTATGGAAGTCGGAAAGGGCGGCGAAAAGTGCGCGCTTGACGAAGTAAAGGATCTGTACGGGTTTGAGACGAATGCGATCGTGACGATGAAAGAGGTAGTGGAGTATCTGTACAACCGTCCGTGTCAGGGCAGAGTCGTGATCGATGATGCCATGAAGGCTGCTATTGATGCATATTACGAACAGTACGGTGCATAATTTTACCTGGAGGGATCTTATGAACGAAAAAATATTTAAAACTATTTCCGGCGCAGGCGCATTGAATCTCGTACTCGGGATCGTTGCGATCGTGACCGGAGTCGCTGCGGGTGTGCTTTTGCTGGTCAGCGGAGCGAAGCTTCTCAAAAGCAAGACGGATCTGATGATCTGATGGCAGTTGTGCGTAAAGGAATAAAAATATCAGGGGCATGCCTGTTTCTGATCTATATGGTATGCCTCATTTACTTTCTGTTTTTTGCAGAGGAGTATGGACGCGGAGCAGGTGTGGCTTACGCGTATAATCTCGAACCATTCCGGGAGATCAGAAGGTTTTTGAATTATTGGGAGATTCTGGGCGCCCGCGCAGTATTTCTCAATCTGGCGGGCAATGTGATCGGGTTTATGCCGTTTGGCGCACTTTTGCCGATCCTGGCAAGAGGTGCGAGAAAGACATGGAAGATCACGCTGCTCAGTTTTGAGGTAAGCGCTCTGGTCGAGGTTTCACAGCTCATATTCCGCGTGGGCTGTTTTGATGTAGATGACATGATCCTCAACACGCTGGGCGGTATGCTGGGCTATCTCGTATTTTGGATCGTGAGCAGATGTTACCTGAAGATAGAGGCACGGTAGTGCAGACAGAAGGAGGAAGCGATGGCGAAGCGTCAGGCATATTCATTTGTGGAGAAAAAATATTCGTCGAACAGTGTCGTATCGGCAGTGCTTAGCACAGGATCTGTTCTGGTACTGCTGATTCTCCTTTTTGTTTCCTTTCTGATGAAGGGAAGCGTGGGCGCCTGGATCGGCGCACTGGGATTTACGGGTATTGTGATGGCGTTTGCGGGACTGAGGTATGGATTCCTTGGATTTAAGGATGAATGCAAATCGTATTTTTGCAGCAAGCTTGGAACGATACTGGGAACGGTAGCGATTGCAGGCTGGTTTTTCATTGTCTGTATCGGGCTCGTAAATATGTGATGGGAGGAAGACCATGGAACAGAAAAATGAAAAGGAAGTGTATGTAAAGGAGCGGTACGTTCTCGCAATGGAGCGGGTCCACAGGATCTGCGAAGAAGAGACGGTCCCCGCGCCTTTTTGTATTTTTTTCAGAAAAACAGCACAGTTTCTTGTGCAGATGGAGGATCTGAAGCGACGTATTGATTCCGGGGAGACAGCCGCATATACGCTGGAGCAGTGGGAGGAGCTGAATGAAGCGCTTTACCATGACATCCTTCCGGCTCAGTACGGGGAGAGCTTTGGCAATCCGGCGTACGCAGTGGCGCAGCTTGGAGAGGTACATGGACGTATCCTGAGCTTTCTGTATACGGAGCTTCGGGGGATGATCGTTTACTGCTTTGAGAAGCGGCTCGAGGAGATAACCGTTTTGCTGGAGCTGTTTATTGAGATTTACAATTGCTTTGAGCAGGAAGAGCTTCCGGAGTACAAGCAGATCCAGCAGATCGTATACTGGTTTGTCAGCGACTACAGTGACCTCTTTGTCACGTACCATACACGGGAGGTGGCAGATCCGTCTCTTGATTTTGCGACAAGGATCATCATGGAGTCCGATCTGACTGATCTCAGATATCTGTATCAGTACGGAGAATACGTCTCAGAAAATGAAAAGAAGATGGCAGCATTTTTGAACACGCTCCCGGAGGAGGAGATCGCTGCGATGGCGGATACTTATACAGAAGGATATCGCATCGGCTTTGTGGTCGGAGGAAAGGATCTTTCTATTAAAAAGACGGTCAATATCCGGTATCGCTTAGGCTTTGAGCGGATGATCCGCCAGGCGATCCGAAATTTTGAGAAGATGGGACTGAGGCCGGTCATTTACAGAGCGGCGGTCAGCACCGTAAACAAGCATCATCATATGAGGATCGGCTATACCGGGGCAGTGCCGAACAAGCAGTTTGATTATGACCACAGGGCGGATGAGGCGATCTATCTGGACCGGAAGTTTATCGAGCGCAAGCTTGGCGTGATGCGCACTGCATGTGAGAAATACCGTGAGCTTGGAAAGGTGCATGGAGGACCGGCTGTAGTCGAGGTCTTTGGCGAAAAACCGTTTGTGCCGCAGTCGAAGCCGGAAGCGTATCATCTTTCTGAAAAGCAGCAGAAGCTTTCTGTTGCGGCAGCAAATGAATCTGTGCAGATCTCGAATCAATATATAATAGGAAAAGAGAGAAGCTTTACGATCATTGCTTTTCCGGTGCCGGAGATCGGGGCGCAGTTTGAAGATATTTTCCGCGAAACGGTAAAGATCAATACGCTGGATTATGAGCAGTACCGCAGGCTGCAGCAGGTGATGATCGATGTGCTTGATCAGGCGGTGTCTGTACATATCAGAGGAAAAGACGGGAACCAGACGGAGCTTGACGTATCGCTGCGGGCGCTTGCTGATCCGAAGAGGGAGACGCTGTTTGAAAACTGTGTGGCAGATGTCAATATTCCGGTCGGAGAGGTATTCACCTCGCCGCGGCTTGCAGGCACGACAGGCAGACTGCATGTCAAACAGGTCTATCTGGGAGAACTGAGCTACGAAAATCTGACGATTGATTTTGAAGACGGTATGATCCGGGATTATATGTGCAGCAATTTTGATACGCCGCAGGAAAACCGGGCATATATTGCAGAAAATGTGCTGTTTCATCATGAGAGCCTTCCGCTTGGCGAGTTTGCGATCGGAACCAATACGACCGCTTACCGGATGGCAAAAACGTATCAGGTGGCGGACAAGCTTCCGATCCTGATCGCAGAAAAGATGGGGCCGCATTTTGCAGTCGGAGATACGTGCTACAGCTGGCAGGAGGATACACCGGTCTACAATCCGGACGGAAAGGAGATCATTGCCCGTGATAATGAGGTGTCGCTTCTGCGAAAAGAGGATCCGGCAAAGGCGTACTTCGGGTGCCATACCGATATTACGATCCCGTATGATGAGCTGGGGCAGATCGAGGCAGTGCATGCAGACGGAAGCCGTACCACGATCATCGAAAACGGCAGATTTGTACTTCCGGGGACGGAAGTGCTCAATGTGCCTCTGGATGAGGAATAAAAGCCGCGGATTTTCATACTTTCAAAAAAAAGCTCGGCTCCCATTGACAAGGCAGAGATTAGTGGGTAGAATTTAAAAGCAGCATTTTTAACCTATATACGATAGAAGAAAAGGAGAAAATACTATGGCAAAAGTAGGGATTGTTATGGGCAGCGATTCAGATATGCCTGTAATGAGCAAGGCAGCGGATATGTTGGAAAAGTTCGGCATTGATTATGAGATGACCATCATCTCTGCACACAGAGAGCCGGATGTATTTTTTGAATATGCAAAGACTGCAGAGGAAAGAGGCCTGCAGGTGATCATTGCCGGAGCCGGAATGGCAGCTCATCTGCCGGGCATGTGCGCGGCAATCTTCCCGATGCCGGTCATCGGCATTCCGATGCACACGACTTCTCTGGGCGGAAGAGATTCTCTGTATTCGATCGTCCAGATGCCGTCCGGTATCCCGGTAGCTACAGTAGCGATAAACGGCGGTGCGAATGCAGGTATCCTCGCAGCGAAGATTCTTGCCACATCAGATCCGGAGCTTTTACAGAAGGTAAAGGATTATGCGGCAGAGCTGAAAGAGCAGGTAGTGGCAAAGGACGCGAAGCTTCAGGAAGTCGGATATAAAAATTACACGAAATAACAATCATGTCGCACATTACGGAGGAGAACGATGGATTACAAGAAGGCTGGAGTAGATATCGAAGCAGGCTACAGATCAGTGGAGCTGATGAAGGAGCACGTAAAGAAAACAATGCGTGAGGAAGTGCTTGGAGGACTCGGTGGTTTTTCGGGCGCATTTTCTCTGGCAAAGATCAAGGAGATGGAAGAGCCGGTGCTGCTGTCCGGTACGGACGGCTGCGGGACAAAGGTCAAGCTGGCAATGATCATGGATAAGCATGATACGATCGGTATCGACGCAGTGGCAATGTGTGTCAATGACATTGCGTGCGCAGGCGGAGAACCGCTGTTTTTCCTGGATTATATCGCATGTGGCAAAAACTATCCGGAAAAGATCGCTTCTATCGTAAGCGGAGTCGCAGAAGGCTGTCTGCAGTCGGAGGCGGCGCTGATCGGCGGCGAGACGGCGGAGCATCCGGGACTGATGCCGGAGGAGGATTATGACCTGGCCGGTTTCGCGGTAGGTGTGTGCGACAAAAAGGACATGATCACAGGCGAGAGCTTAAAAGAAGGCGATGTGCTGATCGGTATGGCTTCTACAGGCGTACACAGCAATGGATTTTCACTTGTCAGAAAGGTATTTGATATGACAAGAGAGTCTCTGGATACGTATTATGAGGAGCTGGGAACGACTCTGGGCGAGGCGCTGCTCGCGCCGACCAGGATCTACGTGAAGGCGCTCAAAAATATCAGGAATGCAGGCGTTACTGTGAAGGCGTGCAGCCATATCACAGGCGGCGGCTTCTATGAGAATGTACCGCGGATGTTAAAGGACGGCGTGCATGCAGTGATCCGTAAGGACAGCTATCCGGTACCTCCGATCTTTACCCTTCTGGCAAAAAAAGGCGATGTAGAGGAAAAGATGATGTATAACACCTACAATATGGGAATCGGTATGATCGTGGCAGTCGATCCGGCGGATGCAGATAAAGCAATGGAAGCGATAAAGGCGGCAGGCGATACCCCGTATGTGATCGGTGAGATCAAAGCAGGAGAAAAGGGAGTGACCTTATGCTGAAACTTGCCGTGATGGTGTCCGGCGGGGGCACGAATCTTCAGGCGATCCTCGATGCGATCGACAGTGGAAGCATTAGAAATGCCCGGGTCGTAAAGGTGATCAGCAACAGCCGCACCGCTTATGCGCTGGAGCGCGCGAAAAAGGCAGGGATCTGTACACAGTGCATTACAAGAAAGGATTATCCGCAGGCGCAGCAGTTCGATGAGGCGCTGTTGTCGGCGCTGCAGGAATGTGAGGCAGATCTTGTCGTGCTGGCAGGATGCCTTGTCGTTATCCCGCAGATCGTGGTGGATGCCTTTGAAAACCGCATTATCAATATCCATCCGGCGCTGATCCCGGCATTTTGCGGGACGGGCTATTATGGGCTGGGCGTACATGAGGCGGCTCTGGCGCGCGGAGTCAGGGTGACAGGCGCGACGGTGCATTTTGTGGACGGCGGTACGGATACGGGACCGATCATTTTACAAAAGGCAGTGGAGGTGCTGGAGGGCGATACGCCGGAGGTACTCCAAAGACGTGTCATGGAGCAGGCGGAATGGGTGATCCTGCCGCGGGCGATCGACCTGATCGCAAATGGACGCGTCACAGTTTCACAGGGAAAAGTACATATTCAGGCAGAGAGCACAGCATCACAGAAAAGCATGGACGGCTGTGAGAAGCGGACGGAGGAAGAAAAATGAAAGTATTGATTGTCGGAAGCGGCGGAAGAGAGCATGCGATCGCATGGAAGGTGGCGCAGAGCCCGAAGGTAGAGGAGATCTACTGCGCACCGGGAAATGCCGGTATTGCGGAGTATGCGCAGTGTGTGCCGATCGGTGCGATGGAATTTGACGCGCTTGCTGCTTTTGCAAAGGAGCATGAGATCGGGCTTACGATAGTAGGAATGGATGATCCGCTTGTCGGAGGCATTGTGGATGTGTTCGAGGCAGAGGGACTGCGTGTGTTCGGACCGAGAAAAAACGCAGCGATTCTCGAAGGTTCCAAGGCATTTTCCAAGGATCTGATGAAGAAATACCATATTCCTACGGCAGCATATGAGAATTTTACAGATGCCGGCGCAGCGCTTGCGTATCTGAAAACAGCCAGATACCCGATCGTATTAAAGGCAGACGGACTGGCGCTTGGAAAGGGCGTCCTGATCTGCAATACATACGAGGAGGCGCAGGAGGGCGTCCGTGAGATCATGACAGACCGGAAATTCGGCGCTGCGGGGAACTGCATGGTCATCGAGGAGTTTATGACAGGCCGCGAGGTATCTGTACTGTCCTTCGTGGATGGAAAGACGATCCAGACCATGACATCGGCGCAGGATCACAAGCGTGCAGGCGATGGTGACACCGGGTTAAATACAGGCGGTATGGGAACCTTCTCCCCGAGTCCGTTTTATACAGATGAGGTAGATGCGTTCTGCCGCAAGTATATTTATCAGCCGACGGTAGACGCGATGGCAGCCGAGGGCAGACCGTTTCAGGGGATCATCTTTTTCGGTCTGATGCTCACACCGGAGGGTCCGAAGGTGCTGGAATACAATGCGCGGTTTGGAGATCCGGAGGCGCAGGTAGTGCTTCCGCGTATGAAAAATGATATCATAGAAGTGATAGAGGCCTGCATTGACGGCACACTGGATCAGATCGATCTGGAGTTTGAGGATAATGCGGCTGTCTGCGTGGTGCTGGCGTCAGACGGTTATCCGGTCAGCTATGAAAAGGGGTATCCGATCAGAGGACTGGATGCGTTTAAGGACAGAGACGGCTACTACGTCTTTCATGCAGGGACAGCAAAGCGCGGAGAGGACATCGTGACCAATGGCGGACGTGTGCTCGGAGTGACGGCGACCGGAAAGGATTTAAAGGACGCCCGCAGGAATGCGTACGAAGCAGTGCAGTGGGTAGAATTCGAAAATAAATATTACAGAAATGATATCGGCAAGGCAATCGATGAAGCAAAATGATCGGCTGCCGCAGCAAAAGGAGAAAAGAATGAGCAGTAAGAGATACAGTTGGAGCGCAGCTTTGCTGCTGGTAATGATGTTGGTATGGGGATTTTGTACCGGTGTATCGGCGGAGGATCTTTCAAATGATAACTCTCTGGCATCCCTCGGAATCCTGACAGAAGGCGCGCAGGTGTCTCCGGAGTTTTCTTATGGTACGACAGAATATGACGTGACGGTGCCGGCAGGGACAACGACATTAGAGCTTGATCCGGTCCCCTCCCATGAAAATGCATGGATCGTGGATATCACAGGGACGGAGCTGACGGACGGACAGGCGACGGTGGAGATCATCGTCTCCGCAGAGAGCGGAGAGCAGTTCCCGTACTATCTGCATGTCACAGAGGAGGCCACAGCGGCAGGCGCAGCCGAAACACAGCCGCAGGAACAGACGGAGGCGCAGACTGAGCCGCAGACGGAGACAGAGCCGCAGACCGAGGATCCACGCTATGTGAAGGTGGACAGAAACTCTCTTCAGGAGGCAGAAAACACGATCTCGGCACTTAAATCTGAGACAAGCAGCTACCGTGACCGCGTAGGGATCCTGATGAAGATCCTGTATGGGCTGATCGCTTTTTGTGTTGTTCTGCTCTTTATCGTGATCAATCTCGTGCTGAAGAAAAAGGATCTGAAAGCGGAGCTGGAGGATTACCGCAGTCTTGGATATCCGGCGCAGAGCGCTGCGGATTATTCCAATGGGCAGGATTATCATGGACAGGCGTATGCCGATGACCAGAGCTATGACAGCCGGCAGGAGAGCGCCTGCGATGTACAGCAGGATAGTATGCAGTATGAAGCTTTGCAGTATGAAGCGCCGCAGTATGAGGCGCCGCAGGATGCGGCCCAGGCGGATGATCCGACTACTGTACCAAAGCCGTCAAAGGCGAAAAAGCAGAAAAAGAAAATGCCGGAATATCAGGAACCGCAGCAGCCCGAATATACGTATCAGCAGCCGGAGCGGAAAGAGGGCGGCAAGGATAAAAATGTCGAGGTCACAATGATCGACCTGTAAAAACAAAACAGAAAAACAGACAGCAAAGGGACTGCCCGGGCATCGGATAAAAGGAATGACAAGGATTCCAGGATCTGTATGCTCCGGGCAGTCTGATATTTAGGACCGCACGGCGGCAGGCGAAAACACGGGATCTGCATGTGCGCTTGACAGTCTCAGAGTGCTGTTATATGATAGGTGTCACAAAGGAGGGAACAGGCATGGTGATTGAGATAGATTTTCAAAGTGATGAGGCGATCTACATGCAGCTTAGAAACCAGATCATTATCGGGATCGCAGCCTCAGTGATCCATGAGGGAGATCCACTTCCCTCTGTACGGCAGCTTGCCGGAGATATCGGCATCAATATGCATACCGTAAATAAGGCGTACTCTGTGCTGCGCCAGGAGGGCTTTGTGACGATCGACCGGAGGAAGGGCGCAGTGATCGCTCTGGACGCGAACAAGCTCCAGGCGGTCAATGAGATACGGCAGAATATGCGGGTGGTCCTCGCAAAGGGGATCTGCAAAAATATTTCACGGGCAGAAATACATGAACTGGTAGACGAGACCTACGACGAATACGGACAAGTGGAGGAAATTTAATGCAGGAAAATTATACGCAAAGCGCGCTCGCAGCCATACGGCTGGCAAAGCGCGCAGCCAAAAGCTGCGGGCACGGATATGTCGGGTCAGAGCATCTTCTGATCGGGCTTATCAGGGAAGAGCAGGGGACAGCAGGGGCTCTTTTGCGGGAGCATCAGGTAGAAGAGGAGAAGATCAGAGAGCTGATCGACCGTCTCGTGGCGCTGGATACGGATACCGCGTCTGTATCCAGAGAGGGGTGGACGCCCCGCGCGGCAGCGCTTCTGAGAGACAGCGCATTTCTGACAGAGCTTCTTGCGGATACGCAGACCGGGACGGAACATATTCTTCTTGCGATCCTGAGAGATGTGGACTGTGTGGCAGTGCGGCTCCTTCACACGCTTGGAGTCAGTCTGCAGAAGCTGTATGCGGAGCTGACCACAGTGATGGGGATTCCGGAGGACAAAAGCAGAGAGCTTGTAAAGCGTCCGCAGGCGGATGCCGGGGCGTCGAAGACGCCCGTACTCGATCAGTACAGCTGCGATCTGACGGCTCTTGCAGAAAATCATAAGCTGGATGTGACTGTGGGCAGGGAGCAGGAGACGGAGCGCATTATCCAGATCCTGAGCAGGCGCACAAAAAATAACCCCTGCCTGATCGGAGAGCCGGGTGTCGGAAAGACAGCGATCGTAGAGGGACTGGCCCAGCGTGTGATAAATGGCAGTGTGCCGGAGCCGATGCAGGGAAAACGGGTGGTGACACTGGATATGGCCGGCATGGTTGCAGGATCGAAATACAGAGGAGAATTCGAAGAGCGGATCAAAAAAATCCTGAATGAAGTGACAGCAAGCGCGGACGTGCTGCTCTTTGTAGATGAGCTGCATACGATCATCGGAGCGGGAGGAGCAGAGGGGGCGATCGACGCTTCCAATATCCTCAAGCCTGCGCTTGCACGCGGAGAGATCCAGATGATCGGGGCGACAACGCTGGAGGAATACCGCAAATATATCGAAAAGGATCCTGCGCTCGCACGCAGGTTCCAGCCGGTGCATGTGGAAGAGCCGACGACGCAGGAGACACTGGAGATCCTGCGAGGTCTGCGTCCTCTGTATGAGCGGCATCACGGTGTGCAGATCACAGACGAGGCGCTGGAGGAAGCAGTAAGGCTCTCTGTGCGCTATATCAATGACCGTTTTCTGCCGGATAAGGCGATCGATCTGATCGATGAGGCAGCCTCCCGCAGACAGCTGGGATACTACCAGATGCCGGAGACACTCCGTACGGTGCAGGAGCAGTATGATGAGGCGGCACAGAAGCGGGAGACGGCGTTAAAGGAAGGAGACATAGACCAGGCAAGGCAGTACAGCCATCTCAGGGAGGAGCTGGGAGCAAAGCTGGAGCGTCAGAAAAAACGTCTGCATACAAGACAGGAAGGGCAGGCTGCTGCGGTGACGCCGGAGGATGTGGCCCAGATCGTCTCTGTGTGGACGAAGATCCCGGTACAGAAGCTGGCAGCGCAGGAGGGCAGAAAGCTTTTGCGGCTGGATACTCTGCTGCATGAGCGGGTGATCGGGCAGGAGGAAGCGGTGCAGGCAGTCGCAAAGGCGATCCGCAGAAGCCGCTGCGGTCTGAAAAATCCGAACCGGCCGATCGGTTCCTTTTTGTTTCTCGGTCCGACAGGCGTAGGAAAGACGGAGCTGTCAAAGGCGCTTGCAGATATCGTATTTAGCAGCGAGCAGTCTATGATCCGTGTGGATATGTCAGAATATATGGAAAAGCACAGTGTCGCAAGGCTGGTCGGCTCTCCGCCCGGATATGTGGGGTACGATGAGGGCGGACAGCTCAGTGAGAAGGTACGCCGCAACCCGTATGCGGTCGTGCTGTTTGACGAGGTGGAAAAAGCGCATCCAGATGTGTTTAACATCCTGCTCCAGGTACTGGATGAGGGGCATATCACAGATGGACAGGGGCGCAGGATCGATTTTCGCAATACGATCCTGATCCTGACCTCAAATGCAGGCGCACAGTCGATCGTTGAGCCGAAACACCTGGGCTTCGGAGCCGGGAGCGATGAAAAGAAGAATCATGAGACAATGAAGGCGGGTGTGATGGAGGAAGTAAAGCGCATCTTTAAACCGGAGTTTTTAAACCGTATTGATGAGACGATCGTCTTCCATGCTCTGAACGAGGAACATATCCGCAGGATCGCAGGACTCCTTCTGGAGGAGCTGCAGAAGAGATGCAGGACTCAGCTTGATCTCACGCTGAAGATCAGCCCGGCTGTGCGGGCGCACATCGCAAAGACCGGATTTGATCCGAAATACGGTGCAAGACCGCTGCGCCGCGCAGTCCAGAACCAGGTGGAGGATAAGCTTGCGCAGGAGCTGCTGTCCGGGGCTGTGCAGGCGGGAGACACGGTCATGGTGGGATGCCGCAGGGATCAGATCATTGTCACAAAAGAGTGATATGGCACTGGAATTTCAGGTGCAGGTATGGTATGATAGAAAGACCTGAAACACAGAAAATACGAAAAGATAATCAACTGGGAGGGCATGAAAATGTCAGAAATTAAAGAACTTATACGCACAGAATCAGATGGAACGATCAGCTTTGGAGACTATACGCTGTCGGAAAAGACGAAGCGTTCTGATTATGAGTATGATGGAGATTTATATAAAGTAAAGACATTTGCAGATATCACAAAGCTGGAGCGCAACGGCATGTTCGTATATGAGTCTGTGCCGGGTACGGCAGTGCATCATTTCCACGCAACCGGGAACGGCGTATCCTTTGAGGTAGAGGGCACGCAGGATGTGCAGATCATTCTCGGACTGGAGGAGGACGCACAGTACAAGGTATACATCAGCGATACAAATACCGGCACGATGGAGACAAAGATGGGCGGCAAGCTCGTACTGAGTGTAGAAGTAAGCGGCTGCGCGGGAAATGTACCGGTAAAGGTTGTGAAATTATAAATGGCAAAAGCAAAGACGGTGTTTTTCTGCCAGAACTGCGGCTTTGAATCCTCAAAATGGATGGGGCAGTGCCCGGGCTGCAGACAGTGGAATACGTTTGCAGAAGAACCAAAGACAGTGAGCAGGCGATCCGGGACATCGGCGGGGAGCGGACATCAGGCGGCGCAGGCGCAGACGCTTCTGGAGATCGAGATGAGCAGTGCACCGCGCACGACGACCGGGATCGGAGAACTGGACAGAGTGCTTGGCGGGGGAATCGTACAGGGTTCCCTCGTTTTAGTAGGAGGAGATCCGGGTATCGGAAAATCAACCCTGCTTTTGCAGGTGTGCCGAAATCTTTCCGGCAGCGGGAAAAAGGTGCTGTATATTTCCGGTGAGGAATCTCTGCAGCAGATCCGCATGAGAGCAGAGCGTATGGGAACGTTTACTTCACAGCTTCTGATCCTGTGCGAGACGGATCTGGAGGCCATTCGCGAGACGATCTCCTCCCTGAGACCGGAGGTCGTGATCATCGACTCGATCCAGACGATGTACAGCGAAGCTGTGGCATCTGCGCCGGGAAGTGTGTCCCAGGTCAGAGAGTCGACCGGAACACTGATGCAGATCGCAAAAGGAATGAACATCTCCATCTTTATTGTAGGGCATGTCACAAAGGAGGGAGTCGTGGCGGGACCGCGCGTGCTGGAGCATATGGTGGATACGGTCCTGTATTTTGAGGGGGACCGTCATGCCTCCTACCGCGTGCTGCGCGGGGTAAAGAACCGTTTTGGCTCGACCAACGAGATCGGCGTATTTGAGATGAAGGAGACAGGACTTTGCGAGGTGAAGAATCCTTCTGAATACATGCTGGAGGGAAAGCCCGAGGGAGCTTCCGGCTCTGTCGTAGCATGTACGATGGAAGGGACGCGTCCCGTGCTCCTTGAGGTGCAGGCGCTTGTATGCAGGAGCAGTCTGGCATTTCCGCGCCGGACGGCTGCGGGGACAGACCTGAACCGTGTGAATCTGCTCATGGCAGTGCTGGAAAAGAGGGCAGGGCTGGGGCTGTCGTCCTGCGATGCGTACGTCAATATCGCAGGAGGCATCCGTATGAACGAGCCGGCGCTCGACCTGGGAATTATTCTGGCGATCGCTTCCAGTATGAAAGATCAGGCGATTCCGGAAAAGACGATTGCTTTTGGCGAGGTGGGACTGAGCGGAGAGGTACGGTCGGTCAGCATGCCGCAGCAGCGCGTAAGAGAGGCAAAGAAGCTGGGATTCGATACGGTGATACTCCCGGAGGTATGTAAAAAGCAGGTCAGGGAGATCGAGGGCATCCGTCTTATCGGCGTGCGCAACGTGCGGGAGGCGATCCAGACGGTCCTGTAGCAGACAGCATGTCATTTCGTAATGGGGCATGCGGGCGGTCTGCTGGCGCATTTTGAAATTTTTTGAAAAAATCATTTGACATTCCCCGGAAAGTATGGTATAAAGATTTGGTGAGTGATTCATAGGGGTTTGGTCAAGTGGTATGACAGGAGTCTCCAAAACTCTTAGTGGGGGTTCGATTCCCTCAACCCCTGTACATTCAGCCTCAGAAGCTGTCGAAGCCGATAGTTCTGAGGCTGTTTTACTGCCATGGAGATTCTTCACGAATCTTAGGAAAATATAAAGGAAACATTAAAAAAAAATAAAATGTATTTGACTTTCTGTCGGATACTTAGTATAATGGCAATAGACAAACGAGAATACCAATCAAATATAGGATGGATTGTTACTGATTAGCAGGCAAAACCAATTCCGGTAGACAGCAGGGAGTGTAAGAGAATGCATAGCATATGTCTACTGTGATTTGGTTTTTTTATTTTTGGGGTTATTTGAGATGCGTATACTGAAAGTGATCAATAATAACATCGTCAGCGCAGTGGATGATAAGAATGAAGAAGTGATCCTGATGGGAAAGGGACTCGGTTTCCACACCAAGGCAGGACAGCAGATCTGCACAGAGCGGGTTGAGAAGGTATTCCGCTTAAATGATGAGAGCGCCAAGGGCAGATTTGAGGAGCTTTTAAAGCAGATGCCTCTGGAGCATATCCAGCTTTCTGTAAAGATCATCGACTATGCGAAGCAGGTTCTGAAAAACCGGATGAATCCAAACATATACATCACCCTGACAGATCACATTGATTTTGTGATCCAGCGGATCCGTTCCGGGATCGATTTCCCCAATCCTCTTTTGTGGGAGGTAAAGACCTTTTACCCCAGCGAGTATCTGATCGGTGAGTACGCAGTCAGCCTGATCCGTCAGGAGCTCGGAATCGAGCTCAAGGACAATGAGGCAGCTTCGGTCGCTTTGCATCTGGTAAATGCCGAGTACAACACGGACATGAACAATACGATGAAGATCACATCGACGATCCGTGAGGTCCTCGGGATCATAGAAGAATACATGGGCAGAAAGCTGGATGAAGAGAGCCTGCATTACTCAAGACTGGTCACACATCTGAAGTTTCTGGTGCATCGGATCTTTACAAATCAGATCCTCGATGACGGAGAGACGGAGCTTTCCGAGATGATCCGCAGGATGTATCCTGATGAATACGGCTGCAGCGAGCGGATCGCAGACTATATCAGCGGTAAATACGAGACCTGCACGATCTCTCAGGACGAGATCACGTACCTGGCGGTGCATATCCGCAGAGTCTTTGTAGAGCTATATAAACTAGAAGACGAATAAAACATCAAAGAAGGAGAAAGACAGACATGTTAGGATCATTAAAAGAAAAGCTTGGTTTTGGAAAAAAGGCAAAGGCAGAGATCATCGGTGCTCCGATCGAGGGAGAAGCGGTAGCGATCTCAGAGGTCAGCGATCCGACCTTTGGCGAGGAGATCATCGGAAAGGGCATGGCGATCCGGCCGGCAGTAGGAAGAGTAGTGGCTCCGGTAGACGGAACGGTGGCAATGCTTTTTGAGACAAAGCATGCAGTGGCAGTGACGTCGGAGGCAGGAACAGAGATCCTGATCCACATCGGACTGGATACAGTTACGCTCAAGGGTGAGCATTTTACTGCTCATGCGCAGGCCGGGCAGAAGGTTAAGGCAGGAGATCTGCTTCTGGAGTTTGATATCGAGGCGATCAAGGCTGCAGGTTTTGATGTGATCTCTCCGGTTGTGATCTGCAATACGGCAGATTTCTCTGAGATCCGCCCGACGACAGGAAAATACGTGAAGGTGCTGGAAGAAGTGCTTTCTCTGGAGAAATAAGCCTGGAAGGGTAAGGTACGGTATCTAAGCCTGCAAGTCAGGCTTATATATAGAAGATAAGATCATAAAAAAAGGGAGGAAAAAAGTATGATGAAGTATCTTCAAAAACTGGGAAAAGCATTAATGCTTCCTGTAGCATGTCTGCCGATCTGTGGTATCCTGATGGGTATCGGATATTTTATGTGTCCGGAGACAATGCAGGGTGGTGAGATCACAGGTCTTATCCCAACAATCGGTCTGTTCCTGGTAAAGGCAGGCGGAGCTCTTATTGACAACATGGCAATCCTGTTCGCGATCGGCGTTGGTGTCGGCATGTCTGACGATCACGACGGTACAGCAGGTCTTGCAGCTCTTGCATCCTGGCTGATGATGACAACTCTTCTGAGCGAAGCCGTTGTAACAGTTATCAGAACGGGCGTAGCAGAGAACGCAACACAGCTTCTGGCATTCAAGAAGATCGCAAACCCGTTCATCGGTATCATTGCCGGTCTGATCGGTGCAACCTGCTACAACAAGTTCAAGAACACACAGCTTCCGACATGGCTGGCATTCTTCAGCGGAAAGCGCTGCGTGGCTATGGTAGCCGGCGTTGTTTCTATCGTTGCATCTGCAATCCTGCTGTTCGTATGGCCGCTGATCTTCGGTGGACTTGTAGCAGTAGGTAAGGGTATTGTAAGCCTTGACGCAGTAGGTGCAGGTATCTATGCATTCCTGAACCGTCTGCTCATCCCGACTGGTCTGCATCATGCGCTGAACAACGTATTCTGGTTCGACACGATCGGTCTTGGCGATATCACACACTTCTGGGCAGGTGAGACATCTGCTGATGTTACATGGAGCCTTGGTATGTACATGTCCGGCTTCTTCCCGTGTATGATGTTCGGTATCCCGGGTGCAGCTCTGGCTATGGTTCACACAGCAAAGAGCAACAAGAAGAAAATCGCAATCGGTCTGGTAGCTTCTGCAGCAGTATGTTCTTTCATCTGCGGTGTTACAGAGCCGTTTGAGTTCGCATTCATGTTCCTTGCTCCGGCACTGTACGTAGTTTACGCTCTGCTTTACGGTATCTTCACATTTGTTACAGTATCTCTTGGATTCCGTGCAGGCTTCTCCTTCTCGGCAGGTCTGACAGACCTTGTATTCTCTGCTCCGCTTCCGGCAGCAGCTAAGACATGGCTGATCATCCCGCTTGGAATCGCAGCTTTCGTTGTATTCTATGTGGTATTCCGTTTCGCGATCACAAAGTTTGATCTGAAGACTCCGGGACGTGAGGATGACGATGAGGACGAGACAAAGGTAGTTCTTGCAAACAACAACTTTACAGAAGTTGCAAAGATCATCCTGGAAGGTATCGGTGGAAAAGAGAACATCACATCAATCGACAACTGCATCACAAGACTTCGTCTTGAGATCAAGGATTACACAGCTGTAGATGAGAAGAAGATCAAATCCGCAGGCGTTGCAGGCGTTATCCGTCCGGGTAAGACAAGCGTGCAGGTAATCGTTGGTACACAGGTACAGTTTGTAGCAGATGAGTTCAAGAAATTATGTAAATAATTTTTCTCTGCGATACAGACAATAAAAAGAAATAAATGGGGTGCTGTAGATACATCCGGGAATCCGCCGGGAGTGTATGCTGCAGCGCTCCGTTTTTGTATTTGAGAGATTTTATAAAAAAGCAGGAAAAAGAGAGAGGAAGGATACCATGAAAAACTACATTCTGGAGTGCTGTGTGGATTCTGCAGAATCTGCGGCAGCGGCAAAAGAAGGCGGGGCGACCCGTCTGGAGCTGTGCAGTGCGCTGGTCATCGGAGGCCTGAGCCCTTCTGTCGCGTTGTTTGAGAAAATACGAAGGGAGCTCGATATCCGGATCCATACGCTGTTGCGTCCGCGGTTCGGTGATTTTTGCTATACGCAAAAGGAGCATGAGATTATCCGCAGCGAGATCCGCATGTTCCGGGAGGCAGGCGCGGACGGTGTAGTGATCGGTTCTCTGAAGCCGGACGGCTCACTCGATATGGAGCAGATGCAGGAACTTATGGAGGAGGCGCAGGGGATGTCTGTGACGCTGCACCGGGCATTTGATATGTGCAGAGATCCGTTCGAGACGCTGGAACAGGCGAAGGAGCTGGGGATTGATACGATCCTGACCTCGGGGCAGAAAAATGTGTGTACCGACGGAGCCGGGCTTCTGGCGCAGCTTGTAAAGCAGGCGGACGGGAAGGTGGATATTCTGCTGGGAGCCGGTATCGATGCGTCTGTGATCAGAGATCTGTATCAGAAGACAGGCGCGACCTCTTACCATATGTCCGGAAAGCGGATCGTGGAGAGTCGGATGTGCTATCGCAGGCAGGAGGTAAGCATGGGAGTCGCAGACATGAGTGAATATGAGATCTGGCGTACCGATGCCGAAAAGGTGAGAGCAGCCAGAACAGTATTAGAAGAGCTGTAAAAGAAAAAAGCATATAAAAAGCCTTCGTTTTCAAAGAGGTTTGAACTTTGGTTTCTGCAGCGTCAGTGTATAAGGGGCAATACGCCCTTTTTGCACTGACGCTGATTTTATGTATGGATAAACTGTTACAGAAAGGTTACAGAAAAAATACATTATGGGATTTTGATTGACAGATGACAGGAAATCGCCTATAATGTCAATATTGCGTAGCTTCATGCTTTAATGCGATAATGTGATAATAAAGCATCGCAATAATGAAGCAATCAAGTAATAAGGAAAAGGAGAAATGCAGCATGGTAAAGTATATCGTTAAACGGCTGGGGATAGCAGTTGTTACAATCTGGGTAGTTGCCACATTGACGTTTTTCCTGATGAACATGGTACCAGGCGGTCCGTTCCTCTCAGAAAAAGCAATCAGCCCCAAAGCAATGGAAGCACTGGAGGCAAAGTACGGTCTTGATAAGCCGCTCTCACAGCAGTATGTCACGTATATGACAGACGCGCTTCACGGAGACTTCGGCGACAGCTTAAAGCAGCGCGGCCGTACCGTTATGTCGATCATTTCGACAAAATTCCCGGTATCCGCAAAGCTTGGAGGGCTGGCAGTGCTGACGGCTTTCTGCATCGGTGTGCCGCTCGGATGTATCTCTGCTCTGAACAGGGGGAAGGCGCTCGACAATATCATCATCGTCATAGCCACCTGCGGCATAGCCGTCCCGAGCTTCGTGATCTGTACCCTGCTGATGTATACGCTCGGCGTCAATCTCAAGATCCTGCCTACGCTCGGTCTTGCCTCATGGAAGCACTATATCATGCCGGTTACGGCGCTTGCCTTTTATCCTACCGCGTATATTACCCGTCTGATGCGCTCTTCTATGCTGGACGTACTCGGTCAGGATTACATGCGTACAGCAAAGGCAAAGGGACTGGGGATGACAGTCAGCCTGTTCAAACATGCACTGCGCAATGCGATCCTTCCGGTTGTTACATATATGGGACCGCTGCTTGCCTATACGGTGACCGGCAGCTTTATTGTAGAAAAGATATTTACGATCCCGGGACTGGGAGGCGAGTTTATCGGTTCGATCACCAACAGGGATTATACCGTTATCATGGGGACGACGATCTTCCTTGCGACTCTGATGATCCTGATGAACGTAGTGGTGGATATTGTTTATAAGATCGTAGATCCGCGTATCAAACTGAAATAAGGAGAGAAGAAAAGATGAAAGAGAATCCAAATCCGTTAAGCTTTCAGGCGAGAATCAATCCAGACGATTTTCTTCCGGCTTCTGCACAGGAAAAAGAAAGCCTGGTCGTGATGCGCGAGAGCGTCAGCTTCTGGAAGGATGGTCTGCGCCGCCTGCTGAAAAATAAAGTGGCAATGGTAAGCCTTGTCGTTGTTGTTATTATCATGATCTTTGCATTTATCGTACCGTCGTTTTATCCATATACATATAAGGAACAGATCCGCGGCAGTGAGAACCTGGCTCCGATGCAGTATTCGGAGGAGGAGCTGGAACGCATGGATGCCGGAGAGAAGGTATTTCCGCACGTGATGGGAACCGATAAGCTCGGACGCGACTATGCGATCCGCGTGATGATGGGAGCGCGTATTTCTCTTGTTGTCGGTCTGGTTGCAGCAGTGATCATTTTTATCATTGGCTCTGCATTTGGTTCGATCGCGGCATTCTTTGGCGGCTGGGTGGACATTTTCATGATGCGTCTGGTCGATATCATGTATACGATCCCTGATATTCTGCTGATCGTACTTCTGTCATTTGCCCTGAAGGATCCTCTGGAGAAGCTGTCCATGACGCCGGGCTTTGGCTGGATCCAGGTGCTCGGCGCGAACCTGATCAGTATTTTTATCGTGTTTGCACTCCTGTACTGGGGGGGCATGGCGCGTATGGTCCGCAGCCAGATCCTTACACTGAAGGAGAGCGAGTATGTGACAGCGGCGCGTGCGCTCGGCGCATCGAATGTCAGGATCATCAAGAAGCACCTGCTGACGAACTGTATCGGTACGCTCATTGTTACGACAACGCTTCAGATCCCGTCCTCGATCTTTACAGAGAGCTTTTTAAGCTTTCTCGGACTCGGTGTGGCAGTGCCGATGCCGTCTCTTGGCTCTCTTGCCGGTGAGGCGATCAATGGACTCAATACCTATCCGTATCTGCTGTTTATCCCGGCCGTGACGATCAGTCTGATCATCCTGAGCTTTAACCTGCTCGGCGATGGCCTGCGTGATGCGTTTGACCCGAAGATGAAGAACTAAGAAAGGTGAGAAGCGATGAGTGAATATCTGGTAAATATTGAACATGAGCGCCTGTCCTTCTTTACGCCGGCAGGAGAGGTAAAGGCATTAAATGACGTATCCTTTCACATCAAAGAAGGAGAGGTGCTGGGGATCGTAGGAGAGAGCGGCTCCGGAAAATCGGTTACGGCATACAGCCTGATGGGGCTTACCGCGTATCCGGGAAAGCTGCTCGGAGGTACGCTTGATTTTAACGGACATCACGTCCATGAGATGACAGAAAAGCAGATGCAGAAAATGCGGGGAAATGAGATCTCGATCATTTTCCAGGACCCGATGACGAGTCTGAACCCGGTCTATACGATCGGAAATCAGATCCGCGAGGTGATCCGGCTGCACACAGATAAGACGAAGGATCAGATCCAGGCAAGAGCCACAGAGCTTTTGGAGCTGGTGGGCATCAATGAGCCGAAGAAGCGTCTGAAGCAGTATCCGCATGAGCTCTCAGGAGGAATGCGTCAGCGTGTCATGATCGCGATGGCGCTTGCGTGTGAGCCGAAGCTTCTGATCGCAGATGAGCCGACGACGGCGCTTGATGTGACGATCCAGGCGCAGATCCTGGAACTGATGATGGAACTGAAGGATAAGCTCGGCATGGCGATCATGATGATCACGCATGACCTGGGCGTAGTTGCGAGTATGTGTGACCACATTGCGGTCATGTATGCGGGAAATATCGTGGAGTACGGTCTGACAGACGATATTTTCTACAATCCGAAGCATGAGTATACCAAGGGGCTACTGCGCAGCATTCCGCGTATGGACAGCAAAGAGCATGAGCGTCTGGTGCCGATCGAAGGCACGCCGGTCGACCTGCTCAACCCGCCGAAGGGATGTCCGTTTGCATCCCGGTGCGACAGCTGCATGAAGATCTGTCTGCGGGAAAAAGCTCCGGTAATGCATTTTGGAGATGTACATTATTCAACCTGCTGGATGAACCAGAAAAAAGAGCTGGAAGGAGGAAATCAGCAATGAGTGACAAATTACTGAAAATCGAACATCTTTACCAGTATTTTCCGGCAGGCGGATTTGGAAAGAAAAAGAAATTCGTGCAGGCGGTAGATGATGTTTCCTTCTTTATCAACCGGGGAGAGACGCTTGGCCTTGTCGGAGAGTCCGGATGCGGAAAGACGACTACGGGACGTTCGATCCTGCGCCTCTATGAACCGACGAAGGGGCGGATCGTCTATGATGATACAGTGCTTTTTGACAGCGGCGATGTTCCGGTGCAGGATGAAAACGGCAATGATATCATAGAAAACGGCAGTCCGAAGCTGGGGACAAAGACGTCGGTAGATATGAAGCCGTATCGCCGGCAGATGCAGATCGTGTTCCAGGATCCGTACGCGAGCCTGGATCCGCGTATGACGGTCGGAGATATCGTGGGAGAGGCGATCGACATCCACCATCTTGCGGCAAATAAGCAGGAGCGCTATGACAAGATCCAGAAGCTTCTGGAGTGCGTGGGACTGAACTCGGAGCATGCGAACCGTTATCCGCATGAGTTTTCCGGCGGACAGCGTCAGCGTGTCGGCATCGCGCGTGCGCTCGCGGTAGATCCGAAGTTTATTGTCTGCGATGAGCCGATCTCGGCGCTGGACGTCTCTATCCAGGCACAGGTCGTCAATATGTTTGAGGATCTGCAGGCGCAGATGGGACTGACGTATCTCTTTATCGCGCATGATCTTTCTGTTGTGAAGCATATTTCCAACAGGATCGGCGTAATGTATCTTGGAAAGCTCGTGGAGCTGGCGGACAGCTATGAGCTGATCTTCCACAGTGTGCATCCGTATACCAGGAGTCTGATCTCTGCGATCCCGATCGCGGATCCGAAGACGGCGAGGGCAAGCAGCCGGATCGTACTCGAGGGAGACGTGCCAAGTCCGCTTAATCCGCCGTCCGGCTGCAGATTTCGGACCAGATGCCCGTATGCGACCGAGCAGTGTGCGCAGGAGGTGCCGAAGTGGCGTGAGGTCAGCAAGGGACATTATGCGGCGTGCCATAATCTGGACAAAATTAATTAATCTGAGTGAACAGTTCAAATAAAAAACAGCAGCCGTTTGGTCGTCCGCAAAGTTACAAAAAATAAAAAAAGTGGTAGACAATTAAGAAAATAGGTGCTATACTTTGAAACAGATAATTTAGTACGGTGATGTAATAACACATCGCACAATTATCAAATCACACAGATGCGACAGTGAAGCAACGAGTGAAGGGCCCGCTCCTGAAGACACAGCAGGGGCGGCCACCCGGATCAGATATGTAACAGTCGGAGGGCTGTAGACATATAATCTTAATCTTAAGGAGGAGAAAGATGAAAAAGAGAGCAATTAGCATGCTGCTTGCAGCAGTTATGACAGTTTCTATGGCAAGTGGAACAGTTATGATGGCAGCAGCAGAGGAGGCAGAAGGAAAGCAGCTTTCCGTTCAGGTAGGGCCGGATCCGGAGACGATCGACCCGGCATTAAACAGTGCGGTAGACGGAGGAAATATGATCCTTCACCTGTTTGAGGGACTTTTGACTCAGGATCAGGAAGGACAGCTCGCGCCGGGTCAGGCGGAGTCCTGGGAGACGTCAGAGGATGGTCTTACATGGACCTTCAAGCTCCGTGAGGGCCTGAAATGGTCTGACGGTTCTGATCTGACGGCAAATGATTTTGTTTACAGCTGGAGACGTGTATGTGATCCGAATACGGCAGCTCCGTATGCAGAGACGGTGCTTGGCATGGTAGAAGGATACGATGCAGCGATCGAAGGAGACCTTGAGGCGCTTGGCGTGACAGCAGTGGATGATCTGACACTGGAAGTAAAGCTGTCCAATCCGTGTACATATTTCGGAAATCTGGCAGCATTCCCGACATTAAGCCCGGTACAGCAGGCGACTGTAGATGCTAACGGCGATGCATGGGCAGTAGATGCGTCTACTTATATTTCAAACGGACCGTTCATGATCACAGAGTGGGTACCGGGTTCTCACATCATCACGAGCAAGAACCCGAACTACTGGAATGCAGATGCGATCAAGCTTGGCAGCATCAAATGGAACCTGATCGAGGATGCAAATGCTTCCTACAGTGCATATCAGAATGGCGAAGTACAGTTTATCAAGGATGTTCCGACAGAGGAGATCCCGAGCCTTGAGGGCAACGAGGAGTTCTATGTAGATCCGATCATCGGTACGTACTATATTTCCTTTAACGACCAGATCGAGCCGTTTAATGATGTAAATGTCCGCAAGGCTCTGAACCTTGCGATCGACAGAGAGTATGTGGCTAACACCCTGATGCAGGGCACCTATTCACCGGCACAGAGCTTTATAGGACCTGGCTGGAAGGATATGGACGGCACAGACTTCGTAGAAAATGGTCCGGAGGGCGGCTATCTTCCGCTGAACGCTGATATCGAGGGCGCTCTGGCAGCTCTTGAGGAGGCTGGATATCCGAATGGCGAGGGACTTCCGGTACTGACTTACTCTACAAATGACGCTGGCTACCACAAAGCACTTGCTGAGTATCTGCAGTCCGCATGGGCAGAGATCGGCGTTACACTTGAGGTAGAGGTTGTTGAGTGGTCCAGCTTCACACCGCTGCGTCGTGCAGGAGACTTCGAGATCTCACGTAACGGCTGGGTAGGCGACTACACAGATCCGTCCAACCAGCTTGAGCTTCTCTACAGCACAAACGGAAACAACGACGGTAAATACAACAATCCGGACTTTGATGCGGCAATCGATAAGTCCAGACAGACGGTTGATCCGGAGGAGCGTTCAGCAGCGCTTCATGAGGCAGAGGATATCATGATGAATGATTATGCTTGTATGCCGGTGGCATATTACAACGATTTCTGGCTCCAGAGCTCAAAGATCGAGGGTATGTGGCATGCATCTAACGGTTTCTGGTACTTCATGTATGCAGACCTTGCAGAGTAATCCTTCTGTGAAACAGCTTATATAAAGGATTATCTAAAAGAGACGGGGCGGTATGGCTTTTGCTGTACTGCCCTGTTTTTTGCGTAATGGAAAAGTTTATTCTTTTTCAATTACTGCTTGCGGCAAGTGGCAGTTAAGGGGTAGAATAAGGGCGGATCATATGGTATCTGGAAGCAGATACAAAAAGACAGGAAAGGATGAGACACAGATGAACAGGAGTATACCACAGCGTCTGGCTGCGCTGCGCAGTCTGATGCAGGAAAAAGGGATGGATGCGTATCTGATCCCGACAGATGATTTCCACGCTTCCGAGTATGTAGGCGATCATTTTAAATGCAGACAGTATATGACGGGATTTACAGGTTCTGCCGGAACAGCAGTTGTGATGCAGGATATGGCGGGGCTCTGGACGGATGGACGCTATTTTATCCAGGCGGCAGAGCAGCTTGAGGGCAGCACGGTGACGCTGTTCCGGATGGGAGAGCCGGGTGTGCCGACCGTCCATGCATTTTTGGAAGAGCATATGCCAAAGGGCGGCTGCCTTGGCTTTGACGGCAGGACAGTCAGCGCACGGGAGGCGGATGAGCTGGAGCGGGAGCTTGCGAAAAAAGACGTATCCCTGAAATGCGAGGAGGATCTTGTGGGCATGATCTGGACGGACCGGCCCGGGCTTTCGGCAGAGCCTGTGAAGGAGCTGGAAGTGAGATGGGCTGGAAGGTCGCGCGCAGATAAGTGTGCGCAGATCCGCAGCGCCATGCAGGAGCGGGGGGCAGACGTTTTCGTTCTGACTACGCTCGATGACATTGCATGGCTTCTCAATATCCGCGGCGGCGACGTACCGTGCAATCCGGTCGTTCTGTCCTATCTCGTGATGACGCAGAAAGATATCGTACTGTTTGCAAATGGATCCGTATTCCCGGAGCAGGTCCGGGAGGCGCTCGCATCGGACGGCGTAGAGATCCGGGCATACGATGCAGTCTATGAGTACGTAGCCGGTCTGGAGAAGGGGCAGCGCGTGCTCCTTTGCAAGGCAAAGGCAAACAGCCGGCTGGTGGCAGGACTCCCGGAGGGCGTAACGCTGCTCGATGAGGAGAATCTGACGCTTCTGCCGAAGGCGATCAAGAATCCGGTCGAGGTGGAGAATGAGCGTATCGCTCATATAAAGGACGGCGTAGCGGTGACAAAGTTTATTTACTGGCTGAAAAAGAATGTCGGAAAGATTCCGATGACGGAGATCAGTGCGGCCGAATATCTGGATCGTCTGCGCGCGCAGCAGGAAAACAATATGGGGAACAGCTTTGAACCGATCATTTCCTACGGGCCGCATGCGGCGATGAATCATTATTCTGCGACGCCGGAGACTGACGTGCCGATCGAGCCGCACGGACTGCTGCTGGCAGATACCGGCGGACAGTATCTGGAAGGAACGACCGATGTGACGCGTACGATCGTGATGGGACCGGTCACTGAGGAGCAGAAGCTGTACTTTACAGCGGTACTGCGCGGAACACTGAACCTTGCTGCTGCGAAGTTCCGCTACGGCTGCCGGGGAGTCAATCTGGACTATCTGGCGCGCGGACCTCTGTGGGAGCTGGGAAAGGATTTTAATCACGGCACGGGCCACGGTGTCGGATATTATCTGAATGTACACGAGGCGCCAAATGGTATCCGCTGGAGGATTGTGCCGGAGCGCAATGACAGCGCGGTGCTGGAGGAGGGCATGATCACCTCTGATGAGCCGGGGTACTACGTGGAAGGACAGTACGGCATCCGGCATGAAAATCTGATCGTCTGCAAAAAAGCACAGGAGACAGAGTTCGGTCCGTTTCTGTGTTTTGAGCATCTGACGATGGTGCCGTTTGACCTTGACGGCATTGTGCCGGAGCAGATGAGTGAACGGGAACGGGCGCTGCTCAACGCCTACCATAAAGAAGTGTACGAGAAAATCTCTCCGTATCTGGAAGCGGAGGAAGCACAGTGGCTGAAAGAAGCGACAAGAGAAATCTGAATATAAGCGTATAAAAGAAAAGGGGATATGGAAAATACCTGATCTGGCAAAGTGAACATTTGCCGGAAGCTGTATTTTTCCATATCCTCTGTTTTTATTTTGTCAGATATTCAGGAAAAGCGATCGTTTGCAAGCATCGCTGCGCCGTAGAGCCCTGCCTTATTTCCAAGCTCGGCTCTTCGTATCTCGACGTGGCGGAAGCTTGGCATGATATGCTCGTAGAATTTCTTTTTGATCTGCTCCAGGACATAGGGCTGCTCCAGGATCCCGCCGCCCAAGATGATGCAGGAAGGATTCAGGGTGTGGGTGATCGTCACAAGTCCGTAGACGATCTCCAGGATCCAACCGTCAAGAATTTCCTGTATCTTTGGATCATCGAGGCGGGTGAAGATGAGGCGTCCGTTTGTCAGAGCCGGGTCGTACTCCATTGCCTTTTTGACGAGAGCAGTCGTGGAAGCATACTTTTCGTAGCAGCCGCTGAACAGGTCTTCTTCCGGATGACGGTCCTCCGGATGCGTGATGACTGCGCCGAATTCTCCGGCGGAACAGCTGCTTCCGTGATAAAGATTTCCGTTTAGATAAAGAGCGCCGCCTACGCCTGTACCGTATGCGAGGCAGACAAAGTTCTTTTCATTTTGTCCTGCCCCGAAGTATGCTTCTCCGATCGCTGCTGCATTCACATCGTTTTCCACATACGTCGGTGCGTGGAATTCCTGCTGTACGATAGCGCCCAGACCGATGCCGGTATAGCCGGGAACATTCTGATTGGCGTAGATGATCCTGCCGTCTTCCGGGTCTACCTGCCCGGCAGTGCTGATGCCGATCGTGCCAAAATCCACGGTCTGCGCGTAATCGCGGATCGTCTTAATGACGAGCTCGACGATGTGTGCGCCGCCGAGAAAGCCTTCTGACGGACATTCGCGGATCTCCTCTAATACATTTGTTTCGCTGTTAAAGACGGCTGATTTAAGTGCTGTGCCGCCGATGTCCAGTACCATTGTTTTCATAAGTAGCATCCCCCCTGCATTATGCCGTATATATGATACATTGATTTATTGTTGCCTGTTTTATTGTTACCTGTTTTACTGTTGCCTGTTCTGCAGCGCCCCTGACTGCTACAGGAGCTTTTTTGAGATTGCTTCGCTGGTAGCGGCGCGCGCTTCCTGGATCGCATCCGGGTCCTGATTGCAGTAGCCATAGTAGAGACATTCAAGCAGCAGGAGCTGACCGATCTTGGCTGCGATACAGCCGGATTGCAGAGGGCTTTCATTGTAGCCGCAAAGCAGGACGACATCTGCCAGCTGCGCTGCCATAGAGTTGCGAAAATGCGTCAGCAGGATGACTGGTATCTGCCGCTTCTTTGCCAGTGTCAGAAGCTCTTCTGCGTCCTTTGTAGAGCCGGAATAAGAAAAAAACAGGATCACATCCTGTGAGGAAGCCAGCGACGTTGCCATGATCTGCATATGAGAATCTGCAATGTGGATAAATTTGTTCGTCACCTGGGAAAATCTTGCCCATGCGTCCTGTGCCAGAACCGTGTTTCCGCCATGACCAAAGCAGAACACCTGCCTGGCGCGGTGAAGATACCTTACGGCGCGGTTGAAGGAGACGGGTTCCATCTGCTCCAGCGTCTCGTTTACAGAAATAAAAAAAGCATCGCGCAGTTTTTTTCCGATGGTAGCCATCGTATCGGTCGTAAAGATCCCCTGCGGCTGATCGGAAAATTCGCCCAGCTCATTTGGATGAGAGGTTTTGGCGAGCGCGAGCTTCAGGTCGTTGTAGCCGGACAGTCCGAGCATCCGGCAGAAGCGGGTGATGGTCGCCTCAGATACGCCGCAGTTTTCTGCCAGAGAGGAGATGGACAGATACTGTGCCTTCTCCGTATTCGCAAAAATATAATTTGCCAGCAGCTTGCCGGAACGTGTCATTTGATTGTATCGGTTTGTCATTTCTTCCAGGATATTCTCAGTCAATTTTATTCCTCCATTTAGCAAAACCTGTGAAAATCACACCTGCATCCTATTATAGAGCATATTGTCTTTATGGTCAATATTTTCAAAAGCTTTCGTTAAATAAAATTATTTTCAAAATATAATGGATAAAAGCGAGATAGAGAACTGGATAATCATATAAAAACTGGTAAAACTGCACAATTAATGTAAATGATTTTCATTTAATTGTTATATTGAAAATGATTTGCGAAAGGAATATAATAGGCTTACAAAATGCCGGGAACAGGCGCTGCGAAGGTAACGCAGGAAAACAAATGCTTCATAAATACATAATTTTAATTGATATACAGGAACAGGAGAAAATGGGACAAGAAAGGAGACAGTATGAAAAAAGAGGAACTTTTTGAACGGATCAGAGGAAAGGTGATCGTTTCCTGTCAGGCGGTTCCGGGTGAGCCATTATATGTGGAGGAAAAATCTGTCATGTATCTGATGGCGCGCGCGGCAAAGCAGGCAGGCACACCGATGATCCGCACGAGCAGTATCCGCGATGTCCTTGCGATCAAAGAAGAGACGGGGCTTCCGGTGATCGGGCTTGTGAAGGTGCAGTATGAGGGATTTGAGAGCTACATCACGCCGACTATGAAAGAGGTGGATGATCTGGTAGCCGCCGGATCAGATATTATCGCGCTTGACTGTACACAGCAGAAACGCGGAGATGGAAAAACAGTCAGCGAATTTATCACGGAGGTGCGTACAAAATATCCGGATGCGATCCTGATGGCGGATATTTCTACATACGAAGAAGGAATCCAGGCATGGAAGCTCGGCATGGACATTGTCGGCACGACGATGAGCGGATATACGAGCTATACGGAAAAGACGGACGGACCGGATTATGAGCTGGTAAAGCGTCTGGCCGCTGCTGTTGATATTCCGGTCATCGGGGAAGGGCGCATCCATTATCCGCAGCAGGCAGTTGAGATGCTGGATGCAGGCGCGTTTGCAGTCGTGGTAGGAGGAGCGATCACAAGACCTCTGGAGATCGCGCAGCGTTTTATCAGCGCAGTGGATGCAGCGCAAAGCAGATGATGCAGATACAGTTTTATTTAGGAATAAACGAGCAGGAGGATACTTATGTCAAAGTATGATATCAATAAATTTAAGCATGTAACGGTTGCGCTCAATACACCGTTTGCGAAGGATGGCAGTGTGGATGTTGATGCAGTCAGGCGCGTATCCCGCTATTTTCGTGATAAGGGTGTAAAGCAGATGTACGTCTGCGGAAGTACCGGGGAAGGATTTCTGCTGGATACGGAGGAAAGAAAGCTGGTCGCAGAGACGGTAGTCGATGAGGTCGGAGATGATATGAACATCATTGTTCATGTCGGCTGTCCCGATACGAGACACTCCTGCATACTGGCAGAGCATGCGGAGAAGATCGGCGCTGCTGCTACATCGGCAGTTCCGTGCGTATACTACCGTCCGAGCGAGGAGAGTGTGTATCAGCACTGGACCGAGATCACAAAGGCGGCTGATCTGCCATTTTTTATCTATAATATCCCGCAGCTTACAGGCTTCAATCTTTCCATGAACCTCTTTGGAAGAATGCTGGAGAATGAGCGTGTTGCAGGTGTAAAGTGCTCGTCTGATCCGGCGCAGGATATTCTCAGATTCAAGCTGGCAGGAGGAAAAGATTTTATCGTGTTCAACGGACCGGACGAGCAGTTTGTCGCAGGACGGCTTCTCGGGGCGGACGCCGGGATCGGCGGCACATACGGCGCGATGCCGGAGCTTTATCTGAAGATGGATGAACTCATTGCGCGCGGAGAGTGGGAGAAGGCGGCGCAGGTACAGAACATCGTCACACCTTTGATCTACAGACTGTGTTCCTTCGCTTCCATGCACGCAGCGGTAAAGGGGATTATTTCTCTTGACGGCTGTCCGATGGGCGATCCGAGACTGCCCTTCCTTCCGGTCGCACTGGATGATCCGAAGCTTACAGAACTTTACCGCGATATCAGACAGGCGATCGCGGATACCAGGGATCTGTAAAAAGCAGTAAGGGACGGGGATTTGGAGAAAGACTATGAAAAAACATATCGTATGTTTTGGTGATTCGAATACGCACGGCTACTGGGCGGAAACGGACGGCAGGTTTGATGAGGCGCACAGATGGACGCAGCTGCTTCAAAGAGAACTCGGATCCGATTATCTGATCATTGAGGAAGGATTAAGCGGCAGGACCACATGTTTTGATGATCCGATCCATGAGGGGATGTCGGGGCTGGATTATATCTGCCCGTGCCTGAAAAGCCACGAGCCGGTCGATCTGCTGATCGTCATGCTCGGGACGAATGATACGAAGGAGCGCTTTGGCGCGTCGGCGGCGTGTATTGCGATCGGCATGGGACGGCTTCTCAGAAAAGCAATTTCTGTGGAGGAGTGCTGGAGAGATGGGCGCCCCAATATTCTGCTCGTGACACCGCAGAATATCGGAAGAGAATATGCGGATACGCCGTGTGCTGCGACCATGGGACGCGGCTGCGCAGAGAAATCGCAGGGACTTGCGGCAGAGTATGAAGCGCTTGCCGCGCAGCTTGGCTGTCATTATCTGGATGCAAACAAAGCAGTAGCAGACGGGCCGAACCATGTGGATTATATGCATTTGACTGAGGCAGGGCACCATCAGCTTGCGCATGCGCTTGCAGAAAAGATCCCTTCGCTTTTATGACGGGAGTTGTCCGGGAAAAGAAAGCACGCAATTGGATGAATATATAAAAAGTAAAAACAGAAAAAGTAAAAAATAGTCAATATGCACATAAGAAAAATAAATTATTATAAAACATATTGACATAATGTAAAAATAATGTTAGAATAAATGCAACAGTTTGTGCGAAGTGCACATGACATGGGACATGAAAAATAAAAGGAGGATATGAAGTATGAGATTACGTAAGGGTTTGGCAGTTGCACTGACAGGTGCTATGGCGGTTTCTGCATTTGCAGGCAGTGTGGCAGCAGAGGAAGCTACAGAGATCACTCTGTGGACGTATCCGATCGGAAGCTGGGGCGACGCCGCTACCGTAGAGGGACTGCTGGCAAGCTTTAATGAGGCGCACCCGGATATCACAGTGAAGGTAGAGTATCTGGACTACACGAACGGTGACGACAAGATCAATACCGCGATCGAGGGCGGACAGGCGCCGGATCTGGTTATGGAGGGACCGGAGCGTCTTGTGGCAAACTGGGGTGCAAAGGGACTGATGGTCGATCTGGCAGACCTCTGGACAGACGAGGCAAAGGAAGCGATCTACGATTCTGTAGAAGCAGCATGCCAGAACAATGAAGGTGTATTTTATGAGTATCCTCTGTGCATGACAGCCCATACGATGGCGATCAACAGAGACGTGTTTGAGGCTGCGGACGCACTGCAGTATCTGGACGAGGAGACACGTACCTGGACGACAGAGAACTTTATCAAGGCAGTTGAGGCTGTTTATGCTTCCGGTCAGGAAAATGTAGCTGCAGTATACTGCGGCGGCCAGGGCGGCGATCAGGGTACACGCGCTCTTGTAAATAACCTGTACGGTGGCACATTTACAAATGCAGAGCACACAGAGTACACAGCAGACAGTGAGGAAAATATCAAGGCTCTCGAACTTCTGGCAGGTATGGAAGGGATCAACTTTGACGCATCCTTACAGGGCGCAGACGAGATCAACCTTTTCTGCAACGGCACACTGGCAATGGCATTTTGCTGGAACATCGCTCAGGAGAAAAATAATGTAGAGAATATCGCATTTGACGTTCTTCCGATGGCGTTCCCGACAGAGACAGGTGAACCGCAGCTTTGCGGCGGTATCTGGGGCTTTGGTATCTTTGATAATGGCGATGAGGCGAAGATCGAGGCTGCAAAGACATTTATCGACTTCATGGCAAATGACGAGAAGCAGGTAGTAGAGAGCGTAAAGGCTTCCAGCTACTGGCCGGTAAAGGATCTCGGAAATATCTATGAGGGTGATGAGATGATGACAGAGTACTCCACATTCGTTCAGTACATGGGCGACTACTATCAGGTAGTAGGCGGCTGGGCAGAGGCTCGTACGGCATGGTGGAATATGCTTCAGCAGATCGGCTCCGGCGCAGAGGTATCAGAGGCAGTTGCTACGTTTACAGAGACGGCAAATGCAGCGGCATCTGCCAAGTAAAAGGTCTGGCAGACGGCAGTATCGCTAAAACATCATAAGTAATGTAGACTCGTGCATCCTTCCTGCGTGTCGCGCGGGAAGGGTGCCTTACTTTTTTCAAAAGAAAAATCTGGATTGAGAATGAAAGGGGGATTTCCGGATGTCAAACAGGAGCAGAGCGCTGGCGCGCAGAGAGACAATGGCGGGATATGCTTTTCTGCTTCCGAGTCTGATCTTCTTTGTCGGCTTTGTAATCTATCCGATGATCCAGTGCGTGTATACGAGCTTTTTTGACTCGACGATGGGCAGGGAGGATATATTCGTAGGCTTCAAAAACTATGTGGATCTGGCAAAGGATGAGATTTTCTGGGGAGCGCTGAAAAATACCGTCGTCATCGTGATTGTTTCCGTTCCGGTTACGTGTATTTTTTCTCTGTGGGTCAGCTCTGTGATCTACAATATGAAGGGACCGGCATGCTCGGCCTTCCGCTGTATTTTCTATCTTCCGGTTGTCACGGGCTCTGTGGCAGTCGCTGTTGTATGGAAATGGATGTTCAATAACTATTACGGCATTTTTAATTATGTCGGCAAAGGCGTCGGGCTGCTCGATAAAAATATCAACTGGCTTGGAGACGAACGGTTTGCTCTGGGATGTATCATCCTGATCCTGCTGACGACCTCTGTCGGACAGCCGATCGTGCTGTATGTCTCTGCGCTTAACAACGTGGATCAGAGCCTTGTGGAGGCTGCGCAGGTGGACGGAGCGAACAAATTCCAGTGCTTCTGGAAGATCAAATGGCCGCAGATCATGCCGACGACGCTGTATGTACTCGTCATCACAACGATCAACAGTTTCCAGTGCTTTGCGCTGATCCAGCTGCTTACGAGCGGCGGACCGAACCACAGCACAGATACGATCATGTATTATATTTACTATTCTGCATTCAAGCTGTATAAGTACGGATACGGAAATGCCATGGGCGTTGTGCTTGCAGTCATCATAGCAGTGCTTTCAGCAGTCCAGTTTAAGCTGGCAAAAACAGATTAGGAGGGAGGCGGAGATATGAAATCAACAGCAATGAGTACGAAAGTCTATAAAGTTGTCAGCGTCACCGCCATCGTTATCCTGGCTGTCCTGTTTGCGTTTCCGCTTTACTGGATCGTGACCGGTTCCTTTAAGACGGCGCAGGAGATCAATGCGACCTCACCGGCGTGGTGGCCGTCCGAATGGGTGCTGACGAACTATGAAAAACTGTTCAGTAAGCAGGTAGCGCCGCTGTTTTCGATCACAGTCCCGTTTACGGATATCACATTTGCGGGACCGCAGGTGCCTGCGGCGATCCGCTGGCTGGTGAATACCGTTTTTATGGCGGTTGCAGCGATGGGACTTACGTGTGCGACTGCGGCAATGGCAGGATACGCTCTGGCAAAGAAACGCTTTTTTGGAAGAACGGTGGTCTTTACGATGATCGTCTGTGCGATGGCTCTTCCAAAACAGGTCATCCTGATCCCGCTGCTGCGTGAGATGTCTGCGTTAAAGCTTTACAACACACTGTGGGCGGTGATCCTTCCGATCGTGGGGTGGCCGTTTGGCGTATTTTTGATCAAGCAGTTTGCAGAGGGGATCCCGGGAGAGATGATGGAGGCCGCGCGTATCGACGGCGCTAGTGAGTGGAAGACCTTCTCGCATGTAGCGCTTCCGATGATCAAACCGGGTATCGGTGCACTTGCGATCTTTACATTTATCAATTCATGGAATGACTACTTCATGCAGCTGATCATGCTGACGAGTACGGAGACGTCGACGATCTCCCTCGGTATCGCAAACATGCAGGCAGAAAACTCTACGGATTTCGGTCTGATCATGGCAGGCGCTGCGCTGGCGGCGATCCCGATCATTATTGTATTCCTGATCTTCCAGAAGTATTTTACCAAGGGGATCACAATGGGTGCGGTAAAGGGATAAAAGACAGATCATTCAAGAAAAGGTATCCTGTTTTAAATCGAGTAGGAGGCGGTGATTAGCCGCCGTCCTCTCACACCACCGTGCGTACCGTTCGGTACACGGCGGTTTCAATAGTTGATGTGCAGAGACTGATAGGCTGTGGCTAAATCATAGAAGCCCCAGTTTATCAGTCTTTCTTTTGTTAATGCTCTTTTGACCACACCCGTGTTAGACATCCTCCAGTAGGATTTTCTGCTGTATGCTCCTTCGCATGCTGCCCACTCTGATAACCCCAGTCCTATCAGCTTTCTCCTCCTGGTCTTTGGCAGTTTCCACTGTTTCCAGATACACATCCGTATCCGGCGGTACAGCCATCCGTTCACGCTTTCGATATTGTTCTTCATATCCGCTATCCCATAATAGTTTAGCCATCCTCTCATGTAGACTTTTACCTTTTCCATAGTTCGGACGACACTTCCGCACTTGCTCCGGGAAGTGAGCCTGCGCAGTTCATCCTTGGCTTTCTCCCATGACTTTCCATGGACTCGGATATAGATTCCTTTTCCGTTCTTCCCAAAACAGAAGCCAAGGAACTTAAAATTTCGGATTGCGAATACACTGACTGTCCGGCTCTTTTCCCGGTTCACTCTCAGTTTCAACGTTTCCTCCAGATATTTCGTGCTGGATTCCAGCAGTCGCTCTGCGGCCCGTTCGCTTTTCGCCAGCAGTACGATATCGTCTGCGTAGCGGATGCATGGCACACCCCGCCTGTGAAACTCCCAGTCGAATTCATTCAGATACACGTTTGCTAAGAGTGGAGATAGATTTCCTCCTTGCGGGGAGCCTTCCTCCGTCTCTGTTACAACACCGTTTTCCATCACTCCGCTCTTCAGATATCGCTTTACCATCTGTACCACTCTTTCATCTTTTACCTGTTTCCTCAACTGGTTCAGCAGTATCGTATGGTTCAGCGTATCAAAGTATCTCGACAGGTCGAGGACGACTGCCCTCGTATATCCCTGCTCGATGTACTCTTTTATCCTCCTGACAGCGTCTTTTGCCCCTCGACCCGGACGATAGCCATAACTGTCCTTCGAGAACAGAGGTTCATAGATTGGCATCAGCTGCTGTGCCATGGCCTGTTGGATGATGCGGTCTATGACAGTAGGGATTCCTAGCTTTCTTGTCCCTCCATCCGGCTTCGGGATCTCCACTCTCCTGACTGGGGAAGGGCTATATTTCCCCTTCCTGATTCTTTCTACCAGTTCGTGATTATTCTCCCTCAACCATGGTAACGCCGCTTCAATAGTCATCCCATCAACTCCTGGCGCTCCCTTGTTCGCCTTCACTCTTTTGTAAGCTCTGTTCAGGTTATCCTTATTCAGTATCTTACTTAGGATATCTGGCTCTGCACTGTCCCTTTCCTTCCATATCCGGTTGAATGAGCGGTGCGCTCTCACATACCCTTTGCGTTCCGCGCTATCTCTTTGTGAGCAGCTTTCTCTGTTTTCTGTACCCATTCTGCCCATTCCTCCTTTCCCAGTCGTACGAAAGACTCCTATTGATTCAGCCCTTCGCTGAAAAAAAATCAACTACTATGGCCTCTGCTGACTTCTGTACGTTCAGCGTTACCTTCCGATAACGGTTACTCTTTTCAGAGCGTTCCGTACAGACCTCCCTGGGTACCACACGTTTCTTTCCCTCCATCCATCTGCCGCATTTACTGCACATGATTCCGTGTAGTTATCGGGCTTCATCTTGTCTTGCAGACTTACCCTCATGTACAGCCTTATATGCGATTTCTGTCCGTCAGACCAGAGGTTTGCCCGTGGGTTAGTAAGTTTCCCACATCTGGCTTCCTTCAGATTCCATCTCACGATGGACACCCTTGCCTTCGGCTATATCCTTCCCACTACCGGGCGAATTCGGGACTTGCACCCGTTAGAAACGTGCGCCGCCAGGCGCACAAGATAAAAACTCTTCGGAAAGATTCCCGCAATGGTTTCTTTCTGAAGAGTTTTTTGCAGCAATAAAGTGTGGGGCGCTCAGTTGTGTCCCCTGTTTTTGTTGTAGATGTACATCAGTCCCTTTAAGAGCAGACGGTCATCTATGATGATCTCCCGCTTGCAGTACGGGATAATGGTTTTGGCGAGCCCGCCTGTGGAGACGATGGTACAGGTTTCGCCGAGCTCCTCTTCGATGCGTTCGATCGCTCCGTCGATGCTGGCAGCCGTACAGTAGATGATCCCGCTGCGCATGCAGTCGATCGTGTTGGAGCCGATGACTCTCTTTGGCGGATCCAGACTGATCTTCGGAAGCTGCGAGGTGCGCATGGTAAGGGAGTCGAGCGAAACTCTCAGACCGGGATAGATCATGCCGCCGAGAAAATTCCTGTCGCGGTCGATCGCTGAGATCGTTGTCGCGGTGCCCATGTCAACGATGATCAGCGGGCACGGATAATCGTGGATGGCAGCTACCGCGTCTGCGACCCGGTCGCTGCCAAGCTGTGCCGGGTTATCGAGCAGGATCTTAAGCCCGGTCTTGATGCCGGGGCCAACGACCATGACGTGTTTCCCGGTCAGACGCATCATTGCCTCCTGTACCGTATGTGTGACAGACGGTACGACAGAGGAGATGATGCCGCCCTCAAAGGAGTGGTGGCTTAAATTGTTCAGTTCCAGGATATTTTTGATCAGTACGGTGTATTCCAGTACGGTAGAGTTCTGGTTGGTGGAAAGCCTTTCTATAAATAATATTTTTTCATCTTCAAAGCATCCCAGTACAATGTTTGAATTTCCGATATCAACGGCAAGAATCATGAGTTCCTCCTGTGTGTGATGCAGCCAGCGGGCGGGCGCATGACTGAGTGAGCGGTGTGACGCGGGCGGCCGGAACAAAGTGCGCTTTGTGCAAAGCCATTGCTACGGCTGCAGTGATCACGGTCGAGGCAGCCATCTCGCAGACTGCATTGATGCCGACAAAGCCGCAGATAAAGACGAGCACATTCTGTCCGCCCATCAGTTCCTGGATATACGCGGAGCCTCCAAAGAGAAGCACGAGCGCTGCCATAAAAAAGGCTGTATTCAGAAACGCAGAGAAGAATCCGGTCACGAGGCAGGCGGCAGATGTATTTGACAGTCGTCTGACGCCGCGGAAGATGTATCCGAGCAGAAAGCCGTCAAGCACACGCGGGACAAATCTCTGGAGAAAAGCGAAAAACGGATTGATATCGAACAGGATCACGCCCATTGCGCTGGTGCCGCCGATACCGATGCACTGCAAAAAGCTTGTCATGCCGAAGATCGCTCCGGCAGCGGCTCCTCCGGCAGGACCGAGCGTGATAGCAGCGATCGCCACAGGGATCATATTAAAGGTGATCGCGAGCGGACCGATATTCAGATAGCCGAGCGGGGTGTATGCCATGAGAAGTAAAACGGCAGTGATAAGTCCGATAAGGACAAGTTTTGAAGTGTGTGTTCTTGTGTTTGTATTCATTTTTTTCCTCCTTGTTATTATTCCCCTGCAAAAGGATGTGGATACTGCCGGGCGCATTTGCGGAAAATGTGGAAAGGGGCTGCCGTCCGTACTGGTACAGCGCCGGAACCATTTGCCGTAAAGCGTTGCCGCAGATCATGCCTGCGCATCCGTCTGAGCGGGATACAATACAATTACACGGGCAGTATAGCACGGATGCGTGTGTTCGACAATATTTATTTCCGGCAAAATCTGCTGTGTACGAAAAGAAAAACATTTGTTTTTTATACAGGAATCCGTTATACTAGGCGTGGATAAGACAGATGGAAGGTATCCATACAAGGAGAAGATTATGTTAAAAGGAAAGACAGTCATTTTAGGCGTGACCGGGAGCATCGCAGCGTATAAGGCGGCAAATCTGGCAAGCCTTCTGAAAAAGCAGCACGCGGATGTGCATGTGATCATGACCGAAAATGCAAAACAGTTTATCACCCCCGTCACCTTTGAGACACTGACTGGGAATAAATGTCTGACGGATACATTTGACCGGAATTTCCAGTTTGAGGTAGAGCATGTGGAGCTTGCCAAGCGGGCGGATCTTGTTCTGATCGCCCCGGCGACGGCGAATATTATGGCAAAGCTTGCGCACGGGCTTGCGGATGATATGCTGACGACAACAGTGCTTGCATGCCAGTGTCCGAAGCTGATCGCTCCGGCGATGAATATGCGCATGTATGAGAATCCGGTCACACAGGACAATCAGGAGCTGCTCCGGCGGTATGGGTGGCAGGTGATCGAGCCTGAAAGCGGCCATCTGGCATGCGGCGACACGGGAAAAGGAAAGTTCCCGGATGAGCGTCTGATCGTGGAACATGTGCTCAATGAGGCAGCCCTCGAGAAGGATATGAAGGGACTTCATGTCCTGGTCACTGCCGGTCCTACGATGGAGGCGATCGATCCTGTGCGGTTTTTGTCCAATCATTCGACGGGCAAGATGGGATATGCGATCGCAGCAGTATGCAGGAGAAGAGGGGCCAGTGTGACGCTGGTATCCGGCAGGACAAATTTAAGCACACCGGCAGGCATAGAGAAGGTCTGCGTGCAAAGCGCACAGGAGATGTTTGAGGCAGTCGCATCGCGCGCGGCCAAACAGGATATGATCATCAAGGCGGCGGCAGTTGCCGATTACCGTCCGGTATCTGTTTCAGACCAGAAGGTAAAGAAAAAGGACGGCGATATGAGCCTGGTGCTGGAGCGGACGCAGGATATCCTTGCATGGCTTGGAGAGCACAGAACGAAAAATCAGGTACTGTGCGGCTTTGCGATGGAGACGCAGGATCTGGTCGCGCAGGCGAGGGCAAAGCTTGTCAGAAAGCATGTGGACCTGATCGCTGCAAATAATGTAAAGGTTGCAGGAGCAGGATTCGGGACGGATACGAATGTTGTGACGCTGATCACAGAGGATGGGATCCGCGAGCTTGAGCTGATGAGCAAGGAAGAGGTGGCAGTCCGGCTTACCGATGAGCTGCTGGAGATCTGGAGATCCAGAGCATGCAGCGAGTGAGAAGGACCGTGACAGAAAAGAAGGAACGCAGAGAGGAGTTTTTATTTTATGGGAAAGAACAGACCGTCAATAGAAGCAATATTAAATAAGGTAAAGGAAGCCTTTGCGAAGGAGCCGGAGCTGGCCAGGCTGTTTGAGACGTGCTACACCAATACACTGGATACGACAGTGAAGCAGATGGAGGATGGCACAACGCATGTCATCACGGGAGATATCCCGGCGATGTGGCTGAGAGATTCTACGGCGCAGCTTCGCCCGTATCTGATACCGGCGGCGCACGATGAACAGCTTGCCGAGCTGATCGCAGGGCTTGTGCGGCGTCAGTTTCAGTTTATCTGTATTGAGCCGTATGCGAACGCATTTAATGAAAAACCGGACGGCTCCTGCTGGGAAAAGGATTTTCCGGATCAGGATCCGTGGGTATGGGAACAGAAGTTTGAGATAGATTCTCTGTGCTATCCACTGCAGCTGGCATACCTTTTGTGGAAAAACACAGGCTGTACCAGTCAGTTTGATGAAAACTTCAAAAAGGGTGCATACCGCATTCTGGATGTTTTTTATACAGAGCAAAACCATGAGGAGCGTTCTTCTTACCGGTTTGAGCGCCCCCATTCCTTCCATACAGATACGCTTTCCAGAGGTGGAAAAGGCTCCCTGACACGTCCGGATACGGGACTGATCTGGTCAGGCTTTCGGCCAAGCGATGATTCCTGCGTCTATGGCTATCTGATTCCCTCCAATATGTTTGCGTGGGTCGTGCTGGGCTATCTGGCAGAAATCGCGCGCACGGTTTATGCAGATGAGGAGCTTGCAAAAAGAGCCGGGGCGATGCGCACACAGGTGAGGGAAGGGATTGAACGGTACGCTGTCGTACGGACAGAGGAATTCGGCGACATCTATGCGTATGAGGTGGACGGATACGGACAGTGCAATCTGATGGATGATGCAAATGTGCCGAGTCTGCTTTCCATGAGCTATCTGGGCTACGAGCCGCTGCGCCCGGAGGTGGCAGAGAATACGAGACGTTTTCTGTTAAGTGATGCAAATCCGTACTATTTCCACGGGACAAAAGCAGCGGGGATCGGAAGTCCGCATACACCGTCGAATTATATCTGGCATATTGCAATGGCGATGGAAGGACTGACAGAGAAGGATCACGGACGCAGGCTTGAGATTTTAAGAAGCCTTGCCGATTGTGACGGAGGCACCGGGATGATGCACGAGGGCTTCCACTGTGATGATCCGACGCGGTTTACAAGAAAGTGGTTCTCGTGGGCGAACGCGATGTATGCGGAACTGCTTCTGTCATGCATCGGAGAAGAGGTAAAGAAATAACAAAGATGTGAAATACACGCGAACAAAACAGGCGTATCGGCGCAGGCAGGAGAGACGGCATGAAATGTTATGAAACGGTATGGGAAATTTTTAATAAATGTGCAAACAACCAGATGCGGGACGTGTTCATTGATGAGATAGAGACGGAGGATATAGAGGCGTATCTGAGGGAGAAATTTAAGGGAAAAGAAGTAGTTTTTGAGCGGACGGATATGCCGGATGGGACCATTGTCTATGATATTACGGCTGCCGGGATCAAAGAGCGGTATTCATTTACAGAAATATAGAGAGGGGAAGAGCTATGGATGCAGTGTTTGAAGCGTTGGAGAGGCAGCAGATAGATCAGTCGCTTCTGGAAGCGATCCGGGAGTTCCGGAAGCAGTATCCGGTCGAGGGGCAGCTCCAGTCCAGAGTAACGGCTCCGCTCCTTGTATATTATGGAAAAGAAACCTTTGAGATGGCAGCGGCGGCGCTGCTGGAAGGGGAAAATATCCTGCTGACCGGGTCAAAGGCAACAGGAAAAAATATTCTGGCAGAGACGCTGGCCTATGCGTTTGGGCGGCCGTCATGGAATATTTCTTTTCATGTGAACATGGACAGCAGTTCTCTGATCGGTACGGATACGTTTCGTGATAATGAGGTACAGCTGCGCACGGGTCCGGTGTACGACTGCGCAGTAAATGGAGGCTTTGGCATTTTTGACGAGGTCAATATGGCAAAAAATGACGCAGTATCTGTCCTCCATGCCACGCTTGACTACAGGCGTATTCTGGATGTGCCGGGATATGAGAAGATCGGGCTGCATGACGCTGCGCGTTTTATCGGGACCATGAATTACGGATACGCAGGTACGAGAGAGCTCAATGAGGCGCTGGTATCGCGGTTTCTTGTGATCGAGATGCCTTCTCCGACGCAGGAGACGCTGACCTATATTTTAAGAGGGATATTCCCGGATTTTAAGGACGAGGGGCTTTCACAGATATGCGGTCTGTTTCTGGATCTCCAGACGAAAGCAGACAATAATGAAATATCTACAAAGCCGCTCGATCTGCGGGGGCTGATCGGAGCACTCAAGACAGTGCGCCGCGGCCTTTCGCCGCGGGCTGCGATCCGCATGGGGATCGTAAATAAAAGCTTTGATCTGTTTGAGCGCGAGCTGGTAGAGGACATTGTGATGACGAGGATCCCGGGCAGCTGGACGCCGGCAGAGATTTTTGAATAAACCGAAAAAGTCAGACAGGGACACACAATGGGGCAGGAGGGAACGCCGTGGAGTATGGCTGCAGCAGGGAAGAGCTTCCCGGAGAAGCAGAAAACAGAATACGCAATCTCATGTGGACCGTAAGCGGGGATTATCAGCTTGATACGAAGCCCGATACGGTGTCTTATTCCAGATCTAAGTATATTTCTATGTATGATGCAGTGAAGCAGGGGGCATTTGCGCGGTATTTTGACCGGGAAGCGCTCGGAGCGTATCTTGTGAAAAAGGTATTCTGCGGGGCGGATGAGCGCGCGCTGACAGAGATCGCCCAGCTGTGCGTGGATGCTGCCACCTGCCAGAGGATCGCCGGGGAGCGTCCCGGTGTGCCGGAGCTGCGGGAGAAGGCTTTTTCGGATCTGCTGGATCTGTCGTTCCATGTGATGAGCGGTTCGCTGACCGGCAGACTGAAGATGGCATGGATCCGGGTCTGCCTTTTGGAGGACTGGCACTGTGAAAAGCACTTTTTGGGTGCGCTGGAGCGCATTGCGGCGCTTGAGGATGCGCGAGATACGATGGAGCTGATCCGCACGGCAGATGAGATCTATAACACGCTGATCGACAGAAGTTTTGTGAGAAAGCACGGGGATCTCTCCAGTGTCCTCGCAGTCACGGCGGAGGAGTTAAGTGAGTTTGACTGGGGAGATTATCTGGAAGAGGAGCTGACGCAGGATATGCTGGAGCAGTATCTGCAAAAGCTCCAAAGCCAGGTGGTGTCGCTTCAGGAGGAGCCGGAGGAAGACAAAAAGGAGGACGATGGGAGCCGAAAGCGAAAGATCACAGTGCTCACGCCGGAGGCTGCGGCAAAAATGTACTCCTACATCGAGCTGAATTATGGAAAGTCATATCTGTCGCCGCAGGAACAAAAGAAGCTGGATCAAAGGCTGTGCCGCGGCGCACATGCCGACTGCAGTCTGTATCTGACAGATGGGATCCTCAAAAATCCGGTGCGCATAAATGCCCAGTTTGTCAATGCAAAACGGCATGCAGAGAAGAACAGGACGTATTTTCGCAACAGCCGGAATATGGCGTCGCGCAATATTGAGCAGCTTACCGATGAGCTGCGACGCTCTTTGATCCGGCGTACAGAGCCGGAGTCTGCGGCGGCGTGGTCAGGAGAGATCGTGCCGAAACTTTTGTGGAAACCCGGCAGGATGGAGGATCCGGGAAAGCTCTTTCGCAGGACGGAGCATACAAATCAGACGGATTTTGTGGTAGATATTCTGATGGATGCAAGCGGGTCGCAGCGTGACCGTCAAAGTCAGATCGCACTTCAGGCGTATATGATCAGTGAAGCGCTCTGCAACAATCACATACCGCACAGGATCACAGGCTTTTGCAGCTTCTGGGACTATACGGTGCTGCAGCGGTTCCGCGAGTACGACGCTCCCAGGGAGGAGAATCTGAGGATCCTGGATTATGTGACGTCCTCCAATAACCGGGACGGGCTGGCGATCCGCGCGGTGGGCGATACGCTGCAGAAAAGGCAGGAAGAGGGAAAGATCCTGATCGTTTTAAGCGACGGAAGACCGAATGATGTGACCGTAAACCGTCCAAACTGCCAAAATCCCCAGCCGTATTTCGGAGAGTATGCAGTAAAGGATACGGCATTTGAGGTCCGCAGGCTCCGGGGGAACGGGATCTGTGTGCTCGGGGTGTTTACCGGAAAGGAGAAGGATCTGGTGGCGGAGAAAAAGATCTTCGGCAGAGATTTTGCATATATCCGCACGATTGAGAGCTTTTCAAAGGTGGTAGGCAGGTATCTGCGCAGGCTTCTGGAGGACGACCGCTTTTAGGCGGCACAAGGCAGCCGCGCAGGAGAAAGCAAAACGCCGGCAGAGCCGGAAATGGAAGCGGAAAAGCCCTTGCGAAACAGGGGTATTTGTTATAAAATAATCTGATGAAGTGATTTTAGGAGGTGCTGAAATGGCAGAGAAATCATGCAGCAGTACAAGCTGCAGCAAAGAAAGCTGTGAGGGATGCCCGAGCGCAAAGAAACCGCAGAGCTTTCTGGAGGAACTGAATGTCTATTCAGAAGTAAAGCATGTGATCGGTGTTGTCAGTGGAAAAGGCGGTGTCGGTAAATCTATGGTGACGGCGTCACTTGCCAATATGCTGGCAGAAAAGGGCTATCGCGTGGGTATTATGGACGCGGACATCACAGGTCCGTCCATCCCGAGAATGTACGGGCTGAAAGGACCGGCGCAGGCGGATGATGAAGGGATCTATCCGGTGCTGACAGACAATGACGTCAAGGTGATGTCGATCAATCTGCTGATGCCGGATCCGGAGACGCCGGTGATCTGGAGAGGACCGGTGCTTGCCAATATGGTAAAGCAGTTCTGGAAGGATGTGATCTGGGGCGAGCTGGATTATCTGCTTGTCGATATGCCGCCTGGAACAGGGGATGTGCCGCTTACGGTATTCCAGTCGCTTCCGGTTGACGGGATCGTGATCGTGACCTCGCCGCAGGATCTGGTAAAGATGATCGTAAAAAAGGCCTACAATATGGCGCAGACGATGAAGATCCCGGTGCTTGGCCTGATCGAGAATTACAGCTATCTGAAATGCCCGGACTGCGGCAAAAAGATCCCGGTATTTGGAGAGAGCAAGATTGATGAGGTCGCAGAGGAGATGGGAGCAGTCGTGCTTGGAAAAATGCCGATCGATCCGGCGCTCACGCAGCTGACAGAGGCAGGAAAGTTCGCAGAGGCAAAAAATGAGTATCTTGAGGAGGCGTTTCCTGTACTCCAGCTTCTCAAAGTAAAAGAAAAATAAGCGCACGCGCAGGAGGAAAATTGGGATGGAACGTAAGAGGATCATACAGGTGGACGAGAAAGTACCGTTTAAGCTGCTCGTTCCGCTTAGTATTCAGCATTTATTCGCCATGTTTGGAGCGACGGTACTTGTGCCGTTCGTATTTGGCATCAACCCGGCCGTCGTACTGTTTATGAATGGTCTTGGGACACTGATCTTTATCGCAGTGACGAAGGGAAAGGCTCCGGCTTATCTTGGCTCCAGCTTTGCATTTCTCGCTCCGGCGGGGCTCGTTATCAGCGAAATGGGGTATGAGTATGCGCTGGGCGGCTTCGTGGCAGTCGGATTTCTGGGATGTATCCTGGCTGCTGTGATCTACCGGTTTGGCTCTGACTGGATCAATGTCGTGCTTCCGCCGGCAGCGATGGGACCGGTCGTTGCTCTGATCGGACTGGAGCTGGCAGGCTCTGCCGCAAGTAATGCAGGCCTTCTGGATGAAAAGATAAGCAGCGGAAATGTGATCGTTTTTCTGGTGACACTTGGCGTGGCAGTATTTGGATCTGTCATTTTCCGCGGCTTTTTATCAGTGATCCCGATCCTGATCGCGGTCATAGCGGGATATGTGGCAGCGATCGCCTGCGGTATCGTAGACTTTACAGAAGTGGCGCAGGCTCCGGTTTTTGCGATCCCGAACTTTCAGATGGCAAAGTTCAATATGGAGGCGATCATCACGATCCTTCCGGTACTTCTTGTCATCACCTCAGAACATATCGGACATCAGGTAGTGACGAGCAAGATCGTGGGCCGCGATCTGCTGAAAGATCCGGGTCTGCACCGTTCTCTGTTCGGCGATAACTTTTCCACAATGGTTTCCGGTCTGCTCGGTTCTGTGCCGACAACGACGTACGGTGAAAACATCGGCGTTATGGCAGTGACAAAGGTTTACAGCGTGCGCGTGATCGGGGGTGCGGCAGTGCTCTCCATCGTCTGCTCCTTTGTGGGCAAGCTGGCTGCGCTGATCCAGACGATACCGGGACCGGTCATCGGAGGGATCTCGTTCCTGCTCTACGGTATGATCGGAACCTCCGGCATCCGTATCCTTGTGGATTCTCAGGTGGACTATGGTAAATCCAAAAACCTGATCATGACCTCTGTTATTTTTGTAGCAGGACTCTCCGGTATTACGCTGAAGCTTGGCAATGTGCAGCTTAGCGGAATGGTACTGGCCAGTGTGGTAGGTATGCTGATGGGTCTGACCTTCCATCTGCTTGAGAAGTTCCATCTGACCAATGACGAGGAATAGTTAAAGTGAATACTTAAAAAAATACAGGCAACACTCCTTGTATGAGTAAGGAGGGTTGCCTGTTATGTTATGGAAAGAAGGAAAATTTTGTATCCGTACAGCTGCTGTTCTGCTGCTGTTTGCATTCTGTCTGAACCTGGGAGTCCACGCTGCGCACCGGACGATCCTGCAGCAGGAGATCGCACAGGAGGTGCTGCGCGTTCATGTGGTCGCGAACAGTGACCGCAGGGAAGACCAGCAGGTAAAATATCTGGTGCGGGATGCCGTGCTTGCCTGGATGCAGGAGACGGGCGGGAGAGAACTCCGGACGGAGACACCGGGGGAAAAACTGCAAGGGGGCGCAGCGGTACAGACAGATGCGCAGACAGACGCACAGACAGATGCACAGACAGAGGTACAGGCATATCTTGCCGCGCATCTGTCTGATATAGAGGCGATCGCCAACGGGATACTCTCAGAAAATGGCAGAAGCTACCAGGCAAGGGCGAGCCTTGCCCGGACGTATTTTCCGGACCGGGTCTACGGGGAGTGTACCTTCCCGGCGGGCTGGTACGATGCACTGCGGATCACCCTGGGAAAGGGGGCGGGGCAAAACTGGTGGGGCATCCTGTACCCGGAGCTCTGTTTTTCCGACTGCATCAGAGGCGTGACGCAGGAGGGGGATCAGGTGGAGGATCTGAAAGATGTACTGAGCGCGCAGGAGTATGAGAGCCTGTTCCGGCAGCCAGAGAAGTGGAAGCTTTCTCTTTGGTGGTTTCCCCTGCCTTTTCTGTCGGAACAAAAAAAGAGGTAATTTATGTGAGCATGACCAATTGTTTTCTCCCTCATCTTTTGTAAAATGATAGCGTAGACAGGAAAAAGAGCCATATAGGATATTGAGGTAGGAGGCATGGACATGCAGAAAATGGAAATTACCAAAAGAATGTATGAAGTAGGGGCACTGGCCATTGTAAGGGCAGAGACGCTGGAACGCGCATGTGAGATCGCAGATGGGTGCATCGAGGGCGAAATCCCGGTTATGGAGATGAGCTTCACCCTGAACAATGCAGGCGAGATCATCAGCGGCCTTAAGAAAAAATATGGAGATAAGTTGTGTGTGGGAGCAGGTACCGTGCTGGATTCTGAGACTGCAAGGCATGCTGTGCTGTGCGGAGCAGAGTTTATCATTGCTCCTAATTATGATGAAGGAGTCGCAAAGATCTGCAATCGTTACCAGATCCCGTATGCACCGGGATGCACCAGTATCACAGAGGCTGTGGATGCTCTGAGCATGGGCGCTGCTTTTATCAAGGCATTTCCGATCTCTGATTTTTACGGACCAAAGCTGGTGAAGGTGTTCAAGACTCCGATCCCTGCAATGCCGATCCTGGCCAGCGGAGGGATCACCCTCGACAATCTGGAGACCTGGATCGATAACGGTGTGGATGTATGCGGCTTCGGCGGTCTTCTGACGAAGGGCACCTCTGCAGACATTGCAGCCAATGCAAAGAAGATCCATGAGATCATTACTGCCAAAAGAAATAAATAAAAAGTGCGGGCGGATGCAACAAACCGCCCGTATTTTTTTGATGAAAAATACTGAATTTGTGCAAAGATACAAAAAAAGGATGTTTCTTTGGCTGTACCGTCCATAGAAAAAGCACAGTCTCTTTAGTAAGATATTTGCAGGAGGTGGAAGAAATGAGTATTGTATTAACTCGAGTAGATTTCAGACTGATCCATGGTCAGGTAATCACCAGATGGCTGACCCAGTGTCAGATCAATGAAATCGTAACAGTGGACACTGCACTGAGCAAGGACAGCTTCATGCAGGAGGTTTTCAAAATGGCAGCGCCGAAGGGGGTCAAGATCAAGATCCTGAACATTGATGAGGCAGTAAAGCAGCAGCAGGAAGGCGCATTCGACAAGAACCGTGTGATGCTTTTATTTAAGAGCGTAAAAGAACTGAGCGATGCCTGCAAGGCAGGTCTTAAGCTGGAGGAAGTCCAGATCGGCGGACTTGGCGGCGGCCCGGGCAGAAAGGCAGTTAACAACGCGATCACACTGGATCGTACAGACGCAGATATGCTTCTGGATCTGGAGAAAGACGGAATCAACATCTATTTCCAGACAACACCGGATTATCCGTCTGAGACATTAGCAAAAGCAGTTGCAAAACTCTAATATACTAAAGGGGAGAGAATTAAAAGCATGATTATTAAAGCGGCGTTAGTCGGTTTATTGTATTGGATATCCATGGGAAGAGCGCAGTACTTCTTCTCATTTGCTTTTCGTAAACCGGTAGTTTTGGGTGTATTTATTGGTCTGATATTTGGCGATGTACAGGCTGGTCTTCTCTATGGAGCGACCATCCAGCTGATGTACATGGGCGGTATCGAGGCAGGAGGGAACATCCCCAGTGACCAGGGTCTGGCAGCCTGTATTGCAATTCCGGCAGCCATCATGGGCAACCTGGATGCAGGTGCAGCAGTAGCGCTGGCAGTTCCTTTCGGTGTTCTGGGCGTGCTTATCAACAACGTAAGACGTACCATCAACTCCTTCTACAATACTAAGGCAGATGCCTACATTGAAAAAGGTGAGTATGACAAAGTATCTAAGTTTTCATTTGTCCTTCCGTGGCTGACCAATGGAGTTCTGTACTTCACACCGGTATTTATTGCCACCTGGCTTGGGACGAGCGTCGTTCAGTCCTTCATCAATGTGATTCCTGAGTGGCTCATGAACGGACTTGCAAATGCAGGAAATATGCTTCCGGCATTGGGCTTCGCACTGACACTGGTTGTTATGGGAAAACAGAAATACCTTCCTTTCTTTGTACTGGGATTTTTCTTATATGCAATTTTAGGATTCTCAATGCTGACAGGAGCTGTTATCGCACTTTGCCTGGCATTGATCGTATCTCTGTTTGTACAGGAGGATTCACAGGAGGTTGACGCATGAGTGAAGTAAAGAAGAGCGTGATCACAAAAATGGACCTGCTGATCGCATGGTTCAAGTGGTGTCTGGCAGTAGAGGTGCCGGTAAGCTTTGACCGTATGCAGGCTCTGGCATTCGGATATTCTATGAACAAGATCCTTCAGAAACTCTACAAGGATGATCCGGAAGAGCTGAAGGAAGCAATGAAACGTCATCATTCCATGTTCAATACGAACTGTGACTGGGGCAGTATCATTCATGGTATCACTATTTCTCTGGAGGAGCAGCGTTCTCTTGGAGAGGACATTTCTCCTGATATGATCCAGTCTCTGAAACTTGGTCTTATGGGACCTCTGGCTGGTATCGGCGACAGTGTGGATCAGGGTATCGTGGCAACGATCCCTCTGGCGATCTTTGTTCCGATGGCTCTGGAAGGATCTGTGATCGCAGCATTCCTCCCGGGACTTATCTATCTGGTATGGTCCTATGGCTGGTCCTGGTTCCTGTTCCAGAAAGGTTACACACTCGGAAGAAATGCAGTTCTTGAGATCCTGCATTCCGGTATGATCAAGAAAGTGATCGATGTGGCAAGTATTGTGGGTCTTTTCATGATCGGCTGCCTGTCAGCGTCTTATGTAAAGGTAAGCACTATACTGACCTATGAGAGTGGCTCTACGACGGTTGCACTTCAGGATACTCTGGATGGGATCCTTCCGAAGTTCCTTCCGTTCTGCGTAGTAATGGGTATGTATCTGTACATAACAAAGCGCGGCCCGAAATATTTAAGACTGATCTGCTATACAATGGTGATCGCCATTGCATTAACATTCTTTGGTATTATCTAAATGGAAAAACAGTGGGGGCTGTTGCAAAATTTTTGCAACAGTCCTTACCAACTATAAGCATGAAAAACAGGAGATGGGAAAAGTATGAAAGTATTGATTACACCCCGTGGATTTGCAAATTACGGAACAGATATCGTAAAAGAGATGGAAGCAAAAGGGCTCACCGTACATTACAACAATACCGGGAACGCATATACTGCAGAAGAGTTTCTGGAGCTTGCAAAGGATGCGGACGGTATCATCGTAGGAGTCGATACGATGGACCGAGCCATGATGGAGCAGTGCCCGAACCTGAAGGTAGTCTGCAAGTTCGGTGTGGGTACGGACAACATTGACCTGGAATATGCAAAAGAGCGTGGGATCTATGTGGGAAGAACCGTGGGTTCCAACTCAAAATCCGTGGCAGAGCATGTGATCGCCATGATGTTTGCGGAATCAAAAAATATTTACACCACGGTCAGAGATGTGAAACAGGGAGGCTGGAAGAAGCCGACCGGACGGGAGATCAGCGGAAAGACGCTTGGGATCATTGGATTCGGACAGATCGGAAAGCATCTGGCAACATTTGCCAATGGGCTGGGCATGAGCGTCCTGGCTTATGATGTGTTTGAAATAGCAGATGCTGTGGCAGAGCAGTACCATGTGAAAAAGGCAGGGCAGGAAGAAATCATCCGTACCTGTGATTACATTTCTCTCCATGTGCCGCTTCTGGATTCCACAAGAAACATGATCTCGACGGAAGAATTCCGGCAGATGAAAAATGACGCCTGCCTGATCAATGCGGCAAGAGGCGGGATCGTGGATGAGGAAGCCCTGTATGAGGCGCTTGTAAAGGGCGAGATCCGTTCTGCATGTTTTGATGTATACAGCGAGGAGCCGCCAAAGGCAGATGACAAACTGGTAGCTCTGGACAACTTCCTTCTGACACCGCATACAGCAGCCCGCTCAAAAGAGTCTGAGAGAAGAACGTGTGAGATGTCGTCAAAGATCATTATGGAGCAGCTTCTGGGAGAGTAGACGCAGCATATTTCAAAAGGAGAGAAAATAATGGCAAAATTAAATATTATTATCGGAACGCATGGACATTTCGGTGAAGAACTGGTAAAATCAGCTGAGTTGATAACCGGAAAAATGGAAGGCGTGCAGGTGGTATCCCTGCTTCCGACCATGTCCTTTGAAGATTTTATGAAACAGGCGGAAGAGGTTCTTTCTACTACGGAAAAGCCGTATATCGTGCTGGTGGATCTGTTTGGAGGCACACCTTGCAATGTATTTACGGTGCTGAGCCGCAAATACAATTATGATGTAGTAGCCGGTGTGAATCTTCCCATGCTGATCGACCTGTATGTGAAGACGCTGAGTATGGAGGATGCAGACATCCATACCGACGAACTGGCGGAAGAATGTGTGAAAGCGTTAAAAGAAAGCGGCGTACATACCAATAAACAACTAGACTAGCAGGCCGGGACCGGCCGGAAGGACGGTCCGCTCACAGATAAGAGAACAATTATGAATATTGACAGTATTTTTAATGAGTTTATTAATGTGGTACGGGAAAATAAAAAGTATACGATCGGTCTTCTGGATAAAGGCGGAACAGTGACAAACTGCAGCAACGAGAAGCTCCTTGGCACAAAGCTGGATTTTCGCAGCAGAGATGAAAACAATCTGTTTTATCCGGTAAAGGAGAAGAACTTTGATTTTGGATGGCTCTGGCTCTACGGAAATGATGAAAATCTGGAGCTCATGGGCAATCTCATCAGCGACTCGCTGAACGTCCGGCTGGCCTATGAGATCAGCCAGAATATGCTGAGACAGGATGTGACAGAGGATGACCGCCTGATCAAGCTTTTGCTGGATGAAACGATCTTTGATACGAATAAGATTTTAAATCTGGTAAGTGAGATGGAGTTTGACCAGAACAAATCCCGGGTGGCCATCTATATTTACAGAGAAAAAGGATTTGACAGCAGGAAGATCGAACGCCTGAAGCTGATACCGGACAGTGAGAAAATTCTGGCATCCCTTCTCAACAATCATGTGCTGCTGATCTACAAAGCGGTTCCCGATGGCATTGACAATCAGGGGCTGAAAAACTGCATTAAAAAATACTTGGGGACACTTACAAATTTTGACATTGTCGGAGACAGCTACTGGGTTGGCTCGGTACAGAAGAAACTGAGAAATTACCGGGTCAGCTATGAGCATTGTCTGTGGCTGCGGGACTATGTGAAAAACAAAAAAGTGGAAGTCGTATTTTTTGTAGATTTTCTGTATGAATTTTTTATTTCGCGGATTGGTCTTAAAGATGTGAGCGGAGTTTTTGCCTATTATAAAGACAGCAGTAAGGGTCTGGATATCGATGAATTGATACGGATTTCCGATTCACTGTTTGAAAACAATTTTAATATTTCACAGACAGCGGATAATTTATACCTGCACAAAAATACTTTGATATACAAGCTGAAAAAATATGAGGAATCTTTTCATATTGATATACGAGGCGATTTTAAAGGAAGATTTCTGTTTGTTCTCATTGCGATGCTGATGAAGGAGCACAGGAAGAGACGGCAGGTAGGTGAAGAGTAATGAATAAAAAGATAGTGTTGGCGCGTATTGACAAGAGGTTGCTCCACGCAACTGTTACACTGAACTGGGACAGGTTCATCAATGCAGACTACGTGGCAGTGGTCGGGTCAGGATACGATGATAATCCTTTTGTATCCAGCGTTATGCAGCTTTGTCTGCCAAAATCCATGAAAGTAAAGATCCTCTCGGAGGAGGGGCTTATAGAGTTCATGAACCAGGCGGAGGAACTGGGGAAATCTGCGAAGGTGATGGTGATCTTCAAGAATCTGACGGTGGCCAGCCAGTGCGTGAGGCTGGGGCTTAAGGTGAAGGAGATCCAGATGCCCTATCCATCGGTTGCCCCCAAAGTAAAGAAGCTTTCCAGTTATTTTACAGAAGCTGAGATTGAAGAAATTTCGTTTATTCAGCAAGCAGGCATTCGGTTTTATTTCCAGACGACTCCCTATGAGGCGAAAGACTATGGGAGCTTCTGCAATTAGTATGGAGGAATAATATGTTTGATAAGATTATCACACCGATCGTGACACCTTTTCACAGAGATGCACAGCAGTCGGTAAATTACGAAGCAACAGGAAAACTCATTGATCATCTGATTGATGGCGGCGTGAACGGTATTTTTATCTTCGGAAGCAATGGAGAATTCCATGTGATCGAGGAACAGGAAAAGTACGATCTGACAAAGTATGTGGTAGAGCATATTGGAGGCAGGGTTCCGGTATACGTGGGAACCGGAGCATGCGCGACCAGAGAGGCAGTGAGAATGTCTCAGAAAATGGAGTCTCTGGGAGCAGACGCTCTGTCTGTGATCGCTCCGTATTATATGAAGCCATCCGAGGATGAACTGTATCTGCATTTCAAGGAGATCGCGGAGAGTGTAAAGATCCCGGTCATTTTGTATAATATTCCAAAGCTTATGGGCTATAATCTTTCCCCGGCTGTTGTGGGAAGGCTGGCGGAGATCGACAACATCAAGGGTATCAAAGACAGCAGCGGAGATGTGGAAAATATGCAGGCATACCTGGATGCCACAAAAGGCAAAGAGATGGATCTGCTGGTAGGTTCTGATTCCAAGATTTCCATTGCATATGAGATGGGAGCAACGGGAGCCATTGCCGGTACCAGCAATGTTATCACAGAGGTGCTGGTGGAGCTGGACAAGGCGTTAAGAGCCGGAGAAAAAGAAAAGGCTGCAAAGCTTCAGGCAGATATTGATGTGTTAAGAGCAGCGCTGAAGCTTGGCACGGTGCCGTCCGTCCTGAAGAGAGCGGTAGAGCTTGCCGGCATTGCAGAAGTGGGACCGGCCAGAAAACCGGTTGTGGAGTGCAGTGCGGCTACCGACGAAAAGATCATTGAGATGCTGAAATACTATCACCTGGCATAGAGGCGGTATATGAAAGAAAAGATAGAAGAAGTAGGAATCCATTTTTCCAGAAGAAGAAGCAATCGGGATAAATACCGTTTTATGAACAGACTTGTCAGCCAGCTAAAGGGAGGAAAGCTTCGCCTGCAGATGCTGCAGGAGAAAAAATCCCGGGGAGGTATGAGTAATCATCTGGTTGCAGGAGAACCGAAAAAGAGCAGATGGATCGTTATGGCGTCCTACGATACCGGGTCGAAGATACTGAATCCGTGTTACGAGTTCACTCCGCTGGATTCAAAGCACAATTTCAGAGAAGAAATGAAGAATGTGGCAGGGTATTCTGTACTGACCCTGTTTGTGGCTGTTCTCGCGGTAGTCTGGACCAGAAACTTTCCGCAGTATTCCATGCTGTGGAAGGTGCTGACGGTATTGGCTGATCTTGTGGTCCTCGGCCTTGTATGGCGCTGGATGAAGAAGCCGGACAACAAGATGAATATGAACCGCAACAGCGGTGCAGTGGCCGTGCTGTATGACTGCGTGGAAAAAGCCCGGACCGGCTGCTTTGTCTTTGTAGACCGGGCAGTCATGAGCAATGAAGGCTTCTATGAATTAGTGCCGAAATTTGGCAGGCAGCCAGTGCTGATACTGGAGAGCATTGCCAGCGGAGAAGAGCTGTTTCTGGCTTTCCGAAAGGGTCAGGAGAAAAAGGCAGATGAGATCGTAAGATCGCTGGAATGTGAGGTGCATCTGCTTGCTCTTGATGAAGAAGCATATAAAAATACGCCGCTGGAAGGATTCGAGAACGGATTTATGCTGGCCAGAGGAAGTCTGAAGAAGGGGACCGTGCGCGTGAAAAACGTGAGAAATGGCAAGGACTTCGAGATGGATCTGGAACAGATGCAGAAAATAGAAGAAGGGATCCTGCGCCTGACGGCAAACAAATTTTAAAATACGAATCTCCTGTAGAACTCAGTGTTTTTATACCTGATGTTCTACAGGAGATTTTTATGTTTCTATGGCGGGAGTGGATCACTCCCGCCTGCTCGATCATGCTTTTACTGATTTTTATTTTTGAAACCGGCTCTTTTTCTTAATGTCGGATCAAGGATCTTTTTCCTGATACGCAGACTCTTCGGTGTGACCTCAAGAAGCTCATCCGTATCGATGAACTCGAGCGCCTGTTCCAGACTCAGGATTTTAGGCGGCGTAAGCTTCAGTGCTTCATCTGAGCCGGAGGCACGTGTGTTGGTCAGATGCTTTGTCTTGCAGACATTCAGCTCAATATCTTCCGGTTTTGCACTCTGTCCGATCACCATACCGGAATATACTTTCTCACCGGGCCCGATGAAGAGGGTGCCGCGATCCTGTGCATTAAACAGGCCGTAGGCAACAGATTCGCCTGATTCGAAAGCGATCAGAGAACCCTGACTGCGGTACTGGAGATCGCCCTTGTACGGACCGTATCCGTCAAATACGGTGTTCATGATCCCATTGCCCTTCGTGTCTGTCATAAATTCGCCGCGATAACCGATCAGACCGCGGGACGGGATGCTGAACTCCAGACGGGTGTAGCCGCCCTGACCGATACTCATTCCCTGCAGCTCTCCCTTTCGCAGACTGAGCTTCTGGATCACGTTTCCGGAAAATTCTTCCGGTACGTCAATATACGCAAGCTCCATCGGCTCCAGACGTTTGTTGCGTTCATCTGTCTTGTAAATGACCTCCGCTTTGCTGACGGCAAATTCATAGCCCTCGCGGCGCATCGTCTCGATCAGGATAGACAGGTGCAGCTCTCCGCGGCCGGATACCTTAAAGGTATCGGTATCCTCGGTATCCTCGACGCGCAGGCTGACGTCCGTGTTCAGCTCGCGGAAGAGACGGTCGCGCAGATGGCGGGAGGTTACGTATTTTCCTTCCAGACCGGCGAGCGGGCTGTTGTTTACGACAAAGTTCATAGAGATCGTCGGTTCGGAAATCTTCTGGAACGGGATAGCCTCCGGTGCGTCCGTGGCACAGATCGTATCTCCGATACGCAGATCGGCAATACCGGAGATCGCCACGATCGATCCGATCGTAGCAGAGCTTACCTCTACCTTGTTCAGACCGTCAAATTCGTACAGTTTACTGATCTTTACACGCTGTTTCTTATCCGGATCGTGGTGGTTGACCAGTACGGCTTCCTGATTGACTGAAATTGTACCGCGGTCAACCTTTCCGACACCGATACGGCCCACGTACTCGTTATAGTCGATCGTGCTGATCAGCATCTGGGTCGGACCATTTTCATCGCCCTGCGGAGCGGGAATGTAGTTCAGGATCGTCTCAAACAGGGGCACCATATTGACCGGTTTGTCATTTGGATCCAGTACTGCATAGCCGGATTTTGCGGAAGCGTAGACAAACGGACAGTCGAGCTGTTCATCTGATGCCTCCAGATCAATAAAGAGCTCCAGCACCTCGTCGATCACTTCATTTGGACGGGCTTCCGGACGGTCGATCTTGTTGATGCAGACGATGACCGGGAGGTTGAGCTCCAGAGCCTTTCTCAAAACGAATTTTGTCTGCGGCATAGCGCCCTCGAAGGCGTCTACGACAAGGATCACGCCATTGACCATTTTAAGGACACGCTCTACCTCTCCGCCAAAATCTGCATGACCCGGCGTGTCGATGATATTGATCTTTGTGTTTTTATAAAATACAGCTGTATTTTTGGAAAGAATAGTGATACCGCGCTCGCGCTCAAGGTCATTAGAATCCATGACTCTCTCTGCGACGGCCTGATTTTCGCGGAATACGCCGCTTTGTTTGAGCAGCTCGTCTACCAGTGTCGTCTTGCCATGATCGACATGAGCGATGATGGCGATGTTTCTTACATCTTCTCTTATCATAAAACTCTCTCTCTTCTTATTATATTATTTATCGTCTATTATTTACCATTTGTACCCGATTTAGTTTATCACAATTTTCAGGGATTACAAGTGTGCAGCCGCAATTTTTACGTGCCGCATAAAAAAATTTAAAAATATGGAAAATTGTTGTTCTAAAACACGAAGGGCGCGAATATGAATAATATTAGCGTAACGGTGATGGAGACCGGACAAAAGGCGGTCTGCTATCTGAAGTGTTGCCATATAAATATAATAAATACAAGAAGAGATGCTTCGTATGAAGGGAGAACAGAGCTTTATGACAGATAAGATTATTGAAAACAATCAGGTATCTATTATGGGAAAGATCGTATCAGGATTTACATTCAGCCATGAGGTATTCGGGGAAGGATTTTATATGGTGGATGTTTCTGTACAGAGACTGAGCGATTCTTCCGATATCATTCCGGTGATGATCTCGGAACGTCTGATTGATGTTACACAGGATTATGAGGGGGAGTACATACAGATTTTCGGGCAGTTCCGGTCTTACAACAGACATGAAGAAAAGCGCAACAGGCTCGTGCTTTCTGTGTTTGCCAGAGAGGTGAGCTTTGTGGAGGATGAGTGTGACAAGGTGAAAAGCAATCAGATCTTTCTGGATGGGTATATCTGCAAAACACCAGTGTACCGCAGGACTCCTCTTGGCAGAGAGATCGCTGATATGCTCCTTGCAGTGAACAGACCGTATGGAAAATCTGACTACATTCCGTGTATCTGCTGGGGAAGAAACGCCAGATTCACATCAGGCTTTGAGGTGGGCGGACATGTACAGGTATGGGGAAGGATCCAGAGCCGGGAGTACGTGAAAAAGCTGGAAGACGAATCTACGGAAAAACGCGTGGCATACGAAGTCTCGGTCAGCAAGCTGGAGTATTTGGAATAGTGTTTGCATTTTGACGTAAGATGTAGTAAAATGGCATAAAATACAGGCTTTGCTGCACAAGGATGAGGTGGAAAATGGGCAGACGATATATACACATCTTCTGTGGCACCGGAGTGGGGAAGACCTCCGCGGCGCTTGGAAAAGGTGTGAGGGAGGCAAGCCGGGGAAAAAGTGTTGTGCTGATCCAGTTTTTAAAGGAAAAGCAGCCGGGTGAGTGTCTCGATTTTTTTAAACGGCTCGAGCCGGAGATCAAAATGTTCCGCTTTGAAAAATTCCCGGAAAACTATGAGAAGCTGACAGAACGCGAGAAGGCGGATGAAGTTCAGAACATCAAAAACGGATTGAATTTTGCAAAGAAGGTACTTGTGACGGAGGAGTGCGATGTGCTGATCCTCGATGAGATCCTCGGGCTTACGGACAAGGGGATCGTTTCTATGGAGGAGCTGATCAGTCTGATCGATTCTGCAGGGGATGAGACGGAGCTGTATCTGACTGGCACGAACCGGTGTGAGGAGCTGTGGCCGTATGTGGATGAGGTTACAGAGCTTGGGACGGCGTACCGCAGTGAGGGAAACCTCTGATAAATACATTGACAAGATAAAGTGCAAATGATATAAAAGAAACGAAGGTACTGAACAGTTACAAATCAGAATAGGATAGAGGTCGCGTGATTCAACAGTATACAGCAGGATGTGTTCGGTCACAGGAGAATGCTGCAAAAAGGGGAGAGCGCCGAAAGGAAGCAGAGCCGAAACCTGCTTTTCTTGGGCATATGGTGAATAACCATATGACTGTCATCGTACTGCGGTGGGGAGCTATCTGAAGAGATGTATTTACAGATTCTTTGGGGGCTGCTTTAGACAGTCCCCCTTTTTATTGCAGGAGTGCGGCCTGAACTCTGATACATGTTATTATAAGGAGGAAGAATATGGCTATTTTTAAAGGTGCGGGTGTAGCGATCGTTACACCGATGTATGACAATGGCGAAGTAAATTATGATAAGCTCGGAGAACTGTTAGAGGAGCAGATCGCAGGAGGGACAGACGCGATCATCATCTGCGGCACGACGGGCGAGTCTTCGACGCTGACACATGAGGAGCATCTTGATGTGATCCGCTACGCGATCGACCGGGTGGCAAAGCGGATCCCGGTGATCGCAGGTACAGGCTCCAATTGCACGCAGACAGCTATCTATCTCTCCCAGGAGGCAGAAAAGGCGGGAGCAGATGCGCTGCTGCTTGTGACGCCATACTATAATAAAGCGACCCAGAAGGGACTGAAGCTTCATTATACCAGGATCGCACAGGCAGTGTCCCTGCCGATCATTCTGTATAATGTGCCGAGCCGGACAGGATGTAATCTGCTTCCGGAGACGATCGCTGATCTGGTGACAGATGTAGAGAATATTGTCGGCGTGAAGGAAGCTACAGGAAATATTTCTCAGGTGGCAAAGCTGATGAGTCTTGTCGGAGATAAGGTGGAGCTGTATTCCGGAAATGACGATCAGATCGTGCCGATCATGTCGCTGGGCGGCTGCGGAGTGATCTCTGTTTTATCCAATGTAGCTCCGCGCCAGACACATGACATTGTCGCAGCTTACCTTGCCGGGGATGTGGAGAAAAGCTGCAGACTTCAGCTTCAGGCGATCGACCTGATCGGAGCGCTGTTTTGTGAGGTGAATCCGATCCCGGTCAAAACTGCGCTGAATCTGATGGGCAAGGGAGCAGGACCGCTGCGCGGACCGCTGTGTGAGATGGAAGAGGCAAATGCAGAGCGTTTGAAGAAAGCGATGAAGGCATACGGTATCCTGTAGGATACACAGACTGGAAAAGATAAAACGGCAAGGACATGACATACAGAAAGAGGTAGACATATGGTCAGGATTATAATGAGCGGCTGCAATGGTTTTATGGGACGCACGGTCACAGAGATCGTAGCGGCAGATGAGGAAGCGCAGATTGTAGCAGGGATCGATCTGGAGGATAAAGGAGATAAGGCGTACCCGGTATTTACGGATATCGCGGATTGCGATGTGGAAGCGGATGTTTTGATCGATTTTTCCTCACCGAAGGCGCTGGACGGTCTGATCCGCTACTGCACAGACAGGAAGGTAGCGGCGATCTTCTGTACGACCGGGTATTCGCAGGAGCAGATCGACCAGATAAAAGAGGCTGCTGGAAAGACGGCTGTGATGAAATCAGCAAATATGTCGCTTGGCATCAATATGCTTCTGAAGCTTTTACAGGATGCGGCGAAGCTGCTGGCTCCGGCCGGGTTTGATATGGAGATCGTGGAGAAGCATCACAACCTCAAGGTCGATGCTCCGAGCGGTACGGCGCTTGCGCTGGCAGACAGCATCAACGAAGCGCTTGGACAGAAATATGAGTATACATATGATCGCAGTCAGGAACGCAGAAAGAGAGAGAAATACGAGATCGGCATCAGCGCAGTGCGCGGCGGGAATATCGTCGGAGAGCATGAGGTGATCTTTGCCGGGCTGGATGAAGTGATCGAGTTCAGGCATACGGCATACTCGAAGAGCGTGTTTGCAAAGGGCGCCGTACAGGCGGCAAAGTACATGGCAGGAAAGCCGGCAGGCTTTTATGATATGGGAGACGTTGTCTGCGGCTGAGAAAAGATCAGTTTGCGAAGCGTCGGAGGAAAAGCAGTTTGCAGGAGTATGAAAAAATTTGGAGGAAACCCAGGATGAAAAAGGTAGTCAAATTCGGAGGCAGCTCTTTGGCCAGTGCGGAGCAGTTCCGCAAGGTGGGAGAAATTATTCATGCGGACAGGGGCAGACGCTATGTCGTGCCTTCTGCACCGGGAAAACGGTTTTCAGAGGATACAAAGGTGACAGATATGCTGTATGACTGTTATCAGTCTGCGGGAAATGCAGCTTTGCTTGAGGAGAAGCTCGCAGCGATCGCGGCACGGTATCAGGAGATCATCAGCGGGCTTTCTCTGGAGCTTAGTCTGGAGGAGGAGTTTGCGCAGATCCGGGAGGCATTTGCCGCGCGCTCCGGAAGTGAGTACGCCGCATCCCGTGGAGAGTACTTAAATGGTATTATCATGGCTGCCTACCTGGAATACGAATTTATCGATGCGGCAGAGGTGATCCGTTTTGATGAGGACGGCGTGTTTGATGCAGAGCTTACGAACGAGATCATGCAGAAACGTCTCCAGGGAGTGGAGCGCGCTGTGATCCCGGGATTTTACGGGGCAATGGCAGACGGCACGGTGAAGACCTTCTCACGCGGAGGTTCCGACATCACAGGCTCTATCGTAGCGCGCGCCGTCCATGCGGATCTGTATGAGAACTGGACAGATGTTTCGGGCTTTCTGGTGACCGATCCGCATATTGTGGAGGACCCGGCTACGATCGAGACGATCACTTACAGAGAGCTGAGGGAGCTTTCTTATATGGGGGCGACGGTACTCCATGCAGATGCGATCTTTCCTCTGAGAAAAGAAGGTATTCCGATCAATATCAAGAATACGAACCGACCGCAGGATGCGGGGACGCTGATCGTGGAGAGTACCTGCCGCCAGCCGAAGTATACGATCACAGGTATTGCCGGAAAGAAGGGCTTTTGTGCGATCAATCTTGAAAAGGATCAGATGAATTCCGAGATCGGTTTTGGCCGCAAGGTACTGCAGGTATTTGAGGAAAACGGGGTTTCTTTTGAGCACGCGCCGTCTGGTATTGACACCTTTACGGTGCTGGTGCATCAGGATGAGTTTATGGAGAAGGAGCAGAAGATCATCTCCGGGCTTCACCGGGCAGTAGAGCCGGATATGCTGGATCTGGAATCGGATCTGGCGCTGATCGCGGTCGTGGGACGCGGCATGCGCGCAACACGCGGAACAGCGGCAAGGATTTTTGCAGCGCTTTCTCATGCGCATATCAATGTAAAAATGATCGATCAGGGCTCCAGCGAGCTCAATATCATCATTGGCGTGCGAAATGAAGATTTTGAGCATGCAGTAAGAGCGATTTACGATATTTTTGTACTGACACATCTGTAAAAGAAAAGAAACGGAGTCATTCAGATGTACGAAGAATCATTTGCCGGAGAAACGGCACAGGCATTTGTATATGAGAGAACGGGAAACAGCGCGGTGATCTGGCGCTGTTTTTCGCATGGTACAAAGGCGCAGATCCCGCAGCAGATCGGGGACTGCCCGGTCCGGGCGATTGCTCCGTATGCGTTTTCTGCGCATATGGAGGAGCGGACGCTGCGCAGGGGGCTGGAAAATGGAAACCTCCATCTGTATGTACCGGAGGTGCTCGGAGGCAGCGCACACTGGATCGCCGGCGGTTCGGGTATCCGTGCCTGCAAAAAGGAGACGTCTGCACAGTCACCAAAAGGGCAGCAGGCGGACCGGGAACAGACAGGTATCCGGGAAATTCCGGCGCTGTGCGGGGATGCGCTGGAAGAAGTCGTATTTCCCGGGACGTTGCAGCGGGTGGGGCGGTACTGCTTCTACGACTGTGCCCGGCTGCACAGCCTGACCTTTTACGGAGAGACCACAGACTGGGGAAGCGGAGTCTTTACCCGTTGTCACAGGGTACGAAATCTGCGTGTCCATACAGATATGGAGGGGAGATCCAGCCTGAAGGAGGTGCTGGACGAGCTTCCGGAGGAGATATTTGTGGAGTATTACGTTCCGGATGAATGCTCCGGCCTGACGTACGCAAGGGCGCAGCTTGTGTTCCCGGAATTTTATGAAGAGGGCGTGGAAAATACGCCGGCAAGGATCCTGGAGACACATGTGCACGGGAGCGGGATGTCTTACCGAAACTGTTTTCAGGGGCGAAGGTTTGATTTCGGGCAGTACGATGCTTTGTTTTCGCGCGCACAGGTACTGGAACGGGAGCAGATCGTATACCGGATGGTACTGGGACGTCTGAGGACTGCGGTAGCGCTTTCAGAAAAAGCACGGTCTGTCTATGAGACATATCTGTGTACGCATGGGAAAAGGATCGCACAGGAGCTGCTAAAGCAGGGAGATACGCAGGAGTTCTGCTGGCTGATAGAGCGGCTGCGGGGAATCGGAGTCAGTGAGTGGGAGTCGCTTGTGCAGGAGCTTGGGCGGGAGGCGGCCGGACTCCATGCAGGAGAAGCGGTAAGCTATCTGATGAACCTCGGGGCAGGAATGCCGCGGAAAACAAAACGCCGCAGACTGGAGCTGTAGGAAATAAAAGCCCGGGCGGCAAAAAGAAAGGAGGGGTGCACAGATGAATCCGGTGTATGAAGAACAGAAGCAGATGCTTGATTTTATAGAGGTGGCGGGCGACATTTTGCGCAATGCGAGAAACGAGTTGTATCTGAATATGCGTTTTCTTGATGTGGCGCTGTCATCGCTTGCGTATCTGCCGGATCAGCAGATCCGTATGACAGGGACCAATGGAAGTATACTTTACTATCAGCCAGATGCGCTTGTGGCGCTGTTCCGAAAAGGGCGTGCATGCGTGAACCGCCAGTATCTGCACAGTATCGTGCACTGTCTGTTCTCTCACCTCTGGGAAAGGAAGGACAGGGATGTCCGGTACTGGAACCTGGCGTGTGATATTGCTGCCGAGTATGTGATCGATGGGCTGTATCAAAAGGCAGTCCATCTGCCAAAGTCCTCCCTGCGGCGTGAGGTCTATCGTATGCTGAGTCAGGAGGGAGAACAAAAGACGGCTGCTTTTGTTGTGACTGCGCAGCGGGTGTACCGTTTTTTGTGCAGGCTGCATCCGGTGCAGGCGCAGCTGGAAGCGTGGGAGCGGGAATTTCTTGTGGATGATCACAGCCGCTGGGAACAGGATCCCAGGGACCAGAAGAGTCCGAGCCCGCAGCAGCGCCGGTGGGAGGATATACGTGACCGGATGCAGACAGAGATGGAGACATTTGCCAAAGAGGCGTCCGATGATGTGAGAAGCCTGGAGGAGCAGATCTGTGCGGTGAACCGCAAACGGTATGATTACAGAGAATTTCTCCGAAAATTTTCCGTGCTGAAGGAAGAAATGCAGGTTGATATGGATTCATTTGACTACATATTTTATAATTATGGGATGGAGCTGTATGGAAATATGCCGCTGATCGAGCCGCTTGAGACGAAGGAGGTGCAGCGGGTAGAGGACTTTGTGATCGTACTGGATACCTCGATGTCGTGTAAGGGAGAGCTGATCCGGCATTTTCTGGAGGAGACGTACAGCGTGCTCAGTGAGTCAGAGGGATTTGCCCGGAAAATCCATGTGCATATTTTGCAGTGCGATGATCAGGTGCAGGAGGATGTGCTTGTGACGAGCCGGGAAGAAATGCGGGAATACCTGGAACATTTTACGGTGAGAGGCTTCGGAGGGACGGATTTTCGCCCGGCATTTGCCCGGGTGCAGGAGCTGCTTGAGCGAAAATGCTTTACAAAGCTGCGCGGGCTGATCTATTTTACCGACGGGTATGGGACATTTCCAGTCAGGAAGCCTCCGTATGAGACTGCGTTTGTTTTCATGAAGGAGGATTACCGCGATGTGGATGTGCCGCCGTGGGCGATCAGGCTGATCATTGATCCGCAGGAATTCAGGGAAGCAGATACAAAAAGCTGAGGTGTAAGGGATGAATATTAAACGTGCAAAACAGGAAATTAAAGATACGATCTCTGCATATTTGTTGAAGGATGCGTATGGGGAATATGTGATACCGCAGATCAGGCAGCGTCCGGTGCTGCTGCTGGGCGCTCCGGGCATCGGCAAGACGCAGATCATGGAGCAGATTGCCAGAGAGTGCGGGATCGCGCTTGTATCATATACGATCACGCACCATACGCGCCAGAGTGCGATCGGTCTTCCATTTGTGTCAAAGCAGGAGTTTGGAGGCAGAGAGTACACGGTGACAGAGTATACGATGAGTGAGATCGTAGCGGCTGTCTATGAAAAAATGGAAAAAACGGGACTTTCGGAAGGAATCCTGTTTATTGATGAGATCAACTGTGTTTCTGAGACGCTGGCTCCGGCCATGCTGCAGTTTCTCCAGTGCAAGACGTTTGGCAGCCATGAGATCCCGCAGGGCTGGATCATTGTGGCGGCAGGAAATCCGCCGGAGTACAACAAGTCTGTGCGGGAATTTGACGTTGTGACAATGGATCGTGTGAAAAAGATCGAGGTAGAGCCGGATTTTGCCGTGTGGAAGGAGTATGCGCTGCGCAGGCAGCTCCATCCGGCAGTGATCGCGTACCTGAATGCGCGGACTGCCAACTTCTATAAAATGGAGACGACCGTGGATGGGAGAAAATTTGCTACGCCGCGCGGCTGGGAGGATCTCTCACAGATGCTTACAGTATATGAACAGCTTGGGCTTACGATGGACCGTGAGGTCATCGGACAGTATGTGCAGCATGAGATGATCGCCAGGGACTTTGCAAATTATCTGGAGCTTTATAAAAAGTATCAGATGGACTACCAGCTGGATGCGGTGCTTGCAGGAAATATTGATCCGCTGCTCTTAAAAAAGGCTGCGCACGCCTCCTTTGACGAGCGGTTGAGCATTGTGAGTCTTCTGCTTGACAGATGCCGTCAGGCATTTGCCAGGGCGGCGCAAAGTGAGCAGGAGATAGCGCTTTTATTTGAAGAATTAAAGACCGTAAAAGAGGGGCTGCTCGGTGTACATGGCGGAGCGCCGGATATTTTTGTGAAAGAGACAGCAGAAACGTTTGCCGTGCAGACGCAGCAGAAAAAGGCGGCGGAGCTTTTGACGAGGGCGCAGGAGCGTCTGCGCAGACGTATCGCAGAGACGCTGGAGGGTTATGCACAGCAGCTTGCAAAGGAGGATCCGTCGGATGGAGAGCAGGCATTTGCGCTGATACGGGAGTGGTTTGACTCAAGGCAGGACAGCCTGGAAGCGCAAAGGGATGCAGCCGGTCAGCTGTTGGAGCACGCCTTTGATTTCCTGGAGGCAGCCTTTGGCACAGGCCAGGAGCTCGTGATCTTTATCACAGAGCTCAATCATGATCCGTACAGCATAAGCTTTTTGCAGGAGTATGACTGCGAGCGGTATTACCGCTACAACAAAGAGCTTTTGTTTGAGGAGAGCAGCCGCGCGATCGAAGCGAGACTGAGAGCGCTCGGAAAATAGAAGTGAAAAAATGTGCGGTACAGAATTGGAGGGTGATCGTATGACACGAAGCGGATGGGCTGCGGAAGCCGCGAAGAGTGCAGCATTTGGATGTACACTGTTTTTCAGTGCAGTATTTGTGCTGCTTGTAGATCAGGATATGGAGCATCTGGCGCTTTTTTCTGATAAACTGGTGTTTATTATGGGAGGCTATATACTGGCAGTAATGCTGATACGGCTGGTCGCAGCGCTTCCGTTTATCCGGAGGCTTGAAGATCTCGATCACAGACCGCGTAACGAAGATGAGTTTATGGAGCAGGTAGAAAACTACTGCAAAAGGAGCGGGCTTGCCTACGAAATTATTCAATATGGAATGCCTGCACAGGTACGGCTGGATGAAGTACGATATTTCGTGAAGGTATCGGAGTACTGCAGTATGGCGAGCGGTATTGTACCGGCGCTGGAATTTACGGTCATGCAGGGCAGGGCGGTTTAACCGCCCTCTCCATTGGCTGCTCATACCCTGGAACATCTATGACAAAACCGCCGCAATCCCTATATCCCAATTTTCTATAAAAATGCTGTGCTTCTTCATCAACCTGTGTAAAAGTCAGAAGCATACCATATCCCTGAGATTTCATGTCAGCTTCCCAATGCTCCATAAGTTTTTTCCCATAACCTTTTCCTTGATAATTCCAATCAACAAATAACATTGTACAAAATGGCGTATTATCCCAAAAAAGATTATATCTCAACAATCCTATCGGTTTACTGTCATTTAATAAAACGTATCCTCTTTTTTCTCTGACTTTACGATCGAACTCCCGTTCCGGCAAATGCTTATCAAGACTATACCAAAACTCTTTATCTTCTAATTGAACATATCTGATTTTCTTTATGTACCCCTCCATAATTCGGTATCGTCACTCCTCACATTAAATTATTTTGATATGTATACCATAAGACTTACAAGTTAATTTGTTAAGGGTGAACATGTGATATTGTGCAATTGATAAAGGTAACAGGAGGGATAGAAATATTGGAGATTTTACAGTATGATGGAAATAAAAAGGGCAGAATGGTATTCTTGAACCAGTATGGCACAGGATTTTTTCAGGTATGAGATTTTGCTTTTGCGCAGATGTCTGTTTGTTGAGGTAAAATTGAGAATTGGCTGTTATGATACATCAAAAGGAGGCAGGATATGTTTCATGTTTTAATTGTAGAAGACGATACAGAGCTTTGCGAGCTGTTCCGAAAGGTGCTGGTCAAGCATGGATATCGGGTGAGCTGCGCGGGGGACGGACAGCAGGCGCTTGCGCGGGTCAGCGAGGAATATGTGGATCTGATCATTTCGGATATTATGATGCCGGTGATGGATGGATACGAATTTGTCTCAGAGCTTCGCGCATCCGGCAGTCAGATCCCGGTACTGATGATCACAGCAAAGAGCGCCTTTGACGATATGCGTCAGGGCTTTTTATCAGGCAGTGATGACTATATGGTAAAGCCGGTCAATGTCAATGAGATGGTGCTTCGGGTAGGCGCGCTTCTGCGCAGGGCGCAGATGATGAGTGAGCACAGGCTTGTGATCGGAAGTACACAGCTTGATTACGATACCATGACTGTTTCTGTCGGAGAGAGCAGTCAGATCTTTCCGAAAAAAGAATTTTTGCTGTTGTACAAGCTGGCAGCTTCGCCGGGACGCACCTTTACGAAGCAGCAGATCATGGATGATGTATGGGGGTATGACACGGAGGCTGATCCGCACACGATAGAAGTACATATCGGCAGACTGCGGGATCGACTGCGGGATAATCCGGATCTTGAGATCGCGACTATGCGGGGGATCGGCTACAAGGTGGTGAAAAAATGAAAAAGCAGGATCGGACACAAAGCAGACATCCCGGGCAGGCGCAGGAGGGAGAGCAGAAGGGACTGAAGATACGTTCCTATCTGACTGTGGCGATCTGGGGCGCGCTGGCTGTTTCTATGGTCATTTCGGCGCTGCTCTTTGCGCTGCTGGACCGTTTTTTAAATCTGCCGCGCAGTATTCCGACGCTTGGGTGGCTTTTGATCTTTAACACACTTATATCAGGGATCATTACCGCCTTTATGAATGGAAAGATCCTTGCCCCGGTCACGCTTTTGAGCAAGGCGATGGCTGAGGTGGCGCAGGGCGATTTTGAGCAGCAGCTTGAGACAACGAGCCGGATCGACGAGATCCGCGATCTGTTTGGCAGCTTTAACGTAATGACGCAGGAACTGCGGGCGACCGAGCTTCTTCAGACAGATTTTGTCTCCAACGTATCGCATGAGTTTAAGACGCCGATCAATGCGATCGAGGGGTATACGATGCTGCTGCAGGATGACGCGCTTTCTGCGGAGCAAAATGAATACGTGGAGAAGATCCTTTTTAATACCGGGCGGCTTTCGGGACTGGTGGGAAATATCCTGCTGCTGTCCAAGCTGGAAAACCAGAATATCCCGATGAAAAGGACGACATACCGTCTGGATGAGCAGATCCGTCAGGCACTTCTTTCTCTGGAGTCAAAGTGGACGCCGAAGGAGATCGCCTTTCAGGCAGATCTGGAAAAGACAGATTATTGCGGCAATGAAGGGCTTTTGATGCATGTGTGGGTCAATCTGATCGACAATGCAGTGAAATTTAGTCCGGTGAGGGCTACAGTCTCACTTCTTTTGAAGAGCGAGGAAGATACGGTGGTATTTTCCATCAAGGACGAGGGACCGGGGATCGCACAGGACGTCAGGAGCAGGATTTTTGATAAGTTTTATCAGGAGGACGGTTCTCATAAAAGTGATGGAAACGGGCTGGGACTGGCGCTTGTAAAGCGGATCGTGGACAGCGAAAAGGGAACCATAGAAGTAAATAACAGGGAGTATGGCGGCTGTTGCTTTACCGTCCGCCTTCCAAAATAGATGCCAAGAAGAAAATTATGAAAGAAAGAGGTTTGCAAAAGATGAGTGAAAAGATTGCTTTTATAGCAGATTCCTGTGCTGATCTGCCAGAAGAAATAAAAATGCGGGAGGGTGTTTTCGTTCTCCCGGTGACGGTAACCTGTCAGGGCAGGGATTATCTGGACGGAGTTGATATTACTCCGGAAGAGATCTACCGGCAGCAGAAAAACGGGGAGCTTCCGTCGACCTCTCTGCCGACCGGAGAGGCGCTGGAAAAGGTATTAAAAGAAGTGCTGGAGCAGGGATACAAAAAGGCAGTGCTCATTACCATGTCTTCTGCTATCTCCGGTACATGGAATATGTGCAGACTGCTGTGCGAAGAATGTGAGCAGCTTTCGTGCGTTGTGCTGGATTCCGGGATGGCAAGTCTGGCAGAAGGCGCTCTGCTGATCGAGCTGATGGATGAGGTGCAGGAGGGAGTCTTATCCTGGGAGCAGATTCCGCAGCGGATGGAGACGCTTAAAAAGAATACGTTCCCGTATTTTGGGATCGATACGCTTGAGTTTTTGCAGAAAACGGGGCGGATCGGCCGGGCAGCTGCGATCGCAGGCAATTTCCTCAATATCATGCCGATTCTGACCTTTGATGAGAAAGGCGTGATCACACCGGTGGAAAAGGTCAGAGGAAAAAAGCAGCGCATTGGGCGGCTGAAAAGCCATGCAGTAGAAGCAGTGGGAGACCATAAGAAATACAGGCTGTATTTTGCGGATGGAGGAGACGCAGAACTTCTTGAAACTCTGAAAAGCAGGATTTTTGAGGAACTGGGAGCTGCCCCGAAGGCTATGACCACGACTCTGGGATGTGCGCTTGCGGCTCATTTGGGACCAAACCTGACAGGAGTATGCGTACAGATTCTGGAGGAGGAGACAAAATGACAGTTTATCAGGAATTACAGCTGAATCAGGCAGGCTCAAAGGCCGCAGTAAAGAACAGCAGGACCGCGCGCGAGCGGTGGTATCATATCGCAGTGTATCTGTTTAAGATCGCCATCACAATGGTATTCTGCTTTGGCTTTGTCACCATTTACAGTATGATATTCGGAGGCGATAACAGCATTGTAGGAGTAGTCGTGCTCCTGTGCCTGATGGTATTTAAAAATGCAGATTTTGGTATGCACACAGGGCAGTCGACAGCTCTTCTGGCAGGCTTTTTTGTCCTTATGGCGATCGGCCCGCATCTGGCGAATGTGACAGGCCCGTTTGTGGGAATGCTGGTCAATATGGCAGCGATCGCGGTGCTGATGCTTCTTGGATGCCACAATCCATTTATGTTTAACCAGTCAACGCTGGTGCTTGGGTATCTGCTCTTATACGGGTATGATGTTTCAGGACGCAGCTATGTGATGCGTCTGGCAGGACTGGCTGTGGGAGCGCTTATCACCTGCGTTGTCTTTTACAGAAATCATGCGGGACGTGTATACAGGAATGGGATCAAAGAGACTCTCAGGTCATTTCGGATAGAATCTGCCAGATCGAGATGGCAGCTGTGCCAGATCCTTTGTGTGCCGCTTGTAGTGTTTATCGCGGAGATCTGTCATATGCCGCGCGCCATGTGGGCAGGGATCGCAGCGATGTCAGTCATCCTTCCGTTTACAGAAGATATGAAATACCGGGTACGAGGCAGGATCATCGGAAACATCGCAGGCGCGGCAAGCTTTCTGGTCCTGTATTACGTGCTACCTCCTTCTGTTTACGCCTATATTGGTATCATAGGCGGGATAGGCGTGGGATTTTCTGTGAAATACGGATGGCAGGCAGTCTTTAATACATTCGGCGCGCTCGCGATCGCCACAGAAGCGTACGGACTTGCGAACGCAATGGGGCTTCGCGTCATACAGAATGTGTTCGGAGTGCTGTTTGCGCTGGCGTTTTGTGTGATATGCAACTGGATCATTTCGAAGAGAGCAGAAATGGTAAAGGAGAAATCAGATGGAGAAGCAATCTGTATGTAGCAAAATAGCGGGTGGTCCTTCCACCCTGTATTACAATGGAACGATCCTGACTATGGATGATGAATGTCCCGCAGTGCAGGCGGTTTTGGTAAGCGGCGGGAGGATCCGGGCAAGGGGCTCCGAAGAGGAGCTGATGGCGCAAAAGGATGAGGATACGATCTGCATTGACCTTGCCGGAAGGACGATGCTGCCGGGATTTATCGACGGGCACAGCCACTTTTCGGGACTTGCCACCTCGCTGTCTCAGTGCGATCTGTCGGGAGCTTCTGATTTTGAGGATATTGTGGCGCTGCTTCGCGCATTTATCCGGGAAAACAGCGTCCCCAAGGGTCAGTGGGTGGTCGGAGTGAATTATGACCACAATTTTCTTTCCGAGAAGCGTCATCCAGATAAGACGGTGCTTGACCGGGTATCGGGTGTACATCCTGTCGTGATCGTCCATGCCTCCTCGCATATGGGCGTGGCGAATTCTGCCGGGCTGGCTGTACAGGGGATCGCGCAGGAGACGGCAGATCCGCAGGGAGGCCGGTATGGGCGAACAGAAAGCGGAGAGCCGGACGGCTATATGGAAGAAAATGCGTTTGTACAGTTTCGCAGCCGTATGCCGATGCCCGATATCGACGAGATCATGAAGCTGTTTCTCCGGGCACAGGAGGTCTATGCGTCATATGGCATCACAACGGTGCAGGAAGGAATGGTGACGCCTCCTCTGTATCAGCTGCTGCAGTATGCCAGACAGAAGGACCTTTTCTATCTGGATCTGGCAGGCTATGCAGATCTGGAGCACTGCGATCAGATGCCGGGGCTGCAGCAGGAAAACCCTGCGTGCTACCGCGGGCATTTAAAAATCGGAGGCTATAAGATCTTTCTGGACGGCTCGCCGCAGGGGCGGACCGCGTGGATGCTGGAGCCGTATAAAGGAGCACAGGACGGCTACCGCGGTTATCCGGTCAAGACGGATGAGCAGGTGTATGCACTGATCCTGCGGGCGCTGGAGGACAACAGACAGATTCTGGCACACTGCAATGGAGATGCAGCCGCGCAGCAGTATATCACACAGTTTGAGAAGGTATGCCGTGAGCATCCGGAATATGCGCCAAACCGTCCGGTTATGGTCCATGCGCAGCTCGTAAGGGAAGAGCAGCTGGAGCGGATGAAAGCGCTTTTTATGATGCCAAGCTTCTTTGTTGCCCACACCTATTACTGGGGCGATATCCACATACAGAACTTTGGCATGGAGCGTGCCGGGCGGATCTCACCGGCGGGCACGACACTTCGGCTCGGTATTCCGTTTACCTTCCATCAGGACAGTCCGGTCCTGCCGCCGGATGTGTTCCAGACAATCTGGTGCGCCGCAAAGCGCGTGACAAAAAATGGAGTGCAGCTGGCAGAGGGTGAGCAGATCAGTGTGTACGATGCGCTCAGGGCAATGACCGTCTATGGCGCTTATCAGTATGGAGAAGAATGTGATAAGGGAATGATCCGGGAAGGAAAGCTGGCAGACCTGATCATCACAGACCGCAATCCGCTTGAGGTGCCTGCAGATGAGGTGAAGCAGATCAGGGTGCTGGAGACGATCAAGGAAGGATGCAGCATATATAAAAGAGAGGCATAAAAAGAGAAGCATGAAAAGAGAGGCATAGGGGAGAGACTGCATAAGGAAGCAGCTTCTCCCTTATGCTTTTTCTCTTTATCTGATCACCCGCAGCCATCCTTCCGGCGCTTCGATGCGTCCCATCTGGATGCCGGTCAGTGTATCATACAGCTTCTTTGTGACAGGTCCCATCTCGTTCATGCCGCTTGGCAGGCAGATCTCCTTTCCGTGGTCAACGATCTTGCCGACCGGGGAAATGACAGCGGCGGTACCGCACAGCCCGCATTCTGCAAAGTCTGCGACCTCGGAAAATGCAACGGGACGCTCCTCGACTGGCAGTCCGAGATAATCTCTGGCAACGGTCAGCAGGGAACGGCGTGTGATAGAGGGCAGGATACTGTCAGATTTCGGTGTGACAACCTTGTTGTCTTTCGTTATGAAGAGGAAGTTGGCTCCGCCGGTCTCCTCCACATACGTCCTTGTGGCAGCGTCGAGGTACATATTTTCATCGAAGCCCTGACGGTGCGCATCCATGATGGCGTAAAGGCTCATTGCATAATTCAGTCCGGCCTTGATGTGACCTGTTCCGTGCGGAGCTGCGCGGTCAAAATCGCAGACACGGATCGTCAGTGGTTTTACGCCGCCCTTAAAGTACGGTCCTACAGGAGTGACGAATACACGGAACTGGTATTCATTAGCCGGCTTGACGCCGATGACAGCGTCGCTTCCGAACATATATGGACGGATATAGAGTGTGGCTCCGGAGCCGTATGGCGGTACGTACGCTTCGTTGGCTTCTACCGTCCTGACAACAGCATCTACAAAACGCTCCTGCGGGAATACCGGCATTTCGAGGCGTTTGCAGGATGCTTCCATGCGCGCCGCGTTCAGATCCGGACGGAAGGTCACGATGCGCCCGTCCTGTGTGGTATACGCCTTCATTCCCTCAAAGCATGTCTGTGCATACTGCAGCACGCCTGCGCACTCTGTGATCGTGACAGTTGCGTCGGAGGTGAGCTGACCGTCTTCCCATGCTCCGTTTTTATAATTTGCGACGAAGCGCTTTTCTGTCGGGATATAGCCAAATCCCAGATTCGCCCAGTCGATATGTTTCTTTTCCATAATAGATATTCCTCCCTTTTCTTTTCAGGTCTTTCCGATATCTGAAATTTAATTAGTTGTAGTTTACGCCTGCTTTCTCACTGTGTCAAGTTAAATCATTGCTGTTTTTCTGACCGTCAGACGGATGGGCCGGATGCTCCATCTGTAAAAGAGAGCCGCGCACGACTGCCTGATCGCCGAAGCGCCTGCGGATCTCATCCATTGCCTGCTCCAGCTTTTTCTGCTTTGCAGGGTCTGTATGGCGGGGCGTACCGGATGATGCGGGCAGATCGAACAGGGAAAGCTGGATGGGGGCATCCTCTGAGAGCAGTCTGGAGGTGCGGATCCCAAGCAGACGGATCGGGCTGCCGTTCCACAGTTCATCAAACAGGCGGCAGGCGTATTCGTAGAGGAGGCCGGAGGTCGCACCCGGCGACAGGAGCTGTGTCTGGCGGGAACAGGCCTGAAAGGTGCTGTATTTGATCTCTACGGTGACGGTCTGTGCGATCTGATGGGATCTGCGCAGACGAAGGGCAACCTGCTCGGATAAAGCGAGCAGGACCTTTTTTGCTTCCTCTGCGGTCGTGGCGTCAGAGGCGAGGGTGGTAGAATTGCCGATCCCTTTTAATTCATGGGTGTCAGGGTTTAAGGGTGAGTTATCTATGCCGTTTGCATATTCCCACATCAGTTTTCCGTGGCTTTTAAAATGCTGCTGCAAAAAGGCAGGACTGCATCCGGCAAGCTCACCGATCGTGCGGATGCCAAGCTGTGTGAGGCGGCCGGCGCTGCTGTGCCCGACCATGAACAGCTCACTGACCGGGAGCGGCCACATTTTTTTCGGGATCTCTTCGGGAAAAAGTGTGTGTACCTTATCCGGCTTTTCAAAATCGCTCGCCATTTTGGCGAGCAGCTTGTTCGGGGCGATCCCGATATTTACCGTAAAGCCAAGTGTGTGTCTGATGTGATCCGCTATCGTGCGGGCCCCCTCCACCGGCGAGGAGAAGCGGCGCGCGATAGGAGAGTATGCCATATAGCACTCATCGATCGATACCTGCTCGATATCTGAGGTATAGGTATGGAGCAGATCCATAAGCTCGCCGCTGCGTCTTTTGTACAGTCTGTGGTCAGGCGGCTCGATCAGGAGCGTGGGGCACTTGCGAAGCGCGGCTGCGACCGGCTCACCGGTGCGCACACCGTATTTTTTTGCCGGGATCGATTTCGCCAGCACGACTCCATGGCGGGTGTGCTCGTCTCCTCCGATGATCGCCGGGACCGTGCGCAGATCGAGGGTGGGATCCTTTTTCAGCCGCTCCATTGCACTCCAGCTTAAATATGCAGAATTTACATCAATGTGAAAAATCACGTTCATAGCGCCACCTCAAAATAGTCTCTGTCCCTTTGCAGGACGGTTTCTCTGTCTGTTAGTGTATCATGCGGGGAAAGAATTGTCACGGCAAAGAGAAGAGATCTGCGAGTGTTTTGCCTGTATAGAAGGATTGTTTTTTGTCTGCAGAAGGGGTAAGATAATAGCGTCAGGGCGCAGGTGCGTTTTGTTCCTGCCGCGCGGACGCCAGATCAGAAAAAAGGTCAGGAGGAGGGAGTCTCCATGAAAGAAAAAAATACATTTGAGGTGATATACGATATTGTATGTCAGATCCCGTACGGGCAGGTGGCAACGTACGGACAGATCGCGCAGCTGGCAGGAAATAAGCGGCTGGCGCGGGTGGTAGGGTATGCGCTGCATGTCAATCCGGATCCGCAGAGGATCCCGTGCTACCGTGTGGTCAACCGGTTCGGAGAGGTGTCAGATGCGTTTGCCTTTGGCGGAGGAAACCGGCAGATCGAGCTGCTGGAAGCAGAGGGAGTGCGTTTTTGCGATGGAAAGGTGGATATGGACGGATATCAGTGGAAAAAACAGCGGTTCTAAAGAAAAGCAGAAAAGAGGGCATCATATATGGAGCATGATTTTTCAAAGGGAAGTGTGAGCAGACATATTATGGCGCAGGCGGTACCGCTTATGATCGCGCAGGTGCTGCAGCTTCTCTACAATGTAGTGGATCGGATTTATATCGGCCATCTGCCCGGAGAGAACGGGCTGGCCCTTACCGGGATTGGTCTGGTCTTTCCGATCATATCAGTGATCAGTGCGTTTACGAACCTGTTTGGAATGGGAGGGGCCCCGCTGTGTTCCATTGCAAGAGGAGCGGGACAGACAGAGAAGGCAGAGAAAATAATGGGGCATTCTGCAGTACTGCTGTTTGGGAGTTCCTTTTTTCTGATGGCAGCGTGCTACCTGTTTGGGCGTCCGCCGCTGTATCTGCTGGGGGCGAGCGATGCGACATACGTGTATGCAAATACGTATCTTACGATCTATCTGCTTGGCACAGTGTTTTTCATGCTTGGTAATGGGATGAACTGCTTTATCACCTCTCAGGGCTTCCCAAAGACTGCCATGTGCACAACGATGCTTGGTGCAGTGATCAATCTGATTCTCGATCCGGTACTGATCTTTGGCTTTGATATGGGGATTGAAGGCGCAGCGATCGCGACGGTAGTTTCGCAGGTTATCTCCTGTGTATGGGTGTTAAAATTCCTGACCGGGAAAAAAGCGATCCTGCGCCTGCAAAAACGGTATTTCCGGCTGGAATGGGCACTGGTACGGGAAATCACAGGGCTTGGTATGTCCGGGTTTATCATGCAGGCTACAAACAGTGTAGCGCAGATTGTCTGCAATGCGATGCTTGGCATATATGGAGGGGATCTTTACATAGGGATTATGACAATACTCAATTCTGTGCGAGAGGTGCTCAGCATGCCGGTAAGCGGGATCACGAACGGAGCTCAGCCGGTGCTTGGCTTTAATTACGGGGCAAAGCAATATGGAAGGATAAAAAAGGGAATCTGCTTTATGACAGCAGCGGGGAGTCTGTATACGATTGTAGCGTGGGCAGCACTGGTATTTTTCCCAGAGCCGTTTCTCGCATTGTTTACGGGAAATAGTGAAATGATAGAGAAAGGAGTACGTGCGGTACATCTGTATTTTGCGGGTTTTGTATTTATGCTGTTCCAGTTTTCAGGACAGTCCGTATTTGTTGCGTTGGGAAAATCAAAAAGAGCGGTGTTTTTTTCTCTGTTCCGCAAGGTAGTCATTGTCCTGCCGCTTACGGTTCTGCTGCCGCGTATCATGGAGGATAGCGTGGCGGGGATATTCCTTGCAGAACCGATCTCGAATGTTATCGGCGGACTGGCCTGCTTTTTCACGATGTATTTCACAGTGTACCGGAAGCTTGGGACGAAGCCAGAGCATCCGTGATCGCAGCTACTGCATTCGCTACGGATCTGTGACCGACATTCACTGTGATATGTGCATATTTTTCGTAGAGAGGTATACGCTGCTGATACAGATCAAAAAGGGTCTGCCCCGGCTCAAGGACGACGCCGCGTTTCTGGAGATCTCCAAGACGGCGTTCCAGGACTCTGTGGCTGACCTTCAGATAGACGACGGTGCTGATGCTGCGCAGATGCTTCATTGCCTTTTCACCGTAGATCACGCTGCCTCCGGTGGCGATCACACAGTGATCTGCCGCGATGTGGCTGTTGACGCGCTCCTCAATCTGGTTGAAACCGTCATTTCCGCAGTCGCGCATGATCTCCCAGAGAAGTTTTCCCTCTTCTTTTTGGATCAGCAGATCCGAATCAATAAAATCATATCCGAGTACTTTTGCGAGCACGATTCCAATCGTGCTCTTTCCAGCTCCCGGCATACCGATCAGGGTCACATTGTGTTTCATCTGATACTCCTTTTCAGGCAAAAAGTGCGCCTGCGGCACCAAACACTCCGGCGCTGGCAATGCCCATGATGATTCCTGCGAGGATGACGCCGAGCATGACAGCGATCACGCTTGATTTGAAATCCATATCAAGCAGGCTGGCAGCCAGAGTACCGGTCCACGCTCCTGTGCCCGGGAGCGGGATGCCAACGAACAGAAGAAGTGCAAGGAAGAGTCCTCGGCCTGCTTTTTCCTGGAGCTTCTTTCCTCCCTTTTCTCCTTTCTCAAGGCAGAAGGTGAAAAACTTTCCGATACATGGTTTATCCTTTCCCCAGATGAGTACCTTGCGGGCAAAAAGATAGATGATCGGTACGGGAAGCATATTTCCAATGATCGCAATGATGTAGGATGGGACGATTGGAAGTCCCATGCCGATTGCATATGGGATCGCGCCGCGCAACTCGATCAGCGGCACCATGGAAATAAAAAATACGATAAGATAATTAAGCATTCATATCCTCCTTTTTATACGGGTCTGATAGTTCAGGTATTTCCGGTTTAGTTTATGAAAAGCTGCAGGCTTTTATGAGAAACCGGAAAACGCGCGGCATGAGAGCCCACGCTTTCAACAGTATACATGAAAAACCGGGATACGAACACCCCCAAATTGAAAATAATTCGACAAATCAGAGGCATTGTGCTATATTAAATTCAAAATGAGCTCTTTTTGCGGCTGCAAAAAAATCCGGAAGGACAGTGGAGGAGAGGACATGAGCTTTGACTTGAAAAAAGATGGAAAACGGCTGCTGGTGATCTGCGTGGCGGCGGTGATCATGGCGGGCAACATCAAGACCTTTGTGCGGGCCGGAGATCTCTATCCGGGAGGGGCGACCGGACTGACGATCCTGCTCCAGAGGATCTTTGAAATGTTTCTGCATATAGAGGTTCCGTATTCTCTGATCAATATCGTGCTCAATGCGATTCCGATCTATATCGGCTTTCGCTATATAGGAAAAAAATTTACGCTGTATTCCTGTATCATGATCCTGCTTACGGGCTTTTTGACAGATATTATGCCAAGCTACGTGGTGACGTATGATACGCTGCTGATCAGTATTTTCGGCGGGATGATCAATGGATTTGCGATCAGCGCCTGCCTTCTGGCGAACGCGACGACGGGCGGTACGGATTTTATTGCGATCTATTTCTCAGACAAGAAGGGCGTTGATTCCTTTAATCTGATCCTGGGATTAAATATCGTGATCCTGGCTGTGGCAGGCATCCTTTTTGGCTGGGACAAGGCGCTGTACTCGATCATTTTTCAGTATTCTTCTACGCAGGTGCTGCACATACTTTATAAGAAGTATCAGAAAAAGACGCTGTTTATTGTCACAAACCGTCCGCAGGAGGTCTGTCAGATCATCACAGAGGTGAGCCACCACGGCGCGACGATCCTGGACGGAGAGGGCTATTATGAGGGCAAGGAGCGCAGCATCGTGTATTCTGTTGTATCAAGCGCAGAGTGCAAGGAGGTGATCCGGTCCGTGAAAACGGTGGATGAGGGGGCGTTTATCAATGCTGTGCGCACCGAGGAGCTGACAGGAAGGTTTTATCAGAAACCGGCAGAATAGGAAGAGCAGGACGGCAAAAAAGAGGAAAGAAAATATAAAAGAGCAGACATTATGCTGTGAAGCTGAGGCAGAAGGACAGAAGATCCTGACGTCGGTTTCACAGCATTTTTGTTGCCGGGTGGGAAACTTCGTCTTCTATTGCAAAAAAAGTGTTCGAGTTTCTTCAACAAAATGGCAGAGATTCCGCCACTTTTTTTGCGGTATCAGACGCAATATGCAGGAAAAAGCGGGATTCTGTGCCTTCCTTTGTCGGGAAGTGTCGTCTGGTGCCGCTTTTACGGGAGAAGATATTCTTGCTAATATTTGGGATTATTATATAATACAGATAGTTTGTACGTGACAATTTTTGGTAGGCCTTCAAAAAATGCGTTGTGCAATGACAAAAAATCTACAGGACAAAAGGAGTGCAGAAAATGGAGAAGCTGAATATCGCAATTGCAGATGACAACGCGAGGATGGTGGAGCTGCTCGATCATATCGTAAGCAGCGATAAAGAACTGGAGGTCGTGGGAAAGGCAGGAAATGGTGAGGAGCTCATTGAGATCATCCGGGACAAGAAGCCGGATGTTGTGCTGCTTGACATTATCATGCCAAAGCTTGACGGTCTGACGGTGATGGACCGGATCAACCGCGATCCGGATCTGAAAAAGCCGGCGTTTATTGTCATCTCTGCGGTCAGTCAGGAAAAAATGACAGAGGACGCTTTTGACCTGGGTGCGGATTATTATATCCTGAAGCCGTTTGATAATGAGACAGTCGTAAACCGCATCAAGCGTGTACATTCTCGCAGCCAGCGCAGCTTTGCAAAGACGAAGAAGGTAAGTGCGTACGAGAATACAAATGACTGTATGGAACACAATCTGGAAACAGATGTCACGAATATCATCCATGAGGTAGGCGTGCCTGCCCATATCAAGGGCTATCAGTATTTAAGAGATGCGATCATTATGTCAGTGGGCGATATGGAAATGCTCAATTCGATCACAAAGATCCTGTATCCGACGATCGCAAAGCGCCATCAGACTACGCCAAGCCGTGTGGAGAGGGCGATCCGCCATGCGATCGAGGTGGCGTGGAGCAGAGGCAAGATGGATACGATCGAGGAGCTGTTTGGCTATACGGTGAGCAACGGAAAAGGAAAGCCGACAAACTCAGAGTTTATCGCACTGATCGCAGATAAGATCCGTTTGGAATACAAAAACAGAAGGTCGTGAAATTTTTCAGAAATATTGTAAAACTGTTTGAATAAACACTTTTCATTACGGAGAAAATGCGGTATAATTTTAATAACTTGTATTGAGCGGAGGTTTCGTATATGAAAAGAATATTATATGTTGCATCTGAGGCAGTGCCTTTTATCAAAACAGGAGGGCTTGCAGATGTGGTCGGATCGCTTCCAAAGTATTTCAACAAAGAAGAGTACGACGTTCGCGTGATCCTTCCGAAGTATATGTGCATGAGCGAAGAGTGGAAGAGCAAGATGAATTACGTGACGCACTTCTACATGGATCTTGCGTGGCGCTCTCAGTATGTCGGCGTGCTGGAGATGCAGTATGATGGGGTACAGTTTTATTTTATTGACAATGAATACTATTTTGCAGGGGCAAAACCGTACGGAAATATCTATCAGGATATCGAGAAGTTTGCCTTCTTTTCAAAGGCGGCGCTTTCCGCGCTTCCGCTGATCGGCTTTCGGCCTGATATTGTACACTGCCACGACTGGCAGACAGGTCTTATCCCGGTACTTCTCAAGGATAAGTTCCATGAGGGCGAGTTTTTCCGCGATATGAAGTCGGTGATCACGATCCACAACCTGAAATTCCAGGGCGTGTGGGATGTAAAGACCGTGCGTGATATCACAGGGCTTCCGGCGTATTATTTTACACCGGACAAGCTGGAGGCATACGGAGACGCGAACTACCTGAAGGGCGGTATCGTATACGCGGACGCGATCACAACGGTCAGCGACACGTACGCAGAAGAGATCAAGATGCCATTTTACGGGGAAGGGCTTGACGGTCTGATGCGCGCGCGCTCGAACAGTCTGCGCGGGATCGTAAACGGCATTGACTACGAGGTATTCAACCCAGAGACAGATCCCTGCATCGAGTATCATTACAATGTCCGCAACTTCCGCAAGGAAAAGATCAAAAATAAGAGAGCGCTGCAAAGTGAGCTTGGGCTCAACCAGAATGATTCTACCTTTATGGTCGGTATCGTTTCACGCCTGACAGACCAGAAAGGCTTTGATCTGATCGCGTGCATGATGGATGAAATGTGCCAGAACGATATCCAGTTCGTTGTGCTTGGCACGGGCGAGGAAAAGTATGAAAATATGTTCCGCCATTTTGCATGGAAGTATCAGGGAAAGGTTTCCGCGAACATCTTTTATTCCGAGGCGCTTTCTCATAAGGTATATGCGGCGTGCGACGCCTTTTTGATGCCGTCCCTGTTTGAGCCGTGCGGTTTGTCTCAGCTGATGAGCCTGCGCTATGGAACCGTTCCGATCGTCCGTGAGACGGGAGGACTCAAGGATACCGTCATTCCGTATAATGAATACGAAGGTACAGGTACGGGATTCAGCTTTGCAAATTACAATGCACATGAGATGTACCATACGCTGCAGTATGCGATGCACATTTATTATGATAAGAAACGTGAGTGGAATAAGCTGATCGACCGCGGCATGGCGGCAGACTTTTCCTGGAATAATTCTGCACAAAAGTACAAAGAGCTGTATGACTGGCTGTAAAATTTCAATGAAGTGAATAAGATCCCTCCTTTCAGGCGATACTGGAATCGTAACCAGTACCCGGAAGGAGGGATTTTTAATGAACGAAATTTCAGAACTGGATCTTCAGAACCTCCGCCATCTGATCGGCGGCTTTACCACAACACACTGCAAAATGCAGGCGTATGCACAGCAGGCAGCAGACCCTGGTGTAAAACAGTTTTTCCAGAAGTCCGCGCAGTCCGCAATGGAAAGCAAACAGCAGCTTATGCAGTTCTTGCAGTAGGAGGGAAAAGACATGGATGAGAAAACAATGGTATCCGATACGCTTGCCGGGATCAACGGCGAGCTCGTGCGCTACGGGGAAATGATCCCGCAGACGGAAAATATGCAGCTGAAGCAGGTATTAAAGCAGTTTCGCAATCAGTGTGAGCAGTCTCAGGAGGAGATTTATCAGATCGCGAGAACGAAGCAGTATTACGTGCCGGCAGCTAAGGCGACAAGGGAAGAGATCGCACACGTAAGATCTGTACTGATGCAGGGCTGAGTCTGCACAGACAGATCAGATACAGAAAAGGGAGCATACGATCAGGTCGTATGCTTCCTGGATCTGTGCAGCGCACAGGTTGTGCGTATGTCTGCCGGAACGCATACATACCAGGCCGGGAGTGCAAAGGCAGTAAGGAAGATACATACAGCGGCTCCAAGTCCTGCCGGAGACGTTACGCAGGCTTTTTTGCAAACAGAAAGAAAAAGCAGGGCAGCTCCTGTGCCCGTAAAGCAGGGCAATACAGCCCGAAGAACGGTTTTCATGACGCCAACGGTCAGATACTGATGGCGGTACAGCAGGATCAGAGCGCAGACGCACAGGAAGATCTGGCTGAGGATCATGCCTGCGAAATAAGCGTCCATCCCCATATCCGGGACAAACAGGATGACAGCACAGATGCGGATCGCGAAGCCGATGATGTTCCATATAAAAACAGACGCTGTTTTTCCAAGACCATGCAGGATACCGGTAAAGGCAGTGTTCAGGTAGAGGAATGGGCACAGCAGGGACAGTCGGCGCAAAAAGACGCCGGAGAGCTCGCTGCAAAAGAGGAGTGTCCCGGCCTCCTGCCCGAACAGCAGGAAGCCGGACAGAAAGAAAGCGCCCAGCAGAACGCCCGCCTGAAATCCGGTGTTGACAGTGGTGCGGATCTGGCTGCTGTGGTGCAGGGCATGGGCTTCTGAGACGGCAGGCAGCAGCAGCGTGCTGACCGCTCCTGTGACGGCCGTAGGAAAAAGCAGCAGGGGCATAGTCATCCCGGTCAGTGTGCCGTAGACATGCAGCGCCTCATAGCTGCCAAGCCCAAAATACTGAAGCTGCTGCGGTAAGAGCGCAGCCTCTATGCCCTGGAGTACGCACAGCAGTGTACGGTTCAGGCCAAGCGGAGCAGCGATCGAGAGGATCCTCCGGTATTCCTGCATGATCGCGCCGGCGGATCTTCCGGGATGCCGGGAGCTGTCGTCTGTATCCGGTGAGCGCGACAGAAAGTGGTACAGGCAGAAAAGGGAGGAGGCTGCTTCACCGGCGATCTGGCCAAGAGCCATGACAGAAGCATCCATGGTCCGGCTGCTTTTGCTAAACAGCACAAAAAACAGGAGGACAGAGCCGATGCGTATGAGCTGCTCCAGCACCTGGGACCAGGCAGAGACGGAGACATTTTTACAGCCGATAAAGTAACCGGAAATACATGCGTGAATGGCAGCAAACGGAAGCGACACGGCAATGATACGAAGGATCGGGGCACACAGGGGCTCCAGCAGAAAGCTGCGTGCGATCCAGGGCGCGAAGGAAAAGAGAAAACCGGCGCACAGACAGGAGGAGCACAGACAGAGGATAAGACCCAGTACGAGACAGAAACGGGCGTTCTGCGGCTGCTTTTTCGCACGGTATTCGGCTGTGAACCGGGAAAGAGCAGTCTGGATGCCGCCGATACAGACGGCCATACACAGCGCGCAGACAGGCATGGTGAGCTGAAACAGACCGATCTCGCCCGCACCGATCGTGCGCGACAGGAATATTTTATAAAAGAAGCCTGCTATTCTTGTAAGGAGCCCGGCGCCTGTCAGAAAGAAGGTTCCTTTTAAAAGGTAATGCTGCTGGTTCATATGTGTGCACCTGACGGTATCGTTTGGTTCAGTATATGCAGGAAAAAATAAGGATACCACTTGACAGGAGGAAAAAGCAGTGGTATTCTTTTTTTGAAATCCGAGTAGAATACTCGGAAATAAAAGCCTTTATCATAAAGCTAAAAGATGGAGGTGTGTATGAAGCTGTCAACGAAGGGCAGATACGGACTGCGTGCTCTGATCGATCTGGCGCAGCACAGTGAGAAGGATGCCGTCTCGATCAGCAGCATCGCACTGAGACAGAATATATCAGAAAGCTATCTGGAGCAGCTTGTCGCAAAGCTGAAAAAGGCCGGGCTTGTGGTGAGCATTCGCGGCGCACAGGGCGGATACCGGCTGGCAAAGCCGGCGCAGACGATCTCAGTCGGAGACATCCTGCGGGCGCTGGAGGGAGACCTAAGAGCTGTAGAGTGCCCTGCGCTCACGCCGCAGGGGTGTCAGGAATCGCAGCTGTGCGTGGCAAAGTATGTCTGGCAGAAGATCAATGAAAGCATTGCGATAACTGTAGATGAGATCATGCTGGATCAGCTTGTGGAGGAGAGCAGGAAAGTACAGCAAAAAAGAACAGAACAGTCGGAGGACTGCGGCGAAGGAGAATAGATCATGAAGAAGATTATTTATCTGGATAATGCGGCAACAACACGGACATCACCTGCTGTAGTGGAGGCGATGCTTCCGTACTTTTCAGAAAACTATGGAAATGCTTCCAGCATTTACAGCATCGGTGCAAAGAGTAAAGAAGCGATCACAGAAAGCAGAGAGACGATCGCGTCTGTGCTCGGAGCCAGACCGGAGGAAATCTATTTTACAGCAGGGGGTACGGAGGCGGATAACTGGGCGTTAAAGGCGACAGCAGACGCCTATCGGACAAAGGGAAATCATATCATCACCTCAAAAATCGAGCATCATGCGATCCTGCATACCTGTGAATTTCTGGAGAAGCACGGCTTTGAGGTGACGTATATAGACGTAGACGAGAACGGCATCATCCGGCTGGATCAGCTGGAAAAAGCTATCCGTCCGGAGACAATACTGATCTCTGTGATGTTCGCAAATAATGAGATCGGTACGATCCAGCCGATCCGGGAGATCGGGCAGATCGCAAAAAAACACGGGATCCTGTTCCACACAGATGCGGTGCAGGCATTCGGCCAGCTGCCGATCCAGGTGGATGAGCTGAATATTGACATGTTAAGCTCCAGCGCGCACAAGATCTGCGGACCAAAGGGAATCGGATTTTTATATATCCGAAAGGGAGTTAAGATCCGTTCGTTTGTACATGGCGGAGCGCAGGAGAGGAGACGCCGCGCGGGTACAGAGAATGTGCCGGGGATCGTCGGCTATGCGAAGGCAGCGCAGCAGGCGGCCGATACGATGGAGCAGCGGACACAGAGAGAACGGGAGCTTCGGGATTACCTGATCGACCGCATGCTCTCTGAGATCCCATATACCAGACTGAACGGTCACAGGACCAGAAGGCTTCCCAATAATGCGAATTTTAGTTTCCAGTTTATAGAAGGAGAATCCCTGCTTATTATGCTTGATATGGAAGGGATCTGCGGATCCAGCGGATCTGCCTGTACGTCAGGCTCGCTCGATCCGTCGCATGTGCTTCTGGCGATCGGGCTTCCGCATGAGATCGCACACGGATCCCTGCGCCTGACCCTGGGGGAGGAAACCACAAAGGAAGAGATCGACTTCGTAGTAGAAAAAACGAAGCAGATCGTGGAGCGGCTGCGCAGCATGTCGCCGCTGTATGAGGATTTTACCAAAAAGTCGCAAAGATAGAAAAAGTCAGAAAGAGCGATCGGCGCACAGGAGTGTACGGCAAACGCTCACAGATAAAAAGAGAACGGTCTGCTGCGCCGGGCGGTGACACAGCCGGCGCCGGGCCACAGAACACAGAGTTGGAGGAATGGCAGTATGTATTCAGAAAAAGTAATGGATCATTTTCAGAATCCGAGAAATGTAGGAGAGATCGAAAACGCGAGTGGCGTCGGTACCGTGGGAAATGCGAAATGCGGCGATATTATGCGGATTTATCTGGATGTGGATGACAATGGAGTCATCCGTGACGTCAAATTCAAGACGTTTGGCTGCGGAGCTGCGGTCGCTACGAGCAGTATGGCTACCGAGCTGGTAAAAGGAAAGACGATTCAGGAGGCTTTGCAGGTGACAAACAAGGCGGTCATGGAAGCGCTTGACGGACTTCCGCCGGTGAAGGTACACTGCTCCCTGCTCGCAGAGGAAGCGATCCATGCGGCATTGTGGGATTATGCTCAGAAAAACGGGATCACAATAGAGGGTCTGGAAAAGCCAAAGTCAGATATCCACGAGGGTGAGGAAGAAGAGGAAGAGGATTACTAAGTCTTATGGAAAAGAAAAAAGTAGTGATCGGAATGTCCGGCGGCGTAGATTCCTCTGTCGCAGCGTATCTGCTGAAACAGGCAGGGTATGATGTGATCGGAGTCACGATGCAGATCTGGCAGAAGGAGGAGCCTGATACAGTAAGCGAAAATGGCGGCTGCTGCGGGCTTTCTGCCGTGGATGATGCGCGCCGTGTGGCACAGATGCTTGAGATCCCGTATTACGTCATGAACTTTCGCAGGGAATTTGATGAAAAAGTGATCCAGTATTTTATGCGGGAATATCTGTCCGGCAGGACGCCGAATCCCTGTATTGCCTGCAATCGCTATGTAAAGTGGGAATCTCTGCTTGAACGCAGTATGCAGATCGGAGCAGATTATATTGCGACAGGACATTATGCAAGAGTTGCAAAGCTGCCAAACGGAAGATATGCGATACAGCGCTCTGTCACTGCGGCAAAAGATCAGACGTATGCATTGTACAATCTGACTCAGGAGCAGCTGTCCCGCACGCTTATGCCGGTCGGAGATTATGAAAAGAGCCGGATCCGGGAAATCGCGGATGAGATCGGTCTGACGGTAGCGCAAAAGCCGGACAGTATGGAGATCTGCTTTGTGCCGGATCAGGATTACGCACGGTTTATCCGGGAAAACAGCGGATGTGAGATACCGGAGGGCAATTTTGTGACAACAGACGGTACAGTGATCGGACGCCACCGGGGGATCACGCATTATACAGTCGGACAGCGCAAGGGACTGAATCTGTCTATGGGCAGACCTGTGTTTGTGGTAGAGATACGTCCGGAAACGAATGAGGTGGTCATAGGAGACAGCGCAGATGTGTTTACGGACAGACTGATCTGTTCCGATCTGAACTTTATGAGTGTGCCGGATATAGATCAGGAGCTTTCAGTAGTGGCGAAGATCCGCTATAATCATTCTGGTACAAGAGCACATGTGCGAAGGCTGGATAAGGATCTGGCCGAGGTGATCTTTGAGGAACCGGTGCGTGCGGTGACTCCGGGACAGGCAGTAGTGTTCTATGACGGAGACTATGTGGCAGGCGGAGGCACAATCTTAAGAAATTCATAAGAGAAAATATTGCAAAAACAATTTCTGTTCTTTTATAATAAATGGGAAAGACACCCATACTAAGACGGAGATTGTTTTTTGTTATGCTTGCAGTAATGAAGAGGGAGAGACAGCGGAGAAGGCAGATATGAGAAAAACACAGAAAAATGACAGCGGAAGCTATACAGATCAATCGAGACAATACACCGACAGGCGCGATCAGACAGATCTGCCCGGACGAAATGCAGGGCGAAGCGGCTATGCAGGATATACAGAAAGAGGCGGCTATGCAGACACATCAAGGCGAACCGGAAGAGGCAGCTACACAGATACAGTGAGGCGGGCAGACAGAGGCAGCTATGCAGATACATCGAGGCGAAGCGGGAGAGGCAGCTACACAGATACAGTGAGGCGGGCAGACAGAGGCAGCCATGCAGATACATCCGGGCAAAGCGGAAGAGGAAGCTACACGGGTGCACCCAGGCAAGCAGAAAGAAGCAGTTATGCAGGTGCATCAGGGCGAACCGGAAGAGGCAGCTGCACAGATACAGTGAGGCGGGCAGACAGAGGCAGCTGCACAGAAAACAAAAGAGCAGGCAGGAGGACTGCTGCCCGGGATGGAAGCGGCAGGATGGGAGGCAGGAAAAACAGAAACGGCAAACGGCTGTATATCTGTCTGGTAGCGCTGCTTGCACTGCTGCTGATCTGCGGGAGCGGGATATTTATACTGTACCGGGGACAGGATGATAAAAAGGTGCAGGAGATCACCGTAAGTCTTGAATCGCTTGCCAGTCCGTATGCAGTGCTGATAGATGCAGATACCGGAACAGTGCTGGGAAGTAAAAATCCACAGCAGAAAATATTCCCGGCGTCCATGGCAAAGATTATGACTGTGCTGACGGCGATTGAGCAGATCAGGGATCTGGACCAGACTGTGACGATGTCGTATGATTACTATGATATGCTTTATGAAAGAGACGCTTCACGTGCCGGATTTGAGCCGGGGGAGGAGGCGGTGATCCGGGATCTGCTCTACGGCGCCCTGCTTCCGTCGGGAGCGGAGTGCTGTATGCAGCTTGCTTTGCAGGCGGCAGGGTCAGAGAGCGCCTTTGCAGATCTGATGAACGAGAATGCTTTGAAAATGGGGCTTACACAGACTCAGTTTAAGAACTGTACAGGGCTGCATGACGAGGAGCAGTATTCAACGGTATCTGAGATCGCCACGATATTACAGAATGCGCTGGACAACAAAACCTTTTATCAGGTGTTTACTACAAAGAGCTATACGGTACAGCCGACTCAGGTCCATCCGGAGGGCTTTACCTTTCAAAGCACGATGTTTAAAGGGCTGGAATCACCGGATGTCGTCGGAGGCGAGATCCTGGGAGGAAAGACGGGATATACGGATGACGCCGGACACTGCCTCGCCAGTATGGCGAGGATCGACGGCAGGGAATACATTCTTGTGACAGCGGGATGGGCGCAGGATCCGACCGCAGACCAGTACCATATCAGGGACGCGCTTCTGGCTTACAATACGCTTGGGAGCGCACTCAGTGCAAAAGAGCAGTGAAGCGCATCAGAACAATAACTGATCACAAAAGAATCTGTTCCGGCCGTCTCTGCCGGAATACGGTATAATGGCGGAAACCAAGGAAGGTCAGGATGTCCTGCACCTTTGCAAAGTCAAAGCAGAGATGCTGCGGGGTGTGGGCATCCGATCCGAGTGTGATAAGCTCCCCGCCAAGATCCCGATAGCGGCGCAGGATCCCGATACACGGATTTGGCTCACCCAGTCCGTATTTCAGGCCTCCGGTATTGACTTCCAGACATTTGCCGTTGTCGATCAGGTGATGCAGGATCGGGTCGATCACATCAGCAAATTTTTCATAAGAATAAAAAAGATTCTGATTCGGGCCATAGCGGACCACGTAATCAAGATGGCCGAGGGTATCGTATGAGTCCGGCGGGAGCTGCTTTAAAGCTGTGTACTGTTCGCGGAAAAAATCTGCATAACAGTCATCCTCCCGCTTTTCTTTAAAACAGAGACGGTTGTAGGGGTCCTGTCCGTAGAGCAGATGGCGTGAGGCGATGATAAAGTCAAAGGGATACTGCTTTGCAAGCTGCAGCAGGACAGGCGCGAGATGCGGCTGGATACCAAACTCCATGCCGATACCGATCCAGAGCTTTTTTTCGTATTCCTTCCGGAGCGCTGAAAGCGCCGGGAAATAAGAGTCAGGATCAAGCGTAAAGGACAGCGTATCAGAAGGAAAATCAGGGTCATGATGCTCTGTAAAGCAGATCCCGCAAAGGCCGAGGCAGATGGCGCGCTCGACCATCTGACGGGCGGGGACGTCACTGTCAGCAGAAAAATCAGAATGAAGATGAAAGTCATATCGGATACTCATTTCTTTACCTCCCCGGGCAGATACAGCGATGCTGCAGCGTCGGATCTGCCGTCTTTTAATAAGAACATCATAGTAGATACAAAATAAAAAGTCTATAAAATTTTGGAAGAAAATCATATTACTACTTGAATTTTCGGGACAAATTAGTTAGAATAATAGACAGGTTGGGGATTTTTAAACAAAGGAAGATACCCCGACATTTACCTAATCAAAATTACATTTAGGAGGAATTGTAATTATGGCAGTAAAAGTTGCGATTAATGGATTTGGACGTATCGGTCGTCTGGCATTCAGACAGATGTTTGGTGCAGAGGGATATGAAGTTGTTGCTATCAACGACCTGACAAGCCCGAAGATGCTGGCTCACTTACTGAAATATGATTCATCACAGGGTAAATATGCTCTGGCTGACAAGGTTTCCTGCACAGAGGATTCCATCATTGTTGACGGAAAAGAGATCAAGATCTACGCTAAGGCTAACGCTGCAGAGCTTCCGTGGGGAGAGATCGGTGTTGACGTAGTTCTGGAGTGTACAGGATTCTACACATCCAAAGAGAAGGCTTCTGCTCATATCACAGCAGGCGCTAAGAAGGTTGTTATCTCTGCTCCGGCTGGAAATGACCTTCCGACAATCGTTTACAACGTAAACCATGAGACACTGACAAAAGAGGATACTGTTATTTCTGCAGCTTCCTGTACAACAAACTGCCTGGCTCCGATGGCAAAGGCTCTCAACGACTATATGCCGGTTGAGTCTGGTATCATGTGCACAATCCATGCATACACAGGCGATCAGATGATCCTTGACGGACCGCAGAGAAAAGGCGATCTGAGAAGATCACGTGCAGGTGCTGTAAATATCGTTCCGAACTCCACAGGTGCTGCTAAGGCTATCGGTCTGGTTATTCCGGAGCTGAACGGCAAGCTGATCGGCGCTGCTCAGCGTGTACCGACCCCGACAGGTTCTACAACACTCCTGAACGCAGTAGTTAAGGGTGAGGCTACAGTTGATGGCATCAACGCAGCTATGAAGGCAGCAGCTACAGAGTCCTTCGGATACAACGAGGACGAGATCGTTTCTTCTGATATCGTAGGTATGAGATTCGGTTCTCTGTTCGATGCTACACAGACAATGGTAGTAAACCTTGGAAACGGAACATCTCAGGTACAGGTTGTTTCCTGGTATGACAACGAGAACTCCTACGTAAGCCAGATGGTTCGTACAATCAAATACTTCGCTGAGCTTGCTTAATTATAAAGCCTGAGAACAGCGTCGGATTGATGACGTAAAAAAAGAGCCGCTGCTCTGTAAATGAGTGATCATTTATGGAGCAGCGGCTTTGTGTTGCTTGCCGGAGTTTTTGAAATGTGGCCTGCGTTTAGAGCTTTGGCATGACAAGCGGAAGTGCTTCTTCAAAATTCACACCGTATGTACGGCGGGCAGGATCTGCTATGGTAAGCTTCAGACATTCGCAGATAAAATCAGCGGAGAGCTTCATAGCTTCCTGCAGTCCCTCTCCTCTTATCAGAGCGCCGGTAAAGCAGCTTGCAAAGCAATCTCCGGTACCGTGATAGCTGACAGGCAGTTTTTCATTAAAATAGGTATAAAAAGTATCCTTTTCGGAATCATATGCCATAACGCCCAGCTCGGAGGGATGGAAAGACACACCAGTCAGGACAGCCGTCTTTGCGCCGAGGTCGCAGAGGCGTTTCAGAATATCCCGGATGTACGTTTCATCGTATCCTTCGCTGCGGTAGTCCATGCCGAGCATGAAGGAAGCTTCTGTCATATTGGGGAGGATAATATCAGCGTGCGCGCATACCTGAGCCATCCTCTTTACAAAGGCGAGGTCAAAGCCGGGATACAGCTTGCCGGCATCTCCCATGACCGGGTCTGCGATGCACACAGAGCCGCGTTTGCCGTATGTCTCAAACATGGAAAGAACTATGTCGATCTGACGGACAGAGCCAAGATAGCCAGTGTAGACCGCATCAAAATCAAAATTTTCTTTTTCCCAGTGAGCCAGGATCCCATTTAAGTCATCCGTGAGATCGCGGAAAGTAAAATTCTGAAATTGCGTATGGGTAGATAATACGGCAGTCGGAAGCACTGCAGTTTCCAGTCCCATAGCCGACAGGATCGGAAGGGCAACCGTCAGGGAGCAGCGTCCGATGCAGGATAAATCCTGTACAGTTAATACTCGTTTCATAGATGAATCTCCTTTTCTGTTTGATTTAGCTAGAGTATACGCACAAAATGGCTATATTAAAAGTGCCATTTCTGAACAAAAATATAAGGCCAGTTTTTATTTTTTCTTTTTCGGCCGGGATTTCCAGCGCTGCTTCTGGCAGCCTGAACTGTTACGAAAATGTTAAGATTATTAGTTGCGGGATGGAATTATCAGTGTGTGACTTGCAGAAGTCGAAAATACGTGGTATTATGCTAATAATGATATGAGCCAATACTTTTTTGGCTATTTTAAAATTATCAAACAGGAGGAATTTTCCATGCTGAATAAAAAGACAGTTGATGATATCAACGCAAAAGGCAAACGCGTCCTGGTAAGATGTGACTTTAATGTACCTCTTAAAGATGGTGTGATCACAGACGAAACACGTATTGTGGCAGCACTTCCGACGATCAAAAAGCTGATCGCTGACGGAGGCAAGGTGATCCTGTGCTCCCATCTGGGCAAGGTAAAGAACGGCCCGAACGAGGGTGAATCTCTGGCACCGGTAGCAAAGCGTCTTTCTGAGAAGCTTGGCAAAGAGGTTGTATTCGTATCTGACTACCATGTGACAGGCGAGGCGGCTACGAAGGCAGTAGAGGCGATGAATGAGGGAGATGTAGTACTTCTTCAGAATACACGTTTCCGCGGCGCTGAGGAGACAAAGAACGGCGAGGAGTTCAGCAAAGAGCTGGCTGATCTGGCTGACATCTATGTATGTGACGCATTCGGTTCCTCACACAGAGCGCATGCTTCTGTAGCAGGCGTGACAAAATTCATCCGTGAAAAGGGCGGAGAAAATGCAGTCGGATATCTGATGCAGAAAGAGATCGACTTCCTTGGAAATGCAGTAAACAATCCGGTAAGACCGTTCGTAGCGATCCTCGGAGGAGCAAAGGTAGCGGACAAGTTAAATGTTATCTCCAACCTGCTTGAGAAGTGCGATACACTGATCATCGGCGGAGGTATGGCATATACATTCCTCAAGGCAAAGGGCTGCGAGGTAGGTACTTCTCTGGTAGACGAGACAAAGCTTGACTACTGCAAAGAGATGATGGAAAAGGCAGAGAAGCTTGGCAAAAAGCTTCTGCTTCCGGTTGATACAACGATCGCAAAAGACTTCCCGTCACCGATCGATGCCGAGATCGAGGTATCTGTCGTAAAATCTGACGCGATCCCGGCAGATATGATGGGTCTGGATATCGGAACACAGACAGCAGCTCTGTACGCAGATGCAGTGAAGTCTGCAAAGACAGTTGTATGGAACGGACCGATGGGCGTATTTGAGAACCCGATCCTTGCAAAAGGAACGATCGCAGTGGCAGAATCTCTCGCAGAGACAGACGCGACAACGATCATTGGCGGCGGTGATTCTGCAGCAGCAGTAAACCAGCTCGGCTTTGGCGACAAAATGTCCCATATTTCTACAGGCGGCGGTGCTTCTCTTGAGTTTCTGGAGGGCAAAGAGCTTCCGGGCGTAGTCGCAGCAGACGACAGAAAGTAATTTAATGAATGCAGCGGTTGACAAGCCGCGTCCGTTTTTGAAAACTGGCGAGTTAAAAATACTTCATGATTAAGGAGACGAATACAATGGCAAGAAGAAAGATCGTAGCAGGAAACTGGAAAATGAACATGACTCCGAGCGAGGCTGTAAAGCTTGTTGAGACTCTGAAGCCGCTCGTAGCAAATGATGATGTAGACGTAGTGTTCTGCGTACCGGCAATTGACATTATTCCGGTGATCGAAGTTGCAAAGGGTTCCAACATTCAGGTTGGCGCTGAGAATATGTACTTTGAGGAGAAGGGCGCATATACAGGCGAGATCTCTCCGGCAATGCTGACAGATGTAGGGGTAAAATACGTTGTTCTCGGACATTCTGAGAGAAGAGAGTACTTTGCAGAGACATCTGAGACAGTAAACAAGAAGATGCTCAAAGCATTCGAGCACGGCATCACACCGATCATGTGCTGCGGTGAGTCCCTGGAGCAGAGAGAGCAGGGGATTACGATGGACTGGATCCGTCAGCAGGTTAAGGTTGGATTCCTGAACGTAACAGCAGAGCAGGCTAAGACAGCAGTTATCGCTTACGAGCCGATTTGGGCGATCGGAACAGGAAAGACAGCTACGACAGAGCAGGCACAGGAGGTTTGTGCAGGTATCCGTCAGTGCATCGCTGAGATCTACGATGATGCTACAGCAGCAGCTATCCGTATCCAGTACGGCGGCTCTGTAAACGCAAAGACAGCTCCGGAGCTGTTTGCTCAGGCAGACATCGACGGCGGTCTGGTAGGCGGCGCCTCTCTTAAAGAAGAGTTCGGGCAGATCGTCAATTACAAATAAACAGATTTTTCTGTAAAACATCATTACGGAAGATAAAGAAGCGGTTGCTGCAGGAGGCTTATCCCGGTAGGGGGCGTCCTGCAGCGATCGCTTCTTTTTTCAATACGAATTTCTGATAAAATCTGGCGCTCTACATTGCTACATAGGGGGGAGTATGGTACAATAGGCAAAGCATGGCAGATGGAAGGCAAGCGCCCGGAAGCAGACAGCTGCACAGGGCGGACAAGAGAGGGAGAAGGGCAAAATGAAATTATTATTTAAACAGCGACTTTTTTCATGGTTTGACAGTTATGATATTTATGATGAGGATGGAAATGTAGTCTACGAGGTAAAAGGAGAGCTTTCGTGGGGACACCGTCTGCGTATTTTTGATGCGTGCGGAAGGGAGCTCGGGACCGTTGTTGAGCGTGTTTTGACATTTTTGCCGAAGTTTGATCTGTATCTGGGAGAGACAAAGGCAGGCAGCATCAATAAGGAGCTGACGTTGCTAAAGCCCAGGTATGAGATCGACTGCAATGGGTGGCAGGTAGACGGAGACTGGCTGGAATGGGATTATACGATCGCTGCAGCCGACGGTACGCCGGTAGCGATCGTGACCAAGGAGGTCTGGAAGCTGACGGATACATATGTGATCGAGGTAAATGAGCCGGAAAATGCCCTGTGCGCCCTGATGGTCGTGCTGGCGATCGATGCGGAAAAGTGTTCCAGAAACTGAGTACTCTGGAAAAGGGAGAACAGGATGAAAAAAGAAAAACTGACATACAACGAGTTGTTTAAGGAGACAGCGGTGCTGACAGCGGCAGTCGCTGTGATCGCGGCGGCTGTCTATTTCTTTCTGGTGCCAAGTCAGACCTCAGTCAGCAGTATTTCTGGTCTTGGGATTGTGCTGTCCCATTTTGTGCCGCTTCCGCTGTCTGCGATTACGATGATTTTGAACCTTGTGCTTCTGGTGATCGGGTTTTTGACCTGCGGCAGAGAATTCGGCATAAAGACTGTGTATACCAGTATTATGCTGCCGTTGTTTCTGGCATTGTTTGAGAAGCTCCTGCCGGATTACACCTCCATGACCGGAAGCGCAGAGCTCGATGTGATCTGCTATGTTCTGGTCGTGAGTGTGGGACTTAGCATTTTGTTCAACAGGAATGCGTCATCCGGCGGACTTGATATTGTGGCAAAGATCATGAATAAGTATCTCCATATAGAGCTGGGCAGGGCGATGTCTCTTTCCGGTATGTGTGTGGCGCTTTCTTCTGCGCTTATTTACGATAAGAAGGCGGTCGTACTGAGTATCCTGGGCACCTACTTTAACGGTATCGTGCTGGATCATTTTATTTTTGGCCAGAATATTAAGCGCAGAGTCTGCATTATTACGAAAAAAGAAAAAGAGCTTCGCGAATTTATTCTCTATGATCTGCACAGCGGCGCTACGATCTATGAGGCGATCGGCGCGTATAATATGCAAAAGCGTAATGAGATCATTACGATCGTAGATAAGGGAGAGTATCAGAAGCTGATGAATTATATCAACAGGGAAGACCCGGAGGCATTTATCACTGTGTACACGGTTTCGGATATGCGTTACCGGCCAAAGGTATAAGGAAAACACGGATACAGTGACAAAACAGAAGAAAAAACGGGATATCGAATAACAGGAGGAGACAGAATGAGATTTGTGATACAGCGGGTGACATCGGCATCCGTTCAGGTAGACGGTCAGGTGATGGGAGCGATCGATAAGGGATTTCTGGTGCTGATCGGTGTGAGCAATTCCGACACAGAGGAGATTGCAGATAAGATGGTCAGGAAGATGACGGGGCTTCGGATATTTGAGGATGAGCATGGAAAGACGAATCTTGCGCTGTCAGATGTGGGCGGGGCACTTTTGCTGATCTCACAGTTTACCCTGTATGCAAACTGCAAAAGAGGGAATCGGCCGAGCTTTATCGAGGCAGGAGCGCCGGAGCATGCCGAGGCTCTCTACGAATATATCATTGCAGCCTGCAGGAAAAATGTTCCGGTGGTCGAGAAGGGAGTGTTTGGGGCAGATATGAAGGTCAGCCTCACAAATGACGGTCCATTTACGATCGTACTGGATTCGGAACAGCTGTAGAGCAGAGCAAAGAGAATCACAGGATTTCAAAAAGCGGATGTTTGAGGTACAGAGGACAGGAGAATATGAAAAACAGAATCAGAAGAGAAAATAATCTCGGCACGGACGATATCAGGTCGCTCGTGCCGCGTATTGCGCTGCCAGCTATGCTGGCACAGTTTGTCAGCGTATTTTACAGCATTGTGGATCGTATGTATATCGGAAATATCCCGGAGATCGGGGAGACGGCGCTTGCCGGGGTAGGGATCTGCGGTCCGATCGTCACGATGATCTCTGCCTTTGCGGCGTGGATTGGGGTCGGCGGCGCACCGCTTATGAGCATTAAAATGGGTGAAAAGAACCGGCAGGGAGCAGAGCGTATATTAGCAAACTGTTTCCTGCTTTTACTTGGCGTCTCAGTCGTGATCACAGGACTGGCGTATTTATCTGCGGACACGCTGCTTTGGTGGTTTGGGGCGACAGAGACGATCTTTCCTTATGCAAAAGCGTATATGAGCGTTTATATTTCAGGAACCGTGTTTGCGATCCTTTCTCTCGGTCTTAATCAGTTTATCACGTGCCAGGGATTTGCCGGACTGGGGATGTGCTCCGTCATATTGGGAGCTGTCTGCAATATCATTCTTGATCCGGTATTCATTTTCGGACTGGATATGGGCGTGGTCGGCGGTGCGGCGGCAACGGTTGTTTCACAGGCAGCTTCCTGCATATTTGCGCTGTGCGTACTGTTTGGAAAGCGGGTGCCAGTGCGCATCACGAGAGTCCGTTCTCTGGATGGGCGTATCTGCCGCAGAGTATTTTTGCTTGGGCTGACTCCGTTTCTGATTATTTTATTCGACAATATCCTGATCGTGATCCAGAATATTATGATCAAGCAGTTCGGCGGCAGTCAGAGCGACCTGCTGCTGACGTGCAATACGATCGTACAGAGCTTTATGCTGATGGTGACAATGCCGCTCTCCGGGATTTCTGCGGGGACGCAGTCGATCCTGGGATATAATTACGGCGCTGGAAATGGCCGCAGGATCATAGATGCAGAAAAACAGATCCTGAAGGTCGCAGTGATCTTTACGACAGTGATGTTCCTTATAGCGCAGTGCGGTGCAGGGATTTTTGCAAGGATTTTTACAGGGGAGGCGCAGTACATTGAGATGACAGAGCATTTTATTCATATTTATACGCTGGGCATTATACCGCTTGCGGTCCAGTACGTCTTTGTAGACGGACTGACAGGGATGGGGATCGCCAGGCTGGCTTTGCCGCTGTCATTTTTCAGAAAGGCTGTTTATATTACCATGGTCGTGTATCTGTCTGTGCGGTTTGGAGCTGCTGTGATGTTCTGGGCAGAGCCTGTCTCAGACGTTGTCTCTCCGATCGTCTCTACGATTGTTTTTCTGACCGCGCTTCCGAAGCTGCTGCGAAAGCGCGGGATGCAGCTTGCACAAAAAGAGGGCGCTGCAACATTCTGATCCGGCGGATCTTTGGCGTATTTTGCAGCGCCCGTTTTGTATGACAGTCAGTCTCCCACAAGCTGTATTCCAGAAATATCGGATTCAATCATCATAGAATAGTTTGTATAATAGACAACGAACCCCGGTTTGGCGCCATTTGGTTTTTTGACATGTTTTTTTTCAACATAGTCGATTTCGACCTTTTCGGCGCCTCTGTTTTTTGAGTAATGCGCTGCGAGGCGCGCCGCTTCCTCGAAGGTGCGGTCCGGAAGCTCCTCTCCTCTGGCTTTTACGATCACGTGGGAGCCGGGAGCGCCTTTTGCGTGGAACCACCAGTCGCTTCCGGAAGCGATCTTGAAGGTCAGCTCATCGTTCTGATAGTTGTTTTTTCCGACATACATATCATACCCGTCTGAGGAGAGATAGTGGAACGGGCGGGAAGTGATCTTTACCTTTTTTCCGGTATATTTGCGGCGGATATACCCGGCATCAGTCAGCTCTTCCTTTACCTGTACGAGATCCTCTTCCGAAAGGGCCATATCCATAAAGGTACAGATGGACTCGAGCTGTGCGATCTCCGCCTCAGTTTCCTGGATATGCTCTGAGAGCGCTTCAAAGGTACGCTTTAGCTTGTTATATTTATCAAAATATTTCTGCGCGTTTTCCTGAGGTGTGATCGTCTCATCGAGCGGGATAGTTAGCATTTCATTTGTGTAATAATTCAGTGCGTCCAGTTTTTTGCTGCCTGGTGCGACATTGTAGCCGTAGGTATTGATCAGCTCGCCGTAGACTCTGTATTTATCGCGTTTTTCCGTATCCTTTAGCTGTCTTTTCTGCAGATCATATTTTTTGCGGCAGCGGTCGAGCGCAGTCGTGGCGATCCGCCGCAGATCCGAAGACTTCTGACGGATGCGGGTGACCGTATTTTTCATTGTATAATACTGCTCGAGCATGGCAGAAGCGGAGTCAAAAGGAACGCATTCCATATCCTGATACATGGTAAGCGGCACAGAAGAAAACTCTACCGGAACATGCTGGCCGTCATAGATGATCGATGGTGCAAAATGCGCCCCGGCCACATCCTCCATGAGAAGTCCGAACTGGCGGTACAGATGGATCTGCGCCAGCCCCTCGATCGAGTTCGCGCTCTGAGAGGATTCAAGCGATGCGCGGTGGCAGATCTCTTCTGCGATCACGGGACTGATGCCCGTATAGGAGGAATAGAGCGCCTTTGCCAGAGGCATCGGTTTTGAAAAAACGGTGGTACAAAATTCCTCCTCGCAGGTGTGACGCGGATCGCATTTTTCCTGTGTGACGGCGATAAAGTATGGACGGCCGGGAAGCACCTCGCGCACGGAGCTCGTCTGGGCAGAGACATGCTTGATACTGTCAATGATCATCCCCTTTTCATCGCAGAAGATGAGGTTGCTGTGCTTGCCCATCAGCTCGAGAACCAGATCTTTGCGGCAGACATCGCCCATTTCATTGAAGTGCTCGATCTCAAAATGGATGATCCGTTCCAGACCGGGCTGCCAGATGCGCAGCAGCTTTCCGTTTCCGATGTGCTTGCGCAAAAGCATGCAGAAATTTGGCGCAGTCAAAGGAGACGGCTTGTTGGTCTGTGTCAGATAGATGAGCGGCAGACTTGCACCGGCAGAGAGCAGCAGACGGTGCTGCCCCTTCGGCCCTTTTAGTGTCAGGATGAGTTCGTCTGCTTCCGGCTGCGCGATCTTGCTGATGCGCGCACCGCAGATCCGTTCATTTAATTCAGAAACTATATTTGCAATGACAATTCCATCGAGTGCCATGATCATTCCTCCTAGTATAATAGCTGCCCCTATGATAGCAGATGCGAAAAGAAAAAACAATTGTCATTGACGGCTTTTCTGCAATCGTTTATAATAAATAAGATATAGACTGTGTCTGCGCAGCGGGACATATGGCCGCCGGCACACAGATGCCAAGTATGCTTTAGAGCAGGAGAGGATATAACATGATCAGTAGCATGACAGGCTTCGGACGGTGTGAAAGCCTCCGGGGCGAAAGAAAATTTACGGTTGAGATGAAGGCGGTGAACCACCGCTATTTTGACGTAAATATTAAAATGCCGAAGAAATTCAGCTTTTTCGAACCAGCGATCCGCAACGTGCTGAAATCATACATTCAGCGGGGCAAGGTAGATGTGTTCATTACATATGAGGATTTTTCTGAGGGGAATACGGCGCTCAAATATAATGAAAGCATAGCTTCAGAGTATTTAAAGTATTACCGTCAGATGGCGGAGCAGTTTGGCCTTGAGAATGACATCCGCGTATCAGCGCTGGGGCGCTGTCCGGAGGTATTTACGATGGAAGAGCAGGAGGTCGACGAAGAAGAGCTCTGGGTGATGCTGGAGGAGGCAGTCGAGGGTGCATGCCGCCAGTTTGTGCAGGAGAGGCACAGAGAGGGGGAAGCCCTCAAGGCAGATCTTCTTGACAAACTGGAAGGAATGGAAGAAAATGTAGTCCTCATAGAAAAACGCTATCCGCAGATCATAGCAGAGTATCGCAGGAAGCTGGGCGACAAGGTAAAGGAGCTTCTGGCAGATGCGCAGATAGACGAGAGCCGGCTGGCGTCCGAGGTGGTGCTCTTTGCGGACAAGATCTGTACAGACGAGGAGACTGTCCGGCTGCACAGCCATATCAGCGCGATGCGGGAAGGACTCCTTGCAGGAGGAGCAGTAGGGCGCAAGTTTGACTTTATCGCTCAGGAGATGAACCGTGAAGCGAATACGATCCTGTCAAAGGCGAATGATCTGGAGACGTCAAATATTGCGATCGAGCTGAAAACCGATATTGAGAAGGTGCGCGAACAGATCCAGAATGTGGAATAGCAGCAGGAAGCTGAGAGTGAGGAGATTATGGCAGGACTGGTAAACATTGGTTTTGGAAATTATATCAATGCCCTGAAAATGGCCGCGGTCGTAAACCCCGACGCAGCTCCGATCAAGCGCATGGTCCAAAGCGCAAGGGAAGAGCAGCGGGTGATCGATGCGACACAGGGAAGACGGACAAAGTCAGTGCTGGTGATGGAGACGGGGCAGATCGTATTATCTGCGATGCAGCCGGACACGATCGCGCGGCGTTTTGCGGCGAATGCGGCAGCGGAACAGGAATGGAAGGGAGAGGAAGTATGAACAGAAGAGGAATCCTTGTAGTGGTTTCCGGATTTTCCGGAGTCGGAAAGGGAACACTGATGAAGCGCCTGACTGAGAAATACGGACATTATGCGCTTTCTGTTTCTGCGACGACACGTGCGCCGCGTGAAAATGAGGAGGACGGGAGAGAGTATTTCTTTCGTACCAGAGAACAGTTTGAACAGCTGATCGCAGAGGGCAGACTGATCGAGTATGCCAGCTACTGCGGAAATTATTACGGTACTCCGTGTGATTATGTGGAGGATCAGATGGCACAGGGGCGTGATGTGATCCTGGAGATCGAGCTGCAGGGAGCGCTCAAGGTAAAGGAAAAATACCCGGATGCGTTACTCCTGTTCGTCATGCCGCCGGATGCGCAGACACTTGAGACGCGGCTGCGCGGAAGAGGGACGGAGCCGGAGGATGTGATCCGTGCAAGGCTTTCAAGAGCAGCGGAGGAATCACAGGGCGTAGAGCAGTATGACTACATGATCATTAATGATGACCTGGAGACAAGTGTGGAGGAGCTTTACCACCTGATCGAAAGTCAGCATTATAAAATGAGCCGGAATCTGGAATTTGTACAGCAGATCCGGGAAGAAATCAAAACGTTTGCGAAAGGAGAATAATATTATGTTACATCCATCTTATTCAGATTTAATGCAGGTAGTAAACAGCGGGGTAGAGGAAGGCGAAGAACCGGTAGTAAGCAGCCGTTACTCTATTGTTTTAGCGACAGCAAAGCGGGCGCGCCAGATCATTGCCCGTCAGTCCGGTGACAATTTAGACGTCCCGATCGTATCAAAGCCGCTCTCACAGGCGATTTCCGAGCTTAATCAGGGCAAGATCAGGATTTTGCCGGAGGAAGAGGCAGCTCAGCTGCAGGAAGCTGCAGCCGGAGAAGCTGTGCAGGAGCAGGAGCTGGCAGTACAGGAAGAGGAGACGCAGGCACAGCCGGAATGATCGGACGGCAGCAGGAAGCGGGGTGGAATCGGTGAACGAAGTAAAGCAGTTCAGCAAGAGCTACATTTTAATTTCTGCATTGTATGTTGTGCTGGGAGTGGTATTGTGTGTCTGGCCGGACACATCATTAAAGATGATCTGCTATGGCCTGGGATTTGTCATGGTAGTTCTGGGCATCACATATGGGATCATCTATTTTACGAAAGATACGCTGGCAGGCTTTTTGCAGATGGATCTTGTGATCGGTATCGTCTGTCTGGCATTCGGCGTATTTATTCTGCTTAATCCCACCTTTCTCTCAACAGTGCTCCCCTTTGCAATGGGGATCATCCTTCTGCTGGGGGCAGTGGTAAAGATCCAGAGCGCATGGAATATGCGCCGTCTGAGGTTTGAGCGATGGTACGCAGTACTGATCTGTGCGCTTGTGATCATTGTGCTGGGGATCATCCTGCTGTGCAATCCGTTTCAGAAAGAGCACGATATGGTCCTGTATATCGGCGTCTGCCTGAGCATCGACGGCGTCACCAACCTGGTGAGTCTGATCTTTATCCAGCTGCGGGTGAGAAAGCTGGCACGGATCCAGAAGGAATATCCGGGAGCGGATATGGACGAGCTGCTGGAGCAGCAGGGACAACGAAAAACGGCAGCAAAGGCAGAGGTAGTCGTGCAGGAGCCGGATAAAGAGAACAAGGAGTAATACATGAAGATACTGTTTATTTCGCTTGGGTGCGATAAGAACCTTGTGGATTCTGAGGAAATGCTCGGTCTGCTTGGCAGCCGGGGCTATACATTTACAGATGATGAGACGCAGGCGGATGTGATCGTGATCAATACGTGCTGCTTTATCAACGATGCGAAGGAGGAGAGTGTGCAGACGATCCTCGAGATGGCAGAATATAAAAAAGCGGGAAGCTGCAAAGCGCTTATCGTAACAGGCTGTATGGCACAGCGGTACCGGCAGGAGATCCTTGATGAGATAGAAGAGGTCGATATGGTGCTCGGCACAACTGCATACGATGAGATCGTATCAGCTGTAGAGGAAGCGCTCCAGGGAAAGCGGGAGGTAGAAGAAAAGCCGCTGACGTATCTGCCGGACACAGGCACCGGGCGTATGGTGACGACAGGAGGGCATTTTGCATATCTGAAGATCGCAGAGGGATGCGACAAGCACTGCACGTACTGTATCATTCCGAAGCTGCGCGGAGCATATCGCAGCGTGCCGATGGAGCGTCTCGTGGCGCAGGCAGAGGAGCTTGCCCGTCAGGGTGTAAAGGAGCTCATTTTAGTGGCGCAGGAGACAACTGTATACGGAGTCGATCTGTATGGCAGAAAGTCGTTACATCTGCTGCTAAAGAAGCTGTGCGCGATCGCAGGACTGCGGTGGATCCGTATCCTCTACTGCTATCCGGAGGAGATTTACGATGAGCTGATCGAGACGATGAAGACGGAGCCAAAGATCTGCCATTATCTGGATCTGCCGATCCAGCATGCGTCTGATCCGGTATTAAAGAGAATGGGGAGACGTACGACGCGGGAGGATCTGATACGGATCATTGGAAAGCTGCGGGAGGCAATGCCGGATATCATGCTCAGAACGACTCTGATCGCCGGTTTTCCGGGGGAAACACAGCAGCAGCATGAGGAACTGATGGACTTTATTGATGAGATAGAGTTCGACCGGCTTGGCGTGTTTCCATATTCGCAGGAGGAAGATACGCCTGCGGCGTCTATGCCGGATCAGATTGACGAGGAGACGAAGCTTACCTGGCAGGAAGAGCTGATGGAGCTGCAGCAGGAGATTGCTTTTGACCGTGCGCAGGATATGGTCGGACGCACAGTCACTGCAATGGTAGAGGGAAAAGTCGCAGACGAGAACGCATACGTCGCGCGGACGTATGGGGACGCTCCGAATGTGGACGGTCTGCTGTTTATCCATACCGATGAGACGTTGATGTCAGGCGACTTTGTGCGGGCGAAGATCACAGGAGCCGCAGAATACGATTTGATAGGAGAGATTTCAGATGAATTTACCAAATAAGCTTACCGTACTGAGAGTATGTATGGTCCCTGTATTTGTATTTCTGATGCTGTGGGACGGGCTGGGAGATAACGGCCGGTATGCAGCAGCAGTCATTTTTATCCTGGCAAGTGCAACAGACTGGTTTGACGGATATCTGGCGCGCAAGAATAATCTGGTCACGGATTTCGGAAAGTTTATGGATCCGATCGCAGATAAGCTTCTTGTCTGCTCTGCACTGATCTGTCTGGTAGAGCTGGAGGCGCTGCCGGCCTGGGTAGTGATCATTATTATCGGAAGAGAATTTATCATCAGCGGATTTCGTCTGGTGGCATCTGACAAGGGTACGGTGATCGCAGCCAGTTATTGGGGAAAGTTCAAGACGGTATCTCAGATGATCATGGTTATTTTACTGATCTTTGATTTTGGCGGGGTATTCGATACGATCAGCCAGATCATGATCTGGATCTCTTTGATCCTTACGGTGATCTCACTTGTCGATTATCTGCGTAAAAACTGGAGCGTGCTGGACGGACAGATGTAAAGCGATTGATTGGTGGTGATCAGTGATGGGAACACAAACGGCAGAAAAGAAAACGCAGGGCGGCAGCACAGCGCAGGAGCCCTCGAAGCTGCAGGAAAAGCTGGTCCGGCGGCTGCGCAGACTCGGTATGACAGTGACAGCAGTCGAGTCGTGTACCGGAGGCATGGTTGCTGCGGCGCTTACCAGTGTACCGGGCAGCTCAGGGGTTTTGGCGTGCAGCCTTGTCACGTACTGTGATGCAGCGAAGCATAAAATAGTCGGAGTAAAGAAAAAGACGCTGAAGAAATATACTGCTGTGAGCGCTCAGACTGCGAAGGAAATGGCACAGGGAGGCGCAAGATGGGCGGGAGCAGACTGCTGTGTTTCCGTGACGGGGTATGCAGGGCCGGACAGCGGGAGTGGAGAGCCCGTAGGTCTTGTGTATATCGGCTGCTGCGTAAAGGGCAGGACAAAGGTCAGGGAGTTTCATTTTGAAGGGGACCGCGCTGCGGTTCGGGAGCAGGCAGTCCGACAGGCGCTGCTTTTGCTGAAAAAGGGACTGGATCGGTACGATAAAAAAAGACAATAGAATACGGTGTATCAGGAGACAGCGTGGGTGCTGCAGCATAGCGATACCGGAAATCTGCCGGGATCTGTATGCTGCAGCATCCATTTTATGTTGCAGACAGTTCCTGCTGTTCTCCTGTCTTAATGCCGGAACTGCCTGATCAGACCGATGAGACGGTCAATGCGCTGTATTTCTTCCGGAGATTTTCCTTCCTTCATCACGCGGATAACGGCGTCTATTTCCGACTGATCAAAGCTCATATGATTTTCCTTTGTCTGTGCAGAGGCAGACATCAAAAAAGAAAGCAGCTCCTTTTGATTTTTGCCCTTTGCCTGGTCTGCCAGAGAGGTAAGCATCTGGAGCTTGGCGGGATCGATCGCTGTGAGCGCCGGATTCTTTGTCCATGAATGGTCATTCATATGTCCTCCTTGCTGGAGCATCAAAATAATGCAGAGGGATCAGCGCCGGATTGTGCAAAGATCGAGTAGAGCTCCAGTGTAGAGAGAAGCTGAATACACTGATCGATCATTTCTCCCTCGCTTTCATCACAGTAGCTGCGCATGTCGGTCAGCATATCAATCATACCGGGAGAGTCGGCGCCGGTATTGCAGGCCTGCACACAGTTTCCGGTATGCTCGTAAAAACGGAGGATATTCTGCATCTCCAGCACTTTGATAAACAGGGAAACCATTTTTTGGCTGGAAGAGTCAATGTATGGGATTGCGGCCTTTAAAAGCTGCAGATGATTCTGATTGGCAATCTGATCCAATGCAGTTAACATGGTTGCTCCGAATCTTTTTTGTTTCTATATCTATGAGGTGCAGGACAGAAATATGACTTTTGAATATGCTAGTAATATAGTGTGTAAGCGGCAGGGATGCAGCGGCAGCTCTGTCGATTGTCCAAACGGAAAGGAGCGTATCATGGCGACAAGGACGGTAAGGGAAGGAAATGCGTTTTATGAGATAGATGAGGACTGCAGGAGGCGGCAGGAGGGACGCCTGAAAGAGAGAAAAGAGAGAACGGAGGATACAGAGAAAAAAGAGTGGAAGAAGGAGAGGGAACAGGAGACATAAAAGAGGCGGTGCTTTTCGCACCGCCCTTTTTTGGGAACATTAGCAGCCGCAGTTATTGTTGCCAAGGAAGCAGCTGTTTCCGCTGCCGCCGCAGCAGAACAGCAGGATGAGGAGGAGCAGACAGCAGTCATTTCCACCGCCGTTGCCGCACATAAAGCCGTTGTTTCCATTGCCGCAGATTGCGAAGAGAATCAGGAGCGTGCAAAGAGAGATTCCTCCGTTTCCTTCATTCTGACATCCACATCCGCAGTTAGTAGCTGTTAAATCACTCATTTCGTTTTCCTCCGAAATTATCATTTACAGTGTATCATATGCATCGCCGGCGCATGTGTGACAAAAGAAAATTAAGATCGGAGAAAAGATTCATATATCCCATATACGTTCAGGATGCCGTAGCCGGATTCGCGGTTCGGGTACTGGTAGTTGGCGCTGCGCACCGCGCCTCTGTGAAAGAGGCTCTTGATCTCTCGGGGAGTAAAGTAGCGGGGGACGTCGCGGTCCAGTCCGCTTTGGGTGACGAGCGCCGTAGCGCCGGCTGCCAGAGCAGAAGCGGCACAGGAGCCGGTGACCGGAGCATAGCCTCCGCCCGGAGAGGGGGCAGTAAGGTTTACACCCGGTGAGACAAAATCAGGCTTGATCAGATTGTTACGCGTATATCCTCTTCCGGAGCTTCGGAACATGCTGCCGGAGAAGGCATCGTACGTTCCCGTAGTGATGATCGCGTCTGCCGATGACGGTATGACGAGAGTAGTATCTGTGTTGGGGGAGAAAAAGCGCACGCCCGGATCGACGAGCTCGGTGACCGGAAGCCACAGGTGGAACTGTCCGTTTACATGCGTGATATTTGTGATGCGCACACGCCAGACACCAGGAGTAGGGGTTACAAAGCGCATCAGCGCCAGCTCTGATCCGCTTAACATTTCTACAATAGAATAGATCAGATGGATCTGACTGTTCTCAAGAAGAAAATTAAATTCGTGCGCAACATTACTGCGCGGCTGTACCTGCTGGATCGTCTCGCCAAGCGGAGACGTAAAACCGATGCTGTAAAGCTCCGGCGCATCCGCCCAAAATTCCAGAGAAAATCCGGCAGTCTCTTTCTCAACGAGTATTTCGACATCGGTGTATTCACCTGCCCGGCTGATGGTCCCAAAATAGTGATGTCCCTGCCCGACCTCATTACCGGTCCCGGCGACTGCGAAGATACCGGCATTAAACTGGGCAGAGATAAGGACTTCCTCAAGCGGTGTCGTTCCGGTATGGCCGCCCTGATTTGTGCCGACCGACATGCAGATAACGAGAGGGAGACGAAGCGCGCGGGAAATACGGACCATATACCGGACACCGAGCATCAGGTCTGTTTCCTGATACGCGACGGCATCCTCCGGGATGACAAAGTAGTCGCGCAGATAGCGCTTGGCAGGTTTGAGCTTGACTGCGATGATTCGGCTGTCGGGCGCTGCACCGATAAAATCAGACCCGGGGTCCGGGCTTCCGCAGGCGATCCCTGCGATGGACGTTCCGTGTCCGTCCTCATCGCGGTGAGGTACGGTATTGAGGGGAGCGCCGGAAAACAGAGCTGCATTTAGCTGTTCCTGCGTAAATTCTGTCCCATACGTAAGATCAGACGGGGCGGGACCGTCTGGCAGGGTCTGATCCCAGATACGCAGGATCCTTGTCGTACCGTCAGGATTGCGGAAGGCGGGATGCGTATAATCAATCCCGGAGTCGAGAAAACCGATCAGAACGCCTTTTCCGGTCAGATTCAGAAAGGGCTGGTTTTGTACGGCCAGGATTCCGGCAGTTTCGAGGCTGACTGTGTCGATCGGAGTGAAAAGCTTTGGGACAGCGGGATAACCGATCTGCTCTACTGTCGCGAGCTGAAGAGAGAGGGGAGCGTGCAGGATACTGTACTGCGTATCAACGATCTGCGGGGCATACTGATTTAACTCGGCAAGAAGTATCTCGGGAGTCTGTTGATACCGGATAATAATATCCGAATACTCCTGCGAGACTGCGGGAGGGACGGAAGGGGACTGACTGGAGCGGATCTCCTTTTTTTGCTGCATAGGTAGTGCTCCTGTAAGATTTTTAAACAGAATATGATGTGAAAAGGCAGAACATGTGTCAAACAGGCATCTGAAAGAAGTCCGGGCGCGCACATCAGCTTTGCTGATGTACGTGCTTTTTGAGTGCTTCAAAGCTTTCACGGCTCAGTACATGCTCGATTTTACAGGCGTCCTCAGATGCGATCGCCGGATCTACGCCAAGCTGTGTCAGCCACTGGCTCAGAAACTGGTGACGCTCATAAATATCCTCCGCGATCGCGCGGCCGGAGGGGGTCAGTGTGATGAAGCCGGAATCAGAAACCGTGATATGCTTCTTCTCACGCAGATTTTTCATGGCGATACTGACACTTGGTTTTTTAAAGCCGAGCTCTGTGGCGATGTCGACCGAACGCACGACAGGAAGCCGACGGCTGAGGACCAGTATGGTTTCAAGATAATTTTCAGCAGATTCATTCATATGCATAGCAGATACCTCGTATGTTGATTCATGTGTGGATGAAAAATGCGACATTCACCGTTTGCTGTGCTTTGGCGCATGCCCTGCCATCATTATAGCATAAAAAATGGGGAATTGGGGAAATAGTGGTTCACATTATGATAAATTATTTCGAAAAAAGTTATTGACTTCTAATTAAAGTTAGTTTATACTAACGAAAGAAAAGAAAAACAATCATACCGAAAAGGAGGATATGATGATGCCGCTGGTAATGGCAACCCCGGGTGAAACATTTACGATACGAAAAATATCAGGGAAGGATGAGGTGCGTCAGCATCTGGCAGGTCTGGGATTTGTAGTGGACAGTGAAGTGACAGTGATCAGCCGGATCGCCGGAAACATGATCGTGCAGGTCAGGGACAGCCGGATCGCTCTGGATCAGAGCATGGCAGGACGCATTATGGTGTAAGGAGGAGCTAAATGAAAACATTAAAGGACGCAGCAGTAGGCAGCAATGTGACAGTGGCGAAGCTTCACGGCGAGGGTCCGACAAGACGCAGGATCATGGACATGGGGATCACAAAAGGGACGCAGATATATGTCAGGAAGGTAGCTCCGCTGGGAGATCCGATGGAGCTTAATGTCCGCGGCTATGAGCTGTCTGTGCGCAAAAGTGACGCGCAGATGATCGAGGTGTTGTAGGAGCGCGCAGGGAAAGAGAAGAACCTGGGCAGACGAAAGAGGAGAAATGTATCATGAGTATCAGAATTGCTTTAGCAGGAAACCCCAACTGTGGAAAGACGACTTTATTTAATGCGCTGACAGGAGCGAACCAGTATGTGGGCAACTGGCCGGGAGTCACGGTTGAGAAAAAAGAAGGAAAATTAAAAGGAGACAGAGATATTATCATACAGGATCTTCCCGGTATTTATTCGCTGTCTCCGTATACGCTGGAAGAAGTGGTCGCGCGCGATTATCTGGTAAAGGAGCAGCCGGATGTGATCCTGAACATTGTGGACGGGACCAATATCGAGAGAAATCTTTATCTGACAACGCAGCTGATCGAGCTGGGGCTTCCGGTAGTGGTTGCTGTCAATATGATTGATCTTGTAAGAAAAAACGGTGATACGATAGACCTGAAAAAGCTTGGCGCTGCGCTTGGCTGCGAGGTCGTGGAGATGAGCGCGTTAAAGGGCGAGGGCGGCATGGAGGCGGCGCGAAAAGCAGTTGCGCTTGCCGGTGATCACAGACAGACGGAGCCTTTGCACGTATTTACGGGCAGTGTCGAGCATGCGCTGGCACATATTGAGGAATCAATCGCGCAGATGGTCAAGCCGGAGTACCTGCGCTGGTATGCGATCAAAATCTTTGAACGCGATACAAGGATCTTAGAGGAGCTGGCGCTTGATGCGAAGCTGTCGGAGCATCTGGAGGAACATATTGCGGACTGTGAGCGGGAGCTTGACGATGATGCGGAGAGTATCATCACAAATCAGCGCTATGCCTATATTAGTGATGTCGTCTCCAGGGCAGTAAGAAAAAAAGCGCCCCGGGGGAGTCTTACGGTATCAGACAGGATTGACCGGATCGTAACGAACCGTATTCTGGCACTTCCGGTGTTTGCAGCGGTTATGCTTTTTATTTATTCCGTAGCAATGGGGAGCCTGCCGTTTTCGCTGGGAACAATAGGAACGGACTGGGCAAATGATGTACTGTTTGGAGAACTGGTTCCGGGGGCAGTAGATACAGCGCTGGCTGCGGTTGGCGCAGGGCAGGATGCCTGGGTATATGGTCTGATACAGGACGGGATCGTGGCAGGTGTTGGCGCAGTCCTTGGCTTTGTTCCGCAGATTCTGGTGCTTTGCTTTTTACTGGCGCTTTTGGAGGATGTGGGGTACATGGCGCGTATTGCGTTTGTTATGGACCGTCTGTTCCGCCGGTTCGGACTTTCCGGAAAGAGCTTTATTCCGCTGCTCGTAGCGACTGGCTGTGGTGTTCCGGGTATCATGGCGTCACGTACGATCGAACAGGACCGTGACCGCAAGATGACGATCATGACAACAGGATTTATCCCGTGCGGCGCCAAGCTTCCGATCATCGGACTGTTTGCCGGGGCAGTGTTTGGAGGCTCACCGTGGGTTGCGGCTTCTGCATTTTTTATCGGTATTGCGGCAGTGATCCTCTCTGGCATCATGCTCAAAAAATGTAAGGCGTTTGCAGGAGAGCCCGCCCCATTTGTTATGGAGCTTCCGGCATATCATGCACCATCTATCGGCAACGCGCTGCGTTCGACCTGGGAGAGGGGCTGGTCCTTCATCCGGCGCGCAGGTACGGTAGTTTTGATCTCCTCTGTTATTTTATGGTTTTTGCAGAGCTACGGCTTTGTGGACGGGGTATTTCAGGCAGTGGAGGATAATAATCACTCGTTGCTGGCTGCGATCGGAAATGCGGTGGCATGGATCTTCTATCCGCTTGGATGGATGGGAAATATGGCATGGAAGGCAACGGTCGCTACGTTTACCGGTCTGATTGCGAAGGAAGAGGTCGTCAACACGTTTGGCGTACTGTATAATTATGCCGGAGACATTGATCTGATGGAGGACTCCAGTCCGATCTGGGCGATGGTAGCAGCTGATTTTAATCCGTTTACCACGTATTCATTTATGATCTTTAATCTGCTGTGCGCTCCCTGCTTTGCTGCGATGGGCGCCATAAAAAGAGAAATGAACAATCCAAAGTGGACAATTGGAGCGATCGGGTATATGTGCGGATTTGCGTATGCGGTCTCCATGATCGTGTATCAGATCGGCGGTCTGATCGCAGGTGTGGCGCCATTTACGATCTGGACGGTAGTGGCAGCAGTGCTGCTGGCTGTGTTTTTATACCTGCTTTTGCGAAAGGGAGCAAAGCCGGATCCGCAGCTCCATTCGCTTACCTCAGTGGCGGCAGCTCAGACTCCGGCAGTATCGTGCGCTTCTGCCATGGGCTGTGCGGGTTGTGCAGGCTGCGGCAGACACAAAAAACAGAAATAATTTTGAAAACAAAATGGCGGGAGTTTACTGCGTAACAGCAGATGCCTGGATTCAGGGATGTAAGCGGACATTTTATGCATTGAGTAATGAAAATGTTTCTGAATAGTGGTAAAAAGGCAATATAAACTGAATTTTTATAAAAAATTAAGGGTGAAAAGCAGATTAGAGATAAGGCTTTTCACCCTTTTGCATGTGTTTGAGTTGCGAAAAAATACATAGAAATGATTTCGAAAAGAAATCGGAACTATTTTGGCAATCTGAAAAAAAGTCTGTCCAAGAAAGCTATTTGTATGGTATCATAGATGCCAGAATAACTCCTTTCTAGGATGTATGGTTTATAAAATGATCTCGATTCGTATGAAGTATCATCTGTCACTGTCTTTTATTTAGCCACAGCCAGACTTTTCCGCCAATGGAAGTATTTTCAATGAAAAGGTAACCACCGTGTTTTTGTGCTATCTGGGATGCAAAATAAAGTCCCATACCCATATGCCCATTTTGGGGACGGCTGCTGTCTTCTGTGTAGAAGGTTTTTCCGGCTTTTATCAGTGCCTCCCGGGAAAATCCGGGGCCGCTGTCCTGAATCCAAAAACCTATCTGTTTTTCCTGTAATTCCACGCCTAATTCTATTGGTTTGTCAGCTGGTGTAAAGCGCACCGCATTGCTGAGCAGATTCTCCATTGCACGCAGCACGTCACTTTTTCCAATCTCCAGGATTTCATCCGGGAGGGAAGCAGGCAGAGGTGCAATAAATTTGTGCCCTTTTATTGCCGACAGATCACGCCCTTTCTGGATAAAGGCATCTAAGAGTTCACAGACGGAAATTTGCTCTTTATTTGATTCCAATACATCCTCTGCTGTGACCTCACGCAGACGTTTCACATAATCTTTTGCATGACCTGCATTGCGCAGAATAGTCTGAGCCAATGCTTTTTGCGGCGGTGTCAGATCGTCCTCTGTAAGCAGCTCCGCGTTTCCGCCAATTACAGTAAGGGGTGTTTTGAGATCATGAGCAAGAGAGGCAAGCGTCTCATTCTTGCGCTGTTCTGCAGCCCACTGTTCCTTTAAAGAGTGAGATAATTCCTGACGAAGCGTATCAATGGCTGTAAGGGCTGCCTGAAGCTCTTTTACACGGATCTCATCCTGCAAAGGCATGTCTAATTTCTGATTCCGCACCATTTCACAGGCATTTGTAATCACATCGGTATCTTTGCGCAGGATTTTTGTATAGTGTCCGGTGCGCAAGACTGCCAGCAACAAAAGCAGAATAAACAACAGCCCGATATAAGCAGTTTGAAAATCGGGCAGGATGTCCTGCAAATCCGGATCGGCATAGCAGACAGAGTAATCATATTCCAGCATAACCGTCTGTCCGTTTTTCAGGGGGACCAGATGAAAGTACTGAGAATAAAACCATCCATGAGGGGAAGAGTCTCCGGATAGCTCTGCGTAAGCATATTTAAGCTGTTTCTGATTCATGCTGCTTTCTATGATTTTTTCATCTTCTGCCAATGCCCATTCATAGTAATGAGGAATTTCTTCTGGATCAAATGCTGTCTGTGCCTGCAGCGCCTGTTCTGTCTGGGGCAGATTTCTGACTGCAGTATAGGCTGACAGGACAAATCCCATATTCGCAAGGATATTGAACAGGATGAGCCATATCAGGCAAAGGGCTGCCATGAGGCCCCCTGTAGTAAGAAAATATCGCCAGAAAAGTGTGTTTAACCGAATTCCTTTTCGTTTTCTTTTTAAGTTTGTTCTCGTCTCCATTTATATCCAACTCCCCATACAGTTTCAATGGGCTCGCTGCCGACCGCACGCAATTTTGCACGGATATTTTTGATGTGCTCGGTAATCGCAGAGTCATCGGCTGTGCCGTCGAAGCCAAATACTGTCTCATAAATCTGTTCTTTGGAAAAGGTTTGACCGGCGTGGGTTGCTAAATGTTCACAAATCGCATATTCACTGCGAGTCAATTTAATCGGTGTGCCAGCATGATAAATGAGCTTTTCACCCAGATCAAAATCCAGCTGGCCTCTCCGGATCTTGCTGTGAGGCGTGCGGCCTTCCCGTCTGAGATGGGCATTTACGCGGGCCCGGAGCTCTGTGATACGAAAAGGCTTCATCAGATAATCGTCTCCGCCCAGTCCAAGACCGCGGATAATATCGGCTTCTTCGTTTTTTGCAGTAAGAAATAAAATCGGGCAGTCGACGATGGAGCGGATACGCCGGCAGGTGGAAAAACCGTCCTCACCGGGCATCATGACATCCAGTAAAATGCAGTCTGCCCACTTACAATGCGCATCTGTTATCTGACTTCCAGATGCGGCAGTATGGACTATATGACCGTCGCGTTCCAGCGCAGTAGTTAAAAGATGACGCACATCGGCATCATCATCAACTGCTAAAATATTTGCCATAAAAGAACCTCCCTGTTATCCGGAAACCGCCATAAGGAACCAGGATAACGCATACAAAATGTAAATATGGGCCGGATAGAAGGCATAAAAGAATTTTCCGTATCCGGCACCGCGCTTCCCATTATAGCACAGGAGAAGAGGCGCTGCAAAGATGGCTCCCAGCCATTCGCAGTACGTAGTAAACATCTGAGAAAATGTAAAGTCCGGAAAAGTTCTTACCTGAAGGTATACAAGTACAAAATGCCATGCGAAATTAAGGATGACCATAGCTGCTATCTGGATTTTGCGATTCTTATGGGTCAGATACAGAAGAATTCCGGTCAATAAAACAGGAAGCGTTATATCTCCGGAAATATTGATCATCGGAAGAATTGTATAACCAAGGACGCCGATCACCGTAGCACATGTGGCATTTATACTGCTTAATGTTACTGCCAGGAACGGCCATGCCAGAAGCGCAAGTAAGATGCTGCAGCCGGCCGCGATTTTTTTCAGTTTTCTGCTTGCGATCCATTCAAACGATTGGAAACACAGGATTAAAAGAACAAACGAGGACATCATGGCATTTTGCGGATAAAATCCATCCGGGCGTACAAAAAAACCTCCAAATCGCATGAAAAACAGAAGCAATCCCATGGGAACGGATATGCAAAGCATTTTGCCAAGATATTTTTTACGGCTTTTGGTATGTATAAAGCCTTCCACCAGACAAAAAAGAAACAGAGGAGCTGCCAGACGTCCGACCAGTCCAAACCACCATGGAATGGTATTTGTATATCCGAAGAAATAGTAGATATGATCCATCAGCATGGAAATCAGGGCAATGAATTTAATTCCTGTTCCTGTGATCCCGCGATGTGCAGCGGGCAATGGTGTTTTTGCTGTAGAAATACGGTTGCTATTCATAAAAACCTCCTTAATATGCGGCATTTTAATGAGCCGCTCTTGCTTATAGGCTCATGATAAAACATGATTCTAAGGATTTTATAAGGGAAATTATGAATATGGGTAATCATTGAAGCTGATCCTACAATACAGGGGAAACCCTTAGAGTATAATTATCATTGGCAAAAAGTAAAAAAATAAAGGAAGAGGCCGAAACCTCTTCCCAATCATACAGATTTGTCTTATTGTTTAATTGTCCAGAAAAAACATAAGGAGTCTGTATGATGA
>NZ_CATNVD010000012.1 GCF_951230155.1 Parablautia sp. Marseille-Q6255
TTCAAGAATTTTTCAAGGTTGTTTCACTGTTCAGTTATCAAGGTTCTTTGTTGTTGTCTCTTGCGAAGCAACTCTGATATATTATCATATGTTTTTTCGTTTGTCAACAACTTTTTTCAAGTTTTTTTGATTTTTTTCAAATCTTTTTTCTTTCATATTTACTGGAAATATGAAACGGAGAAGGAGGGATTTGAACCCTCGCACCGCTATTAACGATCTACTCCCTTTCCAGGGGAGCCCCTTCAGCCGCTTGGGTACTTCTCCATGTGCCTGAATCACTCTTGCATTCAGTTGTCTGCTACCGTCATGCGCTCATCATAATCTGATAAGCGGAGAGGGTGGGATTCGAACCCACGCGCCCTTTCGGACAAACGGTTTTCAAGACCGCCTCGTTATGACCACTTCGATACCTCTCCATTACTGCACTGGCGACCAGCGCATTTAGTATATTATCAGCTTTACTCGATTCTGTCAATCACTTTTTTGTATTTTTTTATCCTTTTTTCTGCCCCGAGAAATGTAAAAGTAACTTCCGGTTCTTCTTCGCACTTCCGGAAGCTTGTTTTTCATTAAGGCTTTATGAAAGACTTATTTCCGGTTATCCTTTTCCTGTGATGTTCATGGGAGAAAGGATGTACATAATGAGAGCAAAACATTTAACCTTAGAAGAAAGAAAAATAATCCAGGAGGGCATCGAAAAGCGCTTGTCCAAAACAGCCATTGCCCGTTCCCTCCACAAAGATCCGACTACCATTGCAAAAGAAATCAAAAAGCATAGAACCTTAAAACCACGCAACCGCTTCAATTCACCTGTCATCTGTTCAAACTTTAAACAGTGCAGCAAACCCCGTAAATACTGTTCTGAAGCCTGCCCGTCCTATGCCGAACAGTCCTGTTCCCTGCGTGACCGCTCCGTCGGCGCCTGCAACCATTGTCCGGACATCAAACACTGCCGGCTGGATCATTACTTCTACAACGCCAGTCATGCTCACGAAGATTATCTCTTTCACCTGTCCGATTCCAGACAGGGCGTTAATCTTTCAGAGCCGCAACGTCTACTCATTGCACAAACCATTGCCCCGCTCCTCAAAAAAGGGCAGTCCCTTTATCAGATCCTTGCTAACCATCCGGAACTCTCCCTTTCGGTAAAATCCCTCTACACCTACATCGAAGGCGGCGTTTTTAAAGACTTTGGCGTTGATAACTTCTCTCTGCGCAGACAGGTTTCCATGCGCGAACGCAAAAAGCTGAAAAAACGCAGAGAGCCGGTCAACTATGAGGGGCATAAGTTTTCAGACTATCTCGCGTTTCTTGCCGACAATCCTTCCATCCCGACAACGGAGATGGATACTCTGTACAACCAACCGCAAGGACCTTATATCCAGACCTTTTCTTTTCAGAATACCGGACTTATGATCGGATTCCTCCATCAGGAAAAAACTTCGGAATCCATGGCTTCTGCCTTAGATTTCCTTCAGGAGCTTCTCGGCATCGACTATTTCCGCCTCTTTTCCCTGATCCTCACTGACCGTGGGACAGAGTTTGAAAAAGTCTCCCTCTTTGAACAGAATCCAAAGAGCGGACAGATACGGACAAATATCTTTTATTGCGACCCACAGACACCAAGCCAGAAACCTCATGTAGAAAATAACCACAACTATGTCCGGAATATCCTTCCGAACCAGCGGAATCTCGAACACCTGACGCAGAAAGATCTGAATCTTATGTTCGATCATATCAATTCCGTTCCACGAAAGGTATTAGGCGGAAGAACTCCTTATGAGGTCTTTTCCTTCTTTTATGGGGAAACGCTGCTGCATAAGCTGGGTGTCAGACGGATCGAACCGGATTCCGTAACGCTTCAGCCGTATCTGCTGAAAATAGAATAAGCCAGCCACAACCGCTGACTTATCCTTACACCATTAATTTTGCCCCTATGAACACACGTCCCATATGTATTCTTCTGGGCAACGGAACTTTGTCTTTCACAAAAAAAGAAAAAGCTCCCTTTGCTCCGCTTTGCATGCGCAAAAAAGCGGAACTGTACTTAAAGTTTACACAAAAAAAGTCTTTTAGGCAAGAAAAACTTCCGTTTTCCTGCCTGAAAACAGAAGTTTCTCTTTCATCCGGACGTTACTTTTACAACCGGAAGTTACTTTTATAATTCACCCTTTTTTCTGCCCCTTTTTCTGCCCCAGTATTATCTGAGCCAAAAGCAAGTCATCCGGGGTGGTGATCTTGATATTCTGATAGGATCCTTCTATCAGTTTTACCCTGATTTTTCCGAGACATTCTACGAGCATTGCATCGTCCGTAATCTGCTGTCCCAGGCACGCTCCGCCTGCAGCATCCTCATGCAGCTTCCGTATCAGGCGATACTCAAATGCCTGCGGCGTCTGGATCAGCCATAGTTTTTCTCTCGGAAGCGTCTCTTCAACAAAGCCTTCCGGGTCACTCCGTTTAATCGTATCCTTTACCGGCATGCCGACGGTACATGCGCGCGCAGATGGAAGCGCGTCCCAGATCCGCTCAAGCATCTGCTCGTCAACAAACGGCCGCGCCCCGTCATGGATCATGACGTAATCACAGTCCACAGCAGCCTTGAGCCCTTCGTAGACAGAATGATACCGTTCTTTTCCGCCTGGTATGATCCTGCTCACTTTTGTAAAGTCATATTTCTCAACAATCTCGGCGCGGCAGTTTTCCACTTCTTCCCTTCCGCAGACCAGAATGATCTCATCGATCACGCTGCTGTCCTGAAATACACGCAGCGAATAGTACAGTACCGGCTTATCTCCAATCAGCATATACTGTTTTTTCACACTGCTTTTCATTCTGCTGCCGCTTCCCCCGGCAAGCACAATTGCCACTGTCCTCATGCTCTCTGCCCTTCCTGATCTACCGTGCGAGCTTACCCGCAGTATTTATCTTCCGATCTGCAGTACCCGTTTTTGCACTGTACTGCCGTGTCTGTCGTTTTGCCAGTCCGCCTCATCGCTCGCCGAGCTTGAGATTCGGCACTGCATTCAGGTCCCACCCGTGACGAACGCCTTTTTTGTACTCATAATAGCCTGCTGCTCCGATCATTGCGGCATTATCCGTACAGAGAACAGGTGACGGGCGATAAAAGCGGATATTGTTCTCCCGGCACGCCGCCTCCATTGCCGCGCGCAGCGTCCCGTTTGACGCAACGCCTCCCGCGATCGCCAGTTTATCCATCCCCGACTCTTTTACCGCCATCATCGCATGCTCCACGAGCACGTCCGTTACCGCCTTTTGGAAGGAAGCTGCCACATCTGCTTTATTGACTTCTTCTCCTCGCATCATACAGCCGTTTAAATAATTCAGGACTGCTGATTTAAGCCCGCTGAAGCTGAAATCATATGGCGCATCCTCTATTTTGGCCTTGGGGAAATGGATCGCCAAAGGGTCTCCCTCCCTGGAAAGCTGATCGATCTTCGGCCCTCCCGGATATCCCAGTCCGATCGCTCTTGCCACCTTATCAAAAGCTTCTCCCGCCGCGTCATCACGCGTACGTCCCAGGATCTCATATTCGCCGTAATCGCTGACCCTGACAAGATGCGTATGCCCGCCGGACACGACCAGGCAGATAAACGGCGGCTCGAGCTCTTTATTTTCTATGTAATTTGCAGAAATATGTCCTTCAATATGGTGCACGCCTACCAGAGGCAGTCCTGCTGCATAGCTGATCGCTTTCGCCTCCGCAACGCCTACCAGCAGAGCGCCTACCAGTCCCGGACCATACGTCACAGCAACTGCATCCATATCAGACAGCTGTTTTCCGGATACCTCGAGTGCCTCCTCGATCACCTGATTTATCTTCTCAATGTGCTTGCGGGAAGCGATCTCCGGCACAACACCGCCATAAAGCTTATGCAGCTCGATCTGCGATGAGATTACATTTGACAATACCTCTCTGCCGTTTTGCACCACAGCTGCCGCAGTCTCATCACAGGAACTTTCTATTGCCAGTATCAAAACATCACTTTCGTTCATTGTGCGCCTCCGTTATTCCTCTTTAAAGTCAAGCTCTGCCGTCTTCCCGTCCTTGCCCGGATAAATCTTCGGATAGATTTTGCGGATCTCCTCGATATAATCCTCCGGTCTTACGAGAGACGGGCTATAATGCGTCAGCCACACCTCGTCCGGCTGCGCCCGCTTTGCAAGCCGCGCCGCCTCCTCAAAGGTCATATGCTTATATTCTACCGCCTTTGCCGCCTTCTCCGGTTCTCCATACATGCCTTCGCAGATAAACAGATCTGCTCCCTGCGCTTCCTTCGCTATCACATCTACCGGACGGGTATCCGTACAGTACGTAACCTTCAGTCCCCTGCGCGCCGGTCCAAGCACATCCTCCGGACGGTATATCCTGCCTTCCGCTTCGATCACTTCACCCCTCTGGAGCCGGCTCCAATAAGGCATCGGTATCTGCGCAGCCTTCGCTCTGCCCACATCAAACCGGCCTGCGCGCTCGATCTCCAGCGTATACCCGTAGCACAGAACATTATGGTTTACGCGAAATGCTGTGATCTTATATCCATTCAGCTCAAATACCTGCTCTGTCCCCTGGATCTCCTGAAACAGGATCGGAAACGGCAGCTCCGGCGCGATCACGCGCAGAGCATTCACTACCCGTTCCAGTCCCTTCGGACCGATCAGTGTCAGCGGCTGTGTCCGCTCCGCATTGCCCATAGTGAGCAGGAGCCCCGGCAGACCGCTGATATGATCACCATGGTAATGGGTAAAACAGATCGTATCGATCGGTTTTACACTCCATCCCTTCTTTTTTATAGCGACCTGCGTCCCCTCTCCACAGTCGATCAGCAGATTACTTCCGTTGTATCGCGTCATCAAAGAGGTCAGCCAGCGATACGGAAGCGGCATCATACCGCCGCTTCCCAGCAGACACACATCCAGCATATCGTTTCCTCCGTTTTCTACAGCATATATTCCTCTGTTTTTACAGGGATCACAAACGATTCCCGTATTTTATCATAACATGGTTCACACAGGCAAAAGCTGTGGCGTTCCCCGTCCTTTCCGGAAAAGTATCCCCACTCATACGCTGTGGTAAATACGCCCTCCCGGATCATCCCGTGATCGCCTTCTATCTTTTTGCCGCATTTGTTGCAATATAGTATTTTTTCTCCGTTCATCCTGATCCTCCGCATCTGCAAATACCATTGTTTTATCTTTTTCATTTTCATTATAATGGCTTTGCATTTTTATGCCTACTGGGAATCCCTGAGAATCGTTCACACCGGCCTGGTCCACATGATCAATGCATCCTCAGACGGTTTTTCATAAAAATTTTTTCTGATGCCCGCATCCTCAAATCCGAGCCTGTGATACAGACGGATCGCCGGTTCATTGCTGACACGCACTTCCAGCGTATACCGTTCAATTCCCCGTTCTCTTCCCCGCTCCATCAAAGCTTCCAGCATCCTTCGTCCTATGCCTCTTGCACGAAAATCAGAACACACGGCCACATTCGTGATATCAGCTTCGTCAAACGACTGCAAAAGGCCACAGTAGCCAACCAGCCTGCCTCCTGCACGCACGGTCAGATACAGGGTATCCGGCTGCCGCAGAGAGGACAGGAACCCCTGACTGCTCCACGGTATTGAAAAAATCTCTTTTTCCAATTGCGCAACTTCCTCAATATCCTCCGTCTTCATATCTTCTATCACGATCAGCTCCGGTATTTCCTTCCACCTGTCATCCTTCATCTATACGGACGCCTTTTCCTTTCCGACTGACTTTGCATCCGCGCTCTGTCCCGACTGTTTTGCCGCCTCCAGTGCTTCTGCACGCTCACGCTCCGCCTGAGACAGACGCAGATAATCCGGCACATGCTCTGCCGCCCGCTGCGTCTTTCCTGCCTTGACATACTCTGCTGCCAGCGCAGCTACAGACGCTGCGCGCTGGCGGTTCATATGCGCCGGAGCAAAGCTGTACGGAACCTGTAAGAGACACTCCAGAAGCTCCCGGTACACCGGAACACCATCGCCCAGAAAGATGACCTCGCGGCCGCGCGCATTCAGCTCCTTTGCCAGCTCCTCCACTGCCATAGGCGTCTGCGCCAGAAGCGTTTGCAGCTCTCCCTTTTCAAACCGGTATATCCCTGTATACACCTGACTCCGTCTTGCATCCATCATCGGACAGATATCGCAGCCGCAGCCATAAAGATTGTACGCAAGCGCATCCACGGTGGGAATGTGGACCAGCGGCTTATCAAGCGCAAGACCAAGCCCCTTCGCAGTCGCCGATCCGATGCGCAGCCCTGTAAACGAACCAGGTCCTGCCGCCACAGCGATCGCATCTACGCTGTGCAGATCAAGCTCGATCATCCCGGCTATCTCGTCCAGCATAGGCAGCAGCGTCTGCGAATGTGTTTTTTTATAGTTCACGGTATACTCAGCAAGCAGTACGTCATCCTCCGCTACTGCGACAGACGCTACCAGCCCTGAGCTGTCTAATGCAAGTATCTTCATTTGCTCCTCGCTCCATTTTCGTCTATATTTTCATTTTCTATCCGGCCCGGGCTCACTCACTGACGGTGATCCGCCTGTAATCAAAGCCTTTTGACAGATCCTTCTCTATAGTGATACGCACCGTATACTCCGGCATCAGCTCTTCGATCAGCTCTGCCCACTCGACCAGACAGACGCCTTCCCCAAAAAAGTAATCCTCATATCCGATCTCATCCATTTCCTGCGGGTCTGCGATCCGATATACGTCAAAGTGATAAAATGGCAGCCTGCCTTCCTCATATACCTGCACAATGGTAAACGTCGGACTGCTCACAGGCTCCGTAATGCCAAGTCCTGCCGCCATCCCCTTAGTCAGCACTGTCTTTCCTACTCCAAGATCTCCATTCAGAGAAAATATGCTGCCCGGCCGGGCTGTCTCAGCCAGTCTCCTGCCAAGCTCCCATGTCTCTTTTTCTGAATTTGTCTCTACGATCATACTGTCCTCCCGATCACTTTCTCAGCTTTACAAGCTTTTCCGGCACCTGTTTTTTCAGGATCTGCCTTGCCCGGGCTTCCTGCTCTCCCATCTGGCTTTTGATCCAGATACAGGCATTTTTCTTTCCGGTATATACATAAATGCAGCTTCCGGTCTCCCGGACCTTTTTTACTGCATCCCACTTCATATCACTGGCAGACTCCCCCTGAGTCACTGACATTCCCTCTTCAGAAAGCGCATAGTGCAGCGGATGCTTAAACACCGGATTCAGCTTTGCCTGCCGCACTGCCATCGTATAAAGCGACCACGGCTGATACAAAAGAAATATTACGCCAAACAGCAGATAGATCCAGTGATTCGCCCCCGCATCCTTTAGCCCGGTAAAAAAGTATACAAGCAGAGCTGTTCCTGCAACAATACCAAATATTCCGCTAAAGCCGTGATATGCATGATACATGAAAAAGCGATACATCGCGCCTGTGGTCATTTTCATATCAAATTCTGTCTTCATCTTTTCCTCCTGTCAGTGCAGAAACGCAAACGGGTCTTCCTCATGCAGAAAATGCATCAGCATATAAGAGCATACGACCGCTACGCGCTCTTCCCTCAAAATACGCCTTACTTCTTTGCGGTCTGCCAGCACGACCTCTATCTCTTCGCTGTCCTCCAGAGCATCTGTGCTGATCTGCCCGTCCGCATAGCCAAATACTGTGCCGCAGCACTCATCCGTCATCCCTATCGTAGTATAATACGGTTTTTCATAAATCGTGTCAACCGTAAGCGGGTGCAGCGTAAGCCCTGTCTCCTCACGCATCTCGCGCACCGCCGCCGCATGGCAGTCCTCCCCCGGCTCTACCAGTCCCGCGGGCAGTTCATAGATATAGCCGTCTATCGCATACCGGTACTGGCGGATCAGCACGACTCTGTCGCGTTTTTCCCCATACAGACTGTAAATGATCACCCCGTCCGCCGCCTGTTTCTTTGTACAAAGCTCCAGCTCCTTCGCATCCTTTGCTCTTGAAGCGACATAATACTTTCCCGCAGCCCCCAGGCGGTTTTCTACATCCAGTTCATACAGATTGACGTATGGATTGTGCGTTGTCTGCTCAATGTGCCTGATCTTTCCCATGTCGTTTCCTTCCTTCCAGATCATACTGCCAAAACAAATAAAAAGGATGCTGCAGCTTCCGCAGCATCCCCTTCCAGATCAGACAGGATCAGCCCTCTGTCTGACTGTGTCTTTCTGGTACATACTGTTCCTGCGCACTGTTATGCAGCGCTTTGCTGATTCGCTTATATAATACCATAGTCGGCACAGAAATCAATATACCTTTTAACAGATTCAGCGGAGCCACCGCCAGCAGAACGAGCATCATCACACTGTTGACCGCCGGATTGACCGCCGTGCCCATATCCACGATCGCATCAAGGGGCATCCCATAAAGCCTGGAAAATGCCGGGAGCAGATATACAGCATTGAACACGCTCCCGAATACAGTCATGACCGCCGTCCCCATCGCCAGCCCCATGACCGCCGTCTTTTTGGACTTTCTCAGATGATAGACTACACAGGCAGGCACGATAAAGGAGCAGCCTACGATAAAATTTGCCAGATCTCCGACAAACGCCGTGCTCGTCCCCTTCACCACAAGCTTCAGCAGGATCTTGACCAGCTCGATGATCACACCGCCAACCGGTCCCAGATAAAATGCTCCCACCATAACAGGGATCTCACTGAAATCCAGTTTGTAGAAGCCCGGCGCCAGAAATGGAACCGGAAAATCAAACAGATGCAGCAGCATCGCCAGCGCGCCCAGCATCGCGCATATCGTAAGATACCGCGTGCGTTTTACCTGCGCTACGCTCTCTGCGATCAGTTTCTTCTCGATCAGCTGCGCTCCTCCCACGATTGCAAAAACTACTGCCGCACATACCAGAACAAACTGCAGATTTTCTGCAGCAGCCTGTAAAAATCCTGTCTCCATATCCATTCTCCTTTTTCTTAAATAATGCAGGACCGTCCCTGGTTTATTTTAAGAAAAGCTTCCCCGGTACACAGCAGCTTTGTTTTACATGATAAAAAGCGGCCCGAAATCTTCTCACTGAAAACTTCACGGCCGCTTCGCACCATCTCAAAATATACTCTGCGTTCTTCTCTCATCCAGACTATACTGTCGGTACCGGAATTTACTGTACGTACAGTATCACCGGTTCAGCCGCCGAAGCGGGTCGCGGACTATACCGCCGGTGGGGAATCTCACCCCGCCCTGAAGAATCATTTCTTAAATTATGATTATTATATCTCTTTTATTGCTTTCTGACAAGCTCTGTTTTATGATTCTGCCACATTTCGGCTTTGTTTCAGCCCAGCAGTTCCATATGCTTTAGCTCCATATGCTTGGTAAGCGCAAATTCGAGTTCTCCAAAAAACGTTTCCATCACCTCGTGATAGATCTGCTTTTTCATTTCACATGTGTCCGGATTGCACACGGAAGCCTGACATTCTCTCTTGGCTTTCTGTCGCATCCTGAAATACAGACTCTTCAGCAGGTTTGAATTCTGTGTGTTGGCCACATCCAGATACTGTTCCAGCATTTCCTGATTCCCCTTCGTCAGTGCTGTCTCAAACGCATGCCGGATCGCCCGTTCTACTCTGGATGATGTCGTATCATGCTTCCGCGCGATATCCGCATAAAGCGATGAAATCTTTCCGTCCGGATAATAGGGGTCTGTATCAAACAGCTCCATCGCATCACAAATATACGTCATCCCCTTCACACCTGCCGGTATCCCGATCTTCAGCAACACATCCATTGTACTATCTCTCATTTTTTCTCACTCCTGTTCCCTTTATTAATAAGATCATACTCCCTGATGTTCAGCGCTTTTGCATTTTACAAGATTCTTGTAAGTCGATATTCGTAAATAAATTGTAAAAATCAGCAAAATCGCTGTTTTTTCGTTTTTTTCACCCCCCTATATCGTACAGTCTACGCTATAAGCGGACAATTGTCAACAAGTTTCTTGTAATTTTTGCCGCGCGTTTTCCGTTGCTTTTACAAGTTTCCTGTAGTATAATCAGGGTAGATTCAGGCTGATATTTACAAGTATAATAGGGAGGGTTTACGCATGGGAATCGGAAATAAATTGCGCCAGCGGAGACAGGAACTGAATCTTTCACGCAACCAGCTTGCAGAAAAAATCCATGTAACCCCGTCTGCCATAGCCAACTACGAAAATGGCTTCAGCTATCCCAAGCCCGATATTCTGATCGCACTGATCCACGCGCTTGAGGTAGACGCCAATTATTTTTATCAGGATTATCTGGTCCAGTCCAAAATCCGTACACTTTACGGCAGGGAGCTGACCTCTGACGAGATGGAAACAGTTGCCGAATATAAGATGCTTACAGAATCAAGCAAGCGTCTCGCACGTGCGCTCATTCACGAGGAATTCAGCCGCACGCACGTCAGTGAATGGTTGGAATTTCCCTGCATACAGCCCGGAGTACGAATGCTGCATTCTGGTTTCCTCCCGAACGAGGCGACCCTGAAGATCCGCATCAAGCGGAAGAATGTAATCGAAGGGACCGACTATTGTTTTCAGATACAGGTAGACCGTTATCAGCCGGTATTTAGAAAAAATGATATTCTGGCGCTTCAGAAAAAGCCTGCCCGCCACAACGAGATCGGCATATTCTGCCTGAATGATGTCTACTATATCCGTTCGCTGTATCACGTGGGAAACCTGCGCAGGCTGCGCGCTTTAAATGTGATGGAGCCTGACATCGAGGTGCTCTCTTCTGATGATTTTGTCTGTATTGGAAGGATCCTCGGGAAGGTGTACGGCACCTGCGAGCTGATCGATCTGTCCAAAAATAAGATGACAAGATTTCAGTCCACGCCCCAGTGAAGCGCACATACAAAGCGGAGGTGTTGCAAAACACCCCCGCTTTTTTACAGCCGCATCGTCAGACCGATCCTTTTTTTCTGCAGGTCAACACTGACTACCTTCACTTCTACAATATCCCCTACGCTCACGACCTCAAGCGGATGCTTTACAAACTTTTTGTCCGTAAGCTGTGAAATATGCACCAGTCCGTCCTGATGCACGCCAATATCCACAAACGCTCCGAAGTCGATCACGTTTCGCACCGTCCCCTTTAAGATCATGCCTTCCTTGAGATCCTTCATCTCCAGCACGTCTGTACGCAGGATCGGTCCCGGCATCTCCTCTCTGGGGTCGCGTCCCGGCTTGCAAAGCTCCTTTATCATATCGCGAAGCGTCGGTTCCCCGACTCCGATTCTTTCTGCCAGCGCTTTATAATCCTTCACCGGCGCCCGTCTGAGTCCTTCCGCCGCTGTTTCCGGCGTACACCCAAGCTCTTCCAGAAGCCTTTTGGCCGCCTCATAGCTTTCCGGATGGATGCTTGTCGCATCAAGCGGATTCTTCCCGCCTGCGATCCGCATAAATCCGGCACACTGCTCAAACGCCTTCGGTCCAAGCTTCGGTACTTTCAGGAGCTCTCTGCGATCGCCAAACCGGCCGTTCTCCTCTCTGTATGCAACAATATTCTTTGCAATAGCCTTTGAAATACCGGAAATATGCTCCATCAAAGGCGCAGAAGCAGTGTTCAGATCTACGCCCACGCGGTTTACGCTGTCCTCTACAACGCCATCCAGCGCCTCTCCGAGCTTTTTCTGGTTCATATCATGCTGATACTGCCCGACACCGATTGATTTCGGATCGATCTTTACAAGCTCTGCAAGCGGATCCTGTACACGTCTGGCGATCGACGCCGCACTCCTTTGTCCGACGTCAAAATTCGGAAATTCCTCTGTCGCAAGCTTGCTGGCGGAGTAGACAGACGCTCCCGCCTCATTCGTGATCATATAGGATACCTTTTGCGGGATCTCCTTTAAAATCTCTACGATCACCTGCTCTGATTCACGGGAGGCCGTTCCATTCCCGAGCGAGATCAGCGTCACGCCATACGTTTCGATCAGCTGCTCTACCGTATCCTTTGCCGCGCGGATCTTTGCCGGAGTCGTAGGCGCAGTCGGATATACCACCGTCGTATCCAGCACCTTCCCTGTCGCATCTACGACCGCAAGCTTGCACCCGGTACGAAACGCCGGATCCCAGCCCAGCACAACCTGCCCTGCGATCGGCGGCTGCATCAGAAGCTGCTCCAGATTCTTTCCAAATACAGAGATCGCGCCATCTTCTGCCTTGTCTGTCAGATCCCCCCGGATCTCCCGCTCGATCGCCGGAGCAATCAGACGCTTATAGCTGTCCGCGATCACCTCCTGCAGCAGCGGCGCTGTGTAAGGATTGCTGCCTGTGATCACCTGTCTTTCGAGATAACGCAGTATCTTTTCTTCCGGAGCTTCTATTTTAACACTCAGGAATTTTTCCTTTTCTCCGCGGTTGACAGCCAGCACGCGGTATCCCGCAATCTTTGCCACTGCCTCAGAAAAGCTGTAATACATCTCATAAACAGACTCTGCCTTTTCATCCTTCGCTTCCGTTGTCAGCATACCCTCCCGCACCGTCATCTCACGGATCCTGATGCGGTAGTCCGCCTCATCTGAAATCGTCTCTGCCAGAATATCCTTTGCTCCATTTATCGCATCCTGAACATCCTCCACGCCTTTTTCCGCGCAGACAAACGCTTCTGCTTCTTTTTCCACAGGGTGCTGCAGCTTCTGGAGCAGGATCAGGTTTGCCAGAGGCTCAAGTCCCTTTTCCTTCGCTATAGTTGCCCTTGTGCGGCGCTTCGGACGGTATGGACGGTACAGATCTTCTACCACCACAAGCGTCTGCGCATCCTCTATCTGTTTTTTCAGCTCCGGTGTGAGCTTTCCCTGCTCCTCGATCGTTGAAAGCACCTGCGCTTTTTTCTCCTCAAGGCTTCTCAGATAGTTCAGCCGTTCAAATAATTTCCGGAGTACCTCATCATTCAGCGAGCCTGTCGCTTCTTTCCTGTATCGTGAAATAAACGGAATGGTATTCCCGTCATCGATCAGCTCTACCGCCGCCTGTGCCTGCTGCGGTCTGATCTCCAATTCCTGTGCCAGTGTTTTGATAATATCCATAATTCCTCCTGTTGTACCCTGATGTCTGTCATTTCACGCTGCCAGACTGTCTCCGGGCAGCATACGTTGCAGTATACCATGTTCCCCGAAAAAGCACAATCATTGTTTCAGGAAAGAGCATCGGCCAGAATCTGAATCTGAAAAGACAATCGCCGGAGTTTATAAAAGAAATTTTCTGGATATTGTCAGAATTTCTTTCTTATGCTAATATGAAAGGTAACGTTGACGGAGCTGTCACAGACGCTGCTTTCTGTCAATGTCAATATCTGCCGGAGCCACAAAGCATGGCTTTGCCGCAGGATCCGGCAAAAAGAATGGAGTAGAAATTATGTACGACAATGATATGTACGGAAATGACGGGTACAGGCCTCCTGCGCACAGCAGTCCTCTGGCCCGGGTCTCATTGGTGCTGAGCATCGTATCGCTGATGACCTGCATGGTCATCTATATTTCCCTGCCATGCGGGGCGCTGGCAGTCATTTTTGCGCTCCTCTCCCGCACAGACACCATAAAAAGCAGAAAATACCGCGCTTCTGTGATCTGCGGGATCTGCGGTATGGTCCTCACTTCGGTACTCACATGGAGCGCATTTTACAAGGTCTTTACAGATCCCGAAATGTTCGACGCCATCGAATACTACATGCAGATGTACACAGGCGATCCCGAACTGGATCTGCGCGAAGAGCTTGGGGAGATCCTCCCATTTGTCCCGGAAGAGTCCGGCAAAAAGAAAGCAGATGACCCGCAGCAGAGTCCTGCCGATCCTTTTACCGATGCTCCGGGCATGAACCGCATGCCGGATGTTGTGCAGGATATCCCGGATAATGGAGGTGGCTTCATATGAAAACAACGAACCGCGAATTAAAATTCCATGCCCGGGTCCTTTTGTCAGGCAAAACGGGCTTTCTGGTGCTCACCACTCTTCTGATCACCTTTTTTGATTTTGGACTGGACTATATCGTAGATGCTGCAATCCTGCCGACGGGCGGACTGTTCAATCAGATCCTCTACTATGGCTGCGGACTGCTCTGCAATATGGTCTACTATATCCTCTTCGCAGGACTGATGCACATATACCTGAATATCTGCCGCGGGCGGCAGGTAAAGATCTCCGATCTTTTTTGTGTATTTTCCGACCGGCCGGAGCAGATCGCCATCTACTCGATCCTCCAGTATATATTAAGCATGGTACTCAGCATTTCAATGCAATGGTCTTTGAGCGGCATCCTGTATGCAAAGGAGGCGCTGCTCCCATTTATCATTGTTCCGATTCTGCTGTCTGTCGTGAATCTGTGGATCCAGCTCTGCCTGACGCCCGTACTCTTTCTCTACTGCGATGATCCATCCAAAACAGCTGTACAGCTTGTCAGGGAAAGCTGGAGTCTGATGCGCGGCAGCAAAGGAAAACTGTTTTTCCTGGAATTTTCCTTTATCGGACTGATGATCCTTGGCATGCTTTCGCTTGGGATCGGATTTCTGTTCGTACGTCCGTATCTGTTTTTATCACAGGCTCTGTTTTATCTGAATCTCAGGGACAGAAAAGACAGCCAGGCAGAATAAATTACAAAATAAAAAACTGACAGCCAGCCAGCGTCCAACCGCTGCGTCCGTCTGTCAGCTTTTTTATTTTCTACGGTGCCTGGCTGCCTGTTTTTACTCCTGCTCCAGCAGCACATCCATGATACGATATCCCTCTTTTTGGAAAATACCGCTCTCCTTTGCCGTTTTCTCGCAATAAGATCTGCCCTCTCCCAGCTGTTTTGTGCTGTCATAGAGAAGGTACGGAACCGGATCCCCGGTATGTGTACGGAGGCGGATCGGCGTAGGGTGATCCGGAAGGATCAGCATACGGTACGGCTCACCCGAAGCGTCCATCTGTTCCCTGATTATGCGGATCACACGATCATCAAGGTACTCGATGGCCTGCATCTTGCGCTCCAGACTGCCCTGATGCCCCATCTCGTCCGGCCCCTCCAGATGTACATAGACAAAATCTGCGCCCTCTTTTAAAAGCGCATCGACTGCCGCCTGCGCCTTTCCCTCATAATTCGTGTGCAGCCCTCCATTTGCCCCCGGCACAAAAACATTTCTCATACCTGCGCCGACCGCGATACCCTTTAGCAGATCGACCGCAGAGATCATCACACCCTTTTTCCCGTACTTCTGTGAAAAAGAGACCAAAGCAGGCTTCGTGCCGGCTCCCCAGAACCAGCAGCCATTCGCCGGATGCAGCCCCTGCTCCTTTCTGGCAAGATTCAGCGGGTGAGCTGCAAGAATCTCATAGCTGCGCTTCATCATATCACAAAGCTCTGTATTTTGAGGAAGATACGGCCCGATCTTCTCTGTCAGGTGATCATGCGGAGGCTCAAGCTCTGCGCGCTCTCCCTGCGCCCATATCACACAGTGGCGGTAGCTCGTTCCTGTATAAAACTGATACACCTCACTTTGAAACTCCTGCCGCACTGCATCCAGCAGGATCGCCGCATCCTGCGTGCTGATCTCATCTGAGCTGTGATCGATCAGGTGTTTCTCCTCATAGCAGTCTTCTTTTTCTGACAGCGTCACAAGGTTGCAGCGCAGCGCCACATCTGTCTCCTTCATCGGAGCGCCGATACTAAGCGCCTCCAGCGGAGAGCGCCCGGTATAAAACCGGCGCGGATCATAGCCAAGCACAGCCAGATTCGCTGTATCGCTGCCCGGACTCATCCCCTCCGGAATCGTCTGCAGCAGTCCGATTTGCGCACGCGCTGCCAGGGCATCCATCGCAGGAGTCCTGGCAGCCTCAAGCGGTGTCCTTCCTCCAAGCGCCTCCTGAGGCTCATCTGCCATACCATCTCCGAGAATTACAATATATTTCACACGCAGCACATCCTTTCTCAACTCTTCTCATACTTTGCCGCTTTTCCTGTCTGAGCGATTGTCCGGATCCTTCCGCCTGTCACACGCCTTTGCGGTCACGCATGCGGATCATCCCGAGTATCCCCTGCGCCTGCGATGCGCACGTCTCATACTCCTGCTCGCTCATCACTCCTGTCACAAACCCGAACTCTCCGTCAAGCTCTGCTTCTACCGGCTCGACCGCGCCAAATATCTGCTCCATCTCAGATAATTCCCGCGCCGCGCCCTTTGCGCGCACAAAAAATCGCTTTTTCGTACCGGAGACATCTTTGAGCTCCTGCCTGTGCGGATCCCAGGAAGAGACTACCCCCGTTCCAAGCGTCTGTGCCGCCTCTGCCACATCTGCCACAACCGCGCTCGCAGTCGCCTCTTTTCCGGCTCCCTGCCCGTAAAACATAGCGTCGCCGAGCATATTTCCATGTACAAAGATCGCGTTAAACACACCGTTTACTGCAAAAAGAGGATCGTCCTTTTCCACCAGATAGGGCGCCACCATCGCCATCACCTGATCCTTCTGCCTGCTGCTGTAAGCAAGCAGCTTGATCGTCCGCCCCATCGCTTTCGCATAACGGATGTCTGCGGAAGTGATCTTCGTTATCCCCTCTGTATAAATATCCGTAAAATCAACACGCTTCCCATATGCCAGAGAGGACAGGATGGCGATCTTGCGGCACGCGTCATGCCCTTCTATATCAGCCTCCGGGTTCCGCTCCGCATATCCTTTCTGCTGTGCGTCGCGCAGCACATCGTCAAACTCCAGCCCTTCATCGATCATCTTGCTCAAAATATAATTCGTCGTACCATTTAAGATACCTGTGATCTCATCGATCACATCCGCGCTCAGAGAGGTCCGAAGCGGGCGGATGATCGGGATACCGCCTCCGCAGCTCGCCTCAAAGAGGTAGCTTGCGCCATGCTCCTTCGCAAGCTGCTGAAGCTGTGTGCCATGACGCGCGACGAGCTCTTTGTTTGAGGTACAGACACTCTTGCCAGCCTCGAGCGCACGCCTGGAAAAAGTAAAGGCCGGCTCTGTACCACCCATCACCTCTACTACCACCTGGATCTGCGGATCATTTACGATCACTTCATAGTCATGCACGATCTTTTCCTGATTCGGATCCCCTGGAAAATCCCTCAGATCCAGAATATATTTCACATGGAGATCAACTCCTGTCTTCTCAAGTATACTGTCGTGGTTCGTGTTTATTACCTCCACCACGCCAGATCCCACTGTACCATAGCCCAGCACTGCAACCTGTACCATATGCGTCTCCTCCGTCTACTCTCTTGCCACGATTTTTAAATACTGTATTCCTTCTCTGTGCTCGATCGCTTCTATCATAGCAGAAACGTCTCCCGTAGCCGGCAGCACCTCCACACTCAGGGTCAGTGTCGCTACCCCATTCGTAGGAATACTCTGATGGATCGTCAGGATATTTGCCTTATAGTCCGCCACAATGTGCAGCACCTCTGACAAAAGCCCCTGCTCATCGCACATCTGCATGACAAATGTCAGCGTCTTTCCCTTCACATTATCACGAAACGGAAAAATATCATCCTTATATTTATAAAACGAGCTTCTGCTGATCCCTACCTGATCGGCAGCCTCCTGCACCGTAGCCACACGCCGCGTATCAAGAAGCCGCTTGGCTTCTACCACCTTCAGCAATACCTCCGGCACCGCTTTTTCTCTGACTACAAAATACTTTTTCTTGTCCGGCATATTTCTCTCCTCCCAAGGCGAATACAGCATCCGCCGTCTCCATACACCCGTTGGGTGTTTGTCTCAGAAATACGTTTGTGTATCACTCAAGGATATTACCACATTTTATCCCGCGGTGCAACCCCTTTTCTGTCTCATCCAAACGGTGCCGCGCCTGCTGTTGTGCGTAATCCGGCTATCCGCTGCTTTTTTCCGTTTACAGCAAAGGCAGCCGTAGCTTATGCCACAGACTGCCTTTGCCTTTATCCATTTCGATATTTTTTGTTTTTATTCTTCTTCTGCCCGTTTTCCGCCAAGCGACAGCCATTTCAGATAGGCATTAATGAATGGGTCGATATTGCCATCCATAACTGCGTCGACATTGCCGGACTCCTCCCCGGTACGCAGATCCTTGACCATCTTGTACGGCTGCATGACATAGGAGCGGATCTGGTTGCCCCAGCCGATCTCCTTTACCTCGCCGCGGATATCCGATGCCTTCTCCGCATTTTCCTGCTGCTTCAAAAGATACAGCTTCGCCTTGAGCATCTGCATGGCCTTGTCCTTGTTCTGGTGCTGTGAACGCTCGTTCTGGCACTGTACGACAATCCCGGTCGGCAGATGCGTGATGCGGATCGCGGAAGACGTCTTGTTGATGTGCTGTCCGCCTGCACCGCTGGAACGGTACGTATCAATACGCAGATCGTCCATATTGATCTCGACATCGAGGTCCTCCTCAATATCCGGCATGACCTCACAGCTCACAAAGGAGGTCTGGCGCTTTCCTGCCGCATTGAAGGGCGAAATGCGCACAAGGCGATGAACGCCTTTTTCGGATTTCAGGTAGCCGTATGCCTTTGGCCCGTTGACCTGAAATGTCACTGCCTTGATCCCTGCCTCGTCGCCGTCGAGATAATCCAGCACTTCGACCTGATATCCCTTCTTGTCTGCCCAACGGGTGTACATGCGGTAGAGCATCGACGCCCAGTCACATGACTCTGTACCGCCTGCTCCTGCATGCAGCGTCACGATCGCATTTGATTCATCATACTCGCCGGACAGAAGCGTCTTGATGCGGATATCCTCAAGCGTATTCTGGAAACTCTCCAGGGTCTCCTCGATCTCAGGGATCACATCCGGATCATTCTCCTCGTATCCCATCTCGATCAGCATGCCGATCTCCTCATACTGCTCCTCCAGCTTCTGATACGTCTCAATATCATCCTTCAAAGACTTCAAAAGCTTCATGGACTCCTGCGAACGCTCCGGATCATCCCAGAAATCAGGCTCTTCCATCCTGCGCTCCAGCTCCTGTACCTTCTGCTCTTTACCAGCTAAGTTAAAGTGAATCCCTCACTTCCACTAATGGTTTTGTATAGCTGTTTAAAACGACTTTGAACTGATCCAGTTCAACCATAGCTTCACCTTCTTTCTTTTTTTGAAAACCTGCGCAGCTTTGCTGCGCTATTGCTTTATGCCTTGCGTCCGCAGCACTGCTTGTACTTCTTGCCGCTGCCGCACGGACACGGATCGTTCGGATAGATCTTCTCCGCTGCACGCTTCTTCGGCGCGCGCGGTCCGGTCTCATCCTTGTTCGTTCCAGTCACCTTTGCGACCTCCTCACGCTCTACCTTCTGCTCTACCTTGATGTGGAACAGCAGGCGGACCGTATCCTCCTGGATCGCCGCAGTCATAGCATCAAACATCTCGTATGCGCTCATCTTGTACTCTACAAGCGGATCCTTCTGTCCGTATGCCTGCAGCCCGATCCCCTGGCGCAGCTGATCCATATCGTCAATATGATCCATCCACTTGCGGTCGATCACTTTAAGCAGGATGACACGCTCGATCTCACGGATCTGCTCCTGCTCCTTAAACTCAGCTTCCTTCTGCTCATAAAGCTTTACTGCCTGCTCCTTGAGAAGCTGCTTCAGCTCGTTTTTATTAGAAACACCGTCCAGCACTTCCTGCGTCACCGGCTTTAACGGGATCGTCGGCAGAAGCACAGAATTGAGTTCCCGCACGTCCCAGGCTTCGCGGTCAGAGCTTTCGCCAAAGCACATATCTACTGTATTATCTACAATATCCGTGATCATCTTGAAAATGGAGTCACGCATACTCTCACCGTCAAGCACGCGTCTTCTCTCCGCATAAATGATCTCTCTTTGCTCATTATTGACCTGATCATACTCGAGCAGGTTCTTACGGATACCGAAGTTGTTGCTCTCGATCTTCATCTGCGCCTTCTCGATCGCATTAGACAGCATCTTGTGCTCGATCTGCTCGCCTTCCTCTACGCCGAGCGACTGGAATACCTTCATCATCTTTTCTGATCCGAACAGACGCATCAGGTCATCCTCAAGAGAGATGTAAAATCTTGACTCACCCGGATCTCCCTGACGTCCGGAACGTCCGCGCAGCTGATTGTCGATACGTCTCGACTCATGACGCTCCGTACCGATGATCTTCAGTCCGCCTGCCGCTCTTGCCTCTTCATCAAGCTTAATATCCGTACCACGGCCCGCCATATTCGTCGCGATCGTCACTGCGCCATGTACTCCGGCATCTGCCACGATCTCAGCCTCCAGCTCATGGAACTTCGCATTGAGCACCTTATGCTGGATCCCCTCGCGCTTGAGCATACCGGAGAGCAGCTCTGAAACCTCGATCGTGATCGTACCTACCAGTACCGGCTGTCCCTGCGCATGCGCCTGCTTGACTGCCTCAACGACTGCCCGGTACTTCTCTTTCTTTGTCATATATACTGCATCGTCATAGTCTACACGCTGTACCGGACGGTTTGTCGGTATCTCAATAACATCCATTCCGTAAATATCACGGAACTCCTTCTCCTCCGTAAGCGCTGTACCGGTCATACCGGCTTTCTTTTTATACTTATTGAAGAAGTTCTGGAAGGTGATCGTGGCAAGCGTCTTGCTCTCGCGCTTTACCTTCACATGCTCCTTCGCCTCGATCGCCTGATGCAGGCCGTCCGAATAGCGGCGTCCCGGCATGATACGTCCGGTAAACTCATCAACGATCATGACCTGATCGTCCTTTACGACGTAGTCCTGATCCCGGAACATCAGATTGTGCGCCCGCAGCGCCAGATCCACATTGTGCTGGATCTCGAGGTTCTCTGCATCAGAGAAGTTCTCGATCTGGAAAAACTTCTCTACCTTGTGCACACCCTGCTCCGTCAGAGTAACAATCTTGTCCTTTTCATTGACAATGAAATCTCCCGTCTCCGTGATCTCCTCGCCCATGATCGCCGTCATCTTTGTGACCTCGCCGCTCGCCTCGCCGCGCTCCAGCTGACGCGCCAGAATATCACAGACCTCGTACAGCTTTGTGGATTTACCGGACTGGCCGGAGATAATCAGCGGCGTACGCGCCTCATCGATCAGCACAGAGTCGACCTCATCGATGATCGCATAGACAAGATCTCTTTGCACGAGCTGCTCCTTGTAGATCACCATGTTATCGCGCAGGTAATCAAAGCCCAGCTCATTATTCGTAATATATGTGATGTCGCAGGCATACTGCTCCCGTCTCTCGTCATTATCCATCGAGTTGAGCACGCATCCGACCTTCAGTCCGAGAAACTCATGGACCTGTCCCATCCACTCAGCGTCACGGTGCGCCAGATAGTCGTTGACTGTGACGATATGGACGCCCTCGCCGGTAAGCGCATTCAAGTATGCCGGCAGCGTCGATACGAGCGTCTTACCTTCACCTGTCCTCATCTCTGCGATACGGCCCTGGTGGAGAATGATACCGCCGATGAGCTGTACACGATAATGCTCCATATTCAGTACACGCTTTGCAGCCTCGCGCACAGTGGCAAATGCCTCCGGCAAAAGATCATCCAGCGTCTCGCCCTTTGCATAACGCTCTTTGTACTCCTTTGTCTTTGCCTTTAACTCCTCGTCAGAGAGAGCCTGCATCTGCGGGCGCAGACTTTCTATTTTGTCCACGATCGGCATGATCATTTTCAGCTCACGCTGACTGTGGGTTCCAAAAATCTTTTTTACTAAATTCATTGTGTCTCTCCATTTCAAACATAATTTCCTTTCTATTGTATCACTTTCGCTACTGCAACACAATTAAATTTTTTGTGAACAAAAAACGGGAACAAAAAACGGGAGTGCTGCAAAACAGCACCCCCGGTCTGCCATATCCTGTATACTTAGAACTCCGGCTCCATCAGCCCGTATGTGTTTCCTTTTCTCTTGTATACGACATTGATCTCCTCTGTCTCTGCATTATTAAATACAAAGAAGCTGTGTCCGAGAAGCTCCATCTGTACGCATGCGTCTTCCGGATACATCGGCTTCATGTCAAAATGCTTCGTACGGATGATCTTTACCTCCTCAAGAGGCTCGGACTCTTTTTCGATAAATTCTTTTTTGAAGTTTCCGCCCTCCTGATGCTTTGCAATGATTTTCTCCTTATATTTGCGGAGCTGACGCTCAATCACCTCTTCTACAAGATCAATAGACACGTACATATCGTTGCTCACCTGCTCTGAACGGATGATATTGCCTTTTACCGGGATCGTCACCTCGATTTTCTGACGCTCCTTCTCAACGCTCAGTGTCACGACCACTTCCGTGTCTGGTGTGAAATACCGCTCCAGCTTACCGAGCTTATCCTTGATCGCTGCTTTTAATCCTTCTGTCACTTCGATATTTTTCCCGCTGATCGTATATTTCATATAATCCAACTCCTTTACCTGTATTCGGTCTGTCGACTTAGCCTTATTATATCACATACTCGATTTTTTTCAACCAAAACTGTAGCCTCTGTCAAAGTTTTCTAAAAATTTACTGTCTTTCTATCTGTTCACAGTAACATTGACATATTTCGAGCACCTCACGGTACGCCAGCTTCCCGCCAAATATATCCAGCGCACTTCCTACCGTCACATCCAGCCGCCCTTTCCCTAATTCCCGAAGCAAGAGCAGATCTTCTCTGCACCCGATACCGCCCGCATACGTCACCGGACATTTTCCCCAGTCTCCCAGCAATGCTGCGACAGGCGCTTCGATCCCGGAGGCCTTCCCCTCTACATCTGCCGCATGGATCAGAAACTCATCACAAAATCCGTGCAGCGCGTCCAGCACCTGGTGGTCCAGAGGCACCTGTGTAAATTTCTGCCACCGGTCTGTCACGATATAATATACGCCGTCTTTTCTCCGGCAGCTTAAATCCAGTACAAGACGCTCTTTTCCGACTGCCCTTACCAGCCGCTCCAGCCTCTCATAATCGATCTTCCCATCCCGGAACACATACGAAGTGACGATCACATGAGATGCGCCGGCGTCCAGAAATTCTTCTGCATTCTCCTGCGTAATACCACCGCCGATCTGCATCCCGCCCGGATAAGCAGCAAGCGCAGCCTTTGCCTGCCGCTTCGTCTCCCCGTAATGTTCAGATGCCGGAGGATTAAGCAAAATAATATGTCCGCCTGTAAGCCCCTGTTCCTGATACAGTCTTGCATAAAACGCCGCATCCTGACTGGAGACAAAATTTTCTTCCGCCCAGTCTCCCTGATCCCTCAGGCTGCCTCCTACGATCTGCTTTACCTTTCCATTATGTATATCAATACATGGCCGAAAACGCATCCTGCCCCCTCCTTTGCTATGTATGGCTGTATACCTTCATCATTCTTTCTGTCCTTTTATCAGCCTTATTTTCCCGGATAATCGCTTACAGCGCTGCGCATCCTTCCCACGCAGCGCTGTATCTGTCTGTGCCAGCGTCCGGACAGTACTCAGCGGTTTTCCCGGTTGTCTGTCTCATTGCCTGTCAGCTCATCTACACCATCTTCCACACCGTCAATGATATCCTTTCCGGCGTCACCGACTCCGTCTACGATGTCCCGGCCTGCATCGCCGATGTCACCGCCCTTTTCATTGTCTCCGGCATTATCGATCACATCGTTATCCCTTGCAGCTCCGTCATTGACATCATCTGTGACACCGTTTACATCTCCGGTGTTTTCTGTTGCCACATTATTTTGTGCACCGCCCTCTGTGCCGTCAGTCCTGCCTGCGTCATCTCTGCGGTCGGTCTGCCGCATATCGTCCGTCTGATCCATGGTTTCTGCCGGACGGTCCGGCCCCTTCTTATCGCTCTGGCGCTGTTCCGTCATCGCAGCATTCGTTTCCTTTTCCGTAGCTGTGTTTCTGTCATTGCTGCCGCAGCCTGTCAGCATAGCCATACAGCAGGCACAGGCAACACCTAATGCGTATCTCTTCCAGTGTTTCATAGCTCCTGTCTCCTTTTTCTTAAAATCCTGTAATTTACCGGCTGCCAAAAAACAGATGACTGTTCCTTTTCTGAGCCGTTATGTTAGTAATATGTACTTTTCGTCTGTTTTTATTCTGAAATCGCAGGAATTATTTTTTTAAAAAGAAACACAATAAAAAACACCATCTGCGGTCAGCGCCGCTCTTTCACAGCTCGCCCTCAGCGCTTCTCTCCGATGAAAAAGAGTGCCAGCGTGCCCGGACCGGAATGTGCCCCGATCGTCGGACCTACGGGGTTTATCAGAAATTTTTCAATGCCAAAGCGCTTCTGCACAAGCTCCTTTACATAGACGGCGTCCTCATAGCAGTCTCCATGACTGATAAAGACCGTATCATTTTCACCGCGGTACGCTCCCATCTGTTTTTCCATATTGTCCACCAGTGTATGCAGTGATTTTTTCCTTCCGCGTACCTTCGATAACGGGATCAGATGCCCCTCATCATCTACGTGAAGCACCGGCTTTAAGTTGATCATCGTCCCAAGCACTGCCGCCGTCTTCGATACACGGCCGCCCCGGTAGAGATGAAACAGGTCATCCACTGTGAAATTGTGGCAGACATGATACCGATACTCCTCAAGCCACGCTGTCATCTCTTCATAATCTGCCCCTGATGCCTGTTTTTCCAGCGCCTTATGGACCAGGAGTCCCTCTCCCATCGAAGCTGCAAGTGAATCGATCACGGTGATCCGGCAGTCCGGCTGCTCCTCCATAAGCTCCGAAGCTGCAAGCCGCACGCTGTTGAAGGTGCCGCTCAGCCCACTGGAAAATGCAATGTGTATAATATTCTTATTTATCTGAAGGAACTCTTTTAGCTTCTCCTTCGCCTCCTCCGGATTGACCTGAGACGTAGTAGGCATACAGCCTTCCCTCATTTTTTTGTAAAACTCTTCACTGGAAAGAGAGTTCTCCGCTGTATACGTCACTCCGTCCATCAGATACGTCAGCGACATCATGGGAAGCCCGTGCTCCTGCCTGTACGCATCCGGCAGATCTGTCATATTGTCTGTTGTAATCAAATATTTTTCCATAATCCTCCTCCTTATCCATACCCGAAGTCATCTTATCACGTTTCGCCCTGATTTGTAAATGTTATCATAAAGCCTGCACTCAGAAAATACAATGTAATAAATAAAAATTTTCCGGAGCAACCCATGAATACCAAACCCAAGATTTTTGTATTTAAAATGCGCGAAATTGTCTACACACTGCTGCTGGTCCTTTTGGCCGCATTGCTGCTCCTGTGCCTGGTGCTGATGTTTTCCGGACAAACGCCAGAATCACAGCAGACACAGACCCAAAGCGCCCCGGCGCAAAACGAGAGCACGGATACGCCGTCTGATGCGCCTGCATCCTATGTTCCCGGTGTATACACCTCCCCGATCACGCTGGGTACCTCCTGCGTAGATGTCGAGGTGACGGTGGACTCTGACCGCATCCGCGCGATCCGCCTTGTTAATCTCAGTGATTCGGCTGCAGCAGCCTATCCGCTCGTCTCCCCTTCTCTGGATCATATCACCACACAGATCCTCGAGACACAGACGCTTGAGGGGATTACCTGCCCGCAGGAAAACCGCTACACCTCGCAGGTACTTCTCTCGGCAATCTCTGATGCACTGACTCTCGCCTCAGATACCGACTCATGACGGCACAGCTTTTGTCCTGTACGCAGGAAAAGCCTTTGCCGCAGCACAAAAATACCGGATCTATCCCTTCTGTATTTTTCATCAGGATAGATCCGGTATTTTTATGTATTTTTATAGTTTTTGCTTTTTTGTTTTTTCTGCAGCTCTGCTATTATTTCTCGCGTGCGATCAGATAATACGGAAGCGCTACACAAACGATCCCGCCGATCATATTTCCAATTGTCACAATGACAAGATTCATGATCACACCTGTCACCGGAACAGCCATCTCCATCGGATTCAAAAGACCGATCGTCAAAAACGTCATATTCGCGATGCTGTGCTCAAATCCGCATGTAACAAATGTCATGACGCAGGCGAAATTCATTGCAAGCTTTGCGCCCTCTGATTTCAGCTTTGTGCCGCACCAGATCGCCAGGCAGACACAGATGTTGCACAGGATCGCCTTCATAAACAACGGGACTGCCTCTCCGTTTGCCTTTGCAGAAGCTGTGTTCGCAAGAAATGTACCGATATCGCCGGCTCCAATCCCTGTCATATGGAATACAAGAGCTGTCAGCACGGAACCGATCAGGTTGCCAAGCCAGCAGATCACCCACAGCTTCACGATCTTTCCCCAGGAGATCTCCTTGCGGAACCCTGCCATTGCCATCACGAAATTATTGCCGGTAAACAGCTCCGCGCCTGCTACTGTAACAAGGCAAAGTCCTACGGCAAATACGCTGCCGCATACCAGCTTTGTCGAGTACGCGCCGCCGGCGGTGAACACACCGCCGACTACGCCCATCAGTACGGAACCAAGACCGATAAAAAGTCCTGCCAGTATAGACATCAGCCAGTAACCGAGTGGGTTATTTTCCAAAAGTGCTATTTTCTTTTTCGCTGCGCCACACACTGCTGTCGTCTCTTCTCTAAACATGTCTGTTTCCCCCTCTGACTGTTTTTACAAAAGTAGTAATCATACTCATAGCACTGCAGCGTATTAGAACAGTCCGGAGATCTTTCCTGTCTCGTCTACATCGATACGCTCTGCAGCCGGTACCTTCGGCAGACCCGGCATTGTCATGATCTCACCGGTAAGCGCTACGATAAAGCCTGCACCTGCGGAGATCTTGAGGTTACGTACCGTTACCTCGAAGTCTGTCGGCGCGCCGAGCTTCGTCTGGTCGTCTGTCAGGGAGTACTGTGTCTTAGCCACGCAGATCGGGCAGTTGCCGTAGCCGAGAGCCTCGAGCTCTTTTGCCTGCTTCTGTGCGTTTGCTGTCAGGACAACTCTCTTGCCGCCGTAGATCTTCTGTACGATCTGGTTGAGCTTATCCTCGATGCTTCCCTCCAGCTCATAGCTGTATGTGAAGTCGTTCGGCTCCTCTACGAGACGGATCACTTCTTCTGCAAGCTTGATGCCGCCTTCGCCGCCCTTTGCCCATACCTCGGACAGTGCTACGTTTACACCGAGCTCTTTACACTTGCTCTCTACGAGGTCAAGCTCTGCCTTTGTATCGGTCGGGAATGCGTTGATCGCTACTACGCACGGCAGTTTGTATACGTTTCTGATATTGCTTACATGCTTGAGCAGGTTCGGAAGTCCCTTTTCCAGAGCCTCAAGGTTCTCGTTGTTCAGGTCAGCCTTCGGAACGCCTCCGTTGTATTTCAGCGCACGTACCGTAGCTACGATCACGACTGCATTCGGCTTCAGTCCTGCCATACGGCACTTGATGTCAAGGAACTTCTCAGCTCCGAGGTCTGCGCCGAAGCCTGCCTCTGTGATCGCATAATCACCAAGCTTTAACGCCATCTTTGTTGCGATTACGGAGTTACATCCGTGTGCGATATTTGCGAACGGTCCGCCGTGTACGATCGCCGGAACGTGCTCCAGTGTCTGTACAAGGTTCGGCTTCAGAGCGTCCTTGAGCAGTGCGCACATAGCGCCCTCTGCATGCAGATCGCCTGCTGTTACCGGCTTCTGCTCAGAAGCTTTTCCGTATGTATAACCAACAATGATTCTTGCCAGACGTTTCTTCAGGTCTGTGATGTCGCTTGCCAGACACAGAACTGCCATGATCTCGGATGCTACTGTGATATCATAGCCATCCTCTCTCGGCATGCCGTTTGTCTTTCCGCCAAGTCCGTCTACAACGAAACGCAGCTGACGGTCGTTCATATCCACACATCTTCTCCATGTGATCTTTCTCGGGTCGATGTTCAGTGCATTGCCCTGGTAGATGTGGTTGTCAAGCATTGCTGCCAGCAGGTTGTTTGCTGCGCCGATCGCATGGAAGTCACCGGTAAAGTGGAGGTTGATATCTTCCATCGGAACAACCTGTGCATATCCGCCGCCTGCTGCTCCGCCCTTTACGCCAAATACCGGTCCGAGGGACGGCTCACGAAGCGCTACCATAACGTTCTTGCCAAGCTTCTGCAGTCCGTCAGCCAGACCAACTGTCGTCGTTGTCTTTCCTTCTCCTGCCGGAGTCGGGTTGATCGCTGTGACGAGGACGAGCTTTCCGTCCTTTTTATCTGTTTCTTTCAGAAGATTGTAGTCGATCTTTGCCTTATAATTTCCGTACTGCTCCAGATACTTCGGATCAATGCCAGCCTTTGCTGCGATCTCCGTAATCGGAGACATTGTAGTTTCCTGTGCGATTTCGATGTCTGTTTTGAATCCCATTGTTTTAATCTCCTCTCATTATAAAAAATAAAAAGTACCTTAAGTATTGTCAGACGGATACCTGCTTCCCAGCCGGCTGCTGCTCTTTGCCGCCTTATCAGATCCCGATATGAGGCAACAAAAAAACTGCGCAAAGGGATATACAGAGGAATCCATCTTAACGCAGTAGCGGAAGCGATACCGTAACGCGGAAAATTTCCTTCGTTCACATAAAAACCTTCCCATCGTGTGACACTTAACGTACTGTATCTTCTCTACTTTCATAGAAATTATTAAATTGTCGTCAGAGATCTGTGCTAATGAAAACTGGACAGCACCTGTGTTCTCAAATGCTGTCCAGACGGTCGACAAAATTATTATTTTGATCACCCTGTGGTGCTCCACTTATCCGTCAGCAATCAAAACCTCTAACTGTTTGTCATTATACCCGATGTTTTTTAGTTTGTCAAGAATTTATCAAAAAATTTTTTTCAAATTTTTCTGCGATTTTTCGCTTATTCTACGATCAGCACATATGGATCAAACGTTTTTTCTCTGAGCGCATCCATCGCCGCCTCGCCGTCCGTCTCATCTGTCAGCCACAGGCTGTAGCGGTATTCGCCGAAGCCGGAAAGATCCATTTTGAAATTGGTCTCCCATATATTATTCATCACCCACGAATACACCGGCCGGCGATTGTTCTCCTCTTTTCCATCGCACAGCACGATCGGATGATGGCGAAGCTCTCCCATATACAAAAGAGCGGTATCCCGCGCGGCGATCAGAGCGCCGCCGCCCGGCGCCGTATACGCCAGCCCCTCATCTGACATATAAAACTCCATACAGGTTCCCGGGATCTGATCCACACCCGGGCGGAATGCTTCCGTACCTTTTCGCAGATACAGGCTGTCATCCGGAAAGTCAAGGCTAAGCGGCAAAAAGATACTTTCTATGTCTGTTGAAATAGTCTTTCCAAGCTCCAGTCTGAAATCTACACGCGGCATATCCTCAAAGAAGCGTACGACTACATCTGCACGCACAGTCCCAGGCAGGCTGTAGCGCAGCCGCAGCTGTGTAAACACCCTGCCGTGTTCCTCCACGCGTATCTCCTCGAGACGGCCCGCATACAGCTTCGCATGCTGCCCGCGCATATTGCGTCCCATCAGTCGGCGTTCAAGCTCTTCCGGATAGGGATCTGCATTGTCATAACGCACCTTTGTCACCTCGTAGACCGGTGTGAAAAACGGCGCCTCACCTCTTCCGGTCAGCTCCCGTCCTGTCCGCTTATCGACAAACGAAGTCACACCCTCTCCTGTCCGATAGGAAAGCCGGAAAAAACGGTTTTCAAAGCCGTATGGCAGCCGGAAGGACTGCGGATCGTAATCGTTGACAATGTCCTTTACATTCTCCGAGCCCACATAGCACTGTCTCGTATTCATCACATCCGGTACAGCGGGCATTGCTTTATATACGTATGTTTTTTCCTGCCCAGCTGCAAATTCATCAGTAAAGCTGATCATCCTTCCGCGCGGATGTGCAGACACCTGGCACGGGATCTCTCGTCCTGATTCATCTCTCACCTGTGCCTGCGGCATTGCCATTGTCTCGATATAGAACTCTACAAGCTGCCGCCCTGCAGCTTTAGAAACGCTGCACGCACGTATTTTTCCTTCCGTATTGTAATAGCGCAGCAGATCGCCCTTTTCCCTGATCACTGCATTAAGCATACGGGATGCTGCCTCGTGCGCACCTGAAGCATAGCTGTTTTTGCGCATATCAAGGTTTAACACCATTGTCGTATACGGGTTCACGATCGTTGCTGAGTGCCCCCACGTATGCTCTGCATACAAAAGCATATTGTCCTGCGCCGCCTTTACGTGCTGCGGATACTTCTCCTGCAAATGCTCCTCCAGCCGGCTGCAGAGATGATAACGATACTGCGCTTCCCGATAATGCTTTACCGCATACGGGGTGCTGCCGACTCCGTTCGCCCACCAGTCAGTCAGGTCCCCGTGGTATACCGGAGCCTGTGCAAGGCGGTCACGGATCTGCGCATACAGTTCCTGAAGAGAAACCATGCGGATCTGCACATCGTCTCCATATACTTCATTGTACTTCCTGATATTCTCCAGGATTTCTGCACATGGCGGCGCATTATCACTGAACACGCCCGACACAGACGCTATGATAAAATCGTATGCGTATCCCTGCGATTCACAGGAATCGAGATATTTCATCAGGTTCTCATGCAGCGCCTCCACTGCATCCTCTGGCAGACGCTCCTGTCCAAAGTACGTTTTCTGCATATACGCGATCGCCGGGTTCGATTTCAGTCCGAGCGCATTGCCCAGATTGTAGTGCTCTCCGTTCCACACAAGGATACGCTTTCCCTCTGCATTTTCCCACCAGTATGCTGTCTGGTTTTTGTACAGCGGATACATTCCATGATGACAGTGGATGTTTGTATACAAAAACTCAATGCCATTGTCGATCATCGCATCCCGGTATCCCATAGAAATACCATTGATGTCTGCAAACATTGCTGTACAAAGAGAAACACCGTTTTGCTCAAAATATGCGTTCCACTGCGCAAGGCGCTCCCGGTAGACAGGCACCTCCAGAAGATCGGTGAAATTCAGATAATTTGCTGAAATACCGATCTTTCCTTCTGAGACAAGACGGCAAAACGCCTCCTTCTCCTGCTGCGTGGCAGTCTCAAAAAACTTCTCCACACAAAACAGTGTCTCACAGTTCCAGCGAAAATCTGCATATTCCGGCTTCTCCATCATTGAGAGCACCGTGCGGATATAATCTGTCTGTACGTCGATGACCCTTTCCTGAAGATCTGTATAACCGATGTCTGTGTGGGAATGATGCACCACATAGACGGTACGGATCTGATGACTCATACGCATTCTCCTTTTTCTTTTTATGTCTGTTTTTGGTCAGTTGTCCTGATGCCTTTCTTTCACGGCTGCTTTACAGCTCCATGCTGCCTGTCAGCAGCTCTTTTACGATCGCAAACATCTCGCGCAGAACGTAATGCGCCTCCATCAGAGGATCGCCAGCTGCCGGAATCGCATACGCAGCCTCATAGCCCTGCTTTTTTGCAAGCGCGAGCGCACGGTACACATGGAAATCATTGGAAAGTATCCCGGTGCGGCTCTCTCTCGGCGTCTCATGCGGCAGCGCGGCGCAAAACGCCAGATTCTCCTTCGTCGTAGTCGACCGGTCTTCTTTTATCAGACGCTCTTCCCCGATCCCCCGCCCGGACAGATAGCGGAACATACACTCTGCCTCTGAGATATCCTCTCCGCTGCCCTTTCCGCCGGAGAGAAGCAGCACGGTATCCTGATTTTTTTCTGCGTAAGTATAAGCCGCTTCCAGCCGCTTCAAAAGCGCGCGCGACGGTTCTTCTCCACTGACGTGCGCGCCAAGCACGATCACATAGTCAAGCGCCTCCGGCGTCTTTGTCCTCATTCCTGATACGATGCGGCTGCCAAGAAAGAGCATCCCCGCGATACCTGCTGCGATCAGCACGCCCGATACCACAAGCACATAGCCCGCCCACGAATGCGGATGCGACGCTTCATACAGAAATAAACGCCATAAGGTCAGGAAAAAAACGCCGCCTGCCACCCAGATCCACGCGAAGTCCGTCTGGAGTCCGGCATACGCAGTGACCGCCGCATAATAAATAAAACAAAGGATGCCTATGATCAGGCATCCCGTCTGTAAACAATTCCGCATGTAAGTCTCCATTTCCCTGCTGTCTGAAGATTTGCCTGCAAATCCTTTCGCAAACTGCGAAACTCTGTTATCTGCCGCAGCAGAATTTGTATTTTTTGCCGCTGCCGCACGGACATGGATCGTTTCTTCCGACCTTCTTGCCCTTTACGATCGTGTTCATCTTCTTCGCTTCCATGTAGAGCGCTTTCTTCTTCTCTGCATCAAAGATCCTGTCCCATGCCGGAAGATTGTAAAGCCAGTCAGCCTTTGCATCTACCATATTTTTGTACAGAAGCTCATTGTCGAAATCAAGACTTACGACCGTATCCTCTTCCATCTCCTCGATCGGGTTCGGCGTCTTTAAGCTGTCATTGATGCCATCAAGAAATCCAACCATCTTCATAAGCGGGATCTCATATTTCTCTGCAAGCTCCTTTACGGTACCGGAAACTGCCTCCTCCGGATTCTCCAGAAGCTTCTCATACACGCCCTTCTCTGTCAGAAAGTAATCTGACCAGAACTGCTGAAGCTGTTTTCTATCTGTCTCCTGAGAGTACGCAGTATCTCTCCATGTCTGTAATAATCCCATAGTAATACCATCCTTTAATTCTTTTTCTGATTCACATAAAAATAACCAACGCCAACGTATCGCCCCGCTGACGCCAGTTATTATATAACACTTTTTCGGCAAAGACAAGCAAAACCGCCAAAATCGCTCCGACGAAAAATATCCGGCACTTCCCGGTGTGGCATCACTTGTTTCCAGTAACCATGATACCTGATAAACTTTTTTTAAAGGTGTATATTTTGCTCCGATCCGGCTATACTATCACTAATCTCACAGGGAAAGCCAACAGGCGATCGTAAATTTTCTTATGAGATTATTGTATGTTCTTATCACCGGATCCCCCTCCGGTGATCCTTACCAAAGATAAAATAAATACTTATCCTCCCCTTTATAACCCCGCGGGCGCGCAAGGCTGCGCATCCGCGGGGTTTTGTTCGCTACTTCATATTCTTTTCGATCACGATCTTGCCTTTGAATCCGAACTTGCGGAGCTTTTTCTCTACCTTTTTATTTCTTACGTGGAAGGTGGTCTTTACAGATGCTCTTCTTAAATCTCCACCCTTCAGATTTTTTGAATAAAGATAAATATGGTTAATCTCGGAGTCACCGGCTTCTTCCTGAATATATACGTAACGAACATCTTCCGGTATATTCAGACGCTTTATTGGAGGAGTATATTTTATACTTAAAAAGAGATACTCATTTCCGTATTCCTTGCCCATTTTTATACGCTTCAGATTTGGGAGTCCATAAATTCCGCACAAACCAGTTTTACGTACCTGAAGTGTCTCAATGGCTGTATTCCCCCAAAATGCGTGAGCAGATATCTCTTTGACCCCTTTGGGCACTTTATAATTCTTCTTTCCGGAAACGACATTATCCAGACGTGTTCCATCTTTCGAACAGATATCATTTCCTACCATCTTCAGATATTTATGTTTTTTATCAATAGTCATTTTTAAAGACGGACAGTTTTTAATATCGAAACTCTGATAGTCCCAGTCCCAATAGTAATTCTTTGTAAAATGCAGCCGCTTCAATTTAGGACAATTATAGAAGCGTGCCTCTCTCAGATCGTTCGGATCCTCAAAAACCACATATTTCAGCTTTTCATAGCCATACGCCGGACCATATACCAGCACTCCCTTGGCAAACGTGATCTTCTTCAAACAGGCCTGATAGGAATGTTTCTTATCCGGGATGGCAACATTCGGTCTCCAGTAGGGTTTATCGGGTTCCTGTCCTATAGCAGTAGTATACTTGTATTCCTCAAGATCTCCCCATACAAAAGATTCTACCTCATATTTCTTTTTCTTATACTTTATCTTTTTTGGGATGTATAATTCTGTCGGCAGATTACTGCCCCTTACATCGTCAATATACGCTATGGCGACAGGTTTTTTCCCTTGCTCATTCTTATAAAACACATAATCTACATTATTAATCCGTACACGAGGTCTTTCAGACGCAGATACTGTCATACCTGCACAAAGAAGCATCAGCATTCCCATAAACGCGAGAAGCAGATGGAGATAATTTTTTCCTTTTTTCATGTTCAACCCTCCTTGATGGTACACAAAGCTTTATCTGTTTTTTTACAATGCGGACTCTTATTGTACAAAATGTTCTAACTACAGGCTCTGCTTTGTAAATTCCTCCTCCAAAACAAAATCAGCTATCTTCTTATCGTATAAACAACGCACCACCTCTTTACTGTAAATTTTTCACGTACTACTTTCTTGTAATATAAAGTTTATCATATAATTTCACAGTATGCAAGTTTTATTTTGTTTATTATATCTAGTTTTTCTCACTTTCAGCAGGTTAATGAGGACATTTTGTATATTTTGTAGAACTAATCATCTCTTCAGCGATTATATGATCACATTTTATACATTTTTTTGTTTTATAAATAAAAACCTCACATCCTCCTTTTCCATCTCGCTTATGAACTGCTTTTCTCCCATCTTTATATGTATGTGTGCATGCCCGCTCACTTTCTGTAATTACCTTATCCTCTTCTAAATAAGAAACGGTTCCTGTAATGTCATCAATAAATACACAATCCGAGTGTGTAAAATCTATCGCTGCGACATCATCCGTGACGAACTCTTTATTGTCATCTACGGTCCACTCCATTTCTTCGTCCAAATCTTCTTCTAATATTTCTACCTCCCAATCGATATCCTTATCTATTTCCCCTCTAGCAACTTTTTCTGTTTCATACGCATACGTACTGATAAAACTGCTAAACGCTGCCGCGATCACTACAATAACAATCCCCAATCCTCTTTTTATTCTTCTTCTGTCCATAATTACCTCCACTCTGTCAGAAATATCTTTTTTGCTTCCTGATAAACAGCTTGCCCAAAGCTTCGTTTTCTGAGCGCCTGTCGCTGCCGCACGTACGACCAGCCGCGCATACGCGCCTCTTTTCTCATCGCCCGCGATGCGCAGTGTCTCCTCGTCGCACCGATATTCCGAGACTTTATTTATCTCCCTTAGCATCAGATAGGAAAACGGATTAAACCAATGCAGCAGTATGACCAAAAGACTGATCCACTTCATCAGGACATCCTGCCTTTTGATATGCGCAGCTTCGTGGAAGAGTACAAACTCCTGCTCCTCCTGTGTAAAATCCTGCTCCGGCAAAAATATGACCGGACGCAGCACCCCCAGGGTAAACGGTGTCTGTATTCCAGATACTTTCTTGATCGGGATCCGCTTTTTCCCGCACAGCTTTCGCAGCTCTGGATTGTTTTCAAGCGTCTCCTGAGAAATATCTTTTGCACATACCCCAAGCAGCCTTTTCAGGCGAAAATACCGAACCGTCTGATAACCGATAAAGCCAAGCGCAACACACACTCCCACCGCCAGACAGACAACCTTCCAGCTTTCCACTATCAGATATTCTCCTGAATTAAGGGCAACCGCTGTATACCCGGATATTCCGAACTGTGTCACCCCGCCTATGTCGGGATGGAAAAATCCCGGCAGAAGCTCCCCCAGCTCATACGGCAGATTATATTTTATCTTTTGTATCGGAAAGAGAAAGAAAAACACTGCCGCCTTCAGCAATATATCCTTCTGCGACGCACCAAACCTTTTTCGCAGGATCAAACCTGACGAATAATACAGCAGCATCGTTATAGTTCCCGCCAGGCTCATCGCCGCAATCACATTCATACCCGCTCCTTTTCTTCAATGAAACGCATCAGCTTCTGTTCTTCTTCCGATGTGAGCCTCTGGTTTCCGCTAAACGCCGCAATGAAATTCGCGAGTCTGCCTCCGTAGGATTCCTCCAGAATCTCTTTTGCACAAAGCTGCTGATAGCGGATCTCGTCCACCGTCGGTACATAAATGGATTTTGGCGATCTGTTCACCCGCTCAAGCAATCCTCTTTTGGTGAGACGCAGCAGATTTGTATTCAATGTCTGCTTGCTCCACTGTTTTCCCTTTTCCTCATTGAACCATGTAAGCAGCTGTGCAAAAGTATTGTTGTCGGGATGTTCCCATAAATATTGCATAATTTCCAATTCTGCTCCTGTTACCTTTACGCCCATATTATCACCTCATGTACTATATTATTGTATTACTATTTTACCATTTTCTGACGTATGACACAACTGTCTTTTAAAAATGTTTGGAGTAATTCTTACTAACTAATTAAAATAACCATATTTCTTTTAATACCTGCGAATGAACAAAAATATATATAAATATCCGGCAGCAGTCTAAATGAATATATTTTCAAACTACTACCGGATATTTTCAGCGTATCAGGCGTCACTTTCTTCTATATTAACTTCAAGCTTTTCTTCCCCGGATCCTCCCTCCATCCATCGGTGGACCGTGTCTTCTTTTAGCCATTGCTCAAGCACTGCTATATCCACTTCTGCTGCTTTGGCAATCTGTTCAATGGAAAGCCCCATTTTTGTAAGACGCTGCGCCATACAGCGTTTGGCTTCTATTCGGCCTTCTGTACGACCTTCCTGTAAGCCCTCCTCTCTGGCCTCCTGCCTGTCATAATACCTTTCTTCCCATGCCTGCATATATTTCACTCCGATCTCTTCATCAGACCTTACCTGTCGCACGCGGTCATGTATCCTTCGGATACGGGCACTTTCTGTCTGTTCCACCACCGCATCTGTTGTATGCTCCAAATAATGCAGAAATTCTGTCAGTTCTTTTGACACCTCACTGTCATTCCTGCCACGCGTATTTAAGAACATTCTCACTGCGCCATCATCCAGTGAAAGATCCGGTACTTCCAGACACTTCGGCATAAAAGTATAACAATACTTTCCCAGGCCGAACAGATCAAACGTCATGATCATAATTAAATATGTCTGATTCAAACGGTTATAATCCAGAATGCCCGGTTCCAGCAAAGAAGTATCCAAAATCCCTTGGTAATAACGGCTACGTCTTACAAGATCACCTTTTCTCCGATTCTGCATCTCCGTATTATAGACAATTTCATCTTCATCTATCGAAAAAACATCCATACGGATCGACCGCGCAAGCGGCGATATGCGCAGCTCTTTCTCTGACTGTATCTGCTGCAAAAGAGAAATATCTCTGCCCAGAATAATACTAAGTGCCTCCTGCTGTGTTGCCGCATCCTCCATCACTTCGTCAAATAGAAAACGGCTCGTAAGATTCAGTTCCCGCAACGGTATCATAGTCTTCTTTTGCTGCATTTCTTTTTTTGCAGATTTCTCTGCCGTACCATTTCCCGCTTTTGCTCTGGTTTCTGGTCTGACTTTTATTTTGTTCTTTACCATATGATTCTCCTTTATCTTATCATATCAGGGGGAATTTGAGTAGATTTTGTAAGCTTTGAACATGAGATTCTAAAACTATTAATGAATTGTAAAAGAGTCTGATATCTCAAAAGAAATGTTGTGTGGTTCTCTCCTGATCCCTTTTCGAAACTACAGGACTGTTTTTATATTATATCACATTATTTTTTTGTATAGCAACATATTATTTATGTTTTATAGAGTTTGAAAACAAATATCCGGAGGCAGCCGAAACGAATATAGCTTCAAACTGCCGCCGGATATTTTGAGCGCATCATATATCATCTTCAAGCTCTTCCTCTTCGCCTCCCCCAATCCATCGGCGAACCGTCTCCAGATCTGCCTCGGCAGCCCTGGCAATCTTCTCAAAAGGAACGCCCATATCTGCCAGATTGCGCGCCATACTTCGTTTTGCATCTTCTGTAGCTTCCTGCCTGTCATAATACTTTTCTTCCCAAGCCTGCATATACTTCACCCCAATCTCTTCATTGGACCGCACCTTTTTCACGCGGTCATGTATTTTCCGAATGCGGCTGCTCTGCGTCTGTTTCGCTGCTGCATCTGTCGTATGCTCCAGATAATGCAGAAATTCTCTTAGTTCTTTTGATACTTCATCATCATTCGTTCCACGCGTATTCAGAAATATTCTCGTTGCCCCATCTTCAAGTATAAGCTCCGGCACTTCCACACACTTCGGAACAAAAGTATAACAATATTTCCCTAATCCGAACAGATCAAAAGTCATGATCATAATTAAATATGTCGGATTTAAAGAATTATAATTCGGTACGCCTGCCTCCAGAAGCGAAGTATCCAAAATCCCCTGATAATAACGGCTGCGCTTTATCAGATCGTCCTTCCGGCGATTCTGCATCTCCGTATTATAGACAACGCTCTCTTCATCCACGGCAAACACATCCATACGGATCGACCGTGCAAGCGGAGATACGCGCAGCTCTTTCTCCGACTGCCCCTGCCCTGCAAGAGTAATATCCCTGCCAAGAATAATACTGAGCGCCTCCTGCTGTGTCGCAGCGTCTTCCATAACTTCGTCAAACAAAAAGCGGTTCGTCAGATTTAATTCTTTCAGCGGTGTCATGATTCGCTTTTGCGGCGCTGTTCTTTCTGAGTGTTTCTCTTGCACACTACCGACCGTTTTGCTTTTCGTTTTTGATCCAATTTTCACTTTGTTCTCTGTTTTGTCTTTTACCATATGTTTCTCCTTCATTTTATCATATTTGCCCTGGATTGAACAGATTTTGCAAGAATTTTGAAGATGAGATTTAGATGTTCTGAGATGTAGAATTTTTATCACTAAATAGTATGTTTCCTTTTAATTGTATCATATAATCTTATTTAATGCAACTTATTATTTATGTTTAATATAGGCAGCTACATGCTACGAGCCGTGCGAACTCGGAACCGCTGCGCGTTTCCTCGTACGCGGGCTGTCGCCCTATGAAAATAATAAAAGACACGCGTCCGGAAACATGTTTCCTTCACATACGCAGACTGAGTGCACCGCGCCGACTCGCAAATGCTTCGCATTTTCTCGTGCGCGTTGCTCCTTCATAAAGTCAAAAAACCGGAGATTTCCGCTTGCGGAATCTCCGGTTTTAATGACTTTACTCAGTCTGCTTATCGCATCGATTATTTCAATGTAACCTTTGCGCCTTCTGCCTCGAGCTTTGTCTTCATCTCCTCAGCCTCTGCCTTGGAAGCGCCCTCTTTGATTACCTTCGGAGCGCCGTCTACTACTTCCTTAGCCTCTTTCAGACCAAGACCTGTAGCTTCACGTACAACCTTGATAACCTTAACCTTGTTCGGGCCTACCTCTGTAAGCTCTACGTCGAACTCGTCCTTCTCCTCTGCTGCTTCTGCTGCGCCAGCGCCTGCTGCTGCTACTACAACGCCTGCTGCTGCAGATACACCAAATTCTTCCTCACAAGCCTTTACCAGCTCGTTCAGTTCAAGTACAGATAACTCTTTAATAGCTTCGATAAATTCAGCTGTTGTCAACTTTGCCATTTTATTTTCCTCCTGATTTAAATATTGTTTTTCTTTTTGATCTTAACTATCTCCGATCAGCCGATCCTGTAATTACTCAGCCTTTGCTTCTGCGATCTGATTAAGCACACGAGCGAGATTTGCAATCGGTGACTGGATGCTTCCAAGAAGTTTTCCAAGAAGCTCTTCTCTTGACGGAACGGCTGCAAGTGCTGCAACACCCTTCTCATCATAGTAGTTGCCCTCTACGATACCAGCGAGCATTTTCAGTGTCGGAGCAGTCTTTGCATATTTTGCAACGATTCTTGCCGGAGCCGTTGCATCGTCTTTGGAAATAGCGATAGCATTCGGTCCTTCCAGATGCTGCTTCAGCGGCTCACAGTCTGTACCTTCAAAAGCGAAGTTCATCATTGTGTTCTTATACACCTTGTAAGTAATACCAGCTTCTCTCAGCTCTTTACGAAGCGCTGTATCAGCTTCAACCGTAATACCACTGTAATGTACCAGAACAACTGACTGTGCGTCTTTGATGTTTTCTGAAATCTCTTCCACGATCGGTTTCTTCAGTTCAACTTTTGCCATGAAATGGTGCACCTCCTTATAGATTTAAGTGTACCGCCGGATAAGTAGGAAATTTCACCGGAACCTGCATCCCGGTCATCTTGATCTTATGGTATAGAAAAGTAAAAACTTTCCTTTACGATAAAAAAGCCCTCTGCAAGACAGAGAGCTGTAAATTCTTCCTAAGAATCTCTTTTCTCCTCGGCAGGCGTTTTCTCCTTATACCTCTCGGCACCTGCTGTCTTCGGCAGTCTTTGAAACTATAGCATATGATACCGCATCCGTCAAGTACCCAGCCTGATTTTTTCTCTGTTTTTCGCAGTTTTTTCATACCGGGGCAAAAAATGAGCGTGTTTTCCGCTTCTTTACTGCTCCTCGAATACCTGCATCGCCGACTCTTCTTCAAACTGTTTGTAATACAGATCACGGTAATACCCCTTCTGCGCCAGCAACTCTTTGTGTGTACCACGTTCTACGATCCTGCCGTCCTTCACAACGAGGATCAGATCTGCATTTCGTATCGTAGAAAGCCGGTGCGCGATCACAAATGAGGTATGCCCCTTCAAAAGGGTCTGCGTCGCCTGCTGTATCAGCTGCTCTGTCGCCGTGTCAATGGAGGAGGTTGCCTCATCCAGAACGAAGATCGCCGGATCTGCCAGGATCGCACGTGCAAAGGAGATCAACTGTTTTTCTCCGGTTGAGAGACGTCCGCCGCTCTCTCCTACATCGCTGTCGTAACCCTTTTCGAGCTTGTTTACAACAAGGTCCGCAGAGACCCTCTTTGCCGCCGCTTCGATCTCTTCGTCTGTCGCATCCAGCCTGCCGTAACGGATATTCTCACGGACCGTCCCTGAGAACAGGTGCGGATTCTGAAGCACATACCCGATCTGACTGTGCAGCCAGAGCTGGGAACGTTCGCGGTAATCCACGCCATCAATCAGGATGCGCCCTTTTGTCGGCTCGAAAAACCGCCCTGCAAGGTTTACAAGTGTTGATTTTCCCGCTCCCGTCTCTCCGACGATCGCGACATTCATCCCGGCTGGCACGTGCAGGTTAAAATGCTCGAGCACGTACTCTTTTCCATCCGGATACCGAAAAGATACATCTTCAAAATCAATCTCGCCCTTTATTTTCTCCCAGTTTTCCTTTTTCGGATGGAAATTGTCTCCGTATGTCTCGACTACATCCGGACGGTCTGTGACATTTGGCTTTTGCGCGAGCAGATCCATCACTCGCTCGATATTTGCCTGGCAGGAGATCAGATCTGCCAGAAGCCTTGCGAGCTGCTGGATCGGTTCGAAGATAACAAGCGCATACGAAATGAACACAGAGAGCATGCCGAGCTGCATCAGCTCCTCCTGTACCATGTAGCCGCCTTTTGCCAGCACAAGCGCCGCTGCCACCGAGCTGAAAAACAGGATCAGCGGAATATAGAGCGCATTGAGCTTTGCGGCATGGCTTGCGGCGTGGTTCATGCTTCCTGCCAGCTTAAAGAATGACCGCTCATTGTCTGCCTCGATGACCATGCTCTTTGAAGTGCGCACGCCCGTAATCCCTTCGTTGTAAGCACTCGTGATCTGAGAATTGAGCTTTCGCACCTTTCGGTTCCAGTTCAGGATCCTGTTCTGAAAAAATACAGTGATTACTGCAATACACGGCACGATCAGCAAAAGCATCCATGCAAGCGCCGCATTTAGTGCGAACATAATCCCGAACACTCCGACAATGTAGATCAACGCCCAGAACATGTCCACCAGTCCCCAGGCGATCATCCCCGCAATCTTGAGCGTATCGCTCATCACACGCGCGTGGATATAGCCGACCGGAGTCGTATTATAATAAGAAAAGGACAGCGTCTGCAGATGTTCAAACTGTGCCCATTTGAGGTCCTTTCCGATATTCATCTCGATCACCGTCGCCGCGCGCACAGAAATATACACACTGACTGTCTGCAGCACGATAACTGCCGCATATACCGCCGCAAAGGCGCCGATCCCTTCCAGGGTATCCGGCACGATAAAATGGTCGATCGCATAGCTCTGAAAAAGCGGCACAAGAATATCCACACCAGCCAGCAGAATATTCAAGGTGAGTGTGATCACAAAAAACTTCCGGTATGGTCTGAAAAAGGGCAGAAGCTTTGCCCATATCTTCAGTTGAAATGGTTTATTATAGTCCTGTTCCTCATAAGCTGCCATTTTTCTGCGCCACCTCCCTTCTGTCATCATGGCTCATCTGGATATCATAAATGCGCCTGTAGATCCCATCCTGCGCAGTCAGCTGCGCATGCGTCCCCAGCTGTGCGATCCGTCCGCCGGAGAGTACCATGATCTGTGATGCCCCCATCAGTGTCGTAATGCGATGCGAGATCAGGATCACGGTAGCATTTTGCATATGTTCTTTAAGCGCTCTGCGGATCAGAGAATCTGTCTCCGAGTCCACTGCTGACAGTGAATCATCAAATACAAGGATCGGAGCCTTCTGCAAAAGCATTCTGGCGATCGCAACTCTTTGTCTTTGTCCTCCCGAAAGTGTCACGCCCCGCTCTCCGACAAGCGTATCATAGCCATCTGCAAAACCCATGATCGCATCATCGACACAGGCGATTCGGGCTGCCTGGCGAATCTCCTCCATTGTTGCATCCGGGCGTGATGCCGCGATATTTTCCCCGATCGTTCTGGAATATAAAAATGGCTCCTGCAGGACGAATCCGATATTCCTGCGCAGCTGCTCAAGCGGAATGTCACGGATATCACGTCCTCCGATACGGATGCTTCCAGCTTTGTCTCCCAGCTCATAAAACCTGGTCAAAAGCTGTACGATCGTGGATTTTCCGCTTCCTGTTCCTCCCAGGATACCAAACGTCGTCCCTTCGGGGATTGTAAAATCAATATCAGAAAGTACTTTCTGACTGTCTCCGTAGCCAAAATCTACATGTGAAAATACGATATCACCGGCAAGCTGCTCCCTCTTCGTGCTTCTGCCATCGTTGCCGCCGGCATCCGTCTCTTTCGTTTCGGCATATGCTTCTTCTGAAGCGCTCAAAATGTAATTTACACGCTCAAAGGACACTCCTGCCTTACTCATGTCAGACAAGATCCTCCCCAGTCCACGGATCGGCCACACCAGCGTTGTATTATAGGAGGCAAATGCTACGAATTCTCCGACTGAGATATTCCCATGCACCGCCTCGACTGCACCGAGTACGATGACGGTAACCACCTGCAGCCCGGTGATCAGGTCCCCCACTCCCCAGTAAAGACCGGAAAGCGTACCCAGCCGGATCCAGAGCTTTGCAAAAATGTCATTCTTTTCCCGGAAGCGGTCCATCTCAAACTTTTCTCTGCCAAATGCCCGGACAACACGCACTCCTGTCGCATTTTCCTGCACAACCGTCGACAGCTCTCCCTCCGCTTCATCTGCATACTGGAATCTTCTGGCGATCATCCGGTAAAATACTGCCGAATATATGACCACTGCCGGGACAAACAGCAGTACGACAAGCGACAGCTTTACGTTCATAGACAGCATCACCACAAAGGACACTGCGACAAGGAATGTCGTACGGAATACCTCCAGCAGCTGTGTCACAACAAAGTTGCGGATGACTTCTACATCTGAGGTACAGCGCTGGATAATGTCTCCGGTCTGATTTTTGTCATGCCAGCTCATCGGCAGCTTCTGCACGTGAGAAAACAGCGCATTCCTGAGATTCTGCGCAAAATTTTCTCCCGCCTTTGCTGTGTCATATTTACACACAAACATGGAGATACCAGACAACAGCTCTACCGCGATAAGGGCGAGCGCAATTGCCCACAGATGTTTTGACAGGTAGGGGTATCCTCCCCCGCCGAGCACCTCGTCAATCGTAAAGCGAAAAATCTGCGGGGTCAGGGAATTGAGCACCGTCATTAAAAAAGAAGCTGTAACAGCCGCTGCAAAATAGCGCTTTGCCCCCGTGAAAAACCGGGCAATAAGCTGTATTTTTCTATACTTCGTGTTCTTATCTCTTTCCTGCATCTTCAATATCCTCAAAATAAAAATGAGCAAAAAATCCCCGAAGCGCGTACCTTCGGGGATTCTTGTTCTGCAATTTATTATGCAAGCTTTGTCGGGTTAAGCTTTACGCCAGGTCCCATTGTCGGTGCGATTGTCACACTTCTGAGATACTGACCCTTAAGCGCTGACGGTCTTGCCTTGTTGATTGCTTCAATAAGCGTCTGGAAGTTGTCCGTTAACTGCTCCTCTGTGAAAGAAGCCTTACCAATTGGCACGTGGATAATGTTTGTCTTGTCCAATCTGTATTCAATCTTACCAGCCTTAATGTCATTGACAGCCTTTGTTACGTCCATTGTAACTGTACCAGCCTTCGGGTTCGGCATAAGTCCCTTCGGTCCAAGGATACGTCCCAGACGACCTACAACACCCATCATATCCGGTGTAGCTACCACTACGTCAAAATCAAGCCATCCCTCGTTCTGGATCTTCGGGATCAGTTCTTCAGCGCCTACGTACTCTGCGCCTGCTGCAAGAGCCTCGTCAGCCTTTGCATTCTTAGCGAATACAAGGACACGAACCTTCTTACCTGTTCCGTGCGGAAGTACTACCGCACCACGGATCTGCTGATCTGCATGACGTCCATCACAGCCTGTTCTGATATGAACTTCGATTGTCTCATCAAATTTTGCTACTGCTGACTTTTTAGCCAGTGCAATAGCCTCATTTACATCGTAGAGAGCTGCGCGGTCGATCGCCTTTGCAGCCTCTGCGTATTTCTTTCCTCTTTTCATATTAAATAACCTCCTGGTGGTATTTGCGGGGATTGCCCTCCCACTTGTTGTTCCTGCGTTTACAAAATCTGGGGTATTCGCTCAACGATAGTCTGGACGCTGAACGGGTATGTTCGCTCAACATTGGTCCGGACGTTGAACGGGTATGTTCGCTCAACTAAGCTCTCGCTCGCTTTGCTTGCGCTCGCTAAGGTTCGCGAACGACGTTCGCACTAAACTCAAACTGCGCTTACAGCTTGTTTTCGTTAAGTGCTCACAGTCACTCCTCTACTGTGATACCCATACTTCTTGCTGTACCTGCGATCATGCTCATAGCTGCTTCTACGCTGCCTGCATTGAGATCCGGCATCTTCATCTCAGCGATCTCTCTGATCTTGTCCTTGGAGATCGTAGCTACCTTTGTCTTGTTCGGAACTCCGGAACCGGATTTCAGGTTGCATGCCTTCTTCAGAAGAACTGCTGCCGGCGGAGTCTTTGTGATGAAGCTGAAGCTTCTGTCTGCATATACTGTAATAACTACAGGGATGATCAGATCACCCTTGTCTGCTGTTCTTGCATTGAACTCTTTTGTAAACTGAACAATGTTTACGCCATGCTGTCCAAGAGCCGGACCAACTGGCGGAGCCGGTGTTGCTTTACCAGCAGGAATCTGTAATTTAATATAACCTGTTACTTTCTTTGCCATGTCAGGCACCTCCTATGTGGTAATGTCGGGAGTACGTCTTCCCTCCCACGTCCCCTGACTGCTGTCAGGAGAGTCTACTTGTTATCGCGTTTATGTGAACCCATGTGCTTGACCTGATGGTTTCACATTTTTCTGATCTCTGTGAAACTTATCTCAACCGGTGTTTCACGACCGAACAGTTCAACATTGATTGTAACGCTCTGCTTGCCCTGATTTACAGTCTGGATCACTCCGACCGTATCCTTCCAGACACCGCCGGTCACAGTGACCATATCTCCCTCGGCAAACTCTACTTCCATGTTTGCCGCCTGGATACCGAGATTAAACATCTCTGTCTCTGTAAGCGGAACCGGCTTGGATCCCGGACCAACGAATCCGGTAACGCCACGCGTGTTTCTGACAACGTACCAGGTATCATCGTTCATTACCATGTTGAGAAGTACATAGCCCGGAAACATCTTTTTCTGAACTGTTTTCTTCACGCCATTTTTGACTTCGACAACATCCTGAAGCGGCACTCGAACCTCCAGAATCTGATCCTCCAGATGTCTGTTTTCAATCGTCTTCTCGATGTTGGCCTTTACTTTGTTCTCATACCCTGAATACGTATGAGCTACATACCAGTTAGCTTCTGCCATACAATCACCCTGTCCTCACTCATTTAGAAACTGATGTTTACCAAAATGTCCACGCCATACTTGAAAATAAAATCCAGTAGGGCAATGAGCATTCCAAGTACGATAGAAACGGCAACTACGGCACCGGTCTGCTTCACCAGCGTTTTCTGATCCGGCCAGACGATCTTTTTAAACTCTGCTTTCATACCGTCAAACCAGCTCTTCTTCAAACCTTTTTCAGTTTTTTCTGCCATACCTTCACTTCCTTTGCACGAATCTACCGAATTATTTCGTTTCTTTGTGTAATGTGTGTGTTCTGCAGAAACGACAGTATTTCTTTGTTTCCATTCTGTCCGGATGAGTCTTCTTATCCTTTGTCGTGTTGTAATTACGCTGCTTACACTCCGTACATGCCAATGTGATTCTTACACGCACAACTTCCACCTCGCTCTCTTATATTTGTCTTGTCCGACAGCCCTGCTGCCGTTCTTTGTTTTGAGGCACAAAAAAAAAGCCTGCTTCCATACGCCCGTACAGTTTACCATACAATCTGCATGAAAGTCAAGACTTTTTCGCGGTTCGCAGCTATGTTCGCAGCTTTTTTTCTCAGATATTCTCAGATATAGCGGATCTCATACTGCACTTTATCCCCTGTAAGCTCCATGACCGCATAGCTGGGGCAGCGCCCGTTCTGCCGCGGGAAGGAAAGACTGCCCGGATTGACTATCGTGATACCGTCCACCTCTTTTATCACCGGGCGGTGCGTGTGTCCGAACATCGCCACGCTGCAGCCGTTGGCCCGCGCATCCTCCGCCAGGTCATGCAGTCCAAGCGTCACAAAATGGCAGTGTCCATGCGCCATCAGTATCCGCACTCCTCCCACCTGCGTCACAATCGTCTTCGGAAGGTCTGAAAAAAAGTCACAATTGCCTGCTACGATCTCCAGCGGGCAGGTCAGCAGGCTGCGCAGATGCGCTCCGCTGTCCTCAGAATCTCCCAGATGCAGCACGTGATCCGGCATCCCTTCCCGGGCCAGCGCCTTTTCCACATTTTCTTCACGCCCATGCGTATCACTCATAATCAGAACTTTCATTTTATCCGGCCTCTTTCGTCCTATTTTTGTATTTCGGGCATATCCGCCCATCCCCTGCTTTTATTCCCAGTATGCTCTCAGCTTTTCCTTCATGCTCCTGAGCGCCTTTCCCCGATGGCTGAGCTCATTTTTCTGCTCCGGCGAGATCTGCGCAGAGCTGCACCCGCACTCCGGAAGATAAAAGATCGGATCGTATCCAAATCCATTCTCCCCCCTGATCTCGTACGCGATCCGCCCTTCCATCGTCCCGCGGCTTGTAAGCTCCGTTCCATCCGGCATCACACAGGCGATCGCACAGACGAACCGCGCCGTACGTTCCTGCTCCGGCACGCCGGAAAGCTTCTCGAGGATCGCAGCGTTCTTTTTTTCATACGGAGTATCCTCTCCCATAAACCGCGCGGAATAAATGCCGGGGGCGCCATCCAGATAATCAATCTCAAGCCCGGAATCATCCGCCAGCGCCATCTCTCCTGTGCGCTCCATGACTGCCCGCGCCTTGATCAGCGCATTTTCTTCAAAGGTTGTGCCATTCTCGATAATATCTCCCGTCACTCCGGCTTCCTTCATAGACACGACCGGCAGCTTCAGGTCAGCCAGTATCATGCGCACCTCGCGCATCTTCCCTTCATTTCCTGTTGCAAAAATAATCCTTTTTTCCATGTCCCTCTCCTTCCGGGGCAGCCGCCTGTGCACCATCTGCCACCATTTTCCTCTGCCGCCTGCAAAGGTCAGCGCAGGTCGGTATATGCCTTCAGGCAGATATTTGCCGCGAACTCCTCCTGGGTGTTCTGCCATTCCTCTCCGGTACGGCTCAGATAGCTTTCCTTTCCTGACAGCACAACATTTTGTGTATCCGCATCCTTTGCATATTCCGCAGCAGCAGGGCTTGCGCTGTGCGGCACCTTCATCCTGACCGCCAGCGCAAACCGTTCCCCCGGATCAAGGGGGATCTCCTGCGTGAAATCAACAGTATAATATCCTGCATCCGTAAAGCTCCCCTCCGTCAGGAGCTCCATCGTCTCAAACGACCCTGTATCAGTAAAATCATGCGCCAGATAGACCTGATACCGGGTATTTTTTCCGGTTGCGTAAAATCCGGCAGCCTGAAGCGATTCCGCCTCCTGCGCCGTATAGACATTTGCAAACCAGCATGTCTCAGAGCCGTATCCAAGGCTGCTCTGCCAGCCGCAGTCATCCGCCTGGTAGATCCGGTCATAATTATCCGCAGGCTCCACCCGGCTATAGGCTGCCGCCATCACGCCGAGATTCGCATCCTCATAGGAGACATAGAAGATCCCGTCCTGCCCGAACTCCTCTCCCCAGCTGTTCTGGCAGATGAAGGCGCCGTCTCTTTGCGGAATTTCCCGAAACAAAAAGCGAGAATACGAGTCATCCCAGCCAAGGATCACAATGTCGTGATTTTGAAGCTCTGTGTGCGGATAATAATATGCCGCCGTCATCTCATTATAATATGGACTGTCCACCTCCGTCTCCTCCTTATCAAGCCGCAGGGACGCCTGTACTGCCCCGTATTTCATGACAGCCTCCTTCAGCTGCCGCTCCTGCGCCTCCTCAAACAGCCGTATCTCCTGTACGTGCACGGCCGGAGAAAGTCCCGGCGGAGACTGCCTGTCTCCATAGGGATCCTGCTCATCCGTCACCGGCCCCTGCCAGCTGCTCAGATAAGCCATAGCCATATAATAGCTTCCTCCCTTTTGGGGGTCAACGGTAAACGCATTGCGGAAAACAAAATGATCCGGCGAAAACGACATCTTCGTCTGCGGCAGGAGCGCCGCTTCAAGGGCAGAGGCTGACGCGACCGCCCAGCAATTGCTCTGACTGTACTGTCTGCGTACCTGCGGCTTCCTGCCCTGGTCTCCCGCATACCAGTAGTCCGGCAAAAATCCCGGAATCGAGGTTTCCAAAATCTTCTCTGCCACAGGCTGCGACGTCTCCGGCCTTTTTCCGGCTGTACAGCCTCCTGCAAAAAGGAGCGCCGCACACCCGGCGCAGATACCTGCTGTTTTCAGATACTTTTTTCTCAAGCGCTCTCCCCGTCTCTTCGTCTGGGCGGCTTCGGTCCCAGAAACTGGTAATAGTATGTTTTGATCATTCCGTTATAAATCTTCCGGTTCTTGTCTGCCTTTTTGCCGATATACTTCTCTGCCTGATCGTACGAGGTGATCACATACTCCGACCACGAATCCAGCCCTGCGAACGCCTGGCCGATCTCACGGTAAAGCGCAGGCAGGTTCTCCCGCTCCTCAATACGCTCCCCATATGGGGGATTCGTGATAACAAAGCCGTATTTTTTCGGATGACGCAGTTCATTTACCGGGCGCTGCTGAAAATGGATCAGATGATCCACACCCGCCAGGCGCGCGTTCTCGCGGGCTGCGCGGATTACTTCTCCGTCGATATCATAGCCCTGGATATCTGTATGCACAGAGAGATCGATCAGATCCTGCGCTTCCTCCACTGCGTCATACCACTGCCGCTTCGCAGTCAGATTCGCCCACTGCTCCGCAAGGAAGGCGCGGTTCATGCCGGGTGCGATATTGGCAGCCATCATTGCAGCCTCGATCGGAAAGGTACCGCTGCCGCAGAAAGGATCTACCAGTATTCTGTCCGCCTTCCACGGAGTCAGCATAATAAGCGCAGCCGCAAGCGTCTCAGAGATCGGCGCCTTCGCGGTAAGCTTTCTGTAGCCGCGCTTGTGCAGGGACTCTCCTGTCGTATCCAGACCGATCACAGCCTCGTCTTTCAAAAACGAAATACGGATCGGATATGCCGCTCCCTCCTCTGTAAACCAGTTCACATGATATACACTTTTGAGCCGCTCCACAACCGCTTTTTTTACGATTGACTGAATATCAGAGGGGCTAAACAGCTTGCTTTTTACCGATGTTGCCTTTGCCACCCAGAACCTGGCGTCAACAGGGAGATATTCTTCCCACGGCAGAGCTTTTGTACGTTCAAACAGCTCATCAAAGGTTTCTGCGTGAACCGTCCCCACCTTCAGGAGGATGCGTTCTGCAGAGCGCAGAAATACGTTTGCGACCGCGATCGCCTCAGCGTCCCCGAAAAAGGTCACACGGCCATCCTCCACACAGCTGATCTCATAGCCCAGATCCAGGATCTCTCTTTTTAACACCGCCTCCAGGCCAAAATGGCATGGGGCGATCAGTTCATATAGTTTTCTCATACGGTTCTTTCCTTTATCGTCTTTCCGTCAAAATCTTTGATGCAAAATGTGCCATTCTCCAAAATCGCATACGTGGGAGGATTCCCTTCTTTTGGGATCGACACAGAACCAGGATTCCATATCTGGATCTCGCCCTTTTGCTCTGCCCGCAGTACATGCGTATGTCCGTGCAGCAGCACGTCTCCCGGCTTTATCGGCGGCAGATGATCTTCATTCCAGATATGTCCGTGCGTCGCATACACTGCATGTCCGTTTTCAAAAAGCAGCATATAGTCTGCCAGAACCGGAAATGCCAGGACCATCTGATCCACTTCTGCCTCACAGTTTCCGCGCACTGCATATATCTCATCCTTCTTTTCATTGAGCATGCGGATGACCTCCTTCGGCGCATATTCCCGCGGAAGGTCATTGCGCGGTCCGTGATAGAGAATATCTCCGAGCAGGATCATCCGCTGTGCCCCTTCTTTTTCATACGCCTCTAACAGCTTTCGGCAGTAAAAAGCTGACCCGTGAATATCAGATGCCACTAAAAGCTTCATATGTTCCTCCTGATCTATTTTTCTCTATCTTAATGCCCTCCGCCCTTTTTTGTCAATCGCAAATAGCAGGAATCACCACATCCTCCTGTTCTGATACGCCCGAAATCCTCCGACTACACTTTTCGTCTGATAGCCTTTTTCTTCCAGGTCGCGCGCCACTGCCATACTAAGCGCCCCTCTGGCACAGTACAAAATGACCGGAACCGCCTGCTTCCCGGCAAGCTCTCCCCGAAACCTGCCCTGCGGGACATTCAACGCCCCCGGTACATGAGCCGCGGCAAACTCCTTTCTGGAACGCAGATCTATAATCATGCTCCTGCCGTCCGCCGCATAACGGTCCAGTTCCTTTGCAGAGATCGTTTCCATAACAAAGTCCTTCCTTTTCTTTTACTTTATCATATGTACGCGCGAAAAAAAGGGGATGCTCCCGCGCATCCCCTCGCTCTTAGTATTCTGATCTGGAATCATACTCCTGTGTGCGGCAGTTTTCCGCACTGTTTCTGGAGCTGTTTTTTGCATTGTTTTTCGTGCTGTTTCTGGAATTGTTCTTCGCGCTGTCCATACTCTTGTTATAATCACAGTTCTTTCCGTTTTCTGCATTTCTTGCCGCATTATTTGCGCTTCCTGAATTTACTGCATTATTTGCATTCTTAGCCATGATACAATAGCCTCCTGTGTCTGAATTTTTGCGGCGGTCTGATGTTTTCACCGCCACATCTTTACTACACTTCTATTGTTCCTGCTTTTTTGAAAAATATGTGTTGCTTTTTTCTGGAAATTATATTATAATTCTTGGTGTAAAAAGAATTACCCTTCAAACAATTTTTTTTACAAACCCCTTATTAATTATTTATACTCCCCTCGAAACAGCCGATAGCTCCCCTATCGGCTGTTTCATTTTTATATTTTTCTGATACTTCTCTCAAAAAAAATGCTTCAGGAACTCCCCGGTCTCCCGGTACGTCCTGAAGCATTTTTCTTTTTATCTGTATTTTTTATCAGTTTTCTCCCGACCCGTAAATAAAGTCATGCAGCTTTTCCAGTGTCGGCTCCCAGTCCGGAACAAGCATACCCTGACCATTTACGTCGATGATGCTGTACATGCCATCATACGGCACACGATCCATCGCAAACTCATAATTGAGCATCTCCGGAAGCTCCGGAATCATCGCCCAAATCTCGCTCTCCGGAATATTCATTGTCACATGCTCAAGGATCGCCTGCATTTTTTCTGTCATCTGTGCCACACTCATCTGTTTTACTTCAGCGATGAGCTGCTGGATCAGATAACGCTGACGCTCTGTTCGCTCATAATCAGAGTTGCCGACAAAACGGTTACGCGCAAATGCGACTGCCTGAATACCATCGCAGCGGACCAGACCGCCCTCTGCCGGGATCTGATGATCCCATCCGTCCTCACCCTCGATCAGAGTACACATATCGAGGATATATCCGTTTGCGACCTCTGCCTCCTTCGGGCTGATCTCGAGGGAAACGCCTCCGATGATATCAATGATATCGATCAGGTCAAAGAAATCTACTGCCGCATACCGGTCTACCTTTATATTGTAGGTGTTTGTGACAGTTTCACACAAAAGCGGACCTGCGCCGTATGCGTACGCATAGTTCAGCTTCTGATATCCAACCTCCGGAATATCCACATACGTATCTCTCATTAAAGATACAACAGACACACGGTTATCCTTTTTATCAATAGAAACAAGCATCATACTGTCAGAGTTTCCATTCCAGGATTTATCACGGCGGTCAAGACCGACAAGCAGCACGTTGTAGATATCGTCATCTGACACTGCTTCCTGACTGGCCAGGCTGCTGATCTGGTCGTGGATACTCTTAAGCTCATCATCAGAAACCTTCTCACCCTTCAGACCATCGTCCTCGGCAGTCTCCGCCTCTGCTATCTCCTCAAGCGCCGCCTCCGGCAGCGTTTCAAGTACCTTTACCTCTTCATCCGCTACATAATTAACGCTGCGGTACATATCATGTCCCAGCTTATAGATCAGCCCTCCGCTGATAAACACAAGACCGAGCACGATACAAAAGCTGATCGCAAAGACCTTCTTTGTATTCATGCCTGTTTTCTTCTTTTTGTTTTCATTTTCGTAGCTATCCCGTCTCTCCATACGGTTGTCCCTGTTTCTTGGCATCTGAAGCTCCCTCCTGATTCTCTCCTCCCCTGCTGTATAATGACCGTCCGGCCAAAGCAGGCAAAGACATCTGGTAAAACCATAAGACTCAATGTTTCCTGGTATAAAAAGAATTCTGCAAGCAGAATCCTCCGCCTGCGGCGGCCTGCCCGGGCAACATCATCCCTGTCCGTCGCAATGCGATCCTCACGGAATATTTTTGTTCCACAGGACGTAATTTCCTTTGGAACAAAAAAAAGACTCTTTCGATCTCTCGAAAGAGTCCATGCGGAAGATGGGACTTGAACCCACACGAGCGCATTGCTCACAAGATCCTTAGTCTTGCTCGTCTGCCAATTCCGACACTTCCGCGAACAATTGGAATTATAGCAAAAGGTGTGGTTCTTGTCAACACCCTTTTTAAACTTTTTTCAAAAATCTTGCAAACGAGAAATGTAAAAGTAACTTCCGGTTCTTCTTCACACTTCCGGAAGCTTGTTTTTCATTAAGGCTTTATGAAAGACTTATTTCCGGTTATCCTTTTCCTGTGATGTTCATGGGAGAAAGGATGTACATAATGAGAGCAAAACATTTAACCTTAGAAGAAAGAAAAATAATCCAGGAGGGCATCGAAAAGCGCTTGTCCAAAACAGCCATTGCCCGTTCCCTCCACAAAGATCCGACTACCATTGCAAAAGAAATCAAAAAGCATAGAACCTTAAAACCACGCAACCGCTTCAATTCACCTGTCATCTGTTCAAACTTTAAACAGTGCAGCAAACCCCGTAAATACTGTTCTGAAGCCTGCCCGTCCTATGCCGAACAGTCCTGTTCCCTGCGTGACCGCTCCGTCGGCGCCTGCAACCATTGTCCGGACATCAAACACTGCCGGCTGGATCATTACTTCTACAACGCCAGTCATGCTCACGAAGATTATCTCTTTCACCTGTCCGATTCCAGACAGGGCGTTAATCTTTCAGAGCCGCAACGTCTACTCATTGCACAAACCATTGCCCCGCTCCTCAAAAAAGGGCAGTCCCTTTATCAGATCCTTGCTAACCATCCGGAACTCTCCCTTTCGGTAAAATCCCTCTACACCTACATCGAAGGCGGCGTTTTTAAAGACTTTGGCGTTGATAACTTCTCTCTGCGCAGACAGGTTTCCATGCGCGAACGCAAAAAGCTGAAAAAACGCAGAGAGCCGGTCAACTATGAGGGGCATAAGTTTTCAGACTATCTCGCGTTTCTTGCCGACAATCCTTCCATCCCGACAACGGAGATGGATACTCTGTACAACCAACCGCAAGGACCTTATATCCAGACCTTTTCTTTTCAGAATACCGGACTTATGATCGGATTCCTCCATCAGGAAAAAACTTCGGAATCCATGGCTTCTGCCTTAGATTTCCTTCAGGAGCTTCTCGGCATCGACTATTTCCGCCTCTTTTCCCTGATCCTCACTGACCGTGGGACAGAGTTTGAAAAAGTCTCCCTCTTTGAACAGAATCCAAAGAGCGGACAGATACGGACAAATATCTTTTATTGCGACCCACAGACACCAAGCCAGAAACCTCATGTAGAAAATAACCACAACTATGTCCGGAATATCCTTCCGAACCAGCGGAATCTCGAACACCTGACGCAGAAAGATCTGAATCTTATGTTCGATCATATCAATTCCGTTCCACGAAAGGTATTAGGCGGAAGAACTCCTTATGAGGTCTTTTCCTTCTTTTATGGGGAAACGCTGCTGCATAAGCTGGGTGTCAGACGGATCGAACCGGATTCCGTAACGCTTCAGCCGTATCTGCTGAAAATAGAATAAGCCAGCCACAACCGCTGACTTATCCTTACACCATTAATTTTGCCCCTATGAACACACGTCCCATATGTATTCTTCTGGGCAACGGAACTTTGTCTTTCACAAAAAAAGAAAAAGCTCCCTTTGCTCCGCTTTGCATGCGCAAAAAAGCGGAACTGTACTTAAAGTTTACACAAAAAAAGTCTTTTAGGCAAGAAAAACTTCCGTTTTCCTGCCTGAAAACAGAAGTTTCTCTTTCATCCGGACGTTACTTTTACAACCGGAAGTTACTTTTATAATTCACCAAAATCTTGCAAAAAATTTTTTTCGCGATTTTTTTTATTTTTTTCAAAAAACATATTGACATTCTTAAAATGATATAGTATTATAACGTTCGTGAGTTGCAAAACAACTTCGCGGAGATGGCGGAATAGGCAGACGCGCAGGCTTCAGGTGCCTGTGGTAGCAATATCGTGAGGGTTCAAGTCCCTTTCTCCGCACTGGAGATCCTGCATCGTATGATGCAGGATTTTTTATTTCATAGAAAATTGCGTTCTATGAAATAAAAAATGCTCTGCAAGGATGCGCAGCTCTCGGAAATGAAATTATCGCTTTGTGAACCGCTCGCGCGCGGAGATTGTGCTGTTGCACAATCTTTTTTATTTCACAGAATCATTTCTTTTTTCTGTATGTATCTGCATCCCCACTCTCAGCAGCCGGATCGCCTGTTCCGCTGTATCCGCCAGATTTTCTCTGGCATTCTCACTTTTCATCGCCTCTTCCAGGGTACAGACTCTGTGCAGAATCGGAAAGTATGCAGCTATACCGTTTTCAGTGCATCCGGCCACATCCTTTGTAACGCTCCCTGCAAATGCCAGAACCGGAACACGATATGTCCTTGCGATCTTTGCCACACCCGCTACTGCTTTTCCCATCATGGTCTGTCTGTCCAGCTGTCCTTCTCCCGTGATCACCAGATCCGCCGTTTTAATCGCTTCCTCCAGCCCTGTCTCCTCTAATACAAGCGCTGCGCCCGGTCTCAGAGACGCATGCAAAAATGTCCGAAATGCAAATCCCATGCCTCCCGCGGCACCTGCTCCGGGATAATACGGATCTGCCATTTCTGATATCGCATCTGCAAGCTGCGCGTACCGCAAAAGCCATCGATCCATATCTGCGATCATCGCAGGATCCGCTCCCTTCTGAGGGCCATAGACCGCGCTGCACCCCAGCTCGCCGCACAGAGGATTCTCTACATCGCAGGCAACCAGAAATTCACATTCCGAAAGCTCCGGAAGCACTCTGTCACTCGTAATTCTTTGTAGCCAGCGCAGCCCCTGTGCTTCAAATGGCACCTGCTCTCCTTTTTCGTCCAGCAGACCGTAGCCAAGCGCCTGCAGCATTCCTGCGCCTCCGTCATTCGTAGCGCTCCCGCCAATTCCGACCAGAAACCGTCTGCAGCCCTTTGCAACTGCATCGCAGATCACCTCTCCGACACCGTATGTCGTCGCGTAAAGCGGATTCCTCTCGTCCGGCGCCGCAAGCGTGAGTCCGGCCGCCTCCGCCATCTCTATCACAGCCAGCTTTCGCTTTTCTATGATCCCATACCGGCACTCGACCTTCCTGCCATACGGCCCCGTCACCCGGATACGCTGTATCTCTCCTCCCATTCCGTGTACCAGCGCATCCATCGTCCCTTCTCCGCCATCTGCCAGAGGCCGCACAACCGTCTCTGCCTGTTCATCCGCACGCCGGATTCCCTCTGCCACAGCCTCCCCGGCTTCCAGAGAGCTCATGCTCCCTTTGAACGAATCCATTGCTATCACTACCTTCATATATCTTCCCTCCCATATGCAGGCATTTCCAGAACAATACAAAAACTGCGGCAGAGTTTACGGTGACAGACTTTCCCTCTTCCTTTTATAACAGACAGGTAAGCTGTCTGCATCAGAAAGCATGGGGAAGTCTGCCAGACCGCACCGTCTGCCGCAGCACTTTTCTATATTTATAAACTCCAGACTGGTATCTGTCCTGTGAGCCTTATGCCAGCTTTGTCTTTGCAAGCTCTACGAGTGAAGCAAATCCTGCTGCATCGTTCACTGCCATGTCAGCCAGAACCTTTCTGTTCAGCTCAACGCCTGCCAGCTTCAGTCCATACATAAACTTGCTGTAGGAAAGACCGTTCAGACGAGCACCTGCATTGATACGTGCGATCCAGAGCTGTCTGTACTGACGCTTTCTCTGCTTACGTCCTGCATATGCGCTTGTCAGGGCACGCATTACAGACTGCTTTGCAATTCTGTACTGTTTGGAACGTGCACCTCTGTATCCCTTAGCCAGCTTTAATACTCTGTTATGTTTTTTCTTAGCGTTCATACCGCCTTTAATTCTTGCCATGTCTTATCTCCTCCTTCGCCTGATCTTATAAATACGGTAAAATCTTCTTCATGTTCTGAGCATTTGTAGCATCTGTGATAGCTGCCTGTCTCAGATTTCTCTTTCTCTTGGTGGACTTCTTTGTTAAGATATGGCTCTTATAAGCTTTGCTTCTCTTTAATAATCCTGTACCTGTTTTTTTGAAACGTTTTGCAGCTGCTCTGCTGGTCTTCATTTTTGGCATCTTAATATTCCTCCTTATATTTAAATATGTGAACTAACGTTTTTCCGACAGGAAAAGTGTCAGGCTTCTGCCTTCCTGCTTGATCGGCTTGTCGATGACAGCGACCTCCGCCATAGCCTTCGCAAAATCCTCCAGGATATAACGGTGCGCCTGCATATGCGCCATCTCACGTCCGCGGAAGCGAAGAGTGACTTTTACCTTATTCCCCTTTGCGATGAACTTCTTTGCATTATTCATCTTGGTATTCAGGTCGTTTACATCAATATTTGGTGACAACCGTACCTCTTTGATCTCAACTGTTTTCTGTTTCTTTCTGGCTTCTTTTTCCTTGCGCGCCAGTTCATAACGATACTTGCCGTAATCAATAATCTTACATACTGGCGGTTTTGCCGTCGGGGCGATTTTCACAAGGTCAAGCTCCGCTTCCCTTGCAAGCTTAAGCGCATCCTTGGATGACATAATTCCGAGCTGATCGCCGTTCTCGCCGATTACGCGGACTTCACGGTCCCTGATTTGTTCGTTAATCATTAATTCGCTAATGGTACTGCACCTCCACACACTGATATAAAATAAGAGTGGACAACATCGTCATCCACTCATAATCCTCACCACAAAACCTGCCATATACATACAGCAGCTCTGTTTTCGATATGAACCACCGGTCACCTGATGTGCCGGGGTGAGAGTGGATACTCTGCTTTCCTGTCAACATAACCTTTATCAGGTTATCACATCAGGCAGTCGGTGTCAACTGTTTTTTTCTGTTTTTGCCTTCCTGGCAGCGATCGAGAAATGTAAAAGTAACTTCCGGTTCTTCTTCACACTTCCGGAAGCTTGTTTTTCATTAAGGCTTTATGAAAGACTTATTTCCGGTTATCCTTTTCCTGTGATGTTCATGGGAGAAAGGATGTACATAATGAGAGCAAAACATTTAACCTTAGAAGAAAGAAAAATAATCCAGGAGGGCATCGAAAAGCGCTTGTCCAAAACAGCCATTGCCCGTTCCCTCCACAAAGATCCGACTACCATTGCAAAAGAAATCAAAAAGCATAGAACCTTAAAACCACGCAACCGCTTCAATTCACCTGTCATCTGTTCAAACTTTAAACAGTGCAGCAAACCCCGTAAATACTGTTCTGAAGCCTGCCCGTCCTATGCCGAACAGTCCTGTTCCCTGCGTGACCGCTCCGTCGGCGCCTGCAACCATTGTCCGGACATCAAACACTGCCGGCTGGATCATTACTTCTACAACGCCAGTCATGCTCACGAAGATTATCTCTTTCACCTGTCCGATTCCAGACAGGGCGTTAATCTTTCAGAGCCGCAACGTCTACTCATTGCACAAACCATTGCCCCGCTCCTCAAAAAAGGGCAGTCCCTTTATCAGATCCTTGCTAACCATCCGGAACTCTCCCTTTCGGTAAAATCCCTCTACACCTACATCGAAGGCGGCGTTTTTAAAGACTTTGGCGTTGATAACTTCTCTCTGCGCAGACAGGTTTCCATGCGCGAACGCAAAAAGCTGAAAAAACGCAGAGAGCCGGTCAACTATGAGGGGCATAAGTTTTCAGACTATCTCGCGTTTCTTGCCGACAATCCTTCCATCCCGACAACGGAGATGGATACTCTGTACAACCAACCGCAAGGACCTTATATCCAGACCTTTTCTTTTCAGAATACCGGACTTATGATCGGATTCCTCCATCAGGAAAAAACTTCGGAATCCATGGCTTCTGCCTTAGATTTCCTTCAGGAGCTTCTCGGCATCGACTATTTCCGCCTCTTTTCCCTGATCCTCACTGACCGTGGGACAGAGTTTGAAAAAGTCTCCCTCTTTGAACAGAATCCAAAGAGCGGACAGATACGGACAAATATCTTTTATTGCGACCCACAGACACCAAGCCAGAAACCTCATGTAGAAAATAACCACAACTATGTCCGGAATATCCTTCCGAACCAGCGGAATCTCGAACACCTGACGCAGAAAGATCTGAATCTTATGTTCGATCATATCAATTCCGTTCCACGAAAGGTATTAGGCGGAAGAACTCCTTATGAGGTCTTTTCCTTCTTTTATGGGGAAACGCTGCTGCATAAGCTGGGTGTCAGACGGATCGAACCGGATTCCGTAACGCTTCAGCCGTATCTGCTGAAAATAGAATAAGCCAGCCACAACCGCTGACTTATCCTTACACCATTAATTTTGCCCCTATGAACACACGTCCCATATGTATTCTTCTGGGCAACGGAACTTTGTCTTTCACAAAAAAAGAAAAAGCTCCCTTTGCTCCGCTTTGCATGCGCAAAAAAGCGGAACTGTACTTAAAGTTTACACAAAAAAAGTCTTTTAGGCAAGAAAAACTTCCGTTTTCCTGCCTGAAAACAGAAGTTTCTCTTTCATCCGGACGTTACTTTTACAACCGGAAGTTACTTTTATAATTCACCTCCTGGCAGCGATTATCTTTTGTCTTCTTTATCGAACGTCACACATTCCGTCTCACCGCAGCGTTTTGCCGCAGCTCCGGAAATATCTACATGCTCTGCATGGCAGCAGCACTCGTCATTGTATCTGCAATGCACTGCCTCACACTTGATCCCCGTCTCTACACTCGGGCTTCCCATAGAGCTTCTCATATTGTCGCGCCTACGCTCCTCGAAGCTTTTGCAGCACGTATCCTGACACACCTTCGCGCTCTCTCCGTCTATCTGGATGTCATCTCTGCTGCAATACATTGCATTGTTATACACACAGTTCTGTGCGGAACATACTAATGCCGGCATAATCCTACCTCCTGAATTTTATTTTATTTCAGAAGATAGTCTTCCCATTTTGAGATCAAGTATACATCAGCCTGCATAGCCATCAGAAGCTTTCCGTTTCACGCGTAATGTCTTTGCGTTTTTAAAAATATTGCATCATGCGCCGTCTTTTTAGTTCGACCGTACCTCCTGACGCATAAATCCGATATAGGAAGCACCAAACGCCACAAGAAGCAGCGCTGCAAGACCGGTCAGATGCGGCCATACGAGCAGCAGACTCTGTCCCAGACTCAGGTATCCCGAGATCGCTCCGACGAGCTGATCAACTGTTACGATGTTTACGGTGCGCACACTCGGATTCATGATCGTCGAGACCGCCTCGCTATATAAATAGGAAGGAGAAATACGGTTCAGTCCAAGCTCCAGATTGTAATTATCCAGTGCATTGACCATTGCATTGTAGTCATTATTCACCGGATAGACCGCACCTGCAATAATCGTAGCCAGCAAACTCATAAAAATCGCAAAGAACATCCACACTGCGATCGAAGCCAGAGCCGACGTCGCCGCATGGCGGCAGACAACAGAGAAAAAGATCGACAGAGCCAGCCAGAACGACACGTAGATCACCGTAAAGGTCAAAAATATCAGAATACGCAGCACTTCTTCCGTCTCTGGCTTCAGTCCTGTGGCAATCACGCCAAACGCTCCCATCCCGATCCCAATCGAGTAAATGATCATAGCGATCAGCGCTGTACCTGCCAGAAACTTTCCTATAATAATAGAATCTCTGTAGATCGGCTGCGAAACAAGGCGATTCAGGGTCCCGCTGGTGCGCTCGCTGTTTACCGCATCAAATCCAAGCGCCAGACCGATGATCGGCCCCAAAAGCGCGATGATCGCCATAAAAGACGGGATGGAGTTGCCGCTGGTCGAATACAGCTTCAAAAATACGAAATTGCTGTCGCTCTCCATCGCCTCTCCCAGTCCGGATATCGCGCCATACAGACTGGCAAAGCTGGTTGCTCCTACCAGAAGCAGCAGGATCAGGAAACGTTTGCTCCTCAGATGATCGGCAAGCTCTTTGCGAAACAGCGCTGCCAGTCCGGTTCTTCCACTAATCCCCCTGCTTTTTTCTGCCCTTCCAGCTATGCTTTTTCTTTGTTTCAAACTTATTTCTTTCATCACTTTGCCCTGCCTTTTCAAAATAACGTCTGTAAATCTCATCCAGATCGCCTCCGCGCTGGTGAAGATGGAGGATCGAATATCCGTTTTCTCCAAGGAACTTTGTCAGCGCGCTACGGATATCGAGTGCAGAGGAGATCATAAAGCAGTCTCCCTCCTTGGTAATCTTCTGTACTCCCGGCTGCTGATACAGCATACCCAGTATTTTGTCATCACACGGCAAAACCTCCAGCTCAAGCAGATAGCCTCCGTCCTTTCGGATCTGTTCCTCCAGCTCTTTTAATGTGCCGCTCGCGATCAGGCTTCCTTCTACAAAAATCCCGACACGATCACATACCTGCTGGATCTGCTGCAGCTGATGCGATGAGATCAGAAGCGTTCTGCCATCCTCATCTGAAAGCTGTCGGATCAGCTCCAGAAGCTCTCTCATTCCTTCCGGGTCAATACCAAGCGTCGGCTCATCCATCACGATGATCTGCGGATCCTTCATCAGAACGTCCGCGATCCCCAGCCTCTGACGCATACCCTTGGAATACGTCCCTGCTTTCTGGTCTGCCGCCTTCGTCATCCCGACACGCGCCAGAAGCGTATCGATCCGCTCCTCGATCACATCCTTTGGCAGCCCGTTCAGCTGTCCGGTAAAGCGCAGATTCTGTCTTCCCGTCATGTCTGCATAAAATCCCGTATTATCCGGCAGATAACCCACCATTGATTTTACTGCGAGCGGATCTCTTGCACAGTTTTTCCCGCAGATCTGCGCAGTCCCCGACGTCGGCTCAGTAAGCCCCAAAAGCATCAGGATCGTCGTCGTCTTACCGGCGCCGTTTGGTCCCAGCAGCCCGAACACCTCGCCCTTCCTGATGGAAAGGCTCAGGTCATTCACCGCAGTCTTGCTTCCATACTGCTTTGTGAGATGAGAAATCTCAATTACATGCTCTGCCATACCTACCGTCTCCCATACTTTTTAAAGATCAGCGCAAGTCCGCCAGCCAGCACAACGATGACTGCGACCGCTGCGAGCCCCCAGGTCGTCGAGGTCTTGACAGATACACGGAAATCTGCACTTGCCGATGTCTGCTCATTGCTGATGCTGATATTGGTCACGTAGTCTCCTGTAACGGCATTTTTCCCCGGCTTTACATAAGCAGTTACCTCTTTTGTCGCTCCGGCCTCCAGTGTATCGATCGTAGATTCACTAAACCGCACCTCCCAGTCTGTCGGCGCAGAAGAGGTCAGATTCAGATTGTTCAGGTCTACATTTCCCGTATTCGTGATGCTAAGCGTCACAGCAGACTCTTTATTCTCATACGCGTCAAAGCTCAGTCGCTGATCCGGTGTGGAAAGCGTCATTGCATATGTACCTGTAATGCTCACAGTCAGCGTTGTTTTCAGCGTATCATCCGCAGATACGGCTGTAACAGGGATCTCGTAATCTCCCTTCTCTACGTTTTCCGGAGGTGTGATCGCCACGGTAAGCCCCTGGCTCGCTCCGGCATCAACAGAAAGACTTGCCACTGCATTTGTCTCTCCCGACGGTGTAAATGTCGCCTGCCATCCCTCCGGAGTCTCGGCCGAGAGACTGTAGGACTGATTTGTACCACGGTTGTTGACAAGCGTGGTATCAAAGCTGAAGGAGGTGCCGGAAGCCCCCTGCTGCTCCGGATATTCTGAAGTAAAATTACTCTCTCCGGTCTGTTCTGCACTGACCGTCACCTCAAGCTGGAGCTTATCTGTCTTACCGGATCCGGCATCTGCCAGAAGCTCTACCTCATACACGCCATCCTCTGCCTCTGCCGGTACGCTCAGACTAAAGTCTGCTACCGAGCCTTCGCTCTCTTCATTCTTTTTCGCGCCGTCTACATGAACCTTCGTGATCTGGCTGCTGTCGCCCTTAAAATACCCGGTCCAATTTTCCGGAAGCGACTGTGCACTCAGCTGTACATCATATCCATCCCCGTCCAGACTCAGAAAGTCAAGCGGAAAGCTGACCGTCTCTCCTGCTCTCACTGTGATCCCCGGATAAGCTGTGCTCATGTCAACCCCCAGCCCGGTATCCTCTGCCGCATATACCGGAGCTGCCAGACACATGGACATTGCCATCAGAGCTGCTGCTGCCCCTGCTCCTGTTTTTCTGTTCAAAATCCTAACGCGTCCCATAAATAAACGTGCCCCTTTCCCGAACAGCGCGGCAGGCAGGATGCCTGCGCATCCCCTGCCGTACGTTATTCTTTTATTAATATTGACTTTATTTATGGGAAATTTTATCAGTCATTTGTGTTTTGTTTTTGAAAGAAATGTGTTTGATGTGTGGTGGAAATGTGAAGAATCTGTGTTTCCAGATTTCTGTTTTTTCATCTGTGATTTGCATGAACAGCATGCCGAAATGACGCTTCCCCAACAATCTGTAAAAGCATCGGAAGCAGCAGAAAAAACGCATATCCTGCATAAAAAACAAAAGATACTGCCGTAATGCGATTCATAATGATTTCCGGATTATAATAAATATGTGTCTGGTCAAGCGCAGCTGCAGCCGCCATCAGAAGAATACCGGAAAATGCTGCGATCACAAATCCTCGATCGCGATTGTCAAAGCGATAAATAGAAAATGCAGTCCGGCCACGAAGAGAATAGCCCCTACACTTCATGGAAGCTGCACTCTCGAAAAAATCCTCCAGAGTCCATGTGATCAGGATAGAAAAAAGCGCACATACATGCCGGATTCGCTCAAATACATTGCCCTGCGCACAGCCCTTTCCAATCCCTCGTCTTGAGATCCCGATGCGGCGCGCGCGCGCCCTGATGCGTGGAACACTGCGCAGCAAAATGGACAAAAACAGGGACAGCTTCGGTGATATCCGCCCGAACAGATAGATCACCTTGTCCGATGAAATGACGGCAAAAACACAGGACAGAATCATAAGCACCGTCACGATTTTCACCCCTATAACAAGCCCGAAAGCAACGGCTTCCAGTGTGATCTGGTTGCCGATAAAATTTACATGCAAATTCGTCACCCCATAGTGGTTGTAGTACGAATAGATCCCTGCATACACAGGGATAAGCGGCATCAGACAGACATTAAAAATAAGCGAACGCTTTCCATTTAATTTTACAGAGTAAAGGAATGCGCACACATAAGAGACTGCCAGAAAAGCAGGATGGTCAAAACACACCGCTCCGACGAGTGCCGCTGTAAAGTAAATAAAATTGATCATCGGATGATAACTGTCAAACCGCATCTTCTTCTCCATCCATCATGCCATATTTTACCTTGATACGATCAAGCTTCTCAAGCATCGGCCTGCCAAGCAAAAACAGCGTCAGAAATGTCGCTGCCGCATGTACTGCATTCACCGGAAGCCCCGCCATATATACAGCAAGTACAGACGGTGTGCTCATGCCTGTTCCAACCGTAAAAAATGTACAGGTGTCAAGGATCGGTCCCACGATAAGCAATACCGTGATCGTTCCGACTATCGCTGTCACAAGGCGCTCCTTCCCACTGATAATTCCTTTTTTACCGAGAACTCCTGCCAAAAAACCTGCTACTCCATAGGCAAACATCTGCCACGGTGTCCACGGACCCTGCCCGAAAATAAAGTTGCTGGCAAACGCACTGACCGCTCCTGTTAAAAATCCTGCTTCAGATCCAAATGCTATGCCTGTTATCATAATGATACCGGTCATCGGCTTAAAAAACGGAACCATGATAAATGCCGCTCTCGACGCCACAGCAATCGCGCTCATCACTGCAATCGTCACCAGCTCGCGTGCCTGAGGTTTGCGCCTCTCAAAGCTTATAAAAAACGGAACCATTGCATATAGAATCAGCAAAAGGCTGCAAAGATAGTAATTTGTGCCGCCAAACCGCCACGTTGCAACGAGCGTCCCGGGAACCACAAAAAGTACGACCAACATACTTACTGCAAATTTCGTATTCCATTTTAATTTTTTTTCAGATTCTTTCGACATAATTCAATCACATCCTCATTCGTTACTGCATTTTCAAATATATGACGGCTCATGCGATTTGCCGCTGTTGTATAAAAGCTGTTTCTGGAAAAAAAGCGGTTCGGAGTATTCGTTGTAACAATGCTCCCGTCAAAAAACATACTCACATAATCAGCATACTTCGCACAGAATTCTACATCGTGAGATACCATGATGACCGTCACGCCCTGCGTCTTCAGCCTTTTTAGTATCTGCGCAAATTGCTGCTTAAAAAAGCTGTCGATCCCCTTGGTCGGTTCATCCAGCAAGAGGATTCTGGGATTCGTCAAAAGCACCTTCGCAAGCGCCGCCCTCTGCTGTTCTCCGCCGGACAGATCATACGGGTGCGAATCAAGCAGCGGGGTGATCTCGCACGTTTGCGCGATCGCTTCTATCTGCTCTGCCTGTTCCTTCTGCGACCCCCGCAGCATCTCCTGCAGATCCTCCCGCACTGTTTTCTTCACAAACAGACTTTGAGGATCCTGCGGAAGCATTGCGAGATTTCCGCGAAACAGCTCGCCGCCTTTATATTTTTGTACCGGCTTCCCATCTATATACACCTTGCCCCGGTACGGACGGCAGATATCACAGATCGTCTTGAGCGTTGTCGACTTTCCTGTCCCGTTGCCGCCTACGATTGCAAACAGGGACTGTTTCGGAACGCGCATCGTCACGCCCTTCAAAATATCCGGCGCATCCTTTTCATAGCGGAACCATACCTCTTTTACGAACACAGCCGGATCCTTTACCTCATCCGGCTCCGGTACAGACCTTCCCTCCTGAATTTCCGGTACCTGACGCTCGCGCACCTCTTTCCCTTCAAAAAGCTGGCTGAGCCAGTCGCCGCCCTCCCGCACCGTAAGCGGACACGTAAGAGAATTTTCCACACCGTAAAAGATCTGTACCGGTGTCGGCATTGCCGTGAACATATGGTTGCCGCCCATCTTTAGAAACTCTCCAATCTTTCTGGGCTCATCGTCTGCGATGATCCTTCCGTTTTCCATCACCACAACCTTATCCGAGGCATGGAAAATATCTTCCAGACGATGCTCCGTGATGATGATAGTTGTGCGCAGCTCCCGGTTGATCTTGCGGACTGTATTCAAAAAATCAGACGCCGCGATCGGGTCAAGCTGGCTTGTCGGCTCATCCAGAATCAGCACACTTGGCTGCATTGCCATAATTGACGCGAGATTCAGCAGCTGCTTCTGACCCCCGGAAAGCTCCGTCACATTCTTGTGAAACCATCCCTGAATCCCAAAATAGCTCGCCATCTCCGCTACCCGAAGCCGTATCGTCTTCTGATCCATCCCAAGGCTCTCCAGTCCAAATGCCAGCTCATGCCAGACCTTGTCCGTGACGATCTGATTGTCCGGATTTTGCATCACATACCCGATGCTTCCCGACTGCTCCCGCAGCCCGACTTCTTTTAACGACCGCCCTTCAAACAGAATCTCACCCGTCAGTTTTCCATGCGGCGCAAGCGCGCTTTTTAACTGACGAAGAAGCGTTGTCTTGCCACTTCCGGAACGTCCGCAGACAGTAACGTACTGCCCATGCCCAATTGTCAGATTAATATCCTGCAGTGTTTTCTTTTCCCTCGCTGCCGGATAAGAAAAACTCAGATTTTTGATCTCAAAATGTGCCATATGATATCCTCCGTAAAATTAATCACTGCAGGGATTGCCAGAAACAGCGCATACGCCGTCACCCCGATCACGGTATGAAAATTGCCTGCCATAAAAAATACAGGCGTATAAGCCGCCGCTGCGCCTCCTCTCATCCCGCACCATGCGATCACAGCAAGCAGCGCCGCCATCACCCCCAGCATTACCTTATCGCGCGCCGCAAAACGATACAGCGCATAGTTCGTTCTCTTTTTGCTGCATCCGTAACCGCGGCTTTTCATACTGTCTGCCATGACGATACCGCCCTCCAGCGCCCATGACATCATAGCAGAAAGAATCGTCATCCCCTGCCGGACCTTCTCCTGCGTTGTCCCGGTATCTGCCGCCATCCCGATACCGCGCCGTGCACCGCGTATCTGCTCCGTTTTTTTGTGGTAGCTTGGAATCAGGCGCAGCACCATCGTAAAAATCAGAGATACGGAGGGCACAAAACGCCCGAACAGATACATAAATTTATCACTTGTCATCACTGCGTTATATGAAGCGAACCAGAGAAAAATCGTCACCACCATGGCGGCGATCGTCATTCCGTAGCCGAGCGCCTCCACCGTGTATGGTCTGCCATGAAAATACGTAAACAGAACGTGCGCGCCATACGTATTAAACAGCGGATTGATGATAGAGAGGAATACAAACAGCGGAACCATTCCAAACAGATACCTCCATCCCCTCCTGCCCCTTATACTCAGATAATACAATGCCGCAAACACGACGGAGCACACGAGAAAGACGGGATGCATAAAAAACATCCCGCACACAAATGCTCCAAAAAAAAATGTAAAATTGATCATTGGATGATACGCAGAAAACGCATCTGTTTCTCTTGTCATGTTGTCGTACCTTTTCCCTTATCCGAACATCTCCGCACCAGAAGCAGCAAAAACAGCAAAAATGACGCCGCGCCTCCTCCGGCTGCCCAGGGAAGTATCGGATTCTTTTTTCGCCCGGTAAGCAGATCCTCGACGGTACCCATGATCCCGGCAACACCATACTCAGAGAATCCGGCCGCATCAAACTCGATCGCCTCACCGGAAATATCGCCTTCGATAAATTCCAAATCCCCCACATCGGTGCAATGCAGCACTACGGCACTCTCATATTCGCCAAGCTCTGCCATGGGAAGCCGCACTCTTATGAGTGCCTCCGGTTCCCATACTTCGCCGTTTAAGGTATTAATGAAGCTGATTTCATTCATAAAAAACACTTCGCTCTTCTCTCCGAGCGCAGACCGGATCTCCTGCAGCCGCTCCTCGTCAGGCATCTGTGAGCTGACCATAAGCTGCACATACCATGGCAGTACCTCTTCCTTATTTTTTCTCAGATCTGTACCCGTCATCTCATCATAATGATTTCGTTCACCCAAAGATGCAAGTGCCTGCTCAAACTGAGGATAGCGGACGCTCACCTCTACCTGCTTCTTACCTGCATCAGAGAGCGCACTGTAATCCTGATATACGGAAAGCAGCATATTGATCTGCTCCGCTGAATAATCCTGCGCGTTTTCCGGAAGCTTTTCTACCGTACGCGTACCGCAAAATATCTCTGTCAGATGCTGAATCACCGATGCAACCGCCTGCTTTTCTGCTTTTTCTGCCTGCGTACCGCCGCTCTTTTTATCTGCTGTTTTTACTGTCTTTTTTTTCTCCGCTGTCTCGTCATCCTTCTTTTCTGAATAGCCGAAGAACTTTGTACCGCCTGTCGTACCGCCTTGCTTCCCGGAGGTCAGATTTACCGAATGTGTGGTGCCGCCCGGTTTTCTGTTCCCGCCCTGATTTTTATTTCCCGATGGTTTTTTCCCGCCGCTTCCGCTGCCGGACGGCTTCTTTCCGCCGCCCGCTCCGTTTTCTGAGCCGTTCTGCCCGGAACCGCTTCCGCTTTCTGCTTTCAGCTTTGCGAGTGTCTTTTCTGCTTCCGTCAGCACATCATAATTTGTGATCTGCTTTTGCAACTCGGGCGTAAGCGCATTATAAGCTGCTCTTGCAGAAACGATCGCGCCCTCCTTTTCCAGCGTCACTGCACCAATCGCCGAGATCAGCTCCTGCGCACGCTTTACCTTCTCCTTATCCGATAACGCTTTGATTTCCACATCCGACATGTCATACAGAGATTTTTTCCCTTCCAGAAACCGCTCATACGCCACAAGCGCATAGTACCCCTGCTCAGATGCCATCTGGTTTTTCTGCCCTGAAGCAGTATGGCTGAATCCGCCCCCGCTGACACAGAAGGAAAGCAGCCCGTCCATCGCAGACTTTCCATTCTTTACAAAACGTGGATCCGTATTCGGATCAATACCAAGTGCCGTCAGCGCAACGATTACCTGCGCGCTGCTCTCCACATTTTTCCCCTCTGTGCCAGAAAACGTGCCATCCGGCTTCTGCATTCTGGAAAGTGTGCGAAGCGCCTTATCTACAGCTGCCGTCACCTGTGCATTACTGCCATAATACGGAGCCAGCGCCTGCAGCGCCATCCCGGTCAGATCAGGATCCGCCTTTGCTCCATACATCGCCCAGCCCCCGTCTGGCGTCCGCTGCTCCAGAATATGATCGATCAGACCTTCCCTCGTCGTCTGTGTCTTTCCTGATGACACAGGCGGAATCTCATAATCATGACTGTCAAATGCGATCAGCGCAAACACAGCGCCGTTTACGCCCTGCCAGCAGGTCTGGTCAAAATCCGCCAGCGGCTCGAGCAGATTATATCCGCCTACATTCGTCACATCCTCACCAAGCGCAGTCAGCGCCAGCACAACACGTGAATATTCTGTATACTTCTTATCATGCAGGACTCCGTTGTTCTCCTGCAGGATTTTTAATACATTTGCCTTATAGCCCTCAATGACTGCAGGATCGACCTTCTGCCCGCTTCTTACAAGACCAAGGATATGCCACTCTCCGTTGATTGAGCCAACCTGGGGAATACTCGTCTGCGCCGACGATGCAAGATCCTTTCCTGTCTCCTTATATGCATCCTCAATCTCTGTCGGACTCGCAAACAGGGAGATCGTCGGAAGCTCTGTCTCACACTCAGACTCCGTAAGCAATTCCGTCCCGCTTTCTGTCTCTGTGAGCAGTTCGGTTTCGTCCTCAGCTTCTGTATGCAGTTCGGTTTCGTCCTCAGACTCTGTAAAAGGCTCATTTTCTGCTTCTGACACCGTCTCTGTTTCGTTTTCCGTTTCGTTCTCCTCAAAGTTCACCAGAAGCACCAGATTTTCCTGAAGGCTTCCGTCTACAGCAAACGTGCCGATGCAGATCTCCGCATATTCTCTGTCTGCATCCGGCTCTCCATAAACCGTCCTCTGTTCAAGCGTCATATCTGCGCCCTTCAGTCTGAACTTTTCAAGCGGCAGGACAAACGCGCCATCTGTAAATTCCAGAGGATATACTGTCACGCCGGAGACGTCCGCCGCACTGTACAACGCCGTATCTGCGTCAAGCAGATCCGGACACAGCGCCCATTTTTCTCCCTGCTGTATAAAATAGCCGTTCCACCGTGCAAAAAATACTTTATCAGCAATGCTCCTTCTGTCACTGTTCCCCGTCTGTCCAAGCTGTATCATAAGGGTTTCTGTATCTTCCGGCACGGTCACTTCAAAAACGCCGTCCGCATAATCTACTGCCCGCGTCACGCCCTCACAGGAAACAGAAGCTGGCGTCTGCTTTGCAGTAACGCTCACAGCCGCACCCTCTTCGGTACGGATCACCGCCGTCAGCTTTGCTCGATCAGACGAAGCCTTTTCCATCTCAGATTGCTCCTGGGCTTCTGTCTGTATCTCTGATTCTTCCTGTCCTTCTGCCGGATCCGATGTCTCCGACTGCCCTGCTCCTTCTGTCTGAGTCGGTATCTCTGTCTGTCCCGCTCCTTCTGTCTGTGCCGGGGTTTCCGACTGCCCCGCTCCTTCTGTCTGTCCTGGAGTCTCCGACTGCCCCGCTCCTTCTGTCTGTCCTGGAGTCTCCGACTGCCCCGCTCCTTCTGTCTGTCCTGGAGTCTCCGACTGCCCCGTTCCTTCTGTCTGTGCCGGGGTTTCCGACTGCCCCGCTCCTTCTGTCTGTGCCGGGGTTTCCGACTGCCCCGCTCCTTCTGTCTGTGCCGGGGTTTCCGACTGTCCCGCTCCTTCTGTCTGTGCCGGTATCTCTGTCTGTCCCGATGTCTCTGACTGTTCCTGTGTTTCTGTCTGTGCCATCGTTCCAGATGCTTCCGACTCTTCTGTCTGTCCCGGTGCCTCTGTCTGCATTACTGTTTCGGGTTGTTTTTGCTGTTTTTCTCCGGCTGCTGCTGCAATCGGCTGTAAGCAAAGGCAGACTGCCAGTGAAACTCCTGTAGTCAAATGTAGTAATTTATGTAATTGAGTATATCGCTTCATGTTTCCTCCATTTTGAGTCTCTTCCTGCTCAGCCTACGCCGCCGCCAACATCCGCGCCAAGCCCTTTACATGTATAAGTCCAGACGATCACATCTCCATCTTCAAGTTCATAAGAGGAACAGCCATAATTCGGAAACCAGCCATTGACCTTGTACATCCAGCCGGATTCATTTCCGCAGTCGAACTCGTAAAGATGATTGATTCCTTCTATGTAATAACTGTTGTAAAGCGGAGTCCAGGCATACTCAAGCTGAATACCTGCATAATTGCAGACACGCTCCAGTACATCAAACACCGTGTCACCCTCGTTAAACTCTACTGTACTCGTACTCAGGATACATCCGTTTGCCGGAACGTACGCCTCTTTGCCCCTGGAGAGATCTTTCATATTGTCGAGAATCGTATCACAGCGAATCTCAATCGTACATTCCAGAATATCCTCATATTGCTCCCCGCTGCCTTCCTGCTGCGGCACATATTCTTCCACATAGTTTTCATCTGCAGCATCCTCCTCACCGGAGAGCACTGCCTGCGTATCCTGCGTCAGATCGGTTTCACTTCCGTCTGTCATTTCTGTCTCTCCCGCTCCAGCCTGAGACTCATCCTGCCGCTTCGCCTCTTCCAGAGCGATGCGCTCTGCATTGAGGCTTTCCTCCAATGCAGCCATCTTTTCTGCTTCCCGGTCGTCAATGACTTTCTGAAGCTGTGCCGCCGAAAAGCAAAGTTCATTTTTGCTGTCACATTTCTGCGCCTGTATGAGCACAAACTCACTCAGCGTCTGCGCCTGCAATTCACTGACAGAAACTTCTTTTTCCCCGTCCTCCTGCGTAAGGATCTGCATCGTCTCTCCAGCAGATACCGTCTCCTGTGTGCCGTCTCCTGCAGTCACATCTGTCTCGCCGCCAAACATATACAACGTATCAGAGCCGCTTTGTATATCTGCAAATAAAACATTTCCCGACGCAGAAAGCTGATTGTCTCCAAATTGCAATACAACGTTCTCGCCCATATTCAGCAGATCCGCAAAAGCTCCGCCCTTTTTCACACATATCTGCAGGCTGCCTTCGGAATCCTCCCCAATCGTAAGCTCTGTATTTTCATCAAGCACAAGTATACTGCCGTCACCGACTGCAAGCTCCACAGAGGACCCCTGCTTCGTCTCAACCACATCTCCGGTCATCAGCTCTACTCCGGATTTCAGGCTATAAGCGACACCCTTACGCTCGATATTAACAACACCTGATACCGTTTCACTGTTCATCAAAGATTTTCCGCCTGCGCCAAACCATCCTTTCAGGCTGCCGACCGCCAGCACCGCACAGACTGCAATGATCACGATCAATACTGCCATCAGTCCATTCAGCAGGCGTTTCTTTCTTTTTGTCTCCATTTTCTCCTCCGTTTGTATCTGTACACATCACATTTTTATAATGCTATAATATTAAGAAAGCGAAAACTTTCCCATACTAAGAAAGTCATGCCTTTTCTTCTGGCATGACAAATACAGTAGTAAAAATTGCTGTACCTTCTTGAGTCCGAAGAATGATGTACACCAATCACAAAGATAGATCTGACTTAAAGACATCGCTTCCAGGCAACAGTCTCATACAGTAGCGTTCCTGTGCGGGATTCTCACCCGACTTCCTATGCAAGGATTGTCCCTTACATAAAATCCCTGTGATTTATATGCTTTATTATACTGTACTTTCAATACACTGTCAATTTTAAAAGAAGCTGCAGCTGCGTATAAAACAGGCTGCCGACCGGTTATGTCCGATACGGCAGCCTGTCTCATCTCTCTTTGTTTTCCCTGGTTCTTACGGTCGCTGGATCATATTGTTCTTTTACCAGCTTACTTTTTTGTTACTTTTACTGTCACGACAAACTTTTTACTGCCTGACTTCACCGTGATCTTCGCCTTTCCTGGCTTCACCGCTTTCACCACGCCCCTGGAGTTTACCGTCACGATCTTCTTATTCGAAGATGCATATGTGATCTTCTGTTTTGAAGTAAACGGCTTTACCTGCGGTCTCAGAGTTGTCTTCTTTCCCTTCGCAAGTGTCAGCTTCTTATCAAGACCTTCGATCTTCGTCGTCCGAACGTCTGATTTCTGCACCTTAACCGTCACCTTTTTCTTCAGACCGCTTTCCAGTGTGATCGTCAGCTTCGCCTTTCCGGTTTTCTTGCCGGCAGTGATCTTTCCGTTCTTCGATACCCTGAAGATCTTCGTGTTGCTCGACTTGTAGGACTTCACAGAATCACCATTTGCAAGCCCCGTCACCTTAAAGCCCTTCGTAGACTGCTTTACTTTCAGCGTGATCTTGTTCGCCGTTACTTTCATTGTCGGCTTTAGCTTACTGCCGGACTCTCTCGTCTCCTGCGCCTTGCAGACGGAACAGGTGCGCGTCTGCTTCTCTGCTGCAAATACAGTCGCATCAGACGCCTTTTTCCATGCGCCAAACTGATGTCCTGCCGCTTTTATGTTCTCCGTCTTTGTCTTGCCGCAGGAGGTACACGTATACGTCTTTACGCCGTCTGCCGTACAGGTCGCAGGCTTTGTCACCTTTCCTGTGTCCCACGTATGGATATGCTGCATTCCCGCAAGTGCTGCCTCTGCCTCTTTAAGCTTCTGCAAAGCCTCTGCGCAGACGAGCGCCTTCTGTGCATCCGTGAGTGCGTCATACATTGCTCTCGCCGTCTCCACGGTCTCCCGGTCTGCTTCTGTCAGCTTATCCACTGCCGGAATAGATGCGATGAATTCCTCAACTGCCTCTGCCTGCTGTTTGTCAAACATCTGGCTTTCTTCTTTCGTATAGTCATCTGTATAATGGAATACAACTCTATCCCCGTCTTTTACATTCATCATTCCAACGCCAAGATCTGGATGAACACCATTCACTGTGAACATCCAGCCGGATTTCGGTCCGTTGTCAAATTCTTTAAGACTCTGTTCTTTCCACTCGATTCCTTCTATATAAATGTCGTACTCACTGCCTCTGCTCAGAATAGTAAAGCCATATTCTTCCGCAGCCTTTACCAAAACATCGTGAACTGTAGCATCGGGGTCCATATAATAAATCGTCTCAGGTACCCATGTCTCAAGATTGCCTGCTGCCAGTGTATGAACGATACCATCCTGATTACTGTTGTGCTCATGATCGCCCATCAATGTAAAGCTTACCTTAGCGCCCTTTACCTGCTCTTCTCCGGAAAGCACCTCAACTGTTTTCTCCCCGTCTGCTGCAATAATGTCTGTCCACATCAGAGAGCCGGTGATTTTCAGCGTATACGTACCTGCCATTTCCGGTGTAAACTCTGCCGCACCGTTCATATCCGTCTGCAGCTGGGAAACCACGCCCTTTGGATCTTTTACCTCAATGCTTACAAAGGACTCTGCCTTTGGCTCTCCTGTGCCCATCATATCCGGGCTGAATACCTTTAATGAAACTGTTTCTCCGGCCTTTACTTCCGGAATCGCATCAAAGTACAGGTATCGGTCTGAATAACCGATCAGATCCTTATAAAGGAATACATTCAGCTGATCTGCGCTGTTTAAGACTGCTCTGCTGCAGGTGGCTCCGACTCCGCCCTCGAGCGGCATCTTATGATTGACCATGAAGCCTACCGCATTTGTTTCTTCGCCAAATATCGTCGTGATCCAGCCGCTGTCATTTACATTCAAATACGCAGTCGGAGCTGCCGCGTAATCCTCACCGAAAATTTCCGCGTGGATCGCCGCGAGTGCATCCAGAACGGTGACCTCCTTCTCCAGATCTGCATCCTTGCTGTATCCATACTTTGCCGCCGCTCCAGCAGATACCGCAAGCGTTGGCGGAAGCTGCGTTTCCAGTCCGTCTGTGTTGCTCAACACCACTCTCACAGAAGCTGTCCTGGCGATTACCGAAGCTCTGCATTCGTCCACCACTCCCTGCAGTGTCTGAAGGGCTTCCTTATACTGCTGTGCCGTTGCCCCCTCTGCATCCAGAACCGACTGCGCCTGTGCGATCGCTGCTTCCAGCTTTGCCTTCGTACCTGCCGGATACTCGCCCGGCTTCTCTCCCTCTGTCATCAAAGCCAGCAGTGCTTGTGCTTCTTTGATCTGCTTTGCCAGAGCATCTGCGTCGTTCTGAGTACCCTTTACTGTCACCGTTACGGAAACTTCCTGACGATAGAGCTTCTGAAGCTTTTCATTCTCCGGATGATCTTTTGCAAATTTTCCGTACTTCTCACTGCTGAGCATCGAGGTGATTGTCACCTGCGTATCCGTCTGCGGCTGCTGTGCAAGCACCAGATTCTCATGCTTTAAGATCGCAGGCTGTGAAGATTTAAAGTGATTATACCCGGCGCTCTCCATCTCCCAGGGATCATCAAACATATCATCTGCAATGATGCCCTCTCCGGTTGCCTGTGCCCGGTCATATATCCATACAGGCGCACCGCTCTCATCTACAGTCATTTCTATAAACGTGTGAAGGTTTCCTGTAATCGAATCTTTGTCTGCATATACGCCATCATTCAGGCCGTCAAAGTAATGCGCCTTTGCAGTCTCCATTTTTTTAAGCTCCGCATCAAGCGCCGCGTCACTGATCATCCGCACCATGACCGGAACTTCACGTTTTACTGTTACCCCTTCTCTGGTAAAGGAAATCGTCAGATTAACCGTTGTGTCATTGTCATGGAACAGATCGACCGATGCACGATAACCATTGATCGTGATGATCGGATTATCTGAAGTCACTGTAATTTCTTTATTCGCGAATACCAGCTTGCCTTTTTCATCTTTAATCCTCGTATAACGCGGAAGCTGAATATCACTCTGACAGTTATTCAGATCCACCGGTGCTTCTGTACCATATGCGAGCAGCAGATCATTCGGATAATATTTATCAAGGATCGCCAGAAGATCCTTTTCATCCGGAGCGCTCTGCCCGTTTCCTTTTACGGTGACGGTAAAAGTCTTTTGGATCACTCCAAAGTCATCCACTGCTTCAACATTGGAATTCAGCACCGAATCGTTTGCATGAAATGATGCTGTCAAAGTTACCTGCGTATCCTTCTCCGGCTGTATCACCTTTCCCTTTTTCGGATCTGTCACACCGTCATAGCCTGTTGCCTCAACAGAAATGACAGACGGGTCGGATGACTCCCAGGTAATCTTGGACCATGCGTCAAATGCCTTCGTCCCTGTAATCTGAGGAAGCGTCAGATCTGCAGTCACTTCCGCAAGAGAAGTATTATTTCCTTTGATCGTCTCTTCCGTCAGCGTATCTGCCTCCTCCTGCATTTTTCCTTTAAAATACTCTCTGTCCCATCCGACGGTCACCGTGGTTGCAGCGGAGACGGATTCTGCGCTGTTGCAGCGGAACACGAACGTACATCTGACATTCTTTGTATTATTCCCGTATGTATTCAGCGTACCTTTATTATAGAGGATCGTACCGTCACCGGAAATATATGCCATATCATCTGTTTCCTTTAAAGAAACGGTAACGCCTGACGTATCAAATGCATAGCCTTTCAGCTTGTCCTGCACAAATGTGATAATATTTTTATCCGTACTGTAATCCGGGCGGAGTGCACCAAGCGTTTTGTCAAATTCTTTCTTTACCGCATCCACCTTTGCCTGATCCACAGGATCGACCTCCACATCCGGCATCATTTCTATTGTTTTCGTGAAAACAGATGCTTCTCCTGACGGAGTAAACGTACCGGATACCTCTTTATAGCCGGCAGCTGTAATATTGTATGTATAGCTGGTATACGGATCCATAGAATATGATCCGTCCTTATTTTGCTCAAGACTGATCACATCTCCCCAGTCATCCTCGTAAGATATATTCACGACCGCATCCTTAATCGCCTGTTTATCTGCCGCAGATACCAGTGCAAAAGTTACTGTATATGTCTCAACAGTCACAGCTTCTTCGCCGTTTTGTACTGTCAAAGCCATATCTGTATCCGGCGCAGCGTCTGCCGCAGAGCCGCCTACGACCTCCACGCCCTCTATGGAGAAGGCTCCTTCTGTCTCCTTTGTCTGTGCGTCCGCCAGACCATCCTCCGATACAGGCTCTGACTGCACCATCTCCAAAGACAGATCCTCTTCTTCTACGACCATCGCGTCAGGCTCTTCCACAAACTCTTCTGCAATCACATCCGCCGGTTCTTCCAGCACATAGGATTCTGCACTTACGTCTGTTGCCAAAGCACTAAGCGGTGCATTTACGAGCATCAGACCTGCCAGCAGTGAGCTCATCACTGTGTTCCATAATTTCTTTTTTCGCATGTTTCTTCTCCTTCCTTTTTGCTTGATGAAGGATGGATCTGTCAATCTACTGCAATAAAAAAAGCCATGCCGGACTCCTCGACATAACTTATTACAGCTTACAAACAGATCGCCACACTCCCCCTGAGTCCGAAAGGTCGTGCATCCATCGCAGGATAGACCTGACTTACAGCGCATCCGAAGTCCGCAAACCTCTGACCACACTGAATACAGTAGCGTTCCTGTGCAGGATTCTCACCTGCTTCCTGAGAAGATTGTTTTTTCTCTCCCCAAAATCCATACGATTTCATCTGTCTAAATTATAGTCCTCTTATTTATTATTGTCAATAAAAATACTATTTTATCTTTATAAAATTTTAACAATTCAGACATCCGCCCGAATTAGCTGATGCTACAGGGGGTGTTGCAAAATACTGATCTATTTTGCAGCAGCCCCCGTCTTTCTCTGCCTGTCAATTCCTGCAGACTGCTTTTTATTTCTTTGTTACCTTTACTGTCACGACAAACTTTTTACTGCCTGACTTCACCGTGATCTTCGCCTTTCCCGGCTTCACCGCTTTCACCACGCCCCTGGAGTTTACCGTCACGATCTTCTTATTCGAAGATGCATATGTGATCTTCTCTTTTGAAGTGAACGGCTTTACCTGCGGTCTCAGAGTTGTCTTCTTTCCCTTCGCAAGTGTCAGCTTCTTATCAAGACCTTCGATCTTCGTCGTCCGAACGTCTGATTTCTGCACCTTAACCGTCACCTTTTTCTTCAGACCGCTTTCCAGTGTGATCGTCAGCTTCGCCTTTCCGGTTTTCTTACCGGCAGTGATCTTTCCGTTCTTCGATACCCTGAAGATCTTCGTATTGCTCGACTTGTAGGACTTCACAGAATCACCATTTGCAAGCCCCGTCACCTTAAAGCCCTTCGTAGACTGCTTTACTTTCAGCGTGATCTTGTTCGCCGTTACTTTCATTGTCGGCTTTAATTTACTGCCGGACTCTCTCGTCTCCTGCGCCTTGCAGACGGAACAGGTGCGCGTCTGCTTCTCTGCTGCAAATACAGTCGCATCAGACGTCTTTTTCCATGCGCCAAACTGATGTCCTGCCGCTTTTATGTTCTCCGTCTTTGTCTTGCCGCAGGAAGTACACGTATACGTCTTTACGCCGTCTGCCGTACAGGTCGCAGGCTTTGTCACCTTTCCTGCGTCCCACGTATGTGTGTGCGGTTTCTCCGGCTGCTCCGGATCTGTGCCGTTCTTTTCCCGCTCAAAATCATCCGTATAATGGAAAATGATCTTATCTCCGTCCTTCAATGTCTGCTCTGCTATGCCAGTCTCTGGATGTACGCCATTTAACGCATACATCCATCCTGACTTTCTGCCATTGGAAAATTCAGCAAGTTTTACTCCATTTCGCGTTACAGATGCAATATACGCCCCGCCGTACTTCTTTTCGCACGTCATGCCATTTGCCGCAAGAGCCATGTCGATCACATCTGCGACCGTGCCGCCGTCTGCTACACGATACTCTGTGTCAGCAATCCACTGCTGCAGATTACCTTCAAGTAAAGTATGTACGTGTCCATCCTTATCACTCTCATGGACATCATCCCCGTACATCGAGAAGGTCACTGCCGCTTTGACTGTACTGATGTTCCAGTAAGACCCCTCTTTTCTGCTGCGGTATGCATCCAGCGCCTGAAGCGCCTGCACGGTGGACATCTCCTGAGATTTATCAATACTTACCAGATGTGAAAAACCTCCGTCACCCTTCTGATACTGCATCAGATTTGTGATCATATTGAAATTCGGAGAGCCGAACCCCGACTCCTGTGAGGTCGGATCGATCCCAAGCCCGACAAGTGCGAGCAGTACCTGAGCCGTTGCTTCTGAAGTACCATAGCCAAAATCATCTCTCATCTGTCCGCGCAGATAATCAAGCGCTTTGTCAATCGCTGTTTTCACAGCCGGACGATTTCTGTAATTCGCCAGTCCCTGCAGCGCCATCGCAGTCGTATCCACACCGGAAGAGCTGCTGTCATACAGCCCGAAGCCGCCGTCCGTGCTCCGGAAGGTCAAAAGCGCTGTGATCATCGCATCTCTCGTCCACTTTGCCTCGGACGGGATCGTAATATCCGCTGCGTCAAGCGCCAGCAGCGCATAGGTCAGCTCATTCGATCCTGCATTCAGGGATGGGTGATTGTAAAGCATCGCTGCCAGATCGACGCCCCCTACATTCGTCACATCCTTACCCATCCGCGCAAGCGCAAGTATTGTACGCGCGATGTCTGTCGGCTTCTGATTCTGCGTCCATGATCCTGCCGTTTCCGCTACAGACTGATAATATGCGTCAAGAACGCCTCCGTCGACCTCCCGACCAGCCTGCAGCATACCGTAGATGATCCACTCATTTCCATATGCATACCCGCTCTGGCTGTACGCATGTTCAATATAGTCCAGCGCACCATTTGCACCTGCAGCTGCGATCTGATCCAGATTCTTATTTTCCTCACTGCCCTTTGTTACTGTTATCGTAATCTGCACCGGCTCTACCGGGTTTGTCTTATCGATCGGCGTTCCGGTAGCTACGACCGTTCCCTCAGAAAGTCCTCTGATCTGATAGGCCGCTGCGGCCAGATAATCTCCGTAATCCGGATCATTTACTTCCTGCGGATCCTTTTTCCAGTAACCACTCCCGACGCGCACAACCTGCGCAATGCCATTCTTGCTGTACGTCCATTTCAGTGCAGGCTCCGTCACCTCATAGCCCTCGTCCGTGCGGGCTCCTGTTACCTCTACCTCAAATTCTGCCGTCTCCTCTCCGGCTGCCACAGTCTGCTCTTTGTATTCTTCCGCAAGCGCTATCGACTCTACCGGATTCAGGTACGTAAAAACAGTGTCCGTACTGCCTGTAACTGTCTTCGTCTTTCCCGTTGCCGGGTCTGTATCTTCAATCTTTGCCGTAAATGTCACCGTGCCTGCCTGTTTCGGCACAAACGCCTTTTCACCTCCTGCAAAGTATGCGATCGTTTCATCACTTGATGTGATTTCTACCTTATCTGCATTAGATGCATGAACCGGAGTCACGATCGCATTCCCCAGGATCCGATTGAACGCTACTCTGCCGTCTGACTCCTGTCCGTCACTGTTTGCATTTCTGGCATGAAGCTCGGCTGCCTGAGGATTCGCCGGTTTTACCGACTCCACCGGTACGTATTCTGACGTAACAGTAACAGTTCCGGACAGCTCCGGCTGATCCTTCGACGCCACGGTAATAGTCGCTGTTCCCGGCTTCTTAAAATAAAAGCTGCTGTAAGAATCCGTATAATTGCTCAGATATTCTTTCCCGGCTTCATCTGTCACGTAGTCAAAACCAAACCTTGAAACCTCATTCCAGACTTCTGAGCCTGCATAGCGGGCCTGCACCTGAATGGACTTTTGCTGCGAACCCTGCACGGTAAATGCTCCGTTCGTCACATCCTGTCCGTCGATCAGCAGTCGTATCTCTGTCATCTGCCGCTTTGTGGCAAGGATTGCCGCTGCCGCAAGGAACTCACTGCTGCCATCCTCATTCACCTGTCTGGCTTCCATAACTGCTTTTCCGGTCCCATATATGTACAGCATACCCGTATCAAGATTTCGTCCGAACGATGCCTCCGGTCTTGCATATGTCAGCTCCCACTCAATATGAGAGCCTTCTGGAATGGTATATCCCTCGAGAGAAAACTGACCCGACTCATGATTGGATCCGCACACATCCGGTGAGATCTGGAGCTGCCTGTCTTCTAATACTACTTTATCCGAAGTGTTATATGCGGTAAATGCAATCGGGTATTTGTTCGCATCCTGCGGAAGCTCCGGCCAGCTTACACTGCCGTCATATTCCTGATCCGGACCAAAATATGGATATCCGTCCCTACCCTGCCCCCACTGTGTTCCATACTCTCCTTTGCCTTCATTCAGCTTCGATACAAGCCCTTTAGAAGTCATCTCTTCTTCACTGTTGATGCCGACCGCCCAGGAATTGTGAAGCTCGCCGCCTCCATCTGCCGCATAGAATGCGCCCTTCCCCGTATCTCCTACAAAGATACTGTTTGCGATAATTCCTCTGGCATCCTCATATTGATTACAAGCAAGCTTCTGGACAAAACCGGATACGTACTCGCCGGTCACATCAGAACGGCAGTTCAGGATCGAACCGTACAGGTTTGCTCCCAACGGAGCGCTTTCTTCGGTTCTGGAGTTTCTGACCTCTCCGGCAAAATTTACATTCTGAACCACAGCCCCTGCTTCGACTCTGGCAAAGAGCTGACCGCCGCCATCAAACCGAATTGTGTGTCCCTGTCCATCCAGGACTCCGTAAAACGGCATCCAACCCATATCATAGCTTACGTCAATCGTAATATCCTGTGTCAGGACATAATACTTTCCCGCAGAAGACATCATCTGTGTAAAATCTGCCTGCGAGGAAATCTTGACTGCATTCTCCGGAATCGCCACTGGCTTATAAGGATCCTTCTCCTTAAGCGCGCTCAGAGCTTCTTCGATTGCTCTGACCGCAGCTTCCACCTCCGTCTGATCATCCGTACCCGTTTTTTTCAGCTCTTTTCCTGCAGCTACGGCATTTGCAAGCTGTTCCCATGACTGTGCCGTATAGTCCTTCTGTGAAAGCTCCTCTGCCTTTTTGATCGCAGCATCCAGCGCAGTCCAGTCCACCGTACCTTCCGGCACCTCAGGATTTCCTGCTGCCAGCGTTGGAAGTCCGCTTTGCGCAGATGCAAAATGATATCCTGTCAGCGTCATTTCTGCATTCAAAAGTTCTGTTACTGCACCAGATCTGAACTCATCGAGTGACTTCTGAGCACAATTCGTTTTCGTATATCCGGAACCCTCTGATCCCATTGCCGTAATTGCAGACGGAGTATAATAACAATTTGCGAATGTGCTGCCAGCTTCTGCATATGAAGTAAGTCCACCCGGCATCGGATAATTGCCGCTGACAGTGCCTGCATAATAAGAATTTCGTATAGTGGCAGCCTTTGCAATACCTGCCAGTCCGCCCGGATCGCTCCAACCACTAATCGCCATATCAACACTGGAATAGCTGTTCTGTAACGTCCCCCCTGTCAAGCTCTCACAAATTGATCCGACCTGGCTTGTCACCGTGATTGCACCTGTGACGCCAAGATTCTGGATTGTACCGGTCACATCCTTTGCCAGCGGTTTATCTGCCAGTGTAATCACATGTCCCTTTCCATCCAGCACACCCGCGATCGATGCGATCTGCTGTCCTGCATCCAACGTAATATCCGCTGTCAGCTCATACGTCTGTCCCGCATAAATATGTTCCGGAATCTCCGCGGCAGAGCTGATCATATACGTTCCCGGATTCTGATTCTCTTTCAGAAGCTCAGATTCTGATTCCCCCGTCTCCTCTTCTACCGGCACAATCGCCTCGATGAAATCATCTGTCTCCAGTTCCAGTATTTCTGTACTCAGAGTCTCTGTCTCGCCCTCTATCACATCCATACCAGGCACGTCCGTCTCAGGCTCAATCACTTCTGTCTCTCCTGGAACCATTTCCAGCTCTGCACCTTCTGTATCTGCCGGAATGTCCTCCAGATGCGTCTCCTGTGTTTCTGCCGGGATACTCTCCGGCTGCACTGCTCCCACATCCGCAGCCGCCGTTTCTTCTTCAGGAACTCCTGCGTCCTGCTCCACGAATCTGTCAGACTCTCCGCTGTTTTCGTCGGTTCCGTCTAAGACATCCAGCCCTGCATCTGCTGAAACAAAATCTTCGACTGTCAGCCTCTCAGCTCCCACCGGTGTTGGAACGCTTGTAAAAACAAGCATTCCCGCCATCAAAAAGCTGAGAAAGCGCCCTGCTTGTTTCTTCCCCTGTTTTCTCATTTTTCTTTTCCTTTCCTGTTGTACAAAACTTTTCTATAGCACAAAAAAAGCCATGCCGAACTTATCAGCATGACCAAAAAAACAGATCACTGCACCTCCTGAGTCCGAAGAGTTGTGCATCCATCGCAGGATAGATCTGACTCGCAGCGCCTGTTCTGTAGCTGATCTAATCCTCATCTACATAAAAGCCCTGCACACAGTAGCGTTCCTGTGCGGGATTCTCACCCGACTTCCTGAGCAGTTTTCTTATTCACTGCCCAAAATCCTGCGACTTCATCTGTTTTCATTGTAAATGCAATATGTGAGTTTGTCAAGGCAGCAAAAGTGCTTAGTTCCTTTACGACAAGGCTACAGCGCTATACGAGATGAACTGCCACTCCCCCGTTTTTTCGAGACTCCTCCGCAGCCAGAGCCATATAATGACTCTCAAGCGACATCTCCAGATCTGTGATCGAGCTGCTGCGCGCCCCCGTCAGGATATAATCCGCAAACTGCCCCAGCATTCTTGTATCTCCTCCTGCGTGACCGCCGAAGTCCGCCGTCTGTTTTGTCAGATCGATGATCTGCTTTTCCCCTCCGAACGACGTATACGCAATCTTATTTTCAGACAGATACCCCTCCAGCTCTCCGAGCGTGCCCATCACCTTTATGTACCGGTCACACCTTGCGCTGAACGCACACATGGAAAATGTCACTGTGATATCCTGCTCAAGCTGCATATTGACCACCTGATGATCCACAACATTGTTGTCACAGTGATAGACACATCTGCCATACGGCCCATTTTCCAGAGCCTCTCTGACACTTTCCTCTGTCGGATGTCCCACTACCGTATTGACCGGCCATCCATCTGTGAAACGCACACCAGTTTTATGATCTGAAATATAAATCTTCTCCGCATCATAAGGGCATTCTTTTTTTGCCGCACACCCCTCCGTGCAGCGCGCAGCCGCTCCCTGAGGCGCATGCTCCTTTGTAAAATGCGAAAGCGTGCCAAAGGAGGACAGACTTTTGCAGGAGGCGCCGGTCAGCCAGACGATCAGATCCATATCATGACAGCATTTCGCCAGGATCATCGGACTTGTCTCGTCAGAATTTCTCCAGTTTCCGCGCACAAATGAATGTGCCTGATGAAAATATCCGACATCCTCCCTCGCCTGCAGGGACAATACGCGCCCCACCGCGCCCTGCTCGATCATTTCTTTTATTTTCCCATAAAACGGCGTGTAGCGCAGCACATGACAGACGCAGACCCTGCGCTTGCACCGTCTGGCCGTCTCCAGAAGCGCGCGGCACTCTTCTGCGTCAGCAGAAACCGGCTTTTCAAGCAGCAAATGGTATCCTTTTTCCAGCGCAGCCTGCGCATGCTTTACATGGTCGCGGTCCTGCGTGCAGATAAACATCGCGTCCGCCATGCGCTCTGCCTCCAGCATCTCTTCAGCGCTCGAAAAACAATTCTCCCCGGCGATCCCGTACAGCCTGCGCGCCTCCTCCACGCGCTCCCGGCGCAGATCCGCCACCGCCACAAGCTCCATTTTATCTGCAAACTTCGGTATATTGGCCGCATAAACATCCAGTCCGCGGCTGCCCAGCCCCAAAATAGCAATTTTTAATTTTTCCTTCATATCAGTTCCTTTCCTGCTGTCACCTTCCGGCCAGCACTTCGAATATTTATATGTTCCAGACGCTTCCGTCCGGCATCAGATATAAGCTTCCCTTTTCCACACACAGCTCTTTCCCCGTGGCAATATCCACTGTGACAACGTATTCCTGATAACAGGGATCCTCGATCCAGCGCGAAAAATACAGCACATCTCCATCCCTGCAGATCAGACTTTCATTTTCACCGATCGGAAACTCCTTCTTCAAAGGCCAGATCATCTCATATACTCCCTCTGTCTGCCTGCCCAGCGTCCACGGCGACATTTCCAGCTTTAAATTATAGCAGTCCTTTACCTGGTCAAGAGGAAGGCTGTGCAGGATCTCCGGTTTCCCGCCCGGAACATACGTATACAGGATGATCTGCTTCTGTCCAAAATCAACGGACAGGATCCCAAAACGATCCCGATCCCACACCGGAGTTTCGTAGTATACATTTTCCTTTTGTTCCAGAGGTTTATAGACCGTTCCATCTGGATAATGGATGAAATACGGGCAATTCCCCCGAAATACGCCGCCCTCCCGGAGCAGATTTTCTACGTCGTATGATTCACATATATCCTCTTCAAAATGCAGTCCGATATACCAGTCCAATGTCCCATCCGCCAGCTCCACATACATATTCGGAAGCTCAAATTTCCTTTTTCTCATTTTCTGTATCCTCCTGTCTCAAAGTGTTTCCTATAAAGCACCCTCTTCTTTCTGCATATCAATTTTACAATGGCAGCATCCAGATATCCTGTTTTGCATTGCTCCCGATATTTTAAATATAATCTAATTTTCTAAATTTCGCAACTACGTGCTTTGACCGCATAACAAAGTGAGGGGGAAGGACCATCCTGCAGGCCCTTCCCCCTCTTTGTCAGAGAATCTATTATAAGCATTTATTTCGTGTCTGTTACCTATTCATTCATCTTTGCAAGCTTCGCCGCCTGGTCGGCTGCGATGCAGCTGTCGATGATCTCCTGGATATCTCCGTTCATGATCTTTTCCAACTTATAGAGTGTCAGATTGATGCGGTGATCCGTCACACGGCCCTGCGGAAAATTATAGGTCCGTATTTTTTCCGAACGGTCTCCGGTACCGACCTGACTCCTGCGCGCCTCCGCCTCTGCATCATGTGCCTTCTGCATCTCGAGATCGTACAGCTTCGCCCTTAATACTTTCAGCGCCTTGTCCTTATTCTTCAGCTGTGATTTCTCATCCTGACAGGAGATCACGATCCCTGTCGGAATATGAGTCAGACGAACGGCTGAGTCCGTCGTATTGACACACTGTCCGCCATTTCCTGATGCGCGGAACACATCGAACTTGCAGTCATTCAGATCAAGCTTGACGTCTACTTCCTCCGCCTCCGGCATGATCGCTACCGTGATCGTCGAGGTGTGGATACGGCCGCCGGACTCTGTCTCCGGCACCCGCTGCACGCGGTGTACGCCGGACTCATACTTCAGCTTGGAGTACGCGCCCTGACCGGTGATCATAAAGCTTACGTACTTCATTCCTCCGATACCGATCTCCTCAACATCCATCGTCTCGACTCTCCAGCGCTGGCTCTCTGCATAATGCACATACATCCGATACACCTCTGCTGCGAACAGCGCCGCCTCATCTCCGCCTGCACCGGCACGGATTTCTACGATAACATTTTTGTCATCATTCGGGTCCTTGGGAAGCAGCAGGATCTTCAGCTGTTTTTCCAGCTCCTCCACTTCCTTCTTTGCGTCAGACAGCTCTTCTTTGAGCATCTCCCGCATTTCTTCATCCGACTCTTCCTCCAGCATCGCCAGACTGTCCTCTATCGTCTGCCGGCATTTTTTATATTCTCTGTACGTATCGACCAGCGGCTGCAGGCTGCCCTGCTCCTTTAAAAGTTTCTGAAACCGCTGCTGATCCGCGATAACAGACGGATCATTGAGCATATTCAGTATCTCTTCAAAACGTATCAGTAAATCTTCTAATTTATCGAACATATATCTCCTCCTGCTCTTTTTCCTAAAACTACACGGTCCAGCCCTGCCAGATCACGCAGCACCCTGTTTTCCCTGTATCCTGCCGTCTCAAAAAGGTCAAGGACCTGTTTTCCCTGATCATATCCGATCTCAAAAAGAAGACGGCCTCCAGATCTTAGATATACCGGACTCTGATCTATGATCCTCCTGTAAAAATACAGTCCATCCTCCATTCCATCCAGTGCCAGGTGCGGCTCATGCAGCCGGACCTCCTCCGAAAGCGTCCCGATCACCTCCGTGCGGATATACGGCGGATTTGAAACAATCATATCGTATGTCCCGGATAATGCGCGAAAGAGATCGCTTTGTACAAAGCAGACATCCGCTCCCAGACGGGAAGCATTTTCCCGTGCTACGGCAAGCGCTTCCTGCGAAATATCTGCCGCATCCACATGGATTCCCGGACACAGCTTCGCAAGGCTGACCGCAATGCACCCGGACCCGGTGCAAAGATCCAGCACCCGCATGCCCGGACGCAGATAACGAAGCGCTTCTTCTGCAAGGAGCTCCGTATCCTGCCGCGGGATCAGTACGTGCTCATTGACGGCAAAGGAAAATCCCATAAATTCCTGCTCGCCGGTCAGATGCTGCAAAGGAATATGGCTGCCCCGTTTGCGCAACAGGCTGCGATAGCGGCCGCAGTCTGCCTCTGACATCCGGCTGCTTCGCTGCGCAAGAAAGATCGCACGGCTGATCCCGGTCACATATTCCATCAGCAGCCACGCGTCTACTGACGCATCCGCAATCCCGCAGCTGCGCAGATATGCCTCTCCTTCCCTCAGGATACCACCCAGACTTTGCTCCCGCAGCACAGGTTCCCCGGACTGCGTATTTTGCTGCTCTTTCACCGCTTCCCCCGGACTGCCCTGCATGTCACACCGCCTCATGTCGGATCTGCCCCATCCAGAGCACCCGGTTCATACTCTGCCGCCTTCTCTGAAGCGTCCGCCTCATCCTCCAGCTCATAGTGCGTTCCGAACTGTTCATTCTCAAAGCGTTTCCAGTCAAAGACTGCCTCAACCGATGCGATCGCTACCTCGATCATGGAATCATCCGGCTCCTTGGTCGTCAGATGCTGCATCGCCATACCCGGTCGGCTCAAAAGATTGACAAGCTTGCTGTCGGAAGAGCCTGCCAGCCGGATAAACTCATACGATACGCCTGCGATCAACGGAAGAAGCGCAAGCCTTAAAACAATCCGCCAGAATGCTGTATTTACATGGATGACCGCAAACAGCGGGATGCTGACGACCATAATAAATACAATACTGATAAACATAACAATAAACAAAAAGCTCGTTCCGCAGCGCTTATGCTCGCGGGAACTTGCCCGGACATTTTCCACATTGAGCTCCAGGCCATGCTCGATACAGTTGATGCACTTATGCTCCGCACCATGATACATAAACGTGCGCTGGATATCCTTCATCCGCGAGATCAAAAGCAGATATCCTGTAAAGATCACAAGCTTTACGATACCTTCCGCTACAAGTATCACGGTCTCAGAAGAAATGATCTGTTTTAAAAACCGCGATAAAAAGTAAGGAAGCATCATAAACAAAGCAATAGAAAAAATCAGAGATACAATGACTGTCACTGTCATCATCAGATCTGTACTGTCTTTTTCTGCCCCTGCGCCGCCGCAGGCCGCTTCCTTCTCAAGCTTTTCTTCACACGACTGCAGAACTGCCTGCGCCTGTGCCTCTTTTCCATGCTTTCTGAGCCTGTCTGCCTTTACCGCCGCCTTTTTGCGCGCCTTTCCTTCCCGCTCTTCCCGCTCCTCCTGCGTCTCCTCTGCGAACAGAGAGGCCGAGTACATAAGCGTCTTCATACCAAGTACCATGGAATCAAAAAAATTAACAACGCCCCGGATGATCGGGAGCTTTATAAACCTGCTTTTCTGAAACCGGCTGCTGCTGATCGTCTGCGAATCTACCACAATCTGTCCGTCCGCTGTGCGCACGGCAACTGCATACTTTTCACCGTTTCGCATCATAACGCCTTCGATCACAGCCTGACCGCCAATACCGGATGGTTTCATATCCCCACCTCATTTCATATTTCATTTATCCAATATACGAAAACGGGCTGAGATTTTTCAACCTCAACCCTTGTTTTACTCATACTCTTATTTTGCCTCAATACCATACTTCTTATTGAATCGCTCAATACGACCGCGAGCTGCTGCCGCCTTCTGCTGTCCTGTATAGAAGGAATGGCATTTGGAACAGATTTCCACGTGGATATCCTTCTTTGTGGATCCTGTTACGAATGTGTTTCCGCAGTTGCATGTAACTGTCGCCTGATAATACTCCGGATGGATTCCTGCTTTCATTTCTTTCACCTCTTCTTCTTATTTTGTGAACTGCTGCATCTGGCACAATGCCAGCCTGCGTTTCTGGTCAATGCTGCTCAAATGTTACCACAGCAAGATACCCCAGACTATCCCTGCAAGTCCCTGCAGTTTCGCTCAAACGAGCAACATGAGAATGATAGCATAGTTTTCGCCAAAAATCAACTGGTTTTAAATGAATTTTTGCCTTCTGACCTTCTGTACAAGCTCCCGGTTATCCCTTGTGTGGACGAACATATTCAGGATATTCTCGACTGCCTCATCAGACTTCATTCCGTTTAATGCACGCCGCATAATATAGACTGCCTCCTGCTCCTCACGGTCAAGCAAAAGATCATCGCGCCGCGTACCCGATTTCGGGAAATCGATCGCAGGGAACACACGCTTTTCTGAAAGCTTTCTGTCGAGCACAAGCTCCATATTTCCAGTCCCCTTAAACTCCTCATAGACCACATCATCCATTTTGCTTCCCGTATCGACCAGAGCAGTTGCCAGGATCGTAAGGCTGCCTCCCTCGCGCATATTTCTGGCTGCGCCAAAGAAACGCTTCGGCATATGCAAAGCTGCCGGATCAAGACCGCCGGAGAGTGTACGTCCGCTTGGCGGTACCGTCATGTTATACGCACGCGCCAGACGCGTGATGCTGTCGAGCAGGATCGTCACATCCTCATTTTGCTCCACAAGACGCTTTGCGCGCTCGATCACCATCTCCGACACACGCTTGTGATGCTCTGGAAGCTCATCAAACGTGGAATAGATGACCTCTACGTTTTCTCCGCAGATTGCCTCCTTAATATCCGTAACTTCCTCCGGGCGTTCATCGATCAGCAGGATCAGCAGCCGCATCTTCGGATCGTTCTCCAGAATAGAATGCGCCACATCTTTCAAAAGAGTCGTTTTTCCTGCCTTCGGAGGCGATACGATCATTCCTCTCTGCCCTTTTCCGATCGGTGAAAACAGATCAACAATACGCATCGCAGTCGCCCTTGTACCGCGCTCCATCCGAAGCCTCTCATTCGGAAAAATCGGCGTCATATCTTCGAAGTTGTGCCTCCGCATGGCCTCCGCAGGCGTCTTCCCGTTAATAGTCTTCAGATACAGCAAAGCGCCGAACTTCTCCTGCTGTGCCCGTATCCGCATATTTCCGGAGATAATATCCCCTGTTTTCAGGTTAAATCTGCGGATCTGGGACGGTGAAACATACACATCATTCTCCCCTGGCATATAATTGTCGCTGCGGATAAAGCCAAAACCATCCGGCATAACTTCCAGGATTCCCTTTGCCACAATCCCGCTGTCAAGCTGAGACAGCTCTGTCGGCGGCCTGTCCGTGCGCGCCTCGCTGCTCTCATTGTTCTCTCTGCGGTATCCGTTCCCGTAGCTATTTTCATTGTTCTCCCTGCGGTACCCGTTCCCGTAGCTGTTCTCATTGTTCTCTCTGCGGGAGCTGTTCCCGTAACCATTCTCATTATTCTCCCTGCGGTACCCGTTCCCGTAGCTGTTCTCATTATTTTCTCTGCGGGGGCTGTTCCCGTAGTTATTCTCATTATTTTCTCTGCGGTATCCATTCCCGTAGCCATTCTCATTGTTTTCTCTGCGGGAACTGTGCCCGTAGCTGTTTTCATTTTTTTCTCTGGCTGCTGTCTCGGTTCTGTGCACAGGACCGCTCTGATGCCCTGCTTCCGTCTCAGTCCTTGCGGTCTGACTCCTGCGCCGCGCAGTCCCGTTCTCGTGCGCCGTGTCACTTTGATCCGGTGCTGCCTGACCAGAGGCTTCTGCTGTCTCACTCTGCCTGTCCTTCTCATCCTGCGCAAGCATCGCCCCGATGAGATCACTCTTTTTCATCGTGGAAATCCCCCGCATGCCCCTGGCTTTTGCCAGCTCCTTTAACACTGCCAAAGACAATGATTCATATTTTTCTCTCATATTCACCTCATAAAACTTTCCTGTTTTGTCTGTCTGCTAAATCCTGAATTATCATTTACCGGGATAACTGTCTGAACCGACTGAAACGAAAGCAGCGTTTCTGATTGCTGCTGATTTTTATTATCATATCATATCACATAAAAAAAGAAAAGAAAAATTTTCGGACTGCAAAAACACAGACGCCGTTTTCACGAACATCCCGCCGGTATCCTGCAGTCCGTACTCCTTTTGTCAGCGCGCGAGCATGCCGCCGGCCATTCCTCCTGCCGCACACATCAGCAGCGCACCGACGGCCCCTGCAGCATCAAATGCACCGGCCACACCACTCATGCGCGAGATCACAAACAGCAAAAGAAAATACAAAATGCCGCTGATCATTCCCCATACAAATTTCCGTCTCTGTGACTTTCCGCCGCAGTACATCCCCCCTGCAAAGCAGGAAAGCACGTACGTCGCAAAGATCCCCACCTGCATGATCCCTGCCTCCGGCTGAAGCTTCAGCATACCAAATGCCAGAAGCAGCAAAAGCACGACTGTGACAAGCGCTGCCAGTATGAGGCTTTTTAAAACCGTCCACGCGGCTCCCATATTGCCTCTGATCTGTTCCATCCTTTATCCCCTCCTTTGTTCATATATATGCTCCGTCCGTTTCTTTTATCCTAGCGCCCTCTCTTTTGGGTTTTTATTTTAATTTTATAGTTTTGGTTCAAGTTTATGTTGCTTTTTATCTGAAAATATTGTATGATTCTCATTAAAATATTTTATAAAGGAGATGATTTTTTTGGCCCCTGAAGACGCCATACAATTTCTGGCGCTCGTCATTCTTGTCGCATTATCCGCATTTTTCTCTTCTGCTGAGACAGCTCTGACCACGGTCAACCGAATCAAGCTGCAGGCTATGGCGGAGGATGGAAGCAAGGCTGCGACAAAGGTACTGAAAACTATTGAGAATTCTTCAAAAATGCTCAGCGCGATCCTGATCGGCAACAATCTGGTCAACAACTTTATCACGGCTATCGCCACTGCCCTCGCGATCAAGTTTATGGGAAATGGCTCCGTTGGCTTTGTGACAGGTATTGTGACGATCCTTGTCCTGATCTTTGGTGAGATTACACCAAAGACCTTCGCTACGGTCAATTCTGAGAGACTTTCTCTTGCGTACGCGACCTTTATCCTGCTTCTGATGAAGCTTCTGACTCCGGTCATTGTGATCATCAATTTCATCTGCCGCTCCATTTTGAAGCTTCTGCATGTCGAGGCAGACAGCTCGCTCAATACCATGACAGAGATGGAGCTGCGCACGATCGTGGATGTCAGCCATAAGGATGGAGTCATTGAAAAAGAAGAACGCCAGATGATCTATAACGTCGTTGATTTTGGCGATTCACAGGCAAAAGACGTCATGGTACCGCGCGCCGATATGGTAGCGATCAGTGAAAGTGCCTCCTATGAGGAGATCAAGGACGTCTTTCACGCTGAGAAATATACGCGGCTTCCTGTTTTCCAGAATGACCGCGACAACATTATCGGAATTCTGAACATAAAGGATTTCTTCTTCTGTGATACACAGGATTTTGATGTAAAAAACGTCATGTACGAACCGTATTATACGTATGAGTTTAAGAAAACCTCTGAGCTTCTTATTGAGATGCAGAACAATTCCGTAAGCATCGCTATCGTGCTTGATGAATACGGCGCTGCAGTCGGTATGATCTCACTTGAGGACCTTCTGGAGGAGATCGTCGGAGAGATCCGCGATGAATACGATGAGGACGAGGAGGATCTGATCCAGAAGATCAGCGACCGGGAATATCTGATCGAAGGCTCTGTAAAGCTTGATGACATCAATGATGCCCTGGAGCTTACGCTCCACTCTGATGAATACGACTCTGTCGGCGGACTCATCATTGAAAAACTCGATCATCTGCCTGCGGAACAGGAATCAGTCGTCACCACGGAAAACATACGGCTTACGGTAGAAAAAATGGATAAAACACGTATCGAATCCGTCCGTCTCGTTCTTCCTGAGACTCCGAATGAGGATGAGACTTCCGACACAGAGGAATAAACCAGAAAAACCATAAACAACAGCAAAAAAACTCCCACAGGGACCGGTATTTTAAATACCTGATCTCTGTGGGAATTTTTATTTTTCCTGAATTTTTATTTCTCCTGTATCAGTCCTGGATAATGCGCGTCGCCCACACAGCATTTCCGTTGATGCCGGATACGATCGTCCCGACCTTTCGCCCGGCTGCATGGATGACCTGTCCGTCTCCGATGTACATGCTGACATGGTAGACATAGCCGTTGCGCGCATAAAAGATCAGATCACCTGGCTGCGCCGATTCTACCGGGATCTGCATGCCATACTGAGACTGGTCCTCCGCCACTCTCGGAAGAGAATATCCGAAATTTGCATAAATGCTCTGTACAAACCCGGAGCAGTCCGCACCAGTCGTCAGACTCGTGCCGCCCCATACGTATGGGTTGCCGACAAACTGGAGCGCAAAGTTCACGATCGCCTCTCTTGTCATCGCCGCCTGCGATGCCTTCTTTACAGAAGTCAGGGTAAAATAACACGCCGCATTGTCCTGCGGCTCCACCAGCACCTGCGCCAGCGGCATATTGTTCTCACCTTTTTCGGAGACAGCGCTTTCTGCCGTATTTCCTGTAATGAGACTGTCTTTTCTGACAAATCCCCTCGCATTTCCCGACTCTACGAACAGCCAGTCTGCTCCTGCATCCTCCAGTATGTAGCACAGCGCTCCGTCCCCAAGCACGCCTGTCGCGCGTGCAGACTCTTTACGCTGCTCACGGATCGACACCTCACCGGAAGCCAGCGCGTACACCTTATCTGCCAGTACCTCCCCGGTTGTGGTATGTGTATGTGCAAATGCCGCGTTTTCCGTCCTTGCCATAAGCAGGCGGGCAGTCGGCAGCTCTTCATCCCCCTTGATCTTCCGGATCCGCTTTGCTGTTTCTCCGGTCACAACAGCCTCTGCCTGCACGAATCCGCGCACATTTCCTGACTCTACATAGTACCAGCCATCCTCCTGATCCTCAAGGATGTAGCATAAGCCATAGTACGGCAGACTTCCCGTTTCACTGGCGCTGCTGTCTTTTTCCTCATACACAGACGCACCTTCTCTGACCTTTACGATCGCAGGCTCTTCCTCCACCTGTGTGAACCGGAACTCAAGCTCTATATCCGGAGGAACGATGATCTTCTGATGCGCGATCAGCTCCTCATTGGAATCAAACTCCGAGGTTTCTGACTCTGATTCCTCTTCTGTCTCGGTCTCCGTCTCCTCATCCGATCCGGATTCTGTCTCCGTCTCTCCCGGCAGCGTCTCCGTCTGGGCTGGCTGCGTCTCTGTCTGCCCCGGCGTCTCTGTCTGGGCTGGCTGCGTCTCTGTCTGCCCCGGCGTCTCCGTCTGGGCTGGCTGCGTCTCCGTCTGTCCCGGCGTCTCCGTCTGAGCGGGCTGCGTCTCTGTCTGTCCCGGCGTCTCCGTCTGCGGCGGCTGTGTCTCTGTCTGTCCCGGCGTCTCCGTCTGCGGCGGCTGTGTCTCTGTCTGTCCCGGCGTCTCCGTCTGAGCGGGCTGCGTCTCTGTCTGTCCCGGCGTCTCCGTCTGCGGCGGCTGTGTCTCTGTCTGAGCCGGTTTCTCCGTCTGCGGCGGCTGCGTCTCTGTCTGAGCCGGTTTCTCTGTCTGAGCCGGCTTTTCTGTCTGAGCCGGCTTTTCTGTCTCCTTTGACACATTTTCCGTCTGAGCTGGCTTTTCGGGTTTCTTTTTCTTTTCTGCTGCTGATGCAGGCGATAAGACGGCCTCCTGCTTTTCCCGTCTCACCGCGCTCTCGTCTACAGCACTACTGACTGTGCATGACGCGAGGAGCAGCGTCATACACAATGCGGCAGTCAGTAATCTCTTTCTTCGCATAGTTTTCTCCCGTATATCAGTATAGCGCCAGTCTGCGGTAAGCGACATGTCCTGTCCCTCGCAGACTGACGCTATCATGTTTAAAATTTATCTTTTATGATAGCATACCATATTTTTATTGTAAAGTCAGGTTACAGAACTTTCACGAATCGTTCACATTTCCTTCTGCCCTTTCCCTGCCCGGGATGCCGCCCCCGCGCGCATGACTACTTTGTCCACGTATTTTTGGAAAACAGGATCAAAATCGGAAACAGCTCCAGTCTTCCCACCAGCATATCAAAGGTCAGCACCAGCTTGGAAAAATCAGAATACATGCCGAAGTTCCCTGTCGGTCCTACCATCCCGAGTCCTGGACCGATATTGTTGAGCGTTGCCGCCACTGCCGTAAAGTTTGTAGTAAAATCAAAATTGTCAAGTGAGATCAGCAGCACAGACCCCGCAAAAATAAACAGATACAAAACCAGAAATACGTTGACCGCGCGCATGACTGTGTGCTCTACGAGTCTCCCGTCCATTTTGACTTTTCTGACATTATGCGGGTGCACGATGTAATCAAGCTCTTTCAGGATAGACTTAAACAGCAGGATGATGCGCGATACCTTGATACCTCCGCCTGTGCTCCCCGCACATGCCCCGATCAGCATCAGAAGGACCAGGATCATTTTTGAAAACTGCGGCCACAGCTCAAAATCTGTTGTCGCAAATCCGGTCGTGGTAATGATAGATCCGACCTGAAAGGCCGCCTGCTGAAAGGCCTTCACACCGCTCGGGAACATGCCTGCCACGTTTATTGTGATCAGAATAATGGACGCCAGAATGATCGCCAGATACGTCCACACTTCACTTGATCTGGCTGCCTCTTTCCACTTTTTTCGGAGCAGCAGGTAATAAAAGTTAAAATTAACTCCAAACAGGATCATAAAAACCGTAACTACAACCTGCAGGTAGACAGAATAGCTTCCTATGCTGTCATTTTTGATCCCGAAGCCTCCTGTACCGGCGGTACCGAACATGGTAGTCAGAGAATCAAACACCGGCATACCGCCCAGCAAAAGCAGAACAAGCTGGAGCACTGACAGCCCCACGTACATCTTATACAGCAGAAGCGCCGTACTCTTTACCTTTGGCACAAGCTTTCCCACCGACGGTCCCGGACTTTCCGCCTTCATCAGATACATCGTACTGCCTCCCGCAAGCGGAAGGATCGCCATTACGAGTACAAGCACACCCATGCCGCCGATCCAGTGTGTAAAGCTCCTCCAAAACAGCAGGCACTTTGGCATCGACTCTACCTCAGGAAGGATACTCGAGCCCGTCGTCGTAAAACCGGAAACCACCTCAAACAGCGCGTCAATATACGAGGGGATACTTCCCGCGATCACAAATGGCAGTGCGCCGAACGCACTTAAAGCGATCCAGCAAAGCGCCACCGCCACAAAGCCCTCCCTCGCATAAATACATTTATTTTTTACCTTTTTGCGTATCAGCAGCATGCCGCTGCCAAGACACAGCAAGATCGTGATCAGCAGCGCATACCCTGCCTTTTCTTTGTAGAGAAGCGCTGTGATCAGAGCCGGGATCATAAAAGCCGCTTCAAAGTTCAGCACCCACCCGATAATATGTATAATAATCCCATAGTTCATTTCTCTTATCCTACTTTGCCAATATATCTTCTACGTCATTCAGTCCCCGGTAACGGGTGATCACGATCACACTGTCCCCCTGCATGATCTTATCCGACCCGCGCGGGATCAGCACCTTTCCGTCACGCGCAATACCTGCGATAAGGACTCCGTCTTTTATCGCGAGCTCGTGCAGCGCAACCCCTGTGACTCTGGAATTTCCTCTGATCACAAACTCCAGCGCCTCCGCTTTTCCGCCAAGGATCTTGTGGAGTGTTTCCACATTGCTTCCAAGTGAATTTTTCATAGAGCGGACATAACGGATAATATGCTCCGCTGTAATATTCTTTGGATAAACTACCGTATCCAGATCAAGCTCCCGGATGACCTCATCAAAAGCAATGCGGTTGATCTTCGTGATCAGCTTTTTCTCTCCCGTCTTGCGCGCATAAAGCGACAGAAGGATGTTCTCCTCATCTATGTTTGTCAGAGCTGCAAAGCTTTCATATCGGTCGATCCCTTCCTCAAGCAGAAGATCCTTATCTGTCCCGTCCCCATAAACGATCGTGGCCTTTGGCAGAAGGTCGCTGAGTTCTTCACAGCGCTTCATACTTTTTTCTACGATCTTGACACGCACACCGCTGTTTATCATGATTTTTGCCAGATAATAGGCGATCGGACTGCCTCCGACGATCATCAGATTTTTCACCTGATTCGTCACGATCCCTGCCTGTCGGAAAAACTCATTCGCATCAGAGGCCTTTCCGATCACGGATACCACATCTCTTGCATAAAGCATCGTATTTCCGTTTGGGATAATGACCTCTTCCCCGCGCTCCACGGCGCAGATCAGCACGTGGCTGCGCAGCTTCGACGGCAGATCTGCGATCCGCATATTGGCAAGCGCTGACCTTTCAGGCACGCGGAACTTCAGAAGGCGAACACGGTTTCTCACAAAAGAATTGACTTCGATGGCGGACGGAAACTGCAGCGCCTGCGCTACCTCTCCGGCTGCGGCCAGCTCTGGATTGATCACCATTGCAAGGCCGAGCTCTTCCTTGATAAAGTCAAGCTCCGTACTGTATTCCGGATTACGCACACGCGCGATCGTATGGCAGTTTCCTGCCTTTTTTGCGATCAGACAGCAGAGCAGGTTCAGTTCATCTGAGCCGGTGACTGCGATCATCAGATCCGCAGACTCAATCCCCGCCTCCATCTGGATGGAATACGTCGATCCATTGCCGACTACTCCCATAAAATCATTCTGGCTCGTAATCTCCTGCACGATCTCCTCCCGGCAGTCTATTACTGTAATCTCATTATCTTCATTGCCAAGCTCCAGCGCCAGAGACTGTCCCACCTTTCCAAGCCCAACAATAATTATCTTCATGATATGTACGTCTCCTCTAAAAGTATTCTTTTGCGAGCTTTTCAAATTCTGGAAGCGCCCGGCAGATCGTCTCATAAGAGACGCAGTACGCCAGACGCACGTACCCCGGACATGCGAAGGAAGATCCAGGCACCATCAGAATATGATATTTTTTTGCTGCTTCTACAAACTCCTGTTCCTTCTCTGTCGGCGATTTCATCCACAGATAAAATGCGCCCTGCGGCCTGATGCACGTAAACCCGCATGCAGTCAGTCCCTCGTACAGCGTTTTGCGGTTGCGGTCATAAAAATCCAGATCCACCCGCTCGTCCACACACCTTGCTACGGCAAGCTGCATCAGAGACGGCGCGTTCACACAGCCGATGATCCGGTTCGCGATCGTCGCAGCTGTGATCGTCCGCGCACTGTCCTCGACTTCATCCGGGATCACCACATAACCAATCCGCTCTCCCGGAAGAGACAGCGATTTGCTGTAGGAATATACGACCATCGTATTCGCATAATACTTTGTGAGAAACGGCACGGCCACACCGTCAAACGCCAGCTCCCGATACGGCTCATCAGAAATCAGATAAATGGCATGACCGTACTCTCTCTGCTTTTCTTCGAGAAGCCCGGCCAGCTGCTGTATCGCCTCCTGCGTGTAGATGACGCCGGTCGGATTATGCGGATTATTGATAATGACTGCCTTCGTCTTTTCTGAAAGCCTTGTCTCAAGATCCCTGAGATTGAGTCCAAAGGACTCCTTATCCGGGGCGACCTCAACAAGCACTCCGTCATAATTGCGCACATAAGAACCGTACTCTACAAAATACGGCGCAAACACGATCACTTCATCCCCCGGATCAAGCAGCGTCTTCAGACACACATTCAGCCCGCTCCCTGCTCCGACTGTCATGATCAGATTCTCTGCCCGAAAGGCCGTCCCGAACCGCCTGTTAAGATCGTCCGCAATCGTCTCTCTCACATGGGGAAACCCCGCATTGCTCATATAGCCATGAACAAATACGGGATCCTCCTCATCTAATATTTCCCGGATCGCCTCTTTGATCCTCTGCGGGGCAGGCACGTTCGGATTGCCAAGGCTGAAATCATAGACCCTGTCCGCCCCGAACGTCTCCGCCATCTTTTTTCCTTCCTCAAACATTGCCCGGATCGCAGAATTATTCTGCAGATACGGTTTCATCTTCTCCGCTATCATACGGTCTCCCCCCTGTCCTGTGTCACACGGTCACCGCCCCGTATTATTTACAAAGATCTGCAACGACCTGATTGATCACCTTTCCGTCAGCCTTCCCTTTCAGTTCTCCCATCACAGCCTTCATGATCTGGCCTTTATTCTTTGTCGCCAGTACATCGGCAAATTTCTCCTCGATGACAGCCCGCACTTCCGCCTCTGAGAGCAGCTTCGGAGCATACTCGGAAATCACATCATAGCGGAACTGATACTCCTCCCTGAGGTCCGAACGCTCCTGCGGACACGTATCGATCTGCTCCCGGACGGTCTTGAGCTCCTTTAAGATCACGCGGTCTGTAAGCGCCTCCGGGATATCATCCCTGCAGCCCTCGTCGATCGCAGCCTTCTTTACTGCAGAAATCAGAGAAGAGATCGCCTCCTTGCGCGGCTTATCCTTTGCCTTCATCGCTGCTACCATATCTTTTCTCAGTAATTCAATATCCATACCGTCTTTCCTCCTTATCCGGTTTCCGTATTCCTTTTGTCTCCTGCATGGATCCTGGCAGACTTTCGTCTGCCGTTTTTTATTTTGTCAGGCTGGCCAGACGCTCCTTCACCTGATCCATCATCTGCGTATACTTTTCAAGCTTTGCCTTTTCCTCATCGATCTTTGCCTGCGGCGCCTTGCTGACAAAACGCTCATTGCCCAGCATCCCATTGACGCGGGCAAGCTCCTTGGTCAGACGCTCCTCCTCTTTCTTTAAGCGCTCGATCTCCTTATCAATATCTACAAGCTCTGCAAACGGCATATAAACAACTGCCTCCGGGATCACCGCAGATACAGCGTCCTCACTGATACCGTTCTTATCTGACTGTACGTGCACCTCGCTTGCATAGCCGAGTGTGGCAAAAAATACCCTGCCGTCCTCGAAAATGCTGCGTACCTGCGCGTTCTCTGATACGACAAATACCTGCGCCTTCTTGCTTGGCGGAACATTCATGCCGGTACGCACATTACGGATGCCGCGGACTGCCTCCTTGATCGTCTCTACAGCCTGCTCCTCCTTCGCAAAATCCCATGCCGGATCAAACTCCGGCCATGCGGAGATCATGATCGACTCCTCCTGCGGCCAGAGCGTACAGAAGATCTCCTCTGTGATAAACGGCATATACGGATGCAGAAGCTTCAGCGCATTCGTGAGCACTGTCCTTAACGTCCACAGAGCAGCCGCCTTCGTTGTGTCCGCATCATTGTACAGACGCGGCTTCACCATCTCGATATACCAGTCGCAGAATTCCTCCCAGATAAAATCATATACCTTCTGCACAGCAATGCCAAGCTCGTATTTTTCCATATTGTCCGTCACGTCTTTTGCAAGCGTGTTGACCTTGGAGAGGATCCACCTGTCTGCCCCGGTCAGCGCGGCAGGGTCGATCGTCTCCGGCACCTGTGCCTTTTCCAGGTTCATCATAATGAACCGCGATGCATTCCATACCTTATTTGCAAAGTTTCTCGAAGCCTCCACGCGCTCCATATAGAAACGCATGTCGTTGCCCGGCGCGTTTCCTGTCATCAGCGTCAGCCGCAGCGCATCTGCACCATACTGGTCGATGATCTCAAGCGGATCGATACCATTTCCAAGAGACTTGCTCATTTTGCGGCCCTGGGAATCTCTTACAAGTCCGTGGATCAGCACGTGGTGGAACGGTACCTCTCCCGTCTGCTCCAGTGCGGAAAATACCATGCGGATGACCCAGAAGAAAATGATGTCGTATCCCGTCACAAGTACATCCGTCGGATAGAAGTATTCCAGCTCCGGCGTCCTGTCCGGCCAGCCAAGCGTCGAAAACGGCCACAGCGCGGACGAAAACCATGTATCAAGCGTATCCTCATCCTGTGTCAGATGAGTGCAGCCGCACTTTGGACATACGGACGGCATCTCACGTGCGACGATCGTCTCACCACACTCGTCGCAGTAGTACGCCGGGATCCGGTGTCCCCACCACAGCTGTCTGGAGATACACCAGTCGCGGATGTTTTCCAGCCAGTGCAGATACGTCTTATCAAAACGATCCGGTACAAACTGCAGTGTTTTATTCTTTAATGCCTCGATCGCAGGCTTTGCCATCTCATCCATCTTTACAAACCACTGCGGCTTGATCATCGGCTCAACCGTTGTCTTGCAGCGGTCATGCGTACCGACACTGTGACTGTGCGGCACAACCTTTACCAGCAGGCCAAGCTCCTCAAGATCCTTCACGATCGCCTTTCTAGCCTCATACCGCTCCATGCCTGCGTACTTACCGCCCAGCTCATTGATCGTCGCATCATCATTCATGATCGTGATCTCCGGCAGGTTATGACGCTTTCCTACCTCAAAGTCATTCGGGTCGTGCGCCGGCGTGATCTTCACACAGCCTGTTCCGAATTCTTTATCCACATAGGCATCTGCAATGACCGGGATCTGTCTGCCTGTAAGCGGAAGCTCCAGCATCTTGCCTACGAGGTGGGCATACCGCTCATCCTCCGGATTGACTGCGACAGCCGTATCTCCAAGCAGCGTCTCCGGACGGGTCGTTGCGATCTCGACGAAGTTTCCTTCTTCTCCGACTACCGGATAGTTGATATGCCAGAAAAATCCATCCTGATCCTCATGCTCCACCTCTGCGTCGGAAATAGACGTATGGCAGACCGGACACCAATTGATGATCCTGGAGCCTTTATAGATATAGCCCTTTTCATACAGCCGGATAAATACTTCCTGGACAGCTCTGGAACATCCCTCGTCCATTGTGAAGCGCTCCCTGTCCCAGTCGGCAGAAGCGCCAAGCTTTTTCAGCTGGTTGATGATCTTTCCGCCGTACTCTTCCTTCCACGCCCATGCGTGCTTCAGAAATTCTTCACGGCCGATCTCATCCTTATCAATGCCCTGCTCCCTGAGCTTTTCGATAACCTTCACCTCTGTCGCGATCGCCGCGTGGTCCGTTCCCGGCTGCCACAGCGCCTCATATCCCTGCATCCGCTTAAAACGGATCAGGATATCCTGCATCGTTTCATCCAGTGCATGTCCCATATGAAGCTGCCCCGTAACGTTTGGCGGCGGCATCACGATCGTAAACGGTTTCTTGTCCGGGTTCGGTTCGGCATGGAAATATTTATTGTCCAGCCATTTCTGATACAGTCTGTCCTCGATCCCTTTTGGATCATACGTTTTTGCAAGCTCTTTACTCATATACTCCTCCTTGTAGGTATTCATTCTGTGAATGCAGACAACCTGGCTGCCGCGGCTGCAAGCAGCCCCGCCGCCATTCTCGATTTTGCCTGTGATACGCCGTGCTGCACCTCGCATCCGCTTCGCTTCTCCTCGGTCGCGGGCATTCGCCCTATAAAATCTTCGTCTGGCTACCGCGGCTGCAAGCAGCCCCGCCGCCATTCTCGATTTTGCACGGCTCATTGCTTTCGCGCAAAAAAGCCCTTTGTATATCCTCTTGGAAGATATACAAAGGGCGAATGTCTCGCGGTACCACCTTTTCTTACGGACAGCCTCTCGCCGGCAAACTGTGACATCTGGCATCCGTATCTCTTTCTTCTGTAACGGGAAGCCCCGGAACAGCCTACACACGTCCTGCGCTTCAGCTATTCGGTTCAAAAGCTACCTTCCGCATCTGCTTTCCCGGACAGCCTCCCAGCCTACGAGCCGTCCTCTCTTGCGGCGCACCATGCGTACTCCTCTTTCTCATTACCTTTTTATGATTAGTATCTTAGCGAATGCAGGTATATTTGTCAAGATGAATTTCCCGATTTAAAAAACGGGCCGTCCCGCCCTCCTCCGGGATCAGCCGCCGCGAAAACCAGGCTGCGAAAACCTGATAGAATAATAGATGAATCCGGCAAAAATCTGTGTTATACTGTCCCCTGTAACAGCAACCGGAATCATCTTACTTTTCAATCGTTTTACTTTTATAAAAGGAGGATACTGACTTTATGAATCCCAGTACAATCTGCGATCCATCAGGCGCCGCTGCCGCAGAGCTCAAAGAGATCTTTGCGTATTACGCCGGTCAGCGCGACAAAAAGGATCAGGACGTCATCGTCCAGATGTTAAAAGAGCTCCAGGAGGTCAATGGCTTTCTGACACCGGAGCTAAAAGAACAGGCGGCGCAGACTGCCGAAGTCCCGCTCTCGCTGATCAGCCTTCTGATCCGGACGTATCCAAGTCTGAAAGAAGCCGCCTACACCCATGTGATCACCGTTTGCTCCGGTGAACGCTGTGCGAAAAAGAACGGCCGTCAGATCGCCGAGATCGTCCGCAGGGAGCTTCGCATCGGCAAAAATAACCTCTCTGCTGATGGCACCTGCCTGCTGAAGACACAAAACTGTCTGAAGCAGTGCCGGACTTCTGCGAATTTTATCATTGATGACGTCCTCTATTCCAACATAAAGCCGGAGCAGGTGCCCGATATTTTAAAACAGGCTCTGTCCGCACAGAAATAGAGCGCGTCTCACTCTCCGAGCGTGATCTTTTTCCATTTTCCCTGCGCATACCGCGCCACGCACACGGCTGCAGTGATCAGCCAGGTAAGCCCGGTCGTATACCAGACCGCCCAGTATCCGATCACCGGTATTGCGGCAAGCACAACGGAAAAGCCGATCCTGCCAATGACTTCCACCAGCCCGCTGATAAATGCAAAAACAGAATCACCCGCGCCATTTAGTACGCTTCGCGCTATGTAAATAAAACCAAGCGGCAGGAAGAACCACGACAGGATCTGCACTGCGCGTCCGCCGATCGCGATAACAGTCTCATCCGCTACGAAAAGACGCACAAAATCGTTGCCCCACACATACATTGCCACCAGCATCACCACGCTGAAGGCGATAATGAGTTTTACGGAGCTGCGATAGCCCTTCTTTACACGCTCCACGTTGCCTGCGCCAAGATTCTGTCCTGTGAAGGTCGCAAGCGCCATACTCAGTGAGTTAAACGGCTGCTGGACAAGCTGCTCGATACGGGAGGTCGCCGCAAATGCCGCGATCACATCCTCCCCGAAACGGTTGATCACACCCTGCAGCGCCACGCAGGAAATCGCGATCAGTGTGCCCTGCGCTCCAAAAGGTATCCCCAGCTTTAGGCAGCGCTCTATGATGATGCGGTCCGGGCGGAAATTTTCCTTTGTCAGACGAAAATACGGATTCTTTGCGACCGCATAAACCATACATCCAACCGCAGAAAGTGCCTGCGCCAGTATCGTTGCCCATGCGACTCCGGCTACGCCCATATGGAAGACCAGCACAAAAAGCAGATCTCCGATCACATTCAGGATACTCGCCACCACAAGAAAAATAAGCGGCGTTTTTGAGTCTCCGAGCGCGCGCAGCAATGCCGCGATCCCGTTATAAAACACAACGGAGATCAGCCCTGCGCAGACGATCTGCAGATATGCGCGTGCATCCGCAAAGATTGCCTCCGGCGTATGTAACATATGCAGGACGGGATCTGCCAGCAGAAATGATATCACACTCACAAGCAGCCCCATACCAAACAGCAGATACACGGAGTTTCCGATACAGTCTTTTACACGCTTTTCATTTTTCATCCCAAAATACTGTGCCATCAGCACACCGGCTCCGGTCGCAAAGCCGTTGCACAGAGAAAAGTATAAAAAGTTCAGCGATGAGGTCATACCGACCGCTGCAAGCGCGTTTTTTCCCACATAATTTCCTACGATAATAGAATCCACCATGTTATAAAACTGCTGAAAAATATTTCCGATCAGCATCGGTACAGAAAATTTCAGCAGAAGCGACAGTTCATTCCCACTCGTCATGTCGCATACGTATTGTTTTGCCATCTCACACCTCTGTCATACTCTCACAAATCATTTTCCTGCACGGCACACACCGGCTATCCGGGATCACGCACCCGATATCATGTAATGCCACGTTCCATTTTATCCAGAGATGTCAAACTGTCAAGCCCTAATTTTTTTCTGTTGTCTCAGAATATTTCCGGTTGATCCATGCGACCGCCTGCGCGATCCCCTCGTTGCTCAGTTCAAAGTATTCGGACTGTTTCTGGTCGTCCGGAGTCGCTTCCCAGCAAAACGGTTCCGGGTATACGAAAGCCTGCAGCCTGTCCTCTGACTTGCACAGCATATAGCGCATCTTTCCATGAGAACCGCAAAAACGCTCCTTTTTCACAAGCTCCAGGGAAAACATTCCCTGCAGAGAAATCTCATCCATTTCCTATCCTCTCCTGTCATAGCAGTCATCGCAGATCCGGTATACGCCCGTCAGCGGCAAAAGCTTTCCGCAGTACTGGCAGCGGGCGATGTAGCTGGTCTTTCCCTTCGTCAGGTATCGCATGATATTTGACTCTGTATGCTCCCGCTCCCTTTGCAGCCACGCCTCGTCAACCACCTTTCCCATGCGGTGAGAAAACTGATAATACAGATCCAGCTGCTTGTAATACGTCTCGTACTTCATAATACCGCCGCGGTCCCTCCGGTCAAGCTGCGGCTTTTTCAGCGATATATCTGCCGAATAGGTCTGACAGTATTCCAGCCACAGCGCCACGACGCGCCGGTCCTTGATATCGATCGGACAGGTGATCATCCGGTAGAGAAGCCGCTTGTTCGTAAAACCGTCAATGCTGTTGCGCACCTTATATGCCTTATCATAAAGGAAGAGCGCCTCGTCTACATTTTCTTTCTCAAACGGCTGCGAGGGCTCCACATCATGCCATACCCGCAGGATCTCATCCAGAGGCTCGTCAATGTCGAGCAGTACCTGCGAAAAACCGAGATTTACCCTGGTAAGCGGCTGCTCCGCGAGCTCATAATTTGCCCGGATATAAGCAAGCGCCTCCTCTCCCATCGCAGTCACATAGCCCGTATCATAGATGCCGAACCTTCCGGCCCGCCCTGCGATCTGCCGGATTTCAGATACCTGCAGAGATCTTCTGCCTGTACCGTCGAATTTTTCTGTCTGTAAAAATACGATCCTGCGCACAGGGAGATTCAGCCCCATACCGATCGCATCCGTCGAAACAACAACCTTCGTGCGTCCGCCTGCAAACAGCTGCACCTGGCGGCGCCGGATCTCCGGCGGGAGGCTTCCGTAGATCACGCTTGCATTGATCCCCTGCTCCTCCAGACGCCCCGCGGCATCGAGGACTGATTTTTTAGAAAAGACGATCAGCGCATCCCCCTCCTGCACATCCTGCGGGAAACGAAATGACTCATCCTCGCACACCAGAGCTGTCTTTCTCTCGTAATAATGCTCCTCCCACGTATCCTGGCACAGCGTGATCAGGTGCTTCAGGACCTCTACTGCTGCTGGACTTGTGCAGACATGGATCTCCCGCGCCTTCAGTCCCAGCACCGCCTTCGTCCACGAATGTCCGCGGTCCGCATCTGCCATAAGCTGCGCCTCATCCAGCACAGCTACCTCATACAGCTCATCGTAGTCTGCCATCTCAACCGTTGAGGCTGTAATGCGGCTCCCCGGCTCCTCGATGCACTCCTGCCCGGTCAGCATCGTACACGGCACGCCGGCCTCGTTCATGCGCTCGTACACCTCCAGTGCGAGCAGGCGCAGCGGTCCGAGGTAGACTCCCCTTTGCGCTGTCTTCAGCCGCTCCAGCGCCTGAAAGGTCTTTCCGCTGTTTGTCGGTCCGATATGCAGGATAAATCTGCGGTGCATATCAAGCGCTTCCGGAAATTCCAACTCTGGTCTTGTCGGCACAAGCTCCAGGATCTTGTTTTTAATCTGATACTGATGGTACAGCGGATACAGCGTAAACAGCGTCCTAGTGCAGATCGCTCCCGGCATCTGGCGGCCAAGCCATGCCAGAAAGGCTCCGTCTATCCCTTCCCTCTGGTCCGGCAGCAAAAATCCCATATCAAGCTGTACAAGCTTTGGAAGAAGCTCCTCCCGGATGACCTCCAGCGCTTTTCCCTGATTCCGGCGGTATGCAAGCACAGCCAGGTTTTTGACCTGACGGTGGTAGTCCTCCAGCACAGAGCTGTTGACGCGCGATGCCCGTGCACTTCTTATCTGACGGCGCAGCCGTTCCATTTTCCCGCCAAAGTCACTGCAGCTTACCATCTTTTTCTGCTTCTTTTTCATCTGCTGCTCATACTGCGCAATATAAAACTGTACTAACTTTTTCGTCTGTATCATATTCTTTTCCGACTTTCCCGAAAACAGCCGCTGCCCCCTTGCTTCTCTTTTGGCAGCATCAGAAATTCTCTCAGGTTCTGCTCCATTCTCCGGCAAAGCTCTTCTTCCTTTATATTTCTGATCCCGGCAAGATACCCGGCATTTTCCCAGAGTACCTCCGAAATCCGTTCCAGACCAGTATACTCTGAACCGAGCGCCCACGCAACTGCTGAAATCCCGTCTGTCTCCAGAAAAAGCCGCTCCGCCCGGATCTCCCGCGCCATGTACCGACAGAGCTGCGTCTGTGCCTGTGCGCATTGACACAGCCTGGCAAAATCCGGGCCGAGTGTAAAGTAACAGTCCTTTTCCAAAAACAGCTCCAGTGTCTGCCTGTCTCCCGAATACCAGTGTACGCACACCGGATTGGGAAAATCCCGGATCATCTGTGCGATCTCTCTCTCCTGTCCCTTTGTGTGCAGCACGATCGGCTTTCCAAGCCTGGCTGCGATATCCAGCTGCGCCTCCAGCTGTCTGCGCTGCACCGGATGCGGTACATCGCACCAGACACTGTCCATCCCGATCTCGCCTACTGCATCGCACGCCCGGAATAATTCCACGTATGCTTCTGCGTCATACCGGTCTGCATACCACGGATGGATCCCAAAGCTAAACAGCACCTCCCTGCGGCTGTGAAATTTCTTTGTTGCTTCCCATTCCTCCGGCGTCCCGCAGCTAAAAAACGTCCGAAGCCCTGCTTCCTTACGCAGCTGCAGCTCCTCCGTCATCGACTGCTCCTTTTCCACACAGCAAAAATGCGCATGCATATCCAGCATGCGCACTCCCTCCTTCCGCTCTCTTTGTTCCTTCCCTTCCGTCATACCCTCACCTGGTCTCCTTTTCTTTGATGATCCTGTGTATCTCAGCGCGCAGTTCTCCCTGCGCATACAGCCATTCTCTCGTGCGATCCTTCTCCTGAATCTGGATCTCCTTTCGGATCCCCTCCCCCGGCTCTCCAAGGATCAGTATCCGATCGGATAAATAGATCGCTTCGTCCGTGTCGTGCGTCACGAGAAGTATTGTTTTTTTCAGGTCACTGCAAAGGCTCTGCAGCCAGTCCTGCATATCCCCCCGCGTGATCACATCAAGCGCGCCAAACGGTTCATCCAGCAGATAAATCCCTGCCTCGCACAGCGTTGTACGCAAAAATGCCGCTCTCTGGCGCATCCCGCCGGAGAGCTCATCTGGATATTTGTCCTCACAGCCGGCCAGTCCGAACTGCTCCAGCTTTTGCAGCGCTTCTGCCCTCATGGCTTCTTTACAGTGATGGATCTCACCGTAAAGGCAGACGTTATCAAGGATCGTGCGCCACGGAAACAGCAGATCCTCCTGCGGCATATAGGCAAATGTGCCGCAGGGCTCCTGCACCGCCCTCCCGTCGATCAGAAGCTTTCCGCCATCCGGCTTTAATATACCTGCAAGTACATTCAAAAGCGTCGACTTTCCGCAGCCGGACGGCCCAAGGATACTGACAAACTCTCCATCTTTGATCTGAAAGGAAAGATCCTTCAGAATTCTGTTTGTTCCATAAGAAAAATTCAATTTTTCAACCTGCAATCTCATTATTCTATCCCTGCTCCCGTCCGCGCCCGCGCGCTTTCTGATCTCCCGGTCACTGCCGCATGCTTCGATCACTGCGGAAGAAATTCATTCGTATAGCACTGGTCTGCCGGTATCGTCTCTTCGATCACGCCATACTCCTTGAGAAATGCAGAGTAATTGTCCCATACCTCGTCCTTCATCTCTCCCCAGACCTGTGCATCTTCCATATATTTATCTGCCAGATACTCCTGTGAACGCTTCAGCAGCTCGATATCATAATCCGGCGCATGTGCCGAAAGCACTTTGGCTGCCGCATCCGGATCTGCGATCGCGTCCTCATACCCTCTTCTGGTCGCACGCAAAAACGCTTCCACCATCTCCGGATCCGACTCCAGAACTGCGTCACTTGCAATGATCACCGGAGTATAGTAGTCCAGACGTTCATCCAGCTCGCGGCATTCCATGTAGTTGAGCTCTACACCGTTCATTTCAGAAATAATGCAGTCCCACCCTTCAAAAAACCACATCAGGTCACAGCTCGTTCCAAGCGCTTCAAAGCCGCTTCCATCCGAGATCACCATATTCAATTTAGAAAAATCCTTCCCGGCCTGTGTCATGCACGCCTCCAGCACGGCCGACTCTCCCGGTCCGCCCCAGCCTGCATACGTTTTTCCTTCAAAATCAGCCGGTGATTCAATCCCGCTGTCAGCAAGGCTGACAAACCCGGATGTATTGTGCTGGATCAGCGCTGCGACTGCTTTGATCGGGAGCGGATCCTCCGAAGTCAGGGCGATCGTGACATCCTCCTGATAGCTGATACCAAAGGTTCCCTTCTGCTGCGCGATCAGAGTCGCTGTCGCTCCGTCTGTCGGCTCTATGATCTCCACATCCAGTCCCTCTTCTTCGTAATAGCCGTTGTCAAGCGCCACATACATTCCCGTGTGGTTCGTATTCGGCACATAGTCAAGGATCACGGTCACCTTTTTTAATTCCGTTTCTGTCTCCTGCGCCTGTGAGGCTGCAGGCATTCCTGCCAGCATCGCCGCAGCAGCAGCTACGGCCATACTCTTTTTCCATACATGATTCATATCCTTATCCTTCTTCCTTTTCGTTTTTTATATTCCGCCGGTGCGGACACGGCCTGCTGCCGCTCCGGGAGATATCTTTTTTATCAGTTTTCTGTTCAAAACTTTCTCAGCTTTGTATGCTCCTCCTGCGGCGCAGCGACGGCAGCACTGCGTACCCGAGCAGCTTCACAAGAGCATTCATCAGTAGACTCAGTAAAATGATCATCAGCACACAGGCAAAGACCTTGTCCAGCATATATCCGTTTTTTGCCCGGATCAGATAGTACCCCAGCCCGCTCTGCGACGCGATCCACTCTCCGACGACAGCGCCGCTGATGCTGTAGGTAGCTGCCACCTTCAGCCCTGACAGCAGCGATATCATTGCCGATGGAATTTTCACAATACGATAAAGCTGTGCGCGGGAACCACCGTACGTGCGCACGAGGTTCAAATATCCGGCGTCCATCTCCCCCAGCCCGTCGCTGAAACTGACAACGATCGGGAAAAAGCACATCAGTACAACCGTCAGGATCTTCGGCGCATATCCAAAGCCCATATATATAATGAAGATAGGCGCAAGCACAATGACCGGAACTGTCTGTGTCACAACAAGGATCGGATAAATACACCTGTGAAAAACCGGCATCGCATCCATCAGGATCCCAATCATTATCCCGGCTGCAAAGGAGATCGCCATCCCCACAAGCGCCTCCATGACAGTCACCAGCGCATGCCCGGAAAGCGTCTGAAACTCTGAACAAAAAGTACGGAACATATCGCTTGGCGCTGGCAGTACATAAAGCGGGATCTGTGCCAGCTGCACTACTGCCTCCCAAAGTAAAAGCAGCGCCGCGATCACCAGCACCGGAGCAGCCTTTGACCATTTCTTCATAATCCTATCTTCCTCGATTCTTCCTAACAGCTAAATGTTTTATATCACAAAAAAAGCCGACAATCCAAAATGCCGACACAAAAAGAATACCAGCGCATACCCCAGGCATGCATCTGAAAACGTATTTTCCTTCGCCAGCATTATCTGTATCAGGTTCTAAGGGTCAAAACCGTGCGGTTTACTCTCAGGTCTCCACGACCTCCCCGTTTTCGTTTTTCAGTATACTACAAAATATTTTGTACAGCAAGCATAATTTTTATCTTTCTTACGGGATACTGCTTCCCGGCAAATACCCAATTGACATTTCCCGTTTCCTTCCATATACTCTGTTATAATGTTTCCACATTGGCGCGATCAGCTGTACACGCGCAAAACACGAAAGTGTATTCTTTTTTTATACATTTTTTTAGAAAAGGAGTTCTCATGATTTTAAACGTAAAAAATTTAAGCCACGGCTTCGGTGACCGCGCGATCTTTGAAGATGTGTCCTTCCGTCTGTTAAAGGGAGAGCATATCGGACTGATCGGCGCGAACGGTGAAGGAAAATCTACTTTTATGAATATTATCACAGGAAAGCTCATGCCTGATGAGGGTACGGTCGAATGGGCAAAAAATGTCCGCGTCGGCTACCTTGACCAGCACGCGGTCCTGGAAAAGGGAATGACGATCCGCGATGTACTCAAGTCTGCTTTTGCCTTTCTCTTTGACATCGAAGCGTCTATGAATCAGATGTTCGATCAGATGGGAGAAGCGTCTCCGGAGGAAATGGAGCGTCTGCTCGAAGAGACAGGTACCTGTCAGGAAATGCTGGAGCACCATGATTTTTATATGATCGATGCAAAAGTCGATGAAGTCGCGCGCGCACTTGGGCTTTCCGATATCGGACTGGAGCGTGACGTCACAGAGCTCTCCGGCGGTCAGCGCACCAAGGTGCTAATGGCAAAGCTCCTTCTGGAGAAGCCCGATATCCTCCTGCTCGACGAGCCGACAAACTATTTGGATGAGCAGCACATCGAGTGGCTCAAACGCTATCTCAATGAATATGAAAATGCCTTTATCCTGATCTCGCACGACATTCCGTTTCTGAACAGCGTCGTCAACCTGATCTACCATATGGAAAATCAGAAGCTCGACCGCTACCCGGGGGACTACGATAAATTTCAGGAAGTCTATGCCATGAAAAAAGCGCAGCTTGAGGCAGCCTACAACCGCCAGCAGCAGGAGATCAGCGAGCTGAAAGATTTTGTCGCAAGAAATAAGGCGCGCGTCGCTACACGCAACATGGCAATGGCAAGACAGAAAAAATTAGACAAAATGGATATGATCGAGCTGGCAAAGGAAAAACCAAAGCCGGAGTTCCATTTCCGCACTGCCCGCGCCTGCGCAAAGGTGATCTTTGAGACGTCCGATCTCGTGATCGGCTACGGAGAACCGCTCTCAAAGCCGTTAAATATCCGCATGGAACGCGGGCAGAGGATCGCGCTTACGGGAGCAAACGGTATCGGAAAGACTACTCTTTTAAAGAGTCTCCTCGGACTGATCCCGCCGTATTCCGGAACGGTCCAAAGAGGCGATTACCAGTATATTGGATATTTTGAACAGGAGGCTGCGCCGGACAACACCATGACCTGTATCGAAGAGATCTGGCAGGAATTTCCGTCTCTGACACAGTATGAAGTGCGTTCCGCCCTTGCCAAATGCGGGCTTACCACGAAGCACATAGAAAGTCAGGTGCGCGTCCTCAGCGGGGGAGAGCAGGCAAAGGTACGTCTGTGCAAGATCATCAACACAGAGACCAACATCCTGCTGCTTGACGAGCCGACCAACCATCTGGACGTAGATGCCAAGGAAGAATTAAAACGCGCGCTTCAGGAATACAAGGGCAGTATCCTGCTCATCTGCCATGAGTCTGAATTTTACCAGGACGTAGTGGACGAGGTCTGGAACTGCCAGGAATGGTCGACAAAAATCCCCTGACGCTCTTTTCGATCCTGACATCATAACGTTTTAAAAAGGAGGCTTATTTATGTTTGTTCCTGTATTACTTTTTGCTTTGGGACTGCTGCTGCTGATCGTCGGCGGCAACCGGTTTGTCGATGGCGCAACCGGTATCGCTTACCGCTTTCACATACCGGAGCTGATCGTCGGAGCAACGATCGTATCCATCGGCACAACCCTGCCTGAGGTCATGGTATCGGCAACCTCTGCGCTGCAGGGGCACGGCGAGATCGCCTACGGCAACGCGATCGGCTCGATCATCTGCAACACTGCGCTGATCGCAGCCATCACGATCGCGGTCCGTCCCGGAAAGGCAGAACGCAGCTCGTTGAAAATACCAGTGCTCTTTTTCTTTGCAGCTGCTGTATTCTATTCTTTTTATGCCTACCATTTCGGGCATTTCAGCCGTATCTCCGGTGTGATACTGCTGACGATCTTTGCCGTCTACATGATCTGCACGATCAGGAACAGCCTGCCAAAACGCACAGAGCATCTGCACACTTCCCCACAGACGCAGACACAGGCAGCCGCAGACCAGACCTGTGCAAAGCAGGCGCCTGCCGGCGGTGTACAGGCACGTTCTCTTACCGTGGATCTTCTCTCTCTCGCAGTCGGCGCTGTGATGATCGCAATCGGCGCTGACCTGCTCGTAGACAACGGCACTCTGATCGCACAGGCGATCGGCGTACCGGAATCCGTGATCGCGCTTACCTTCGTAGCACTCGGCACCTCGCTGCCGGAGCTCGTAACAGCGATCACCTCACTGATCAAGGGACACAGCTCCCTTTCGCTTGGCAATATCATTGGAGCCAACCTGTTCAATCTGGTGTTTGTAAGCGGTATCTCGATCACCCTCGCTCCGTTTGACATTCCGCAAAGCTCCGTGATCGCCGGGCATAACGCTTCGCTCGTGCTTGACATCCCGCTGATGTTCTTTGTGATGCTCGTGCTGACCGTTCCGGTCTTTATCCGCAACAGGCTCTCCCGCATACAGGGTATTGTACTGCTTGCGGTCTATGGAGCCTACTGCATGTTTCAGTTTACGATGTGATGTTCTCAAATTTCAAATGTTTCCAGATCCTCCGGCACATACAGATTGCCATGGTAATACGCCCTGCCCTCTGCGCAGTAGCGTTCCCTGCGCGCGCTTCCGTGCGTCTCCTCTGTATGGTAGAGGATCAGATTCGGTATCTGCATCTGCTGCGCAAGCTCGCATGCCTCGCGCACCGTACTGTGATGCTTTTCATATGGCCGGAACTGATCGGCTTGTGCGTACAGACAGAAGGCCTCATGCATCAGCCAGTCGCTTCCCTCCACATACTGCTGTTCACAGGGATTATACGGCTCGTCTCCGCAGCAGGAAAGCTTCGTGCCCTCCGGGGTCGTAAGCGTAAAGCCAAACTGACGTGCCTTTGTCGATCCAATATCAAAAAATGTCACCGGGCATCCGATGATCTGTCTCGTCTCACCGGAAGAGACGGGAACCAGGCGGATGCGCTCCCCGATATGCTTGGTGACCTTTTTCTGGATCGTCAGCCCTGCGATCGTGGTCAGCGTATCTACCAGTCCCTCATGACAGTAGATCCGCAGCTCTCCCTCATACTTCCCCTGATTTATTTTTTGTCCGATCATGCGGATCAGCCAGATCATCCCGAGCAGATGATCAATATGCTCGTGCGTCAGAAAAATATCATGGATCTCCTCCAGCGGGATCCGGCTCTCCTCCAGAACCTGCAGGATCCGGTTCCCACCTCCTGCATCCACCAGAAAATGTCCCTCTTCATTCGTAAGACAAAAACATGTATTATACCGTTTCGTCACTGTCGCGTTGCCTGTTCCGAGAATCGTCAGTCTCATACCTTTTCCTCCTTCGCTTTTTCCATACAGATTCTATTAGAATCATACCATAATTTCCCTGTTCGTTCACTTCTTTTTCTTTCACGCGCAGCAGGATCACAGTATAACAGATCTGACGAGAGGCTGCGCCTAGAAACAGGTAAAGGCTCCGTCGATCACAAAGTCTGCGCCTGTTGTAAACGTACTCGTATCTCCTGCAAGGTAAACGCAGATCCCCTCCAGCTCCTCCGGTCTTCCCATCCTTCCAAGCGGCGCCATTTCATTCCACCTGTCGATAAGCGGGACCAGCGATGGGGCATTCAGCGTCAGCTCCGTGCCGATGTATCCCGGACTGATACTGTTTACGCGCACTCCCCGCTTTGCCCATTCTATCGCAAGCGATCTTGTCAGCTGGATCACCGCAGCTTTTGACGCATTGTAGGCGCACTGCGGCTGCGGCACATTTACAATATGAGCCGACATGGACGCCGTATTGATGATAGAACCGCCTCCATGCGCCAGCATATATTTTCCTGCCGCTATGTCTGTCAGAAAAATCCCGTTGAGATTTACATCGATCACTCGGCTCCACTGCTCATACGTCATCTCCTCCGCCGGGGCATTTATGCAAATCCCGGCATTGTTATGACAAAAATCAAGCCCGCCAAGCTCTGCACTCACCTGATCTACCATAGCCTCCACCTCTTCTTTGCTGGTGCAGTCTGTCTTTATGGCAATGACCTTTCTCCCGGTCAGTGCTGCGATTTCTCCGGCCGTCTTCTGCGCCTGCGCAAAATCCACATCAACGATCGCCACATCGGCTCCGGCCTGTGCAAACGCAGTGGCTGTACACTTGCCGATCCCCCGTGCCGCTCCTGTCACAAACCCTTTTTTTCCATCCAGTCGCATGTTTTCTATAATTCCCATAACGCTCCTCCTGTTTTGTAATTTATTTTGTAAAATAGTTTAGCAAATTACAATTACATAATAGTTTGAAAAGCGCTTCCCGTCAATCTGTAATATTGAACAATATCTTCCCCCTGATTTTGTGCAAACCCGCCAGTAGAAGGCACGCCGCATTCTTGGTATAATAGGAACACTTCATGAGCCCAGGTACACACAACGGCGCATGCAGTGATCTACTTTTATCGAATGGATGAACAGACTATGAAAAAAAGCATTACTCCAAATCAGATTAAGGAAAACAACCGAAATCTCATATACCAGTACATTTACCTCAACCAAAATGTCTCCCAGCAGGATATTTCCTACAATCTGCATCTGAGCAGACCGACTGTCACAGCCAATCTGAATGCTCTGGAAGAGGATGGGATGATCGTCAAAAGCGGGCTGATCCATACCGAATATGTCGGACGCAAGGCAGCCGCCTATACGATCGTGTCTGATTTTCGTGTGGGGATCGGGGTAGAAATACTCGGAAATGAAATAAAGATTCTCGCAGCAGACCTCTATGGAAGAGAGATCAAAAGCTGCGTACATGAGCTTGCCTATAAAAACGATGCTGCATATTTTCAGAACGTATGCAAAGAGATCCTTGCCTTCCGGGATTCTGCCATGCTTTGTGACGAGCAGATCCTCGGAGTCGGCTTTGCCATACAGGGACTGATCTCTCCGGACGCGCAAACCGTCCTTTATGGAAAGATCCTCGCGTGTACCGGGCTGTCCATTACTGCATTTTCCACCTATCTGCCTTATCCGTGCGCATTTATCCACGATGCAGACAGCGCCGCCACTGCGGAGCTGTGGATATCTCCCGATTTGAAGGATGCTTTTTATCTTTCTCTTGGCAGACATCTGGGCGCTTCTCTGATCGCAGACCGAAAGCTGATCACCGGAGATCACGGCCACAGCTCGACGATCGAGCATATTGTGATGGAGCCAAATGGAAAGCTGTGCTATTGCGGAAAAAGGGGCTGTATGGAAACCCTGTGTTCGATTGACGCGCTTCTGGAAAAATCAGAGGACCCAGACGCCTTTTTCGGGCAGGTACGCAGCCTCGAGCCCGCTGCCTGCACACGGTGGAGAAGCTATCTGAAGCATCTGGCGCGCGCCATTAACCTGCTCCACCTGATCTACGACAAAACGTTTATTCTGGGAGGCTATCTTGCTCCCTATCTGAATGAGAGCGACCTTACTTTTCTTTATGAAGAAATCCGACAACTCACTCCATTTCCTGAGTCATCGGATTTTCTCCAGATCAGCAAGATGCCAAAGCATATGATTCCTATCGGAGCAGCGCTTCCTTTTATCCAGCAGTTTCTTATGCTGTAGGAAGCGTCCCGCGGTATGAAAAGCTCCCCAGACGGTACACGCAGACTGCGCCGTCTGTGCCGCTTTGCAAAAAGCGTACGGTCTGTGACAGCGTATCGCTGTACACTCTTGTCGTCATAACCTCCTCGCCGTCATTGATAAATATCTCGATCGAGGATGTGTCTGAAAATACGGTAAAGCTGCGCAGACTCTGAAGCCAGACGGTACGCCGCTTTCTGCCATGCCCGCTTTTTCCAAGCTCCAGTGCAAGGACATGCTCACGGTAGGTAAGCGTCACATCCTCGCGAAGCTGCAGAATCATAGAAGCTTCCACATCCTCTCTTTGTACAGACATCTCAAAACAGCAGTCTGATGTATTCCAGCTGTCAAAGGACTGTATTGCGGTCATCCGTTTTTCCTGACGGAGGCGCTTCATCTCCTCCATCGGCTGCTGGATCAGACGCCCTTCCCGGAAAGTAAGTACCCTCGGCATCGTCAGCGCGTGGATCCAGTCATATGCGACCGTCGCATCGTTATCGTAATCCGCATCCGGTATCCCCATCCAGCCGATCAGGATGCGTCTGCCTCTCTCATCCTGAAACGTCTGCGCCGCATAGATATCAAAGCCCTTATCCAGCTCACAAAACGCTCCAAGCCGGTATTCCCGTTTTTCAAAATCAAGCTCTGCCGGAAAATATCCGCACTGATATACATTCTGATACTTATGTCCATCCTGGGAAAGACCCTGCGGACAGACCATCAGGAGCTTATGTCCATCCAGCTCAAACAGATCAGGACATTCCCACATGTATCCGAACGGTTCCTGCGTCTGGATGCGGTCAAGATAGCTCCAGCTCTTTAAATCCTCTGAGACAAACAGCAGGGCACAGCCGCGGGAGCTGGCATCCCGCGCTCCCTGGATCATATAGTATCTGCCCTTTTCACAGTAGATTTTCGGGTCGCGGACATGTTTTGACATTCCGGACGAATAATCCCCGTTCGTCATGACCAGATGCTTTTCCCCGGCCTGCATTCCGTCTGCGCTGACAAAATGGATCGTGTTCTGCTCCCGTCCCTCCATAATGTAATCATACGGCTGATCCGTAAGCTTTACATTTCCGGTATAAAAATAATGGATCTGTCCATCCTGCACAAAAGCCGAGCCGCTGTATACACCGTCCCGGTCCCATGCACAGTCCGGGAACAAAAACGGTTCACATTCCTCAAAATGCAACCAGTCCTCTGTCGTGTAATGTCCCCAGAGCTTCGTCCCCCAGCCTGCCAGAAACGGCGTATACTGAAAATAAATATGGTAGATACCCCGAAACTGGCAAAGCCCGTTCGGATCATTCATCCACCCGGTCGGGGGCATGAGATGAAAATGAAGCCGGTTCGGATCATTCTTCACAGACTCCCGCATATAGAGGAAATCCGGTTTTTGTTTCTCATATTCTTCTCTGTTCATCATAGATTCTCTGCAAGCCCCTCTACCTTCACCGTGCAATTTTCCGGTCTGTCTGTCACAAGCATGGCCACCTCTGCAGAATACCCTCTGCCCTCGATCAGCTCTTTATCAAACAGGAGCAGGCGCTCTCCCGCTCTGACCACGCTTCCCTCTTTCGTGCAGACTGTAAAGCCCTCTCCTTCGAGCTTTACGGTATCCACACCACAGTGGATCAGTATGCCAAGACCATTTTCCGTCTCAATTCCTACTGCGTGACCGCCCGGATACACAAATTTAACAGTCCCGTCACATGGAGCGAGTACCTCCGCTTTTGCTTCCTGCGGCTTTACCATGATCCCGTCCCCGAGCATCTTCTGCGCAAATGTCGGATCAGAAGATTCTGTGATCGGTAAAACCTCTCCCCGAACCGGAGCCTTGAGGAAGATCTGTGCTTCCGATGCCGCTGACTTTGACTCTTTACTGACAGGCTGCTTCTTTCCCGCCATTTTCCCGAAGCAGATCGTGACAAGGCCTCCGATCAGCAGCGCGATCAGATGCGCAATTATATAATTTACATACCCGTTATTTGCCGGATTCGCGATCGCGATTCCCGGAACCGCCGTTGTACCAAATCCAAATGCAGTCAGCCTGGAAAAGTATACGTATGCGCCTGCCGCCGCACCGCCGATACAGCCTCCGATCAGCGGATAACGATACCTCAGGTTCACACCAAAGATCGCCGGTTCGCTGATACCAAAAAGTGTAGACAGAAAACTTGGGATGCAAAGCTCCCTGGTCTTTACATTTTTCCAGTTCACTGCCAGATAGCCAAGTACTGCTCCGCCCTGTCCCATCAGTGCAACAGACATCAGCGGATTAATAAAGTTTGTCCCCGTATCAGCGATAAGCTGCGCTTCCACGGCTCCAATAATATGATGCAGACCTGTGATCACGACAAGCTGCTGCACCCCTGCAAACAGCGCGTAACCAAATGCCCCCAGATGGTTCGTTCCCCATACAAGCGCGTTCGTGATCGCGTCAGAGAGGATCCGGCCTACCGGACCAATGCAGGTAAACAGCAGTACCGTCGAGATAAATACCGTCAAAAGCGGAGCGACCAGAAGCTTGATCACATCCGGGATTTTTTTATTAAAGAAAATATCAAGTCTGGCCACGATATATCCCATCATCAGAGCAATAATGATCCCGCCCTGAAAGCCGACCAGCTCAACCTTCAGCCCGAACAGACTGATCACTTCCGGATCTGCAAGTCCCTGCGCCGCCTGGTAGGCATTCGCAAGCGAGCCGTCCAGCATGATCGCTCCCACTACCATACCGAGCACTGGATTGCCGCCGAACCGCTTTACAGCAGAATAGCACACTGCCATAGGCAGGATCGCAAAGATTCCATTAGAAGCAAGACTCACAAGCTTATTGATCGCATACATCGTCTCATTTTCTCTGACAATATCCAGGCCTCCAAGCACCCCGGTCAGTCCCATAAGAAGCGCCGCTGCCAGAAGAGCCGGCATGATACCGATAAATACATCCGATAAAGCCTTGATCACTGCCTGCACCGGATTCTGTTTCTTTGCACTCTCTGCCTTCAGATCGCCCAGAGACATATTTTCTGTATGCGTATACCTGGCAAACACCTCATAGACCTCGTTGACGACGCCTGCTCCAAAAATGAGCTGTAACTGATTTCCCGCTACAAACGCTCCTTTTACCCTGCTTACATTTTCCAGCTGCTCCATGTCTGCCTTGTCATTATCCTTAAGGACAATACGCAGTCTCGTCGCACAGTGCGCAGATCCCTGAATGTTCTCCATTCCCCCTGCACATTTCACAATTTCTTCCGAAATTTTCAGGTACTCTTCCTGCTTACCCATTTTTACTTCTCCTCTCTTACATTCCTGTTTCCTCTTTTGGAACCGGTTTCTTTTTGTATTGTCATTATATCTTTCAATATTTATTGTGTCAATGGATTCTGCATGGAAAAATTATTTTTGGAATCGGTTCCAAATTTGCACTCTCGTTTTTGTGGAAACTGTACAAAAATCTGCCAACAAAAAAGAGAAGGGCGCCGCAGCATACGTCCGTTTGCATCCTTTCACATGTATGCTGCACACTCTCCTCTATCAAATTCCGTCCTCCCATGCGTACTCCTGTCCTGCGGTCCGCCTGTCGGGATATCCGGCTCTGTCATCCCTCTTTTACACTGCTGCGCCGGATCAGACGATGCGGGATCATTTGTACCGCGCTTACCGGCTTTCCCTGTATCATCTGAAGGATCGTCTCCGCACTGACATTTCCAAACTGTATCCCGTCAAATGCAACCGTAGCAAGCGGCGGCATCAGCAGCTCACTCGTCTCATAATCGCCGAACCCCACCACAGAAACCTCCTCTCCCACCGTGATCTGACGTTCATACAGTACCCGGTACACGCCCTGCGCGATCCGGTCGGTCGCACAGATCACTGCATCCGGCACACTTCTCTCATCCAGAAGCCTGCGCATCCGTTCCACGGCATCTTCATAAAAAAAGGTTGTCTTTGCAATCTCTATCTTCTCTGCGCCGCTCTGTCTCAGCCCATCCAAAACTCCCTGTCTGCGCTCTCCGCCTACAGAGGGATCCTCCTCTCCTACCCAGAGCAGCACAACATCTGCCGCTCCGCTGCCTCCGATATACCTGCCCACATCCGCGCCGGCCTGATAATCATCATAGATCACACAATTTCCGTAGGGCGTGCGCTGGCCCAAAAACAGGATCGGCAGCTCTGTGCGCTCCATAACTTCCCTGTGACGGTCTGTCACTCCGGTAGACAAGACCAGTATCCCGTCCACATTCATCCGCTTTAGCCGTTCAATGCTGCGCACCTCTTCATCCAGGTCATTGCCTGTGTGCATAATAAGCGGCGTATACTCCTCATGCTTCAGATATGCCACGATCACTTCCACCAGCCGCGGCGTTGTCACAGAATTAAATCCCGGCACGATCAGCCCTATAATGCGGCTGCTTTTGGCACTCAGCCGCGCAAACACATTCGGCTCATAATTGTGCTCCTCGATTACCTTCTTGATCTTCAGCCCTGTCTCATATTTTACACTTCCGCCGTTTAAGTACCGCGAAACCGTACTTTTCGCCACACCCGAAAGCTGCGCTATCTCATTGATCGTCATTTTGCCTGCCATAATCCGTCCTTCTCACGCTTCCTCTTACTGATTAACGGGTTTTATGTGCTTCTTCCGCCAATAATACCCTGTATCACACTACAGGCATAATTATAATAACAATCCGCCGCCATTTGCAACACCCTTTTTCTTTCCCGGCAGTACCTGCGAAATCTGGTCATCCTATTTTTTTTGCTGTGCAATACGGAAGCTTACCGTAACTCTTACGGTATCTCCAGGCTGCTTTCCTATTTTGGCCCGAATCTCTTTTCTGATACCAATAATATAACAAACAGAGCCATCTTCATTTTTTACTCCCATATTCACGATACTGCCAGAATACGGCTCACCATCAAACGTAATATCTGCCTTCACCCGACCTCTTCCAAACTCCTTACGGATATCTTTTGGAAAACGCACATAAGCGCCGCCCTTTTCGGGAACAGGTTCAATTACTGCATCAAACAGATACGTTTTTTCAACAGGGGTGCTAGCTGCTTCGCAGACCTGTGTCTGTCCACGCAGTATTTTTTCCATAGCTTTGCCTTTGGCAAGCTCATCAATGAGTTTATCCAGATACCGGGTTTCCTGCATCAGCGGTTCTTTGATATCTTCTACGCGCACGCCACACACAACGCCAGTTATCTGCTTCCGGTTTGGATTTAATTGTGGGGCGTTACGAAAAAAGTCACCGTATGTCAGGGAACCTGCCGCAGCCTTTTCAATTTCTTCTGCGGTATATCCTGTCAGCCAGATGATTACCTGTTTCACTTCCGCGAGTGTACGCCCTTTTTTCTCCGCTTTGCTGACCAGAAGCGGAGAAATTTTGCCAAAACTCATTCCATAAATTTTATCATTGCTCATACCGTTTTCTCCCATTCTTCTCCCTGCAAAATTATCAAATATGTAAATCTTTCTTACAAAAAGTACGAATTCCAACAAGGAAAAACAGAATAGCCCCAAAAAGTAAAAGCAAGCTTCCGAGCATTGCCCTGTTTTCTCCTGCTACAATTCCGGTTGCGTCAAAGAGTGTGAAAAATGTGCAGTATTTCATCTTACCGGCTTTGCCTCCTGCATTGGACAACATCTCAAGCACATACATAAATGCAGGAATCCCTGCGCCAAACGCTACGCTGTACTTTGTATCTGAAAAAACACAGGAAGCAAGGAAACAGATGCTTCCAATAAAAAGATGCAGGCACAAAAGAGCTGCGTTTAATTTTAACAACTCCGGTACCACCAGTTCTCCCGGAAAACTGCTCTGTGCGATCAGGAGTTCCAAACCGGTCGTATAGAGCAGGAGGAGAACGATTCCGCTGATCAGTACAAACATCTGTGTCATTACAATCGTTCTTCTTTTTACCGGAGCAGCCACCAAAGTGACCATAGAGCCTTTATCTACATACTTTGCGATCAGCCCGTTTCCACGCAAAATACTGAATACCATCGGGAAGATCAGCAATATAAAACCATAAAGATAAGAAACCATAAAGCCGATCAGACTGGTTGCCCCGGCACGCATGCCGACAGCAGCCATTAGTGCAGGCATAGCCTCCACAAAGCCGTCCAATATAGCCATCAATTCCGGATCGTACATACTGATAATGACAGAAATATACATTGTCATAACAGCAGCCAAAAGAAGAAGCAGCTTAACGCTTCCTTTCATTTCCCGCTTATATAATGTCCAGCTGATCATTTTCTCCTCCATAATAATGTAAAAAGATGTTTTCAAGGCTTTGTTTTGCCGCAACATGAACAGTTGTGCCGTCGCAAACGCCCTCAAAATCTTCTGCAAATGCCCGTGCCTGCTCTGGGGATTCCAGCGTAACTGTGTAAGTTCGCATGTGACGCTTCCTTAATGCATCCACTGAGTCAACGGCCACAAGCTTCCCGCTGCGAATGATCCCAATTCGATCACACGTACGTTCAACTTCATCAAATATGTGGCTCGATAACAAAATGGTCTTTCCTTTTTTCTTTTCTTCTGCAATCAGTTCAGTAAACCGGTTCTGCATCAGCGGATCAAGACCACTGGTAGGCTCATCAAGAATCAGAATATCCGGATCGTGCATAAAAGCGGCGACAATCCCAAGCTTCTGCTTCATACCTTTGCTCATTTTTTTGATTTTACTCCCCGGATCCAGCTCAAATCGATCCAGCATCTCCTCCATACGATTATCCTTCCCAAGTTTTCGATAATCGGCTACGAATTTCAAAAATTCCCTGCCATTCATATGATCAAAAAAACTGATCTCCCCCGGTATATAACCGACATATTTCTGAATTTTTTCCTGATCCTTCCAACAATCCATCCCGCTGATCTGACAGCTTCCAGCTTTTGGCTTAATAAACCCCATCAGATGACGAATGGTTGTAGTCTTGCCGGCGCCATTCGGACCGAGGAACCCAAAAACCTCCCCCTTTTCTGCCTGAAAAGAAATATTAAAAATTCCTTTTCCTGATCCATAATCCCGGGTCAGGTTCCGAATACGAATCACACTCATTGGTGCTCCTCCTCAATACTGTCATTTATCAAAAGAAAGCCGTTTGTCATCCTTCCTATTATGTCTTATTATATCGGCAGCTGAAAATATATCAACAGTTTATTTTGATCACCCTAATAACACAGGCAAAAATGCTACTAATAAATCAAAAAATTGTGGAATTGGCTCAAAAATAGTGCTATAGTACAATTACAATTTGTGGAAAACTAAAAAAGAGAAGGATTAAAATAATGATTAAAAAAATTGCTATTATACCATATGTAACTAACGGAAGAAATTCGCAGGTTGGACGTGACGGACACTTTAATATTTTTAGAAAAAAGAGAAGTACTGTATTAAAAGAAAATTTGCAGTCCGCACTTGCATCAAAAAATCAGGAAGTGGAAGTAGTTATTGATGTTAATCATGGAGATTTACAATTTCTAAAACGCGAAGGAGTAAACTTGTTTTTGATTCCAGAAGATATTGCAAGTTATATGGACTATAGCGGTATTAATATGGAAGAATGTTTTAAGTTAACACACGATGAATATGAAAGCGGAAATGTAGACAGACTCGTGAAATATATAGAAAAGACCAAATACTATTGTTAAAATGCAGGGAGGGATTGCCAACGATTACTTGACAGTAACAACTGCCTTTTATTCCCGAAATAGGCTTGAATCCTGCCGCCGGATATGCTATAGTGATAACAGAAAAGGGAAAGTCAGAAACACACGGCCTACCCTCGACAATGACAAACTACATGCTTTACAGCATCAGCCGTCACTATTGCGAGTAGTGGCGGCTATTTTCTTCCCTTGAAGATCTCGTAGCAAAGACCAACAAGAGCGACAATGAGTAAACAAAACTGAAACAAATCAGCGTATGTAATCATTGGCATCGCCCTCCTTTCCTCTTTGGTCTGGAGGGTCAAGCCCTCCGAGGTGGAGGGTAGGCCGCCTTTTATGTGCTCTGACTTTCCGTGATGCCAGTATAGCACATCTGCTCTCTATTTTCTTTTGCAAAATCAATTTCGTTCATCAAAGTCCTGTCGCCGAAACCCCAATAAGGCATCCGTGATATCACTTTACCTGACTCTCCTGTAAAAGAACTTGAAAATTATATGTCTATGATATATGATTGTAGCGGCAAAACAAGACTGTTTGAAATTTCCAGGCAATCATTCTACTGTCCCATGAAGAAGATTTGAGGAAGGTGAATCACCAAGAGTATTAGGTGAATCAAGAGACAGAAAAATAACTGATTGTGTTGTATCAGAAATATATGACGATCGTAGCGAAGAATATGGATTGTGTGATTCTGATTACACGCCAGAATGTTGCATTCCTGTCATTTATAACGATAATGAAGAAATGGGATCAATTCAACTTGACGAATCATTAACAGAAGCAAGTATTATGAATAAGATAAAAAATGAATTGGATTCTTTAAAGGAATTGAAGAAGCCAACCAAAGAACAACCGTAACAGAAAAACGTATTAAAAAGCCCCTGTAGCAGGTGAATATTTCTGTTACCGAGGATATTTTATTTCTTTATTTTTTTCATTTTGGCTTGATTTTGGCTTAACCGTTGCATCCCCAAAAATTATGTGCTATACTAACCCACGTTATAAAGCCCGCAAAAACAAGGTCTTACAGGGCTTTCGCCGATTTCCGGCGTAGGCCATATACCTGCGGTATATGCCTCCGCGGCGTTCGTCAGATATCCATGCCAGCATGGCTGCCTGACTCACTGCTGCGCGAAAATGAATCGAGTGTTCGTGACCTTCCACTCGTAAAACAAAACTAAAGGAGAACTGAATATGAAAGACAAAAAAGTATTGTTCCTCGTCCATGCAGCGGCAATCGCTGCAGTCTACGTCGTACTGACGCTGATATTCGCGCCGTTTGGGTTTGGTGAGATACAGGTGCGCATTTCCGAAGCGCTGACGGTCCTGCCATACTTCACCCCGGCGGCTATCCCCGGTCTGTTTGTGGGATGCCTGATCGGAAATACGGTCGGCGGAGCGATCCCCATTGACATTATCTGTGGAAGTATCGCGACACTGATCGGCGCGCTCATCACTTACCGTCTGCGCAGCTACCGCCGCCTTGCTCCGGTGGGGCCGATCGCGGCAAACACCGTGATCGTACCATTCGTGCTCCGCTTTGGCTACGGCGTCCCGCTCCCGATCCCATTTATGATGCTCACAGTAGGCATCGGCGAGGTTATTTCCTGCGGCATTATCGGTATGGTCGTTCTGACCGCACTGGAGCGCTATCGCAGCGTTCTTTTTAAAGAGGCCGCAGTATAACAGAAAAGAGGTTGTGAAAGATCCAGCTGTCCCTTTGGATAGCTGGATCTTTCCGTATCCGCAGCTTCTCTTCTCACACTGCCTGTTTCTTCATTCCCATTGCCGCTGCCAGCAGATTTCCCGCAGTCAGCGCCGCTCCGACACACAGTGCACTGACAAACCGGGATGGCTCTGTGCTGTTATCAAGAAGTCCTGTCGCAGACAGCAGCGTTGTGGGAAGATAGCTTTGTACCCTTGGAAGGATATGCAGCAGATATGAAAGCGCCGTCACCAACACGACTGTGCCGAGCGCCCCTCCTGCACTGCGAAACAGCACAGAACCAAGGAGCAAAAGGGAGAGCATCCAAAGTCCTGCTGCATATGCGCACAGCGCAGCAAACGCGCAGTGTGAAAGGATGGCGTTATCCCAGAAATATGCCGTATACGCATACGTCACAAGATACATCAGCCAGTATCCCACGGTCCATAAAGCACACAGTACGGCAGCCTTTGATGCGAGTATCTTCCAGCGGGCAAGCCCCTTTGCGATCATGTGCACCATTGTTCCCTTCTGATATTCTCCTGCCAGGATCCCGCCAAAGATCAGCAGAAACACGATCAGCACCATCGGGAAATTTTTATAAAACTGCGTCCACGACGTCATCGCATCCACCCTGACTCCCGTCACGGCAAGCCCCTGCTCTGCCATACTCGAGGCCATCGTCTCAAGCAGCCACGGCGTCAGCTTCGCAACAGCCGGGTTCATGATCCCGAACAGTAAAAAGAGGATCGTAACTAATACAGCCTTTCCACTGCGGACTATTTCCAGAAGCTCCTTTTTTGTAAATGATGCCAGTGCTCTCATATACGCTCCTCCCCTCCAGTCAGCTCCATAAACAGTGTTTCCAGGGATGGCTCCAGCATTTCTATTTTCCGGACGGGAATCCCCTGCTGCACAAAAAGCTGCATTGCCTTTTGCATGTCACGCCGGCTTCTGCCCTCATAAAGAAGCGTGGTTGCGTCCGTCCTGCGTCCTCCCGGAACGATCTGCCCAAATGGCTGCACATCCTGCGCGCGCACAAATTCTATTACAAAACCGGATGCACGGTCTTCTGCCTTCCACTCCTCCAGCGAACCGCCAAACACGATCCTGCCGCGGTGCAGAAGCGCGACCTCATCACAGATGCGCTCCACATCCGATAAAATATGCGTCGAAAATAAAACTGTTGTATCGTTTCGGACAGACGATAAAAGATCCAGGATCTCCTTTCTCCCCGATGGATCGAGCGCTGAGGTAGGCTCGTCACAGATCAGAAGCTGCGGACGGTTCATAAGCGCCTGCGCGATACCAAGTCTCTGCTTCATCCCCCGTGAAAACCCGTGGATCCTCCGGCGTTCTTTTTCAAGTCCTACAAGCGCGAGCAGACGGATCGCTTCTGTGCGCGCCTGCATCCTGTCCATTCCTGACACACCGCCGCACAGCATCAGATACTCAAGCGGTGTCATAAATCCATAAAACTCCGGCACATCCGGCAGATATCCAATATAACGGTTCGTCCGGTTTTCTCCGTAAACGACTTTTTCTCCGTTTACGAAGATCTCACCCCGATCCATTTTCAACAGTCCGAGGATCAGCTTCATCGTAGTAGTCTTTCCAGCTCCATTCTCCCCGATAAACCCGAATACACTGTGTGCCGGCACAGAAAAGCTCAGATCCTTCAGTACGCTTCTGCTCCCGAATGACTTTGACACATGAGAAATCTCCAGCATTTTCATTTACGCATCCTCTTTTCCAAATATAAAATACAAAACCGGTCCGACAAACTCCATCCCGATCAACGCTACGACAAGCCACAGGGCACGGCTGCCCCGCTTATACGTTTTATGTGTCAAAATGTGATACAGCGTGTAAAAAAGCAGTCCGAACTGTACGATGATAAGCGGTATCAAAAACGGTAACATTTCCTTTATCTCTGCCATACTCTTTCGATCATCCAATTGTCCGCTACAGGGTCAGTGGATGTTCCTCCCTTCTCTTTTTTCTGATATTATGGTTTCCTGCAAAGGCTCTCACCCGGCTTTTTCAATCATCCGGCGAAGCTTTTCAAATTCCGGCCTGTCCGCAAGACCTGCAAATGCCGGATGCGAAAGACCTCCCAGCGCACTTGCCCGGATCACTGACTTATCGCGCGGCGCGCGGTTCCCAAGATCTGAGCTGTCATACCAGCTGGAGATACAGTTAAAATATGCGTCGTCATGCCGGGTCAGATGATCATCTGAAAGCATCCAGCACAGAATCCTCCCATACCGGTAAAGCCGCTCAAACGCCGGCTCCTCCATGTCGTTCATCGCATAGACCGACGCCGCCTGCAGCTCAAACTGCGCCATTACATTTGCATGGATGGCTGACAGCCCATAGGCTTCATTGACCGCATCGATCCTTCGGATCGTTTCCTGGCATATCGTAAGATCATCTCTGTGAAGCCCGATATAGCACGCTGCATCTGTGACGAGTCCGCCAAGGTACTGATACATGCGGATCTGCGTAAACGCATCCGCCCGCTGCGTCTGTCCTGTCATCTGATACGCCTGGATCAGAACAGAATCCTCCTGCGTCATCCGGTATGGATCTAGCGCTTCCTCAAGCGTCTCGATCACTTCCGCATGCCTTCCAAGCTGCAGGTCGCTAAAGGCACGCAGCATCATCGCATCGCTGCTGGTACCAACCTCCTTGCACTGCTCCATGATATGACTGCACAGATCGGAGACCTGAGCAAGGATCTCCTGCTGCTCCTCCTGCGTTTTGGCAAGCATCGTGTGATTCACCCAAAGCGCAGCCATGGACAAAAGAAACGGATAGCAGGAATAATAGCGCTTCACATACTGGCGGCTTTGCTCCATCACCTCCTCAAATGGCTCTGCTGCAAATGCTGCCGCAAGCTCCTGGTAGATCTTCTGTATCTGCTTTTTTTCAAGCTGCGGTTCGTACCCGAGCAGCTCGTCAACAGTCACATCAAAAAATGCCGCAAGCTGCGGAAGAATGAAAATATCAGGCGTACTCTGAGCATTTTCCCATTTCGACACCGAGGCCTTTGTTACACCGACGAAGGCTGCGAGCTCCTCCTGCGTGATCCTCTTTTCCCGCCGCAGCCTTATAAGATTTTCCGGCAGCCTGAGCGGATTACTGTTTATTCTGATCATACTTTCCTCCCTGTATATGTCTGTTTCTGTGTATTGCTTTTCTTCAAGTATAGCCCCGGCTGATCCGTTCGGCAATGGAGGCGTACGATATTTTATGATACTAAATCAACTGTCAGGAAACTTTCCTGCATCTCCTCCTTCCTCTCCCGCTTTTCTAATTTTCTTCTTTCTATTTTCGCCCTTTTATGATAGAATTTTAATATTAGCATCGCGCTGACGCTGTGCATTGTCAAAAGGCAGTCTGCATACACGATGCTCTATATTACAAAGATTGGATGTGTGCTATGTTACAATTGATCGAACAAATCAACACCGCAGTCAACAACTTCGTGTGGGGAGTCCCCGCTATGGTATGTATCATCGGCGTGGGTCTGTATCTCAGCCTGCGCACCGGTTTTATCCAGCTGCGCAAATTCCCGTACGCGATGAAATGTACGCTCGGTCGTATGTTTAAAAAACGGGAGGCCTCAGACGGAGCCCTCACACCGTTTCAGGCAGTCTGTACGGCGCTTGCCGCTACTGTCGGTACCGGAAATATCGCAGGTGTGGCCGGCGCTATCGCGATCGGCGGACCCGGCGCTGTATTTTGGATGTGGATCTCGGCACTGCTTGGCATGTGTACAAAATTTACAGAGGTTACGCTCGCCGTCCACTTCCGCGAAAAGAATAAGGATGGCGACTGGGTCGGCGGACCTATGTACTACATCAAGAACGGTCTTGGGAAAAAATGGATGTGGCTGGCTTATATTTTCTGTATATTCGGTATTTTCACCGTATTTGGCACAGGCAATGCCACGCAGGTCAACACGATCACTGCGGCAGTCAATTCTGCTCTGATCAATTTCCACGTGATTACTCCAGACGCGGCTGACATCTCCAGCGTGATCATCGGCGTTCTTATTACAGTCCTTGTCGCTTTGATCCTTCTGGGCGGTATCAAGCGCATCGGCAATGTGACCGAGCGTCTCGTTCCTGTCATGGCAGCGCTCTATATCGTACTTTCTCTCGGGGTCGTATTTATAAACATCGACCAGGTGCCTGCTGTATTGGGAAGCATCATTTCCGGTGCCTTTCATCCTTCAGCAGTTACCGGCGGGATCGTGGGAAGTATGTTTCTCGCCATGCAAAAAGGCGTCTCCCGGGGGATCTTCTCCAATGAAGCAGGCCTTGGTACCGGATCGATCGCCCATGCCTGCGCAGATACTCGCAAGCCGGTAAAGCAGGGGCTTTTCGGTATCTTTGAAGTGTTTATGGATACCATCGTGATCTGTACGCTGACCGCGCTCGTTGTCCTTTTAAGCGGTGTTCCGGTTCCTTATGGCGAAGCAGCAGGAGCAGAGCTGACGATCGCCGGATTTACACACGTATATGGAAACTGGATCTCCATTTTCACAGCGATCGCAATGTGCTGCTTCGCATTTTCCACCACGATCGGATGGGGACTGTACGGCTCACGCTGTATCGAGTTTCTGTTTGGTTCCAGGACAGTCAGACCGTTTATGCTGATTTATTCTCTTGTTTCTATCATCGGCGCAACCATGAACCTCGGGCTGATCTGGAGTATTGCCGAAACCTTCAACGGGCTGATGGCGATCCCCAACCTGATCGCACTGTTCCTGCTCTCAGGCACAGCAGTCAGGCTGACAAAAGATTACTTTGCCAAAGAGCGGACATAACACCAGAAATGTTTCTTATCACAAAAAAGGATGCTCCAAAATACAGAGCACCACGGATCTCCGACCTGTTTTTACAAAAAGCATATGCGTTTTCGCAAAACGACCGGAACAGATGCCGCTGGCTGTATTTGGAACATCCTTTTTTTATTTATATGTAACAGGAGCTGCTATGAAAATCCTACCTACTCGCAAATGTTTATCGAAAATAATCTGTTGCTTATCTGTTGTGTGCCTTTCGTGCGGTCCCTTCGCCGCCGATCCTGCCGCATCTGCTGCCGATGGCTGTGCCCCTTCTTCTGTACAGGCACCACTCTCCGGCGCTGACCTCATCGAAAACGGCGCCAAATGGCTCCATATTTTCACGCACGCGTTATCTTATCCCCCGGAGCTTCTGCATGCCCTCAGGCGAAATCCTGAAATGCTGGACTTTGTCTCCGGCTACCTCACCACTCCCTCCAGGACCGCCAAAGAGCTGGTATTTCCCGAACCCTCCCGGAGCTGTCCGCTTTTCATCCAGTGGGACTCCCGCTGGGGCTATGCACCATACGGCCGCACAAACATCGGGATCTCCGGATGCGGTCCTACCTGTCTTTCTATGGTGCTTTACTATTTTACCGGGAACCCGGTGCTGACCCCTGATTTCCTGTCCCAAAAAGCTATGGATGAGGGCTACTATGTGGACGGAGTCGGTACTGACTGGTCCTTTATGAGCAGAGCCTGCGAAGATTATGGCGTAAACGCAACACAGTATTCCTGGATGACAGAGCGCCAGATGCGCTCTGCTGCAGACGACGGAGCGCTGATCATCTGTGCAATGGGCCCCGGTGATTTTACTGACGCAGGACATTTCATCGTGATCAGAGGAGCGTCCGAAGAAGGCTTTTTGATCAATGATCCTTTCAGCTATGCCAACAGTGAAAAGGTATGGGATTACGACACCTTATCGGAGCAGTGGAAACAGTTATGGGTCTATGAACCTCCATGCCGATAATTTCTCGCCGTCTCAAACAGCTTTCGCAGGATCTGCCAGAAGCTGTTCTGATAGTATCTGTCCATCTGGCAAAACCCGCTGCATACCATCCGCAGTATATGAAATGGTTTTTTCATCAGCTGAGAGACATTCGTGACATGCGCAGCTCTCAGGAGGCGATACGTCATTTCAACAAACAGTATGATCTGCTGTCGGCTAAGAGAGTCCATCCAGCTGTTAAAGATAGCAGACTTGCGCGCATTCTTGCTTCGCACTTCCTTCAGATAGACAAATTTTCCATCCCTGATCATCCACTGCATCAGATCATGCTGTCCCATTCCGGTCCGATAGCTTCGGACAACACGATAGTCGGATCCATTCACAAACATCGCGCCCACGATCGCCTGTTCGGGCATGATCTTGCAGCATTTTCTGCGAATGCGGCAAAAGCCCGGCTTCTCATAAAAGCTTCTGCGAAACCCTGGCCCGTCAAAGCTGTAAATGCGCCGGATCCTCTCCTGTATCTGCTGCGGAGCACAGGCTGCCGCATACAAAGCCAGATTTCCTCCCTTGGAATGGCCTCCGAGGATCATTCTTCCTTCCGTATAGCGGGCAGCTCCTTTCAGATATGCCAGCGCGCTCTTTTGAGCCGGAACAGTCTTCATATAGCTCATGTTGAAGTCCTCTTTCCACCCCACAAGAGTCTCATCTGTTCCCCGGAAAGAGACATAGACACTCGTCCGGCCAAGCAGGAAGGTGACAGCTGCAAACTGTCCCTCCTTCTCCTCATCAAGCCATTCTTTATAGCAGGCGGCCCGCACCTGCCTGTACCTGCGGCTTGATGCCACCAGGAAAAATATTCTGCGATGCTGTTTTCCATAAAGCGGGTCGGCAAACATCTGCTCTGCCCGGGGATGCTGTGCCATCTCCTGCCAGCTCACTGCGCTTCCCTTTCCAAAACCAGGTACAATGTCCTTCATTTTAAGATAAGAAAGCTGTGCGAGCACAAGCGCATCCACCTCTGAAAATGGCGTCTCACGAAAGCTTTTGTCCCCGTATTCCTTCAGATACTGTACCAGGTTCGACTTCAAACGCATCCCTCCAAAACAGATATTATTTCTTGAATTTCTCCAGGTCTGTATTTTCTCCGACCACGATAAGAATCTCATCGTCTCTGAGCTTCTCATTTGGATCAATCTTTACGCTCACGGTATCCCCGTATTTGATACCGATCACATTGAGGTTATATTTCTCTCTGATCTGCAGCTCGATCAGATTCTTTCCGCACCACTGCCGTGGCACTTCCATTTCTACAAGGCTGTATTTAGGGGAAAGCTCGATCCAGTCTGCGAAGTTATCCGCGACCAGATATTTTGCCATGCGCCGCCCCATCTCTACCTCCGGGTATATGATCTTATGCGCGCCTACATTTCTGAGGATCTTCTCATGAAGATTATTTCTTGCCTTTGCGAGAATCCTCGGTATACCGATCTCGCTGCACTGCATCGTAGTCACAATACTTGCTTCGAGATCCTCTGTGATCGCTATGATCGCACCATCGAGATTTCTAAGCCCGAGATTCTGAAATACATCCTGATCATCGACATTGGCGCAGATCGCATAGCTGACCTCATCTGCAATCTCCTGGATCACCTCCGGATCTTTATCTACCACGATGATCTCGCAGCCAAGCTGCTGCAGCGTCACTGCGATACTCTTTCCAAATCTTCCCGCGCCAAATACTACATACTGTTTTTTCATCTCAATCCACCCATCCTTCAGGCTCTACGCCATATGTTCAGGAGCATGCTCCCATCACCCTACCATCACACGCTCTTCCGGCAGAGTTCTTCCATTTTTATTTTTTCCGATCTTAGAGGCGAACAGCAGCACAAGCGTCACCGGTCCGAGCCGTCCCATATACATAAGCCCGATCAGCACAAGCTTGCTTGCCGCACACAGTCGTGGTGTGATCCCTGTCGAAAGACCCACCGTGCCGACCGCTGAAGCTGACTCATAGAGTACATCCATAAAACGCAGCGGCTCAAAAAGCAGGATCAGCATGGTTCCCAGCATCATCACAAGGAAAGAAACCAATGTCACGGAAAAAGCCGTCCTGACAGTATAGTACGGTATCTTTCTGCGGAAACACTCGGTATCCGGTGTTCCCTTTAATACCGACCAGCAGTTCAAAAGTAAAATCATGACCGTCGTCGTCTTGATGCCGCCTGCCGTTCCTCCAGGTGAACCGCCGATAAACATCAGCATACAGGAGAGCAGCTTGGACTCTTCCCAGAATGCCCCCTGCGGAACAGTGAAAAAGCCTGCTGTCCTCGTTGTCACAGACTGGAACATGGACGCCATCCATTTCTCTGCAACGGACATTTCTCCCAGCGTATGAGGATTTTTGTATTCCATGATAAAAAAAGCAAGCGCACCTCCAAATACAAGCACCAGCGTCATACACAGCGTCAGCTTCGTATGAAGGCGCATCTTCTGCAGCGCGCGTCCCACCGTATATTCGCGGCTGATGATGCGTTTTACCGTACGCGTCACATCCTGCCAGACAATAAAGCCGAGACCGCTCACGATGATCAGTCCCATCGTGACAATATTCACAAGAGGATTGGCCTGATATTGCTGGAGACTGGTCTCCCCCAGAATATCAATACCCGCGTTACAGAATGCAGAGACAGAATGGAATACGGAATACCATACCCCGCGGAAAAATCCATACTCCGGCACAAACTGAAAGGCATAGAAAAATGCTCCGATCCCTTCTACAAGAAATGTGCCCTTGAGCACATATTTGAGCATGACGACAAGTCCGCTCATCGTATTGAGATTGTAGCTCTCCTGTATGATCACCCGGCTCCTGACCGTGATCTGCCGGCGCAGGATCAAAAAAACTGCCATCGTACAGGCAACGATCCCAAGCCCTCCAAGCTGGATCAGCAAAAGCAGGATCACCTTCCCGAGCATGGTAAACTGAGCCGCCGGTACGATCGTCACAAGTCCCGTCACGCACACAGCAGAGCACGCGGTAAAGAGCGCGTCAATGAAATTGAGCCACTTGCCGTCTGCATTGCACACAGGCAGAGACAGCAGGACTCCTCCTAAAAAAATAACCAGTGCAAAGCCTGTCACCATGATCTGCGAAGCAGTCATGTGCATTTCTACTTTTTTTATAATCTTTTTTAATCTGTCCATGGCTGACCTTTTATATATTTTTAAAATTCCTTTGCCGCACGATCTCATATGCAAGCACGCCCGCTGCGACTGAGGCATTCAGAGAGTCGATATTCCCCTGCATCGGGATCGATGCTGTAAAGTCGCATTTTTCCTTCACAAGCCTGCTGACGCCTTCTCCCTCATTTCCGATGACAAGCCCGATCGGTCCGGTCAGATTCTGGCGATACATCGGCTCCGCTCCCATATCTGCGCATACAAACCAGATCCCCTCTTTTTTCAGCTCCTCGATCGTATTTCCCAGATTCGTCACACGCGCGACCGGTGTGTAATTCAGCGCGCCTGCCGAGGTACGCGCCACAGTAGCGGTAAGCCCCGCTGCCCTGCGCTTTGGAATGATCACCCCGTGCGCGCCTGCCAGATTTGCAGTACGGATGATCGCGCCAAGATTATGCGGATCCTCAATATTGTCAAGCAGGAACAAAAACGGATCCTCGCCTTTTTTCCGCGCCTGTTCAAGGATATCCTCCACAGTCGCATACTCGTACGCTGCCGCATACGCGATCACCCCCTGGTGATGCCCGGTCTGTGAGATCTGGTCAAGCCGCTCCCGGCGCACATAGTCAACGACCAGCTCCCGCTTCGCCGCTTCCCGCCTGATCGTCTGCACCGGACCGTCCTGACATCCGTCCTGAATGAACAGGCGGTCTATCGCTCTGCCGCCGCGCAGCGCCTCAATGACTGCATTTCTTCCTTCGATGAGTCTTTCATCCTCTGCCTGCTCCTGCGTCATCGGATCAAAACAGCTCCTGTCTGCGCGCCGCGGCACGCCTGTTTCCCTGCGTTTTTCTCTATATGGCATCCTTCTGCCCTCTCCTGCGTCCTCCTGACGTGAAAAACGCGATCTGCCTTCCGGTCTTTTTACTTCCTTTTTCATAAGCTTTTCCTTTTTCCTCTGTGATATACTTGCGCGATCCTTCTGTCTCATGGCTGTGCATACTGCGCAGGCACGCTGCCCTGCTTTTCGTTCTGCCCGGGAATCGGCATCCCAATTGCTCCAAGCCCGTACGCGATCAGCTCATTCATCCGCATAAAATCCTTTCTCAGATACAGATAGCCGATCAGAGCCTCAAAGCCAGTTGCCTCCAGATACTGCGTCATACTGGCGTTTTTCGCTTTCGTATAAGGCTTTGAATTGCGCCCTCTCCGATAGACCCCTTCTTCCTCTTCGTTTAAAAGAGGCCGGATCGCCTCTGCCATCGCCGACTGTGCTTTTGCACTCACGCAGGAGGTTACCTTTCGGTGGAGCTTCTGTACCGGAGCATTCCCCTGGCTGACGATCAGCGACCGCACCACCAGCTCATACGCCGCGTCGCCGATATAGGCGAGCGTCAGCGGCGAATACGATTTCCAGTCTCGCTGAGAAAGCCTGAATATCTGATTCAGGCTCTCCTCAAAAGATATTATGCTCTTTTCCATTTTACTCCTTCTCTCGTATCAAGAAGCGTAATGCCTTTTTCCAAAAGCTCGCCGCGGATCGCATCGGCACGCGCAAAATCCTTTGCCTTTCTTGCCGCCTGGCGTTCCTCGATCAGCTTTTCGATCTCCTCGTCCAGCAGCTCTTCCTTTTCCTGCGCAATGATACCCAGAATATCGCAAAGTCCTGTGATCTCCCCGCGCACTGCTTCTATAAATGCCTTAGAGTTTGCAGCGGTCACACTGCTGTTTGCATATTTGACAAGCTCAAACACTGCTGCGATCGCATCCGCTGTATTGAAATCATCATCCATCGCTTCGTCAAACTTCACACCAAATGCTCTGACTTCATCCATCTGTGCCTCTTCTGTACCGCTCATCTCCTGCCGGTCTGCTGCCTGCTCCAGATAGCTCAGATTGGAGACTGCATTTCGTATGCGCTCCAGTGCATTTTTAGAGGACTCCATCAGCTCCGCGCTGAAGTTGAGCGGACTCCTGTAATGCGCACTCAGCATAAAGAAGCGGAGCACCTGCAGATCGTATTTCTCCGAAATTTCCCGCACAGTAAAGAAATTTCCCAGTGATTTTGACATCTTGCGATTATCAATATTCAAAAATGCGTTATGCATCCAGTATTTTGCAAACGTTTTTCCGTTGCAGCATTCACTCTGAGCGATCTCATTCTCATGATGAGGGAAGATCAAATCCTCTCCGCCTGCATGGATATCTATCTCCTCCCCGAGATATTTCTTTGCCATCACAGAGCACTCAATATGCCAGCCCGGACGCCCATCACTCCACGGTGACGGCCAGGAAGGCTCTCCTTCCTTTTTCGGCTTCCAGAGTACAAAATCCAGCGGATCCTCCTTCTGATCCTCTCCTGTAACGAGGAGCGAGCGGTTGCCGCCGCGCAGATCATCCAGGTTCTTATGGGAAAGCTTTCCGTATTCGTCAAATTTACGCGTGCGGAAATACACGGTGCCATCTACGTCGTATGCATAGCCCTTCTCGATCAGTGTGGCGATCATCTCGATCATGCCGCCGATCTCCTGAGTCGCCAGCGGATGCGTGGTCGCCGGCTTTACATTCATGCCGGCCATATCCTTCTTGCACTCAGCGATATACCGTTCTGAGATCTCCTGTGCGCTCACCCCTTCTTCGATCGCCTTTGCAATGATCTTGTCGTCTACATCGGTAAAGTTTGAAACAAAGTTTACCTCATATCCCTTATGCTCCATATAGCGTCTGACCGTGTCAAATACGATCATCGGACGGGCATTTCCGATATGGATAAAATTATAGACCGTCGGGCCGCAGACATACATGCTGACTTTTCCCGGCTGGAGCGGCACAAATTCTTCCTTGCGCTTACTCTGTGTATTATAAATTTTCATAAAAATCCCTCTGCTTTCTGTTACCATATTCTTGCTGATGCCAGGGAGGGCGAAGCACAAAAGGATCTGTCAGATGGCTTCTGCCCCTGATCCTTTCTGACCCTGACATCTTATTGATTAAGTCTAAGCAAATTTATATGCTTTGTCAATTCTTTTCTGGCTCAGGTTTTCTTTTCCCGCCGTCCCCGCCATGCACCGGACAGGCAGGATCCCGGGCCATACTTTTACGTACGGCCTCTTTTGTCACACCACTTCATTTATAAAAATCTTTTCTGCCTTCCATTCACTGCAAAATATCCCGCCGCCGGGCCGCTTGCCCATGAGCAACGGTACCTCCTCTTCCCCGCAAAGGGAGAGCTGCGCCGTGTATCCGCAAACCTTACAGTCCCCAAAAACCTCTGCAAAGGCAGCAAGCGCGCCAAGCGCCTCCTCCCTGTGCCCAGGATCCACGATCACCTCCCGCAGTTCACAGCCTCCCGTCTCCTGCGTTTCCTGAGAAGTACAAAATGTCCCGATCATTTTTCCGTCCGGCCGACAGATCACCATGACTTCTCCATTCTGGCAGCGCTGCTCTGCACAGAGGCGCTCATAGTACGCCGCATCGCGATAAATAAACACGTCATACATTCCGCTCAGGCTGTCATTCACAAATGCGGCAAGAGCCGCGTACTCCTGCGGCCTGGCCGGGCGGCATACCATCTGGCTCTCCTGACGGACGCATGCCCCGCCTGCTGTACGCAGCCATCCGCGCTTCTGTACAGCAAAATAACGGTAGCCAAAGGGTGCATATATTTTTTCTGAGGCGGGCATCAGGAAGGTGAATGGTTCACCGTCCTTCTCCATATCCTGCTCCGCCAGTGTAAGAAGCGTACGCATCAGTCCCCGGTGCCTGTACGCTTCCTGCGTCGCAACCGCTACAATGTAGTGCAGGGTATGGAGTTCTTTGCAGACCGATACCCGAAACGGATTCAAATGCACCATGGAATGGATCCCGTTTTCGTCCTCAGCCACATAAATCCTGCTGTCCCGTACTTTCCACTGATAATAATAATCAACAAACTGCCGGTCATCCTCTGTAAACACTGACTCGTACAGAGGCCGCGTCAGGCTGTTCTCTGATGCCGAAAGCCGTCGGAAGATCATTCTCCACACCCCTTTGCGCAGCCCGGGCATCCGGACGCAGTCATACGGTCATCTGCGATCAGATCTGCCAGCGGCTCAAGCAGGCAGACTGCCTGCGCCGAAATCCCCTCTCCTGTACCGGTAAATCCAAGCCCCTCCTCTGTTGTTGCCTTAATGTTCACGCGGTCCTGCGTGATCCCCAGTACCTGTGCGATATTTTCTTTCATCTGATCCATATAAGGCAGCAGCTTCGGGCGCTGTGCGATCACTGTCGCATCAATATTCTCGACGACGAAGCATTTCTCCTCCAGCAGCACTGCCACATGGCGCAGCAGCTCCATACTGGAAATCCCTCTGTACTGCTCATCTGTATCTGGAAAATGCTTCCCGATATCTCCAAGAGCCGCCGCTCCAAGCAAGGCGTCCATCACTGCGTGCAAGAGCACGTCCGCATCCGAATGCCCGAGCAATCCCTTTTCATATGGTATTTCTACTCCGCCGAGGATCAGCTTTCTGTCCTGTGCAAGACGATGCACATCGTATCCCATGCCTATTCTCATATCTTCCATCCTTTCCTGTCTCATTATCCTGCCCGCGCTCTTCCTACTTTTCTGAGGAGGGACATGTGATCTCTACCATCTTTTCTATCATATGATGAAGAAGCTGCGCCTGCTTTGTGTCTACTGCCTTATAATAGACCTCCTTGCCCTCCCGGCGGCTCGTGATCAGGCCCCCTGCCTTCAGCAGCTTTAGATGGTGAGAAACCGCAGGACTGCTCATTCCCATCATTGCCGAAATGTTCAGCACACATTCCTCACAGTGGCACAAAATCCAGAAAATCCGTATTCTTGTCGCATCACCGAGCTGTTTAAACACATCAGATACCGTCTGAAAATCTGACGTCTCCGGCATATGGTCACATATATCTGTAGTATTTTTGCAGTGGCTGTGCGGCAGCTGTGTCTGTGTCATAAAATCCCCTCCGTACTGGATCCTTTTTCTGTATTATCTTTTTATATTATCACAAAACTATCAAAAGGGGGAAAAATTATTATACCGGCTTTACAAATTAGTGAAACCCATTAGTGAACCCTCCTTTTACAGGTCCACTCATTCAATAGAAATCAGAATCGTACACATAAGAAAATGGTATACCTAAGGAACTGAATATCACGCTGCCGCCTGGGAGAGGAACCAATCTCCCTTTCGGTCTTATTCGGTGCCTTTGGTATACCACTGATGAAAATGTAGTTGAAAAATACTTTTTTTATTTCCTATTTCTCTTCAAATGAAAATTTATATGGCAAATGATATCGATCCCGGATCTCTATAAACTCTTTCTGTACAGCTGCACCGATCGGAACCCCCTTTTCTTTCCTTTCCTGCCACATAAGCCACTCCTTTTCTCCCGCAGTATAAATTCTTTCCTGTCCGGGAGCTTTCTTAGACGACCGGAGTGCACGGCAAATATCACCTGCAGTTTTACGAAACGTATCTTCTCCCATAAAAAAGTCAGGATTAATCACAAAGAAAAAGTGTCCTAAATGATACATCGTTTTACTGCCATCCGCCTTTAAACCTGTTAATGCTTTCATAAACGGCCCTCCAGTTAATGCCGCAGAAAGTATTTCTACTACTGCTGCATATCCGTAACCTTTATATCCGCACATTTCATCTCCGGCACCACCGAGAGGCGCCAATGCCGCCGTTCCGTTTACCAGAGCTTTCAAAATTTCGTTTGATTCCGTCATTATTTCTCCATTTTCGGATACTACCATACCTGCCGGCGTTGGTTTTCCTTCCCGCGCATAATATTCAATTTTTCCACGTTGTACGATCGACGTTGCGCAGTCTAAACAAAACGGAAATTCTTCGTCTGTCGGCAATGAAAATGTAAACGGATTCGTCCCCATCATATTTTCTACGCCAAATGTCGGCGCGATCGACGGTCGCGCGTTTGTTCCTGTGATCCCGATCAGGCCTTCGTTACTGGCCATAGTTGCCCAGTAACCTGCTATTCCATAATGAGTTGAATTACAAATAGCGCCTCCTGCCATCCCGTATTTTTTTGCTTTATCAATTAATATCTGCATCATTTTATAACTGGCAACCATTCCCATTCCGTCATGTGCATCCATTACAACTGTAGTTGGCGTGTCTTTTAAAATTTCAATATCCGTAACAGGTTTTAATGTGCCGTTTAAGATTCTGTCTATATATATCGGTTTAAAGCGATTGCATCCGTGGCTTTCAATCCCTCTCCGATCACTTTCAGCCAGAACATCTGCACAAATCCTGGCATCCTCTTCCGGCACTCCTACCGCTTTAAATGCGTCTACCATAAAATTTTCAACAAGTTCCCAGGAAAGATACGGTCTCGTTTCCATAAAATAAATCCCCCTTTTTTCTGTTTTTCCTTCTATATTTGTATATATATCATTATTATATTTGATTTTCAATACTATTTTTATGCTTTTTGACATATTTGTAAGTATTATACTATGAAAATGTTGTCACTTTTTAACATATTCACTACACTTTTTTCCTGTTTTGCGCTGAAATTTTTTCATATTTTCTGATATATATCTTCCATGGCACCATGACATAAATTCCCGCCTCGTTTGAAGCATTCTCTATTCTCACCAATGAAAAAAAGCCAGTACAAGCCTCAGCCTGTACCAGCTATTTTCCCTCATTCAAAAATATTCTATTTCTTCTTTTACAAGAAGATCACCATAGAAAGCACAAACATAACTACCGTTCCGGTCAGCATCGGTACCGCTGTACGCTTTACGACCTCAAGCGGCTCCCGCTTTACACTTCCTGCCACGATCATAACTACCGCGGATACCGGTGAAACGGCACGCAGAAGATTTCCTGCCAGCCCCATCGGGATAGACACTGCAAATACAGAGATTCCCGCTGCCTCGGCAAGCGGCACCATAAGCGGCACCATCGCAAAGAACAGAGCTGTTCCGCTTCCACTGAGCAGTACGATCAATGCTGTAAGCCCTACGAGCAGCAGCGGCAATACAAATCCCATTCCGCTTCCCTGCATACCTGTCATTGCGCTTTGCAAAGCAGCGATCAGCCCGATAGACTTCAGACCTGTAACAAAAATCGTACCGGCTACAAGCAGCGCCACGATCGGCATAGAGCCTCCCATCCCCTTAAAGAAGGATTCGGTCTGGGCAAGTGCCTTCTTCCCATCTCTCGTACGGATCATCTCACAGATGATCGCAATGACAAATGAGAACAGCGTCGCTACTTCAACACTGATGTCTATCTGCAGCCCTGTGAGCTTCTGCAGTGCAAATACACCGATCAGGAGAAGGATAGGAAGTAATGGAAGGATCGCGTATACTGTGCGGTACAGCGCCCCGCCCTGAATCTCCTCGATCGCCTTTACATCAGCAGCCTTTCCTGCAGCATCCTTACTCTTGCTGTCGCAATGCTTCTGCCAGAAGAAATGTACGACCGCCATAAGAAGGATCGTGGGTACGGATACGATCGCATGATAACGGAATACATAATCCGTTGCTGTCATTCCTGCAAACTGTGCGGTATTGGCAAGCTCTGCGGCGATCGCTACATTATCACTTCCAAGCGGCGTCGGCACGATCGTCGCTGTCGTGGCGATGATACCGGCTGCTGTCAGTGTACTCATCCCCGCCTGAAGCAGGATCGGATACAGTGTTGCAAGAAGGATGATCGCCAGATTTGAAGCGCTTGGCACAACGAGTGACAAAAGGTTTCCAAGCAGAAATACGATCGGCACTAAAATATATACAGATTTGATCTTTGCGATCGGTTTCGTCAGAACACTGACGGTCACATTGTTCGCCTTGATATCATTCATGTATGCGGAATATCCGCCCAGGATCAGGATGATAAATCCTGCTGATGAGATCGTTGACTTGAACTGGTCTGCGATCACCTTCAGCGGATCAAGCCAGACAGCTCCTGTAGAGACAAATTCTTCTCCTCCGATCGGGTTTCCAAGTGCCACGCCGACAAACATCAAAAGAATCCCCATCAAAAACAGCGTAATCTTGATGTCCATTTTCTTGATCAGCATAAATACCACGACTGCAACAGAAATCGCCGCTGCCGCGTACATTACAAATGTTGACATAACTGTTCTCCTCTCTTTTGTTTTAAATACATCTCGCGATCGATTCTTTAAACCACTCGCGGAATTTTTCTCCGTCAATATCCATGCAGACCTTTGCATTCGGCTCTCTGTGCAGATAGCCCTTGAGATCTACTACAGTACAGCCGGTCGTCATCGTCCCGTTCAGCTCCACGCCGACATACGCCTCTTCCATGGTATACAGCTGCGGGCAGAGCAGATACGCGATCGCACAGCTGTCATACATCTTAAGGCCTGTGCCAAAGCTTCCGCCTCTGTAGCGTTTGAACAGATGATACGCCATATCTCCGACCTTTCCCATCTGTCTGATCTCCTCACTGTCCTGCGGCAGCACGAGCGCTTTCAGCCCCACATCGAGCCCTGCCATGACGATCGGCAGTCCGCTCTGAAATACCATCTGTGCAGCCTCCGGATCTGTCGCTACATTAAATTCTGACATTACGCCCTTATTTCCACGGGATGCAGAACCACCCATCATAACGATCTCACGGATATTTGTGCGCACCTCCGGATACATCGCAAAAAGCAAGGCGATATTGGTAAGTGTTGCGATCGGTACAAGCGTCACCGGCTCCGGACTCTCCATAATGACTCTGCGCATTGCATTGACCGCATGCTCCTTGAGCAAAAGCTCCGTCTTAGGTTCCGGGAAATTATACCCTTCCATTCCTGTCTTTCCATGGACATTCGATGCATCCACAAATTCCGCGATCAGCGGCTGTGCCGCTCCCATAGCCACCGGAACATCTTTGCCGAAAAAGTTCAGCAGACGCAGCGTATTCTGCGTCACATTCTCAAGGGAGACATTCCCCGCTACTGTCGTGATCAGACGCACATCCAGCTCCTCCGAGAACAGCGCGATCGCAAGCGCAAGCGCGTCATCAATACCTGGATCTGTGTCAATAATGATTGGTCTTTTACTCATAATATTCCTCCTTTATTCTGAGACAGCAGAAAAACTGCGTCTTTTCTTTACTTAAATAAATGCAGCGGCTGCACATTCTTTATACCAGCGTCCAAAAATACAGCACACATACAGCCACGAGAATATACATGACCGGCGAAAGCTCCCTGCGCCTGCCTGAAGCATATTTCAACAGCACGTATGCCGGCAGAGCCACACAGATGCCATTTGCAATATTGTTTGCAAAAATGGTAAATGTCACGCACAGAAACGCCGGGAAATACTCTGTAATATCACTGTAGTCTATCTGTTTCATTCCGCTCAGCATATGAACGCCGATAAATATAAGCACCGGCGCTGTCGCCGCAGATGGAATGATCAGAGCGATCGGGGCAAGGAAAAGTGCAAATACAAAACAAATACTCGTAAAGATCACACTCAGCCCGGTCTTTCCTCCTGCCTCCACACCTGCGGAAGATTCCAGATACGTCGTCATGCTCGGCATTCCGAACAGAGCGCCAAAACTGGTCGCTACCGCATCCACCTGAAAGCATTTATCAATCCCCGGAAGATTCCCGTCCTTATCCAGGTATCCTGCCTTTGCTCCCACACCGAGTACCGTCCCAAAGGTAGAAAAGAAATCCGGAACAAACAGTGCGATAAGAAATGGAATATAGGCAAAATCAAGCGCTCCGAGAAAATCAATCCGCATAAACTGTTCTCCCAGACCGGCCGGCATGGAGACAAAACGTTCCGGCAGCTCAGTCACTCCAGCCAAAACGCCTGCGACCGTTGTCAAAAGAATGGTGATGATCATACCGCCCGAAACATTTTTTACCTTCATAACCAGCACGATCACAAATCCGACCAGGCACACCAGCACCTTGGGCGAAGTCAGATCACCAAATGTGAGGTTATTTTTCTCCGGCGCCGCAACGATCAGCCCGCAGCTTTTGGCGCCAAGTAAAGCGATAAACAGACCAATGCCTGCGCTGACCGCATGTTTCAGGCTTACCGGTATCACCCGCACCACAGCCTCGCGAAGTCCCAGAAAAGAGATCAGGATAAAAAGTATCCCGCTCCAGAAAATCACACCTGCCGCGATCTCCGGGCTGATCCCTTCATTAGAGATCATAGACGCCACGACTCCGACACTGCCAAGTCCCGGCGCTAAAGCAAACGGACGATTCGTATAGAATGCCATCGCACAGCTTGTCAAAACAATCAGAAGCACCATCGCAGTCAGCATCACATGCCTGTTAAGCCCTGCCTGACCGAGCATATTGGGAACGGTTGCCAGCACATACGCCATGGTCACAAAGGTCGTGATCCCTGCCAGCATTTCCTGTCTTACCGTTGTCTGATACGCCGAAAGCTGAAACCGTCTTTCCAGCCACTGCTTCACATTTCCCGCCTCCCTCTTCTCCCCTGTTTTATAGCCTTTCATATCTTTTCAGGTATCATGCAGCATCTGGTTCAAATCAGAACCTGTTTCCTTGTTTTTTTATTTTCTTTATAGTAATATAAGAAAAACAATATGTCTAATTCATATTTTTTATCAAAATCATTCCTTTAAGGAATAGTTGGGAGGTCTCATGGATTTTTTAGAGCTGCAGTATTTTATGGCCATTGCCAAACATAAAAACCTGACGAAGGCTGCACAGGAATTATATGTCTCTCAGCCGACCCTGACAAAATTTCTTCAAAAACTGGAAAAAGAAATGGGCGGAAAGGTATTCCGCAAAAATGGGCACCGCTATGACCTCACCTTTCTCGGCAATCGCTATCTTGAGTATGCCCGCAAGGTGATCACTTTAAATCAGGACTGGGAAAAAGAGCTGTCTGATATGCGTTCTTCTTACGAGGGAGAGCTAAACATAGCCTTTCCTCCCATGCGCAGCGTCTGCCTGATCCCGCAGTTTCTTCCCAGCTTCCACCAAAAGCATCCGGGCGTCCATATTAATTTTTACGAATACGGACACGGTATACAAGATGAGCTGCTCGCGGACGGAAGGCTCGACTTTGCAATTTTCAGCGCATGGCAGCCACATCCCAATCTGGCCTATGAAAAACTAAAGACAGAGGAAATCCTGCTGGTACTTTGCCCGGAACATCCGCTCGCAAAAAAAGCAGTCATCCGCGATGACTGCCATTATCCATGGATGGATTTAAGCCTGCTAAAGGATCATCCATTTATCCTGCATTTTCCTGATCAGAATACCGGACGGGCTGCACAGCAGCTATTTGAGCAGTACCATATCCAGCCGCCGGTCCCGTTTTTGACCCGAAGCAGCCAGACCTGCATCCAGCTCGCCGCCGAAGGTCTGGGCGCAAGCTTCGCCCCGGAAAGCTATGTCCGGCACGCTGCAAAATTCTGGCCGATGCTCGCCTTCTCTGTAGGGGAACCGCCAATGCGCAATAATCTGATCATCGCCCATCGCAAAAACTCCTATCTGTCTACCTTTGCACTTGATTTTATCAATATCGCAAAGCAGTGTCTGGAATAGTCTGCAATAAAACGATCCTTCCGGGAGCAGGAGCCGTGTTTCTGCGGCTTTTGTTCCCGATACCAAAAGAGCTTTCAGGCGGTTCTCGCCTCCCGGGACGAGGCATCTATCCTGTGTGTCATTTTCCCGGGTACTCTTATGCGTTTTTCCCGCTCAGTGCAAAGACAAGATCCTTCATCCACCCCTTTGAGAGTCCGTCCCATATTTTACGGTTATTGTCAATATCTGCTTCTCCGCAGTCGATCACTTCCATATGCATTCGGATCATATTTAAAAAAGAATCCCCGACTTTTATTTTAAGCTTCTGCACTGCCTCTGCAAACTGGTCAACAAATACATGCCCCAGGATCTCAATCGCCAGAGATTCCTTCGTTATCCCAAGCGGCTTTCCGAGCTGCTCCTCATAGAGCTTCCGCGCGTATTCTGCCACCATAAGAGAGCCTGTGGTATCCGGATCCCTCAGAAACTCTACCAGTGCCTTATTCTTTTTAATTCTCACACATTTATCTTCGCACAAAACCGCAATGTCATGAAAGTCACAATTCCATTCGTTCATCCAAAACAGCTCCTTCCTCTTTCAGGTACTCTCTCCCTTTACAGAAATCTTCCCGTGACACTTTCCGGCGTCTGCTTTATCCTCTCCGGGGTTCCGACCGCTACGATCCTCCCGCCTTCGTTTCCACCGCCCGGTCCCATATCAACAATATAATCTGCACTTCGTATCACATCCAGATCATGCTCTATGACGATGACCGTGGCGCCGTGATCCATCAGTGTCTGGAACACTCCCAGAAGTGTCTCTACATCCAGCGGATGCAGCCCTATGGTTGGTTCGTCAAATATAAATACTGAGTCTTCCTGAGCCCGCCCCAGCTCACTGGCCAGCTTTAGCCGCTGTGCCTCGCCGCCGGACAGACTTGGCGTCTCCTCTCCCAAAGTCAGATAGCCAAGGCCGAGATCCTCCAGCACTCGCAAACGCTGAGCTACCAGCCGTATATCCCTGCAACTCTCCAGTGCTGTGTGCACATCCATCTCCATAAGCTGAGGGAGCGTATATACTTTTCCCTCCTTATTTCTATACGGAACTTTTGATGCCTCTCCCGCATACCGGGAGCCTCTGCACCCGGGACAGGTGATCTCCACATCTGGCAGAAACTGCACATCCAGACTGATCACTCCCGTGCCGTCACAGACCGGGCAGCGCAGTCTGCCTGTATTATAAGAAAAGTCTCCGGCCCTGTATCCCTGTGCCCTGGCTTCTTCTGTGCGGGAGAAGATCTTGCGCAGTTCATCATGGATATTTGCGTACGTCGCCACTGTGGAACGGACATTCAGCCCGATAGGTGTCGCATCGATCAGCTTGACCTGAGTGATGCCTCCCGTTTCCACAGCAAATACATGCTCCGGCAAAGGCTTTCCTGAAATAGCAGCCTCCAGCCCCGGTATCAGACTCTCCAAAACAAGCGTTGTTTTCCCTGATCCGGATACTCCTGTCACTACCGTCAGCCGCCCTTTCGGAATATCCAGCTCCAGCGGTTTTACTGTATGGAGCTGTCCCGTTGCAAGATGCAGTCTGCCTTCTGAAAATAACGCTTCCGAAGCAACTCTCTTACGCAGACCGCTTCCCGGCTGTCCAGACAGATATGGCCCGATCTTTGACTGAGGCATCCGGGTAATCGCCTGGACAGACCCCTGTGCGATCACGCAGCCGCCATCCGAGCCAGCTCCCGGACCCATTTCAATGATCCAGTCTGCCTCTGACAGGATCTGCGGGTCATGGTCAACCAAAATTACGGAATTTCCATCCGCGATCAGATCCTGCATCACGCCTGTCAGCCCTGCAATATTTAACGGATGCAGTCCGATCGAAGGCTCATCCAGCACATAAAGAACTCCTGTCGTCCGGTTGCGGACCGCGCGGGCCAGCTGCATCCGCTGCCGCTCCCCTGTGGAAAGAGTCGAGGCTGTACGGTCCAGCGTCAGATATCCAAGTCCCAGATCAATCAGCCTTTTCGCAGCCATCTGGAACGATTCGCAGATGCTTTCCGCCATTGGCTGCATTTCTTCCGGCAGCGTTTTCGGCACATCTGCCACCCAGCGTGTCAGATCAGTCAGAGTCATCTGACAGGCTTCATCCAGCGATATACCTCCAAGCCTTGGCGCCCGGGCCGCAGCGTTTAATCGTGTACCGCCGCAGTCCGGGCACACATCCTGCCTGAGAAATTTTTCTACCCGCTTCATTCCCTTCTCATCCCTGACCTTGGAAAGCGCATTTTCAACGGTACGGACCGCGCTAAAATAGGTAAAATCAAGCTCTGAGAACTGATCGGTATTTTTTGCCCGATACAGAATATGCTTTTTCTCCGCCGGCCCATCAAAAACAATCGCTTTTTCCCGGTCTGTCAGCTCCCGAAAGGGAATGTCTGTACGCACTCCCATTTCCCGGCATACATCTGTCATCAGCGACCACATCAGCGATTTCCACGGCGCAACGGCGCCCTCATCAATAGTAAGTGATTCATCCGGAACCAGCGCCGCACGATCCACCACACGCACGATCCCCGTGCCTGCGCAGGTATGGCAGGCTCCCTGACTGTTAAAAGAAAGCTCTTCGGCTGACGGCGCAAAAAAGGCTGTGCCGCATTGCGGACAGACAAGCTCCTTGCCGGCTGCTACGGCTAATGTCGGCGCCATATAGTGTCCATTGGGGCAAGCGTGGCTTGCCAGGCGTGAATACATCAGACGCAGGCTGTTAAGCAGCTCCGTTCCTGTACCAAAGGTACTGCGGATCCCCGGCACGCCGGGCCGCTGATGCAGCGCCAGTGCCGCCGGCACGTACAGCGCCTCATCCACCTGCGCCTTTGCTGCCTGTGTCATCCGCCGTCTGGTGTACGTAGACAATGCCTCCAGATAACGCCGGGAGCCCTCCGCATACAAAACGCCCAGCGCAAGCGATGATTTGCCGGAACCAGAAACTCCTGCAATCCCCACTATTTTATTCAGCGGCACATCAACATCCACATTTTTTAAATTATGTACCCGCGCACCGCGAATCCTGATATGATCGATCATTTTTGTATCCTCCAGGAAGCCTTTTTAACCAGCAGACAAATGGATTCAACTGTTTTTTCGTTAAGCAGTCGGATATCCACAGTTTCCTGCCCTTCATAATAAACACCGAACTTAAAGTTTATCTGCTTCACAATGCTTCCATTATCCATTTTTTCTGGATAAAGTGCAATACTGTCTTCCACTTTTCCAATACAAGTCCATGTATACTCCTTCTGCAAACAGCCTTCCGGCAGTTCTATTTCATCCTTCATGCCTGCAAAACCATAACGTTCATACAAAGGCCTTCCCGTATTCGTTGCCTCTAATGAGATATGATTCACACGTTTGAATGATTCTCCTTCCAACTCCCATGCCCTGATATTGAGGCAGCACAAAAATGTGTCCTCTCTGCTGCATTTTCAAACGACAGATCCCATAATACTGATTCCGCCGCCGATGCTTTATGCAGTTCTTATAGAGTACCTGCCAAACAGATTACTCTCGCGTATTTATTTTCGAAATCCTCCATAACTTTGATTTTTCCCTGCTGAATAAAATATTCGATTCGCCTTGCAAACCACCAATCACCCATACCTATCTGAAAATAGCCGAGAATATCGCCTATCAATCTTGCCTCTTTCACCGGCTTACATGTAAGTCCTTTCCAGATCAAAAAATCATAAAAATCTTCCGGAACACTGGTAACTCTCCCATTGATCACTGCTCTGAGAGGACTGTTCTCCTCTGTCAATTCTATCCATAACAGCGCATACATCCTCACTTCTTCTTTGGTCAGTATCCTTTCATGGGATAAGAATCCTGCAAATTCCTCCGCTGAGACTTCTCCCCAGTTTCTGTAAGAAACAATATTGGTTTTTCTTACTGCATATTCCGGGAGTTTTACAACATGAACCTCATTTTTATAGCTCTGCAGCATCCGGCACAGACTGTAAAACCCACATCTGGAATATGGTGCATCACTGTACCATACCCGGATTGTCTCGTCCTCTTCCAGACATTTCTTTAAACGCAATAATTCATTCGAATAAATTTCTCCTGCCAGCTTCAATTCCTCATCCATTTTCGAACTTTTACCATATTGATTTTGTGCGTACATGGAATAAATCAGATTTTTTCGGTACTGGCTGTCTACTGACTCTTTGATATCACCAATATCCAACATGAAGCCAAGACAGACTACTTCTTCTGCCGTCCCCTCTACCCATCCGGTAAAAGCTCCCTCTGGCGGCGTCTTTTTCCCAGCCATCCATACCGCTGTCGGCCCGCCCGTATTGCAGTAACCTATAGGAAACAGAAATGTAATTTTATACGATAATTATACCAAAGAAATCAGATATGTCCATACTTATTTGATAATCGCGGAGAATCCCGCTGCTTTCAGGCGCTTTACCAGATTCTCCGCGTTTTTACGTACGCTAAACACGCCGCACTGAACCTGCCACTGCCCGTTGCACTTCTTGATAAGAACATCGAATCCCTTCTTCTTCAGCTTTCTGAACAGTTTCTCGGCGTTGGTCTTAACTGCAAATACTCCCGCCTGCACGATATACTCGTTGCTGCTCGCACGCCGGCGGATGATGTATCCGACACGCTGGTTGTCATACTGGCCGTCACCGTACCAGCTCTTGTAGGTTGCACCCTCGCCGGATCCTTTACAGTATGCG
>NZ_CATNVD010000013.1 GCF_951230155.1 Parablautia sp. Marseille-Q6255
TTGAACTCATCATACAGACTCCTTATGTTTTTTCTCAGCAATTAAACAATAAGATAAATCTGTATGATTGGGAAGAGGTTTCGATCTCTTCCCTTTATTTTTGCCAATGATAATTATACTCTAAGATGCTCCAATTGCAAAAATACAGGGAATACCGCATTCACACACGATATTCCCCGCAAATAAATCATCACTGCGTTTTAAGTTGTCACTTTACTTTCACCTTTACCCGGGTCACAACGCCATTTTGCGCCATCGCATAGATATAACACGTTCCCCTGTTCTTTCCTCTGATATAACCTCTTGCATTGACGGAGGCTACTTTCTTATTGGTTGACCAGTACCGCAGCTGCGCAGAATGTCCTTCACTTAGAAGAGTTTTTTTCCTGTTCTGCTTTGTCGCCATTATCGACAGCTTTGTCTGTTTGCCGCGCTTGATCTGATACGTGTTCTTCGCTGCTTTCAGCTTTGATACATTTGTTTTCTGGCTGTGAGACGGTCCTGCCGCATGAAGTGTAAGCCCTTCTGCAAGGTACAGCTTTTCGCCATCCACCATGCGATATGCTTTTACCTGTGCTTTATACTCCTCAGACTTTTTGATCTTCTTTTTTCCGATCTTCTTGATCGTCACGCTTCTTTTTTTGTCTGCGGATACTGTCTTTACAAGCTTCATATCCTTTCCGCAGGCTGCGGCATATATCTCATATCCGTCCGCGCCTTTTACCTTGCCCCATTTCACGGTCAGCTTGCCGCTTCCCACCGCAAGCGTATTAGATCTGCGAAGTGACTGCTCTGCCGATTCCTTTTCCTTCTTTGAGATCGTCGGCTCTGTCTCTGTTTCAGATTCTACCTGATCTTTTTCGGCACGAAGTACAAGCTCTTTTGCCTGATGTCCGACTGCATCCGTGCAGTTGATGCGGATAACACCGACAAAATCCTCTGCAATCGGAATCTGCGCACGGTTTTCCTTTACCGGAGCAGTTCCAGTCTGAGCGGCACCGCTTTCCGGCTCTATCGTGTACAAAATCTCAGAGACACCGCTGTGTTCCTCAATGATCGTAACAACTGCATTCTTCGTATTATCACCGATATTCCAGCTTCCATCCTCGTTCGTCTTCCCTTCAAAAGAGACTGTTCCAAATACAGGAGCTGTCTTATCAAGCCATACCTCTATCGTTGTTGTATCTGACCTGTTTCCTGCCTCATCTGCTGCACAGAAGGTATAGCTGTGAATCCCTTCTTCTGGAATACTCCATACCCCGCCGCTTTGCAGATCCGCAAGCGGCACTTCCTCTGCATCGTCTGTTCTGACATAAATCTGCGGGTTCTGTGTATGATTATCCTGATACTCCATCTCGATACCGGCGTCTGTATACCACACACCGCTCTCTTTGCCATCTGCCAGTTTGGCTGACAAAACAGGGACTTTTATATCAGTCCATTTTGCATAGAAAATCTTGTCTCCCGTTTCCTCTTTTCCAATCGACGTCGCCTGACTTCCGTCCGCAAAATCCTCTGTCGTATACCACCCGTCAAAGCGATACCCCTCCTTCACGGGTTCCGGCAGAGACGCCAGACCTGCTTTTTCCATATAGGATGTTGGCACCAGTGTACCATCCGGCCAGTTTTCTTCTGTGACATTCTCAAAAGTAATCGCATACTCCGCAGCAGATCTCAGATAAAGACTGTTGTCAGTATCACATGCCACAAAATATTCCGCTTTGTCCGAGTGAAAATACTGTGTATAATCCTCTGCCGCCGCCCTCGTAAAGACAACCTTATCATCTGGTCCGCCCGGCTGTTTTGCGGTCATGACGCTGATCTGTGCGCCATCTGTCATTTCTCCCAGTGCAAGATATTTATCATTTCCGATCCGGAAATTATCTGCTGCTCCATTTGCCGTATTATTCATGATAACCGGAGCACCGGAGATTGCAATATCAGACGGGCCGCCATAATATATACCGCCGCCTGCCAATAATGCCGTATTGTTTGTAACTGTGCCGCCCTCGATCGTAAGCAAGCCGCTGTCATCACTGCTGCGCGACGAGAAGAACAGTGCGCCGCCCTGCTTTGCAGTATTGCCGCTGATCTCACCATTCTTTAAAGTAACACTCGATTCCCCCATTGCAAGGATCGTACCGATCGTATTTTCATTTCCATTTCCTGTCATTGCTCCGCCTGACATGATAAAATCTGCTGTTCCGAGCGTACCTCCCATCAGGTATACAGCGCTTCCCTGTGGAGCCTGATTATTTTTTACCGTTCCACCGTTTTGCGTAAATGAAGACTTTAAACTAACATACACTGCTCCTCCATATTTAGACGCCGTATTGCCTTCCAGGGTACCTCCATTCATCTCAAATGATCCCGTCTTTACATCAGCAAAAACACAGACTCCTCCGCCCTGATGCTGGCTCGCATTATTGCGGATCGTTCCGCCGTTCATCACGAAAGCCCCGTTGCTGACAAGCACACCTGCGCCCTGCGCGTAATTAACCGAACCCTGGTACGAAAGCTGATTATTCTCAATCACAGCGTCACCTTCCATGACCATTTTTCCAGAAACGTATACGCCGCCGCCCGAGCTTTGACTGCCTCCTGTATGACCTGAGATCGTACCACCCGACATGGTAAACGTTCCGCCTGCGCACACACCTAAGCCATGTGCCTGACTCGCCGCAGTATTTCCTGTGATACTTCCGCCTGTCATAGTAAAGGAAGAATCCGAATCTGTATAGACACCAGCACCCCAGGACTTATCGCTTGTCATCTCATTGCCGGTAATGCTGCCTCCTGTCATGGTAAATGTAGACTCCTCCACGTAAACGCCTGCGCCGCGCGGTCCCATAACACCACTTACCTGCCTTCCAAACAGACGGTTGCCTGAGATCGTACCCCCGCGCAGCTCAAATACTGAGTTTTCCAGAATGTGTACTCCGGCACCACACCGAAATCCTCTATTATTCTGGATCTTGCCGCCATACATATAGCTCTGTCCGCCTGCAGTAGAATAAAGCCCTGCCACACGTGCATTCTCTTTATTTGATGTAGCGGATGTATTTGCCGCATCATTGTCTGAAAGAGTTCCTCCATACATATGGAAGGTACCGCCGGCGTTCCACACCGATCCTCCCACTGCATCACGATTCGGTTTGGCGCCGCCTATTTTTCCCGTACCCGTGCAGTCACACAGATTCAATGTAGCGCCTTCATTGATTGTGATGATATACCCCACCTGCCACGAGGATGGCTTGACCGTATGCCCATTCAGACAAAGATTCAGTGTCGCACCTGATGCTAATTGCAGACTTCCATCTTTTGGCACAAGAGAAATATCCTTCGTGAGATAGTAATTGCCTCCGTTTTTCATGCTTTTCCACGCATTTGTACTATCGACCGGCTGAAATTCCACATCTCCCTCTCCACCTGCACACTCCACTGACATCTCATGCTTATGCTCCTGTGCACGCGGCAGATTATTTTCCACCGTATACATCTGTGTCGTATCCGTCAGATCGAGAGACAATTCGCCATCCCACACAGGCTCTGTATCGGATTCAGACTCTGATCCACTTTCGGGTTCTGACTCCGGTTCTGTTCCCGTCTCTGCATCCGTCTGCACATCAGAAAACGAATCTTCTATTATAAGTTCTGTCTCTGTGTCTAATAGAAGATCTTCTTCGCCGACAGACTGCGTATCATCCTGCAAAGCAGCACTTTCTTCCGTCGGATCTGTCGGATCCTCCTGCAACATACTCTCTCCCTCTGACGGGTTCGATTCAGGAACAACACTCTCCTGCACCGCCTCTGTCTGCACTGTCTCGGTCTGCACAACCGGTTCCACAATCATGTCTTCCGCAGACACCGGCGAACACACCTGAAACATCATTGCCATACTGACCGCCAATGCCAGTATTCTCTTGTTTTTCATCTCTATCGCTCCTTTTTCTCTCCTTTTTTTGCATATCTGCTGCCGCTTTCGTATCCAGTATACCCTCTTTCTTCCCCTCAGCACAGTACCACTCAATGGGAAAATCATACCACTCGGGCGAAACCTGATACCATTCGGTCATACATTCACACTCATTTATACTATTTCATTTACACAATTTCCCAAAAATATGCTATACTAACTCCGTCAGACCTCTTTTCTCTGACAGGATTTATTTATCGGAGGATATTATGCTACACATTGCGATCTGCGAGGATGCGCCTGAAGATATTTTGATGATACAGCAACTGCTCCTTGCCGAAACCAAACGCTCTCATCTGCAGTTACATACCGATTGTTTTGAAAGCGGCGAAGCGCTCCTTTCTGTTATACAGCAGGGTGCCTCTTATGACCTGCTGCTTTTGGACATTTATATGAAACAGATAAACGGGATTGACACAGCACACGAAATCCGAAAGCTGCTTCCCAGAATACCTCTCGCGTTTTTAACCTCGAGCGTGGATCACACGTTGGAAGCCTTTGACCTTGACGCGCTCCACTATCTGCTCAAACCGCTCCGGCAGGAACAGGTCCATACGCTTCTGGAACGGTTCTATGACCGTATCCACCGCCCAATGGATTTGCTCGAGATCTGCTCTGAGCGAAAGACTTATACTTTCGCACTGCAGGATGTGCAGAAGATCCAGAGCTGCCGCAAAGGCGTTGATATTTATTTAACCGGTGAAGCAATTCCAAAGCACATTGCCATCACCTTCAAAGCGCTGGAGGAACAGATCGACTCTGCACATTTTCTAAAAATTTCCCGCGGACTTCTGGTCCAGATGGACTACATTTCCTGCATCGACAAGGACGTCTGCCGTTTCCGGGATGGCACGGAAGCATTGATCTGTCGCCGGGAAAGAACAAAAATCAAAAAAAAGTACAATGATTTTCTGTTTTCTCACCTTGCAAAAGGAGACCGACGATAATCTTACCCTACTCTTTGTTTTATTCTTTCCGGGGCAGACCGCCAGGTACAGCACATGGTACAAAAACGGGGGTATTGCAAAATATTTTGCAATACCCCCGAAGCAGATACATCGTTATGCTGCCCCCGTTTTGCCTCACTTCTCCTCTTACTTGCCCATCAGTACATAGATCAGCGTACCAACGAGTCCTGAACCGAAGATGATCGGAATTGGCCCGATCTTTGTTTTTCGCAGCAAAAAGAGACAAAATACAAACAGGAGCGCTTCTATGATCCGAAAATCAGAAAGCCGGACAGTAAACAGCGAAGCATTAAAGAGCGCCAGCAAAAGCAGAGACAGTCCAGCGGAAGCGATCATCGCGACAACAGCCGGACGCAGCCCTGTGAGCACACCCTGGATCGTCTTTAAACTGCGGTATTTTACGTAAAGCCAGGACAAGGCCAGAACAATGACGAAGGACGGCAAAATGCAGCCCAGCGTACAGATGACGGCGCCGGGAAGCCCCGCGATCTGCTGACCGACAAAGGTGGCGCTGTTGACCGCGATCGGTCCGGGCGTCATCTCTGCGATCGTGATCAGATCCGCAAACTGACTCATTTCCAGCCAGTGGTTCGTCTCCACGATCTGGTGCTGGATCAGCGGCACTGCCGCGTACCCTCCTCCGAAGCTGAAAAGCCCGATCTGAAAGAAAGCCCAGAACAACTCAAGATAAATCATTTGGAAGCCTCCTTTCTCTCCTCAGCCAGCACGTTCAAAAGTCCGATCGCCCCGCATACCAGTATGATCACGATCGCGCTCACGTTGAATACCGCTGTCGCGAAAAAGGCAGCGCACATCATTCCGATCCAGAGCAGGCTTTTTGTACGGAGCACGCCTCCTGCCAGATCAATGATCACATCACAGATCACAGCCGCCACACCGGCACGCATGACCTGAAGCGCGATCGCGATATATGTATTATCCTTAAACTGATTATAAAATACTGAAATAATAGAAATAATCACAAGCGGCGGGATCACTGCTCCAAGCGTGCAGACGACTGCTCCCCAGAATTTTTTGATCCGGTAGCCCACAACAATTGCAATATTCACGCCAAGCGCTCCCGGAGATGACTGCGCGATCGCCGTCATATCCAGCATCTCATCATCCTCCAGCCAGCCAAGCTGCTGCACAAACTTCTGCTTCATCATACCGATGATCACAAAGCCGCCCCCGAATGTGCTGACACTTAACATCAGCGTTGTCCAAAACAGCTTCCAGTAGATCTGTGCATCTGACAGATGTGACAGAGCTGCGTTTTCACTCTGTTTTTTCATGTGCTGCATCTCTCCCATCTAAAAACAGATTTCCTCTTAAGAACACCTGCGTCACCTGCAGATCATCATCCAGCACTACAAGATCTGCATCTTTTCCCTCTGCGATCGACCCCTTTGTGTCAAACACGCCAAGAAGCCTTGCCGGATTCTCTGTAAATGCAGGAAGAAGCTCTTCCAGCGGCCGGCCGGTAAAGGATACTGCATTTCGCAGCGCGCGATCCTGTGTCAGCGTGCTGCCTGCTCTCGTTCCGTTGGAGGCAAGTGTGGCATCCCCATCCTTTACTACCACTTCATTGACGCCAAGATGATAGTTGCCATCCGGAAGCCCTGCCGCCATGATCGAATCTGTGATCGCAACCATGCGGTCTGTTCCCTTCGTCTTTATCAACAGCCGCACAATCCCAGGATGCAGGTGGAGACCGTCGCAGATCATCTCACAGTAAATGTCAGATTCCAGAGAAGCGCCAAGAATCGCCGGCTCATGCTGATGCAGAAGCCGCATGGCATTGCAGGTATGCGTTGCGCACGATGCTCCGGCATTGATCGCTGCCATCGCCTGCTGATAGGTCGCACCGGAATGTCCGATCGCTACAGTGATCCCCAGCTTCTCAAGCTCCGGTATCATCTCTGCCACACCGGGGATCTCAGGAGACACTGTAATATACCGGATTCCTCCGTCCGCCCTGTCCTGATATTCCTTTACGAGCGCTATATCCGGAAGCGAAAGCAGGTGCTCCGGCATGGCACCTTTATATTCCTTTGCCAGGAACGGACCCTCCAGATGAATACCCAGCAGCTGGGAAGCATCTGCCGCAGACTGATCCAGATTTTTATACTGGTCAATACACCACTGCGTCTGCTCCTTCGTATCCGTCAGAACGGACGCCAGCCATGAGGTCGTCCCATTTTCTGCAAAAAAAGCGCCAATCTTTTTCAGTCCCCCGGGGTCTGCCCCATTTACATCCACGCCTACTGCTCCATGTGTGTGCACATCAATAAACCCGGGCACCACCTTTTTTCCGGCTGCATCGATCACCCTCCCGGCATCTTCTGATACGCTCTCCTGAGGAGAACATACATGGATTTTTCCGTCCGATAATTTCAGTGTCGCCGGCACAAATTTATGATCCAGATAGACCATTCCATTTATAATATAGTAAGTATTCATCTTTCTACTCCTTTTATTCCTCGGATATACGCTCCATATGCTGCAGCTTTTCTTTTGCTTATTGAGGCAGATCTGCCACAAACTCCGTAATGCGGATCATGGCATCCGGGTGCTCCTGCAAAAGTGTGACCGGAAAATGTGCGGAAACCTCGCCGTATGCCGCATGGCGCACAACACTGCGGTGCCAGTCACGGAAGCATCCCAGACGGATCTTTCTCGCGCCGTAAATCTCATTCATGCCGATCGTGATACAGTAGCGCGGCATGTCGTCAATCGCACCGTTGAGATCACCGATCGCGTTTGTTGTCCTTGTTTCTCGTGTGATCGCAAGCGTTCTCGTATGAAGATTTCTGAACTCTTCCGGCGTCAGCTCGTCCTGTGCCTCGTTAAATGCCACATGCCCGTTGATCCCAATCCCGCCAAAGCAGATATCTACTCCGCCCAGCTCCTTTATCAGCTTCTGGATATGTTCCAGATCATGCGGATCCGGGAACACGCGCTGCTGTGGCGGCATGACAAGCTCCGGTCTGATCTTCGTATAGACGGTACGGTCCATGAATCCGCGAAAGCTCAGCCTGTCAGATGCATCAATCCACTCTTTATCATCTGTCAGATATTCATCCATATTGATGAACCAGACATCTTTGAGGCTGATATTTTCACGGTTTACAATATCTACAAAGTATGGATACTGCCCCACCGGCCCCACCGGACAGATAAAGACCGTCTTTTCGCCCAGTGCATTTTTTCTCTTTATCTCTTCTGCCATCTCCTGTGCCATCGCCTCAAAAACAGCGGCATTATCATCCATTACAACAACCGGGATCTTCGGTGCGTCCAGTAATTCTTCTTTTGTATAGTAATAATACTCATGTCTCATTTCTATTTTCCTCCTATAAACAGGACATTGTCCTTCTCTCTTATCGAAATCCTGTATACTTCTGTGTCACCTCAAGAATGCGGTATACGTCAAGATACGGCTGGAACTGCGGTTCCGCTTTGCAGATATATTCCCTCATTTCCTTCCATGCCTCCAGCGCCTGCTCCTTCTCTCCCGATGCAAGAAGCAAGACAGCGTGCGCCAGATACAAAACCGTCCTGCGGTGATGCTCCAAAATCTGATAAAACAGCTGCTCCGTTTTCGATTCAGACTGCCATTCTCCCGGATGGAAAGCTTCACAGCATGTACGCAGCCGCTGCATCCGGTGTACGATCTCTGCCTCTATACGGCTTCCCTTTCCATTGATATAATCGCAGCATTCAAGCGCAGAAAGCTGTTCCAGATATTCCTGTGCCTCCCTGGCATGCGCTCCATACGCAGCGTCAAAATATTCCCGGATCAGCTCCTGCGGATCGGTCTGCTCACAAAACAGCGTGCGCCCCATCATATAATTGGGCATCGCATTCGGAAAGCAGGCGCGCAGCTCCTGACAGCTGATATAGCCGTTCAATCCCATTTCCCGCAGCTTCTGAATATCGCCATGGATCACTCTCGCAATATGCAGATACCCAAAATCCCCATAATGCGCCCGCCCAAGCGGATAGTCGTAGACGAAGCTGTCTCCTTCAAACTGCGCCTGCCATCCCCTTAAATAAGCCAGATTTTCTCCAAGACTTGCAGGAAGCACGATCTGGTTCCTCACATATTCCGGAAGCGCCTGCGGTATCTGCTCCAGTGCGTAGGATTCCTCAAAGGTACGGCTGATCGGAGCAAACATCAGCACAAAGCGCTGCGGATGAATAAGGCGTTTCTTTACCGGCGGCCACAAAAGCTCCTGATACAAAAGGAACACGATCCGTGTTTCGAGCCCTTCCTCCGCCAATCGGCGGTCGATCTCATTTAACAGATCCACATACTGATCAGACAGCGTTGTCTTTACACAATCCTCACATTCACAAACATTGTTGTAATCATCTGCCAGCCAGATATGGAGATAATCTACCTGTGGATGCTCTTTTGCATACGCCACTACCGATGCCGCAAACACATCAATGGCCTCTTCCGAATGGTAGCAGAGGTTCGTATTTGCCGGGATTCCCTGATACAGCTTCCGCTCTCCATCAAGCTCTGCCGCAAACCGCTCTACCTGAGGGGTTACTGTCTCCTTATTCGTATCCCAGGATGCCGTCTGATACCCCAGGGCCTCTCCGGTCCACCCATGTCCTACTTTATGCAGCAGCAGCCCCCTTTTTTCCAGCTGTGTTTCCAGCTCCTCCATACACCGCGCAGCATCTCCATACGTAAAAGACTGCGCATCGCGATACGGATTCTCGTCATGATGATACCACCTCGCCAGAAACGCATACGGCACCTGAAACTGCAAAAAGAAGCTATTATACCCAAGCTTGGGCAGCCAGTCAATAAAATCTCTGATATTTTCGAAGGAATCTGCTCCCTCGATGCAAACACCCCTGTGGTAAAAGGATGCGCTTTTCTGATAGGATGCACACAGGCTCCCTCTTTCTGTCTGCGGGATCACCTCACCCCCCTGTGCCGGAAGCAAAAAGCGGCATCCCAGATGATGCAGATAGTCGTAGACGCCAAGCAGCACACTTCTCGGATTGCCGCCGGCGATCACGCCTCCGTCCTGTGTGACCTGCACTAAAAAGGCATCACAGCCGCCAGAAGCATCGCACAGTCCGGCATCTATCTGCAGCCGGACAGAGAAGGGGGCTTGCGCCAGATCTTTTACCATCTGCTCCAGATATTTTTGCAGCTCCTGCGCCGCAAACACAACCGGTCCCGGAGCCCCGTCTTCATAGATTACTCGCATGGTCCTCTCCTTTCCATCGCACACAGCAGCAGGCAAACCCTCCTGTAACGTAAAATGACGTAAAAACTTCCGTCTGCTGCCGCGAAAAAGGGCAAAAAATACCCTGCAGAATAAGCATTCCTGTTTACTCCGCAGGGTTCTTATCATGATTATTCTGCCAGTGCTTCTTTCATCAGGTCAAACATTACATAATCCTCAAGCGGCACTTCACCCTCGACATCTCCGCTCTCAATAAACATCTCCTGCTGTCTCTGATAGTAATCCTGCATCGTATTGTCTTCGATTCCAGTTCTCACATCATCAGCGCTAAACCAGGTCGCATCGCCAGTCTCAACAAGGCAGGCCTCTTTGTCTTTTGCACACTGCTTTGCATACAGCCCAACTGCATAGTCCCAGTTTTCTTCCTGAGAAGCGTATTCCATAGATTTGTACAACGCACGGCTGAAGCGAAGCAGGATATCACGGTTCTCCTCTGCATACTGCGGCAGGCAGATCCAGCTTGACAGGTTTACAGAATCTGTTGCAAACTCAAGCTCTACTGCATCCTCAGACATTTCCATGATCTGATTGCTGTACGGATTCCATGCAGTACATGCGTCTACAGAACCGGAAGCCATCGCTGCCACCATGTTTGTTGCGTCCATTTCATACGCCTCAATGTCCTCAAGCGTCAGCCCGCCTGCTGCCAGCGCACCATTTAAAGCTGTCTCAGAAGAAGATCCTGCATTGTACGCAACCTTCTTTCCTTTCAGATTTGCGATATCGTCTACACTCGTAACCTCAGAAGACGGAAGGACAATGATCCTGTCTGTGCTGTGTACAGAGCTCGGTGCAAAGATCTTTGCCTGCCCGTTAATGCAGAGCTTATGCGCACCGTGTCCGATATAAGCGAGGTCAATGCTGCCTCCCTCCATCGCTGCGATCTCAGACGGACCATCTGCAAACTCCCAGAGCTTGATCTCAAGTCCTTCCTCTGCAAAGAATCCCTGGTCAATACCAGTCAGCACAGACCACAAAGAAGCGTAGTTCGGCATATAAGCTACATTGAGCTGAACAGTTTCTACATCTGCTGCCGGAGCCTCTGTTTCTGCCTCCTGTGCAAATGCTGTCATAGAGGACATTGCCATCACTGCTGCTGCAGACAGAGCTGTCAGCTTTTTCAGATTCCATTTCATATTTTATTTCCTCCTTAAATTGGGTTTTATTTGAACCGCCCTGCGCGGTCAAGTACGGTGTTTTGGAGCGTCCGCCCCTTGTCTGTTTCTTTTTGCTGCGCTTACTTGCGCACTTCCAGAAACTCCTGATAAACTTCATTCCAGATTTCTGCTTTCAGCTCGAGAAACCTCTGCTCTGACTTCGTCTCCTGCGTTCTCGGATACGGGATATCAATATCTACGATCCGTTTGATCCGCCCCGGACGTGCACTCATAATGATCACGCGCTGCGCCAGGATGATCGCCTCATCTACGTCATGAGTAATAAAGAAGCAGGTCTTTTTCTCATGCTCCCACGTATTCAGAAGCTCGGTCTGAAGCTGTACACGCGTCTGTGCATCGAGTGCTCCAAACGGCTCATCCAGAAGCAGAACCTCCGGATTTGCTGCGTATGCGCGCGCGATTGCCACACGCTGTTTCATACCTCCGGAAAGCTCCTTGGGGTAAGAGTGTTCAAAGCCCTCAAGCCCTACAGCCTTGATGTATTTTCTCGCGATCTCTTCCGCCTGTGCCTTCGGGACCTTTTTCATCTCAAGACCGAACATGACATTTTTTAGTACTGTCCTCCACGGGAACAGCGCATACTGCTGGAATACGACGCCGCGCTCTACGCCCGTGCCCTCGATCTGTTTTCCATCCAGATACACCGCTCCGCTTGTCGGCTCCAGCAGGCCCGCGATAATATTGAGCAGAGTAGATTTTCCGCAGCCGGACGGTCCTACCACACAGATAAATTCATTTTCTCTGATATCCAGATTTACGCCGTTTAACGCGACCATCTTCCCGTTGCGTCCCTCGTACTCTTTATAGACATTATCAATTTTTAATTTTACTAATTTATCTTCTCTTGCCATCCTGTTAATTTCCTTTCTATAATATCAACAATCTTTACCAGGATCAGGCCAATGATACCAAGTAAAATAATGTACATCAGCATCGGAGCTGATTCAAAAGAGTTCGACAGGGAACGGATTCTCATACCGATACCAGCCTGAGCACCGGTAGACTCTGCCGCAAGCAGGGTCGTAAGAGCTGCCCCGAGTCCAAGGCGGACTGCCGTGATGATAAACGGAACGGTAGCCGGGCAGATGATCTTTACGAAAATATCAAAATCATTTGCGCCAAGTACCTTTGCTGCTTTGAGCAGGGTTACATCAATATTTTTGATTCCCTGATAGATCGTAATACTCATTGTCATAAATGTGCAGATCCAGATCAGGATCACAGCCGGCTTCTGACCGACTCCAAACGTGATAACAAGGAGCGGCGCGTATGCCAGGGCCGGAATATTACGGATAAAGTTGATCCACGGCTCGATGATCTTCTGCACCGGCGTATACCACGCCATCAAAAACGCTACCGGCAAGGATGTAATAAAGCCAAGCCCAAACCCTGCTGCCACACATGTCATACTGCTTGCAATATCCTTCCAGAATGCGCCGCGGTCGATCATCGTCTTTACCGTCGGAACGACCTTGTCCGCGAACGGGAAGCTTCTGCTTGTCACATCTCCGATAGAGAGCAGATACCATACGAGCAGCGCCGCTGCCAGTGAGATCAGCAGCCATACCTTGTCATTAATCACTATTTTTTTCTTCTTTTTGTCGCCCATTTCTTACCTTCCTTTACCTAAGCCCTGACGGGGTGCTGATCAGCCGCAGCACGGATGTCCGTGCCCGTCTCTTGTATGGCTGTTCTGTGACGGATCCTTCATGCAAAGATGCACTGCTGCTGTTGTGAATGTTTTCGGCAATGCGAGGATGTTCGGATTCGGGCCGACATACTTCTTCATTGCATCTGCAAGCGCTTCCTCCACCGTTGCTCTTGTCTTCAGTCCCATGCCTCTTGCAATACCCGGCTCGCGCGCTCCTACAATGTAGATCGCGCTCGTGTGTTCCTCTGCCAGATGTCCGCAGCTCATCATGGAAAATCCGTGGAACGGATGGAACGCATTTGCAAAACGGTATTTTCTGATATACTCTTCATTCGTTCCGAAATACTCCCCGTAGCGGTTCATATCCGGCAGGATGTTCATGGAATCGTGCTGGAACATCTCATACAGCTCACGCAGATACGGCCACCGCTCATCGTGGAACCATCCGTCGCAGATGCTCGGAACGATAAACACGCAGCGGTCAGAAAGTACTCTCTTGTGGCGGATCACCTGTGCGGAAAGCGCCTGCATCATCTGGATCGGATTCGTCCCCATGCCGTCTCCGTAGTGGAAATTCGTCGGCATCCCGAACACGACTACGTCGTACTTCTTTTCTGCCCAGTGCACATAGGTGCGCTTGTCTGCCGTCTTCCAGCTGACTGGCTGCATCTCCCTGGCATATCCGGAATTGATCTCGATCTGACGCGATTTTGTATCAAGCACAGCGTCGCAGCAGAAAAATTTCTTTCCCATTTTCTCTTCCATAAACATACCGTGACGGTCAAACTTCTGGCGCATCACACTGCTTGTGGATACCGGCACGAAATCCGGCTTATGCATAACATCCGGCACGTGGTGGCTCGCAATACTTCTCCAGTGGCTGATCCCTGTCGCACAGTGCTTGTATCCGCCTGAGTACCCGCCGTACGGGTTCCCCTGTGTATGGCCGATCAAGATCGCCACATCTGCATCAAAGACATATTTGTTCATAATCACGTGATCCCCTGCCTCGGTGTACCCAAGATCCACGAGATGCTCGTAATCCTCACTGTCGTGGCTCGTGATCTGCCCATGCGGATAAAATTCCTGAAACAGCTCTTCTCCGAGGATCGTGCGCATTTCCTTTACTGTCGCACGCGGATGCAGTCCGTTGGAAAAAAGCAGCAGCACATCCTTTCGTTCCACACCGACACTGTAAAGCTCATCCAGACACGCGCGGATCGCTACCTTTCTGTGTGAGGTCGGCTGGTTGCCTCCCTTTACAATATCCGGAATGACGATGACCACCCGGTCTCCCGCCTTTGCGATCTCTGTCAGCGTCGGCATACCGATCGGATTGCGGATGCTCTCCAGTGTCGCCGCATACAGGCTGTCCCAGTCCTGCGGCAGGCACGGCGGATCTGCAACCGTCTCCCCCGGAATAAACACATCCGTTGAATCCGGAAGCTCTGCGCTCATCATGCCATTGCCATATTCAAATTCCAGTCTCATCTGAGTCTCTCCTTTTCTTTTTTATCGTTATTTTCCGAGATACAGCCGGATGATCTCCAGATATTCCTCCGGGTAAAATCCAATCTCACCTGTAAACCGCGTAAGAGCGATCAGCCCGCCGTCGATTTCCTCGATCGAAGCCAGCATCGCCGCATTATCCGCTTTCAGTCCGCCTCCATATACAACGTCCATGCCGCCTGTGCGCTCCTTGACAAAGCACGCGATCTTCGTAATATATTCCTTATCTGCCGGAACCTTCCCCGGTCCGATACTCCATACCGGCTCATATGCGATCACTACTGCGGACGGATCGATCCCATCCAGTCCGGCGTCCAGCTGCGCTCCGAGCACCTCCTGCCACCTCGGCTGCTCCTCGCTCGTCTCGCCGATACAGTAAACGACCTTAAGCCCTGCATCCACCGCACAGCGGATCTCCTTATTCAGCAGACGGTCCACTGCGGACATATCTGTCACCCCTGCCTCCGCAAGGATGCCCTTTTTGTCATTTCGTTCCTCGCAATGTCCGATCAGTGCGGCTGTACAGCCCATCGCTTTTACGATAGAAGCCGGACGATTCGTTGTAAACGCGCCGAAATTCCCTCCCACGGCGGTATTGTCGCGATACACGCTCTGACTGCCGATCTGCACCGGACTGTTTTCGGTGCGCGCCTGTACTGCAGCGATCAGATGTGCTTCCGGAAGGAACTGGATAAACTCCACCTCGGCCGGATCATACGCGCGCAGCGCCTCCTGCGTCCCTGTCACTACCGCTTTTGCCCAATCGCAGACCGGCGCGAGGCGGTTGACGCCTCCAAGCTCCACCGGTACATCAAAACGCTTTAAATTCAGATAAATATGTTTCATGCTATGTATTCCTTCCTTTTCTGTCCTCTGTCTTCCGGGGATCCCGATCCTGTGCCCTCCTTACCTGAGAAATGCAAACTGCGGGAGATCTCCGCCCATCAGCGGACTGGCATACTCAAAAAATTCATCTGCGATCTGATTTCCATCAATGATCCACTCAAGCGGGAATTTCTTTTCTGCATTTGCCACTCCCGCAAGCGGCGTCAGGAACAGTCTGCTTGAATATGACGGCTTTCTGTGCGCCTCGATCGCTACCATATGACCGCTCTCGCCCCGGAGCGCCGCCTCCACAGCAAAGCTGCCCACATCGTACGCTTCCTGCCTGTCAACAGGGGAAACATACGGGATACTCGTTCTGCCCAGAAGCCCCGGCTTCTCTGCCCTTGACTTGATCCCGAGCTTCTGCATGATCTGATCTGAAATGTGCTGTGCCGCACCACCCGGGACGACATGTCCGAAGCCATCCACAATACCTGTATCCGCCAGAGGCTTTCCATCCAGACCGCAAATTCCTTCGCTTACTGTTACCAGCAGCCCGTTTCCTTTTGCATATGCTTTTTCAATATCTGCAAGCATCCGATCCTCATCGACTGGTACCTCCGGAAGGTAAATCAGCTGCTCGCAGGTGGTAAGACGCTTTGCCATGGCAGACGCAGCCGTTACCCATCCGGCATTGCGCCCCATCAGCTCCATAACGACTACATGGATCGGCAGACCGGACGCATCGAGCGCAAGCTCTGACGCATTTACTGCCGCATACCGTGCAGCGCTTGCAAATCCCGGACAGTGATCCGTTACTTCGAGGTCATTATCCATTGTCTTGGGGATACCGATCACACGGATATCCAGACCTTCCCGCACTGCCAGATCATTTACTTTGTTGCAGGTATCCATCGAATCATTGCCGCCATTATAGAAGAAGGCGTCAATCTGAAACCGTTTTAGTGTCTCCAGCACTGTCGGATAATCCGCTTCACCAAGCTTGCGTCTGCAGGAGCCGATCGCAGAAGCCGGTGTGTGCGACAGCCTGCTGATCACCTCTGCCGGAACCCCGGTCAGATCGATCAGATCTCCTTTCAGGATCCCCTCCGCGCCGAACCGCGCTGCATAGATTTTATCGACTTTTCCTGACGCGCGCGCCGCTTCTACCACACCCTGCAGTGATGTGTTGATCACCGCGGTCGGGCCGCCGCCGTGCGCTACCAGAATATTCATTCCCATATATTCCTGTCCTTTCTTTTCATGCCGCGATCTGTCAGATCCCTTTCCTGCGATACCGCTCCGCCATCTCATCCAGCGAAACATTTTCAATCAGCCCGGCCTTTCCTACACTGTCGAACTCCACGATCAGCGTTCCGACTACCTCTTTTACACCGCGCTCGATGCAGTCTACGATCAGCGCCACATCCTCATCCGGTACATTGCCGTACATCACAGTATCCATAATCGGCGGGAAGAATACGCGGGGATCAAAGGCGGACGGATTAGCTTCCAGCAGGCTGTAGATCGCACCGATCGAAGCACTCTCGCGAAGCATCGGAGCGTTCGCAAACAATTCTCTGAGATTTCTCGTCACCGCAAGGCGGATATCTGTGTCCACATTGATCTTTCGGATACCGAGCTTGGAAACTTCCTTTAACTGCTCCTTCTTGATCCCGTATGCGTCATGGATATCTCCGCCAAGCGCATTGATCTCTTTTACGATATACTGAGGTACGGTAGAGGAGCCGTGACTTACCAGTGTACCCTCGATGCCCTCATGCAGCATACATTCCTTTGTGGCGATCGCGATCTCTTTGCGGATCACCGTATCTTTTCCTTTATTTGCTCCGTGCTTTGTACCGTAGCTGATCGCCAGAGCATCGACTCCTGTTTTCTTGAAAAACTCTACTGCGTCCATCGGGTTGGTATAGGTAGAAGTCGCTGCGAATACGTGATCCTCCACGCCTGCAAGCACCCCAAGCTCACCTTCGACCGTAACGCCGCGCTCATGCGCATACTTTACAACCTCTCTCGTAAGCTCCATATTTTCCTTGAAGGAAAGTGATGAGCCGTCTATCATAACGGAGGTATATCCGCCTGCGATCGCTGCCGCACAGGATTCAAAATTCTTTCCGTGATCCAGGTGAAGCGCTACCGGGACCGGGCTGTTCTCTGCGTATTTTTTTACTGCGTTCGCAATATTCTGCGCGCCCTTTTTCTTATCCTCGAGCGTCCCGTTCGCAAAATCGGTGCGTCCGCCCATAAACGCGTTCGCCAGATCTGCGCCCTGCAGGATCGCTGCGGACCGGAACATCTCGTGTACCTCGATCACTGCTTTTGCCTGACAGACTGCATTTACATTAAATGCCCCCTGCGCATAGTTATAAGTTTCTGTTGCGTCCAAAATCGCTTTCATTGGCACTAATGGCATATTGTTTCCTCCGTTCTCATAACTGTATCCATGCAGCTTTTCAATTGTGCTCAATATCTCTTTGCTGGATCTGTGGTGGATTTCCCGTGAATGAGTTGCTGAAAATCTTCTGACATTATCTTTTTGCAGATTGTAGGTTTTGCCTGTTTTCTTTTCCTTAAAAAATATTTTTTTAACAATCTGCTTAATTAATTAAATAAATTAATTATTGTTGCTTTAAAATTAACACACTGTCATCCAATAATCAATTGACATTTTATATAATTTTTCACTCCTGCATTTGTGTATTTTTTCCTTTGAATTATCAGAAAAAAAGAATGGGAAGCGCTGCAAAACACGTCAATTCAAAAATCTCTGACGCATTTTACAGCAGTCTCCCATTCTCAGAAATCACTGCATACACATATTGATCGCAACAGCCGCCGCTCCCTTTGCACCGCTGTCATTGCTCGGCTCTACAAAAACGCTCTGTACCCCCCGGTACGTCTTATTACACAGATTTTTTCTTGCTGTATCCAGGATCAGCTTCCGGTTTTCCTCCTCACTAAACAGCTTACAGTCGATCAGGATTGTATCCGGGCTCGTGAAATTAACAATATTCGCCACCGCGATACCGAGTGTATAGACTGCTTTCTCCACGATACGGCACACCTGAGGATCTCCCGCTTTTTGCGCCGCGAGGATCTGCGCGATCGACGGTCTTTGATCCTCTTTACAGATTTCACGCAAAACAGATGCTTTTCCGTCTGCCATCGCCTCCACGCAGCGGTCGATCACCGCACGGTCGCTTGAGTATGCTTCCAGACAGCCGTCATTCCCGCAGCTGCATCTGGCGCCTCCCGGCTCCATTACCATATGTCCGACCTCTCCGGCTCCCACAACAGACTCTGTATAGTGAAAGCTGTTGACGATCAGCGGGCACGCGATTCCCCGATCCACAAAAAGATAGACAAAGCTCTGCACATCCGACAGCAGCTCCCGCCGGTACAGCTTCACGCCAGAAGCACGGGCGCACGCATTATTCTCTACTGCCACGTCCCCCTCATAGCCAGTCAGCTGCTTAAAATCCGCACGGATATTTTTATTGATCCACTGATTCCCCGGATGCACCTTTAAGATCCCTTCCGCACGGTCCACCACTCCGGGCAGCCCGATACACACGCCGTAAATATCCTGCCATGACAGGTGGAGCCGGCTCAGACAGGCTTCTGCAATACCGCAGGTCTTTCGGATATTTTCCTCATAATCCACGCAGTGTTCACTGTCATAGTACGACTCCAGCACCTTGCCGCAGTAATCGACCACACAGATCGCGCGCCGCGTTCCTGTGATCTCAATCCCGATAAAATGCCGCGCCTGCGGAACAATTTCAACAAGCCGCGCCTTCCTGCCGACCCGCTTTCCATCTGCCCCGCAGATCCCGGTCTCTCTCACGATCCCCTCCGCGATCATATCATTTACGTTCGTTGTGATAGTCGGAAGCGTCAGATCCAGTCTGTCTGCAATGTCCGCCCGCTTGATCGGACCAAAATAGTAAATGATCTTCAAAATTGCCGATTGATTTGTTATTTTTGCACGCAGTGAATTACTCCCATGCTCAATCTGCATATCCAGTCCTCCCCCTGACCTCTCTCCAATAGCTAAATTACGCTAAATTATACAGAATGGGGGAATAAGTGTCAATACTCCTTCGACCGCCTCTGGCGGCAAAGCACAGCGCGCCGCTTTTTCCACTCTGCCGCCAGCTGCATCGCACACAGCACGATCCCCAGAAGCGCCAGAGTCTTTCCCTCTGTCAGACCGGGAGCATGGTAGATAAATGTGACCGTATGCTCTCCCCCGGGGATCCGAAAACCGAGAAATGTCATATTTACCAGTCCGGGCACAGTATGGATCCCGTCGATCAGTACTTCAAAGTGCTCATCATATGGAATAGAAGTCACAAACCAGCTTGTCTCCTTTGCACAGACCGTTCCTGTGATCACATTTCCTTTCGTCTGTCTGTCATCCGGCATCCATCCGGTCTGTTTTCCATCCCCATATGGCCGGTCTTCTGTTTCTGCGCCAGAACGCTCCGCTTCCTGCCCCGTCTCCTGTTTGGCAAAACAGGTCACATCCATCAGGTCATATTCCCCCTGTCCAAATGTCATCTCAATCTCCCCTTGTCCTGCCTGCATCGGGACCGCATACGTAAAAACCGTATTTTCATTTTTATAAAGATGCGTGGAGGCAGACAATTTATTCTGTACGCCTTCCACAGAGATTGTCAGATCAGAAGACGGATGAGCATTTTTCACAGTGAATTGCAGATACAATACCCAGGGCTGTTCAAACGCATCTGTTCCATCTGTCGGAACCTGAATTGTCCTCGCTTTTTTCGTATTTACATAGAGAGAATCTGCCTGGTAATATTCAACTTTAGATTCGGCATTTTCAGAGTGTATATTTTTTCTTTTCCCATTTTCGCCGTTATTCCGGGATTTTTCCGACTCTCCTGCCGTTTCCTCTTCATTATATAAAACTTTAGAATAGGCATTTTTAGAGTATGTGCCTGTTTTTCCCCCTCCTGCAGGGATAATGCTTCCGTTTTCTTCCGGGAAAAATACAGAAATCTCTCTGACACATTCAGAAAGCTGTGCTTTGATCGTTTCTGCTTCCGCCTGAGGGTCTGCCGTTTTCTTTTTTCCGGAAGATGTGCCGGCAACGGCAAAATACTCCAGCGCGATCTGATTGTACGGGAAGGGAAGCGCCTCATACACATCCTGCGTTATCACACGGTCCGTAACATATCCGATCGGAGCGACATCCCCGTTCTGATAAATCTGCACCCCATCCTTCTCACAGCACAGCTCATAGCCTGATGCCAGAAGCTGCGCCTTCTGTCTTTTCTGCGCGTTTTCCTCCCTGTCGTTCATCACAATATATTTTACGCCCATCAGACGGCGAAAGGACGGGTTCTGCGACACCTGCTGGATCAGTGCATTTCGAGTCGGCTGTTCCAGTCCGAATGTCTCCTGGCAAAAGCTTTGATAACCATCATGGTAGGAAGAGGCATAGATCGAGGAACTGTATTGGTCCATATCCCAGATTCGATCTACGTTCGCCATATTTTCTGCATAAGTCCCGCACTGTTCCATCCGGTAAAAACCCTGCTCCTGATTAAGCACCTCCTGCATCGCCTCGCCAGTGCGCTCATCTGTCACCTGATCATAGAAGGCTTCACTTTCAATATTTCCTACACCGTGGAAAGAGATCCCAAACAGCATCAAAAAGAGCACCGGCGGGATCACCAGATACCGGATATTTCTTCTCCACCGGAATATAAGATAAAAAAGAAGCATCAGGAATGCGTCAAAAAGTAAAAGAACTCTCTGCTGCCGAAAGCTGATCATCCCGCCCTCAAGAAGAGCCGGGAAGAGAGTTTTCAGGCTATCCATCCAGTCCGAAGCCTGATATCCGCTCCCCCAGATCAGCAAAACGGCGACAAGGATATACGGCACTGCACCGCCATCCCTTCTTCCCTCCTGCAGACGCTTTGCATAAATCGCAGTCACATAACACAAAAGCGGCAAAAACGGGATCAGCGCCTTATCCCTCGGGTACAGCCCTCCATTTAAGATCCAGGGGAAAACCGGCAGCAGCAGCACTGCGATACAGCTCCAGATCAGAATACGGTTTTCTGCCTTTTTCCAGCAGCATCCGGCAAGCAGCGCTGCTGCGGCAAAGGCAGTAAGACCGATCCCGTAGGAATTGTAAAACAGCCGGAAATCATAAAAATCCGGTGTCAGAAGCGCTGCCAGAGAAGGCGCCTGTGCCGCCTCCCGCTTCCCGGCAAGCGCATACGCTGTAGGCACAAGGAGAAACGCGCTCATACACACTGCTGTGACAAGCGGAAGCAAAAATGCCACTGCATCCTTCCCAAACTGCCGAAACGACATACGGTATCGAGACGACACCTGCGCATAGCGGTGCAATCCGTAAATACACAGAACAAGGAGTCCTCCGACACTGAAATAAAAGCTCGTCAGGATCATCAGAAATACGCTGCCTATGTAAAGCCACGGACTTCCATAAAATGTCTGATGCAAACGCCTGTGCTCTCTTTTGCTTCTGTTCTTTCTGCCGGCAAGATCATCGCTTAACACTTCCGGCGTATTGCCGAAATACCGGTCGATCCCCCACAGGGACAGAATCAGAAACGGCATATAATTGACGAACATCACATGGCGTGACGAGTGAAAGATCACAGGGCCAGACAGCTCCAGCATCAGCGCGCTCCAGAAACTAAGCGTACACGTAAATCCGCGGCTGCGAAGCCACAGATAAAACAGCACTGCCGAGAGCGCTGCCAGACATATGGAGCTGACCATGATGTAATCTCCCATGGAAACAGACGGGAACAGATACGACAGCAGGATGACCGGACTATACAGCCCATAATAAGAAAAATTATAAATATTCTGCCCGCCTCCAAGATTCAGCGCAAACTCCGGAAACAGTTCTCCCGTCTCATAAAACTGCTGCCGGAAATAATCCGGTATCACACTGTGCTGACTGATCCAGTCCACCTTTGATCCGAATATCCCGAACCTCCCGATAAAAAACCAGCAGAAAAAAAGCGAAAGAGCTGCCAGCAGCATTGCCGCAACAGCATCCTTCCGGCAGCGCTGCCAGATCTCCTCCTTATGCCGTCTCATATCTGCTCTCCTTTTTCACCGGGACAAGCATGACCCGCGTCTGCTTATCCTCACTTGACTCCTGTAAAATATAGATCGGTCTGTGCTTCGCCTCAAGATACGTCCTGGAAAGATACCAGGCAGAAATCCCGCTGCACACAAGCTGTATCCCGCCCACGAGCAGTACGAGTGCCGCCAGCAGCACGATCCCCTGCACATGACCGCCTCCGGCAAGCGCGGCGATAAGACTGACTGTGCCCGTGGCCACGGCTGCCAGACATAACAGGCACCCCAGAAATGGCGCCAGGAACAACGGAGCAGTCGAAAAACCGCCGATCCCCTCCAGAGCATATAAAAACAGCTTTCCCAGCTTCCACTTCGTCTCTCCTGCACACCGCTCCACATTTTCAAATTCCAGCCACCTGGTACGGAACCCTACCCATCCAAACATTCCCTTTGTAAAGCGGCTGTATTCCTGCAATTCCAGGATCGCATCCACCATAGACCGCTTCATCAGCCGGTAATCTCTGGCTCCGCTTACGATCTGTGTCTTTGAAATACGGTTCACAAAACCGTAAAAGCAGCCGGAAAGCTTTGAACGCAGCCACGGCTCTCCCGCCCGCGTTGAACGCCGCGTGGCCACACTGTCATACGGTTCCTCCTGCAGGATCCGATACATTTCCGGAAGCAGCGACGGCGGATCCTGCAGATCTGCATCCATCACTGCCACATATTCTCCTTTTGCTTTTGAAAGTCCCGCATAAATGGCCGCCTCCTTTCCAAAATTCCTGGAAAAGGACAGATACCGGCACCGCTCATCTTCCTGATGCATCCTCCGCATCCATTCAAGCGTCCCATCTGCAGACCCATCGTCTACAAATAGCAGCTCAAACGACTGCTCCTTCATCTCTTCCATCACTTTTTTCATCTCCCGGTAATATACCGGAAGCGCTTCTTCCTCATTAAAGCATGGGATAACGATTGAAATCATACCCGCCTGCACCTCCGTCTTGTATTTTCTGTGCCGCAGCCCCTTCAGACCCGCCTCACTGATCCAGAAGCGTACCGGGAGCTGCCCGCGCCATACCGTCTCTGATAACAGGATAACCGTTATTTTCCTGTTTCAATCAGGTACTTTCTATCCTATCCTTAATTATTTAAGAAACCCCAAAAGAAAACCTTAAGATTTCTTAAGCCGCAGTGAAATACTGCGGACATTGTGATATGATAGCCACAGAATCATCTGAAAAAGGAGTGTAGCCACATGAACGAAGCACAGACCCGGATCCTTGCTGTTGACGATAATCCTGAGATCCTCGAAATTATACAGATTCTTCTTACTGCAGAGGGCTATATCGTAAAAACAGCCGCAAGCGGGGATGCTGCCCTGCTGCAGCTTCATGAAAGCAGCTATGACCTGATCATCCTGGATATTATGATGCCTGGCAGAAACGGATATCAGACCTGTCTGGAAATGCGAAAATACACAAACGCACCGATCCTGTTCCTGAGCGCACGGACAAAGGACAGCGACAAAACCTTAGGGTTTTCAAGCGGAGGAGATGATTATCTTTCCAAACCCTTTTCCTACAGCGAGCTGCTTGACCGTGTCCACGCACTGCTGCGCCGCTATCAGATCTATCAGGGTAAATCTCACATGCGGGAAGGTTCTGCCTTATCGCAGGATGCGGCATATGCAGATACGCAGGAGACGTTCCCACAACCACTGTCCTTTCATCATCTGGCGATTGACGAAACAGCCGGGGAGGTCCGCGCACATGGACAGCGCCTGATCCTTACTGACACGGAGTACGCTATGCTTCTCCTCCTTGTCAAAAACCGGCCTCAGATTTTCTCGGCAAGCCGCCTGTATGAGTCTGTATGGAAGGAGCCATATTATTACGGAGCCAACAATACCGTTATGGTCCATATCCGAAATCTGCGCCGGAAGATTGAGGATGATCCGCAAAACCCGAAACTGATCAAAACCATCTGGGGAAGGGGGTATTACTGTGATTAAAAAGAAGATGAAAAGGATATGGAAATCTGCGTCATACAAGCTCTCTCATCTAAAGCTGCGCGCCCGCTTTTTTCTCGTGCTGGCCATCTCCACCCTGCTCTCCTTCCTCCTTTTTGAGGCTCTGTGGCAAAACCGCTTTTACGTATTTGATCTGCTCCTGACTCATACGTCCCTGCCCCTTTCCCCCAGCGAAGACTTTTATAGCCAGCTGCTTACAGAAGCATTAAAATATGATATCCCCAGTTCCATGGAGGATGAAAAACAGGTAAAAGCGCTTGACCCTTACTTCGATCTTGCAGATCCCTACACTGGCGTATATATCTACGGGATCGATGATGGTTTTTACCGTGCGGGGAGATCCCCGTCCTTCCTTTATTCGAAGCAAAACTTTCTGATCCTCTCGCTCTATGATCTGCTGATACCAGATTCTGGCGTACACGATCTTCAGATGACAACAGAATTCAACAATGGAGAAGCATTCGTAATAGTCTACAGCTACCATCAGCTTCTCTTTCTCCTTCCGTGGGTGATCACGTCACTTATTCTGGCCATCCTTTTGTTCAGCTTTCTTCTTCTTTTCTTTATCAACAGCAAAATGAGTATCGTTATCCGTATCGAACAGAGCATTTTGCGCATGGCCGGAGGTGATCTGGAGACTCCCGTTCCAAGACTTGGCTATGACGAACTCGGTGCGCTCTCCTGTGAGCTCGACCGCCTGCGTCAGGCACTTGCCGAAACAATCCAGCAGGAGCAGGAAAGCCGTGCCGCCAATCAGGATCTGATCACTGCGATGTCACATGATCTGCGCACGCCGCTCACTGTTTTAAACGGCTATCTGGAAGTCCTGCGTCTTAACCGCAATCCCGAGCTTCATGCAGAATATCTGAACCGCTGTCTGCAAAAAACAGCAGATCTGCGTGAGCTGACCGACCGGATGTTTGAGTATGCCCTTGTCTATGAAGACCGCGACAGCGCAGAAATCTCAGAAGTCCCTGCCGGTTTTTTATTGCAATGTCTCAGAGAAAATGCAGAATATCTGCGTCTGACGGGATTTGAAGTACAGATGTTTGCGCCTGATCCTCTCAGTCCGCAGTGCTGCATACTTGCCGATCCTGCCATGCTCAAGCGGGTACTCGGAAACCTGTTTTCCAATATCATCAAATACGGCAATAAAAAAGAGCCTGTGCAGGTGAACCTCACCTCTGATGGCTCCTGTATGATCATATCACTTACAAATGCGGTAAAAAAGGACGCCTCCAAAACCGAAAGCAATCGTATCGGTCTGAAAAGCGTCCGTAAAATGCTTACTTTGATGGATGGGAAATTCGAGGTGAACGAAGAAGAAACCTTATTCTGTGCAAAGTTCACGCTAAAAATGATCCATTCCCCTGCATCACAGATAATCCTATAGTGGCAGTAAATGACCGAAAATCACCTACAGACTTGTCACCTTCAGCACCGGAGAATAGCCCTGCTCCTCCAATGCCTTGATGATCTTCTTTTTATGATCCGTCCCAAACGCCTCAAGCGTAATGCGAAGCTCTACCGCCGCATTGCGGTTTGTGCTTACGAACTGATTGTGGTCAAGCTTGATCACATTTCCCTGCTGCTCTGCGATCACAGACGCTACACGCACCAGCTCGCCCGGACGGTCCGGAAGCAGGACAGATATTGTGAAAATACGGTCGCGCTGGATCAGCCCGTGCTGCACAACAGACGCCATTGTGATCACGTCCATATTGCCGCCGCTTAAAACAGAAACAATCTTTTTGTTTTTAACATCCAGATGCTTTAATGCTGCCACAGTCAGCAGGCCGGAATTCTCGACCACCATTTTATGGTTCTCTACCATATCAAGAAAGGCAACGATCAGCTCATCATCCTCTATCGTGATGATATCATCTATATTTTTCTGGAAATACGGGAAGATATTTGCTCCCGGAGTTTTGACCGCCGTACCGTCTGCGATCGTATTTGCGCCCGGAAGTGTCACCACATGGCCGGCCTCCAGTGACGCTTTCATACAGGCGGCTCCGGCAGGCTCCACACCTATGATCCTGATCTTGGGGTTCAGCAGCTTTGCAAGTGTCGATACTCCGGTCGCCAGCCCGCCGCCGCCGACTGGTACAAGGATATAATCCACAAGCGGAAGCTCCTTGATGATCTCCATCGCGATCGTTCCCTGTCCCGTAGCCACCGCCAGATCATCAAACGGATGGATAAATGTATAACCGTGCTCTTCTGCCAGTCTGTATGCGTGCTCGCACGCTTCATCGTACACTTCCCCGTGCAGCACGACCTCTGCACCGTAGCTTTTTGTACGGTTGACCTTGATCAGAGGCGTCGTCGCCGGCATCACAATGACTGCTTTGCAGCCGTATGCCTTTGCCGCGTACGCCACCCCCTGCGCATGATTGCCGGCGGAAGCTGTGATCAGCCCCTTTGCCCGCTCCTCCGGCGTAAGCGTACTGATCTTGTAGTATGCCCCGCGGATCTTATACGCACCCGTTACCTGCATATTCTCTGCCTTCAGATAGACTTTATTGCCCGTCTGCGCACTGAAGTATTCGCTGTAGATCAGCTTTGTCTCCTGCGCTGCCTGCTTCACACACTCAGAAGCCTCCTCAAACGCCTCCAGGGTAAGCATCTTCTCCGTTTCCATCGTTTTGTCTCCTCCCATTCCTCATGTCGCACGTACATGCATCGCTGTGCTGTCACACCATTTGGGACTGCAATAAGCGTTACGCTTCTTTTACATCAAACAGTGCATTTACAAACTCGTCTGCGTTAAACTTCTGCAGGTCATCAATCGTCTCCCCGACTCCGATGTATTTTACCGGAATACCAAGCTCCGAATGGATCGCAACCGCGATACCGCCCTTTGCCGTGCCATCCAGCTTTGTCAATATGATCCCTGTAATATCTGCTACCTCTTTAAACTCTCTGGCCTGGGAAAGGGCATTCTGCCCTGTCGTGCCATCCAGCACAACGAGCGTCTCACGAAATGCCTCAGGATATTCCCGGTCAATGATCCGGTTGATCTTGCCAAGCTCGCTCATCAGATTTTTCTTGTTGTGCAGCCGTCCTGCAGTATCACACAGGAGGACGTCCGCATGACGCGCTTTTGCCGCCGCGATCGCATCGTATACAACAGAGGCCGGGTCAGAGCCCTCCTGACCGCCGATAATATCGACGCCTGCACGGTTTGCCCACTCAGTCAGCTGCTCTCCTGCCGCTGCACGGAAGGTATCCGCAGCTGCCAGTACGACCTTTTTCCCCTGATCCTTTAATTTCCCTGCCAGCTTTCCGACGCTCGTCGTCTTGCCGACGCCGTTTACTCCGATCACCAGCACGACAGACTTCCGGTTCTCAAACTCGTACGCTGTCTCCCCGACATTCATCTCACTTTTAATACTCTCAATCAGAAGCTTTTTGCATTCTGCCGGATCCTTGATATTTTGTTCCTTTACCTTTGCTCTGAGATTCGAAATGATGGAAGTAGTCGCGTTGATGCCAATGTCTCCCATTACCAGAATTTCTTCAATCTCATCATAAAAATCATCATCTATACTGGAAAATCCGCTGAAGATCGCGTCAATCCCCGATACGATGTTATCTCTCGTCTTCGTAAGCCCTGCTACGAGACGCTTAAAAAAGCCTTTCTTTTCCTCCATACCATCTCACTCCCTATTTCTGTCATCCATCCAGGTCATTTTCTATCAGATTTACTGAGACGAGAGCAGACACACCCTTTTCCTGCATGGTAATGCCATACAGCCGGTCCGCCGCTGTCATCGTCCCTCTCCTATGTGTAATAATAATAAATTGTGTGTTTTTTGTCAACTTATGAAGATAGCCTGCATACCGGTCTACGTTGCTCTCGTCGAGCGCTGCTTCAATCTCATCGAGCAGACAAAACGGAGACGGTTTTAAATTCTGTATGGCAAAAAGCAAAGCGATCGCAGTCAGAGATTTTTCTCCACCGGACATCTGCATCATGTTTTGCAGCTTCTTTCCCGGCGGCTGCGCGATAATGCGGATCCCTGCGTCAAGAATGTCTTCTTCCTCCACAAGCTGCAGCTCGCCCTTTCCGCCTCCGAAAAGCTCCTTAAATGCCTTATCGAATTCCGTCTGGATGCGTGCAAACTGTTCCTGGAACTGTATGCGCATACCGTTGTCAAGCTCCTCTATGATCTTCAGCAGCGCCTCCTCGGCCTTTTGCAGATCTTCATGCTGGCCCGACAGGAACGTATGGCGCTCGGACAGTTCCTTATAGTCCTCGATCGCATTGACATTGACATTTCCAAGCCCGCGTATCTCGCCCTTTAAGGAGGAGATCATCTTCCTGAGCGCCGCTGCTCCTGTAAATTCTTCCTCCCGCAGCTCCTTGGCAGCGCCGTATGTGAGCGCATACTCTTCCCACATATAGTTGATCTGCTGCTCCTTCTGCTCATTCATCTTTTCAAGCTGTGCATTTAAGCGGAAGTTTTCGCGGTCCAGAAGACCCATCTGTTCCGAGAGTTCTTCCCGTGTAGCAAAAAACTGCTTATGCACCGCACCCTTTTCTTCTTTTTCTTTTGCGAGGCGTTCAATCTCCTCCTCAAGGGCGCCCTCTGCCTGTGCAGCTTCCTGCAGACTCTCCTGTATCTTTACGATCTGCTCCTTTCGGTCTGATACACTTCTGGCTGCTTCTTCTACCTCCAGCTCATACCGCTTTTTTTCCTCCAGAAGCGCGCTGCGCTCCTGCGCGATACGGGAAAGCGTCTGCTTCTGAAACTCCTCCTGCTGCGAAATCACAGAGAGCTGCAGACGCACCTGCTCCATCGCATTCATCGCCTGGCGTTCTTCCTCGCGCTTTGTGTCCAGCTCCTTTTGCTGTCCGAGGATCTCCTGCTGGGTCGCTTTTTCCATCTCCTCTGAGCTTCCAAGCTCTTCTTCCTCGCGCTTTTTACTGTCTTTGATCTGAGCGAGCTGCTGTTCCAGCTCTCCGGATTCTGACTGCAGCTTTTTATAGCCCTGCTCCGTCGTACCGTGCTTTTCATTTAACTCATTCAGACGCATCTTCGCGGTATTCTGCGCCAGATATTCACTCTGAAGCTGATCTTTCAGCCTCACGATCTCATCGCGCAGCCCGTTCCTCTGCGCACGGCTCTCATCGATCGCCTGCTGCAGCTGTTTCAGTACAGCTTCCCGTTTTGCTGTCTGCTGCTCCAGCTCTTCGATCTCCCGGCGGCGTCCAAGCAGATTGCTGGAATTGCGGAACGCACCTCCGCTCATCGCACCTCCCGGATTTAACAGCTCTCCGTCCTTCGTCACGATGCGCAGCGACTGATGGTACTTACGCGCCAGCGCGATCGCATGATCAATATGGTCCACAACAACCGTCTTTCCAAGCAGGAACTGAACCAGCTGCGCATACTTCGCATCTGCGCTCACCAGCGTGCTTGCCAGCCCTATGACGCCTGGCTGCGCAAGTGCCTGCGGATTAGAAAAGCTTCCTTTTCCACTGATACCGGACAGCGGAAGAAATGTCGCGCGCCCATACCGGTTCTTCTTCAGGAATTCGATCTGACGCTTTGCTGTCTCCTCCGTATCTGTAACGATGTTCTGGATACTGCCGCCCAGAGCAGTCTCCACCGCCACCTCATATGCCTTTTCTACTTTTATAATATCAGCTACAACGCCAAGTATTCCTTTTTCCCTCGATTTTTGTTCCATGACACGCCGGATACTGTTGCCGTAGCCGTCATAGCGCTCTGCGATATTCCTCAGAGACTCCAGCCTTGAAGCTTCTCTGTGGTATTCCGTCTGCTCCTGCTCCATCTGGCGGTTGTATTCATAGAGCTTTTGCTGTGCCACGGAAAGTTCCTCATTTGCACAGTCGCTGCGCTCACTCAGCGCATTGATCCGTTTTGTGACAGCCTCATATTCCCCGGAAATCTCCTGGTAGACGGCCTCGTGCTGCGCGCTTTCCGTTTTTAACTGCAGCGCTTCTTTTGACAGCTGTGCCCTGCGGATCTGTGCCTGCTCAAGCATGGTGTCATAGCGCTGCATCCGCGCCTTCACCGTAGCGCGCTGATTTAGCAGACTGATAATGCTGCTCTTTCCTTCCTCAATGCCCTGCTCCAGCTGCCTGATCTGTGCTTTTATCGCATCCGCTGCTTCTGCTGCCTCCTGCTCCTTTTCCTGCATCTGCAAAAGCTGTGCATGCAGATTCGCAAGCGTCTCTCCTGCCTCTTCCTTCTGTGCGTCATGCTCCTCGATCTGCCTGCACAGAGCCTTAATGCGTGCTCTTAGATGCTCATCGCTCGTCCTTGCCGTATTAATCTGTTCTCCAAGCAGCTCGATCTGATTTTCAAACTGCTGTCTGCGCAGCCTGCCCTGCGAAACCTCGTCCCGTCTGTCCTGAAATCTGGCATTCAGCGCTTCGATCTGCGCCTCAAGCGCCGCATACTCTTCCTTCGCTTTCTCGTACTTCTCTTTTGTCTGTGCAAGCTGCTCTCCGGTCAGCTCCTGCTTCTTTGCTGTCTCGGCAAGCTCTTTTCCCAGACGTTCAAATTCGAGCAAAAAGAGATTTACATCATACCGCTTCAGCTCGTCTCTTTTTTGCAGGTAAACCTTCGCCGTCTGCGCCTGCCTCTCCAGGGGGCCAAGCTGTCGTGTCAGCTCGCTCAAAATATCATTCACGCGCACAAGATTCTGACGTTCCGCCTCCAGCTTCTTCTGAGCCGTATTCTTGCGGCGCTTGAATTTTACAATGCCGGCAGCCTCATCAAAGAGTTCGCGGCGCTCCTCCGGCTTACCGCTTAAAATCTTGTCGATCTGTCCCTGTCCGATAATCGAATATCCTTCTTTTCCGATACCCGTATCATAGAACATCTCATTGATATCTTTCAGGCGCACCTGTGTCCCATTGATCAGATATTCACTCTCGCCTGAGCGATATACGCGCCTCGTCACGGTCACCTCGTCATAAGAAACCGGAAGACGGTGATCTGAATTATCGAGTGTGATAGACACCGACGCATATCCAAGTGGTTTGCGCGTCTGCGTACCTGCAAAAATAATATCCTGCATGCTCGCTCCGCGCAGCTGCTTTGCACTCTGCTCGCCGAGCACCCAGCGCACGGCATCTGCGACATTGCTCTTTCCGCTTCCATTTGGTCCAACGATCGCCGTGATCCCATTATGGAATTCAAACAGTATTTTGTTGGCAAATGATTTAAAACCGTGTACTTCTATACTTTTCAGATACATTCTGATGTTTTCCCCTTTAATCCGATGATCGCACGATAGGCAGCCTCCTGCTCCGCCGCCTTTTTCGTACCGCCCTGTCCGACTCCTGCCGCACGCGCTCCGATATATACCTCAACGGTAAAGAGCTTTGCATGATCCGGTCCCTGCTCATCTGTGATCACATACCGGATCTCATCCCCCTTAAAATCGCGCTGGACAATCTCCTGCAGGATAGTCTTGCTATCATAAAAGAGCTTTTTGTGCTCAATATCTGTCAGCACAAATTTCAGCACAAATTCTTTTGCATTAGCAAACCCACCATCCAGATAGATCGCGCCGATCAGCGCCTCCATCGCATCTGAGACGATTGAATCGCGGTAACGCCCGCCCGTATGTATCTCGCCCTTTCCAAGCAGCAGATAGCTGCCAAGATCAATCTCTCTTGCACAAAGTGCCAGCGTCGGTTCACAGACAATGCTTGCGCGCAGACGCGTCATCTTCCCCTCCGGCATATCCGGATACTCATGATATAGAAAATCACTGCTGACTACTTCCAGCACAGCGTCTCCCAGAAACTCAAGCCGTTCATTGTCATGTATTCCTTCTGTCCTGTGTTCATTTGCATAAGAGCTGTGGCACATCGCCTGCCGGATCATCCTTTTATCCCGAAAGCAGTAACCGATCTTTCTCTCCAGCTCTCTTCCATTAAACTCTCCCATTGCCGTCCTCCTTTTGATGGGCGCTGCCGCCCGCGGCTTATAAAAAGGAGGCTTTTAAAAGCCTCCCTGTATTATCCGATTGCATTTTTGATCGCTGCGGCCGCATCTCCTACAGAAACGATTTTTTCCGCCTTTTCATTCGGGATCTCAATATCAAACTCTTCTTCAATTCCCATAATGATCTGAAATACATCAAGAGAATCTGCTCCGAGATCGTCTACAAACGTAGTCTCTGGTGTGATCTCATCTGCGGCAACATTTAAAACCTCTGCGATAATACTCTGCAACTTTTCAAATTCCATAATTCAAACCCTTTCTTTTCTATATTATTATTTTTCTGTTTTATTTTCCTGATGGTCCCCGTCGACCCGGATATGCTCGAGAATCTTCTCATTGATCCGCTGCTGCTTAAACTGCACGCACTGATAAATCGAATTCTCGACCTCCTTCGCCTTTGAGCTTCCATGCGTCTTCACTACCAGCCCCTTCAGGCCAAGCAGCGGCGCTCCTCCATACTCCGTAGCGTCAAAAGACTTGAGTGTTTTCTTTAGCGCCGGTTTGACCAGAAGCGCTCCCAGCTTTGTCCGCAGGCTTCCCATCATACTTCCCTTGATCTTACTTACAAGCGTTGCTCCAACGCCTTCATACAGCTTCAGGATCACATTGCCGACAAAGGCTTCGCAGACGATCACATCACAGGCTCCGCCCGGAATATCCCTCGCCTCGATGCTGCCGGTAAAGTTCAGATCCTCACAGGCCTTCAGCAGCGGAAACGTCTCCTTGACAAGAGCATTTCCCTTTTCCTCTTCGGCTCCGATATTCACGATGCCAACGCGCGGCTTCGCGATGCCCATGACATTCTCCATATAGATCGATCCCATCCGTGCGAACTGCACAAGATGCGAGGATCTTGCGTCTACATTTGCCCCGCAGTCGATCAGCAGAGCTACCCCGTCCTTTGTCGGGATCAATGGGGCAAGAGCCGGCCGTTCGATCCCCCGGATTCTGCCGACGATCGCCTGTCCACCCACAAGAATCGCTCCTGAGCTTCCGGCAGAGACAAAGGCATCCGCCTCTCCCCGTCTGACCATCATCAGACCGACTACGATGGAAGAATCTTTCTTCGTACGGATGGCCGCCACAGGCGGTTCTGCCGTCTCGATCACCATAGACGTATGGACGATCTCGATCCGATCTGACGGGTACGTATATTTCGCAAGCTCCTTTTCAATCGCCTCCCGGTATCCGGTCAGGATGACATGGATATTCTCATGATGTATCACAGCCTGTACTGCGCCCTTTACAATCTCTTCCGGTGCATTGTCGCCGCCCATGGCGTCGACTACTACGCGAACTACGTCTTCCATTTTGTTCCTCCTACCGTGCACAATATGCCTGAAAATCCTTCCTGCATTTGCCACGCTATTACTATACTAAACATCATTCTAAAAATCAACAGAAAAATGGGCATCTTTTTCAAGATGCCCGGACGTTTCATCACAAAGGATTACTCCACTGTAATAATCTCTTTTTTGTTGTAAGTTCCGCAAGCTTTGCAGACTCTGTGCGGAAGCATCAGCTCGCCACATTTGCTGCACTTTACAAGTGTCGGAGCGCTCATTTTCCAGTTTGCTCTTCTCTTGTCTCTTCTCGCTTTGGAAGTTTTATTCTTTGGACAGATAGACATAATTTACACCTCCTTAAAATTACTGAAAATATCAAGGATTTTGGCCATTCTTGGATCTAAATCTGTTCGTTCACAATCACATGAGCCATCATTCAGATTTTGTCCACAGGTGCTGCAAAGTCCTTTGCAGTCTTCGCGGCAGAGAGTTCTCTCCGGCCAGACTAACAATGCCTCATCGTGAACAAGCTGATCCACATCCAGGTTATATCCATCAATATAATCTTTCTCATCCAAATCAGTCTCAAAATCGAACTGAATATTGATCTCTGAAGCAACCGGCTTCAGACAACGCGCACATGGAATCAATACCTCAAGCACCGCACTGCCCTTTAAGATCAGTTTTCTGTCTCCGCAATTCTCTATCTGAAGAGAAACCGGCGATCTCTGCGTGATCTCAAAATCCCCGAACCGGTAAGAAAGCTTATCCAGCCCGAGCTCGACATCCCGGTGTACGGTCTTTCCCTCAGTTAAAATTACATCAGTCAAGTCCAACAAGACATATTCCTCCTAACGCACTTTTTAAATTATACCTACCATATGTTGATTTGTCAACAGGTTTTTGTACTTTTTCTTACAACTTTTTCACATTTTTCCGTGTATTTCGCTATCTGGCGCAACACGACACGGCGGCAAGTGTCTGCCGACCTTTGCCGCCGCATATATTTTTTCTCAATGGAACTGTAAAACAGACCTATACGAGCGCTACTGTCTCGCGGCAGATCGCAAGCTCTTCGTTTGTCGGGATAACTGCAACCTTCACCTTTGAATCCGGTGTAGAGATCATCATATCCTCGCCGCGTCCCTTGTTTGCTTCTGCATCCAGTGTGATGCCCAGATAGCCAAGGTAGCCGAGTACCTTCTCACGGACAATACCTGCATTCTCGCCAATACCTGCTGTGAAAGCGATCGCATCCACACCATTCATGGCTGCCACATAGGAACCGATGTATTTTGCTACTCTGTAGCAGAATACCTCCATCGCGTTGGCTGCCATCTGGTTGCCGTTCTCCATTGCCTCCTCCAGATCGCGGAAGTCGCTGGAAAGACCGCCTGAAATGCCCTGTACACCGGACTTCTTGTTCAGTACGTTCATAACGCCTGCAATGTCAAGATTCTCTTTCTTTGCGATGAACTCCATGATAGCCGGATCAATATCACCGGAACGTGTTCCCATAACGAGACCTTCCAGCGGAGTCAGACCCATAGATGTATCTACACACTGACCGTCAAGCACTGCACTGATGGAAGCGCCGTTTCCAAGATGCGCTACGATGATCTTGGAATGGTTCAGATCAAGCCCCATAAACTCTGCCGCATGCTTGGAAACAAAGCTGTGAGATGTGCCGTGGAAGCCATAGCGTCTCACACCGTATTTCTCATAGTACTCATACGGAAGTCCGTACAGATATGCCTTTGCCGGCATAGTCTGATGGAATGCGGTGTCAAATACTGCCACCATCGGTACGCCCGGCATCAGCTCCATACATGCATGGATACCGATCAGGTTCGCCGGATTGTGGAGCGGAGCCAGATCGTTGCACTCCTCGATCGCTTTGAGCACGTCCTCATTGATCACTACAGAGCTTGCAAACTTCTCGCCGCCATGTACGACTCTGTGTCCGACTGCGTTGACTTCAGAAAGATCGCCGATCGCACCCGTCTTGTCATTGACAAGAGCATCGAGTACCATCTGGATAGCCTCTTTGTGTGTCGGCATTGCCGCCTCTGTCACTTCCTTATCACAGCCTGCCTTCTGGTAGGTCAGTCTGCCGTCGATCCCGATCCTCTCGCACAGACCTTTTGCCAGTACCGCCTCGGACTCTGAATTGATTAACTGGTATTTCAGTGATGAACTGCCACAGTTGATAACTAATACGTTCATTTTTCTGTTCCTCTTTCTATTATTTATTGCCGCTTTTATCCGCGGGAACCATCTTATTTGTCAGCTGCCTGACACTGTACTGCCGTGATAGCTACCACACCTACGATGTCATCTGCGGAGCATCCTCTGGAAAGGTCATTTACCGGCTTTGCGATACCCTGTGTGACCGGACCGTAAGCCTCTGCCTTGCCGAGTCTCTGTGTCAGCTTGTATCCGATATTTCCTGCGTCAAGGTTCGGGAATACCAGAACATTTGCCTGACCTGCCACAGTGCTGCCCGGAGCCTTGGACTTGCCTACGCTCGGAACGATCGCTGCATCAAGCTGCAGCTCGCCGTCCAGCTTGAGGTTCGGATACTGCTCTTTTGCGATCGCTGTAGCCTCTACTACCTTGTCTACCAGCGCATGCTTTGCACTGCCCTTTGTAGAGTGAGACAGCATGGCAACCTTTGCCTCCTCGCCAACGAGAAGCTCGAAGGACTCTGCGGAGGATGCTGCGATCGCTGCCAGCTCTTCCGGATTCGGATCCTGTACAAGTCCGGAATCAGCAAATACAAATGCGCCGTTTGCACCGTACTCGCAATCCGGAACGATCATCAGGAAGAATGCGGATACGAGCTTTGTACCCGGCTTTGTCTTGAGGATCTGCAGACACGGTCTGAGTGTATCTGCGGTAGAATGACATGCTCCGGATACCATACCGTCTGCATCGCCCATCTTTACCATCATAACGCCGTAGTACAGATACTGGTTCAGGAGGATCTCCTTTGCCTGCTCCGGTGTCATGCCCTTCTTGGAACGAAGCTCAACAAGCTTGTCGATATAAGCTGGTGTCTTTTCATATGTAGCCGGATCAACGATCTTTGCGCCTGTCAGGTCAAGGCCCTCGCTGCCCTTCGCCACAGCCTCCTCGCTTCCGATCAGGACAATATCAGCAATACCCTCTGCGAGGATCTTTGCTGCTGCCTCATACGTTCTGCGATCTTCCGTCTCCGGTAAAACAATCGTCTTTTTGTTTGCTTTTGCTTTTGCTTTAAGAATGTCAATAAATGCCATGATTCATGGACTCCTTTCACTTATATTTGCGTTATTTTGATTATACCCCAAATTCTTACAGCGGACAAGATGAAATTTGCGTTGCACAGGCGATTTTTGTCTGCTAAAATGAGGAATATTACTATTGTATTGAAAATAAAACAACGCTGTCCGTCCGGTCTGTACAAATGACCGAATGCCGGATGGCCGGGGAGGGGCAAAATGCGCACAGTCGGGATCATCGCAGAATACAATCCGTTTCATACCGGACATGAGTACCATATCCAGAAAGCAAAAGAGGCAGCAAACGCTGATTTTGCAGTTGTCGTGATGAGCCCCGACTATGTACAGCGCGGTGAGCCGGCCCTTTTTGACCGGCACACAAGAGCACATATGGCGCTTCTTTGCGGTGCAGATCTGGTGATCGAGCTGCCCGTCTGTTATGCCACCGGGAGCGCAGAATACTTTGCCACAGGTGCTGTCGCACTTCTGGATCATCTCGGCGTTGTCGATACGCTCTGTTTCGGAGCCGAACGCGATGACCGTGATCGCTTTGAAAAGATCGCCCGCATCCTGTTGGATGAGCCAGAGCCATACGTTGAAATGCTGCGCCGTCTTCTAAAGCAGGGCAGAACCTTCCCCGAAGCGCGAAGCAAAGCACTGGCCCTTCTGTCCGCTCCCGCCGCATCAGATCCCGACGATACCTGGACGGCTTTTCTCGCCTCCCCCAACAACATCCTCGGCATCGAATACTGCAAGGCACTAAAAAAATGCAAAAGCCGCATCACGCCGCTGCCTGTAAAACGGATCGGAAGCCAGTACAACAGCACCGTGCTTGACGGCGCATACTGCTCTGCGAGCGCGGTCCGGCAGGAAATCTGCAGCCAGCCGGACCAGACCGCAGCCGGCGTCAGACCGTACAGCAGCATTTTGCGTTATATCCCGCGAAGCTGCCAGGAGCTGTTCCTGTCTGCGCTCCCGCACCGCGTCACACCGGATGATCTGCTCCCTTTCCTTACGCAGAAGCTGCTGTCCTCAGACTCCTTCGACCAGATCCTCGACATCGGAAGTGATCTGTCCGACCGCATACGCGCGCTCCGCTATCAGCTGATCGGCCTTTCCTGGAGCGGGACAGTCGCTGCATTAAAAACCCGGCAGATCACACAGTCGCGTATACAGCGCGCGCTGCTCCACGTGATCCTCTCGATCGAAGCGCAGACCGTTGAGCAGTTCCGTCAAAACGGCGCCGTCTATTATGCAAATGTCCTCGGCTTCCGCCGGGAAGCTTCCCCGCTTTTACATGCGGTGAAAGCAAACAGTCATATTCCCCTTCTGACAAAGCCCTCACACGCGCATGTCCTTCTGTCCGGCTGCGCGCGTTCTATGTGGCAGCAGGATGTATACGCCTCCCATTTGTATCGGAGCATCCGCGCCATGCAAAGAAGAGCTGCGGCAGAACCTTTTAAAACAGTATACGAAACAAGTCCGGTCATTCTCTGAACCGGACTGCAAAAAAAGAGTGCTGTCCTTTGATCTTTTCTCGGACAACACTCTTTAGATTGATAGTATCTTCTTGTTTTAGATTAATAGTATCTTCTTGCTGCTACCGGAGTACTGTAGTCATAATTTGACGTAGTGATACCAGTTCTCGGATTGCTTGCATGGACAATCATGCCGCCTCCTGCATAGATCGCAACATGGTCAATGCCTGCGCCGCTGTCATAAAACAGAAGATCGCCCGGCTGAATGCTGCTGATATCTACAGCTGTTCCTCCGTATGACTGATCTGCCGCCGTACGCGCCAGACTGATGCCGAAGTTTGCGAATACCGACTGTGTGAAACCGGAGCAGTCCGCTCCCTCTGTCAGGCTTGTCCCGCCCCATACATAGGGATTTCCAATAAACTGCATCGCGTAATCAACGATCTGCTGACCTGTGGATGAGTCTGTGGCTTCTGTCTCGTATGTCGGCTCAGTCTCCTCATAAACCGGCTCCGTCTCTGTGTAAACCGGCTCTGTCTCAGGCGTACTCTCCTCATAGGTCATCGTGTCTGTTGTTCCGTCTGCATAGACATTCTCTCCGAGATCAGAATCATAGATAAATCCGTTATCCTCATACTCTGTCTCCTGCGGAGCTGTCTCTTCCTCGTATACCGGCTCTGTCTCCTCGTAGACTGGCTCTGTCTCTGTATAGACCGGTTCCGTCGCAGGCTCAGTCTGCACCGGAGCTTCTGTCTCGTATGTCGGCTCTGTCTGTACCGGAGCTTCTGTCTCATATGTCGGCTCGGTCTGTGCCGGAGCCTCCGTCTCATAGACCGGCTCTGTCTCTGCCGGAGCCTGTGCCCACTCATCCTCTGCGGCCTCAGTCTCTGCTGCCAGACGCGCCTGCTCCTCCTCCGGTGTCTCGGCGGTCGGATAGTACGTCTTATATTCTGCATAATCTGAGTGGATGTATCCATATACATCATTTCCAAGAGCTACCTTCATCCAGTCACCCTCAGAAGCGACCACTTCCAGCTCGTCTCCGCTGTGCGCTACCGTCACTACCTCAGCGTCCTCACCCGGCTGCATTCTGACGTTCAGCTCTTCCGGATAAACGACTGCGACATTATATGCCACCTCTTCTGCGATCGCATCTGCCTGCGCGCCTGTCGCGAAAAATTTTGCCTTTACATATCCTGTCACATTTCCGGACTGGATCTGATACCAGCTGCCATCCTGATCTGTAATGACTGCCGAATCCTTATTATAGATCTTTGCGACAATATCAGACTTTTTGCTAGAATCACTGCGGACATTGATATATTCCTCGCACTGGGCAAAGATCAGCTCGCCTACCATGTCGTCCTCCGGCTTGTCTGCCTGCTCCTGCGTCTGTGTGTCCGCCTCTGTTTCTATATCGGCGACCGTTTCTGTCGCTGCAGCAGCTTCTGCCGGATCTGTCTCCGATGCAGCAGCCTGCAGACCGCTCATCCCTGCAAACACCATACCTGTCGCAAGAAAGCATACAGAAAATCTGGTTCTCCTTTTCATCATGATTACCTCCATACCTGTCATAAAACAAACATTTGTTTCACAAATATTACAATTTTATTTCCACAAGTTACAGAAGCATCATAACAAACCTGGTTTTTTATGTCAACATTTTTATTTATCTTTTTATAGTTTTTTAATATCTCACCCGATATTATAAACGCTGCGGACGCGGATTTTCTTCGCATCGCCTGAGATGATGCGCACGCGGCGCTCCCCTGCTTCCATATCAAAATAATTGTCCGAAAGCACCCAGTCCTCGTTTTCATTCAGCAGCTCTACGCTCGCCGCATACGCCTTTGCCGTCACGACAAGCTCGTCTCCCTCCTGCTTTACGGAAAGCTTCGGGTCCTGATAACGATAGAACTTCGGCATAGAAAACAAAACGCTTCCTGAAGAGATCACTGCTCCATCCATCTCGCACTCATAGTAAACGTGGTGCTCCAGAAGATCTGCCTGAGGGAACTCCTCCCGGTCAAGCCATACGCCGGAAAGTGCAGGAACGGTAAGACTTTGCTCCTTCTCCTCTCCAATAACCGCAGAATGGCTGTCACGCAGGCTCCAGCGCACCTTCACCTGCTGCTCCTGCCTTGTCTCATTCGCCACATGCAGGCGGATACTCTTTTCGATCTCATATGGGCGGGAGTTCAGGTTCGGATTCTGGGAAAGGAGTCCTTCCTCACAGCACGAAAGCAGGACCGGCGCAAAAAATCTCTTTTCAAAATAGTGCAGCGCCTTCCATCTTCCAAAATAGTCGATCGAGGACCACGACGCCACCGGCCAGCAGTCATTCAACTGCCATACGACCGCTCCCATGCACTCGCCTCTGTTGCGCCTCCAGTGCTCCACACCGTAACGCATCGCCTGTGCCTGCAGCAGCTGTGATGCATAGACCAGATCGCAGAGCTTTTCCGGATAGCGGAAATACTGCGCCATATAAACCATCATTTTTGCATAACCGTTCTCACTTCTCTGATGCTTATCCATCACCCAGGAAAAGACATTTCGATCTTCAGGAAGCGTAAAGCTCTCGATCGTCTTCATCGCCGGGAGTGATTCAAAGCCAAACTCTGAAGCATAACGGAAATTGTGCTTGCGGTAATCCGGGAACGGCTGATAGCCATGCCATACCTTCCAGTAATGCGCGTCCCCTCTCGACTCAGAATGTGGATCATCAAAGTCTCCTCCTGAAGACGGACTGGAGGGCCAGTAAAACGCATCGGGATCCTCCCGTTTTACGATTTTCGGGATCACATAGCTGTACATTCTCGTATAGTCGCCAAGCAGATAGGGGTCTGTCGTATAGCCATCGACGATCATTCCCTCCATCTCGTTATTTCCGCACCACAGCCCGAGGCAGGCATGATGGCGGATCCTGCGGATATTCTCTGCGATCTCCTGCGAAATATTTTCCTCGAACTCCTCTGTCAGACGGTAGGTAGAGCATGCAAACATCAGATCTTCCCAGATCAGAAAGCCGTACTCATCGCACAGGTCAAAAAACCAGTCCTCCGGATACCCTGCACCGCCCCATACACGGATCGTATTGTAGTTGGCGAGCGCACACTGCTCCAGAAGCTCTTTCGTACGCTCTCTGGAGAACCTTGGAAGCAGACAGTCCTCCGGGATATAATCAGCTCCCATGGCAAAGACTGCCACACCGTTTACCTCATGCGCAAAGCTCTCGCCCCACTGATCCTTCTCAATCTTCATTCCCATTGTGCGCAGTCCGATCCTTCGCTCCCACACATCCTGCACCTGCTCTTTTACAAGCGCTTCTACGCGCACAGTATAAAGGTTCTGCTCGCCGTAGCCTCTCGGCCACCAGAGCATTGGCTCCTCAATCACAAGCGCCTCCGGCGATCCCTGCGCCTGTATGACGGTTCCGTCCGGCGCAGTCACGCTCACCTGGTACTGTACCGGCTCTCCATTTCTGCCGCGCAGCGTATCCACATCGAACGAGAGCGTCACTCGTCCATCCTCATGCTTCTGACGGATCAGCACGCCATAAATCCGTTCCTCCTCTACGCCAAGCAGCGTCACCGGACGGAAGATTCCCATATCAGGAAGCTTCGGCGCCCAGTCCCAGCCCGACATGCAGTTTGCCTTTCTCAGATAGTTAAAACCATCCAGCGTATCTGTATTGCTTGGAATAGAGCCATGTTTTCTGACCTGCTCCTCCATATAGACGATCGGAGAATGGAATGCCACCTCGAGCAGATTGTCCTTCTCCCGCACCAGCTCTTTTACTGCAAATTCCCATTCGCGGTGCATATTATATGTACTTCCAAGCAGGCTCCCGTTCAGATAAATATCGGCCAGCGTATCTACCCCGTCAAAGTGCAGCTGGATCTTCCCGCAGGAGAGGATCTGCGGCTGCACATCAAAATGACAGCGGTACGTATAATCATCTCTTGACAGCTCCATGGCTGCCTCTGCGTTATCTCTGTAATATGGGTCCTCTATCTCCCCGTGCGTAAACAGATCATGATAAACGGAAAACGGCACAGAGGTGTCAAGCGTTTTTTCTTTCCACAGCATCTCCCAGCCGTCCCGCAGTTCCTGTCTTTCCATAGTATGTCTCATCTCCTTACACATAATTCCTTTGTAATCTCTGCCTGCCACAGACTGCGCGCTCCGTCACGCACTGCGAGCACAGCCCTTCCCGGCTCCACCCTTCTTTGCATCCGGCAGTCCCATACAGCAAGGTCATCCTCCTCGATCGCAAAGCAGACGCGCCTTGCCTGGCCAGGAGCAAGCCGGTACTTTCCAAAGCGCTTCAGCTCCTCTTTGCGCGGCACGATACTGCCTCCGAGATGGCTGATAAACAGCATCGGGACAGCTGAGATCTCCCGGTCGCACGGATTGCTGATCCAAAAAGAAACTGTCCCCGCGCCGCTTTCCATCTGAAAATCAAACGCCTCATACTGCGCCTGCCCGTATCCCAGCCCAAAACCAAACGGATATGCCGCACCGGCGCTTTCGTCTGCATAGTGCATAGCTTCATATGAAATCCTGTGATTATACCAGACCGGAAGCTGACTGGCACTTCTAGGCAGCGACACAGGCAGTCTTCCGGAAGGCTCGCAAAGCCCGCAGACTGCTCTGGCAAGCGCAAGCCCGCCTGCCGGTCCCGGGTAAAAACAGTACAAAAGCGCATCCGTACGGCGTGCAATCTCAGATATCGCGTAGGGTCTTCCGGCGATCACAGCCGTCACAACCCTCCCGCAAGAAGCAAAGACGGAGTTCGCAAGCGCCAGCTGCTCCGCGGGAAGCTCCAAAGACGACAGATCCATGCCCTCGCCGCAGTCCATTTTCGTTTTCTGACCGGCGATCGCTGCGCCATTTACATCGAACTCCACTTCTCCAAAGCGGCTGGAGCTTCCGCCAAGCACAAGCACGGTCACGTCGCATCCCTTTGCCTGCTGCACCGTATCGCACACTACAACCTCCAGCCCCTCCTGCTGCGCAAACACGTGCCGAAAACCTCTTTCGATCGTCCATGCGCTCCCACTTCGCACCGGAGGCGTATAGTCGCCGAGCAGTGCATAGATATCACGGATATGCTCTCCGATCAGAGCGACCTTTCTTTTTTTCTGAGGCGATGTCTGCGCAAGCGGTAAAATCGCATCCTCATTTTTCAGAAGTATCATGGACTCCTGCGCAAGCGCAAGCGATACCGTATCACACGCGGCAGGACATCCACTGTCCGCATCCTCCTTTGCGCGCTCTTTTGCACAGCCTCCCCGGAACTTCTCATGCGTCAGATACGGCTGTTCAAACAGCCCTCTTTCAAACTTTCGCGTCAGTACGCGCAGTACCGCCTCGTCCAGCCGTTCCTGTGTCACAAGCCCCTGCGCAAACGCTTCCTCCAGGTGGGCAAACCCCTCATCCCAGAGGGATACATCAACGCCGGAGGAAAGTGCGGCTGCCCCGCACTCCTGCACGGTCCCATACAGGAATCCAAGCCGGTCCACAGCGACGCCGTCTGCCATCACGATACCGTCAAAACCCATTTCGCCACGCAGTACCTCATCCAAAAGCCACCTGTTATTATGGCAGGGGATACCATCGATCTCATTATACGCTGCCATCACACCTGCCGCGCCAGCTTCGACCGCCGCCTGCGCCGGAGGCAGATGGATCTCCCGAAGCTCGCGCTCTCCGATACGCGCGGCGCTCGCATTAACTCCTCCCGTTGTCTCGCCCTGCGCCGCAAAATGCTTTGCGACCACATCGACGCCCTCTTCCCGGTATCCGCACACGACGGCCCGGGCAAACTGCGACGCCAGATACGGATCCTCTCCAAAGCACTCCTCACAGCGTCCCCATCTCGGATCGCGCAGTACGTCAAGCATCGAGACGAGCGCAAGGTCTACGCCAAGCGCCCTCATCTCTTTTGCACATACACGGGCTCCACGCTCTGCAAGAGCGGGATTCCATGTCGCTCCGACTGCCAGATTTACCGGGAGCAGATAGCCATCAAGCGCCTGATGCCCGTGCGGGCTCTCGCTCGACATAAGCGCCGGTATCCCGAACCTGGAATGAGAGATCACGTACTCCTGTACCATATTGTACGCCTGTATCGCAAACTCTCCCACCAGACCATTCTCGTAATCTCTTCCGGACCAGGGATCGGCGCGGTACAGTCCATACAGCACGCCAAGTCCGCCAAAGCGCTCCACCTCGCGGCAAAACTCTTCCGAGAGCGAAAGTCTGTCTCCATCTCTTTTGCAGACTGTAAACCCGTAGAGCCGCTGGTTGAGCTGCCCTACCTTTTCCGTAAGTGTCAGCCGCCCCAGCAGATCTTCCGCCCTTTTCCGGGAGCAAAGCGTTCTGTCCTTATATTTTTCCATACTTATTTCAGCACCACCCTGTAGCTCTTCACCTCATACGGCCTGATCGTAAAATCGAAGCTGTCTGTGCTGTGCTTCATCGGTTCACCCTGCGGTTCCTCGATCAGATTGCATTCCTGCACACTTGCGATCGTATGTCCCATGCCAAAGGTGATCGTTGCCTGTGTCCGTGCATTCTCGTACTCGTAAGCGCGGATGATGATGCCGTTTCCATCCTCCGCCTCTTTGATCGTCTCGATCATGACATTCTTGCGGTCTGTGGATACGAAGGAAGCAGTCTTTGCAAATGCGCTTGCTTCCCTGACGTGTACCGGGAAGTTCAGGCAGTAGCCCTCATATACCGTATCGCTTTCACGCAGATTGCCGCTGTGCGGATACAGAGAATACGTAAATACGTGCTCCTCCTGATCCGCGGTCGGGTTCGGTTCAATACCGGATTTGATCAGAGTCAGCCCCATCTCGCAGTCTCTCACTGAATGACCGTATTTGCAGTCATTTAACAGGCTGACGCCGTAATGTCCCTCAGAAAGATCCATCCACTTCTGCCCGCACGACTCAAAACGCGCCATATCCCAGCTCGTGTTCGTGTGCACCTTTCTTGTCAGGTTGCCGAACTGTACATCAAACGAGGCTTCATCTGTGTGTACATCGATCGGGAAATGTACTTTCAGGAGATGCTGGTGTTCTTTCCAGTCTACCCATGTCTCGAAATCGATCCTCGGAGTATCCGCATAGAAGAAGATCTTCTGACGGATCAGAGAATTGCTGATCGATCGCTCCATCTCAAGAACTGCACACACCGGACCTATTGACGTCCATTCCATCTTCGTAAGCTGTACGGCATCCCAGCTCTTTTCTGTATAATAAATATCTACATCCCAGCAGTCATAGTGCATCGGCTTATCTTCATACATACAGAAGCGGTTGCCCTTTTTGCCCGGCTGGAGGATCTCACGGTCATTCCTCTTATCATAAATAGAGGAGAACATGCCGTTTTCATCAAAGACTACTGTATAATAAGGCGTCTCAAGCGTATTGCCCGACTGCGTAAATGGGGACTGCGCCTCACCTGCTACCACGCGGAAGGACTTAAAGCCCTTGGACGGAAGTCCTTTTACATAAGCAACTGCCTCTGCGTCCAGCGCCTGTACCGGATAGCGGCTGCCATCCTCATCCTCAAGCGCTCCGGAGATATGTGCCGGCAGACGCACCACATCATTTCGCTCAAAGCCTGCCGTATTCAGCAGTGTCACACTCTCGCCCTGTCCCGTAAGAGCTGCAAGTCTCTCGCGAAGCAGTGCGTTTCCTTCCTCTTCCAGCTGTGCATACTCCTTCTTTGTCACCTCATATACCTCATGGATACTGGATCCCGGAAGGATATCATGGAACTGGTTCAAAAGGATCACTTTCCACATCCGCTCAAGCTGCTCCGTCGGCGTCTTGATGCCCTGCAGCGCACCGAGGGTGCACAGAAGCTCCAGATCCATCATCAGCTCCTCGGATTTTCTGTTGGAACGCTTGTTGCGGGCAACAGAGGTATACGTGCCTCTGTGATACTCAAAGTACAGCTCACCCTCCCACGTCTGCAGTCTCGGATTATCCCTGACACGGTCATACAGTTCATCAAAGTATACTTTAGAAAACTCCTGGCGTACTTTCGGAATGCCGCGGATTCCTTTTTCCATACGCTTCGCCGTCTCGAGCATATCTCTGGTCGGGCCGCCGCCTCCGTCTCCGTAGCCGAACGCGATCAGGATATCATTGTTGATGTCCTTGTTCTGGTATCTGTGCCATCCTCCCATGATCGCATCCGGATGGAGCATACCATTATATGTCGTAAAGAAATCTGCCTCATCCTGTCCCACGCCAAGCGTAGTGATCAGATGCGTAAAGATCTCGGAACCGTCGATACCCTTCCACATAAACGTATCGTTTGGGATTTTGTCTACCTGATTCCAGGCAAGCTTCGTTGTCATAAAATACTCGATCCCGCTCTTTTTCATGATCTGCGGAAGCGCTCCGGAATATCCGAATACATCCGGAAGCCACAAAATCTTACTGTCCACTCCAAACTCCTCACGGAAAAACTTCTTTCCGTAAAGGAACTGACGCGTGAGCGACTCTCCTGACGTCAGGTTCGTATCTGCCTCAAGCCACATACCGCCTTCCGGCTCCCAGCGGCCTTCCTTCATGCGTTCTTTGATCCGTCCATAGACCTCTGGATAGCGTTCCTTCAAAAACTGATAAAGCTGCGGCTGGCTGGACATAAAGCGGTACTGCGGATATTCCTCCATCAGCTTGAGCACAGTCGCAAAGCTTCTTGCCACCTTCTCTCTGGTCTGAGATACGGTCCACCACCATGCAACGTCAATGTGCGTATGACCGATGCACGTAGCGATCACATCCTCACAGCCTGCCATGTCCTGATACATCGCCTTTTCGAGATACTCCTCTGCCGCATCGATGCTCCTGTAGAATTCCTCCGAGTACGGCGTGCGCAGATCCAGCATATTTATTGCATTGTTCAGCACGGTCTCGATGTCCATCCGGTTCTTGTCATCCTTTTCCATACGTGTAAACGCGCGCAGCGGAACAACCAGATCATAGTAGAGTTTCTCAACCTTCAGATCAACCTGCTGCATCTCAAAGATCATGTCAAACTCGGAATACAGCGTGCCAGTGTAGGACTGCATATCAAAAGTCCACTTCTGTCCTGCTTTCGCTTCATCTGTCATCTGCACGATCCGGTGATTCATATCAAGGCCCTGGGTAACCTCGCCATCTACAAAAAGAAGGAACTGCGGGTTTCTTGCGTCATCCCACTCATCAATCTGTGTTTTCACATGGAGACGCAGAGCCTTTCCATCGAGCTCCTGCGGCACAGTATAATCGGTCCGGAACCAGTAGTAACGATCCGGTCCGTACCATTTCATGGTCTTTGGCACAAACTCCTTCCATTCGCCGCCTTCTCTTTCCGCCTGATCCGGATAGTAGAACAGTCCTTCCTTATACTCAATCGAATCAAACGGCATTGTCTTTACTGTGATCAGCTTATTCAGTTCATCGCAGATCACCTGTATCCTCTTGTCAATATACCACATCTGTTGTCATTCCTCCTGTCACCAAGTATATTTTGCCACTCGCTCTCTGAGTGTATCTGCATACCAGAAAATCACCTCTGAGACCCGGTAGAGCTCCGACTCGCGGCTCACCGTGTTCCAGAGTGTACGATAATGATAATACCATTCTTCCAGCGCTGACGCTGTATCATACGCTCTGCGTGAAAACTCTGTCCGGTTCTTTCCGGCATCCGCCCGGTCAAAGTCCGTCTGCGCGCAGCCGGCGTCACCGCACACTGCATCCAGCAAAAGCTCTCCGATCTGATTAAAAATCTGTATCCCCTGCGCAGCAAGAAGATAGGGATAGACCATCCGGCGCTTTGCACCTTCCATCGTTCTCGTGCACCGTTTCAGTTCATGGATACATTCTTCTATCTTTTTGCATTTTTGTGGTCCGGTCTTGATCTGAGCACGCGATTCTTCCAGCCGCGCACACAGCTCTTCCTTTCCCTGCGGCGCCCACAGCTCTTTTAAAAGAACTGCGTCATGCCATCCGAAGCTCACCTGCTCAGAAAGGATTCCGGTAAGCCCGCTGAACCGTTCGGACGCATCCCCGTACTGCAAAACAGATATCTGCCGGTTGAGCCGCTCATACTCCGGCAGTTCTCCTGCATTCCAGGAGGCTGCCGCGCCGCAGATCATCCCCGGAATACTAAACGCCGGATGATTAATATGCCCAAAATCGCCCCAGTCTGTATTCAGAAGCCCCTCGCAGCCGTACTTCACACCATAGCTGCTCATCCGGCTGATATTCTCGTATGCGGATCGCTGCAGATTGATAAACTGGTTCCAGCCGCCTACGCCCGGACACACGTACTGACGCACACCCGTTCCTGCATAGATCCGTGTGGACTCCTCACTCTGATCAGGCGCATATCCCCAGTTTAAGCAGATCGCTTCCTCCGGAAGCTCCGATGCCAGCTGAGGAAAACCAAGCAGCACATCGCCCCACAGCATGGGAGTGCTTCCCTGCTCTGTCACGAATGCACAGAGCTTTTTTACATAATCCATATACAGTCGATCCTTGCCCTCACGCTCTGCACGCTCCTTATTTTTTCCTCTTCCCAGGTCAAACGTCTCATCTGCGCAGATATTAAAACGCTTTGAGGAAAACAGCGGAAGGAACTGAGCGATCATATCACAGATCAGCGAAAAGGCATCTTTGTCTGAAACATTGATCGTATGATGATCCATACGCTGCTTAAATCCAAATGGCTGCCCTCCTGCATCCGGAAGCTCACAGTATCTGCGATACTGCGTGGTAGAGAGCAGCTTGTAGAGATGGCCAAAGGTAGACAGGGACGGCACCAGCTCTACGCCGCGCTTCTGACAGTAGCGGTCCAGCGCCAGAATGTCATCCGACGTAAGCGGTGTATCATCCCTCCACAGCTCGCTCATCCCTGCAAACAGGTAGCTGTGCTCAATATAAAGCTGGAGCTGATTGATCTTATAGAAGCTAAGTGTATCAACAAGCGACTCCAGCCACTCCATCCTGGGTACCCGGCCGCGTGCTGCGTCATGATAAAACCCGCGCACTTCATAATCCGGCCAGTCCGTCACCTCCATATGAGGAAGCAAAAGCCCGGACTGCTGCAGGATCTGGCGGAGAGTCTGTACCGCATACAGAATCCCGCTGTCTCCTCCTCCCACGATCCGGATCCCCTTTTCTCCTATTTCCAGATAATATTTCTGCTCCGGCATACTCTCATCTGCTGCAAGCGATACTGTGCCGCCGCTTCCGCCTCTGCGGACAGAGCAGCTGCAGCCGCACTCCTGGAGCGATTCTTTTAAAAGCAGGGCATATTCATATACCTGTTGTGTGCAGGACTGTGCCAAAACAATCTGTGCCTTATGCGGCAGAGCATACTCACTCTCCCGGTAAACCACTTCCTTCGGAACCGGTAAAAGATACATATCACTCCTCCTCTCACTGTTATTGTAGTAAAAAAAGGCTGCTGCAAAATGCGAAATATAAGATACACAATTTGCAGCAGCCATATGGCTCGCTAAGGGCTCACGAAGAGCCAGTCATTCATTACTTCGTAGCGTCTACCTGAGCCTGTGCCTCTGCACGGATGGTCTCCCAGCCTGCTGCATCGAGCTCGCTCTTGATCGTCTCGATCAGTTCTCTCGGATCCTGAGCGCCTGTGAAGAACTCTGATTTGTACTTCTCATATACGGCGCGGCAGTTTGCCAGCTCAGTCTCAACCTTGCTTGTATCCATATCAAATCCAAGCATTGCGGACGGTGTTGCAGCCTCGTTGAGCGCCTTTACTTCTTCCCACTGGCCTTCCTGACCCTGAATGTCAGATACGTCAAAGAAGGTACCCTGTGTATAACCAGCCATGCTCCAGTCACTGTTCAGTCTTGTAACTGTGCCGTCCTCATTGTACTCAAAGTTCTCGCCCTCTACACCGTAGTACAGCCAGTCACGTACCTTGCTGTCTGTATTTACGAGCTGTAAAAGCTCAAGTGCCTTTTCCGGATGCTCGCAGCCGGAGTAGATCGCACTGATCGAACCACGTACAGTCGTGTTGGATACGATTGTTTCACCGTACTGTACTGCCTCACAGTTTGCGATACCGTTGTTCGGTCCCCATGTGGATTTTGCTGCGCCGCTCCATCCCTGAGCTGTGAAGAATGTTCTGTACTTGTTGGAATCATCTGCTGTCGGAGCATCTCCGTTGATGATGCCGTCTACATACATCTTATGCACTACATCAAGAGCAGAAAGAAGCTCCTCATCCTCAAGCGGATTTACGACAGTCTTTGTCTCATCATCGTAGCGGATACCAAGTGCAGAAAGACCTGCGCCGAGCTGGTCAAAGTAGTTTGTTACCAGGAAGTCTGCGCCATTTTTGGACATGTAGTACGGAGATCCGCCCTCGCCCTCTTTGATCTTTGTAAGCGCTTCATACAGGCTGTCAAAGTCTGTTACGCTCTGGATATCGATCTCGTACTTGTCAGCAATATCCTTGTCCCAGATAAAGTACTGTGTTACGGAGCTGTCCTTGTAGGACGGAACGCCGTAGATGCTTCCGTTTACAGAAACTGCTTTCCAGTAATCCTCCGGAATGAAGGAGTAGAGCTCCGGAGCAACTTCCGGAAGAAGCTCTGTCAGATCCATCAGCACGCCTGTAGCAACCTCTGAGCTGTATCTCGTCTGGTCAGTAAAAAGAATATCAAAATACTCACCGGAGTTTGTGATAACGCTTCTGCGGTTTTCCCAGTCGCCCCACGGAACGATCTCCATATCAAGATTTACGCCAATCTTCTCCTCCAGATACGGATTGATCTGCTCAAGCCATGCGTCGTAGTTTTCCGGCATACCGTTACCTACCTGCACCCATTTCAGGGTAACAACATCGTCTGCTGATGCGGTCACTCCCATTGCTCCGAATGCGCCAAGAGCCATTGCTGCTGAGAGTGTCATTGCAAGAACCTTTTTCTTTTTCATATGAAAAATCCTCCTTTTATTTTGTACTGCCCGCAGGCAGCCATTTTATTTTTTACAGGGAGGCCATACGGCCTTCCCCACTATAAAATGCAGTATCAGCCTTTGACCGCGCCGACCGTAAGACCTGAGATAAAATATCTCTGGAAGAACGGATACGTACATGCGATTGGTACGATAATGATGATCGCCATCGCCATGCGGGCGCCTTCCTTCGGCATGTTGTTGATATACTCTACCATCGTAGCGCCGAGCGCCGGGTTGTTTGCCATCATCTCGATATTTCTCTGTACATGGTCCAGAAGCGCCTGCAGAGAGAACAGCTTCTGATTTGTGATATACAGGGAAGACTGGAACCAGTCATTCCAGTAACCAAAGGTCAGAAACAGAGCGATCGTAGCCAGAAGCGGCTTCGCCAGCGGCAGCGCGATCTTCGCAAAGATCGTAAACTGCGATGCTCCGTCGATCTGTGCAGATTCCATGACGGACTCCGGAATATTTGTCTTAAAGAAGGTCTTGCAGATCACGACATTAAAGGAGGAAACAAGCAGCGGCAGGATCAGTGCCCAGACGCTGTCCTTTAAATGCATGAACTGTGTATTTACTACGTAGGAAGAAAGCATACCGCCGTTGAAGATCATCGGGATAAACACGATCATCGTAGCAAAGCCCTTCAGCTTGTAGTTGCTTCTTGAGAGCACGTAGCCCATCATTGTTGTCAGAAGTACGCCGAGCGCCGTACCTACTACCGTAACAAATACGGAAACGCCGAGCGCACGCAGGATCATATCCGCCTCCCGGTACAGGAAGATATAGGAATCTGCCGATAAGGACTCCGGAATGAAGCGGTAGCCGATATGGCGGATCGATTCCTCTGAGGATATGGAAATAATGAAAATAAATATTACCGGAACAATACATATGAGGGCCAGGATGATAAACAAGATATTAAAGCAGATATCTGATTTCTTCGATATCTGATTCAGCTTTTTCGGCGCCTCAATGATATCTTTTTTCTTTGCCATCTTTCTCCCTCCTATATAATCGCACTGTCTTCATCAATCTTACGCACAATTGCATTCGCTACAAGGATCGTGATGCAGCAGGCTACAGACTGGAAGAAAGTAACTGCCGACGTCATACCGATCGGTGTTGAAGAGCGGATCGCATTGAATACGTATGTGTCGATCGTTGCTGTCGTATTGAAGATCGATCCCGAAGCTCCCTGCGAGAGCTGGAAGAACAGACCGAAATCCGAATAAAAGACCTTTCCAATATTCAGGATGAACATCATGATAATGACATTTTTCAGACACGGCAGGGTAATATACCATACCTGCTGGCGCTTTGTCGCGCCGTCTACGACTGCCGCCTCATACAGCGTTGTGTCGATTCCTGTGATACTGGAGAGATAAATGACCATATTGTAACCGGTGGATTTCCACAGGTACATAAAGATCAGAATGAACGGCCATACACCGGCGGTCATATACCAGCGCACCGGCTCTGCTCCGCCGTCACGCAGCATGCTGTTGATCAGACCATTATCCTGATTCAGGAACGCATCCAGGAAGTACGCTACTACTACCCATGACATGAAATACGGGAAGAACATCAGCGTCTGATATACCTTTGACTTGCGCTTGCTGTGCAGGAGGCTGATCAGGATAGCCAGTCCCACAGACAGGAACATACCAAGGACAATAAAGGCAACGTTGTACAGGATCGTGTTCCTCAGGATAACAAACAGATCATTTGACTTAAACAGGAACTCAAAATTTTTAAGTCCTGACCAGTCACTGTGCAGTACATTGTAAATAAAGCTCTTTCCCCCGGTCACCCGGTAGTTTTTAAATGCGATGATCAGACCGAACATCGGCAGGAAACAGAACAGTACGTACCATATCGTCGTAGGCAGCGCCAGGATCGAAAGCTCCGTATCATTCTTGGTCCATCTTGGTTTCTTTACGGAAACCTTTTTCTTCGTTTCCTTCACTTTTTCACTCTCCTCTCAATTCTTGCACCGAATCCCGAAAAACAAGCTTTCCAGGTATCCGGTAAACCTCACCGTCCCTCTCGCCCGGAGATTCCATACATCTGACAATTCTCGCCACTGCCACTCTGCCGATCTCTTCCATGTCCACGGCAACCGTTGTAAGCCCCGGCTCGCACAGTCTTGCATAGATATCATTATCGAATCCGGCGACGGACACATCCTTCGGAACGGACAGATTTCTCAGTTTCAGCGCCTTGATCAGCCGGAATGCCGTCTCATCGCAATTACACATAAAGGCTGTCGGCAGCTTTTCCGGAAGCTGCAGCTCTACTGCGCCTCCTTCCCGATCCCGGTCCGGAATGATCCACATCTCTTGTCTTGGGAGCCCTTTCTCAAGCAGAGCTCTCACATATCCGAGATAGCGGTCATTGATACTCGTTGTCACTCCGAGCGACCCCACAAAGCCAATCTCCCGGTGCCCGTTTCGGATCAGATACTTTGTCATTTCATATGCAGAATAAATATTCTCAGTTACGACTGAATCAGAGTGGTATGTTGCATCATAAAGATCCACGTATACCTTTGGAAGCGCGACCCGGTCGATCCGTTCCCGCACTGCCCGATCCAGGATCCCGAGAAAGATCAGACCGTCAAAGACTCCCGGCTTTTCGATCATCTCCGCATCCTGCTCAAGGCTTTCCCGGTTCGGCGTGATCATCGCGCTGGAATACGCCCGCATTCTCAGTTCGTGGATGATCGTATCGTACATCCCCATATAGAAACGATCTCTGCCCCCGGAATTGAAACGTTCGCTCATGATGATGCCGACCGTTCTCGCTTTCCTCTGTCCGTAATCTGGAAGCACATACCCCCGCGCAGCTGCTGTTTGCAAGATTTTTTCCTTTAGTGCCTCGCCAACGCCGTCCTTGCCATTGATCGCCTTGGATACGGTAACCTTACTGATCCCAAGCTCGTCTGCTATATTCTGCATGGACACTGTGCTTCGTCCTGCCAAACGCCTCACCACCCTCCTGTCCACCTGGATTATTGTTACTTAACTTATATGCCTATATCCTAACTCTCGCCCGGACTTTTGTCAAGCACATTTTGTCATTTTTTTTACTTCTACCTGCTTTTTCCTTTCTTTATTGTCTATTTTGTACCATTCATTGTTTTTTGCTCGTTTATATTCCCCTGTTTCCCCCACTCTTTCTCGTATCTTTTCGTCTTAATGCCTACTTATTGTTACCTAACTTTTACTTAACATTTGTGTCCCGGCAGAACTACAAACTTAAAAATGTCTTATTTGATAAAAAAAGACTCCCTTTCCGGCAACAGGTTTGTTTTTCCTTGTCTGCCAGAAAGGGAGTCTGTCCTTTGATCCTCCTGCACCCGGAGCAGGTCCGTTTAATTTTTGAAGCTGTGGATCGGAGCCGGGATCCTTCCGCCCCGGCTGATAAATGCGTCGCAGGAATAGCCATTCACCGGCATGATCGGGGCATAGCCGAGCAGGCCGCCGAATTCTACCGTCTCTCCGACTCCTTTCCCAATAACCGGGATCACACGCACAGCCGTTGTTTTCTGATTTACCATGCCGATCGCCATCTCGTCCGCGATCATACCGGAGATCGTAGATGCCTTCGTATCACCCGGGATCGCGATCATATCAAGTCCTACAGAGCAGACGCAGGTCATGGCCTCAAGCTTTTCTATCGTTAACGCTCCGGCCTTTACTGCATCGATCATGCCCTGATCCTCACTGACCGGGATAAACGCACCGCTCAGACCGCCCACATAGGAGGAAGCCATCACGCCGCCCTTCTTTACCTGGTCATTAAGCAGCGCAAGCGCTGCCGTTGTCCCCGGAGCTCCTGCATATTCCAGTCCGATCTCGCAGAGGATCTCCGCCACACTGTCGCCGATCGCCGGTGTCGGGGCAAGAGACAGATCGATGATCCCAAACGGGATCCCCAGCCGTCTTGAAGCCTCCTGCGCAACGAGCTGTCCGACACGCGTCACCTTAAACGCAGTCTTTTTGATCGTCTCACAAAGTGTCTCAAAGTCTGCGCCGCGCACGCTCTCCAGCGCATGCTTCACAACACCCGGTCCGCTTACGCCTACGTTGATGACCTCATCTGCCTCCGTCACACCGTGGAATGCCCCAGCCATGAACGGATTATCATCCGGCGCATTACAAAATACCACAAACTTTGCGCATCCGAGCGAATCCTGTTCCTTTGTGCGCTCGGCAGTCTCCAGGATCATCTCGCCGATCAGACGCACCGCGTCCATGTCGATCCCGCATTTGGTCGATCCGACATTTACAGAGCTGCACACCCGCTCTGTCTCTGAGAGCGCCTGAGGGATCGAACGGATCAGGTACTCGTCTGCCTTTGTCATCCCCTTTGAGACAAGGGCCGAATAGCCTCCGAGGAAGTTCACCCCAACCTCCTTTGCCGCACGGTCCAGCGTCTTTGCGATCGTCACAAAATCCTCCGGGGATTTGCATGCGCTGCCGCCCACCAAAGCTGCCGGTGTCACCGAGATCCTTTTATTTACGATCGGGATCCCGTACTCGCGCTCGATCGCCTCACCGGTCGCTACAAGATCCTTTGCAGCAGTCGTGATCCTGCGGTATATATTTTTATTGAGTGTATCAAGATCATTATCAATACAGTCCAGAAGGCTGATGCCCAGCGTGATCGTCCGGACATCCAGATTCTCCTGCATGATCATTTTATTCGTCTCATTTACCTCTAAAATATTTATCATGGATACTTCTTCTCCTTACCGTATACACATTCTGACGAGCCGCTTTTTGTCTGTTCTTTTCTCAGATACGGTGCATCATATTAAAAATATCTTCATGCTGGCAGCGGATCGTTACACCAATCTCTTCTCCGAGCTTTTCCAGCTCCTCTGCGATCTGCGCGCTGCCCTTCCCGGCATCCGTTGCGTCCGCGATCATCATCATATTAAAAAAACCCTGTACGATCGTCTGGGAAATATCAAGAATATTTACATGATTTTCGGCAAGATACGTACACACCCTCGCAATGATCCCCACGGTATCCTTCCCTACTACTGTAATAATTGTCCTTTTCATATCGTTCTCCTCCTGCTGCTCATAAAATAGCCTGATCCTGATACAAGTCCCTGGTTCTTCGTATCAGTCTGTAAGATATGTATTTTGCATAGCTGCCTTGCACTCAGATGGCAATAAGCGGCGAAGGTTCCTCCCGGCCGGCGATCTGGATCTGAAAATCCTCTGCCTTAAACGGATTTTCCCCCATCGTGATCTCCGCACATACCGTCGCCATCGCAAGCGCCTCATAATTGTTTTCCCGGCTGAGATGTCCCAGCATTACGGCTTTTATTTTATCATTTAATATCTCTCCCAGCAGCTGTCCGGCATGTTCATTCGACAGATGCCCCCGTTTGCCGAGAATGCGCTGTTTCAGATAATACGGATACGCCCCGACCTGAAGCATGTGAGTATCATGGTTCGACTCAACCAGCACTGCATCGAGATCCTTTAAATGATCCACAATATACTCATCGTAGTATCCGAGGTCTGTCGCAACTGCAACGGATTTATCGCCCTGAAAAAAGCGGTAAGCGACCGGCTCTGCCGCGTCATGTGAAACACGAAATGGTTCGACGCACAGATCACGGATACAGAAGCGTTCATCTGCTTTCAGCTCAAAAAACAGGCTCTCATCTACCTTCCCCAGCGTCTTCTGCCCGAGCATCGCCCGCCTCGTTCCTGCGGTAGAGTAGACGGGGATCCCATACTTTCTCGCCAGCACGCCAAGTCCCCTAATATGGTCTGAGTGCTCATGTGTAATAAAGATCGCATCGATCTCTTCCGGCCTGCGATCAATAGACTGCAGACCTGCGACTACCTTTTTCCCGCTGATCCCGGCATCGATCAGGACGCCAGTGTGGTCCGTCCCGACAAAAATGCAGTTTCCGCTGCTGCCGCTGGCTATACTACAAAAATCCATGTTCTACCAATCCTTTATCTATTTGTTCATACGTATTTTCTACAATATCGCTGCTGTTGTCAATCATGAATTTACATTTTTTGCGATATTCCCGGTCGGTAAGCTGATTGCGCATGATCTGCCTGCTCTTCTCCAGCGTATATCCGCGGCTTTTGGCAAGACGCTCGATCCTCACCTGCGGGTCTGCATAAACATACCATATCTCATCGCAGACCCGGTCATAGCCATCCTCCAGCAAAAGCGCCGCCTCGATCACACACAGCGCTGTCCTAGAGCGCCTTCTCTCTGTTTCCAGCTCTTTTAAAATATAGCTTTTTACCGCCGGATGGATGATCTGGTTCAGCCTTTCCAGCTTTTCCCTGTCCGAAAAAACCACCGCGGCAAGCGCCTCCCGGTCAAGCGTTCCATCCGGGCGCCGGATGCGCTCCCCAAACGCCAGGATCATCTCCTTCCAGCACGTCTGTCCCGGCTCCTGGAGCAGTCTGCCCACCTCATCCGCCTGTATGACCCGCGCCTGATATCGCTCATGCAGATACGACAAAATCGTACTCTTTCCAGCGCCTACGCCTCCTGTGATCCCAAGTATCTTCATCTTTATCCCTCTGTTATTTTGCCTCGTACCAGTTTCTGCCGTCGTGTATATCGACTTCCAGCCGTACCTTCATCGAAGCTGCCTGCTGCATCTCCCGCACCATGATCTGCCGCACTTCCTCAAGCTCTTCTTTTGCCGTCTCGACAAGCAGCTCATCGTGCACCTGAAGGATCAGGCGGGAACGCATATGGCGGGAGCGCAGGCATTCATTTACGCGGTTCATCGCGATCTTGATGATATCTGCCGCCGTTCCCTGTATCGGCGCGTTCATTGCCACCCGTTCTCCAAACGAACGCTGCATAAAATTCGAGGACTGCAGCTCCGGCACCGGACGTCTGCGCCCGAACATAGTCGTCACGTAGCCATTCTTTTTTGCATCCTCTACCGCAGTATCGAGGAAACGCTTGATCCCCGGATATGTCTTAAAGTACTGCGCAATATATTCCTGGGCCTCTTTTCTCGTAATGCTAAGATCCTGGCTAAGTCCAAAGGAACTGATCCCGTAGACGATCCCGAAATTGACCGCCTTGGCATTTCGCCGCAGCAGCGGCGTCACATCCTCCGGCGCCACGTGGAACACCTGCGATGCAGTGATCGTATGGATATCCTGCGCATCCTGGTACGCCTGTATCAGCTTATCATCATCCGAAAGATGCGCCAGCACCCGCAGCTCGATCTGCGAATAATCTGCATCCAGAAATACAAATCCGTCATCCGGCACAAATACTTTTCGGATCAGTCTGCCAAGCTCCATGCGGATCGGGATATTCTGAAGGTTTGGCTCTGTACTGCTGATCCGCCCCGTTGCCGTGATCGTCTGATGGAACTTTCCATGGATCCTCCCGTCTGCCTGGATAAAGTTGGCCAGCCCGTCCGCATACGTGGATTTGAGCTTTGTCATCTGCCGGTATTCCAGAATATCGGATACGACCGGATATTCCGGTGCAAGTTTATCCAGCACATCCGCCGCGGTAGAATAGCCCGTCTTTGTTTTCTTGCCGTGCGGAAGCTCCAGCTTCTCAAACAGGATCACGCCAAGCTGTTTGGGAGAATTGATGTTAAAGACCTCTCCCGCCTGCTCATAGATCTTCTGCTCCAGCTCAAGGATCTTCTTCCCAAGCTCTTCTCCGTAGCGCTTCAGCTCCTCTGCCTGCACCCGGATACCCTCGCGCTCCATATCATAAAGCGTATATACAAGCGGCATTTCTATCTCATCAAACAGCTCTTTCATCCCGGTCTGCATCAGGCGGTCCTCCATTACCGGAAATGCCCGCCGCAAAATATCCGCCGCACATCCGATATACGCAAGAAACGCCTCCTCTTTTTCTGCTCTTGCCCTGGACAGCGCATCCTTTCCAAACAACTCCGACCGCGACGCAACGATCTGATCCAGATATTCCCGCGCAATATCCGCCTCGTCGTATCCATCTTTGAGCGGATTGAGCAGATACGCCGCGATCGCCGTATCAAATACCTTCCTTCTGTGCGCCGGTTCAAACGGCACAAATGCCAGCTGTTCCTTTAAATGCAAGGTCACCAGACGACCTTCTCCTTTTGTCAGATCTGCGATCCTCCCGCAAAGATACTGCTGTGTCAAAAATCCCTCCGGCTCTATGAAGTACGCCTCTCCTGGCGCAAAGCACAGTGCAGCGCCCAGTACGCTTCCTCTGTCCTCCACCAGGAAAAATGCCGTATCCTTCCCCTGTGCCTGCTCAAACACCTGCTCTGCCTGTGTAAAATCACGGATCAGGCAGCAGGAAACATCTGCTTTTTTTTCTGTTTCTTCTATCTGGAACCGTCCAAGCAGATTTTTAAACTCCAGTCTCCGACACAGCTCCAGAGCCTCCTTCGTATACAGCTGACCGATCCTTGCCGCATCCTGTGAAAGCTCAAACGGAACCTGAAGATCGATCGTCGCAAGAACCTTGCTCATCCTCGCCAGATCATAGTGTTCCCGCAGCGCTTCTCTCGCTCTTGCCGGAGTGATCTCATCTACATGCGCATACGCTTCCTCGATCGAGCCATACTGCACGATCAGCTTTGTCGCCGTCTTTTCCCCAATCCCCGGCACTCCTGGGATATTGTCTGAAGTATCTCCCATCAGAGCCTTTACATCAATAAACTGAACCGGAGTCACCTGATACCGCTCCAGCACATCCCGGTCATAATACTCCTCGATCTGGGTGCCTGTCGCCTTTGTTTTTGGGATCAGTATCCGCACATCCTCCCGCGCCAGCTGGAGCAGGTCACGATCTCCCGACACGATACAGACTTCCAGTCCTTTCTGCGCCATCTGTGAAGAAACCGTGCCAAGAATGTCATCTGCCTCGTAGCCCGGCAGCTCCATGACAGGAATCCGCATCGCCTCCAGCATCTCCTTCATCAAAGGCACCTGCTCATGAAGCTCCTGCGGCATCGGCTTTCTCGTGCCTTTATATGCGTCAAACATTTTATGTCGAAAGGTCGGCTCCTTCCGGTCAAACGCCACAGCAGCATAATCTGCCTTTTCCGACTCCAAAACCTTAAACAAAATATTCAGAAAGCCGTACACTGCATTCGTGTGGAGCCCCTCGCTGTTTGTCAGCATCGGAAGCCCGTAAAATGCTCTGTTTAAAATACTGTGCCCGTCTATCAGAACGATCTTTTCCTTATCCGGCATAGCTACCTCCATCCTTTATCCATCCACCGTCCGGTGCAGCGCGCTGCCCTCCCGCACTCCGCGGCGCAGCTCATACCCCGTACATACACAAAAGAGCAAGAGTGCCTCAACAGCCGCGATCAGCAGATAGCGCGCGATACGCGCGGTTTTTTTTCTTATTATACCGCGTTTTGCCGTCCGTATTTCTTCTTCCAGCATATTTTGAAAATCATAGCTGTGCGAACCAGAATCAAGTGTGTCCAGCACACGGTAAACAGTAAAATAAATATCCAGCTCATCCCGACAGTCTGCGCAGCGCTCCACATGCTTTAAAAATGCTTCCTGCTGCTTATCTTCCAGCTCTTTTTTTATAAACGGAGTGATCATCCGTCTTGCTTCCATACATGTCACTGCCGCACCTCCCTCCAGTCTGTGATCTTTCTCTTATTCTAATGCTTTACCGCCCCGATGACAAGCGCTTTCGCACTCTACTGCGGCTCTTCTTTTGGCTCACCCTCTTCTTTGTACAAAGACGGGCATCTTCCTTTGTAAAGGCACTGCTCGATCCGTTTTCGCGTCTCCTTTACAAGCCTGTGATCCCGCCCCGAGGCATTGACTGCGATCACAAGATTTTCCTCCTTTATGATCGAAGGAAACTGAAAATCGCACAGCGCCTGTTCGCTCGCCACATTCACCGGGATACCGCGGCTTTTGCAAAGTGCCGCGATCTCACGGTTCAGCGCCGCATCATCCGTAGCAGCCAGTACCAGATCGAAATCTGTAAGATCTGACCCGCAAAACTTTTTCTGCCGGATCTCAATCACGCACGGCGCAGAGTCTCCTCCCCTGGGGAGATCCTTTCTGCAGTCACTGCGCGCCTCCTGTCTCTGCTCCCATATCTGCGGACAGATCTGCGGCGCAAGCACAGTAATCTGCCCGGCAAATTCACGCAACACACGGATCCGGCGCGCTGCAACCATTCCCGCTCCGACTACCAGAACTCTTTTTCCGGTCAGATCAATAAAGATCGGAAAATACATCTTCTGCCTCCGTTCTGCCCTTCCATCCGCCTCCCGGGCTGCTCCTATTTCAGAAAAAATCCTCTCATCACATCCAGCACCCCTGCAAGCTCCTCCTGCGTATGCGCAGCAGACAGGAACATTGCCTCAAACTGCGCCGGGGCAAGATAGATGTGATGATCCAGCATGTACGTAAAGTACTTCGCGTACATTGCCGTATCCGATGTCTTTGCCGTCTCATAATTGGTGACCGGCGTGTCTGTAAAAAAGATGCAGCCCAGCGATCCGCAGAAGGATACCTGCGCCGGTATGTCGGATTCCCGCACAATGCTCTCTACCTGTGTAAAGAACCATGTGCCCGTCTCATTCAGCTTTGTATAAATATCCGGCTGATCTTTCAGAAGAGAAAGCTGGCTAAGTCCTGCTGTCATAGCGACCGGATTGCCGCTTAAGGTACCTGCCTGATACACCGGACCGCTCGGAGCCACACACTCCATGATCTGCCGTTTTCCGCCGTATGCGCCTACCGGCATACCTGCCCCGATGATCTTTCCGTACGTCACAAGGTCCGCGTCTACGCCAAAATATCCCTGTGCCCCTGCAAAGCCGAGACGAAATCCTGTGATGACCTCATCAAAGATCAGCACTGCTCCGTATCTCGTACACAGCGCCCGCAGGCGCTCCAAAAATCCTGGTTTCGGGGAAACGACTCCCATATTCGCGCCGACCGGCTCTACGATCACTGCTGCGATCTCCTGTGGGAAGGCTTCAAACAGGCGCTCCACAGAAGCAGTATCATTATATACAGCAGAAAGCGTATCCTTTGTACAGCCTGCCGGTACTCCCGCACTGTCCGGGATCCCTGCTGTCATCACACCGGACCCCGCCTGCACCAGCAGCGCATCTGAATGTCCGTGATAGCAGCCTGTAAATTTCACGATCTTGTCACGCCTCGTATAGCCGCGGGCTGCGCGGATAGCGCTCATCACCGCCTCTGTACCGGAATTGACCATGCGGATCATATCTATATTCGGGATCTCCCGGCAGATCAGCTCTGCCATCTCTACCTCGAGCGCCGTCGCCGCGCCAAAGCTTAATCCATTTTCACATGCCTTTATGACAGCCTCCCGGATCGCAGGATGATTATGCCCGAGGATCATCGGCCCCCAGGAATTTACAAAATCCAGGTAGGTATTCCCATCCTCATCCGTCATGTATGCGCCATCTGCGTTTCGGATCATGCGGGGACTCCCCCCGATCGAACCAAATGCGCGCACCGGGCTGTTGACTCCGCCCGGGATCACCCTTTTTGCCCGTTCAAACAACTCCTGTGACCGTGTCATCAGCCAATCCTCCCTTCCTTCATAAACCGTGCGATCTCTGCTGCATAATACGTCAGGTAAATATCACAGCCGGCACGGTACGCAGACGCTGCCGTCTCACAGATAATCTTTTCCTCATCAATATAACCAAGACTCGCCCCTGCCTTGATCATTGCATACTCTCCGCTGACACTGTATGCGGCTACCGGCACATGGACGGCTTCCCTGATCCTGGATACCATATCCAGATAGGACAGAGCCGGTTTTACCATAATGATATCGGCGCCCTCCTGCACATCAAGCAGCGCTTCCCTGATCCCCTCACGGCTGTTGTGATAATCCATCTGATAGCTTTTGCGGTCTCCAAACGCCGGAGCAGAGCCTGCGGCATCACGGAACGGACCGTAAAAGGCCGACGCATACTTCACCGCATAGGACATGATCGGCGTATTCTGGTATCCATTTGCATCCAGCTCTTTGCGGATCGCCGCCACTCTTCCGTCCATCATATCAGACGGCGCTACCATATCTGCCCCTGCCTGAGCATGAGAAAGCGCAGTCTTTGCCAGAAGCTCGAGCGTCCGGTCATTGTCCACCTCATCGTTGCACAGCACGCCGCAGTGTCCGTGCGACGTATATTCGCACATACAGACATCCGTGATCCGGTAGATCTGAGGATATTCCTCCTTCGCCCTGCGAAGCGCTCTCTGGATAATCCCATCCTGCGCATATGCTCCGCTTCCAAGCGCATCCTTATGATCCGGAATGCCAAAGAACATCACGTTTGATACTCCTGCATCAAGCAGCTCCTCCAGCTTTGCCCCCATGGTATCCGTACTGTAGCGATACTGCCCCGGCATAGTCGGGATCTCCTCTGTGATCCCTGTCCCTTCTTTTATAAAAATCGGATAGATCAGTGTAGACGGATCCATCCTCGTCTCCCTTACCATTTTTCTGAGTGTTTCCCCATAACGAAGCCTTCTTGGTCTGATCGTCATTTCCATGTTGCCGTCTCCTTTCTCTGCCTCATTTCTGTCTGTTTTCTGTATATACCTCGACAAGCCGTTCCACAAGACTGTCCGTAGATGCCTGCTTCGCCCTCCACGTGCGCATGCCAAGGGACGCTGCCGCCTCCTCAGTCTGTCTGCCAATGCACACAGCCTTTACTTTCGTATAATCCAGTCCCTGTGTGACTGCTGCAAATCCATGCACCGTAGATGCGCTCGTAAAGAGTACGTAATCCGTCTGTCCTGTCTCCAGCTCCTCTTTTGCATCAATCCATTCATCTGATACATACTGCGTATCATACGTTGCTATATCATCTATCTCCAGCGTCTCTTTTTCTGCCAGCCTCTGGATCAGCTGCAAACTGCCCTGCGCCGCGCGCGGGATCAGGATGCGCTCACCCCCCGTACACTGCGCTGCGAGCGCCGCTCCAAGGTGCTCTGCATCGTATACCTCCGGCATCAGATCCGCCTGTATCCCATAAGAAAAAAGCTCTTTTGCTGTGCCGCTTCCGATCACAGCAAACCTTGCCCCGGCCAGGCAGCGCACATCCCGGCCAGAGTCTCGAAGCTCCTCAAAAAAGAAACGCACGCCGGCCGGACTTGTAAATACGATCCACTGATACGAGTGCAGCCGCCCGAGCGCTTCCTGCAGTCTTGTATTGTCCTGTCTTTTTACAGTGTCGATCGCCGGAAGTTCCACAACCTGCGCTCCGAGAGCGCGCAGCTTCGCCGCAGTCTTTCCGATTCGCTCCTTTGGTCTTGTCACCATCACCTTTGCTCCGCCAAGCGGCTGTTTCTCATACCAGGAAAAGGTATCTGCCAGTGTGCAGACGGCGCCGACCACAATGATCGCAGGCGTCCTGGCGCCATGCTTTCTGACCTCCTGCGCAAGCGTTCCGACCGTTGCCAGTATCCGCTCCTGCTTCGCCGTGGTGCCACGCATCAGAAGCGCCGCCGGCATATCCGGACGCATCCCGGCATCCAGCAGTCCGTTACAGATATCCGGCAAAGAGGACACTCCCATCAAAAAGACAAGCGTCCCGCCCGTGCGTACCAGAGCCTCAAAATCTATATCATAAGAAGCGCCTGCCCGCTTATGTCCTGTAATAATGTGTACAGAAGAACAGAAATCCCGGTGGGTCACCGGGATCCCCTGATAAGCCGGCACTGCGATCGCAGAGGTGATCCCGGGCACCACTTCATACGGGATCCCCTCCTTTACCAGAAGCTCGATCTCCTCTCCGCCGCGTCCAAACAGAAACGGATCTCCTCCCTTTAGCCGCACAACGCGTTTTCCTTCTCTCGCCTTTTCCACCAGCAGCCCGCTGATCTTTTCCTGCGGCATCGTATGGTTGCTGGAGCGCTTGCCAACATTGATCTTCTGTGCCTTTTCCGGTATCATCTGAAGGATCCCATCTCCAACCAGCGCGTCATAGACTACGACCTGTGCCTCCTCCAGCACCTGCTTTCCTTTTATGGTAAATAGTCCCGGATCTGACGGTCCTGCTCCGACCAGCCAGACCTTTCCTGTCTTTTTATTATCCATTCTTCTGCCTCCCGTATGCTCATTCTCCCAGGAACTGTGCAGCAAGCTGCTTTCCCGCCTCTTCCGGCGCGTCCGCACGTCCTTCCTGCCTTCCCGTGTGCAGCTTTCCCGTATGATCATCCAGATACATCGCATGCAGGGACAGCTGTTTCCCGTCAAGCTGTGCAAATGCCGCGACCGGCGTACTGCAGTTTCCGCCGAGCGCACGCACAAAGGCCCGCTCTGCTCTCGCACACAGCTCTGACTCCATATCTGAATACCCGTCCAGACAGCTGTAATCCTCTCCTGCTCTGCCCTGTACAGCCAAAATCGCCTGACCTGCCGCCGGGATCATCTCTTCCGTGGAAAAATAGCGGCTGATCCGTTCTGCAAGCCCCAGCCGCTTCAGTCCCGCGGCTGCCAGGATCGTCGCACTGTACTGTCCTTCATCCAGCTTGCGCAGGCGTGTCTGTACATTGCCGCGGATCATCTCGAATTTCGCCTGCGGATACAGCTTCGCAAACTGGATCATACGCCGCCGGCTGGAACATCCCACCGGCTTTGAAAAATCTATCCCGGACGCCCCCTTCGGCAGCACGAGCACGTCTCTTGGATCCTCCCGCTTTGAATACGCGATCAGAGGAAGCTGCGGCAAAAGCTCCATCGGCACATCCTTTAAGCTGTGCACAGACAGATCGGAGCGCTTCTCCAGCAAAGCCACGTCGAGCTCTTTGACAAACAGCCCTTTTCCTCCTATTTTATCCAAAGACCGATCCAGTATTTTATCCCCTGTTGTTTTCATTGTGAGAATTTCCGTCTCTGTATGCAAAGCATTCTCACGAATATATGACGCCACCTGCTCTGCCTGGATCACAGCAAGCCTGCTTTCTCTGCTTCCGATCACCACTTTTGCTCTCATGTCCTGTCTCCCTTCTGTCTTCCACATGCGGTTCCTGTCTTTTCCGGCTACTCGTCCTCATACATATGCTCCAGTACATCGAGACATTCCCGAAAGACGCCATGCTCTGCTCCATCCCGCAGACCAAACAGCATTTTATTGACCGTCTTCTGCGCGGCCGACTCAATATCTTTGCGCAGCTCCTCCCGCTCTTTTTCTGTCACTGACAGTCTTAAAAGCTTTTTGGTAAGGCGCAAAGTCAGATCCTTTGCCGCTTTTTGTTTGATCTTCTGTATATTCGGGATCAGGTCCGCACATTCATACCAGCTGTAAAACTCCTCCATCTGCTGCGCAAAGCAGGCCTGCGCCTGCCGGATCGCCTCTTTTTGCGCCTCGCTGTGCGCCTCCTCCCGAAAACAGTCTATATCATACAGCCTGACGCCGGGCAGCTTCTTTACCTGCGGATCAATATCTCTTGGAACAGCCAGATCAACCAGTACGACCGGACGGCACAGCGCCTGCCGGACCTGTTCCTCTACAAGCGTATAATTCGGACTGACTGTCGCGCTGACTACGAGATCGCACTGTCCAAAAAGCTCCATCCGGCGTCCATAGTCGATCCGCTGACAATGCAAAGGGATCTGTACCACACCGCTTCGGTACTGACGGACCGTCACCGTCACATCCGCTCCCTGCGCTTTTAAAAGCGTTGCAGCAAGCTTTCCCATAACGCCATTGCCGATCACCATGCATTTCTTTCCTTCAAACGTAAAACCATCTGCTTCGAGTGTCTCAATCGCTGTATGAACAACTGATTTATCTGCCGGGGAGAGCGCGATCCCTGATGTTTTTACCTTTTTCGCAGCCGTCACTGCCTGCCGGAACAGCGTTTCCAGTATGTGATCGGCTGCATAATGCTCCCGCGCAAAAGTGAGCGCTTCCCCTACCTGTGTGATGATCTGATCCTCTCCCAGGATCCTTGATTCCAGTCCTCCCGCCAGACAGAACAGATGGCTGACCGCCTCGCGCTCCGTCCGATACCGGAAATAAGGCCGGTACTGCTCCGCCGGCACCCCGCGCAGATCGCAAAGCAGCTGCACCAGATCACAGGAAAAATCCTCCTCCGTACTCAGCCACAGCTCCATCCGATTGCACGTAGACAGCATCACGCAGCCACAGATGCCATCCACCTTTTTGAAATACGCAAACGCTTCTTCCATTGATTTTTTAGTAAATGAAAATATCATGCGGATATCAATCTCAGCCATGCTGTGATCAATCCCGATCATCTGTATACTCATGTCCGATTCTTCCTTCTGTCTATTCTTACCCGGTGCGTTCGCCCGAGCTGTCACTGCCTGACATTATGCGGCTTGCCGCTTTCCTGCTCTTTATTAAGCTGTGCGACCGATGACGCCACATGCGACAGAAACAGCTGCCGGATGCCCTCATATTCTCCAAGTCCTTTCAGGACGCACGTCACCGGAAATCCCTCGCTCTCCAGCCGGCTCTTCCAGGAATCCTCCCCGTCTCCTGACAGATCATTTGACGCATGGTCGCCCGCCACGATCATAAACGGGGCAAGGATCACCCTTTTCGGCCCGTACGCCCGCACTCTTCTGATCAGAGAATCAAACGCCGGATACGCCTCTACAGTTCCCATAAATATATTTTCATATCCCCGGTCCTTGAACTGATAGTCAAGCGCAGCATAAACGCTGTTTGAATAATGCTCCGTCCCGTGTCCCATCAGCAAAAGCGCCTCATCCGGAGAAGGATGCAGTTCCCGCGCCACACATTCCACCACTGTATCATTGTCCTCCTGCGAGGTGAGCAGCGGTTTTCCCGTCACAATCTGATCAAAGCAGTCCGCAAATGCCCGCACCTCTTTCTCCATCTGCTCATTTTCGATGCCATTGATGACATGCGTCGGCTGAACGATCACTGTACGGACTTTGTCCTTTCGCATCTGCTCCAGCGCCTCCGTCACATCCGGGATATGGATCCCGTCGCGCTGTTCTATTTTTCTCCGGATCATTCCGCTGGTCCACGCGCGATACAGCGCATACTGCGGATACTGCGCCTGAATCTCCGCCTCGATCCGGTCAATCGTTTTTTTTCTTGTCTCCTCGTAGCTTGTGCCAAAACTGACCACAAGAATCGCACCTCTTGTATGTTCCACGTTCTATTACCCTTTCTTCCGTAAATAACTGTAAAAATTTTCTGATTATAATAATAGAGATAATCAAAAAAAGTACCCCGCAAGCCATCGCATGACTTTGGGATACTCTCAGTAATGCCGCTGGCCGGACTCGAACCGGCACGGTGTTACCCGCTTGATTTTGAGTCAAGTGCGTCTGCCAATTCCGCCACAGCGGCATTTCGCGACTGCATTCGCACCTTTTGTATATTATCATGATTTTCTTTGAGATGCAAGTTATTTTTATGGAAAAAACCAAAATCCTTCCCAAAGTCTCACTCAAATCTCATCTTATCCAGTATATCGCAGAAATCAAACGTTGCAAAATAATCGCGCGCAGTCTCCGCACGCCGGATCATCCGGGCGCTCCCATCCTCGCAAAGCAGGATCTCTGCAGAACGCAGCTTTCCATTGTAATTATACCCCATAGAATAGCCGTGTGCACCGGTATCATGGATCACGAGCAGATCTCCCATATCAATCTTCGGAAGCTTGCGGTCAATTGCAAACTTGTCATTATTCTCACACAGGGAACCTGTCACATCGTACGTATGATCGCATGGCTCCTTTTCTTTTCCCATTACTGTGATATGGTGGTAGGCGCCGTACATCGCCGGACGCATCAGATCCACAGCACAGGCATCTACACCGATGTACTCCTTGTGTGTGTGCTTTTCATTGATCGCCCGCGTCACCAGACAGCCGTACGGTCCGAGCATATATCTGCCAAGCTCCGTATAAAGAGCCACATCTCCCATACCTGCCGGTACAAGGACCTCCTCATACACCTTCCGTACGCCGCGCCCGATCGCATAAATATCATTCTTTTCCTGATCCGGACGGTAGGGGATCCCGATCCCGCCAGAAAGGTTGATAAAGCGGATGTTTGCCCCTGTGGTCTTGTGGAGTCTGACTGCCAGTTCAAAAAGAACCTTTGCAAGCATTGGATAATACTCATTGGTCACGGTATTGCTCGCAAGGAACGCATGGATGCCAAACTCCTCTACGCCCTTTTCCTTCATAATGCAAAACGCTTCTTCGATCTGCTCATCCGTCATACCGTACTTAGAATCTCCGGGGTTGTCCATAATATCATTGCTGATCCGGAACAGACCGCCGGGATTGTAACGGCAGGACATCGTCTTTGGCAGATGCCCTACTGCGCGTTCTACCTTCTCAATATGCGTGATATCATCCAGATTGATGATCGCGCCAAGCTGTGCTGCCTTTGCAAACTCAGCTTCCGGCGTATCATTTGAAGAAAACATAATATCCTGTCCGGCAATACCGATCGCCTCAGAAAGCATCAGCTCTGTCATAGAGGAACAGTCTGTCCCACAGCCATACTCGTTCAGAATACGGATCAGGAACGGATTCGGCGTTGCCTTTACTGCAAAATATTCTTTATAGCCCTTATTCCAGGAAAATGCCTCATACAGCTCCTTTACATTTTGCCGGATCCCTCTCTCATCATACAGATGAAACGGAGTCGGAAACTGCTGCGCGATCTCCTCCAGCTTTTCTTTTGTTACAAATGTCTTTTTCATACGTTTACTCCTCATATATGCAATATATATGTATAACTATAAACGCCAGATCGAAATTGTCAAGCCTTAACCTCCAAAAAATTGGCTCATCCGGTTCTTCTCATCGACAAGATAATTGTACTGGAGAATTTTATAATCATTCAGTAGCTCTGCATACGTCTCATCCTCCCGCTGATAGAAGGTTCCGTTTGCATCACGGCAGACATTGCCCGTTATGACCGGAAGCTGTTCCATAAGGCTGCTCAAAAACTTCTGATAGCCGGTGAGCGGCAGCCCCGCCGCTTCCAGCAAAAGTCCTCCGAGATAATTTACACTGACTCCTTCATAATAGGTATGTTCCAGTCCGTAATTACTCCAGAGCAAAAACGGCACACGATAGCCGCGCTGCACATACTCCAAAGACTCCTCCGGCTGCGTCTTGCAGATACGCTCGATCACATCTGTAATATAGTCAGACGGCTGATGATCTCCAAACATCAGCACAACGACCGGCTCTTCCTGTTCCTCAAAATACAGAAGCAGATCCTGCAGCGCCCGGTCCGTCTCATTCATCAGCGTCAGATACTTTTCTGTCGCAAACACGCTCGTTGTCTTTGGAGAAACGCCCTCAAGCTTCAGATAAGACTCAAAATCCGGTGACGGCTTGCTGTAGCCGCCGTGATTTTGCATTGTCACTTCAAAAATAAAGGATCTTCCTCCCTGCGCCTTTGTCTTTTCAAACTCTTCTATGATCTTGTCAAAAGCCGCCCGGTCGCTGACATACCCACGCATACAGTGCGGATTTACAAAATCCTTCAGGCTTAAAAACTCATCAAAACCAAACCGCTCATAAACCTCGTCACGATCCCAGCCCGAGGCATTGTACGGATGGATCGCCGTCGCCGTATATCCAAGCGTCTTCAGATAAGAAGCCAGGGAGGGCATATCTTCATTGATATACTGCTGATACGGTACGCTTCCCACCGGCAGAAACGCCATGGTATTTCCTGTAAGGAATTCAAACTCTGTATTTGCCGTGTTTCCTCCCTTCACAGAGACGTACGCTTCCCCGCCGATAGCTTCCTGCTGCATCGACTTAAAAAACGGCATCACTTCCTCACTCGTCTGGAAGTCTCCCCATACAAACAGATCAGAAAACGCCTCATCCATGATCACTACAATATTTGGAAGCTCTGTCTCTTTTTGCATTCCGTCCTCTGCCATTTTCTGCGCATCCGAAGGCTTGTCTGCTCCCGCATCGGCCGCCTCCTCCTTTTCTGCCTGCGCAGCAAGCGCCTCTGCCTCATCCGCAGAATACCCTGCCGGCTCTTCTATACTGAGAAAACGCAGGTTTCCAAGAAACGCCGCAGCGATCCCGTTGTTGCGGTACAGCACATTCAGCGTAAACAGTGTAGTATCCATACCAAAAAAGCTCTGGACACTGCTCTTCTGGATCCCGCTCAGATAACCTGCCAGCAGCAGCACACTCAGGACGGCGCCTGCCAGCCGTATGCGCAGCCGCCGGAAGCTGACACGTGATTTTGAAGCAAGAAGGATGATCCAGATAAAGATCATCAGTACAAAAGCAACCTTCCAGGTTATGGTAAACGTATAATTATCTGCTACAGACGCCGCTGTACCAAGAGAAAGAAAATCCCACGGCACGATCGGCGACGAGCGGAAACTGACTACAAAATAATTGGCCAGTCCAAACAGCATCGGCACAAGCGTAGCTGCAAAAAATCCCCGGCGCACACTCCCGAAAAGGAATGTCGCGACTGCATACAAAAGATAAAAAAATGCCAGATTCAGCACAATGATCGGCAGATCCAGATCAGACAGAACATGCGTATAGTTTTCCAGCGCGCCAAACGCAAGCGCCGGAAGCGCCAGATACATCAGTGCAGATATCAGCTTTCCATATGTAACGTCAAAAAAAACAAACAGCCCTGCGCCAAGGGCCAGCAACAGCGCCACAGTAAAACGGGCAGTGTCCATTCCCTCTCCCGCTACTGCAAATCCTGTGATAATAAGCATAGCTGCGGCAGCGCCAAGCGCAGCCGCAGCTTTTTTCATTTTGAATTTCAACATTCTCAATCGTCCTTTTATTTTTTCACATGCTGATGTGTGAACAGATGGTCCTGACAGTACTCATAGTTGCCCTCACATTTGGAGCAATAGCGGAACTCCAGATGATCCCCGTCCTTTTCTGTCCTGCCGCATACTGCACATTTATGAATAGTCGCGCTCTTTGGCTGCACCTTCTTCACATTGCGTTTAAACTCATTTCTGCGGTGTACCTCTTTCGGAGAATACCGTCTGAGATTCCTGCTCATCAGGAAGAAAATGACGAAGTTCAGCAGGGACATCACGATCGATATCCGGTCTGCCCAGCTTCCCTGTACGACAGACAGGAGAATAAAGAATCCATAGATATAGCCCATCCACTTCATCTTGATCGGAATCAGGAAATACAGCATCACTTCCATATCCGGGTACGTCAGAGCGAAAGCCAGGAAGATCGACATATTAATATAGTACGTACTGTACCAGCCCACCTGACCCGTAAAAAAGTAAAGCAGAAATGCTCCGATCACGGTAAAGACAACACCGGAAAGGATGTATACATTAAACCGGAACGATCCCCACGTATACTCCAGTGTCCGTCCGAGAGAAAAATAAAAATACAGCATGATAAGTGTAAATATCGATAAGCTCTCAGGCGGCACCAGCACCCAGGTAATGACTCTCCAGATCTGACCGCGCAGCACGAGCGCCGGATTCAGATACAAAAAACTGATGATCTCCGGCATGAGCGCCGTGAGCAGATAGCCTGCCGCATAAACTGCGATCATGATCATTGGAAGATTCCGGATCGCATACTTTCCGTATTTTCGTTCCATTTTATCGAGAAAATTCATAGTCTATCCTCTTTCCTGAATATTTTTTGCTTCTGCTCATTATAAATTTTACCGCACTGTTTGTCAATCTGGACGCCGCCTGTTTTCTGTTTATTTATACTTTTTTAAGAAAGCGGACGCAGCTTCGGGATACATATCTGATCTCCCACCTGCAGGTTATACACATCTACGTAGGGATTCGCAAAAATCAGCGCCGATACTCTCACATGATATTTCTTTCCTAACAGATACAGCGTATCTCCTTTCCTGACTGTGTGGACAAAGCCAATACATCTGCCGGCACAACTCATCCTCCTCTTCTCCTTTCCCTGACCCGGCTGTCCGCCGGCGCCTTTTATCTTACTATATGCAAAAACCGCGCATCTGCCAAACAGCGGATGCCATTTTCGCGACAGTTCCGCCATTTTCCGGACAGCACACGGTTCTTCTCTTGCCAATCGCAGGCAGATGCGGTATACTCAGGTGCATCAAGCATAAACACGAAAGGCGGAAACAATATGGCAGGTTCATCCTTTGGAACTATTTTCAGAGTCACCACCTGGGGCGAATCACACGGAAAGGCAATCGGAGCTGTCGTAGATGGATGTCCGGCAGGCATCTCTTTGTGTGAAGCCGACATACAGACATACCTCGACCGGCGCAGACCGGGGCAGAACAAATACACCACCTCCCGGGCAGAAGCCGACGCCGTGCAGATCCTTTCCGGCGTATTTGAAGGAAAGACGACCGGCACGCCCATCTCTTTGATGGTCCTCAATCAGGATCAGCGTTCCAAAGATTATGGGACGATCTCTGAACTATACCGTCCCGGTCATGCGGATTATACCTTTGACCAAAAATATGGATTCCGGGACTACCGCGGCGGGGGGCGCTCCTCCGGCCGGGAAACGATCGGGCGCGTAGCGGCAGGTGCGATCGCCTGCCGGATGCTCGATGAGCTCGGTATCCGGGTGCGCGCGTACGTCTCCCAGATCGGTCCGGTATCCATCGACCGAAGCCGGATGGATCTCGATCGGATCGAGGACAGTCCTGTGCGTATGCCGGATCCGCAGGCCACCCGGGCGGCGCTTTCCTATCTGGACGCCTGCATCCATTCGCTTGACTCGAGCGGCGGCACCATCGAATGCAGCATCTGCGGCCTTCCCGCCGGACTGGGCGAGCCTGTTTTTGACAAGCTCGACGCCTCTTTGGCAAAAGCGGTTATGTCGATCGGCGCAGTCAAGGCCGTAGAGATCGGAGACGGAGTACAGGCAGCCATGGCCAGAGGATCACAGAATAATGATGCTTACACCTGCGGTGCTGACGGCACTCCCACAAAGGCTACGAACCACAGCGGAGGGATTCTTGGCGGGATCAGTGACGGAACTAACGTCCTGCTGCGCGCTTCCTTTAAGCCTACCCCATCGATCGCCCGGCCGCAAAGCATGCTCGGCAGAGACGGCGCATGCCATGAAGCAGTCATCCACGGACGCCATGATCCGATCATCGTCGCCCGCGCGTGTGTCGTTGTCGAAGCGATGGCTGCACTGACCATCGCAGACCATCTGCTGCTCCATATGTCCTCACGGATTGATTTTTTGAAAAAAATATATCAGAAATAAAAGCAGGACTTTCCAGCTCAGATAAGGGAAGCAGGGGCTGCTGCAATCCACGAAAATACGTGTTTTGCAGCAGCCCCTGACTGTTTTTTCATTTTCTTTTTTCATACGGCTCTTTGGCCATGCTTTTACGCTTCGTCTGTATACTCCGAAATCAGAATACAGTTTGGCGTCTCGATCTTGACGGGACGTCCCTTCATAACAAGCAGCCCCTTCTCATAGTCAATCGTAAAGAAGCGGATCTCATTTGTCTCATGATTGAGTACCACCAGTGTCTTTTCTCCCGGCAGCACATCAATATCCTTTGGATAATCTCCGCTGATCGGCAGACAGCAAAGCCGCGTAAGCAGGCCCGTCTTCTGATCTACCGCAAATACTGCCACCGTATTCTCCCCGGCAGTAGAAGCATAAAGGTATTTGCCGCTCGGCGCAAGCTTCATGCCGCAGCAGGCGCTCCCCTTTGTCTGCGGATCGCGCAGTACGGAGACAGACTGTATCCTTTCAAACTCCGGCGACTTTCCCGTACCATCATACGTATAGACTACGATCTCATTCGTCAGCTCACAGTTGATATAGGCATATCTGCCATCCTGACTAAACGTCAGAAGTCTGGGACCTGAATCCAGCTTGCAGCGCAAAATATCATACAGATTGATCCTTCCGGTCTGTTCATTAATCTTATAGATCTTGACCTGGTCCACTCCATTGTCCACTGCACAGAGATATTTGTCATCTGGCGTTGGCAGAACACAGCTTACATGCGGGCGGAAATTGCGCTCCGCCACGCTCCCAAGCCCTTTGTGGAAAACGCCGTCCATGATCGATCCAAGGCGGCCATCCCTGTGCGTGTGGACGACTGTCACCTTTCCGTCATGGTAACCTCCTACATACAGGAACTTTCCATTTTTATCGGTAGAAAGATAACACCCTCTCATACCATCTATCCCGACTTTATTGATCGGCTCCAACCCTCCGTCGGGCAGGATCCGCAGTACCTCTACGCCCTCATCCGCTATTGAATACAGATATTTGCCATTGTATGACTTTGTCATATGGGAGGCATTGTTGACTGGCACTACATCCCGCTCCGTCATATGCCCTGCCTCCACATCAATATCATATATGTGAATCCCGATGCTGCTGCCGTGTGTATACGTCCCAACATACGCTACATACTTCTTCTGACCGTCCATCGTCCAACCTCCTGTTTCCAAAAATCGCGTTATCTTTAGTCATCTTATCACATGTCCGCTTCTTTGTTAAGTAAAATATGCCCAAACCTCCCGGAAATCTATTGACACATCCCCTGTTTTGGGTATAATCAATCTCACAAAATCCACAAAGCAACCATTCACCGGCAAAGGAAGGACCGCAAAAACGATCATGGAAAGAATACTCTCCTGGCATATCACCCCCGCAGACGCAGACACGACAGTCGAACAGTTTCTCCGCAGCCGCGGCTGTTCCCACCACATCCTCACGCACTTAAAACGGACGCCCTGCGGCATTCTGCGAAACGATGTATGGGCGTATACAAATGAGCGTCTGTGCTGCGGCGATCTTCTTACGATCCGCCTGATCGAAGAAGCCTCCTCGGAAAATATTGTTCCAGTCAAAATGGCGCTCTCCATCCTTTATGAGGATGAGGATCTGCTCATACTGAATAAGCCCGCCGACACCCCGATCCACCCATCCATCAATAACCATGAAAATACACTGGCAAACGGCGTCCTGTACTATTTCGCCGCACAGGGGATCCCATTCGTCTATCGCTGTATCAACCGGCTCGACCGCGACACAAGCGGTCTGCTGATCATCGCCAAAAACATGCTGAGCAGTACGATCCTCTCACGTATGTCTGCCAGCCGCGAGATCCACCGGGAATATCTTGCGATCACAGAAGGCATACTGCCCTCCTGCGGGACGATCGATGCGCCCATCGCGCGCGCAAAGGATTCTGCGATTGCGCGCTGTGTTGACCGGGAGCACGGCGAGCGTGCCGTTACACATTATAAAAGCCTTGTACACCTCACAGATACCGCCTCCAAAATCCCTCTGACACTCGCCAGTGTGCGCCTGGAGACCGGACGGACCCATCAGATCCGCGTCCATATGAAGCATATCGGACATCCTCTGATCGGAGATTTTCTGTACAATCCATCTGCCACAGAGCTGATGCAGCGGCAGGCACTGCATTCGTACCGGCTCTCCTTTTGCCATCCGCTCACCAAAAAAGAGCTGGATTTTACGTGTCCTCCCCCAAAAGATATGATGCAGCTGCTGCCGGATCATATCTTTTTGTAAGGAGCCTAAAAAAGAACTTTAAAAAGGCAATACCACAGCAGGAGATGCTGCAGTATTGCCTTTTACACTTATCGGATCTTCTCTGGAAAACCAACCTTTTTTTGCACTTTGCGCAGTGTTTTCTGTGCAAAGTAATTCGCCTTTTCCGCATTTTCTTTGATAATACCGTCAATATAGGACTTGTCCTTTTCCAGCTCGGCAACGCGCTTTTGCAGCGGCTCAAGGATGGCAACAACCGCCTCGCCGACCGCCTCCTTAAACTGTCCGTAGCCGCAGCCTGCAAATTCTTTCACAACCTCATCCGGAGTCTTGTTCTGGCAGGCACAGTAAATATCGATCAGATTGTGCAGTCCCGGCTGTTCCTCACTGTAGCGGATCTCTCCCAGCGAATCTGTCACGGCGCGCTTACACTTTCTGCGGATCGTATCCGGGTCATCCATCAGGTAAATGCTGCCGTTTGGATTTTCATCGGATTTGCTCATCTTTTTTGACGGCTCCTGCAGACTCATGATCTTTGCGCCCGATTTCCCGATGTAGGCCTGCGGAACAGTAAATACGTCCCCGTAAACAGCATTAAAGCGCTGCGCGATATCCCTTGTCAGCTCCAGGTGCTGCATCTGATCGATCCCTACCGGCACAACGTCTGCCTGATACAAAAGAATATCTGCTGCCATCAGCACCGGGTACGTAAACAGCCCCGCATTGATATTATCCGCATGCTTGGAAGCCTTATCCTTAAACTGCGTCATGCGGTTCAGCTCCCCCATATAGGTAAAACAGTTCAGGATCCACGCAAGCTCCGCATGTCCTGATACGTGCGACTGATAATAGATACAGTTTTTCTGCGGGTCAAGCCCGGCTGCAATATACAGCGTCAGAAGTGCGCGTGCGCGCTTGCGCAGTGTTGCCGGATCCTGGCGCACAGTGATCGAATGCATATCTACCACAGAATAAAAGCACTCATATTCATCACTGAGCGTCACCCAGTTTTTGAGTGCGCCCAGATAATTGCCCAGTGTAAGATTCCCTGTCGCCTGCATACCGCTGAACAGGACCTTTTTCTCTCCTATCATACCCTTTTCCTCCTGAAACGTAACGTCTGCGGACGGCGCTCTGCGTGTATCCCATCCGCTTTTCCGGTAATTCTATCATTTTCGTATACTAAAGTCAAGGTTGTATCCCATGCTGCAATCTGCTAAAATAGTACCCGTATCCGGTTTATCCCATACGAAAAAACGGAAGAAAAACAGAAAAATCACTATGGAAAGGACGTCATCTGTCATGAAAAAAATTGCAAGCTTTACCATCGACCACATCCGCCTTCTTCCAGGGCTTTACGTTTCCCGCAAAGACCATATCGGAAGCGAAGTCGTTACGACCTTCGATATCCGCATGACAAAGCCAAACGGCGAGCCGGTCATGAACACCGCAGAAATACACACGATCGAGCACCTCGCCGCTACATTTCTGCGCAATCACGCACAGTACGGTGAAAAAACGGTTTACTTCGGTCCAATGGGCTGCCGTACCGGCTTCTATCTGCTGCTCGCCGGAGACTATGAGTCAAAAGACATTGTCCCACTGATGCGTGAGATGTTTACCTTTATCCGCGACTTTCACGACGAGGTGCCGGGAGCAAGCGCAAAGGACTGCGGCAACTACCTCGATATGAATCTTCCGATGGCAAATTATCTGGCGGAAAAATATCTGCGGGATGTTCTGGCCGATATCACGGAGGAGCGTCTGGTATATCCGCAGTAGTTTCGGCTTTGATTCGCCTATTCCCTGTAGCGGATCCGCTCGATCACAGACTCCCGTCTGACGCTGCGCGTGAGTAGAAACGACAGCAGGATCTGGAACAGCACCAGGAAGAGAACCAGCGCGGCAAGCTCTGTGACCGGAAAATGATACTGGTTCAAGCCAAACATATGCTCTGCCTTCCCGTAACGAAACAGACCATACCCGCATGGGATGCCGACAAGCATCGCTACCGCCAGTGTTCCAAGGGTAAAAATAAGCCCTTCGCCCTGCAAGCTTGCATTGAGCTGGCGGCTCGTCATCCCGATCGCCTGAAGCACGCCAAACTCCTGTCTGCGCGTCACAGCACTTACGACGAGCGTATTTGCCATATTCAAAAAGCTGATCACAGCGACCATGCCACTTAAAAGATACACGATCAGCTTTAAAAGCTCCATACTCATTCTGGAGACTTCGAGCGCGTCTTCATACGTCTCAAGCTCCAGATGTTCCTTTTCCAAAAGGAGCTCCCTGATCCCAGCTTCCACCGACTTTTCTTTTCCTTCCTCACACGTCACCCACACCTTAGATACCGGGCTATCCTCAAAGCCGAGTCTCCGATATACCTCTTCCGTGATCGCCCAGTCCGCGCCAAGCATTCCAAACGCACCCGCCACACGCGCCTGAAGCTGTGCCTGGCGAATCCCGTCTGTAAGCAGCAGCCTTTTCTCGTCTCCGACTGCCACGCCTTCATCGTCCATAAAATAGACTGCGCCCCACAGAATCTGCGGCTCTTTCGATACGCTTTCATATGAAAACTCGCCGGCGTAACCGCCAGCCTCCAATTCCCGCTCAAAAAGATCCTGATCTAAAACAAGCACGGAGTAGTCTTTTTCTGTCACATTCCCTTCTGCATCAAGAAGCTGTGCATACAGGATATTCTGCGTACTGACCTCTTTTACCCCGTCGATCGCACGCAGGTCTTCCAGCAAAGCAGCATCAATCGGATCCTCTCTCAAGATTGCGTCGAGATTTTCCTCTGGATATGCCTTATCGCCGATGGAATACTCTATTTCAATCTGAAAGTCTCCATACTCTACGGTTTTCCGGGCATCATATTCCATATCAATATTGCCTGCCAGATTCGCAAGCACAACAAAAAGTGTACAGGAAAGCCCCATCGTCACAATCGTCATCGCCGTTCTTTTTTTATTTGCAGACAAACTGGCAAATGTCAGCCCGGCTACGCCCATTTTTCGTTTTCCTCTGCGTACCCCCTGCTCCTTCTTTCCGGCGCTTCCTTCCTGATACCGCACCGCCTCAATCGGAGAGACCGCCGCCACAAGCCGCATCGGGCGACGAAGCGCGATCCACACCGTAAACAGGCAAAACAGGACTACCAGAAAAATCAGCGGCGGACAGATCGGCGAAACAATACAAAAACCCTGCGGTCGGTAGATGCCCTCCAGCCTCATCAGATACTCAAATGACAGCTTGGCAGACACTGTGCCAAGTACTGTCCCGACAGGGATACCCACTGCCGCAAGTACCATGCCCTCTGTCTGGATCAGTTGGCGCATCTGTTTTTTTGAGGCGCCAAGCGCACGTATTTTTCCATATTCCTGAATCCGGCGCACGATCCCCACCTGAAAAATATTATAGATGACCAGCACCGAAAACAGCACGATACATCCGCTGATCAGCACACATCCGACGATCAGCTCTGTTCCCGGGTACAGGCTCCATCTCAGATAATCATTGTTTACCTTCACATCTTTCTCTTCCACACCGACAAGCGATGCCAGCTCCCTGATCACCTCCTCTGCATTGTCTGTATTGATCTGTACAGAAGGCTGCAGGGTAAAGCAGACATTGTACTCCCTCTCCTGCGGCAAAACCACCGACTCATAGTATTCCTCTGACACAAAGACAGCCCGGTAGATGCCGGAGCCTACCTCATTTTCCCGGATGATCCCGCTGACCGTATACGTTTCTTCCTCGTACGGTGTTTCCATGTCAAAGCGCCGCTGTAAGGTCACTGTGTCTCCGACCTTTGGCTCCTTCATCCCGCATAGCTTTAAAAAGGATGCTCCTGCTGCGATCTCATTTCCCTCTTCCGGATAGTGTCCCTCGATCAGGCGGTTTTCCATATTGTTAAGCAAAAGTGCAGTTTCATCCGCATAATACATCGCACCATCCTGCTGCGTAAGTGCCATAAGCGCCATCCGGCCGATCTGGTCAAACTCACTGCGCAGCCGCATCTGTTCGATCTGTTTCTCACCTGCTTTTTTGAAATATCCATAATGCGAACCGCTCGCCAGCCCGGCGTTGACTTTCTGAGAACGCAGCATCCCATACCCGTAAGAAGCAATGAGCACGAGCAGCAGCGTAGTCAGACAGACTGTCACCATTACAAGAATGCTGCGCGTCCGGTCATTTTTATCATTGCATAATGCGAGTCTGCCGATCGTCATGCCGTGCCTGTTCCTGCGCAGCTTTCCCTCCCCTGTTCTCTTTTGTTCCCGCTCCTTTTTCATAGTCTGACCACCTCCCCGTCTTCCAGCAGGATCGTGCGGTCTGCCATCTGCGCGATATCCTCGTCATGTGTGATGATGACAAGTGTCTGTCCAAATTTCTGTGCCGATGCCTTTAACAGCGTCACAACCTCATCACTCGTCCGTGAATCAAGGTTTCCGGTCGGTTCGTCTGCAAAAACAATGTCCGGACGCGTCACAAGCGCCCGCGCGATCGCCACTCTTTGCTGCTGACCGCCGGACAGCGCACAGGGAAGATGATACAGCCGCTCACGCAGTCCGAGCGTATCAATAAGCTCCTCAACATACGGCTCATCAATCTTCTTCCCGTCAAGCCCGAGCGGCAGCACAATGTTCTCCCACACATTGATCGAGCTGACGAGATTGTACGCCTGAAATACGAACCCGATCTTTCTTCTGCGAAATACAGTCCGTGCATCCTCGCCGGGCCGATAAATATCCACGCCGCGGATCCGCACGTGCCCGGATGTGGGGCGGTCCAGTCCGCCCAGCATATGCAAAAGCGTAGATTTTCCAGATCCGCTTTTTCCGACGATCGCGACAAATTCTCCCTGCATGATCTCCAGATCCACGCAGTTGACTGCCTTCACCTGCTGCGTTCCTGTTCCATAAAATTTACAAAGTGCTTCTGCCTGTAAAATAACTCCCATACGATTTCTTCCTTTCTGGCTTCAGTATGCTGTATATCCTTTCCACTACTAATCTAGCAGATATTTCTTTCTGTTTTCTTTCATAAACGCAGAAAAAGCCTTACATTTTTGTAAGACTTTTTATCAAAACTACTTCACCCAAGCGGAAGCTGTATCACAAAACGACTGCCCTGGGGCTTCTGCGCCGCCACGCGGATTGTACCATGATGTTTCTCAATAATCTGACGCGCCAGATACAGGCCAATCCCCTGTCCGTTTTCCTCCCGGATGCGGGCATTGTCTCCGCGCCAGAAACGCCGGAAAATCCGATTGACATCCTCCGGCAAAATGCCGATCCCCTGATCAATGATCTCAATCCGTACTGAGACTGCCATCTGGAGCACTGTGATTGTCACCTGCGTACTGTCTGGACTGTATTTTACGGCATTTTCCAGAATATTGATCAAGGCTTCAGAAAGCCACCTGGGATCGTGCAATACCATAAGAGGTGCGCTTTGCGCATCTGTCTCCTCTAACACAACCGCTATCTCCTTTTCCCGTGCCCGCGGATAAATACGGTTAACTGCCGTCAATATCGTATCAAACAGCGGCGTACGCTGGAGCTTTAGCTCAATCAGACCTGTCTCAAGACGGGAAATCTGTAAAAGTGCATCGGTAAGCTCCTGAAGGCGTACCATCTGCACGGCACAGCGATTTTGAAATTCTGCATATTCATCCGGAGAGAGGGAGCCGCTGCACAGCAGCTCAAAGCTTGTCCAAAGTGCGGTAAGAGGCGTGCGGAGCTGATGCGAGATATCTGTAACCAGCGCTTTTGTCTCCTCCCGATCCGCACGCGCCGATGTATAGACCTGCCCGATGCGGTCGGAAAGCTGCGCAAGCTCCTCCTCAATCCTGACAAGCTGCGGCATATCTTCCGGCAGCGTATCACTGTCCCCGCAGCTCCCTCCCGTGTGCATACTGTTTTTCAGCCCGGCAAGCCGGTCACAGATCCACTGCACCGACGCCTCCGTCTCATTTCTTCTTTTGTTCCTGTCATACATATAGAGGAAGAGCAGCCCTGCGCCGGCAAGCCCTGTCGTAAGTGCATTCCAGAAAATCTGAAAAAACAGCTGCTTTTGTAAAGTTCCAACATAAGTATCTGTATAACCAAGCTCCCTCAGGGGCTCTTTCTCATCTTCACCGTCAAAAAAGGGGCCTTCCTTTAAATACCGGGCGATGCTCTCTCCCGGATCTTCTCCAAGCCCAAGCGCGCAAAGCTGCTGCTTTTCCTGATAGCTGCGACAGGCAGGATACGCAAGCGCCAGATTCACGATCACCCAGAAAAGAAATGTCGACAGGAAGATCCGCTTTGCTTTTATAGCCCCCATCGGCACTCCTTGCTCCAGACATAGCCAAGCCCGCGCACATTTTTAATATACATCGGATCTGTCCTGTCTGGCTCGATTTTTTCCCGCAGGCGGTTGATATTGACCGCCACAGTATTATCATTGACAAAGCTTCCCTCAACATCAAAAAGACATTCTAAAATCTGTCCTTTTGAAAGGATCTTCCCGGCATTTTCTGCCAGCAGACACAATAGCTTCCATTCATTCCGGGAAAGTGGAATCTCCTCTTTATCCCGAAACAGCTTCATCGCATCAAGCTGTACGGTCAGATCCCCGCTTCTAAAGCAGTTTTTCGAGTTTCCGCCGCACCGCTCCAGATACGCCCGCAGCTTCAGCGTAAGCACAGAAAGACTAAACGGCTTTGTAATATAATCATCTGCTCCAGCACCGTACCCCATCACCTGATCCGTCTCCTGGTCAAGCGCTGTCAGACAGATAATATAGGCGCTGCCACTCTCGCGCGCTTCCTTGACAAGGGCCAGACCGCTGCCATCCGGCAGATTTATATCACACAGCAAAATATCCGGATAGCTCTGACGCAGCCTGCCTTTTGCTTCGCATAGTGTGGCAGCTCTGCTTACCTCATACCCTTCCTTCTGCAAAGAAAATGCAACTGCGCGGTTGACGCTCTCGTCATCCTCTACCAGTAATATCTTCGTCATATCTCATAACCTTTTAAATAATAGTCCCGCACAAAGCGGATCAGCTCCTCCTCGCCGCGCTCATCCAAGATGCGAAGCATCCCGCGCAGCTCCTTTTCGGTCTGCGGATGCAGCAGATAATGGCTTTTTCCTTTTTCAAAATATAAAAGGGGATGATGCTGCGTATACGTCTCTTTATTATAATTTTTGGATGCGCTGATCCGGTCCATCAGCATCTCAGCCACATACCGGCGCGGCATCTGTACCGGCTGCAGCGGACACCGGTCGCTGACCGGATGAAGCGCGTAATCCGTCCAGTATTCAAAATGGTGACGGTTGCGTCCCTTGTGATGCATCCACGCATAAGAATAGCCCTTCTCCCTTCGTTCTCCATTGTTCGGACTGCTCTTTCCATCCTCATAATACCGAAATCCCATCAAAAGCTCTGAGGGAAGATACTTGGACAGATCATGCGTAAGCCCCTGCCAATACAGCCCAATGCGGAAGCAGTGCTGCAGCACCAGCATTTTATGTTCATTTATCGTTTTCCAGTGTCCCCGGATCTTTCTCCAGGTAATCCTCTGGTTCTCTTTTTGCAGTTCCATATTATTTTCCTTCCAAAATCACAATTGTTCTTGCCAGAACAGTAAACGATTTCGCCTCCGGCAGCTTTTCCTGTGCTTCCTGCGGGATAAAACTCTCGCGAAGTGAGGTATCCATCACCTTGTACCATACCATCTTCTGAGGAAGCAGCGGAAGAGCAAATTCCTGCGCTTCCCAGTGGAAGTTATAGGCGATATAGAGAAAGCCCTTTTCTCCGGCATACGCTCCGGAATACATACATCCGAGATGACGCCTGATGTGTCCGAAATCTCCATACCATGCCCGCTCTCCGTGAAAGGAAAGATCCGGGTAGCCCGTAGAGAGCAGATCCGAGCATGTCATCTGTCTCGTCTGATGAAGCATCCGGTGCATGTTCCGATAAGCAACTGCTTTTTGCACAAACTCCAGAAGCTCCCGGTCACGCCGTCTGCCGCTCCAGTCTACCCACGACAATTCGTTGTCCTGACAGTAGGGATTATTATTCCCATTCTGGGAATTTCCAAACTCGTCTCCGGCAAGCAGCATCGGAGTCCCCTGTGCAAACAGCAGCATCGCAATTGCATTTTTTCGCTGGCGCATACGCAGATTTTTAATTTCGCGCCGGTTTGACGCCCCTTCTGTTCCACAGTTCCAACTGAAATTATAGTCTGTACCGTCAAGGTTCTGCTCTCCATTGTCAAGATTATGCTTGGCGTCATAGGACACCAGATCAGACAGGGTAAAACCATCATGGTTCGTCATATAATTCACCGGCCGGATTCCTTTGGGGTTGCTTTGCAGCCGTCTGGAAAATGCGCGCAGCGCATCTTCATCCCCCTTTAGCAGCCTGCGGCAGTCATTCATAAACCCATCATTTGACTCGGCAAGAAGCGCCCGTCCTTTTTCACTGTTCCAGTTCTTCAGATCCTCTGCGTACCAGTTGCAGATCAGCTTCCTCGTTCGAAACAGCGGCAGACGGGAAAGCTCCTGTACAACGCTTTCTCGTGCGATCACAGAAAAGCCGTCAATGTGATACGTCCGCGCCCAGTAGCAAAGGCAGTCCGAGATCATTGAAATATCTGCTTCCGGGACAAAGTAAAACTCAAGGATCACCTCGATCCCGTTTCTGTGAAAAGCTTTTACCATATCCTTTAATTCTTTCTGCGCATCCTGTCCGTACGCATAAGCACTTTTCGGCGCAAAATAAAATCCCGGTCCATATCCCCAGAAATTCATTTTATACTCTGCCTGTCCGCAGGGAGCGTCCGTTCCCTCCCTGGCATTTGTATGCACAGGCGCTTTTTCGCAGGCGTACTCCGGATGCTGCAGCTTTTTTGTGCCGCCTGCGATCCTCGGCACAAGCTCTTCAAACTCATAGACCGGCATCAGCTTGACCTGATTGATCCCAAGCGTCTTCAGATACGGAATCTTCTCCCGCAGTCCTGCAAAGGTCCCTTTTTTCCTGACGCCTGAATTCGGATGCATCGTATATCCACGCACATGCAGATGATACATGACCGCATCTTCATACGGGATGGAAGGCAGCTGATCTTTCTCCCAGTTATAGGAATGTTTCACAAAACCGGCACGGACCGCATGAGCCGACGCGTCTGTGCGCACGCCAAACGTCTCTCTTCCGCAGATTCTGGCCGCATACGGATCTGTCACTACCTCGCCTGCATCCAGAAAATTGTATTCATACTGCATACTGTCAACTGCCACCTTCATAGAATAATAGCAGTCTCCTGTCTCTGAGTCCGGGAAAGGCAGTCTGGCTGCGATCTCCTCGCTTCCCCTGCGGTAAAGGAGCAGCTCGGGCACTCCCTTCCCCGAAGCAAAGAAACCAAAATGGATCCCGTTTTTCTCTACTGCTACTCCCGGCGTCCTGCCATGGTCTGCTGTCACTTTAAACGTGTCTTTCTGCACTGTATTCTTCCGCCTTTCTGTTGAAATCGTTTCTGTGATGGACGTCAGACAGAAATATCAAGCTCCACCGGACAGTGGTCTGATCCGAAAATCTCCGTGTGGATCCTCGCATCCTCCAGCTGCTCCCGCAGCGCTTCTGACACACAAAAATAGTCGATACGCCATCCTGCATTTTTCTCACGCGCTTTAAACCGATACGACCACCAGCTGTATATCCCCTCCTGATCCGGATAAAAATAGCGAAAGGTATCGATAAAGCCCTGATCAATAAGCTCTGTAAACTTTGCCCTCTCCTCATCTGTAAATCCGGCATTTCTGCGGTTTGTCTTCGGATTTTTCAGATCGATCTCCCGGTGTGCGACATTGAGATCGCCTGCAAAAATGACTGGCTTCTCCTTCTCCAATGCTTTCAGATACGCCAGAAAATCCTCCTCCCACTGCATCCGGTAATCAAGACGGGCAAGCTCATTCTGAGAGTTGGGTGTGTACACCGTCACAAAGTAAAACCGGTCAAACTCCAGCGTGATGACACGCCCCTCCTGGTCATGTTCTTCTATGCCCATCCCATACCTGACTGCAAGCGGCTCCTGCTTTGTGAAAACAGCAGTTCCTGAATATCCTTTCTTTTTTGCATAATTCCAGTACTGATGGTAGCCCGGCGTATCAAGCTCGATCTGCCCTTCCTGCAATTTGCTCTCCTGAATACAGAAAATATCCGCATCCGCCTCGCGAAAAAAATCCATAAACCCCTTCTGAACACATGCCCGAAGACCGTTTACGTTCCAAGATATTAATTTCATAATTTGCTCTCCTGTTCTATGCTCCGATAACAGCCTCTGTCCGCAAGACCTGTTCTGACGGTCTGCCGCAGCGAGTTGGCGCTATGGACAAAAATTCATGTTCAGTATATCATTTCCCGGAACCTTTTGACAGTCCTATTTAAATTTTTCTGCTGCAATATTATTCTTGCCATTTTCTGTCTCATCTGTTAAAGTGTATCTATCACAAAGATTGATTACACAGATAAGAGAGGTACTGACATGAGTGATTTTGAAACATGCGGCGGAAACTGTTCCAGCTGCTCAGAGGACTGTGAAAACGGAGGAGCAACTATTACGCTCACACTGGACAACGATGAAACGATCGAGTGCTCGATCCTCACTGTATTCGAAGCTGCCGGAAACAACTACATTGCCCTGCTTCCGCTCAATGAAGAAGGTGTAAATGAAGACGGAGAGGTATTTATTTACCGCTTCCATGAAGAAAATGGCCTTCCGGTTCTTGAGAACATCGAGAGCGATGAGGAGTATGAAGCAGCTTCGGACGGCTTTGATGAGTGGATCGACTCCATGGAGTACGATGAGCTCGTTCCTGCTGACGAAGACGAAGAATAAATAATAAAAAGAGAACTTCTTGTGACAGATCCTATCCGCTCAAGAGGTTCTCTTTTTCTAAATATACACAGGGAGGTATGCTCAAATGCACGAGTGTCACGCCACAGCAGAACCAGATGAATTATTTGAAACCGGCTCCTTGAAACATTTAGTCCCCGGCAACGAAGGACGGGTACTGGACGGACGCCGTACCCCAGGCTATATTGAATCTTTTGATCCCGAAAGCTGTATGTTTATCTGGAGAATCACGGCATTTGAAGATGCGGGAAAGTGCTGGGAAATTCCCGCAGAACAAATTGAACAATATCAGTTTCGGAAGAGCTGCTCCACTCTGTCGCGTGCTGCAGTCGAAAAGCTCTCTGCGCAATGCAAAGCGTACCAGAAACAGCTTACGATACCAGTAACCAGCCAGTCTCAGGCTGCCGCCAGAGTCTCCATTGCAAAACAGGAACTGCAAACAGCTGCATGGCTGAAAGAGCATTCCCGCTTTATCCAAAAAGGAAAACGCTTTGATTTTCACGCAGCAACCGGTGATCCTGACCTGTATTGCGACCTCGAGGAATACATGCGCGCGCAGAAACTGTATGACTTAGAGCAAAAAACCGCCAGCCAGTATCTGTTAAATCCTTACTCAGGAGAATGGATAAAAGGAATGAAAATCGTTATGGCGGAAGCTGGTCTGATCTCCTATAGCGGTTCCGTTCCCCGGACCCCAGACATCTTTCAGGGGATCGGTGCAAAAGAACTTAGATGGAATTATATTCTTGCACGGACTGCATTTTTAAGAAGTGTATTCAAGCTGTCCGGAATTCTGGAAGTACCGCTGTATCGGGGGATGGCCAGTTCTTCAGACTGGATAAAAACTCCCCCAACGCTGCTGTCTGCCACGTTTTCCGCGGACACTGCAAAGGATTTTTGCGGCATGGATGACCCCGGTCTATACAGAAGTTGTTACTGGATCAAATTTTTCTGCCCTGTTGAGAATCTTTTTATGACCTTTTATGAAACAAAAGAATTGAACGAGCGCTACAAAGAGCAGGAAGCCATTATCTACTACCAGGCACCGCTCACATGACTTTCCCCGGCTGTTATTCCAGCAGCTCTTCGAGGAACTGTGACGGCTCCTGCTCTCTGCCGTAGCGTTCCTTTACATGAAAAATATGCAGTTTGTCCTTCGCCCGCGTCATCCCGACGTAAAACAGCCTTCGTTCTTCCTCAAAATCTGCTTCCACGGAGGCTTTTTTGTGCGGGATCGTCCCTTCATTTACATCCACTAAAAATACTTCTTTAAATTCCAGCCCCTTTGAGCTGTGCAGCGTCGCCAGTGTGACCGCATCCTCTTCGCTCTTTCGACTGCTTCTGCGCTCTTCCAGCCTGGCCGCATACGCCTCTATCTGCTCCTGCCACTCCTCAAAGGTACGGTACGGTCTTGCACTTTGCTGTATCTCATCAAGCAGCTCGAAAAGCTCCTCTGGTTTCATTCTCCGCGCGGCTGCATATTCTTTCAGATACTCCTCATACCCGATCCCATGCCGGATATAATTGACTGCTGCATACGGCGTCATCCCTGCAAGCAGCTTAAGATCAAGCTCCATACGGTCGATCCGATCCAGCATCCATTCTTTGTCCTCACAATATGTGCGCAGAGTTTCAAAAGAGATCACAGACGCATCGAGCATGCTTCTGCTGATATAGCGTTTCGGCCGGTTCATCACCTGCAAAAATTCCGCCCGGTCCAGACGCCTGCGTGCCAGATGGAGATACGCGCGAATATCCTGTGCGATCCAGTGCTCGTAAATATTCGGCAAGGCATCTCTCATCACAAACGGCAGATTAAATTCCATCAGACGCTGTGCAAAAGGACTGGCCCCCTGATTTGTGCGGAATAAAACCGCAATATCCGAAAGCGCCCTTCCCTGCTCCGCCGCTGTCTTAATACATTTTACCAGATACAGGCTCTCATGCTCCTGATTTTCAAATTCCTTTATATCCACCGGACTGCTGCCTGAGCGTGCAGGCCGGATCTTTTTATCAAATCGGGTCGTATTCTGTGCGATCACCCGAAGCGCAGCATGAACGATCGGCGGACTGGAGCGAAAATTCAGATCCAGCAGGATCTGTTTTGCATCCGGAAAGTCCTTTGTAAAATTCAGCATGATTTCCGGCTTTGCCCCACGAAACCGGTAGATCGACTGATCATCATCCCCTACGATAAACAGATTGTTCTGTGGTGCTGCAAGCATTCGCAGAATACGATACTGCAGCATATTAATATCCTGAAACTCATCCACCAGGATATAGCGGAACCGCCGCTGCCATGCGGCCAAAATATCTGCCCTCGCTGCAAGAAGCTCATACGTGTAGACCAGCATATCGTCGAAATCAAGAAGCCCCCTGTCTTTATGCGCTTTCTCATAGCTCTGATACAGGCTGCGGAATTTTTCCTCAGGACATGCTTTTGAATAATAATGCTGCAGATCTATCTGTTCATTTTTCACAGCGCTGATCTCTGCTGCAAGCTCCGCAAGCAGCTCTTTTTCATCCTCCGCGGCAAATTTCATCTCACGCATAAGCTGTCTGAGAATCCCAAACTTTTTTTCCTCCGTGAGAATATTTGCCGCTGTAAAATGATATGCCTGTTTCAGTATGCCAAAAAATACAGCATGAAATGTCCCAAAAGTCACACCGGAAGCGCGGCAGACCGTACCAAAACGAAGCCTCATCTCATTCGCTGCGGCTTTCGTAAAGGTAATGACCAGTATTTCCTGCGGCTTAACGCCGTACTGTTCTACCAGATATTTTGTTCTCTGTGTAATTACGAGGGTTTTTCCGGAACCGGGACCGGCAAGTACCATAGCCGGTCCCGTCCCATGGGCGATCGCCCTTGACTGTGCATCGCTTATCTGCATGTTTCTCCTAATAATTCTATTGCTTTTCTGATCCGTACAAGAGATTCCTCTTTTCCAAGGATCTCCATGATCTCCGTCGCGCCGGCCGGAGTCATCTGTTTACCTGATACTGCCACGCGCAGCGGCCACATGACGAAATTTACCTTGCAGCCCTTTTCCTCCACATACGCCTTAAGCATATCAAAAAGCGCGTTATTGCTGAAATCCTCCTGTGCCTCCAGTTTTGGGAGCAGCTCTGTGAGTACCTCCAGACAGGATTCCTGTGTCGTCTTGGATTTTTTGTGTGCAAACATGGCGGGATCATACTCTGGAAGCTTCTCAAAGAAATCTACCATCTCCATAATATCCGGATAGACCTCAATCCTTGTCTTGACCATCTGCGCGATCTTTCTAAAATCAAACTCGCGTGAGATCGCTTTTTTAAGATAAGGCAGCGCTGCTTCATAAAACTTCTCATCATCCATCGCCTTTAAATACTCTCCGTTCATCCAGCGCAGCTTCTGAACATCAAATACAGCAGGAGATTTGCTCATATGATGGTAATCAAACGCTTCTACCAGCTCCTGCAGGGAGAATATTTCTCTGTTGTCCTCCGGGCACCAGCCAAGGAGCGCCACGTAGTTCACGATCGCCTCAGAGACAAAGCCCTGCTCCAGAAGATCCTCGTAGGAGGAATGTCCGGAACGCTTGGAAAGCTTCTTATGCTCCTCATTGGTGATCAGCGGACAGTGCACATAAACCGGAACTTCCCAGCCAAACGCCTCATAAAGCCGGTTATATTTTGGTGCAGAAGAAAGGTATTCATTACCGCGCACCACATGTGTGATCCCCATCAAATGATCATCCACAACATTTGCAAAATTGTAGGTCGGATATCCGTCTGACTTGATCAGGATCATATCATCAAGCTCTGCATTTGGCACCTCGATCGTTCCATAGATCTCATCCACAAATTTCGTTGTGCCTTCCTTTGGAACATTCTGGCGGATGACAAAGGGCACACCTGCAGCAAGCTTTGCCTCGATCTCCTCCTTCGGAAGATGCAGGCAGTGCTTGTCATAGACAACGATCTCCTTTCCTGCCACCTCCTGCTTCAGAGATTCCAGACGTTCTTTGTCACAGAAGCAGTAATACGCTTCTCCTTTTTCTATCAGCTTTTTCGCGTACTCCATGTAAATGCCTGCCTTCTGGCGCTCACTCTGCACATAGGGACCGCAGCCGCCGTCCTTATCAGGACCTTCATCATGGATCAGACCTGTTTTTTCCAGCGTGCGGTTGATGATCTCAACCGCGCCCTCGACATAGCGTTCCTGATCGGTATCCTCGATGCGCAGCATAAATGTACCGCCCTCATGCTTTGCGATCAGATACGCATACAGTGCTGTTCTTAAATTTCCTACATGCATCCGCCCTGTCGGACTCGGTGCAAATCTTGTCTTTACATTACTCATAATCTCTAACACTCCTCGTTTTGCATCTATTGTTCTTTTATTTTCTTATGACCGAAAACGGATCTGCCGTGATACACTTAAAGCCAGCGCCATCTCTGCCATTAAAAACAAAATTGATGTACCTCCATAGCTGACGAACGGAAGCGTGATCCCTGTCGTGGGGATCAGGTTCGTCACAACCGCGATGTTGAGCACCACCTGCAGCGCAATGTGGACAAAAATACCGGAAGCGATCAATGATCCCAAAAGATCCGGAGCATTCTGTGCAATAAAAAACAGGCGGTACAGCATAAAAACAAACATCAGTATCACAAGAGCTGCACCGAACACGCCAAGCTCCTCGCAGATGATAGAAAAGATCATATCATTTTGCGCCTCAGGAAGCGCACCGAGCTTCTGCGTACTGTTGCCCAGTCCCTTGCCAAAAAAGCCTCCCGATCCGATCGCATACAAGGCCTGCATGACCTGATAGCCTCCAAGGCTTGCATAGGATTCCGGATCGAGCCATACCTTCACACGCTGGATACGAAAGCTTCCGCCGCTTCCCGCCATGTTGACCAGAATCACCACCAATATCCCGATCAGTACTGCTCCAACACCCCCCGCGATCACAAAAGGCGCCGTCTTTGGATGCGCAATAAAAATCAAAACCACTGTAATCCCGGCAATGATCACGGCTGTACTCAGGTTTTCTGTAAAAATATAAGTGCAGCCGGAAGCCAGCATGCCGAACCCGAATACGATCAGCGGAGGTTTAAATCCCCGCAGCTTATACCCCATTTTTACGATCAGAACAGGCAAAAACAGGATAACCGCAAGCTTTGCAAGCTCCGCCGGCTGAAAAGAGATCGGTCCAAAATAAATCCATCGTTTTGCACCGTTTACCTCCCGCCCGATAAACTTCGTAATAACAAGGAAAAAGACTGCGATCCAGTATATCGGCACCGCAAATCTCGCAATAAAATGATAATCAATCTGTGAACCGATCAGCGCCAGTATAAATGCACCGATACTGATGATCGCCTGTTTACGGAAATACGTCATATCACTCCCGTTTGGCTCGAGCATCGCTTCATAAGCACTTGTACTATAGAGCATCACAAGTCCAAAGCAGGTCAGCAAAATAACGATCGCCAGCAGATTATAATCAAAGTAGTCTCTGTCTGTGCTGAATACTTTCTGCACATATCCCGGCCGCTTCCTGGCTGCCGCAGCTTTTCCCGGAGGCATCCGTCTCTTTTGGACCGGCCGCAAATGTTGTGATCTGTTTGCCATACTATCCCTTCAATTTCTTTTTCTGTACATGCTTTTATAAATTACCCGGTAATCATATCATATCTGATCTGCTTTTTCCAGTATTACTGCCAATAATTTTCCCTGCTCCCCTCCCCTGCCCAAGTTTTTCTTCTGCCCTGCCGGATGATTAGCACTTTTCTTTCTTTTTCATATTGTGATAATGTAACTGCTATTTCTTTTAGAAAGGAGCCAATATGTCTGATTTCCAACACTCCGGTTGCCGATGCAGCTGTCATTCTTCTGACAGAACAGACGCAATATACCGCTGTCTGGCTGAGTCAGATGCCCCTCTGGCCATGGGATACGTGCCATGCCAGTCCTGGGGCGTCACTTATGATCTCTGTCATGCCCTGCATACCGGAACCATCTTTCCAGAACTGCACAAGCCATTTTGCGGGAAAGGAGGAAAATGTCGATGAACCGAACCAATTACAACAATATGAACTGCCGGACCAGAAGCATGCCGCGATGCAATGAAATGCCACGGTGCAACGACATGCCGCGATGCAATGAAATGCCACGGTGCAACGACATGCCGCGATGCAATGAAATACCACGATGCAACGACATGCCACGATGCAATGAGATGCCGCGATGCAACGACATGCCACGATGCAATGACATGCCGCGGTGCAGCGACATGCCACGGCGCAACGACATGACGCGATGCAATGAAATGCCGCAGCGGGACGTCTGCACCTGTCCCCCGGCAGGCCATACTTCCCCCACGTGCACAGACTCAGGAGACCGGAATACTCCATGTACAGGTAACCCCCGCCCCTGTGACTGCCGCGAGGAGCAAATAGAGATCCCCACCGGCGACCGCAGGAAACTCTTCACTTTTATAAATGAGGTCAGCTTTGCCGTTTACGAAGCACTGTTGTATCTCGATACACACCCGGACTGCGAAGAAGCGCTTCATTATTTTAAAAAATACAATCAGCTCCGCAATCGCGCGCTTAAAGCATATGAGCATGCATACGGACCCCTCGTCATTTCTGTAGCCGACGAGTCCTGCAGCAGGTCATGGGAATGGATGAACCAGCCATGGCCATGGGAAGGAGGTATGTGTTAAATTATGTGGAATTATGAAAAAAGACTGCAGTACCCGGTCAATATCAAAACGCCAAATGCAAAAATCGCACAGATCATCATGAGTCAGTACGGTGGCCCGTATTGCAGTAACCTATAGGAATCAGAAATGTAATTTTATGCAATAATTATACCAAAGAAATCAGATATGTCCATACTTATTTTATGATCGCTGAGAACCCAGCTGCTTTCAGGTGCTTCATCAACATCTCTACACGAAGAGAGCGGTTGCCCGCTCCCTGTGTGATTGCTTTTATTATGTATTATGCCGTTCTACGTAAGCATCGTCTTCTACTTTCCTTACATTCGTGAGCAATAAAAAGCAATGTATCTTCAACTTCTGCCTTTACCCCAAGATATTGTACATATGAAGCTCTGCCCTGTTGAAACATCAGCTCCAAATTTACTAAATTGATTCTCCCTCTACGCTGCATAAATAAATCCGCTTCATGACTGCCTTGCTTCTGCATCTCCCATATATCATTAAGCTTCTCTGACAATTCACTTATCATTTGACAGTGTTTATAATTACATTTGCTCAGCATAATTAAATTTTTACATTTTAAAACACCAAGCGGAATACCCATATATCGCGAGATTCCTGCCAGTTCAGTATCTGTCAAATCTTCTTTTCCTGCAAAAACCGCCTTCATCAACTCTCCAGTCACATTCGCAAAATCGGCATAGGCAGGTGTTCCATATGGATGATAGTTTCGTAACTCCATTAAATTAATCTGCATCACGCCACCTCCCCTGCGGAGATACCGTACTTAATAGCCATTTCTTTTATGATTGCTATGTAGCCCTCTATCAACTTTGGATCATCAGCAATTACATCAAGCTGATTTAATTTGTCCAGCTTCGACTTGCACATACCATTCAGGGCATTTGTCTTTTTCTTATTCGCCAACCGAATATTTAAAGCTACATGCATGCGCTCCTCTAATGTTTTATACGACTGTTCACGCACCGCCTTGATGTGCTCCACTCCGCCGAGTTCAAAAGCAATCTTATTGATGATATTACTGCTTTCCTTTCTCCATGCATTTGGTCTTAGAGCAACCACATCTTTGATGGAATCCACTTTACTGTCCAGTTCCGCCAGCTTCTGATCGTGTTCCTTCTGCTTCATTTCCATATTGATTAGTAACTGGAGCTGTGGAGAAAACTCTGCCAGATCAGACTTCGCAGATTTGTATTTCTTCTCCACTTGGATAAAATACCGGCGCACCTGTTTTCCTTTCTCATTGCGCTCCAACATTGCCATTTCTTTGGCGGTGTCGAGTTTGATGATATACTCCTTAATCCTCCCACCGTTTTCTAAATTTTTAGAAATCGCTTCAAAGTCCTCATTTTCTGCCGCTTCACAGTCATTCAAACGATTCTTAATCCAATCTGCAAACTTACTCCTTACTTCCAGTACCGCATGCAACTCTGTGCCATAAACAACCTTTTCGCCTGCACTTGTCTCGTAAACTGGTACTAACTCATTTTCAATAACTTTTAAGCTTTGCATAATAAAAATCTCCTTTCGATTTATCTTGAAAGAAGCCCCATTCTGCATTATAATATTTACAGAAGGAAACTTCTTTGGTGGAAACGCTCGTTGACTTGGTAGGTTGGTCGGGCGTTTCTTATTTTTTTAGTTCATCGTCGATTTTTTCATTGAGCCATTCTGACTTTGTCTTTTTCTGTTCGGATAATTTCTGTTCAAACTTCAACATTTTTTCTTTATCCACAGCTACGCTAAACGTTTTTTGTCTTTCTCTTCTGGCTTTCATGTAATCGGCTCTGCTTTTCTCCGCGATTATTCTCACCTCTTTTCGTTACGCGTTACATATAATATATTTGTGTTACGCGTAATTGTCAAGAGGTTTTTCAAAATTTCCCCGTCCTACCTACGGAATCAAAAAGAGCGCAGCATTTCGCTACGCCCTAAAATATGTTTATTTTATAATCGCTGAAAATCCAGCTGCTTTCAGGCGTTTTACCAACGCTTTGGCGTTTTTACGCACACTAAACACGCCACACTGGACCACCCATTGAGCATCGCGCTTTTTAATCAGCGCATCGAATCCGGCTTTCTTCAGCTTTCTGAACAGTTTCTCTGCGTTTGCCTTTACCGCAAATACTCCCGCCTGCACGATATACTCGTTGCTGCTCGCACGCCGGCGGATGATGTATCCGACACGCTGGTTGTCATACTGGCCGTCACCGTACCAGCTCTTGTAGGTTGCACCTTCGCCGGATCCTTTGCAGTAGGCATGGCCCGCGTCGTACCACTTACCGCTTCCGGCATAGATGTTTGTGTGCTGCATCGTTACATATGTCACGATGTCACCCGGCTGCAGGTCGCCCGATGTGATCAGCTGTTTGACTGTCTTGTTGCCGATCTTAATCAGATCACAAGTCTTTGTGACGGCTGCTTTTGTACCTGCTCCCCATGAGATTGTACCACCGAGTTTGCCATAAAAGATGCCGGTATCCTGTGGAATCAAACCTGCCTCTTTTAATGCCCAACGCGCAAGTAAAGCGCAGTTGCAGGCTCTCTTTCCTTTTTTCAGTGCCTTGTTCCACTGCTCCTCGAGATACTTTGACGGGTTCCGGTATTCCCAACTCTTTCCCGCTGCAATGTCTGCTTTAAGCTGCTTCTGGAACACCTTGCACACTGCGATAATATCACCGCTGATCTGCGCCGCCGGCGGATAGATCTGTGTACCGGACTCATCGTATACTCTGTATCCCGGATGATCGTCCGCACACTTTTTAGCCTTTGTCAGGTTGTGATAAGCTCCGATCTGGCTCTTTGCATCCGCCCACGACTTGCGTACGCGGTACCACTGCTGATCTGGAGTGTCTGGCAGGATCTCTCCGGATGCCTGATCGTATTTGTCCAGATCAAAACGCTCAATGATATTGCAGATCTTATCAACGTAATTGACATCTGTCGCATAGCCGCCGCGCTTAATCAACTCAATCTGATCGCGGTAGTTTTTGCAGTCCTGGATACCATCGTAGCGCAGCTTACTTCCATTCTGAGCGCCAAGCAGATATGCGCAGCGATCGGCAATGCTGTCCTCAATGCACGGATATCTTCTAAAATCGGCGTAGATGTAGTACGTGTTACCGGAGGCATCCTGCTCCGGCGTGCGGATATTTACCTTGCTCTTGCCATCCCATGTGCTGCCCGGCCATGTATTGCCCGACAGAGTTGTCTTCATTCCGCACACGTTATTTGCTTTCTTCGCGAGCTCCGTGGTGCAGTATCCGCTCTCCAAGATCGTCTGCGCCGCACAGACAGAGGCAAATAGGTCATTCTTCTCGGCGATCGGGCGGCTGATTTCAAGGAGTCTTGCCGCGGCTGCCGTCTCGGACAGACCTGCAAACTCTGATGTCTGCGTACCTGTGGTTGCTTCCTGCTCCCCGGTCAGACGGCTCTTGAATTCATCCCACGTCCATGCAGTCTTATATTTATTGTTGTGTACATACGGTGCCGGGCAGGTCTTATTTACGATGTCGTAATGGCGCAGAACATGATCTGCCGGAATACCATTTTCTCGCATAAGCTTCTGTACAAGCCATACGCATGCTTCCTGTGTCTCTTTCGTGAAATACCACTTCTTATCCTCTGCGCTGGCAGAATTGCCGTCACACTTGCAGCACATCTCAATACTGATCGTATTTGCGTTTCGGGCTTCCGGATGTTTTTGTTTGTACACTCCTGCCGTGCCTACCGCCCAGACAACTGCATCAAGACTGCACCGCTGATAGATTGTGCCGTCCCAGTAAATGTAAAAGTGTGCGCCTGATCCATCCGGACTCAGATCGTGATTCTGTCCGACCACACCTAGATAGTGCACTGCAATATATTTCTTCTTGTTTCCCCACTGCGGCACTCTGTTCTTGCTTACTGCATTTATAATTTTTCTTTCGCTCATTGTGTCTCCTTTCTTCTATTCTGCATCGTAAAAATGGCGGCTCATTCGCCGCCACTCTACATCGCTATTCCGATTTTCCTGCCTGTTTGATAATCTGATTTACGTATGTACTCAATCCAGCTACCAGTATGCCCTGCACGATCGCCGTAAATATCGCCATCGCGATCTCCTGCGGCGACGACATCGGGCACGTCGCCACCACCCAGATACCCGACAGCACGATACCAAGCATACCTAATGCAGCGGGTATATACTTGTCGGTAAACGCCTGTGTGTGCTTCAGTCCTGCGCCGATAAAGTACAGTACGACTGCCAGTATTAACAGTTCCGGTTTTACGTAATTTAAAATCTGTTCCATCTCTACCCCTCCATATCATGCGCCTGTTTATTCAGGTGCTTTTCTATTTTGTTGATCGCTTCCGTCACAGGTCCATTGCAGCCCTGTTCTCGCAGCCCTTTTAAACAGGCAAGCAGTCCATAAGTGATCAGGCACTGCTCCTCGTTAATTGCTTTTATGTCCTCTTCATGCGCGGATCGTAGCTTCTTGATTTCTTCGCCCTGCAGCTTAGGCTGCATAATAAATCTGATTATCGCAGCAATCAGCCCTATGATCACGCCTGCGGCAGTGATCAGAGCTGCGGCTTTAATAATTGTGTCTACATCAATATACATTATGTCTTATCCTTTCCGGTTATTATTATTTCAACTTTTTAAGTCGGTGCTCTAATCATAAAAAACCTCCCTCCTGGTAAAATATCGGAAAAAGTAATTGGCTTTTAATTATCTACTTAATAATCCAACATCCACATACCGCAATATTACCTGCCGGGGCCACGGTTTTTGCAGATGTATAATTTTCATACACCGTTACTGTCACAGTACGGCCTTGCACATATGCTACTGCACGCTTTGTAAAGTCCGCTCCTGCGACCGTATATGTAGTCAATGGCATAAACATAAAAGGATTCAGTGCGTCATCTTTAGTTGTTACAAAATTCATCGGCTCTGGACTTTTGGCTGTACACGTTGCCCTGAAAAATATTACTTTACCAACACGAATAGCTTTGTAATCAATTGCAGCCCCCCAGTTAAACTTGTTCGTGACGTCCTCGATATCTGCTTTATTCTTGTTTAGTTTATCAAGTTCGCCCTGGATGTCTTTCCCCTGCCGTCCGTCCAACACCGTTCCTTCTTTGGTTGTGGCCCGATTATTTACGATTTCCGGCACATTTGATAAATCTCCATAGTCTCCAGTAAATGCTATATTTTTAAGATCCGCAAACCACTTCTTGATTTTTCCAAACGTGGTTGCAGTACTCTCACCCGTATTGATGTTCTCACGAGTTTCCGCTTCAGAAAACTTCACGGTTTTCCCTGAGATATCTCCCAACACATACGCACCTGCGGCCTCAGCCGCCTTGCGGGCTGCTTCTGCTGCCAGATCAGCTGCTTCTTTCGCCTCGTTCGCCGCATTTGTCGCTGCAATCGAGTTTGTAATGGCTGTCCTAATCTCCTGCGTAAATGCCTGCTGGATCTCTTCTGTGGCATTTTGCAGTTCATTCTCAAAATCTTCATACGATACGATTCGCTTCACGACTCCCGGTGCAAAGCAAACATAAAGTGTCCGCCCCGTAGGACTCACCGGATCTCCAGACGTCACGACTGCAAGTTCCGCCGTAACCATCTTGTTCGGGTCAAAATCTTTAAAATCTCCGTGTCTGTGCTGTATTGCCATTTAATTGTCCTCCAGTTTACCGGTAATCATAGACTCGATAGCCTTAATATTTTCCAGCAGATCCCCAACAGCATAAAAGGTTGGTGATTTGGCATTTTTTCTGATGATTTTTCCATTTTCATCTGCCTGATTGTATGTTACCGATATTGCGTACTCACCCCCGTGATTCATGATACTGATAATTTTGATAGCTTTCATTTAACAGCTCCTCCTCTTCTTTATTTATCATGTATACTTCTTGTTTCAGATTGAATTCTATGTCATCGTCATATTCTTTTAACATTGCGGTTTCCAAGCTTTCCATCTCCGCATCATATTGCTCAACTTTACTGTTTTCTTCATTTTGCAAGTCAACTTCTTCCATCCTTTTATTTTCCGAATTGATTTCCGTACATTTTATAGACCAAGAAAACTTCAGGCCGGCAGTTCCTTTCACGACAAAAAAAGAAGGCTCTTTCAAATCTACCCACAGATCGCCTTGTCCCTCTTTTTGTAAAAACACCTGATATTCGATGTCCGTATTAACCGCAGTCAAAAACACTGGATCAATATCCACATAGGCAACTCCTCTTTCGTTCGTAACACCTGTTCCGACATCTTCGCAAACCGGCATTGCACTTCTTCCCATATAGATTTCTCGCAAAACAGGGTTATTGTAATTCGCGGAATTTATATTGATATTTTTCACAAAATCTTTTGCCCGTACTTCTTTTGTTACGTCCAAATTTCCGGTTATGCCAGATGATTTGCCAGAGCTAAATCCGCCCGCCAAATTAGCTTTTTGACTGGATGATAAGCCTCCCGTAGATACACTATTTGCTGACATGTCACCAGCTGTTAATGTGCGCGGAATCAATACCCTGTCTCTTGTGATGTTGATTTCGGACCTCCCCTGTATACCGATGTCGACCGAATAAAATCCGTTTACACCGATACCAGCCAAGTATGAATCCCCTGATATTAAAACATATTCTCCACCTGCATACACAAGGGCATCGGTAAGGTGAGATATGACCGGAGATATACTGCCTGCGTAATCATCATAGTTAAGATCTGCTTCCTGATAAAATGTGATATTCCCTTGTTTTATATTCATATATCCGGAATTGTCTTGTTTTTCTGTGATGAATTCCGAACCCTCAATTTTGCTCCCGGAAAAATCAGCCGCCTGCAGATTGCCGGAGAATGTGCCTCCTGCTGCTTGCAGATTGCCAGAGAACGTACCCTTGTTAAAATTGACCCCGGTATTATCAATGTACCCAATCTGCCTTCCTGTCGCATCTAATATCCTAAGTTTTCCATTTCCATTGCTGATGCCGCCCAACGTCAGCGTTCCGCCGTGTGCCCAATCAAAGTTGATGCCGATCACAGACAGCATATTGAGTACTGCATTCCCATTGCTGTCAAATCCTGCCTTCCACGTTGTCGATGAATCGGTGCCACGATAATTTTCTGTCACCCAAAATCCATCAATACCGGACTTGTACACGATCTTAGACTCCGACAACTTGGGCTTATCGTGCCGGTACGCCAGTATACTTCCGTCTGCCTGCTTTACTGTTGTCGCATAAAATCCCATCGTATTCGCGGCGAGCTGGTTCATGTTCTGGACGGCAATGTCGTAAGCATCCAGCTTTCGCCCTGTTTCTTGATTTGTCTTCGCGATAATACGAGTCTGGGCGTTATATTTCGTGTAATTTTTCTCTGTCGGCGTTTCCGCGGAACAAGCTATGCTTTGTTTTCCGCCAAGCGAAAACGTCGTATTTGTAACCAATGTATAAATTACCGGTGACTGCTCTGAAACTGATACCAGCGCACAATCGCCTGCCTCAATCGCAGGATCTGACTGCGCAGAAATCGTCATCGGGCGAAACGCATTATAAACCAGCTTTGCCCCAACGTGCCGTGCCACAGCTTTCACATCTGTATCACTTATGATTAAAGGATTGTTTTCCAGTACAATCATATAGCCTTCTTTTCCATATACTGCTTCCGGCGCTGATTCAGATCCTGCCTTCAGCCCAATCACCTTTACTCCTGTAATAACTATATCATCCGTATTAATATCTTTAGACTGCAGATCATGAAAATGATGATAGTCCGACATTGTTGCGAATCCATCATAATATACATCTCCGGTATCCCATGGCATAAATGCGCCGCCATGTAAATCATCGCCAGTCGAATACGGCATATCCTTATCAAAAATTCCGCCCCAAATATTTACATCGTTATCGAATGCATACCAGCCAAACTGCAGCTTATCTAACCGGTCAATCCGCGCATAGCAGCCCATGATCTGAGCAGCATGCGATATGACATCCCGAAATGTCAGTGCCTCATCCGATGGTCTGGAGGAGACAATGTACTTACTGTTCTGCACTGTGCTCGTATCAAATGCCATCTGACAGCACGTGCACGCATCGCGGATAATATCTAACAATGTCGCCGGATACTGCAAGCTGCTTTCACTGTATGGTCGGTCAAAAAACAACATACTATCGTACGCTGTGATAGAAATTGTTTCTACTCCGACTGCCTTCACAATGCGGAATACACCCTTTCTTAATATCTCCCAGCTACCGTCTGCAAGCTTCAGGCCGATGTCGGCGACAATGTTCGCGCCCTCAAATACATATCCGTTAAACTTTCCATCGAAGTTACTCAGTGTAATTGAGTATTCCTTTATGATTGCAGCTCCGATCTGAAACTTACCGGATTCCGTAGTGGCATCATTGACCATATAGGCGATCACGTCATCGAGCGACAACTGAAGTTTTCTGCCGTCTGAAAATGTGATCGTATCTCGAATGCAAAATTCTCGATTCCCCACATTCCCCGCGATCATTTCTTTATATGCTTTGCTCGTATGAATCATGTTCTCACCTCTGTATTACATCAACTGACACGCTACGGTACCAGTAATGCCCATCTCCAATGTCTCCTAAAATATCTTTTGATAATGTTCCTCGATAGGATTCAATCGTGATATCTATCCCGTCGTCTCGAAAAGTAAACGGGAAAAATCCGGCGATCAATCGGCTTTTAATGAGTCTCACGTCTTCTTCTGTGAGGTATTCCCATTTGATTCCGACATTCTTTTTTTCCGAGATCACATCTCCAACCATGCGTCCTGATAACGTTCGACCGGTATCAGATGTCCAGATGATCTCATCTGATACGCTGATCGACGTCGGCGCCGGAAGCACGACATTCCCAGATTTTAAAATTTCTCCTTTTTTCATCCTGCCTCCTATATTTCTACAGTATTGAATCGCCGGTCAATAACCGTCTGCGCCATACGCTGCAATGTTGCCAGCCGCTCTCCGTCAATATTAAATCCGATGGACTCCAGGGCAGCAATGATCCGCATAACTGCATTATTCAATATAGACTCCAACTCTTCACGCGTAATACCATTCGGATTTGCACGACGCAATGCATCATCCACCATCGCCTGCAGCTTTCCTTCCGGTGCTACAAACTCACCCTGATGCCGGTTGTCACCGATCATGGCAAGCTGCGGTGCGTTTTTCTTGACGTATGCACCCTGAGCAAGATAAGGAATCTGCGGAGCTTTCCATGTTGGTACGTTAAATCCTACCGACGTGTACCCCGTTAAATCCTGTAACCATCCAGGGAGATCTATGCTGATCGTGTTAAGTGCATTCGCAACGCCATTCACCATAGTCTGTATGCCCCGCAAAAAAGCATTTACAAATCCCAGAATAGCGTTGATCGGCGCTTTAATGATATTTTTAATGCTGTTCCACACCGTTCTTGTCTTTTCTTTGACGGCATTCCATACATTCGAAATCGTAGTCTTTATTCCGTCAAATACAGTTTCTGCAGTTGTTCTTAGCCCGGTCCAAACACCAGTAACGGTTTCTTTAATACCCGACCAGATATTTGATGCCTTGGTCTTTACGCCGTCCCATACAGTACCGATCGTATCCTTAACAGCATTGAATATTGCTTTTGCAGTTGTGCTGATTCCATTCCAGACTGTCGATAGAACAGATTTAATCGTATTCCATACGGTCAATGCTACTGTTTTGATTGCTTCCCAAAGTTTTCCCAAAAATGCTTTGAGACCATTAAAAATCTCAATTGCATTTCTCTTGATATTTTCCCATGTCCGCTTTAGGAATTTTGAAACTTCGTCCCAATTTTGCCACAGCAAAACGCCTGCCGCAATAAAAGCACCTATCGCCAGTACTACTGGGTTAAATCCACCTGCAAGAACAGAGAGCCCGTGCTTCAATAATGTCAAAGCACCAGACACACTTTTCACCATCGAAATGACATTGAATCCTGCCTGAACAAAAGAAGCTATTTGCGTCACAATTGGAGCAAGTTTCCATGCCGCCAAAAATGATATGACGATTGTCGTCATCACTTGAATAACACCTGGATTCTCTGCACACCACGAAGAAAAGCTTTGCATCGCCGTATTGATGCCATCCCATACTTGCAGAAAAATTCCACCTGTCCACGCTGCGAGAGGCTGTAGCACATTATCCCAGAACCACTGGAACAAGGGCTGCAAAGCTGTCAAAATCTCATTAAAGGCACCGGTTGAAATGCTTAAGGTGTCAAGAAATCTCGGCACAACCTCATTCGCGGTCCATGTACCAAGTGGAACGAGTACGTTCTGCCAAAACCACAAAAGACCTTCGCCTACTTTGACAGCAAACGGAGCGAGTGCGTCCCACAATCTGCGCAGAGACGAGCTAATCTTGTCAAAATTGACTTTCATCAACCCATTATTCAATGCATTGACGAAATCCGGAATTCCTTTTCCGAGCGTCCATTTTCCGACTGGCACCAGAAATCTTTCGTAAAAGTCTTTCAGGCTTCCCCAGGCAAACGATCCGAGCCGTGCAAGCCCCTGATTCCAGAGGTTTTTAAGAGCATCCGTAGCCGGTTTTGCCAAGTTCACGATGTTCTGGAACATCTTTGTGATTTTACTGTCTACCTCATCGATGACAGTCTTGCCCTGCGCCAGACTGCCGAAATCCATTGCCGATCCAACAGCTCCGCCGCCCGCACTCCCAGTTCCGCCCCCAGAGGAACCACTATCAGATTCTGAGACCGGTTCATTCAGTTTATTGACTTTGTCAAAGCCCATTAGAGCGCGCATTTCTTTTGCCGCCTTTTTTGCAGCTGTCCCTACTCCCTTTGTAGCATTTGACAGTCCAGATGCAGCATCACTTGCACCGTCCAGTCCGCTCGCTGCCGTATCAGCAACAGCTCCCAGATCGGCAACCGGCGCAGCCGCAGAAGCACCGCTGCTTTTCTTTCCGGTAATTAGCTCCGTAAAAGCCTTAAAAGCATTTGCAAGCGTGATAAGTTTCCCGATCACGGTATTTACAACCTTGATGATCGGCGTGAACAGGTTTATCAGCCCCTGCCCTATCGTTGCTTTCAGCGATTCAAATTGAAGTCTCAGAACCCTTACCTGGTTTGCCCATGAACCTGATGATCTTGCAAAATCTCCCGAAGCTGCCGAAAGCTGCTGCTGTACGAATGAATACCGCAGCGCAACTTTTTCAGCCTCAGACATCGCCTGCGTGGTCTTGCCGAAGCCATTCGCCATCGCATATGCATCAAGTGCGTTCTGCGTCATAACAACGCCGAGTTCCTTAAGCGACTCTGTCTCACCTGTGAAAACTGATTTCAGCTTTGTATATGCCTCGTCCTGACTGATGTTGTAGAACGACGCCACATCACCTGCAAGTCCTGTCAGCGTGCTTCCCATGTCATAGGCGGCTTTTTCGGAGAATCCGAACACCTTTGCCATAGCGCCGAAAGTTCCTGTATAACGCTTTGCCATCGTCTCTGACAGACCGAAGCTTCCTGCTGCTGACTTCGCAAATTTATCAACCTGCGCAGTCATACGTGGGAACGTCACATCTACGACATTTTGCACCTCTTGCAAGTCTGAACCAAGCTCAATGCAGGATTTTCCGAAGTCTGCAAGTTTTTTTACTCCGAACGCAGCAGCCAGAGCAATTCCTGCTTTTTTCGCTAATCTGGTAATCCCAGACATTTGTTTGTTAAATTGATTTTGATTAACGACCAGATCCAGACCGATCTCGCCCACGCTTGTAGCGCTCACGTATCTCTCTCACCTCCAGCCATTTTTATAAAAGCAGTTTTGAAGCCTTCCAATATTCTGTCCATATCTTCTTGCTTCACCTGTTTTGCCTGCCTGCTTCTCCACGCGTTACGAATTCGCCTTTGATCTTTTGTAAAATGCTTTAATACCTCTTTATCGTCCTCGGCTCGGATCGCGACGATCCGGCCAAGAGCCGTGTCCGGTCCGAGTCCGACAAGCAGATCGCGAAATTCGCTCCACTTCATCCCTACAGGCAATTCTTTTGATAAACGAATCCCGTACTGCGATTGAAACGATGATACGATCAGATCAAAGTCTTCGTTCAGGTCGTAGTACGGGTCGCTACTCTCCCTGTGTATCTTCCCCCATGACAAGTGCCATTGCTTCCTGCACAATAGCCATCAGAGACGACGCGGCAAGCTTCTTACCGTCTTTTTTCAGATTGCATATTGCCTTAATGTCTTTCGGCTTAAAGATCAGGTTCAGTGCTTCCATGACTGCCTGCAGATCTTCCTTGCTATTAAATACACCCATCAGGCGCAGCATTGTTTCTGCATCCGAATTCACTTCGACTTCAAGCGTTCCGATTTTCATAACCGGATTTTCATCGAAACTGAGTTTTTCTGTGATATCTACTACTTTTGCCATAGCCTATCTCCTTTTCATCCCTTCGGTGTAACGGTTGGTTTTCCGTTGCTCATGATCTCGAATTCCAATGGCGCTACTGCCGTAGAATCTCCTGCCCCTATATTTGTTACATTCACCACTGCTCCCGGGAACTCTACCTTTGTTCCATCCGGGAATGTCCATTGAAATGATTTCTCGGACTTTCGACCGTTCTCGAACGCCAATCCGGCGATCAGGTCATTTCCTGCGTCTCCTACATTCCTTTTTGCTGTGACGGAAATCGTAACGCCCTTTCCGGTCAGTAAGCGACGAACCCATCCTTCTGTATCGAACGGTGTCCATTCTTCGATATTGTTATCGAAAGCTACGCTAAAAGTCTCGCAGTCCGCTATGTTTGCATACGATGCCGGACCTTCTGCTGACGCAGTGTCCACCTGAAACTGGTTCTCGTAGCATGGATATACTCCTGTCTTTCCTGCCATATGTTATTCTCCTTTCGCATAAATAAAAGCCGCCTCTATGACCATTTCGTAGATTCCGGAATCATCCGTACCAACATCCTGTATCTCATAAAGCGGCTGGATAAATTTAATTGTCTCATTGTTAATCTTTGCTTCTCTCGCAGCCGTCAGAGCCTTAAATAAAGCTGTAGCGGCCTTTTCTGTATCTCTTGGAGACTTGTTCCAATGCACCAGAAGGGTGACGTATTTCGTGCCGTAGGACTCCAGAGAGGCACCTCCAATAGCCGTCTTATAGGCACGCTGATGCTTGCTGTGATACACTCCAATGGTTTTATCCGGTTTGGCATCCAGTTTCCCCATATAAACCTTTTTTGGCTCTGTAATATTCAGAGAAGCAATATAGTCTCTTATATCTGCCAGTGTCATATACCTGTCAGCCTCCTGTAGATGTTCTTAAATGCTTTCGCTGCAAAATCAGCCTGCGATCCACCCGGCAGCCAGTCCTCATACCACCTTCCACGCGCATTTGGGTTTTCATCTTTCTGGAAGTGATATTCGGGGTGAAAATACAGGCGGCGCGCATAAGGCGTACTGGAAACAATAGATACTTTCCCTTTGCTACTGTCAGAATAATCTACAAAAGTGCTTTCATTTTGAAGATTTCCAGTATCCCGCGGAAATACCTGCGCCTGCACCACTTCGGTATGCAGCGCTTCCGCTGTCTGCTCCAAAGCTGTAACCTGCGCCTGTGTGAGCTGCTGAAGCTTCGGAAAATTCATCCTGATCTTAGACGTAACTTTTATCATATCAGTAGTACCTCCGTGTAATTCACAGTCCCATCTGGGTTCCTTGCTTTTCGTCCTTGCAGAATCCGGCGCTTTACTCCGAAAATTTCGGCTTCCCCGCCTGATATGATGGGTAAATCAGGGCATATATCACACGGGAACAGCGCAGATCCGGTAATCTCTATCAGCTTCTTTTGTGCCGTGAGTACCGTCCGCGCCTTATCCTGATAGTTGCAGCATCCGGCATACGTTATCGGCGGTAACGGCTCGCCATACTCATTCAATCCCTCACGCGAAATCGAAAGACGAATCTCCGTCCTACAAAGTTTTTTCGGTACCAGACATGGATATTTCACAGTTATCACCTCGCTAACCGGCAACACAGCCCCGTCTGACACAGCAGCGCATACACATCACGCCGCATGGCAACTCCCTGTTCCGTATACACATTCCAAGAGCTGCCAAATTGAGCTGATACGCCGTTGATACTGTAGCCTTGCAGGATCGTGCTGATCTCGTCTGCATTTTCGTATTCAAAATCTGCCTGCTGGCAGACCACCTCCCGGATTAGATCCTGCTGAAATGGTGTAAGATCAGAAATTCCCCGGCCCACAATCCGGTTGAAAGTCAGGGAATCAATGTGGCGGGATGCCTGCCGGAGAGCACTGGGAAGCTTATTCTCCGGGATCAGGCTCCCGCCGTACTCACGCAAATAAAAATCAGGTGCAGCGTATGGCTCATATGCCATATCACTCACCTGCTTTCTTGGGCGGTGCCTTTTTACTGGGTTCTTTGGACGCTTTGGGTTCTTCCGATTCTTCGGACTTTTCCATATTTGTAGGTTCATCCTCATTTTCAGGCACCTTCACGCCCGCCGCCTCTTCTACAGTATAACCATGTTTCCTAAACCAATCTAACAGATACGGATCATCCGTTTCCCCTACTCCGCCGCAAAATGGCACGGATGCCGATACTCCGGTATAATCTTTGTTAGGGCTATACACCTTCATACTTTATACCTCCTACTATTTCACTTTAATGTTACGGAATACGCCTGCCGCCTTGGATGCTTTCAGCGCAATGGCTGCATTCATTTCCACTTCACCTTTCTTTACGGCTCCGGCGGTAGAAAAATCAGGAAGCCAGGTCTGGACAGGGGCCACGCCTGAGAAGGAAACAGCATGAAGACCATCCATAGCCAGACGGGCTACATAGAGGGAGGTTGTTCCTGCATCATTATCAATGCCAACTACCTCATCATTGGTTCCGGGCTTTGTCTTCATGTCCACAAACGGGATACCGCCGTAACTCTCTACCTGATTTCCCCAGTTATCCTTTGTTACCTGATACATGCTGGCGCGTCTCGCGCAGGCACGCAGCTTAGAGATCAGTTTATTATTTCCCATAATGCAGGACGGGGTACCATCCAAACCACCGAGGAACTCGTCCAGCATATCCAGAAAATACTGGTAATTCTGTGTAATCAGTTCTGAGGTAGACAGATCAATATTTCCGGTTTTGTTGTACTCTGTGCTGCTTCCGGTCAGCGCCTTATCCAGACCATCAAAAGCCTTAGAATCTTTTCCCACATCACCGTTGATGAACGTATCATTAAACAGTGCCTGGGCTGCCTTGATCTTCTGGGCTTGCTGCAATTCTACCTCGCTTACAATACCGCCCATACTTGCAATCACACGGTCAATCTCATAAGAACCACCAAACACCTTAATTTCAACCGTGTGGCGTTCTTTGGTTACCTCAGACGGGGTGTATTCCTTGTTGATCTCACGGAACTGTGCCGTCGGCTGTGTCTTAAGACGGGTATAGCTGTAACTTGGCGTTGCTCCTCCGCCGGTCAGTGATACCGCATCATCGAATGGGATGTGCTCCAAAATCCAGTTAGATTTCTGGAACTCATCAATCACGCCCATCTGCAGGTCATCCTGCACATTCTTTTTTGCTTCTTCAAGTGTAATCGCCATTGTTTTTACTCTCCTTTCTCATCTGCTCCCATGCCTAATTTGGCTGCGATTGCTTCCTTCATTGTCATGCGGCCGCCTTCTCCGCCATTGCCTCCATCCGTGTCCTTGGCTCCGATGGGGAAGAAACCTTTCTTTGCAGCAGGCTTCTGCTCCGCCTTAAACAGGAATGGCTTACTTTCTTTCAGTGCCTTTACCTGCTCATCCAGACCAGTTACTTTTCCGTCCTCCCCAAGGATAAGCTTGTTTCTGTCAACCAGACCAGCTACCAGATCGCTATCCTGCGCGGATGTAGAAATAGCCAGCTTGATGGCATTGGTCAGCTTAAGATCCGTAATCTCTTTCTGATGTTCCAGATCCTTCTGCTTGATCTGATTTTGAAAGTCTGTGATCTGCTGGGTAAGCGCTGCATTGTCCCCGGCGGTCGTTTTTAAGGTCTCCAGCTGGGTCTTGTAGTCATTGACAGATGTTTCCAGCTGTTTACGCTGCCGCTCTGTCTGGTCGTATGTGTCTTTTGCTACATACCCCTCCAGCTCCTTTTTGGATTCCTCTGCGGCCTTCTTGGCAAGAGATTTCTCGATGCCAAGGGCTTCAAACTGTTCCTGCGTCATTATGACACCTTCCTTTCTTCCGGTTCTTTAACGCCTGCCGAAAAAAGGCGAAAAAATAACACCCAGGCACCGCCTGCGTGTCTATGACTAATTCTATGACTTGCTATGACTAATTCTATAACTTGCTATGACTACAGCTCTATGCCTTCCATTACTGCCCGCGCTTCCAGCACCGCAATATAATCCGTCATAGCCTTTACCTGCATATTGTAGGTGCTTCTTGGGCAGGTCGGCTCAAAGTCCAGCATACCCTGATCCCATTTATCCAGCATGGCTTTCAGCTTGTGGTATCGAATCGCAACCTGACAATACTCAGCCTTAAAGCGTTCCTTATAATCCGGGCTGCTCATCATCTCAGCTGTATCATCTAACCTCATTTCTCTCTTACACTCACTCATCTCCTAATCTCCTTTCCGTATTTCACGCACCGCCTCACATAGCCGCCATAAGGGCCATGGCGGCGGCACCAATGTTTCCTATACTGATGTTCGCATCCAGGCTTTGCCCGACAGAAGAACCGTTTCAGCCATCTTAACAATCTACTCATTATGCGCTCCTTCCTGTTGCGACGTCGCAACGCTAAAAATGGATACAAAAAACCACCGGCCATTACTGACTGGTGGTTTTAAATGCGTCCTTCTTTTTTCAGTTTTTCGATTTCCTCCGGTGTAAGTTTCCGAGGGTTGGTCGGCATTGTTACTCTATCCCGAAATGCCTTATAAGCCTCTTTTTCTTCCTTTGTCATCTTCATATAATCACCTGCAATTCAATTACATTTTCTTTCTTTGATATTACTCTAAAAATAGTTCCTTTGTCAAGTAGCAGTTCTCTTTGTTTGGGATACTTACTAATAGCCTCAATATATGCTCCCCTACTCCCTTTAGGAATATAAATAACCACCTTATATGGCTTTTCAAGAGCTGCTCTTTTTGACACAGAAGTACTGATAAACTGTTCTTCTATGATTAAATCATTTACTTCAAACCCAGAATATAAATCCACATCCAAATTTCTGTACGCAATAACATCACGTTTAATTCTGCTTTTATTCAGTGCACTGCTTATAATATCTGCATAGGTTCTCAACTTTTTATCTTCCGGCAGATCTCCCCGTAGCATGGCGTTTAACCTTTCAAAGAAACGATTCGGCTTTTTGTCCCCAGAATTATATGTGTATTTCTGTATTGCGTTCTTTTCATCTTCTGAAAGAGTTTCTATCCATTCTTTTGAATCTTCTCTCAGAACATCAACTACTTTTTCCTTCGGTAAGGCTCTGAAATTTGCCAATGGACGTTTTGACTGAGCGTATTCAGGGTTATTCATACCGCCCGTCTTAAAACGTGCCCTCTTCCATTCCCTTGCTTTTATTCCATAGTGCTTTTGATTCTCCTCATCCAGCGAATACTCAGACAGCCGCCTATACTTCTCTTCCTGTCGCTTAGCATACTGCTGTTTCTGTTCTGCTTCGTATTCCTGTCCGATGGCCTCCAATTCTTCTCTTGTCCATGTATCATCAGCTGTTGAAATTCCAGGAAAATAGGTTGTATGGCTGTCCTTACAGCGTGGATGGTAGAGACCGCAGCTGATTGCGTAACTCATCAAGGGATATTTCTTCCCTGTCTCTGGATCTACTCCATCCTCAGAGCCACCGCTCCACACATCATCGATCAGAACCTTCCCACAGAACGGGAGACACTTGGGACAGGGATTCCCACGCTTGTTGATAATTACCGTGGCTATTCCCCATTCCTGCCGCTTCTCTCCTTCGCCTTGCAGGTATGCCCTCTTTGATGCCGTTCGGATTGCCATATCAGCATAATCAGCCAATGTATGACGGGCTCCATTGACATACTGTACACAGTTAAGGCCACGGGATAACATATCCTTCGTAGCCATATCCACAGCCTTCTCATAGGTTCCTGCGCCTGTATTGGCGTATACCTGAGCGTTATAGATCGCCTGCCTGTAATCATCCTCTGCCTTGCGCAGGATCGCAGTTTCGGCCTTCTCCATATCATGAGTAGTGGCCTCGATCAGAGCTTCCAGTTTACGGTCATTCAGGCGGAAGAACTCTCCTGCCATGCCCTTACTGATCTTCTTGGTCGGAAACCCCTTTTTAATTGCCCCCAGTATTTTTATTTCCTGCTGCATATTCCCTGTTTCTCTGGCCTGTCGGATCAGAAGGTCAATCTCCCCGTTTATCTTCTGGAACTGCTTCTTGTACTTCTTCTGGTTGTCTCGTTTATACTTTTCTAAGGCCTTAAGCTGCTCGGCCTGCCACATAGACCATTCATAGCCCTCTGCTATTTCCTCGGCCCTGTGGCGGTCCATGTTACGGATCATAGAGGCAATCAGTTCATTCTCAATAGCCTTAAAAGCAGCTGTGATATCATATTCTGTCAGAGGAATCACCTCCCATTTGCATATACCTTATACCCTGCCGCCTTGAATTGGCGAATCAGCTTTTTCAGCTGGGTAATGCTCTTGCAATGATCCAGACGCATTTCTGCCTGTCCGTCCTTTTCAATAGCATACACCCCAAAAGGAACCTGCTCACTTCCCAGCGCCAGAAGGCTCTTGTACCTTTCCTGATTCACCGCCCAGACCTTTTTTCCTATTGTCACCACCATCTATTTTGCCTCCTTCTGTATTCAACTGAAAAGAACCGGCGGACTGATTGATCCCCGGCTCTTCCAACTCTGCGATACCCTGTTCTGTTTTCAAACGCCCCACCTCTGCATCCTTTTCTTCCTGCGTCCATGTGTCTCCGTACAGCTGATCCACAGAGGTTTCCAGAGACATTACGCCATACTGTTTTGCTTTTCCTACTGTCTCTACTGTGGTTCCAAAATCAGGAGATGCATATTCACCAAATTTTACTGTCGGCTCATACTCCCCTGGTGTTTTCCCGCACATCAGATCGTAACATTGTAATACCGCCTGGATCAGCTTTGGAAGAGTTTCATTCAAAGCGTCTACAATCTTATTTCTCACATGGAGTGTCACCTTTTCTTTCTCCCTCTGTGATTCGGCATTGTCTGTCTTTTTGAGATCAATTCCCAGAGTGGACGGGGATATGATACCTTGCAATACCATATCCAGAAAACTGGCATAGCTGCTGACATATGCCTCGTAGGAAATCTGGGGCTGTGAAATCTCCACCTGCTGACTGGATTTCTCTGTCATATTGTCCCCAATAGCAATAAAATCATTGTCAAACGGATTAGCCGGAAGCATCTTTCCATCAACAGGATCTCTTGGCATCAGATTCTCTGGTATATAACGTTTAATGCGTCCCATCCGGATTGCATCCATCCACTGGCTTATCACCTCGTCCAAACCATCCAGCACATCCGTCTTCCCGTCAAACAACGCTTTTCCACGATGCTTATGTTTGATTGATGAAAATATCTTAAGAGGGACTGCCAGCATCAGATCCCCCTCTATCCCTATATCCATCAAGTGCGCCGTTTCTGGGAGCTGCTTCAAGGATACCTCCCGGCCATAATCATCATACAGCTTGTACTTAATGTACCCGTATCCATAAGTTTCTTCCAATTGCAACTCCTTGCTTCCAGATCTGTAACTCGTATAGAATTTAATCTCCTTGAGCTGGGAATGACTGTATACATAATTGATATTTTCCGCATCGTAAAACTCAATGATCGGGTAAGGGCTGCACTCGTCTGCCGTAATCTTGAAAGCACCGTCTCCGGAAGCAAGCGCTCCAGAAATACCCTCACCAATTACATTATTAAGGTCGGCCCCGTTAAATATTTCTTTCCAGGTTTTCTCCGTTTCCAGCTGCCCTTCTCCGAAGGTTACTGCGTCCATATCAGCCAGCACAATATCCCTGTACCGGTCCACAACCGTAGACACAATTCCACTGTGCATCTTACGGACGCTTCCCTGCGCTGTTGCCGCCCAGAATCTGGCTTTCTCTACGTCCCAGCGAGCTGTCTTTTTAAAATACTGCTCCAGCTCCGCGCTGTCTCCCCGATACCACAGCTTATTCCGGATCACATCCGCCAGAAAAGTATGGGGTTCTATGATTACAACCTCTCTTTCCCTGGCTGGCTGGATCCGAAAGAGTTTTTTTACAAAATTCTGTATCCAATTCATCTGTTTCACCCCTTAAAAATCTTACTCTGGTAGGGAATCCATGCATATTGCACGGAGTTCACCATGTGATCGTTTCTGTCTTCTGGTGTGTTGTCCTTATCTTCCATCCAGCTGTAAGAATCAAGCTCTGCAATGTAATTCGTGCATGTGTCCACCACATAAAAGCATGGCTCTATTTCAGCGCCATCATCATATGCCATCCATCCCAGCTGTGCGTTGATTCGGTCAATAATCTCCATCTGCTTCCACGCGTTATTAAGTGTATAGACGCATCCGTTCCGGCGCTTATACTTATTCCACTCCTGCATGGTTGCCTGATCTGCATTATCCAGAAAAGCATTTCTTGACAGGCCCCATTCTTTCTTGTTTCGATCCAGAAAGTCAACCAGGTTCTGAACCGTATCGGATGGGGCAAGCGGCATTTCTAGTGTGGCATTATTATACACTTTTTCTGCCAGCACAACGCAGCACCCTTTGTTGGTGATTCCAAGGAATGACATTGCTATTGTATCCGGAGATTTCTGGGAATAAGACGTATCAACAGCAGCCGAAAAATACATGAAAAATTCCTTTTTTCTCGGCTCGTCTGGACTTTGTACAAACTGTTTGGCCCATTCCTTACTCTTAACATGGCGGGAATGGTTAAAGTTACTGAATACCAAGCCTGTAGCCTTTCCACGCAGTCCCAGGATCTTATTCTTCCAAATCTTAGTGCCCTTGGGAGTGTTGGCTATGATCTTTTCTATCTTTTCTTTCGGCAGGCCGAGGTTATGGACAAAAGAAAAGAACCAATGCACCCAGCCGGGCTTCGGTTCTTCTTTCAACTCGTCCTTAATTTCCTGCGGCGTTTCGTCTTCCCATTCGGGGAGCGGTCTGGAACAATTGATATACTCCCTGTATACGTCAAGCCCCGGATCGTCCGGATTCAGCGTTGCCATCAGATAATCGCAGCGCATAGATGCTTCGCGAACAAAATCAATGTCCGCCGTATTGATCTCATCGATGTACAAGCAGCCATACTGACCACCAAGGGCTTTTTTCCACTTCTTTTTATTTCCGTAGCCGAGCACATAGATCACTTTATCGCCACCGGTTGTTTTGAAGATCAGGTGCGGGATCTTATCATCTTTTGTTCCGCTGCCGTTATACTCAACCAGAACACCAAAAACATCAAGAATACCGAGATCCTTGTTAATGATGTTCTTCTCCGCTGTACCGGTATCATCCGCTGCGATAATATGCAGCTTCTTCGGAGACTCAGCAACCTTCAGCATGAATTTGAATAGTCCGACTGTCGTCTTTCCCGCTGCTGTGGTTAAGTTCCTTCAAGGAACTCGACCGGAGCGTCGCACCTTACAAACGCCTTGTATTTATCAGATAATAATAGTCTTTCATTACTCAAAGGAAAATCACCCCCTTCAAAACAAAAGTCAAGCACTATCTTTCCAAGAACTCTACCGGCGCATCATACCGCAGGAAAGCTTTGTATTTCTCCGACAGCAATAAACGCTCTGTGCTCATTACTCGCTGCCTCTCATTTGCGTGATCAGATCATCTAACTTCGACTTTTCCTCATCGATGCCGGATACCTGCAATTTATCATTCCACATGCCAAGATGTCGTCCTAAAAGCTCCAATGCTTTCTCTTTGTCGTTCAGCTTAAGTTCTATTCCGAACTTCCCCTCCTTGATTCCCGCAATCGCTTTAACCTGCGTAGCGGATAGCTCTTTGGTATCCCGAATCTTAACGACATCACCGCAAACTTCTGCATAATCAGTAGCTCGCGCAAATGCAATGGCTGCCAGTTCCTGAATTACCATGTCCTGCGTTACTTCTGTGCGCTCCTGCCGTTCTTCCATCCGCTTTGCAATATATGCCGCAACGTTAGCATTTGTTAGCAGCCTACTTCCGTTTGCCCTGGCTGTCTCATCCTTTCTCACAGACGGATACGCGACTCGGTAAGCCCGAGTGGCATTCAAGTCGATCAAGTATTCATCAGCAAAAATTTTCTGTTTTTTTGTCACTCGGCTCACCTCGCTTTCTGCATTGAAAAAGCTGAGAGAATCATCCCTCAGCTGGTTATTTTTTTGATTACAATATTGTTATCCGCATAGTCTCACCTATGTCTTTGACAATAACGTTAGCAACAGCAAGTCTTGCATTTTCCTTGTCTGCTTCATTCTTCAGAACATAAGTCAAAAATTCGGATGTATCCTCTCCATAATCAAAGTCCTTTATAATACAGTATAAATATACTTCCCGTCCTTTTTGCTTTATTTTCTCTATAATATCATCTGTTTCCTTTTTGATAAATTCATGCAAATACGCTTCTCCGCATGTAGTCAGCCTAATTCGTTCTTCATCTTTTTCTGCGAATCCAGAAGAAGCAAACTTTTTAGTCAACTCCTCTTCAACAGCTAAATCATAATATCGACCTGGTGTTTCGTAAAAATCTATCACCAAATCTACTAACTCTTTTTTAGTGAACTCCATAGCATATTACCTCCCTCAACATTTTCTCCATCATACCACAAAACGCCCTGTATTTCTACAGGACGTTCATGAAAACAAAGATATTCAAACTTATTTATTCATATCTACATCTATTACCCGATAAATTCGTTTGAGAATCATAAATAAAGTTATCAATAGTAAAAAAACCAAATAATATACGATAAAACTTTGTAAATAACTATACTGCTTTACAAATACATTAAATAGACAAAAAATGAGAATCACAATACTCAACAATATTGCAAACATCACTGCATAATACGTTTGTATTAACGAACGTTTTGATATGTGCGCATCCATGCTGTAGTAGTTCGGATTCTGTTGAATTTTCGACTTCATATCAATTATCATTGTTAATAAAGTAAATAACATGGCTGTTAAAATCGAAACTATAATCGTAACAATATTGAGAATTGATGCATCCATTCTTTTATTCTTCACCGCGCCCAAAGCAATTATTAGAGGAATACCAAAATAATAAATTATTGGAACAAGCATTATCCCACCGTCCCGTTTTTTAAAGCAAGACACATAGTTTAAAATAATCGTTCTTACAGAAGCATATTTCATTTTAAATACCAACCGTCCAACTACCAATAAACAAACGACTACACAAATTATCATGATGTCCGGCTTTAAAAAAATTTTTATTATTTCAGCCATAATTAATTCCCCTATTCAGCAATGAATCCTTGTCCAACTAAGTAGCCTCTTCCTGTTTCTATCATTACCGGTTTCAAACTTTCAAATATTGGATGCCCATCAGCAGTTTGAACCTTTTCTGTAATATCTTCTGTGATAATTATCTTATCCAAATTATCCAGATTTATCGTTTTTTCTGTTTTCCCTAACTTAAAAACCAACTTTAAATTATTATAATCAAAACCATCTATTTGTATGATTTCTGTAGCGGCTCTTTGTCCTCGCATCCATTCATCAATCTCAATTCGTTTTCTGGTCATAAACCCTATTGGCTTATGAATGATCCTTTCTTCGCTTGTTGCAGCAACACCATAATTTACACCCATTCGTTCCGCTTCATCTTCAGGTATTTCATATCTGATCATAGAAATTTTCTGCAAAACACCTTCGTTAAAATACTTTTGCACATATTGTTTTGGCATTACAGGCCCCATTGAAACAAATAAATCCGGATTTACATTTCTAAGAATCTCTTGAATTTTTTTATGCAATGCAACCTTTACGCCATATTGTCCTAGTGTTTGCATGACAATGACACAAGTATCTATTTCCCCAGCCGGGAGCACAATACAAAAGCCAAATGGCATAACATCTGCCTGATTGGTGCTACGATTATATATCTCACCACTGTTTATGTTGACTAACTCTGAACTTGTGCCATATTCTCCTGTTTTTATTTTTCCGCAAAGTGTTTTACAAATAAGTCTGTTATTATCATCTAAAATCTCTTCATTATCCTTTTGGCAAAATGTAAAAAGACTTTCTTTGTCCCTATCATTTATATATTCATTTATATGTGTATCAATGTACTCTGAAATTATCTGAATAATATCTCTTTCAGCAACAATATTATTTAAATTTTGTTTTTCTACGCCACCTAACGATACACTCATCCCGTAAACAGACAAACCAATTTTTCTCATATAAAAATCCCCCAAACAACATTTTTCTTTTATTGTATTCCAAAATTATCTATTTTTCAACAAGAAACGCTTGTCTGAGTCATCTTTATATTACCGAACATTTGTTCTTTTGTCTATTGACAAAACCACCAAAAAGAGCCGTGTATTTTCTACACGACTCTCTTTAAAAAATGTTGTTTGGGTCCTCATTCGAGGAATCGGAACAGCCGGAATCGAACCGGCGACCCCACGGATATAAGCCATGTGCTCTGCCAACTGAGCTATGTTCCAATATGCCGGCAAGGTTCCTGCGGCGTTGCCTCATTATTTAAGTCCGTCTTATGAGGTATCACCTTGTACCGGCAAATCAGCCGCCGAGCTGTGACGCCCAGCGACTGTGGAGGAAATGTACTTGGCTTTTTGTATCACCTAATTTTACATGCTACCATTATAAATCTTTCAAACGGACATCGCAAGGACACGTTTTTGCCAACCTTCTGTCACTCCAAGTTTACTGCGTCTGCCCCGAACAGATACACACTCAGGATATTCGTCAGCTCTTGAACCCACCGGCGCGCTGTTCGTTCTGAATACCCATATACCTCCGTAATGCTCTCATACGTCATCTCGTCAAAATAGAAATACTTAAAGGCAAGAAACTTCTCTGGCGTATTCTTACTGTACTGTTCACGCTCAAGCAGCGCCACACATTTATCTATATGTGCAATCATCACGATACTTCTGAGCTTGCTTTTGAGAATACTGTTGATGAAAATATCCTCTTCGGTAAACTCTTCCAGTTCATCGCTGTTATCCATCTCGGTCAGATCGGAAATCCCCTCTTGCACACTCTCGCAAATGCGATTGTAATTTTGCAGCAATTTCTTTGTATTCCGAAATGTCTTGACCCGCTTTTCTTTCTCAAGCTCTTTTCTCAACTCCTTGACTGCCTCTTTCGCAGCCATCGTCGCGATCGTTTCCGCTGTTACCGTTTTCACCGGCATCCCCTCCTCTCTGATATGGTCTGTGCCTCATATGCCACCATGCAGACTCCGGCGGTTTGCACTTATCATTGTATATCCTCGGTGCATGGTACATCGGAGCTTTTCGCTCGCGCTCGTCGATGATCTGCTGCACAGTCTTGCGTTGTCTCTGACTGTTATCCATACGCTTACCCCTCTGTAAAATCTATGATTTCAACACCAACAATCATATTATTCATTTCTTCTGCATCACACGCGCACTTCAAAGTATCACCTTTTTCATTCACTAACACGCAGTTAAATGTGCCGTAATCTTCATCATATGTGAGCTGACAATCATTGTCGGGGAATTCATTTTCGCATTCAAAATCAAAATCCAGAATTTGTTTTCCCTTACAATTTCCTTTGATTTTTTGAATGATATGTCCTACATAATCCCATGCCTGTAAAGTAATTTTTACTGTATGTACTCCACTGTCTATATTTGGATCATATTTTTTCATCACTCCACCCTCCCGAATCTCTGCATCACGTTCTGTTTCCAATCTTTGCTGACCGTTTTCTTTACTCCGCCGGACAGCAGATCTTCAAGAAATATCGCCCACTTCTCAAGCTGCTCCTTTTTCCAACTCAGGATCGCCTGATCGAGCGCTGTGTCCTCCGTGATCAGCATGTGCCTGATGTTTACGATGCCGGCACGCACTTCTTCGAGCTTATGTGCGATCGCAATCTTCATCTCGCCTGCTTCCGCAGCGTGTTTCTGTGCTTCCTGTTTCCAGTTGATTTCTCTGTTCATCCTCTTACCTCCTAAACGATACCGTGACTCCACACAGCTCCAACACAGCGTGTGTGGAAAAACAACTCAGTTCCCCGTTTCGTCTTTACGTACTCAACGCCCTCTGCATCTGCGGATGAGATCTTTTCTCCGCAACCCTGGCACAGCACTTCGCAGATCTGCCTCCTTCTCGCGTCCGTTTGCCCAGTCGGCTTTCCTGCTGCTCTTATGTACTTTGACACATCCACGTTACTTTCCCTCCTTAATCGCCTTGATTCTTGCTTTCAGACTCTGCATCACCCAATTCTGTACGTCGTCTTTTCTGGCAAGAGCCTGCATCACATCTTCATCACGTGTGCCGGTACACACGAGATGGTGAACGATGACTTTCTGTGTCTGACCCTGTCTGTGCAGACGCTTATTCGCCTGTGTATACAACTCATAGTTCCATGTGAGCCCAAACCAGATCACATGATTTCCGCCTTGCTGCAGGTTCAGTCCATAGGCACTGCTTGCCGGATGTGTAAGCAGGACATCGATCTGTCCTGCGTTCCAGTCGTCCTCGTCCTGCGTTGTTTTTAACTCTCGGATCCTTAGTCCTGTCTTCTTAAGTGCTTCCAGTATCCGCTCTTTGTCATGCTGGAAATTATAAAACACAAGTGCCGGTTTTCCCCGTAGGGATTCGATCAGTTCAAGTAGTGCCTCGATCTTACAGTTATGCACCTCATGTACCTGACGGTCCTCGTCATACACAGCGCCATTTGACAGCTGCAGCAGTTTATTGGACAGTGCAGCTGCACTCGTCACACTGATCTCCTCTTCGTCTTCCGGCAGCTCCAGCACCATCTTCCGTTCCAACTCACGGTAGGCCTTTCCTGCTTTCGTATCCAAGACAACTGGGATCTCATGAAACGTCAGATCCGGAAGTTGCAGGTAATCTTCCGCCTTCATGCTGATACAGATATCCGAAATCCGTGACAGGATACTGTCCTCACTTCCCGGTTTTGCTTTATAGTCGTACACCATGCCATCTGCCCCGCGGCGCCCCGGATCAAAATACCGCTCCCGAAAATGCGTGTACCGCTTACCCAGACGCTCGCCTCCGTCCAGAAGATAGACCTGCGCCCACAAATCTGAAAGTCCGTTCGGAGACGGCGTGCCGGTGAGTTCAACCAGCCGTGTGATCTTTCCGGAGATTCCGGCGAGCGATTTGAAACGTTTCGATGTATGGCTTTTAAAACTGCTGCTCTCATCAATCACGACCATGTCAAACGGCCAGTCGTTCCGGTAGTAATCCACCAGCCAGCAGACATTCTCTCGGTTTGTGATGTAAATGTCTGCTGGCGTGTTCAGCGCCCTGATTCGCTTCGCCTGACTTCCAAGCACCTGCGAGACACGCAGGATCTTCGTATGCTCCCACTTGTCTTTTTCTTTCATCCATGTCCCCTCTGCCACTTTCTTTGGCGCGATCACCAACACGCGGCGCACTTGGAAGCGATTGTATTTCAGCTCTCGGATCGCGGTCAGCGTTGTCACTGTCTTGCCTAAACCCATATCGAGATAAAGCCCCAGTTTGTTGATTTCAAGAATCTTGTCAATACAGTGTTGCTGATAAGCGTGAGGTGTAAATATCATTGCCCATCGCTCCTTTCACAGATCGTACCTCGTGGCAATCCGGGATGCTGTATCCCAAAAGCCCTGATCCTCAAAGAACTCTTTTAACCCTGCGATTCCTCGGATAACCCGGGTGTATTGTCCCAGATCATCCAGCCGTTTCAGCTGCACCCCTTGCAGCACACTCAGCCTGCCGGTATCTGTTTTCAGTTCGACGAAGATCGGACGCCCGTCTGGAAATATTACGATGCGATCCGGAACACCGTCATTTCCTGGACTTACGAACTTGTACGCCCTGCCGCCCAGCTTCCGTACCTCATCTACGAGGATCTTCTCGATCTCTTTTTCTTTCATCATGTCCCCTCCTGCCATCTACAACTCTCACACACGCGTGTATGTATTACCCGTATTATGTGCCGTATGTAATATTAGGCGTATTTATTATTATTTATTTTTTCTTTTATATGTAAAGTTTGTAGACATTGTAGACATATATAGGTTTTTATTGAATTTATGCGGTTTTGCAGTGTCTACACAGTCTGTAGATTTATGTAGACTCTGTATACAACCTATTTTTTAGCAGTCTACAACGACTACAAAGTTTTTCAGTTTGTATTTATTCTATGTAGACACTGCTTTGAACCCCCGTTGCATTCCGTACGGTCCATGCCGTCCCGGGCTTTTTTCCCGTTCCCACCCGGGAAGTCCCTGCAGGATACCGTTGATCTCCATACTGTCACGACGCTGCATGTATCTTGGATCACTGCCGAAGCATTCTGCCCATACCGCCATTGCGCAGATCCGATCCCGCCGCACAAGCTTCTGGCCGCTTCCTGTCCTTGCATTTCCGTTTAAGAACATACGCCGTTCACTCAGGCTCAATGATTCCCAGTTATCTGGAACTTCACGCTCAAGAAATGATTTAACCAGTCCCTCTTTCCCGTTCGTTTCTTTGTGGGATTCCTGTGCCTCCGCTGCCATACGTTCGATCTCTTTTGGCAGGTACAGTTCTTCTCCCATCTGCCAGTAAAAATAAGCTTCTGCCCATATCTGGTCGACTTCTTCTGGCAGCTGCTTCCACACAGATTTCTTTGCCGGATGCTCGCCAACATCCACCGGCCAGAAGCGCCGGTTCCCCGTCGTGTCTTTTAGGAACTCCGTGTCATTGCTTGTCCCGAAGAACACGCAGCGCCGCGGATACTTATCCGTCCGACGGCCGTATGCCGCGCGGTAGATATCATCCGTCTTGCTCAAAAACTGTTTGATGACCTGCGTCTCCTGCTTCGTAAAAGCCGAAAGCTCCCCGACCTCGTTGATCCAGGTGCCCTGTATCAGCTCCGCCGCCTCCTTACCTTCAAACGTTGTCAGCGAATCAGAGAACCATTCTTTCCCCAGAATGCGCAGAAAGGTGCTCTTTCCGATCCCCTGCGGTCCGGTAAAGATCGGCATATAGTCGAATTTTACGCCGCCGGTTACCGCACGCGCTACTGCAGCACACAATGACTTCCGCATAACCGCCCGTGTATAAGCCGTGTCTTCCGCACCGAGATAATCCGCAAGAAGCGCGTCGAGCCGCCGCACGCCGTCCCACGTAAGCCCTTCCAGATAACGTTTCACGTCATTGATCCGGTTCTGGCTGCTGACGATCAGAAGGGCATTATCCAGTTTCTCCTTCCCTGTCAACTGATAAAAAGTCTCCATATACCGGTAGTACCCCGCATCGTCCACATCCTGCCAGCGGCGCCGGATATCCCGTTTATCCCACGGGAGCTTGCCAAGTACCATGCCGCAGCTTGCAAACTCATCCGTCACGATCCTTCCCGCAAGCAAAGGATCGTGCTCGAGGACCAGCACCGCGTTATTGATTGTTTTCTCTATCTTCCCGCTACTGTCAGTCGTAAGACGTGTAATCCACGCCATATCGTAGCCGTCTTCCGTTAGCATGTTTCCGGTTGTTTCATCTGTTCGAAATGCTTCCTTCGCCTGTTCTACCCTCTCCTTCGCTATAAGCTTCGCGACTTCCTTATCTCCGGACGCCAGGCGGCTCATAGCCACGAATGACGGCAGCTTACTAACCGGCGTACCATCCTTCGCTTCTGTATCCTGATCGCCAAACTTATGCAGTCGGATCAGGTCAAACGCATTCACAAGCTGCCCCGAGCAGGGATCTGTTGCATGGTGCGAATACAGGAACCGGTCTCCGTCATAGACTACAGCTCCGCCGCTCGTAGAGCCCCCTGTGAACGTGTAACGCCCCGGTACAGCCGTCTCCTCATACATTCCCGGTATAAACTGTTCCATCGCCTGCGTGACGCTATACGTCCGGCAGAATGCGCCGATAATACCACGTTTTGTGGTCGGATCTTCCTGCTTTGCCAGCCTGCGGCGTTCCATCGCCTCAACTCCCGGAACCTGCGGCCACTGCGTCACGTCCTGCCAGTCCCCATACATCGCAAGGACGCCGTCCAGACTCCCGAACGGTTTATCATACACACGAAAAATGAACTCTGCGTCCCGGCTGCAGCTTGCCCAGTACATAAGCCGTGTTGCCTCGAACGTCGTCGGGTCACAGAACTCCATACCGATCAGTGACGCCAGCTTGCGCGCCGCAGGCTCGTATTCGTCCGCCGTCGCTGTCCGATCAAGGGGCAGGACGATCCGCAGACGCGGCGTATAGCCGGAATGCTTGCGCGTACTGTACACGACTGCGGCACATCCAAGCCCATCCACCCGTCTCAGGATATCATCCGTCTTTCCTGCCGGTATGTTGTCAAGGTCAAGCGTAATAAGATCCCTGCCTTCCACGCAGCCGGCTTTCCGCCGGTCCTGCGTAAATGTACCACCCACAAATCCGCCCACGTCCTTGAGCTCTGCCTGTTGTGCCTTCGGCATCTTCAGGTATTCCTCGTACGTTTCCGTTCCACGCACCGGTGTTTTTAATTTTTCGGTAAATTCAGACCAGAGGATCTCACTTTTCGGCCAGTGGGTTACCTTCCGGCTTCCCCCTGTGCTGATCTTCAGCATTCTGTTATACTGCATTTCCCGTCCTCCTAATCCTTCATATAATAGTCACATTCAAAACCTGCGCCTTTTAATATCAGACCCGGTGCCCAGTCTATCGGTTCCGCCATCAGATCACAGATCTCGCCTACCGTGGTCTCCTGTGGTGCGTCGATGATCACTTCGTCATGCACGTGAAAGACAACCTGCAGTCCGCGTGCGTCGATCCGGCGCAGCGTCTCCGCCAGACAGTCCCTCGCGATCGCCTGTACGATATTCTCCGTCATTTTCCCGCCATATGTGGAGTCTATCTCCCACTTACGCGTCTGTTGACCGACAGTGTAATAATGCAGCGCCAGTTTTCCGAATCGGTTTTCCTGCAAAAATGGTCTCGGGTAAAATAATTTTCGACCAGATGGTAGCTGCACGGTGAGAAAACATTGCCCGTACACGAGATCGCCTTCCAGTGCAAATATCAATCCGCGTATCGCCTGCGGCTGCGCCGTCTGCATCGTTGCAAGCGCCGCCTGCTCCACTGCGTACCACAAATCAACGATGCGACGGTTCGCCCCGCGCCATCTTGACACGATGTCCGGAAGCTCCGCTTCATCGAGCCCCATCCGCAGCGCCCCCATTGCGATAAGCGCCGAGGTGCCGCCCTGATAGCCAAGGGCCAATGTGGCAACTTTCCCTTTCTGGCGCAGGCTGTATTCAGAATTTCCCTTCGTGATCTTTTCGATCGGGACATGGAACATCTGTGATGCGGTCGCTTCGTATATCTTCCCGTGCGTTGCAAAGACTTCGTTGACCCACTGTTCGCCTGCCAGCCACGCGATCACCCGCGCTTCGATCGCCGAAAAGTCTGCAACCACAAACTTATTCCCCACTGTCGGTATAAATGCGGTACGTATCAGCTGCGACAGTGTGTCCGGCACATTGCCGTATATCATCCGCAGGCCCTCGAAATCCTTTCGTTTCACAAGCCGTCTCGCTTCATCCAGTGTACCTATATAATTCCGTGGAAGGTTCTGCATCTGCACCAGCCTCCCTGCCCAGCGCCCGGTACGGTTCGCACCGTAATATTGAGTCAGTCCGCGTATGCGGTCATCTTTCCCGCTCATGGCAGCTTGCATCGCTTCGTACTTCTTGACCGATGTTTTTCCAAGTTGCTGCCGGATCTCAAGCACACGGCGTACGTGATCGGGAATTGATGTTTCCAGAAGCTCAGCGACCGTTGCTTTCTGGAGATTGTCTGTTTCCACCCCATTTGCGCGTAACCACCCGAGTATCTGCGCTGTACTGTTTGCATTTGCCAGATCTGTCAGTTCCTCTGCTTCCTTCATAAGATGTCCGGTACTTTCGTCACCGACCGCTAAAGCACCATCGACTAGCTCCCTATCCGCCCGGACGCCGAACGCATTCATCCGGATATCCATCTGCCACAACCGTATTTCTTCCATCGGCATCGGGAACGGCCTGAGCCTGCGGTATATCTCGCGCTCCGTAACAACGTCTTGCTTGCAATAGTCCTTAAACAGCGCCCATTTATCCGGTGCATGCTTTGGAAGGTTCCACGTGCGAAATCCATTTGTTTTGGTCGGCTTACACGGTGTGCAGAAATACCGGATCAGTGCCTTCCCGATCGAAAGCTTCTGCTTGTCCGATGGAAGACCGATCGCCTTGCCAGTTGCTTCCAGACCGGCGGTATATCCACAGTACAGTCCATGTACCATCGTGCATCTCCACTGCCCGATCGGCGTTTCATACCCTGCCCGGTTCAGACACCACCACTCAAATGCAGCGTTATACGCATGCTTCACGACATCCGGATCATGCAGCGCCTCCATTACCGTAAACGGGATCTGTTCTCCCTGTGCAAGGTCAACGATCTCCACTTCTTCATCATCCCATGCATACGCAAACAGCAGCACCTCAAAATCTTCTGACTGTGCGTACTTGTATGCTCCCGCTTTTCCAATATCAACGCTGCTCTTTGTCTCGATATCAATGCACAAATGTTTCATATTTCAATCTCCTGTCAGGTAAAGGGGCTGAACGCCCCTCTGCTTTTAAAACGGCAGCCCAGTGATCGGATTGATGCCCCCTGCCGACATCGTCGGCTGTGTTACTGCAGCGGCGCTACCTGTGGCATATGCGTTCGCCGCCTGCTGCGGCGCGCCAAACGCCTGTGCCGCAGTCGGCGCGGATCCTCCTAACGGTTCCCCGTCTTCCAGTTTCTGTACCGGTCCCAGTCCGCAGCCAACTCCCTTCTTGCCACCGAAGGCATACGGGAAAAAGCTGATGTTCACGCGTCCGTATATACCGCTGTAGACCTCGGACTGGTTGATGATCGGATTGCCGAACCGGTCCACTACCTCCGGCGGATAATCCGCCTTTGCACTTGCCGTGAACACGAAGCAGCCTCTGCACTCAGGCCCGAACGGAAGCCCGTCCGAAGGACGTACCCCATCGCCATCGTATACCGGGATCGGAATAACCGGCGGGCACTGCCCGTTCCACTTATCTGTGACGCCTTTCTGCTTTGCTGCTTCGATCGCAGCATTGATACGTGCCATCGTATCGGTATCCGTCTTTGGCACCAGAACCGTCACGCTGTACTTTTCCTCCTGTCCCTGCATCGCTGCATACGGCTTGAATAAATGCACATAGCTCAGTCTTACTTTCCCCGTTGTTACGTTTGTTACATCTCCGATCATGATTCAATATCCTCCTTAAATGCTTCTGTAGCTGTAATCTTATTTGTAATCGCCGGACGCTTGTCCGATTCTTTCACGAGTGCCGGCTTGCCTGCTTTCTTTGCGACAAACTCCGCTGCAAGCTCCTGGAACTCTTTCTTCCCGATCATCTTTTCAACCTGCGGAGCCGTAAGTGGTCTCGTTTCATATAAAAGCGCAGGGCTGATCCCCTTTTGTTGTAGCGCATCAAGTGCTGTGTCAGTATCTGTCCATTCGCGGCTGCCGCGCCCTTCCACGGCTTTCCAGCCGGGCACCTCGTTCCCCGCAAGGCATTCTGCGAGAGCCCACTCCTGCAGATCCTTCTGATACCTTACAACGTCCTCGAGTGTCGCAAGCCGCTCCCCGGCTTCTGCGGCAGTGATCAACGGAGGCAACTCCCCAATCTGAAACGCCTGCTTCACGTTATGATCAGATCGTGCTCTACACAGCATCTTTGCGCGACAGAACCGGCACTGTTTCTCCCCTGGTTGGAAGGATCCCTCGCCCTTATCTGCGAGCGCCGCACGCTCCTTTACCCATTCGCCCCACGCCAGCAACTCGGAAACAGAACACTCCCACTCCGAAATACCGTCCGGGATGCGCGGCTGTACAATCGCCATTTTTATTGTGTCAATCGGATACAAAAGCCTGTATGCCTCATAAGCGCCGAGTGCATACAGGGAAAGCTGCGGATTTCCCTCTGCGCTAACCGGTACACCTTTTCCGTATTTGAAGTCCACGATGCACAGCGTCGTACCAGATATCATGATACAGTCCGCCGTGCCGAAGCCTCCCGGCACGTACGCACCGAAATCAACCTGCTTTTCGAGAGAGACTGATGGTTCCGCAGAAAAAGAAAGAGCCACCGACTTAATGTAGTCCAGATAGTCATCTGTGTAACCCTGCATCTCATCTTGCCAGAGTTCTTGCTTCTTCAGTTTGTTTACCGCCGTGGCAAGCTTCCGCTTTCCAAAATCCACCGTGAAAAAGTAATTCCGGACTTTGAGTTCTGCCAGCTCATGCGCCAGCGTCCCTTCCCGTGCATGATCCGATGTCAGATCCGGGAACTGTTCTTCCAATCTCGCACTCGGCGTACAGTACAGCCACCGGTGCGCCCCCGACGCGCTTAAAAGCGCGTGCTGTCGTTCTTCATGTGCCATCAGATCTTAGCCCCCATTCCGCGCAGTGCTGTTGCAAAATTCCCATACTGGTCTTTCGGAAGCAGGGGCAGTGCCGCCACGCCAAACCGTGTCAGAAGCTGCTGCAACTCTCCCTGCCTTCCTACGTCCATCAGTGTCATTGCCGCCCGAGCCAGATCGTCAAGTTCATATGTCTGCGTTGTCGTCGGAACTTGTCCTGCCCCTGTTACAGAAGGTGTAACCGGCGCAGTAGGAGCTGCTGTTGGAACCGGCTGCGTGACAGGTACTGCCTGTGTCGGCGTGCTTACCGGTACAGCCGTAGACGCCGTAACTGCTGCGGACTTTTCAACGTGTCCCGCTGTAACGCTGCCCTCTGTCGACGTTATCTGTCCCGTGGAAACTTCTTTCCCTGCCATCATCCGACAAAACTCCATCATTTCCTGTGTGTTCTCAAATGTTGCTGTAATCTGCATTTTTTATATCCTCCTTTAATATTTCATTGACTCATCTTATGTATCCGGTCTATAATGACCTTGAATTATTAAGTTTTCTGTCCTGACTTTGCTTGCCGGCGGTCAGGACATTTTCTTCATCTGGTAGCAATACTGCGATTGCATACAGGATTCCCTCTGCGTATGCAATTTCTGCAGCATCTCGTTTCGGCATCTGCTCCCAGTTTTCAATCAGTGCCTGCAGATCTGCATCACTGACCGGATGCTCTTTCTTTGATTCTTCCATGATGTCCCCTTTTCTTGTCCTGATGTATGTCCGCCGCGATCGCTGCCGTTCCCAGCACCCAGTTGTAAAGCGCCATCATCGCGAATATGTACGCCCAGTCGCCTTTTGTCATCCATGTGTAGATGATCGTTGTTGCTGCCGCTGCGATAGCATGCAGCGTGATCAGTTTCTTTAGCAATGTTTGTCCTCCTTTTCCGCCATCAGGCGGTTTTCTCTTTTCTTGTAGCTTTAAATCCAATGTTCGCCGCCGCACGGATGATCGTCTGAGCAATCACCTGATGTGCGATATCCGGCGGAATATCTTCCTGCCTCGTCAATACACCATTTACCCTTATCTCGCTGATGATTCTAGGTTTTTCCATTTCACCACCCCTCTACTGTTCTATGCTGTCTGGGTTGTCTGTGTTCCGCTTGCGCTTCGCTCCTAAATCGCCTATACTGTTAACATAGGCGTTGCCGCGCCGAGTACGAAGGAAGGAGTAAAACATTATGCAGTTAACGAAAGACGCAGACAATCTTGTTTGTCACCTTTACAAAGTCTATTTGACTAAGAGAAAAATCGGAACCGATAAACTCAATGCCAAACACTTTTCTTTTTCAGAAATCCAAGTCCTTAAACCTTGCCAGAAATGGTCTGTCCCCGATATCAAAGCAACCATTGCTGAAATTTCAAGAGCTGGCTTGGGTAAAATGTACCTCGATGGCGGCTTCATGGCTAATGACGAATTTATCATTTACATGGAAAACCGTTTCAAGAATGGTCTGGATGAAATTACCGATTTCATCTCAAAGCTTATTCCTTGATTTGCGGGCGCTGGCAGTAAAACAAGAATCTCTGGTTACTTCCAGCGACCATTCCCCATTTTCAAACTCCAGTCTCAATCTCGATGTATCGCTTCCAATGTCTTCTCCATTCAACTGGTAAATGCCTTTTTCTGTATCTATATGGATACTTCTAAGCTTCTCCATCTCTCTCACCTCCCTTCGTCCGTCGCGAAAAGATAGTCTAGTGTCTTATCAGGGAAAGCGTTCTTTTTATCGGCAACACTTCTCCCTCAAATAATTTTTCTAAATTCGCTTCCAATAGTCCCGATACCATTCGAAATCATCCTCATCCATTCTTCTTCCTGTATGGGCATGTATATAGCTTCCCATCCCCATTATGGTTTCGTATTGATTTTTTAGTTCTTTTCGCAAAAGTCTGATTGAAATCAAACATGCTATATTCAGAACTATACTTCCTATTAAAAGCATGTACCTCTCACCTTCTGTTTTAGTATCTTATAAAGTTACTCCTTTGCAAAAAAAATATCAATAGGATTCTCTATTTTAAGAACGTCAATCATTATTTGAATCTCATCACTTCCAAACACTCCATTCTTCATTTTTTCATAGAAAGTTTTTGGAGTAATCCCTATCTCTTTTGCAATATCCGACTGAGAAAAACCATTTTTAGCAATGATTCCCCTCAGTTCGTCTGTCTTAATCAACATCATCACCTCTCATTCGTATCTTGTTAAGTTACTTCTATGGTAACACATTTTTGTAACTTGTCAAGATATTTTTTATTGATTTTATAACTTTTTTGTGTTATCATTAAGTTACAACATTTGAAAGGAGACCTGCATATGACTGTTGGAGAACGTATAAAGTCATTGAGATTAAAAAATGGGATGAGTCAGGTTGAATTTGCTGAGAAAATAGATGTATCCAAACAAACGCTTTATAAATATGAAAATAATATTATAACCAATATTCCATCTGATAAAATAGAAGCCGCAGCAAATGTCGGTGGGACATCTCCTGCTGCTTTAATGGGCTGGGATGAATTATCCAAATCTGCACCAAGAAAAGGCGTTGTCATAAACGTCCTCGGTCGTGTAGCCGCCGGTATCCCAATCGAAGCCGTAACAGATATTATAGATACAGAAGAAATACCAGAAGAAATGGCAAGGACTGGAGAATTTTTTGGATTGCAGATTCACGGCAATAGCATGGAACCGAAGTTCAGCGAGGGTGATGTCGTAATCGTACGGCTACAGGACGACGCTGAGTCCGGTGATATTGTGATCGCAATGATAAACGGTGATGATGCAACCTGTAAACGGCTGCGAAAATATAGAGATGGTATTGAACTGATTTCCACGAATCCGAGTTACGAACCGATGTTCTTTAGTAACGAGGATATCGAAAAGAAGCCGGTTAAGATTATCGGGCGCGTAGTGGAACTGAGGGCGAAGTTTTAGGAGGGACAAATGGGACTATTTGACATTTTTAGCATAGGGAAAATAAAGAAAGAAAATGAGGAATTAAAAAAACAAAACTCTAATCTTCAGAAAAAGATTGATGATTTGGGCGTAAATGACTATTATCAAATCAAAGATAAAATTGATAAATTGAATACCGAGCTGGAACAGAAAATTTCCGATACTGAATCTACTATTAAAGTTAAACAGGATGAATCCAATCGAACGATTGCTGAAAATAACAAAATTATAGCAAAACTACGCGAAGAAATTGTTACACTTACAGAGCAAGAGAACAAGCTATCCAAACAAGTAAAAACTCACATTAGAAAAATTGACCGTTCCAAAGAACTATATAATAGTATTGCATACTCTATCGATAATTTTTTTATATCCGACGCAGAATACAGCAACTGCAAATTATCCGATAGGGATTATACTGATTTGGAATTGATTTCTCCTTCTGTACTGTTGAAACTTCATTGTATGGATGTAAAAAGCCTCAGAAAAGCTTTTAGAGAAAACCAGAAGCAGATAGAAAAACTTTTAGATCAATATTCTTCAAGATATACCACCAAAGCAAATAAATCCATCTACAACTTAATGGTGATTGCATTGCAGGCTGAGCTTCAGAACATTTTATATAATCTAAAGTACGAAAAACTCGACCATTCAATAGAACTTGTCAAGGTTGTAACTGCAAAGTATTTAAAAATTGCCGGCGAAGGAAATCAAAGCATCGCTGGGACTCTTACAAAATTTATAGGCGAAATTGAATACCTTTTTATCAATGCCGTAAAAATAGAATACAATTATTATGTAAAAAAAGAACAAGCACGCCAAGAACAGCTCGCTTTGAAGGAGCAGATGCGGCAAGAAGCTGAGGAGCGAAAAGCATTAGAAGCTGAACGCAAGAAAATTGAAAAAGAAGAATCAAAATACCATTCCGAAATCGACAAACTTAAAGAACAGCTGGCCACAGCTCAAGAAACTGAACTAGAAAAACTAAATGCACGTATTCTAGAATTGCAGAGTCAGCTTGCTGATGTGATCGTTAAAAAAGAGGAAATTTCCAATCTGGCAAATGGTAAAGCTGGAAATGTATATATTATCAGTAATCTGGGATCATTTGGAGAAAACATTTTCAAAGTTGGAATGACTCGACGCTTAAATCCGCAAGATAGAGTAAATGAATTAGGGGATGCTTCTGTTCCTTTTAAATTTGATGTGCATAGTTTCATTTTTTCAGAAGATGCTGTTGGACTTGAAGGAAAATTACATAGTCTATTAAATGAAAAACGCGTAAATAAAGTGAATTTACGAAAAGAGTTCTTTTACACATCTGTGGACGAATTAGAAACTCTTGTAAATAAAATTGAACCTACTGCTGAATTTAATAAGACTATGCTTGCGGAAGAATTTAGGCAATCTCAATCTTCTACAGAAAATTACACAGATTCGTTTATCATTGATGACGCAGAAGATTTTGAATGATTAAACCGCTTCGGCGTTTTAATAAAAATCTAAAGAAAAGAGGGATTGAGTTATGGAAAAGAAAAAACTCAGCAAACTGTTACTTGTATCACTGATCATCGGTGTAGCTTATCTGGTATACAGTATCGTGTATTGGACAGGCACAGCCGGAAGCGGTTCAGATGCCGCCGAGCAAATCGGCACCGGCATTGCTACAGCGCTTGTTATGCCCCATCTGATCTGTACTGCTCTCGCAGTCCTGTTTAACGCGCTCGGGCTTTTTATGAAAAAGCGAGGATTTGCTTTGACTGGTGCCATTCTCTACACTGTAGCGCTTGTTCTGTTCCCTATGTATTTTATGTTCGTTATTATCGAAATGATCCTTTCATACATAGGATTTGCAAAAATGAAAAAAGATTAACTTTATTTCCCCTGCTCCGGCAGGGGACACATTAAAAATAATATAATTACCCGGGCAGCCGGGGGACGTGCTTTTCATCCGATCTGAGCCTGCAGAAAGGATGATGCTTATGAGTACATATGAGGAATTTCAAATCATATTGACAGTCGCTCTGTTAATTGTTGCAATTCTGAGCATGAGCAATAAGAAATAGCCCGTCCTGACTCTGGTAAAGTAGACGAGCTATTTCTTGGCTTAATATTTCGCCGGATCGGGTGAAGTGCACTCACCCTCCGACTGTCCTGTTAAGTATATTATAGCAAAATATGCAAAAATGTCAATAATGTGAAACCGCCCGATGATATAACACCGGGCGACACACGATAACTATACAGTCGCGGAGGACAGTACAATCATCCATCAACAAGAAGATTATACCACAATCCTCCGGCACCTGTACAGGTGTATTTTTTATACTCTTTTTTTCATATGTTTTACAGGAGGATGATGTATATGAAACAACAGCAAACAGAATCGCTCCGCTATGGCGCGCTCTACGTGCGCGTGAGTACTGACAAGCAGGAGGAACTTTCCCCCGACGCGCAGAAGCGCCTTGGCCTGGAATATGCCAAAAAGCACAATATCCTGATCCAGCCGGATCACATTTTCATTGACTCCGGTATATCCGGCAGGAAAGCCGACAAACGACCGGAATTTCAGCGTATGATCGCAATGGCAAAATCCGATGACCGTCCTTTCTCTGCTATCCTTGTGTGGAAGTTCTCACGGTTTGCCCGCAATCAGGAAGAAAGCATCGTCTACAAATCTATGCTGCACAGACAATGTGGTGTGGACGTGATCAGCATCACCGAGCCGCTGATCGACGGTCCGTTTGGTAGCCTGATCGAGCGCATCATCGAGTGGATGGACGAATATTATTCGATCAACCTATCAGGAGAAGTGAGACGCGGCATGACGGAAAAGGCTATGCGCGGCGGTTACCAGACAACGCCCTGCCTTGGCTATGCATCGCCGGGACACAACCTGCCGTTTACCGTTGTCCCCGAAGAGGCTGATATCGTAAAATATATATTCGATCAGTATGCAAACAAACACCGCGACGTCACAGCGATCGCACGCAGCCTGAACCGACGGAATATCCTCACCAAAAGAGGGAACACCTTTGAAAAGCGGAACGTGACATACATTTTAAAGAACAGATTTTACATCGGGAAGGTTATATGGAACGATATAGAGCGTGATGGTGTACATGATACGTTTATATCACCTGAGCTGTTTCAGGCTGCAAATGACCGTCTCAGCGCGTCCTACGCGCCAAAGAAACGCCGCAATGTATCTGCCTGTGCGCATTGGCTGTCCGGTCTGGTAAAATGCTCGACCTGCGGCGCATCTCTCGGATACAATAGGGCGACGCAGCCGTTCTTCCAATGTTGGAAGTATGCGAAGGGCATGCATCCGGGCAGCTCATGGATCACAGAAAAAGTTTTGATAGACGGTGTACTGGAATACTTTGAACGTCTGCTCGACGGTGAAGAATTTTCTTTTACAGTCCGCTCTTCTGCCCCTATGCAGGAATTTGATGAAGTTGATATGTACCGCAAAGAGCTTGAGAAGCTGTCTTTCAGGGAAAAGAGGCTGCGTGAAGCGTATGAGGCAGGCGTGGACACCCTCGAAGAATATCGGTACGGAAAAGAACGTCTCGCAGCTGAACGGGGACGGATCGCTGCTCTGCTTGATGATGCAGCGGCTACTGAAGCGCCAAGCCAGACTGTCAGTCAGAATGATATGCTCAAGCAGATCAAAAGCGTGTATGATGTGCTGAAAAATGATGCTATCGATTATGAGATAAAAGGAGTATTTATACGCTCTGTTGTTGAGGAGATCGTGTGGAACCGCAAAGAGAATACTCTTTCGTTTCATCTGTATAGTCAGGAAAGTTTGTGAAACCCTTATTTTACGGGCGTTTCTGCGTTCCATAGGTTACCGCAGTACGGTGGCCCGGATGGTGAGATGGGCGCTTCGATGCGCTATCTGTCACAGCGGTTCACTGCGCCAAACCGCATGGCAATGGCTGTCTTAAATGATGTGGGGACAGAGGAGCTCGCACATCTGGAAATGGTAGCTACGATCGTCCATCAGCTGACGCGTGATCTCACACCAGAAGAAATAGAGAAAGCAGGCTTCGGCCCGTATTATGTGGATCATACCGTAGGGATCTGGCCGCAGGCGGCAGGCGGCATCCCGTTCAATGCATGTGAGTTCCAGTCAAAAGGAGATCCGATCACAGATCTCTTTGAAGACCTCGCTGCAGAACAGAAAGCACGCAGTACGTACGACAACATCCTGCGGCTTGTCAAAGATCCAGATGTCGCAGATCCAATCCGCTTCCTGCGTGCCAGAGAAATCGTTCACTTCCAGCGTTTCGGTGAAGCGCTGCGCAGCGTTCAGGAAGACCTCGATGCCAGAAATTTCTATGCATTCAACCCGAGCTTCGATGCTCCCGTTGCCTGCCCGGCGGAGAAATAGCGATGCGAAAAGAGTTAAAGGAAGCACTTTCTGTCATTCTTCATTCGCTGCCTGATGCGTATGCGTTTCTTTATGGGCACAGCCGCGACTGTGCGGTAAATGGCACGGTTTTCTTTTATTCGCTTTGGGACGGTACGCTCATGGTTGCCGACGTGACCGGACTCCCGGCTAACGATGCTGTATGTAACGGACAGATGTTTGGTTTTCATATCCATGAAGGGAGCCGCTGCAGCGGTGACCCGGAAGATCCCTTTGCTGATACAAAGGGGCACTTCAATCCACTGGACTGCCGACATCCGTATCACGCCGGAGATCTGCCGCCCCTGATGGGCGCCCGCGGATACGCACTTAGTATCTTTTATACTGACCGTTTTTATCCGGAGGAAATCATCGGAAAAACTGTCGTGATCCATGATATGCCGGATGACTTTCATACACAGCCTTCCGGAAATTCCGGCACAAAGATCGCCTGCGGCGAAATAAAAGAAAACAAAATGTAACAAAGAACACTGAGCTGCTGCCGGATATGTTTGCACAGCCCGCTTCAGGGCGGCTGTGAAGGTATTCCGGCAGCATTCTTACCTGCCCTGACTGCAGATCCACTGTCCGATCTCCGCTGCCGTACTCACAAATGCCCTGGCCTCCACTTTATGATCCGGCGCCGGATCATAAAGCCCATATCCATACGTTGCAGCAAGGAAATCAACTCCCGCCTGTTTTGCCCCTCTGGCATCGTATTCACTGTCTCCGACAAAGACTGCCTCCTCCGGCAGGATCTCAAGTGTCCGCAGGCAGGACTGGAGCATCTGCGCTTTTGTCTGTACATGATCTCCTTTTGCGCCGCATACAATTTCAAAATATGTCAGAAGTCCCAGCCGCTCCAGCATGGTCCGGGCAAATATTTCATCTGAAAAAGTAATAACTCCAAGATGCATTCCGGATGCCCGGAGCCTTTGAAGCGTCTCTTCTATCCCCGCGCAGGCTGTTACCTCCTCTTTTTCTCTTTCCTTATAATAGATCTGGTAAAATGTGACTGCTCTGGCAATCTGCGTCTCATCCATTTTGCACAGCTCCCGGAATACCAGCGGCAGCGGCGCACCGATCGCCCTGCGCACAAAAGCAGCGCCCCCAAATTCCATTTCCATCTTTTTCATTGTCCACTCATACGCGTGACAGATTGCTTCATAAGAATCCACAAGCGTACCATCCATATCGAATAATGCACACCGGTACATATTATTTTCCTTTCTCCTGTATATTCAGCCACTTCTGCCATTTCAGATTTCTTCACACAGTTTTGCCATTTTCAGGAGTTTTATGCAATCAGCAAAAACCGCGCCGTCTTACAAAAGCCCCGGCACGGCGCCGCCTGATTTTATATGCCCAGTATCTGCAGCAGCTCCGGATGTCTGCGCAGAGGATCATACACCGCTATGTGATCCGGCTCTGCACTCCTGTCTGTAAATGCCGGAAACAAAAAACCACATTCCGGGGTTCCCGGCTCATACTCCCCCACAAGCGGGCAGACCGCACAGATCAGATACTCAAATACCTCTTCTGATTCCCACAGCCGTTCTTTATCTGCTGCCTTTACAGGTATATCATAGCGATCATGAAAAAACAAAACTGCATATTCCCTGTCACTGCGATACTGTTCTATCATCAGATCATAAAAGGTATCCAGCAAAGCGTCATTTTTCAGTCCGCACTCCTTTATTGCCGTCAGCAGCTGATGCATCGCCGCAGCCTGACCTCCTGTTTTTGAAAAACTGTATTTTTTCAGCTCTACGTTCGTTTCCGAAAACGGAATTGTTTTGGCAATACTGAGATTTCTGCTCCTCTCGACAGATGACAGCTTCAGAAAATTCACATTAAAGCTTCCGTCAAATTCACCATTGCAATCCACATAACATCCCGCGATCCTTGTAAACGATGTCCGCGACAGCGTCATGCGTCTCGTCAGTTCCAACATATCTTCCCGGTTTATCATATTCAAATATCTCCCTGTGATAGAAATTTTATCCATAATAAAAATCATTATTGATTTCCTTGATTCTGTATTTATTTTATGATATTATTGCAAAGTATGTCAATCTTTTAACAGGCAACGGCATACTATTTTTACACTATTTATTGCAAAAGCAAAGGAGAACAAGGCATGCAGAAAAAAGCAAAACCTGTATTCCCCGGCGGTGTGCATCCGACCGATGGCTATGACAAAGCGCTGTCCATGGATGCCGCAGTGCAGCAATACTGGCCTGAGCTTGTCACGATTCTATCCGAGCAGTCTTTCGGAGGCAAATGTCAGCTTCTGGTATCCCCCGGCGAATATGTAAAAGAAGGCCAGCTCATCGGCACTCCCGATGCATTTATGGCCGCTCCTGTGCACGCCAGCGTAAGCGGTACTGTCCTGGACGTCAAAGAAGTGATGAATCAGGGACGCAGCATTGTAGCGTGCATCATAAAACGCGAAGAAAAACCGTCCGATCCGACAGCGGATTATAAAGGCAGCGTGGTAAAGATCCACGACATCTCCCGGGAGGATATTCTTACCGGGATCCGTGACGGCGGCCTTACAGGAATGGGCGGGGCAGGCTTCCCGACACATAAAAAATATGAAACAGACAAATCGATCGATGCCCTTTTGATCAACGGCGCAGAATGCGAACCATTTTTAACCTGTGACTATCGTCTCATGCTTGAAGAGGGCTGTTCTTTGATCAATGGCGTCCGGCTTCTTTTAAAGGGCTCCAAAGCGTCAAAGGCTTATATCTGTATCGAGGACAATAAGCCGCAGGCAGCTCAGAATCTGATCCGAATCCTGTCGCAGGCAAAAGCAGACGGCTGCATGGATGCCAGTGAGGACATTGAAGTAAAAGTGCTTCCCACCAAATATCCTCAGGGCGGCGAGCGCCAGCTCATTCAGGCAGTCCTCCACCGTGAAGTACCAATGGGCGGCCTTCCTGCAGATGTTGGCGTGATCGTATCGAATGTCGCGACTGCCAGAGCCGCAGCTGACATGATACTTGGAGGGCGTCCTCTCACCAGACGGATTGTTACTGTTACCGGATGCGTAAAGCAGCCTGGAAACTATCTTGTGCCGATCGGTACTTCTGCAAAAGAGCTGATACAGCTTTGTGGAGGTGTCACAGCAGAGAAAAACCGTATCATTGCAGGTGGTCCGATGACAGGTCCCTGCGTCGCCTCTGACTGGAATGATGGCGATGAGCTCTTTTATGTAACAAAAAATACTTCCGGTATTCTGGTGCTTCCGGAATCTGCCTGGGAAGAGCAGCCATGTATCCGCTGCGCCGGATGTGCAAATGTCTGCCCGGTAGGACTTGTCCCATATCAGATCGAGTTTGCCTTTTTGGAAGGAGATTATGATCTGTGCGAGCAGCTTTATGCAAGCGAATGTATTGCCTGCGGCTGCTGCTCCTATATCTGCCCGGCCAAAAGAGAGCTCACTGTGCGCACCCGCATGGCCCGGGACACAGTAAAACAGAGAATGCGAGAAAGGGCGGTAAAAAAATCATGAGTCAGGCAAAAGTAATAAACGGACCTCACGTGCGCACCCCGCAGAGTACAAGAAATATCATGCTTCAGGTATCTGTTTCTCTGCTTCCCGCACTGCTTGGTTCCGTCTGGTTTTTTGGAATCCGCGCTCTCTATCTGACCGCACTTTCTGTTGTCGTTTGCGTGCTTTCCGAATATCTCTGGCAAAAACTCACCAAAAAGCAGGTCACTGCAGGAGATTTCAGTGCCGTTGTCACCGGCATCCTCCTTGCCTTCAATATGCCAGTGACGGTTCCCTCATGGGTCATCGTCCTTACCGCTGTTTTCAGCATTGTCGTTGTCAAACAGATGTTTGGCGGTATTGGAAATAACTTTGTCAATCCTGCACTGATGGGACGCCTTCTGGCAATGGTCGTATGGCCAGGAACTGTGATGCAGTACGTGGCACCACAGACAGTCGCTGCTGACGCCGTTTCCAGTGCTACCGTTCTTGGCGCAGTAAAAGGCGGCGGTGAAGCCGGATACAGCTATTTGCAGATGTTTCTGGGCGAGGTCCCCGGAGCGATCGGTGAAACGAGCAAGCTGCTTTTACTGATCGGCTTTGCATATATGTGCTACAAAGGAATTGTCAACATCGAAGCTGCGTTCACGTATATTGCGACGGTACTGCTGCTGACCTTTATTTTCGGGCCATCCGGTCTGTTTACCGGCGATATCCTTCTCAATCTGCTCGGCGGCGGCCTGATCATGGGAGGCTGCTATATGCTGACAGATTACGCCTTCATCACAAGGCGCGGGCGGCTGCTCTACGCAGTTACTGCCGGAGTCATCACCGCTGCAATCCGCATTTTCAGTAATTATCCGGAAGGGATCTGTTTCGGGATCCTGACTGCAAACTGCCTTGCAGGTGCATTATCCCTGCTTTACAAAAAACATGTATACGGAACCAAGAAAGCATAACGGAGGACATCATTATGAAAAATAAAGAAGTAAGAGGCGTTTTGGCGCTCGTACTTGTAACAGCTCTTTCCTTCGGCGTGATCGCCGGATCCAGAGTACTTTCACAGAATATGGCTGCTTCTGACAGCGCTGCCGGCACACCGGCCGCACCATCAGAGGCAACGTTCACAGAAGAATTTGATACAGCCGGATCAGAAACAATCGACCGTGCAGGTAAGACACAGGATGGCTATCTCGTAACGGTACGGGAAAAAGGATACGGCGGAGATATTGTAATGAACGTTTTCTTTGATGACACTGCCTCTGTGATCGCCAAGGTGGAGGTCACAGAATTATCTGAGACACAGGGTGTCGGATCAAAAATCGCAGAAGCAGACTTTTTAAGCCAGTTTGAAGGACAGGCTGCCCCTGTAGCGCTTGCCGGAGCCGAAGCTGCCGCTGATAACGCAGCTGATCAGGCCGAAGCAGTAAAAGCACTGGACAGTGCAGAGCTTTCTGATGGCACCTACGAGGCAAAAACGGAAGCTCCGGATGACAGCGGCTTTATTGACCAGGTATCAATTACTGTAAAAGATGGAAAGATTACCTCTGTCAGCTGGGATGCTGTCACAGCGGACGGAGCAAAGAAAAGTGTTATGTCCGAAAATGGCGAATATACAATGACAGAAGACGGTCTTACCTGGAAAGAACAGGCAGAAGCGCTTGCTGCTGCCCTGATCGAGAATCAGTCTCTCTCCAGTCTCACAATGGACGAGCAGGGTAAAACAGACGTTGTATCCGGTGTCAGCATCTCGATCGGCGGTTTTGTTGATCTTGCACGCCAGTGCCTGGAACAGGCTGCCGGCATAGAACCGGAAACACAGGCACCTGCTGATGACGCTGCAGTTGCCGAAACAGAAGGTACGTCCGGCGCTTCCCAGATCGATGCCATCTCTGGTGCAACCATTTCTTCTACAGCAGCTGTAAAAGGAATCAATGATGCGTATGAATTTTTACAGACAGTAAAATAAGAAAATGGAGGATCTGATATGACATTAAAATATCCGGCAGAAGCCTTTGCCCTTGGTGTCATCCTGTTTTCTACCGGGATGAAAGAAGCCTTTGCCGCCGGGATTCTGATAATTCTGACTGTGGTGTTCGCAGAGCTTCTTAAAAATCTTCTGGAAAAGGCGATCCCTGCATGGAGTTTAAAACTCTGTGTGCCAATTGCCAGCGCAGCTCTATGCGCTTCTGTATTTCTGGTCGGATTTTCTGCACTTGGTACAGAACTTTCCACAGAAATCTGGATCATGACTCTTGTGATCGGACTACTGTGTGCACGACACGTACTTTCGGATTCCGTACAGGCAGATTACGGTGATCTTATGTGGGAATCCGCTATCGCATGGGGCTTTTGGATACTGCTCTCTATCGTCCGCGAATTCATGGGAAATGGAACTGTTTTCGGCAATTTCCTTATTCAGACGGACATTCAGTCCGCCACTTTCCTGGAGAGCACCTTTGCTTTCCTGACAAGCGGGCTTGTATTGGCATTTACAAATGGCGTCTTAAAAAAGAGCTGTATAAAATTGAACAGCCTGTTAGTTTTTATCCCTGCCGCAATTTTTGTACGTCCATTCACAATGGACAGTTTTGGCAAGCTGGTAGGAATTGCATGGGCAATCCTCGTTCCGGTCGTACTCTTCTTATCTGTAAAACAAATACTGAAATTTTCCCGTACCGGAAAAGCATACCGCGGGCTTCCGTCTGATATGCTTGCTGCTGGCTTTATTTATATGATCTTGAGTATTTATTAAAAAGAAAGGTTCCAAAAGTAATGATACAACTTTTGGAACCTTTCTTTTTGTCTTGCTTTTTTGCCTCACTGCATCTGTGTCCCGCGCATGCCCCTACTCCTGCTGCGACGTATACTCCAGATGTAATTCCTCCTCAAAGCCCTCACTAAAATGCAGCGTGCCATCCTCTGTTATAAAAACTGCATGCACATCAGGGATACTTTCAACCAGCTCCATACCCGCTTCCAGTCCAAGCGCAAAGCAGGAGGTGCTAAGTCCGTCTCCGTCCACAGACCGGTCTGAAACAATCGTCACAGAAAGCAGACCATTTTCATACGGATACCCGTCTTTCGGGTTCAAAATATGGTGGTACAGCTTCCCGTCTTTTTCAAAATACCGCTCATACACTCCTGAAGATACGACAGACTGATCTGTGATCTCTATCATAGCCACCGTCTCATTACGATCTGCAAAGGGGCGCTGTATCCCTACACGAAATGGGCTTCCATCCGGTCGGCCTCCAATACACACAACGTTTCCTCCCAGGTCGATGATCGCACTTTTAATCCCTTTTGACTCAAGAAGCTCTCTGATCCGATCCGCAATATATCCTTTTGCGATCGCCCCCAGCTCCAGACGCATTCCCTCCTGCGCAAAACGGACTTGCTGTCCGTTTACAGACACATCCCGATAGTCCACAAGATCCTTCGCCTGAGCAATTTCTCCGACCGAAGGCACCTGCTTTTTGCCTGAAGTAAAGTCCCATAGCGAGGAGATCGGTTCAATAGAAATATCAAATGCCCCTTCACAACGCCTGCTGTAAGCAAGTCCCTCTAAGATCAGCTCTGCCAGAGGCTCAGATACGGTATACGCACCGTTTTTCTGCGGCAGCATCCCGTGATTCAGCCTGTACAGCTCACTTTCCGGAAGCGTCCGGCTGAATATCTGTTCATACGTATCACACAGCTTCATCGCCTCATCAAGAATTGTCTGATCCTGGGAATCATAAAGCGTAATTTTTACTACCGTACTCAGCTTAAATGACGTAGCAGTGATCGGCTCCCTCTTCTGCTGCCGGGTATACAGTACAGAAAAAAGAACCAGAACAAAAGCTGCCGCGATCCCTGCGCGCAGGAATAGTTGTCTCCTCTCTCTCATACGTGCACTCCCTGTGTCCGGTATACCGCATAAGCAAAGACTGCAGTTAAAAATTCTGTCACGCAAAAGGCACCCCATACGCCGTCCGGCCCCCAGATCCTGCTGAACAAAAATGCGGCCGGTATCATAATGACCACATACCTTGCCAGTGAAATGCACAGAGACGCAGTCCCTTTTCCCAGTCCTTCCAAAGCTCCGCAGCATGTCACAGACACTGCTGATACGATAAACCCGATACTGATAATATGAAGCGCTGACACACCGATCATGACCGTCTCCTGATTTGCTGTAAACAGGCGGATCAGCTCCTCGGGGATCATCCATGATAAAGCTGTCCCTGCAACCATGACTGCCGCGGTCAGCCCCAGCGCCGTGCCAAATATCCTGCGTACGCGCTTATACTCTCCTGCTCCGTAATTATATCCGACAAGCGGCCGTATCCCCTGTACAATCCCGTTGGCAGTCAGATAGATAAACGTCTGAAGCTTATAATAGACTCCGAGAACGAGCACATACTTTTCCGAGAACCCCGCAAGGATCCCGTTGAGCGCTGAGATCAACAGTGACGGGAGCGCGATATTAAGAGCCGCCGGTATACCGATCAGATACAGCCTTCCTGCGGTCTTTTTATCTATACGCAGACAGCTTCTTCTGATCCTGACCGGTATCGGACGCACTATATAAATGATCACATACAAAAGAAGAGAAAGGCACTGTCCGATCCCTGTCGCATACGCTGCTCCGGCAATCCCCATCTCTGGAAAAATCCCGATACCAAAAATCATCAGCGGGTCCAGAATAATATTCGCCACGAAGCCGCACATCATACAGAGCATGGAAACCTTCATACGCCCCACAGACTGAAATATCTTTTCAAACGCAATCCCCACAGTGACAGCCACAGAAAACAGAAACGCCCGCACAGAATACGCCAGCGCCAGATCAATAATCTCCTTATCTGAAGAAAACATCCCAAGAAATGCCGGCATACCTGCGATACAAAGAAGTGTGAGTAAAAGTCCATGTATAAAATTAAGCGCCAGCCCCTGTGTGGCTGCTTTATCTGCACTCTTACCGTCCCCTGCTCCCAAAAAGAAAGCGACTGTCGCATTGATACCGATCCCAAAACCAACTGCGATCGCATTGACCAGATTCTGGATCGGATAAACCAGCGACAGTGCCGTCAGCGCCTCCTCACTCAGACGCGCCACAAAATAACTGTCAACAATATTATAAAGAGAATTCACCGCCATCGAGATCACCATCGGCAGTGACATCGACAAAACAAGCGGCAGAATTCTCCTTTCCTTCATAAATGTCTGTTCCATCTTGCTCAACCAAATGCCCTACGAAAGCAGTGCTTCCTTTTTCTCAAGAATCGCCTCTGCTGCCGCACATGCCGGACAGTCACAGTATTTCGCGCCTGCCGCCTTTATCTTACGGGCATGCTCTGCCACCTCTTTTGCATGTTCTTCGCCAAACACCTTTGCCCCGGCCTCAGACATAGCAAATGCTTCCAGTCCATCGACTGTCACAATATCCTCTTCCAGCTCTGTGATATAGGCTTTCGTTGCCTCTTCCTGACGCTGTGTGCCAACAGAGTCAAGCCACAGCTTTGCGGCTTCCCTGGCCTCAGCACTGCAAGTAGCCGCCTCTATCAGCTTCCTTGTCTGTTCTACTGCAAAATCCAAAACTGACTGTTCCATCCTGTTATCCTCCTTTTTGTTTTCTATATTTTAGCACATCTGTTATACAGTTACAATCCTATGTGTGTCCAACAGCAAAGACAGTTACTGTCAAGTAATCGTTGGCAAATTTTTTCATACATGATTTATCATACGCCCGTTCAGGATACAGGCAACGCTGCTAACGCATTCCCGCTCCATTTCACTCGCAGCAGAAGCTGACCTCATCCATCTCACCTGCGACTCTGATTCATTAGGTGCCTGCTGCTTCACAGGTGTTGCATTTGGTATCTGTTTTTGTTCCGGGCTGTTTAATATCCTGCCATTGCTAACAGCTTCCG